>CAWBYO010000001.1:0-666982 GCA_963793075.1 uncultured Alphaproteobacteria bacterium
TACGCATCGACATAGGCTTCCCCCGGAAGTTTATCGGCAACTTCGGTCATTAGCGGTTATCCTGCCGTAGGATCACAAGGTCCGGTTTGCATGCTACGTGCCATTACCGGATGTAAACGTACCAGGGCTGAATGAATGTCTTACGGCTGCACGGGCAGTGAAGTGGGCAATCCTATTCCATGAAGCCACGGACAAGCGTCGCAATCCGATCGGCCGCAGTATCAAGCGCGAAATGGCCCGCATCGAGGACGTGGACTTCAGCATTCGGAACGTCGCGTCGATAGGCCTCCGGTTCGGAGAGGTCAAACGACAGGTCATACTTCCCCCAGATCACCAATAGGCGGGGCTGCTTCTCGCGCATCCATGCCTGCCATTTCGGGTAGGCTTCGACGTTTTTGCGATAGTCGTAGAAGAGATCGCTTTGAATGTCTGCCTGACCTGGTTGGTTGAGAAAGGCAAATTCATCAGTCCATAGATCCGGGTCATAGCGTTCCACGTTGGGATCGCTTCCCACGTGGCGCGTCCGCGTCGCCTGCAGCGACAGAAGATTCGTGCGAAGCGTGCTTTCGTTGGCGGCGCGATCTGCCCAAAACGCCCGTCTCGGCTTCCAATTCTCGCTGAGCCCCTCGTTGTGTGCCACGGCATCTTGGACGATGAGAGCTACGATCCGTTCCGGGTGGGCCAAGGCCATGCGAAATCCTACAGGGCCGCCGTAATCCTGCATGTAGAGCGTGTAACGCGAAAGCCCGAGTGCTTCAGTGAAACGATTCATGATGTCGGCGAGGTTATCGAACGTATAGGCAAACGTCTTGGGGTCCGGCCAATCGCTGTGTCCGAAACCCGGGTAATCAGGTGCTACAAGGTGATAGTGGTCGGAAAGCCGGGCGAAGAGAGGCTCAAACATTCGCGATGAAGACGGAAGTCCGTGCAGCAGGAGAAGCGTCGGCCGGCCGTCCTCAGGCCCAGCCTCTCTGTAAAAGATGTCGAGCCCGTGTATCTCTATCGTTCGATAAAAGGTCGGGTGTCCCACGGATTTCTGCATCGGCAGGCTTGCCCCTTATTTGCAATTTTGCTCGCGCGGATCGTCGCCGAGATCCATGTATTTGATGCCCGACGGACCGATAGCCGCTACTTCTGCAGTCGCTCGATAGATCCTTCGATCTAGGAAGCGGCAGTGCTGGCAGCCGATTTGGCCCTTTGCTTCAGCATCGCCAACAGGGCTCTCGCGGCTGGGCCCGAGGATGCGGGATTCTGTCCCGTGATCAGCAGGCCGTCGGTGACGACGTGAACCGCCCAGTTGGCTTTCTTCGAGAAGATGGCGCCTAGTTTTAGCATCTCATCTTCCACAAGAAAGGGCACCACTTTGGTGAGGCCGACGGCTTCTTCCTCGCCGTCGGTGAAGCCGGTAACTTCCTTGCCCTCGACCAGAGGCTTGCCGTCTGGCGTCTTGACGTGACGCAGCGCGCCCGTGGAATGACACACTATGGCTATGGGTTTCCCGGCGGCAAGGAAGGACTCGATCAGTTTGATGGAGTTCTTGTCTTCGACGAGATCCCACATCGGGCCATGGCCGCCCGGATAGAAGACCGTGTCGAAACTCTCCTGCTTAACGCTGTCGAGGCGAACGGTTTTGTCAAGCTGAGCTTCCGCATCGGCATCCTTTTCGAATCGAACCGTGAGGTCGGTCCTGGAATTCGGGCTCGTTGCTCTTGGGGTCTAGCGGGGGACGACCGCCTTTCGGCGATGCGAGCGTGATTTCAGCCCCAGAATCCTTGAAAACGAAGTAGGGAGCGGCGAGCTCTTCGAGCCAGAAGCCCGTCTTGCGACCGGTGTTACCCAATTGGTCGTGGGATGTGATGACCATCAACACCTTCATGACTGCCTCCTTTGTTGGCGATCATTGAGTGAAGCGCACTGTCGGGAATTCCCGCCCGGTAGGCGTCGATCACAATCGGATTGGCGAGCATCGCCGGCCATCGCGCGTTCTGTCTAACTGACACCTGCCAGTCTTTCGTGTCTCCCGAGGTTGGGAGATCAGCCGACTATGCTGCCCCTGCAGAATGTAGGTGTCCTGATCAGAAACCGCGCTGCGGCGTAAGAGCGCGGCCGCTTTCTCATTTGCCGAATTCCGCTTCTTGGAACCTCACGTAGCCGGAGCGAACGCGCCACCACAGACGCTTTCGTGTGTCGCGCCGTTTAGCCGTCTCGCCGTACTTGTCCTTTGGCTCAGTGATAAACTCGGCTGCTCGCTTCCGCCAAAGTTCATAGCAAGCTTGAATATCTGCAACGCGGATATTCATGAAGCTGCTGGCCGAATTGGGTTCGGCGGGTGCATGAACCGCGGCGCCTCAACGTTTTCATCGAGGCACCGACCGATGCCATGAACGACGTTATCGCCAAGCATCAAGACGTCGGCGTCTGACCGACAATCGATGGCTTCATCTCTTCGCGCTCGATGAGCAGGGCCGCGTCTCTCACCGCTATGGCGGCGACCTGTCCTGGGGACCTCTGCAATGGGTTTGGCGGAGCGGCATCTCGCCGAGTTAGAAGCTGAAGCGATTCACATTGTGCGTGAGGCGACCGCGCAGGCCCGCAACCCGGTGATGCTGTTCTCGGCCGGCAAGGACTCTACGGTGCTCGCACGCATTGCGATGCGCGCGTTCTATCCCAGCAAGACGCCCTTCCCCCTGCTTCATATCGACTCCACTGCGTCTCCAGGACACTCATCGCTTACCTACTAACGCGATGTCTTTCTAGTGTATCATTTCGACATTACGCGAGATCGCGCATAATAAACGAAGGATGCGCCATGAAGACGCAAAGAGACGGTATCAATCCCGCGGCGGAACCGAGCGGCACCGGCTGTGCCGAGTGCCTGGCAGCGGGCAGTTGGTGGTTTCACCTGCGTAGGTGCGCCGAGTGCGGCCATATCGGATGTTGCGACAGTTCGCCCGGGCAACACGCCTCTAAGCATCACGCCGAGACCGGGCACCCGGTAATCAGGAGCTTCGAACCCGGGGAGCGATGGTTCTACGACTATCGCACAGGCGACTTGTTCAGCGGCCTCGGCTTGGCGCCTCCAGAATCGCATCCGCTCGATCAACCGGTGCCTGGGCCCGCTGGGCGCGTTCCCGCCAACTGGCAGGATTTGCTTCACGAATAGCGCCCGGCTAGACGGCGTATCAGGCACGGCCTGCCTCCTAGAGGAACCAGACGGATCGTCCCAGGGAGCATGCCGTTCCTGACGTCCGTCTTGCTGGACAGGCTGGCTTTGACCTTTGAGACTCCGGAGGCGACGCAATTGTCTTTCCGGCGACTGAGAACGGAGAGCAACGAAACCCCGTCATTTGGCCGCGGCGCTTCTTTGTACGGCTGCGCGATCTGAAGGGGCGGGAGGGGGGCAAGAGCCTGAGGGGGAACACGCCGATATCTGCATTGCGGTGCCGGTCGCAGACGACGGCGAGCTGCAAGATATCGACGAGCCAGTCATGCGCCGCTTTGAATGAGGAGTACGTGACACACCGACCATCACAACAACGCGGCACATCCGCTAAGTGCCAGCAGTGGAACCTTCCCTCTCTCTTCTGAAGCGATTAGGTGGTTGCGATGAACTCTCAATGCAGCCTCGAATGTGTTCGCCGGACGGACTTGCCTGCGGGAACGATGGAGCTTGCTCAGTATCTGATCGGGAAGACGCTGGTTCACAATCTCCGGAAAGCGAGGCTAAGCGGAATCATCGTTGAAACAGAGGCGTACCCGCCCGGCGACGCCGCCGGCCATGCCTTCCGAGGTAAGACAAAGAGCAATCGGTCTTTGTTTCTCGGACCTGGCTACTGCTACGTCTATTTCACTTATGGCTCTTGGTTTATGGTGAACGTCACCAGTGAAGAACCAGGCACTGGTGGTGGCGTGCTGTTGCGGGCACTAGAACCGCTAGAGGGCATCGAGACAATGCAGCGTGTCCGCAACACGACACGTGTGCGGGATATTGCCCGCGGTCCTGGTCGCCTCGCCCAAGCGATGCAGATCGACAAGCGATATGACGGAGTTGATCTGTGTGCTGGAGAAGCTCTGTGGCTCGGCACACCAGTTCGGCCAATTGGTGCTGTCGGCAGCAGCGCACGCATCGGATTAACGCGGGAGGTCCATAGCAAACGTCGATTTTTTGAGCGCGGCAGTCCCTATCTTAGCGGGCCGAGGTCTCTCTCCATCTCATGAGAGAGCGGCAAAGAACGCCATGTCCTTTCCGGCGCCGGCCAATTCGACCGGCTACTAATCGATCGGTTCAACCCATTGGGCGCGCCAAGGCCGAGGCTCGAAGGGCTTAGCGAAGTACTGTGTCTCGCGAAAGACCTTTGTATCCCTGAACTCCATGATGCTCACAGTATGGAATGGCTTACCGTCATAACTGATGACATATTCGGTAATCCAAAGATCGCCGTGCCCAATCACGCGCCGAATGAAAAAGTGCTTGTTGGGAATCAACCCCCGCGTCTTCCGGATGGCGTGCTTGCCACGGATGCGCTCGCCGGACTGGGGGTACTCCAACACGGCGTCGTCGTGGTAAATCTCATCCTCAACATCGTCGTCACCGGCCTCAGATGCAGCCCAGTGCCGGCCCAATGCAGCTCGGATGTCTTGATCTGTCATCTCGCTTTCCTGTCTGCACCATGCAACCTCGGTGCGCCTTCAACAGGAGATCTAACGTCGTAATAGAGAAATGAGCGTGGCCGGGCAAGATGCCTGCTTTGGGTCATAAGCAGACCTAGCGGCAGCCGTTGACTTTTTCAACAGGTGCCAACATTGGACCAGGCTGTCTTTTGCGGGGTGTAAGTTTTGGTTGTATGTTTGGTTGTATAGTCGAGCGAGTGTGGGGTTGTCGCTGAGCAATCCCCCTTTAAGCTGAACCACGGGTTCGGTGAACGAACCCGCCAGATCAGCCACAAGCCTCAAAATTAGGTTCTGATCGCCACGATTGGCGGCGCCCCCACGTATCGGTATCGCGATGCCATTACCTGCTTTTGATCCCAAGTTTTTCCTAATTGGGGCCGCCGAAGGCGGAACCGTAGCCACGTATGAGGATCGTCAGATGATTTTCGCCCAAGGGGACCCGGCAGACGCCGTTTTTTATCTCATGGGGGGGATGGTCAAAAGGACGGTCGTATCAGAAGAGGGCAAGGAGGCTGTGGTGGCCCTGCTCGGACCGGGCGAATTCTTCGGCGAGGGATGCCTGAGCGGCAAAACCCACCGCGCATCATCCGCAATTGCCTTGGAGGAATGCACCATTGCTCGACTGGCGAAGTCGGGCCTGGTCCGCGTACTCCACGAACAAGCAACGTTTGCCGAGACGTTTATCGCTTGTCTGCTGACGCGCAACCAACGCATAGAGGCTGATCTCGTCGATCAGCTTTTCAACTCCAGCGAGAAGCGTTTAGCGCGGCTCCTCCTAAACTTGGCAGATTTTGATGAGCAAAAAAAAACAGAGACGATCCTCCCCAAGATCAGTCAGGAGACTCTGGCGGAGATGGTCGGCACGACCCGGTCGCGGATCAGCTTCTTCATGAACAAATTTAGGCGCCTGGGCTACATCGACTACGACAACTACAGCCACCTGACTGTCAAAAGGTCCCTAATGAACGTCACCCTCCACGACTAACTCGTAGGCTGCGCGCCCGGGGTCGACGTTCTGCCAAAATTCCGCTTTGGGTCATTAACGGACATCAGCGAGCGCATCATCAATGTCCGCGTTACCACCGAAAGCGGAATTTTGGGAGCGGACCCCTGGTTCACATCGCAGGGGTCACTGGTTCGAATCCAGTACCGCCCACCACTCGCAAGTCCTTGTAATGAGTCGCTAATCTGGGGGGCCCTGCTCCCAGAGGGGTCGTCGTGTCCGACATAGGCGGCATCTTCACCCCGCTCGACCTGCTGCTGATGGCGTCCGCGGTTGGCGCGCCGGGTTTCGTCCTCGGCGCTGTCGGCGGGGCGTGGCTCAGCCGCGATCGCCGTATCGTCGGCGCCGCGCTCGGCGGCGCGGCAGGGTTCGCGCTTTGTCTGGGCGCGGCGGTGTTGTGGGTGCTGGTGCTGAAATAGGTCGGGCTCGCAAATGGCCCGCCTCGTCGGTTTGCTCCCGAAGGAAGCCGCCGCCGCTAGATCAGTCCGGCAAGACGCAAAGCGACGAGGACCAATGCGGCGACCGTCAGGTATATGATGGTCTCTCCTTGCGCGCCCCGTCGCAAGACGGCCTGTTCTGGTGCGGCGGGGTTGTAATACACCTCGACGGGTTGCCCAGGCGCAAACTTCGCCGCCCCACGCTTGGCAAACAGGCGGAACGTGGCCAGCGTTTGAAAGCCGAAACTGACGCGGTCGCCTTGATAGCTGACGCCATCGACCTCGTAGATGTAGTTCGTCCGGGAGCGGAAGGCGGTCGCGAGCATCCAGTTGAAGATTACGTCCCGGGCAACACGGACTTCGACGGTTTCAACATCTGAGGACAGGATTTTTCCCGGTGCCGAGGACCATTTGAGGGTTGCGGCGCCTTGCTGGTGAAAGACAAAGGCAAACCGCAGCACCACCAGGATCATAAATGTCACAAAGATGGTGGAGGAGAGCCGGCGCGGATCGGCGCCAAGTTTGACGAGGCCTGCGTAACCGTCGCTCAACGCGAATATCGCAAAGAGGCCGCCCACGCCAAACAACGCTCCGGCCAGCAAAGCGATTTTAAAGGCGCGCTCCGGCATGTCGCGCTCAAGCACGCAATCTTCCGGCCGGCTCTGGTCGTAATAAACGGTGACCGTCTTTCCAACCGGATAGAGGTGCAGCTTTTCGGCAACCTGGAAATTTCCGGGGTCATTGGCGATGCCGATTCGAGCCCCTTCCACACGACGGCCGTTGACATTAAAGACGTACCGCACCGCGGCGAAGTTTCGTATTTCCGTGCTCACCGTCGCGGCTCCGGGCTGACTGCTGTGCCTGGTGACCGTGCGCGCCTCCGATCGGGACGAGACAATTTTGCCTATTGCCGGCAACCAGTTCCGCGCGCGCCTGACTTCGAGATATTTGCTGGTGATGGCCGTCATGATGAGGCCGTAGAAGGCGGCAAGCACGCCGCAAAGAAGCCATTTGAGGGTCACGGGATTCCGGGCTTCTCTAGCATTTCCGCCGGCGATCCGGCGCTTCCCTAGTCCTTACGCCGGAGCAGCGCATCTAGGCTCCAGGGGCCGCCGCCGGCAAAGGCGAGATAGAGAAACACGAAGCAATACAGGATCGCCGCATCGCCGCCGTTGGCGACCGGAAAGGGATTCTGCGGCGCATGCGCCATCCAATAGGCGAACGCCATCTCGCCGGAGAGAATGAAGGCCACCGGGCGCGTGAACAGGCCGAGAATGAGAAGCGCCCCGCCGACCAGTTCCAACGCACCGGCGATCCAAGATAGCGAGAAGAGTTCGGGCGAATAATTCGATGGCGGGAAGCCGAGCAGCTTTGTCGTCCCATGCTCGAAGAAAATCAGCGCGGCGACAATGCGCAGGATGCTGAGCACACGCGGCGCCCAAACGGTCTGGAGACTGTCAGTGGTCATGGCGTGCGCTACCCCTGCTGGCTTCTGAGTGAGCTTTGTCGGGGGGCAGTGTAGCCCATCCTGCCGGCCGACGTCAGTACACGCTCTCGTTAGGCAGCGGCCCATCGGCGGAAGAACCACTCCGTCAGCGGACGCCCAGAAGCCCTTGAAAGATTCGTCAGAAAAATGGGGGCCCCGGGCGGGACCCCCATTTGTCTTTGTCTCTGGCGACGCGACGCTTATGCCGCGACGCTAACCTTTTCGTCCGCCACGGATTCGATCGTCTTCAGGATCTGCGAGGCAATCTGGTAGGGATCACCCTGCGAGTTCGGACGGCGATCTTCGAGATAGCCCTTGTAGTCGTTCTTGACGAAGCTGTGCGGCACGCGGATCGAGGCGCCACGGTCGGCGACGCCGTAGCTGAACTGATCGATCGCCTGGGTCTCGTGCTTGCCGGTCAGCCGCATATGGTTGTCCGGCCCATAGACCGCGATGTGGTCCGCGCAATTCTTCTCGAACGCCGCCATCAGCGCCTCGAAATATGGCTTACCGCCGGTCTCACGCAGATAGGTAGTGGAGAAATTGGCGTGCATGCCGGAGCCGTTCCAGTCGGTGTCGCCGAGCGGCTTGCAGTGATACTCGATATCAACGCCGTATTTCTCGGTCAGCCGCTCCAGCAGATAGCGGGCCATCCACATTTCGTCGGCAGCCTTCTTGGAGCCCTTGCCGAAGATCTGGAACTCCCACTGGCCCTTGGCCACCTCGGCGTTGATGCCCTCATGATTGATGCCGGCATCGAGGCAGAGCTCGAGATGCTCCTCGACGATCTGCCGGGCGATCGAGCCCACGTTCGAAAAGCCGACGCCCGTGTAATACGGACCCTGCGGCGCGGGATAGCCGTCGGACGGGAAGCCGAGCGGACGCCCGTCCTTATAGAGGAAATACTCCTGCTCGAACCCGAACCAGGCGCCCTCATCATCCAGAATGGTCGCCCGCTTGTTCGACGGATGCGGTGTGCCGTCCGGCATCATGACTTCGCAAAGCACCAGAACTCCATCCTTGCGCGCCGCATCCGGGAAAACCCGAACCGGCTGGAGGACGCAATCGGAGCTCTTGCCCTCGGCCTGCATGGTCGAGCTTCCGTCAAAGCCCCACAGCGGAAGTTCTTCAAGGGAAGGAAAGCTGCCGTATTCTTTGATAAGCGTCTTGCCACGCAAATTCGGTGTCGGAGTATATCCGTCGAGCCAAATATACTCGAGTTTGTACTTTGTCATTGCGGGTCCTTCTTGAAACTGTTGACGCGGAATGAGAGAGAGTTCTCTGGCGTCGCCTGCATCGCCGGCGGCCAATGCGTTGGTATTCCAGCATCATTTGTGCCAAGGGGAGCGCCTGCCGCTCGCAGTCTCGCCGCCGCCGCCGCTGCGCGACCGGATCCACCCGTCCGCCATTCATTTTTCCGTAATCATTAGCGTCACTTCGCCGGGGCACTCGCGCCGCGCCAAAATCGGCCGGTGGTCTCCCGGACCGCGCGGCGTCGAGCGCACTGCACAATGCTGCGCCAGGATGCAGAAGTAAGTGACGCTGAAATAATAGTCATTACGCAAATTTGTTGTGCAGTGACTGCCACCTTTTCGCTATGGTGGGCGTAATCAGTTCGTCGAGTCGCTCATGCTTCGACGTGAAACATTCGAATGGAGAATACTATGACGACAAGTTCTTTTGGCGGGACCGCCAAGATCTACCAGTTCCCCGCAGGCGGCCGCGCGGGCCTAAACGCCAATCGTTACGAGACCAAGCATGCCGACCCGTTTGTGTCGCGGGTCGCCACCGTCGCGTCTGGCGGCGCTTGGTATCACGAAGAAGCGGTTCGGGAAGCCGAACACAGGCGCAAGAATTGACCTTGCTTGCGGGCGCGGCGCTAACGCGCGCGCCTCGGAATGCGTCTGCTCGCAGAGGGCCGGCTTGCAAAAGCCCGGCCCTCTTTCGTTCTGGGGGACCTGATCGTTTTGCGGGGTTTGGCGCCTAGGCGCGCGCCGGCCACACGGCTCGAGAGTCCTCGTCCTCGGCGTTCTCATACATGGACATCATCGGCTCGTCGGTCAGCACCACTTCATCGAAGACGCCAAACCCATTGAAATGATTCCCCAAGACCCGCCCGTAGGCGCCGATCTGTCCGATCTCGATATAGTCGCCTTCCCCCACGGAGGCCGGCAGTATGAACGGCCCCGGCATGTAGTCCGAGCTGTCGCAAGTCGGACCGTATAGGACGAACTCCGCTTCGGGCGCTGCTCTGCTCCGCGGCGGTGTGACGAGGCGCGCCGGAAAGCGGAAGCCGGAATATGCGGCATCGAACAGCGTGCCGAACGCCCCGTCATTGAGGTAGAGCGCGTTGTCGCGGCGGGCATCCACCCGGACAATCACGGACTCCGCCTCGGCCACCAGCGCCCGGCCCGGCTCGCACAGAAGCTCGCAAGAATGCTTGACCGCCAGCTCGTCGGCGGCCCGCACCACCTCTTCCATGAAGCTCGCAAGCTCCGGCGGATCGGAATGCGGGTAGCGGCTCGGAAATCCGCCGCCGATATCTACGGCGTCGACAAGCACGCCCGAGGCCACAATCAGTTGACCCACCTGCCTGATCGCGTCGCCGAAAGCGGCCGGCACCACGGCCTGGGAGCCCACATGGAAGGTGATGCCAAGGCGCGCCGCGCGCTGGCGCGCCTTGAGGAGAAGCTCCGGCGCTTCCTCTTGGCTGGCGCCGAACTTCCCCTCCAGCGGGATAAGGCTGTGGGTGTTGGGGCAGGCGATCCTGAGGAACAAGGTAAGGTCGTCCGCGCCGCCCGTCTCCTCGATGACCTTGTCGAGTTCATCGGCGGAGTCGAAGGCGAAGCGCCGAACCCCGAACTCGCGATAGGCACGGGTGATGGCGCCGCGCGACTTCACCGGATTCATGAAATAGAGCTCTGCGCCTTTGATCTGCGCCATGCGTTGGATTTCGACCAGCGAGGCGACATCGAACGCGGTAATGCCGGCCTCGGCCAAGGCATCGATGATTTGCCTCGCATCGTTCGCCTTGGCGGCGTAGAGCACCCGGCCCGGAAAATTGGCGATAAACCACTTCGCCGCACGCAGCGCGGCATGCGGCCGAAGAGCTAGAACGGGCCGCTCGGGGCGGCGATGACGGAGAAGCTCCGCGGCAGAAGTGAAAACGTCCATCTCATGTCCACTCCCACACGAGACTGCCGATGTCAGTTGCTGCCCTTGGGCGAGTGTGCTTGCGAGCCGACGTGGTCCCTAAGAAATCCTGGGGGCCTTGTAAAGGATATTTCGTGTGCTGACCATCTCTGTCTCCCGCCCCACGATTCGCCGAGGCGCTGCGGGAAGCCCGACCATTAGGTGGAAAGCGCACGATCAATTGGGCTTGGCGGCGACGGCACCCGAGGCTGACAACATCGGCGTCGCCGCGCTCGAATAGACCGGCTCCTGCAGCAGCCCGAATGTCTTGCGCGCCGAAAGCCGCACCATGGCGGCGGTGTAGACATAGATCTCCGCACTATCGACCATGCCGTCGCCATTGCCGACCGGATAGAGATCGGCGGCACCGGCCAACCCTTCGATCAAATAGCGGGTGAACAGCCCGATGTCGTAGCTGGTGTCGATCAAGGTGCGCTGGCCCCTGTCGGCGGCCGCCAGCACGGTCACCGTGGAGAGCGGCGCCGGGGGCAATACCGTGTTCGTCGTCTCGGGCAGGTTGGGCGGCAGCACATAAGGGCCATGGTCGCGCCCATACTCGCTCTCCAGCAGGAGCAGCACCGACTTCGCCTTCAGCGCAGCGAGATTGGCGTAGAGCGTCGACAGCGGGTAGCCGCTCCGCTCCTCGCGATAGGGCTCAGCGTCGACCGGCAACAGATAGGTGTCGCTGTGGCTGCTATTGGTCGCCCCGTGGCCCGAATAATAGACGATCACACGGGCACCGGGTTGTGCGCGCACAAGGCGCGCAAGCTCACCGTCCGACCCCGGCACCGGCCCGAATAGCCTTTCAAAATCGGCGCGTTTGGCATTTCGCACGTCGATAATGTTGTCTTGGCGATAGCCGAGGTGCTCGGTGAGGAAGAAATACATCGCTCCGGCATCGTTCCGCGCGGTCTCCGCCGCCGGCAGATTCTCGTAGGCGCCATTGCCGACGATGACGGCGATGTCCCCCGGATTCTCCGCCGCGGACGGCTGCGCCCGGTAGAGCTCGCGAATACGCGTAAAGGACTTCGCGACATTGCCGTTACCGCTTCCCGGCCGTGGCAGGTGGCGCGGCGGCATGGTGCAAAGATCGAGTTTTCCCGCAGTCTCGATGCGCCGCACGTCAGCGAGCGACAAATGCCCTTGGATCTGCACGCAGTCCCGGCACCACACCACCCCATAGCGGCTCTGCATATCGTCGAGCTGGGCTTGGCCGAGTCCTTCAGGCGAGGGCAGACAGCCCGGTGCGCAGGCGCGCGCCCTGACGCCGTCGCCATGGGCCTTGCGCAGACGCCCGATAAGGTCCTCTGGCAGGCAGTCGATATCGAGCCGCGTCAACGGCGCGGGCGGTTCCTCCTCCACGACCGGCTCCGGCTCGACCGCAGGCGCTAACGCCGCGGTCACGTCGCCAGCGTTGGTTCCCGCCGCGTCGGTCTCGGCCGCATCGGCCTCCACCGCGCCACTCGCAGCAGCCTGGGCCCCGGACGCCTCAGCCTTGACCGCCTCGGCTGGCGGCGCGGGCGGCTCAGGCTCCTCTACACGTATATCCTTGCACAAGGCCTTGAGCTTTTTCTGCACGGGTTCGGCGAGGAAATCGCCGTAAGCCTTCATTCCATGTTCGTTCTTGAAGTACCAATGGGCCGTCCAGGTTGCGTCATTGGCCTTACCGTCGATGGGCCCCTTGTAATATCCGAGCTTGGAAAAGCAGCGTTGCACCCAGGCGGTTGCCTCGGCCTTCTTGTCCCGAGGCTCTGCCGCCGTGGTCGCCTCCGCCTCCGGCGTCGCCACCGCGACGACCATGTCCTGTGCCGCTATCGCGCCATCCGGCGCAGGCTCCGCGTGGGGCGCGCCAAAACACGCCGTCACGCCCGCACCCGCCAGGGCGAGCCCGAAAATCAGGCGTCGCCCGCCTCCCAGTCTCCCCGCCATGGATTCCCTCAAACGCAAAACACACGCGATCGCGCCATTGGCGCCACCCACTTCAACACAGTCTTCGTCTGCCGGAGCAAGGACTAGGCCAATCCGCCGCCTCTCCGGGAGCGCCATCGCCGGGAACGTTACCGGGCGATGGCGGCAAGACATGGGCGAAACATTCCTAATCTGGACGAGATGACCGGCTAACGCACCACAAGCTTAATGGCCGTCCGGGCCAGGACCTCGGAGGCGTCCAAATCCTGGGTTCCGCCGTCGTCTGCCCCGGCTCCCGTTGCCATCAGCGCGGCCTGCCCCGCCGCTGCCTTCTGACCGGCGGCGATCTTCGAAGCGCCTTCCACCACAATCTGGCGGGTCAGGAATTCGCGATAATTCCCCAACGGCGTGAATTGCCGCGTCTTGAAATCATGCTCGATCCCATCGGCGCCAATGCCGCTCGCATTGCAGATGGCAATGACGGTCTCCGTCCCCGGATCCTTCAGCCGGAAGCGGAAGGGCGCATCCTCGCCCGGGAACTTCACCTCCCTGTTGGCGGCGATGAGATTGTCCTGCTGGAATGTGTTGGGAAAGATCACCGTCCCGTTGCCGTCCGCCTCCACATTGATCAGGGTGAGGTGGCAATCCCTGGTCGACGTGATCGAGAACACCGGCAGATCGTCGACCCGGTACGTGCTCTTATCGGAGGTGAGCGCCAGATCGAAATCGTCGAACACCGCCTCGCTGTCGTCTCGGACTTCGGGCCACGGCGGTCGGCGTCAACGCCGCAACCTGGATCGGCGCGTTGTTGGAGACTTTATCAACGAGATCGCTGAACTCGACCTCGAGGATCTCGCGCGGCAGCACACCCTGTTCGAGCCGGCGCTTGATGCGGCCGGCCTCGGCGCCCGCTTTGGCCAGGCCGTCCGCCAATTGCTCCGCAGCAAGCCCATACTCGGCCGCCGCGATCCTGAGGTCGACCGACTTCTCGTAGGCTCGCGACAGAAAGTTGATGCTCTCCACGCCGTCGGTCTGGGAGTCGAGCTCGGGGTCGAGACCGGCGCTGAGCACGGCCTTGCGGAAGTGCGCCGCGTCGGCCTCAAGCAGCGCCTTCATTTCCTTGGGTGGCGCATACAGCGCCGCGACCTTGCTGCGCACCTCCTCGGGAAAGCTCGGATCGTGCAGCACATGCTGGCGAATGTCGTCGGTCGCCTGGCGAATGCCTTGGCTATGACAGCCGAAGCAGGAAATGGCATTGGTCACCGCACGGTCGCGCTGACTGTCATCGAGCACGATCTCGGTCGGCCCCTTGCTCAGCCGCTCGCCCTCGGCGGTGTTGAGAAAATAGGCCTGGAACCCGTTGGGCAGGCTGAACAGGGTCTCCCCGCCATCGTGCTTAAAGGCGCCGGCGCCGAACGGACCAAGCGGATGGACGAACAAGCTCTGGGCCGGGCTGTCGCCCTTGAAGTCATATGAGGTCCAGAAATAGCCGAATGGAATCGCGTGCCGCTCGATCAGGCGGTTGTGCTTGGACACGCCCGATTTCTGAAAGCCCGCACGCTTGGCCTGGAACGTCTCGATATCCGCCTTGACGTCGACGCCCGCGTCCCGCTCAAGCTCGGCGAATGTCTCCGGCAGCCTGAGAAGGTCGTAATAGAGCGGCGAACGCGACGCGGCAAAAGCCAGCCAATCGCCCCTGACCCAGGGCAGCTTGGTGCCGGTGGTCGCCGCCGCCCTATCATAGGCCATCCCGTCAGGCTGCATGCCGTAAGGGTAGCTGCCGGCGATCCGCGCCCAATCGTCCCGGTCCCAGTCGAGATCGGCGAGATTGAAGGCAATGATCGTGGCGTGCGGACCGACCACGCGCATCTTCAGCAGGGAAGGATTGCGGCTCAGGCTGTTGAGCAGCTTCACCACCCCCTGTCGGTAGCGCACCATGTCGGTCTCTGACGCGCAGCTATTATAGAAGTGCGTCAGCGTGACATAGCGCATGCCCGGACGCCGCGACGCCTCCTGCGCTGCGATGTCGTCGGCAACGGCGGTGGCAGTCGCGGCCGCGTCGATGGGCGCGCGGTTCGCGCACGCCGCCATGACATTGGCGCCAAGCCCTTTGATCCAGTCGTAAACCGCCTTGACGTCTTCCGCCGTGGGCTCGGCGTCGCAGTCGAACTCCTGATAGCAGTCGTAAGGCATGTCCTTCTTGGCGATCTGGATGAACAGACCCGAGCCGTCCGGATTGCCAGGCAGGATCAAATCCGGATCGCGTGCGATCTCGTCGAGATGCAGGATATTGCCGAAATTCTTGGCGGGCTTTTGCCGCTTCAAGGCCGGCCCCGCCTGGTGGCAACGCGCGCAATGCTTGTTGAGCGTGTTCAAGGCGGCGCGCGCCACCGGGTCGGTGGGAGCGGCCGCCGCGCCGTCATTCCGCGCCGGCGCGGTCTCCTCGGCCGCAACGCGGCCGGAGCCCGCCGCCATGCACAGCACGGCGAGTGCCAGGAGCGCGGGCATCGAGCGCCACGTCATAAGGACCTCCTTGCCCTCAATTGGCCGGAAACCAAGCCTTCCCGCTTTCACTTAGAAGGCGGCAACTGAACGCCCCATGAACGGGAATGGTTTACGAGGGCGCTCGTCCTTAAGCTTAGTTTTCGGCCTCATCGCCGGCGGCCTTGGCCTTGTCCTTGCCGGTATCCTTGGCCTTCGATTTTTGCACGGCATTGGGGCGCGCCGGCAACGACTTGAGGAAGGCGGCGATGGCCGCGCGATCCTCGGGCGCGAGCTTCGCCATGTTCTCCTGTACCGGGACCATGGTCTCGCCGATCACGTCGAAATCGGGCGTATTGCCGGTCTCCAGCAGATAGGCGATGTCCTCCTCGCTCCAATCGCCGATACCGTCCTTGCTCGGCGTGATGTTGGGCACCGTACCGTCGCCGTCCGGGCTCGGCGCGCCGGCAAAGGCTTCCGACGCGATGATCCCGCCAACGCCGTTTCGCGGCGAGTGGCATTCGGTGCAGTGGCCCGGACCGAGCACCAGATAAGCGCCCCGGTTCACCGCGTCACTCGCTTCCGGGTTCGGCCTTTGTGTCTCGCCGTCCACATAGAGACGCTGAAACAGTCCGATCCCGCGGCGGATGTTGTAGGGGAAGCGAAGCGCATGTGCGGGCACCTCATTGCTGACCGCGGGCAGCGTATCGAGATAGGCCTTGAGGTCGATCAGGTCCGCGTAGCTCATGTGCTGATACGACGTATAGGGAAACGCCGGATAGAGATGGACGCCGCCCGGTGCGATCCCGCGCTTCATGGCATTGACGAAGTCGGGCACCGTCCACGTGCCGATGCCGGTCGCTTCGTCGGGCGAGATATTGGGAACATGGAACGTGCCGAAGTCCGTCTTCAGGCAACGGCCGCCCGCCAGCACTGTCTCGTCTTTAACGTCGAGATCGTCGCACGCGCCGGCCGGCGCGGCGTGGCACTCGGCGCAACCGCCGGCGATGAACATGATCTTGCCGTTGGCGACATCGGCCACATGATCGTCGGGCAACGCCGACGCGGGCACCGTCACCGGCATTGTCAGGAGATAGAAGGCAAGCGCGCCGCCAGCGCCAAGCGCCAGCAGCACGAGCAAGGCTCTGCACAAAACCCTGTCCTCCCGAAAGCGCTAGTCTTTCTTCACGCGATAGGCCTTGTGGCATTCCTTGCACACATTCGTCATGTCGCCGAACGCGGCCTTGAACACCCCTTCCCCCTGCTCGGCCGCGGCAGCCGCCGCCGTGCTGGTATCTTCCAGCTTCTGCGCCAACTGCTTGAAGCCGTCGAAGTCCTCCCAAATCTTGGGCGAGGCCTCGCTGTCGGGAACAGCATCCACCTCGGAGCCTACGGGGAACAGCGTCACATAGCTCTCCGGCACGTCGCTGATCTTCAGCATCGCCGCGGCCGCCTTGCCCGCGTGGAATGGGATAGTGCCCTTGATCATATCACCGCCGAGCTTCGCCGCCGGACGCACGACGTTGTCCATCAGATCCCGCCGCTCTTTGACGGCTTGAGCCAGATCCTCGGTTGCGCTGGCGGCTGCGACGAAGGCACCCAGACCGGCGCAGGCACAAAGACCCAAAATCGCATTCCGCATCGTTCTCTCCATATCTCGTCTCGGCACGAGTCGACTTGCCACAGTGCACGCGCGCAGGACTACCCGGGGCCACACCGTCACGGCATCGGCAGCGCGCGTCCCTCTCCCAACACGTCCCACCCACGCTGAACCGCGGGCCGCTCGGCGATCGCCATATACCAGCGCTTCACATGCGGATAGTCGGCAAAGTCCACGGTCTGCCATTCGAAGCGCGAGATCCACGGCCAGATCGCAATGTCGGCGATGGAATAATCGCCGGCCACATACTCGACCTCGGCCAGGCGCTTGTTGAGCACCGCCCATAACCGCTTCGCTTCCTTGGCGTAACGCGCCTCGGCGTAATCGCTCTTGCCCGGGTTGAACTTCACGAAGTGATGGACCTGACCGAGAAAGGGTCCCGCCCCGCCCATCTGCCACATCAACCACTCGACCACGCGCCATTTGGTGGGAAAGTCCTGTTTCCACAGCTTCCCGGTCTTCTCGGCGAGATAGAGCAGAATCGCGCCCGACTCCATCAGGTGCAGCCCGTTATCGGTATCGACGATGGCCGGGATCTTGTTGTTAGGCGAGACCTTGATAAAGGCGGGATCGAACTGATGGTCCTTGGTGATATCGATAGGATGGACGCGATAAGGCAGCCCCACCTCCTCCAACATGATCGAGATCTTCTGTCCGTTCGGCGTCATCCACGTATAGAGCTCGATCATCCTCCCCCCACTCGGTTGCTGCGATGCCAACGTCTGCACGCGAAGCGCCGTACCGTCAAAGGCAGGCGCGGGCGTCGTTCGCATTGTCGGAAAATTTGATTCACCAAGTCTTCATCCCATGGCCTCGCTATCGCCCAGAACCGGTCGCGTCCGTGCCACAGCCGACCGTTAGTCATGGCCTCATAGCGCCGCTGACTCCAACGCGCGCTGAGGGGAGACTTAGATGCTCAATCATGCCCATCTCGAAAGCCAACATCCACAAGGTGCCGCACCCAGCCAATCGAGCTTCGCCCGCTACGCCATTTATTACACACCGCAGCCGGGAAGCGCGCTCGCGTCATTCGGACGCTCTTGGTTCGGCCGCGCCAATGACGGCGCGACGTTGCAGGCATTCTCCGCCTCCGGTCTCCCCGGCTCGGGCTTCGCCAAGATTCCGGCCACACCCGGCCGCTATACCGGCTTGCACGCCCTCTTGCGCGCGCCGTTCACGCTGCGCGACGATCTTGGGCTCGACACATTGAAGTCGCGGCTTGTCAGTTTCGCCGCACGCCGCGAGGCGGTGGAAACCGGGCCTCTGACCCTGGCGCGAGCCGGCCGTTACCTGGTGCTGCGCCCGGTCGAGCCGAGACCCGCGCTCGACGGACTTGCCGCCCAATGCGTCCGCGCGTTCGAGGAATTTGCCGCGGAGGATCACGCTAGCGACGACAATCGGCATCTCAGCGACTATCAGCGGGTCTTACTGAGGAGCTTCGGCCATCCCCCCGTGACGAGCGAGTATCGCTTCTCCATCGCGCTCGCGGGCCCGCTCGATGCGGCCCATCTGGAGCGGGTGTCGCAGGCCCTATGGCCCGTGATGGAAGAGATTTGCGCGACGGGCGTCACCGTGGACGGCCTGTCGCTGTTCGGCGATTCCGGCGGCCGCACGCCCATGCGCCTCCTCGGCCGCTATGGCCTCGGCGGGTGAGCCAGCGCCCGTGCGCGCCAGCTTGCACGCTTTAGAATGGGCCTAAGTTTTGACACACCGCTCCGCCACCCTCGTTCCGCTGGGGAAATACGGGGGTTCCAATGCCCGATTACGGGGAGATCCTGGCGTTCCTTGCCGCCAATCCACCACAACTCGAAACCGAGCGTGAGCTCCACGCATCGCTGCTAGAGTTGCTCGCCCAATGCCTGCGCTCCGAGCGGGTCATCACCGGCGACGGGGGCGAAGAGGATTTCGACGCCGGCGAAATTCGTTGGCAGAGCGTCAACTGACCGCCGGACGGAATTGACCCTCATCAAAGGCGCAAGGCCCGGCCCGATTTAGGCCTAGGGCTCGGGACCGCCCCCAAAGCCTCGGTATTTGCGCCCAAGGGCACTGGGGTGTTAATTGAGCAGTTGGATGGGTCTGCCTGGGCGCTGGATCAGCCAGCATTTTTTTGCATCGTTTCGAGGAGTTGACCTACACCATGAGGGAAAGCGTGGCCGTAAAGCACTCAGGCGCTGAGGCAGCGAAGAGTTCTGCGGACGATGTCGTCCAGGTATTTTCGCAAAGCGTCGCAGCTGGCAAGCGCGCCGATCAGCCCTACCCGCACTGGGTCTTAAGGGCCTGTCTTCCAGCCGACACTATCGCAGATATCCTTGCCCTCCCCTTCCCGGCGCCGTCTCTCGAAGGCGTGTCGGGAAAGCGAGAGCTCCACAACAACACGCGCCGGTATTTCGACGCCGAGAACCGGGCGGCGTTCCCGGTCTGCGAGGCGGTAGCCGAAGCGTTTCAGGACAAGCGCGTCACCGACTTGATCGAAAAGACGTTCGGTACGGATCTCGAGGGCACCTATCTCCGCATCGAGTTCGCGCAGGACACCGACGGCTTCTGGCTCGAGCCCCATAGCGATCTCGGCGTGAAGTCCTTCACCATGCTGCTCTACCTGTCGACGGACCCGAGCCATAGCGAGCTCGGCACCGACATCTACGACGCCGACAAAAAGCATGTTGGCCGGTCGCCCTTTGCCTCGAACGCGGCAATGATCTTCGTCCCCGCCGACGATACCTTTCACGGCTTTGAGAAGCGGCCGATCAAGGGCGTACGGGTATCGCTCATCATCAATTACGTGACCGATGAGTGGCGCGCCCGCGAGCAGCTGGCCTTCCCGGAGACGCCGATCGCCTGATCGCGCGGCACTTCGGATGATTTGCAGAAATGGCCGGGCTCGTCCCGGCCATTTCATTTTGTGTTATGCCCACGCGAAGCAAGGCAATGACGAAGGACGGAGCGTCGCCCATGAGCAAAGTCGCTTGGATCGGGCTCGGCGTGATGGGCTATCCCCTCGCCGGACACCTCAAGACCCACGGCCATGACGTGACCGTATTCAATCGCTCGCGCGAGAAGGCGGAACGCTGGGTCGACGCGTTCGGTGGCCGCCGCGCCGCGGCACCGGCCGAGGCCGCACGGGAAGCCGACTTCGTCTTCGCCTGCGTCGGCAATGACGACGATCTGCGCGCTGTCACCCTCGGCCCGGACGGCGCCTTCCAAACGCTCGCGCCCGGCGCCGTCTTCGTCGATCACACCACCGCGTCGGCCACCATCGCCCGGGAGCTGCATGGGGCGGCCCGCGATCGTGGCGCCGGCAGTCTCGATGCGCCCGTGTCCGGCGGCCAATCGGGTGCGGAAGGCGGCACGCTCACGGTCATGGCCGGCGGCGACGAGGCTGACTTCGCCAAGGCCAAGCCGGTGATCGAGGCCTATGCCCGCGCGGTCAATCTCATCGGGCCGGCGGGCGCGGGCCAACTCACCAAGATGGTCAACCAGATCTGCATCGCCGGCCTGATCGAAGGTTTGGCCGAGGCGCTGGCGTTCGCCAAAGCGGCCGGGCTCGACATCGGGAAGGTCGTCGACACCATCTCCAAAGGCGCCGCTCAGTCCTGGCAAATGGACAATCGCTGGCAGACCATGGTCGAGGGCAAGTTCGAGTTCGGCTTCGCCGTCGACTGGGTGCGCAAGGACTTCGCCATCTGCTTTGACGAGGCCCGGCGCAACGGCGCGTGCCTGCCCGTGACGGCGCTGGTCGATCAGTTCTACGCAGACGTTCAGGAGATGGGGGGAAACCGTTGGGACACGTCGAGCCTCATCGCGCGGCTGGAGCGCAAATAGCTCAGCCGCGCGGCTCCTCGGCGGCGTAGTCGAGCGGCAGCGCCGTGGTGAACTTGATCTGCTCCATGGCGAAGGCCGAGCTCACGTCGGACAGTTCGATCTTGGCGATGAGCCGCTTGTAGAATGCGTCATAGCGTTCGATGTCCGGCACCACGACGCGGAGCAGATAGTCCACCTTGCCGCTCATGCGGTAGAACTCGACCACTTCCGGAAAGTCATTGAGCGCCGCATGGAACCGCTCGAGCCATTCTTTGGTGTGGTGGCTCGTGGTGATGGACACGAACACCGTCACGCCGACATTGACCTTCTTGGGGTCGAGCAACGCGACGCGGCGCTCGATCACGCCCTGCTCTTCGAGCTTCTGGATGCGGCGCCAGCATGGCGTGGTCGACAGGCCGATCTGCTTGCCGATCTCGGCCACCGGCAGCGTGCTGTCCTTCTGTAAGATTTCGAGGATCTTGCGATCCATGCGGTCGAGCATCGCCATGGCCTGAGTGCGTTTCCGCCTGACAAAATTCCGCGCGGATATGGCGGTTTACGGGAACAGAGTTCCATTATCCCTGCTCTCTACCGTAAGTGTTAGATTAATTTTCTACGACCCGCAAGCGAGCTTCTACAGGAGCCGCCGCACCTCGCGCCTCAGCACCGGCAACAGCTCCGCCTCGAACCAGGGGTTCTTGGTCAGCCAGGCATTGTTGCGCCACGACGGGTGCGGCAGCGGCAAGACCCGAGGCCGCCGTTTCGTCTTCAGATGCTCGCGCCAACGAAGCATCGTCTCTTGCAGCGTCTTGCCGCGCGCCTCGCCGAGATGGAAATCCTGCGCGTAAGCCCCCACGGCCAGCACGAGCTCGATCCGCGGCAGCGCGTCGAAGAGTTGGCGGTGCCATAGAGCGGCGCATTCGCGCCGTGGCGGGAGATCGCCCCCCTTCGCGTCCTGTCCCGGAAAGCAGAAGCCCATGGGCACGATGGCGAGACGGCTCTCGTCATAGAACTCGTCCTCGGTCACGCCCATCCACGCACGCAACCTATCGCCGGAGGGATCGGTAAATGGTGTGCCGGACGCATGCACCCGCGTCCCCGGCGCTTGTCCGCAAACAGCCAGCCGCGCCGTGCCGCTCGCCCGCAATACCGGCCGCGGCGCATGCGGCAGCGGCTTGCCGCGAGGGTTTTCGACACACTGGCGGCAGGCGCGGATCGCACCGAGCAGATCGGCGAGTTCAGTCACAGCAGCGGTCATAGATCGAGGGTCATGCCATCCTCGGCGATCAGATAGCGGGCGGCATCGACCTTGCCCAGTTCGGCGAGCATGGCTTCGCCCATATGCGTGAGCAGCACGCGCTTGGCGCCGAACTTGCCGTAATTGGCGTTGATCGTCTGGTAGTCGAGATGAATGGGCAGCGTCACGTCGTATTGGAAGCATTCGCTGATGAAGAGATCCGCATCCCGCGCCACGTCGCACAGCACCTCGACCCAACCCGTGTCGCCGGTGAAGGACAGCACCTTGCCCTCGACCTCGAATCTGAGCGCATAGGGCGGCGCGCCCGATGGATGCTTCACCTCGAACGGCGTCACGGTGACGCCCGCCACCGTGAGCGGCTCCTGTTCCGCATACTCGACGAAGATGAGATCGAAGCCGCGCTCCGCCGTGGTGGCATTCGGATAGAGCGCCTCGGCCAGCGTGGTGAACCGCGCCTCGATGCCCTGCGGCCCCGCGACGACGAGCGGCCGGGTGCGCTGGCTCACATATTTGGCGTCGATGAGAAGCCAGGGCAGTCCGCCGAAGTGATCCCCGTGCAGATGCGTCACGAACACCGTGTCGATGTCGTTCGGGCTGATCCCCAGGCGGCGCATGCCGATGAGCGACGTGGCGCCACAGTCGATGAGGAACGTCGACGGTCCCGAGCGGACGCAAAACGAGGTCTGGAGGCGGCCGCCCGCGCCGAAGGCGTCACCGCAGCCGATAACGGTCAGTTGCATGGGGTTCCCATCTTAGCCACTGCGCCCCCTGTTTCGCGAGCCTGTTAATGGCCGGGACCTCGGCCACCCCAACCAGTCGTCTCGTGTCAGCCCGGTGCGACAGTAAACGCGCCGTTAGGGATTTCCGCTGATAGTTCTCGTTAAGCCTAAATCGGAAGGGTCGGGTCCGGTCGTGCGCCGGGTTTATGCCATTGATCCTTCAGGGCTTTTTTGTCAGTGGGATAGTCGCGAGTTTAATAAGTCATGTCAGGAGGCGCGCAAGCCGAGGTCCCGCGGGTTCGTTCAGGATCGCCGGAAAACCATAAGCGGCGTGCCAACCGCAGCGTCCAAGAGGCCCGCGAGAAGCTCGCCTACAAGTCAGGCGCCAAGCCCGAGTTCGAATACGAACTCCTGATGATGTTCGTCAAGAACGAGCTGTCGGCCGCCGTCACCACGCCGCTGCTCGCCATCGTCGTCGCCATGGGCGCCATGTTCTGGGCGCCGCCCCGGGAACTGCTGCTTTGGCTCTGCGCGGTTTTCGTGTCCAAGGGCATCCTCATCGCCTTATGCCGACAGTTCGCCAAGGCCCCGCAAGAAGACGCCACGACCGCCACCTGGCGCGCCAAGATCGCAGCCGCCGAGTTCCTGTATGGGGTGACCTGGGCGAGTGTCGCCTTCATCAGCCCGGAGACCCAAGGCGAGGCGGCGCACACCTTCATCTTTGCCTCGCTCCTCGTCGTCATCTCGATGCGCATGCTGTTTGCCTCGACAGTAATGCCCATCGTGTATGCCGGCACGCTGCCGATGACGATTGCCATCGTCCTGCGCTTCGCGTTGCTCGACAATCCGTTCTATTGGGCCATGGCGGCCATGGCCGTCGGCGTCCACATCTATTTCATCTGGCTGATGAGCGGCTTCAACATGACCGTGCTAGCCATGCTCGAATACCGCGCCGAGAAGGACGCCTTGATCGCCGAGCTCGAGCAATCGAAGTCGATCTCAGACGATGCGCGCCTGCGCGCCGAGGAGGCCAATCTCGCCAAATCACGCTTCCTGGCCACCATGAGCCACGAGCTGCGCACGCCGCTCAACGCCATTCTCGGCTTTTCGGAGATCATGCGCGGCGAGATTCTGGGGCCCCACGCCAATCCGACCTACAAGGAATACGCCGACGATATTCATCAGAGCGGCCAGCACCTGCTGACCCTCATCAACGAGATTCTCGACATCAGCCGCATCGAGGCCGGCCGCTACGAGTTACGCGAGGCGCCCATCGCACTCGCCGACGTGGTTGAGGATTGTCACCGCCTGATGCGGCTCCGCGCCGAGAATAAGCGCCTCAAGATCGTCGAGGACTTCGAGGAGACCCTGCCGCAGCTTTGGGCCGACGAACGGGCGATACGGCAGATCTGCCTCAACCTCCTTTCAAACGCCATCAAGTTCACGCCGTCGGGCGGCACCATTACGCTAAAGGTCGGGCGCACCGCGCTCGGCGGCCAATTCCTGAGCGTCAAGGACACCGGCCCCGGCATCCCCGAGGGCGAGATCCCGCGCGTGCTGCGCAGCTTCGGCCAGGGGTCCCTGGCCCATCAGACGGCGGAAGGCGGAACCGGACTCGGCCTTCCCATCACCAAGGGTCTCACCGAACTGCATGACGGCACTTTCGAGCTCAAGAGCAAGCTCCGTTATGGCACCGAGGTGATCGTGACCCTGCCCCGCAGCCGGGTCATGGAAGCCTTGCCCCGCCTCGCCGAACCCGGCGAAGACCAGCCAGACAAGCGGGCCGTGCCGTGGCGGGCCGCCCGCGACAAACGCGCAAGCTAGCCTCGGCCCCCTCGCGCCGGGCGAACAATTGCCCCGCGCCGCCAAACTCCCTACATAGGCCCAAGGAACACGCAATGGGACACATACCGGTAGGGCCTCTTGGAAACTCCGTGCATCGACATCTGCCTGCTCGACGATAAATCGGGCCTCTGCGTCGGCTGCGGCCGCAGCGGCGAGGAAATCGCGCGCTGGACCGGCATGACGCCCGCCGAACGACGTGCCATCATGGCCGGTCTGGCCGAACGCCTCGAGCGGCTGGAGCGTCTGGCAGAAGCGGAAGGCTCGCGCGCGTGACGACCTGGCTTGCCCTGTTCATCCTCGCACTCGGTGCCATGATGCTGGTGGGCGAGGATACCGGCATGATCGCCGGCCTCGACGCCACAACATTCGGTTATGCGGCGTTTTTTCTCGCCCTCCTCGTCTATGTCGCCGGCGGACTGGTGACGCGCTATGCCGGCGGCAGCAGCGCCATGTTCCGCGACGCGGTCACCTGGCTCGCCCTCGGTCTCGGCCTGGTCACCCTCTACGCCTATAAGGACGATCTGACCCCCATCGCCGCCCGTGTCGTCGGCGAGCTCTTGCCCGGTACCGCCATGACCGTCGAGCAGAGCGCCGGCGGGCTCACGGAGGTGCGCATCCGCAAGCGCCTGGACGGCCACTTCACCGCCATCGTGGAGATCAACGGCGAGACGATCTCGATGATCGTCGATACCGGCGCCTCGTCCATCGTGCTGCGGCCCGAGGATGCCAGGAAGGTCGGCATCGATCCCGACAAGCTCACCTATCGGGTGCCCGTGCTGACGGCCAACGGCCGCACCGTGGCGGCACGCGTGCGGCTCGACGCGGTCGCCATCGGCCCGCTGGACCGCACCAAGGTCGAGGCTCTGGTGGCCAAGCCCGGTGCTCTCACCCAAAGCCTGCTCGGTATGAGTTTCTTAAGCCGCCTCCGCTCCTATGAGTTTTCCGGCGATTTTCTAACCCTCCGCGGCTGAAACCCGCGAAAAAGGGCCTGCTTCGGAGCGAGGCGTTTTGCGTTCAGCCACCAAACATACGCTGATCGAAGCGACGCAGTGGGCCGCTTTGGCGCTCGGCATCGTCGCCGTGATCTATTTCTTTGACGATCTGCGCGCGGCTTTCGGACCCGACCGTGGCGGCCTGCCGACATTTGCGGAAGCCATGCGCGAGCGCCCCGCCGACAACGAGGACCAAGCGGCCGGCTTCACCCGCGAGGTCAGGCTGCGGGCGAACGCGAGCGGCCACTTCGTGTTCAAGGCGGCAGTCAACGAGCGCCTGGCCAGCTTCGTGGCCGACACGGGCGCCACCTTCGTCGTGCTCACCTATGAAGATGCCGAGCGCCTCGGGCTCTCCCCGCGCAGCCTCGACTTCTCCGCCCCGGTCCAGACCGCGAATGGAATCAGCTATGTCGCACCCGTGACGCTGGATCGTGTGCGTGTGGAAGACATCACCGTTCGTGACGTGCCTGCCGCCGTCGCCGGCAAGGGCGCGCTCGCCACCAACCTTCTCGGCATGAGCTTCCTGGGCCGGTTGAAGAACTTCCAGATTCAGCGCGGCGAGCTCGTGCTCGTCCAATAGCGGCAGGCCGCCCGTCACACGATCGGCACGCCTCCCGGATGCTTGGCCTTGGACTCGGGCTCCACATGGATGGTGACGACCGCATCCGGCACGTCGGCTTTGATCGCACCCTCGATCCGATCGCAAATCTCATGCGACTCGGCAACGCTCATGCTGCCCGGCACGACCAAGTGAAATTGCACGAAGGTCGCGCGCGCAGCATGGCGCGTGCGGAGGTCGTGCGCTTCAAGCGCGCCTTGGGCGCCCGATGAGATTGCCTGCCGGATCTTCTCGAGCTCGTCGTCGGGGACGGCCTCGTCCATCAGGCCGCCGATCGACTGGCGCACGAGCACCCATCCCCACCACAGGATATTAAGCGCAACCAAGACAGCCACCAGGGAGTCGAGAACGAGCCAGCCCGTGGAAGCCACAAGCGCAACGCCGACAAAAACGCCGAGGGACGTGACCACGTCCGTGAGCAGATGGCGCGCGTCGGCCAGCAGCGCGGGCGACCGGCGCCTACGATTGGCTCGGAACAGCACCAGACACCAAACACCATTGATCACCGTCGCGAGGCCATTGATCGCGAGACCGAGAAGTGGCGCTTCGATCGGGCGCGGATCCAGGTAGGCAAAATAGGCCTTCTGCAGGATGGCAATCGCCGCTACGACGATCAGCACACCTTCCAGAACCGCGGAAAGATATTCGGCCTTGTGGTGACCGTAAGGGTGATTGGAGTCCGGCGGACGGGCGCTGAGGCGAACGGCAAAGAACGCTGCGAGGGCTGTCGCGACGTTAACGATGCTCTCCAGCGCGTCGGAGTAGAGTGCGACGCTACCGGTTAGATGATAAGCCGCGTATTTCAGCGCCAGGACGAGAACGCCGATGCCGATTCCCGAAAGGGCGAGCTTGATCACCTTCTTCATAATGGCCGATACGGAGCTTGGTGGTGAGATGACGCGGTGCCGACCCCGCGATGGAGGACCAAATGGCTCCTAGGGGTCTAGACCGCGCTATGCAAGCGCTCTCTTTTCGATTGCAACTCGCTTGCATTAGGAGCGATGCATAAAGGGTTCTGCTTCAGGAACCTCGCGGCTCTCGTCGCGCTTGTTATGTACAGAATTAAGCCCGAAACGCAAAAAATCAGGGGGGAGAATGTTCCCGAAACCGCGCCAAGATCTTGTTCCCAATACCGCCGAGTTCGAACGTCTGCCTTTGGTCAAGGTCACCGGTTTCCGCGAATATGACGCGCGCTGGCTTTACCCCGAGGAGATCAACCTGCTCGGCATGGAGGCGGTCGGCCTCGGCCTGACCACCTTGATGCGCGAGCGCGGCGTGCCGGTCCGCATCGTGGTCGGCCACGACTTCCGCTCCTATTCGTCGGCTATCAAGGCGGCGCTGACCACCGGCATGCTGGCCGGCGGCGCCGAGGTCCACGACATCGGCTTGGCGCTGTCGCCCATGGCCTATTTTGCGCAGTTCGAGCTCAAGGTCGAAGGCGTCGCCATGGTGACAGCAAGCCACAACGATAACGGCTGGACCGGCATCAAGATGGGCTTCGAGCGGCCCCTCACCTTTTCTCCCGAGGACATGACGGCGCTGAAGGACATCGTGATGAACGCCAAGTTCGCGCCCTATCACGACGGCGCGCGTTACATCTACGTGCCGGACCTGGCCGAGCGCTACATGGCCGACTTGCTCAAGCGTCCCAAGCTGCGCCGTCCGCTCAAGGTCGTGGTGTCTTGCGGCAACGGCACCGCCGGCGCCTTCGCGCCGCATCTTCTCGCCGAGATCGGCTGCACCGTGATCCCGCTCAATTGCGAGCTCGACTACAACTTCCCGGCCCATAACCCGAACCCGGAAGATATGGCCATGCTTGACGCCACGCGCGATGCCGTGCTCGAGCACAAGGCCGACCTCGCCCTCGTCTTCGATGGCGACGGCGACCGCTGCGGTGTGGTGGATAACACCGGCGAGGCCATCTTCGCCGACAAGGTCGGCGTCATGCTCGCCCGCGACATCGCCGCGCAGAATCCAAACGCGCATTTCGTCGCCGACGTGAAGTCGACCGGCCTCTTCCAAACCGACCCGGTGCTGAAACAATACGGCGCCAAGACGGTGCTGTGGAAGACCGGCCACTCCTACATCAAGCGCTACAGCCACGAGACCGGCGCTCTGGTCGGCTTCGAGAAGTCAGGCCATTTCTTCTTCAATCCGCCGCTGGGCCGCGGCTATGACGACGGCCTGGTGTCTGCGCTCGCCGTTCTCGACATGATGGACCGCAACCCCGACAAGACACTTGCCCAACTCAAGGACGCCCTGCCGCGCACATGGCAGTCACCCACCATGTCGCCCCATTGCGCCGACGAGGTGAAATACGACGTGGTCGATCGCATCGTGAAGCATTTCGAGAATGTCGCCGCGCAAGGCGGCACACTCGCCGGACAGAAGATCCGTGAACTGATCACCGTCAACGG
This sequence comes from uncultured Alphaproteobacteria bacterium, assembly GCA_963793075.1. GTDB lineage: Bacteria > Pseudomonadota > Alphaproteobacteria > Rhizobiales > Methyloligellaceae > Methyloceanibacter. The sequence goes on from CAWBYO010000001.1 coordinate 28,487, forward strand.
CATCCGGATCGTTCTCGATGACGGCACCTGGGGGCTGGTGCGCGCCTCTTCCAACAAGCCCGAACTGGTGGTCGTGGTCGAGAGCCCGACCTCGGAAGCGAACATGCGCGCCATCTTCGCCGAGATCGATGCCGAACTCGGCAAGCAGCCGGAGGTCGGGGAGTACAATCAGAAGATCTAGGGAGACTTCGAGGCGACGACCGCAACAGAACCGTCAGATCTCTGTCGCAAATCTGCAAAACGAATCTGCTTCTTTGCGGTCGCGCCATGATTGATTTCAGTTACACCAGTTTCGTCTTTGCGGCAGGCCTCGCCATCGGCCTGACGCTCGATTCCCTGCTGTTGCGCACCCTCTTCTTCCCGCCCTTCCGCATCTGGCCGACGCCGGCGCCGGGCAGTTGGCAGAGCCTCACCTTCTGGGGACTGTTTCGCAGTGGCATGGTGCTGACGTTCGTTGTCGCCTTTCTCGATTGGAACGCCACCCCGCTGCTCGATTGGACCCGCTTCATTGTCGGGCTGCCGCTCGGCCTTGGCGGGCTGTTCGTCACCGTCTTCGGCTATTTCAATCTCGGCCTCGGCAATACCTATTGCGGCTCGGACGGCCTCGTCAGTCATGGACTCTACCGCTTCAGCCGCAATCCGCAATACACCGCCTCGATCATCGGCTTGATCGGCCTGTCGATCGGCGCCAACTCAATCCTCACCATTATTCTTTCCTGCGTGATGATCGGTGCCTATGTGCTGATGTCCCTGGTCGAAGAGGAGTGGCTGAAGCAGCATTACGGTACGAGCTACCGCGAATATTGCGAGCGCACCGCCCGCTTCCTCGACATCCAGGGTCTCATCCTCGCTGTCGCTGATCGCAAGAAACCGTCCCGCCAAACCGGCTGAGCCAACAAGCCCCACGGAGCGTCGGACAAACGGAATTCGTCATGCCCGGGCACAAGCCCGGATCGAAATTGAGGTCCGGGGTGCCCGGCATGACGAGATTGGTTTCATCCAGACGGCGCCGCCGCTACTCGGCGGCCACCGCTGCATAACTCCCACCCAGGACGATATCCCGCGCCTGTTCCAGCACTTCGATGCCGGCGCCATCGAGATGCGCGTTCTCGGCGATGTGGCGGCGGAAGGCCCGCGCGCGGGGCTGCCCATGGAACAGCCCAAGGATATGCCGCGTCATGGAATTGAGCCGAACCCCGCGGGCCAGCTCCCGCTCCACATAGGCCATGAACCGGTCGAGCACCTGGCCCCGTGTGGGCGGCGGCTCATCGGCGCCGTGGAGCGCCCGATCCACCTCCGCCAAGAGATACGGATCGGCATAGGCCGCCCGGCCCAGCATCACGCCGTCAACGTAAGACAGATGCGGCGCGGCCTCGGCCAGTGAACCGATGCCACCATTGATGATGATCTCGAGATCGGGCCGCCGCAGCTTCAAGCGATGAACGCGGGTATGGTCGAGCGGCGGCACGTCGCGGTTCTCCTTGGGGCTCAAGCCCTGCAGCCAGGCTTTGCGCGCATGCACGATGAAAGTGGTGCAGCCGGCCGCCGCCACCTGATCGATGAAATTATCGAGGCCGGATTCCGTGTCCTGGTCGTCAATGCCGATGCGGCATTTCACCGTGATGGGAAGCGAAGCGGCCGCGCCCATGGCCCGCACGCAATCGGCGACAAGCGCCGGCTCGGCCATGAGGCAGGCGCCGAAGCGGCCCGACTGCACCCGGTCCGACGGGCAACCGATATTGAGATTGATCTCATCATAGCCCCAGTCCGCACCGATACGCGCCGCGGCCGCGAGCTTGTCCGGATCGCTGCCGCCGAGCTGAAGCCCGACGGGATGCTCATCCGGATCGAAACCGAGCACGCGCTCGCGGTCGCCATAGAGCACGGCTTCGGCCGTCACCATCTCGGTGTAAAGGAATGCGTGGCGGGAGATGAGCCGCAGGAAGCTGCGACAGTGGCGGTCGGTCCACTCCATCATAGGCGCGACGCAAAAGCGGTGGGAGTCTGGTTTCTGGGAGTCAGATTTCAACGGCTTACGCTCTCGGCGAGAATCTAGGTCTGAACATGGCGCGGTAGGACCATAGGCGCAAGTCGCCGCCTAGCCGTGGGTTTCGCCCCAATTATACAACGCCTTCAGCACAGGTCCGAGCGCCCTGCCCTTGTCGGTCAGGAGATATTCGTAGCGCGGCGGATGGCTTTCATAGAGCCGCGTGGCGATCACGCCCTGGGCTTCCAGCGACTTGAGCCGTGCCGACAGCGTGTTGGGCGCGATGCCGGGCAGCCCCTCTTCGAACGCCTGGAACCGCAAAGGCCCTTTGCGGAACAGGTCGCGAAGAATGAGCAGCGACCATTTCTCGCCGATCACATCCAGCGCCCGCGCCACTGGGCAATCGCTTATGCCGTAACCGCTCGCCATGCCGGGGAATTAGCCATTCCCTTCTGAATGTCAAGTCACTATCTATTGACAAGTTACTTGTAAATTGGTAGTCACTATTCGAAGGCTTTCGGAAAGGGGGACATCATGACCGCGCCAATCTACTTGCCCGTGTATGTTCTTGCCGGCACGACTGCCATTGTCACTGCCGTGCTCTTTGGACTGAACCGAGCGCTAATAAGCGCCAGTTGGCCGGATGACGGTCGCAGACGCACCCTGGGCGCCACGGCGCTTGTTCTGCTTCTATGGCTCGCCGTAGCGGTGGTGCTCGCTCTCTCAAACGCCTTCCATGCGAGCGCGGCCGAGCGCCCCACCATTCAATACGCCATCGTCCTACCGATCCTGATCGGCGGCTTGTTGATTTGGCGCTCGGACACGGTGAGACGCATGATCGAGGCCGTCCCGCAATCTTGGCTAGTCGGCCTTCAGGTCTACCGCGCACTCGGCGTGATTTTCTTGATCCTTTACGCCACCGGCGAGCTGCCTGGTCTCTTCGCTTGGCCGGCCGGGGTGGGGGACATTCTCGTCGGCATGCTTGCCCCGGTCGTGGCCCTCGCCTACGCGCGCGATCCGCGCCGAAACGGCGACCTCGTCGCCGCCTGGAACTGGTTCGGCATCGGCGATCTCGCCATCGCCGTCACGACCGGCTTCATCACCGCTCCCTCACTGATGCAGCCCTTCGCGGTCGAGCCGGCGAACCACCTCGTTACGCTCTTTCCACTCGCTCTGATTCCAACTTTTCTGGTGCCCCTGTCGATCCTCTTGCACCTCGCCTCGCTGTTCAAACTTCGGCAAACAGCGTCCGATGCGCAGGCCGCAAGCCCCCAACAGGCTTAAAGCCACTCAGTTCGCCGGAGCTTCCCCGGGCGGCGCCGCCTCCTCCCCGTCCGCCGCTTCTTCCGTGGGCTCAGGCTCGGGCGGCGCCACCGGGTGCGGCTGGGCGTTCATATAGGCCGCCACGTCCCAGGCCTCCTGTACGGTGAGCGTGGGCTCGGAATAGTCGGCGCCTGGAGGCATGTTGGAGCGAATATAGGAGGCGGCATAGGCGATCTTGCCCATTCCCGCACCACCATTGAAGCTGCCGTCGCCCCAAAGCGGCGGAACATAGTAGCCTACCTCCGGGCTCGCCTTCGGCTCACCCTGCCCCGTCTCGCCGTGGCAACTCGCGCAAGCTTTGGCGTAGACATCTGCGCCGCGCCGCGCGTCCGGCACCGCCGCCGGAAAAGCTATAGGCATCAGCCCCATGCCGGGCACGCGCACGCCCTTCGGATTGCCCTTGCCGACGAAGACCATATAGGCGACGAGCGCCGCCAACTCGCGGCTATCCTCCGGCAGGGGCCGGCCGTTCAAGCCAAGCTCGATGCAGCTATTGATGCGCTCGCTGAGAGGGAGGACCTGATTGTTGACCATCATCGGGAAGGTCGCGACCGTAGAGACGAAGGGCGCGGCGAACGGCTGCAAGCCCGCCTTCAAGTGACAGCTCTGGCAGGCGAGATCGTTGCCCGCGAAAGCCATGTCGGGGATCTCGGCGCTTCTGCCGATATAGCGCGGGGTATTAACGATCAGCTCATGGCCGTAGCGGATCACATCGTTCTCCGGCCCCGGCCCCAGCGTGGAGATGTCCGCCGTGTACCAGTCGGTCTGCTGTCTGTCCCCCAGCAGATAGCCGCCGCCGAAGCCGACGACGGCCAGCAGCACAATAAAAATCTCGGTGATAAGAGTCCGCAAAACCGTCGCCCCCCGACAAATCCCGTCTTTACACTATGCTAGGCGCTGACGTGCCACGCATGAATCACCATATGAGAAGTGAACCCCTACGGTTTTGAAAGCATGACAGAAGCCACGGCTGCCGACACCCATCTCGCCATCGATCCGGTCTGCGGCATGAAGGTCGACCCGCATGCCGGCAAGCCGAGCCATGACTATAAGGGGCACACCTACCATTTCTGCTCCGCCGGCTGTCAGGCGAAATTTGTCGCGGACCCCGAGCGCTATCTGAACGAGCAGGAGGAGCCTGAGCCGGCGCCTCCCGGCACCCTCTACACCTGCCCCATGCATCCGGAGATCGTGCAGGAGGGCCCCGGCCCCTGCCCCATCTGCGGCATGGCGCTCGAGCCCATGGGCGTGCTGGCGGAGGATGCGCCGAACGAGGAGCTGATCGACTTCACCCGGCGCCTCAAACTCGCCGTGCCGCTGTCGCTCGTCATCGCCGCCATCGACATGAGCGCCCATGTCTTCGGCGTCGATCTTCTGCCTTTCCTGTCGCCGCGGGCCGAGCAATGGCTCTTGCTGGTGCTCGCCACTCCCGCCGTCCTGTGGTGCGGCTGGCCGTTTTTCGTGCGCGGCTTCGCCTCGCTCCGCTCGGGCTGGCTCAATATGTTCACCCTGATCGGATTGGGCACGGGCGCCGCCTATCTCTATAGCGTCGTCGCCACGCTCGCCCCCGGCCTGTTTCCAGCCTCCATGCGCGACGCTCACGGCCTGGTTCCGGTCTATTTCGAGGCGGCCGCGGTCATCGTGGCGCTGGTGCTGGTGGGCCAGGTGCTGGAGCTGCGCGCGCGCGAGAAGACCGGCGGGGCCATCAGGGCGCTACTCGATCTCGCGCCGAAGACGGCGCTGCGCGTGCTGAAAGACGGTAAGACCGAGACCGTGCCGCTTGCCGAGGTCAAGGTCGGCGATATCCTGCGCGTGCGGCCGGGCGACAAGATCCCCATCGACGGCACCGTGACCGAGGGCCGTAGCGCCGTCGACGAGTCCATGCTGACCGGTGAGGCTGTGCCCGTCGAGAAGACGGAAGGCGATACCGTCACCGGCGGCACCCTCAACGGCTCCGGCTCCTTCGACATGCGCGTCGACCGCACCGGCGCCGAGACCACACTGTCGCAAGTGGTCCACATGGTCGCCGATGCCCAGCGCTCCCGCGCGCCCATTCAGGCACTCGCCGACGTGGTCGCCGCCTATTTTGTGCCCGCGGTGATCGCCGTGGCGGTGATCGCCTTCGTCGTCTGGGTGTATTTTGGCCCGGCACCGCAATTCGCCCACGCGCTGGTCGCCGCCGTGAGTGTGCTCATCATCGCCTGCCCGTGCGCGCTGGGGCTGGCCACGCCGATCTCGATCATGGTCGCCACGGGCCGTGGCGCGCAAGCCGGCGTGCTGGTGCGCAATGCCGGCGCGCTGGAGCGCCTTGCCGCGGTCAATACGCTGGTCGTCGACAAGACCGGCACCGTGACCGAAGGCAAGCCATCCTTGCGAGGGGTAGAGGCCGCGGACGGGTTTAAGGCGGACGAGGTGCTTGGCCTGGCGGCGGCACTCGAAGCCGGCAGCGAGCATCCTCTCGCGGAAGCGATTCTGCGCGGCGCCGAAGACAAAGGTCTCAAGCCGGACAAGGCACAAGATTTCGAGGCGATCACCGGCCAAGGCGTCAAGGGCCAGATCGGCGGCCGCGACGCACTCCTCGGCAATGCGCGGCTGATGGAAGTCTCCGGCATCGATGTCGCACCGCTGGCGGATGCCGCCGAGACGCGGCGCAAGGACGGCGAGACGGTGATGTTCTTGAGTGCCGACGGCAAGCTCGCCGGCATCGTCGCCGTGGCCGATCCCATTAAGCAGGGTGCCGCGGAGTCCATCGCCAAGCTTCACGCGTTGGGGCTTCGCATCGTCATGGCCACCGGCGACAATGAGACGACAGCGAAAGCGGTCGCCGCCAAGCTCGGCATCGACGAGGTCCATGCGGGGCTGAGGCCGGAAGAAAAGCTGGCCCTGATCGAGGACTTGCAGAAAACAGGCGCCGTGGTCGCCATGGCGGGTGACGGCATCAATGACGCACCGGCCCTGGCCCAGGCTGATGTCGGCATCGCCATGGGCACGGGCGCGGATGTCGCCATGGAGAGCGCCGGCCTGACGCTGCTCAGGGGCGATCTGCGCGGCGTCGTGCGCGGCGTCAAACTTGCCCGCGCCACCATGCGCAACATCAAGCAAAACCTGTTCTTCGCGTTTTTCTACAATGCTGTCGGCGTACCGGTCGCCGCCGGCGTGCTCTATCCTGTCGCCGGAATTCTATTGTCGCCCATCGTCGCCGCGGCGGCCATGAGCCTGTCGTCGGTGTCGGTGGTGGGCAATGCGCTTCGCCTGCGCCGCATCGATCTCGATTAGCCAAAAATCCTCAATAGGACCGCAAGCACGGCCAGCAGCACGAAGCCGCCAAACAAGCCGGTCAAAAAGACCCAGCGCGACCATTTGGTCTTGAGGATAATCTCGCCCTGCCGTGCCTTCTCAGCCGGATAGGCTTGCGGCGGCATGCTCTGTGCGGGGCGAGAGACCAGTTCGGCATGGGTTGTGCTCATAAAATGGCTCTCCTACGTGAGGGTATAGAAGGGCTAACGCGCCACTCGACCTTGGGTTTCACGCCCGGGATTCAGCCTTGGAATCCCTGGCCAACCTCGACAGTCGGCACGGTTTTGACTAGGCATTGCCGCCCGGCCTCTAACTGCCACGTGAGAGGATTGATCTTTCCGCCATGAACGATTCCAGCCGTGAAACGAAGTTCCTGCGGGACTACGCGCCGCCCGCTTATCTCATCGAAGAGGTCGCGCTCGACGTGCACCTGGTGCCCAAGGAGGCCCGCGTCGCCTCCAAGCTCAGAATGCGGCCGAACCCGAAAGTGGTACCCGGGCAGAAGCTGGTGCTCGACGGCGAGAATCTGACGCTCAAGCGCGTCACCTTGGACGGCAAGGATCTGGCGCCGGGCGACTACGCCCTGGCCGACGATTCACTTACAATCGCCAATGTGCCGGCGCGGCCCTTCACCTTGGAGGTCGTCACCCAATGCGACCCCGAAGCCAATATGGAGCTCTCCGGCCTTTATCGCTCGCGCGGCACCTATTGCACCCAGTGCGAACCGGAAGGCTTTCGCCGCATCACCTATTTCATCGACCGGCCCGACGCACTCGCCGTCTATACGGTGCGCATCGAGGCGGACCGCGAAACGACGCCGGTGCTGCTGTCGAACGGAAATCTGCTCGAGCACGGCGACATTCCCGGCACCGACCGGCACTTCGCCGTGTGGCATGACCCCTTCCCCAAACCCTCTTATCTGTTCGCGCTCGTCGGCGGCGACCTCGCCTCGGTGCATGACAGCTTCACCACGGCCTCGGGCCGCGAGGTGGCGCTCGGCATCTATGTCGAGCCGGGCAAGGAGGACCGCTGCGGCTGGGCCATGGAGTCGCTGAAGCGCGCCATGCGCTGGGACGAGGAACGCTTCGGCCTCGAATACGATCTCGACGTGTTCAACATCGTCGCCGTCAGCGATTTCAACATGGGAGCGATGGAGAACAAGGGCCTCAATATTTTCAACGACAAGCTCGTGCTGGCCCGGCCCGACACGGCAAGCGACGCCGACTATCACTCGATCGAAAGCGTCATCGCCCACGAATATTTCCACAATTGGACCGGCGACCGCGTCACCTGCCGCGACTGGTTTCAGCTCTGCCTGAAGGAAGGGCTCACCGTCTTCCGCGATCAGGAGTTCACCAGCGACGTGCGCACCGGCCCGGTCGAGCGCATCATCGACGCGCGCATGCTGAAGACGCATCAATATCCGGAGGACGCCGGCCCCCTCGCTCACCCCGTGCGCCCCGGCTCCTATATCGAGATCAACAACTTTTATACGTCCACGGTCTACGAGAAGGGCGCCGAGGTCTGCCGCATGTTGCAGACGCTGCTCGGCCGCGAGACCTTCCGCAAAGGCCTCGACCTGTATTTCGAGCGCCATGACGGCGAGGCGGCGACGGTCGAGAATTTCGTCGACGCCATGGCCGACGTCTCGGGCCGCGACCTGTCGCAGTTCATGCTGTGGTACACGCAAAGCGGTACGCCGGAGATCGCCTGCTCGCTCGACTACGATCCCCACGCCAAGACCGCCAAGCTCCATGTGAGCCAGGTAGTGCCGCCGACGCCCGGCCAGACCAGCAAGGAGGCGATGTTGATCCCGCTGAAAGTGGGCCTCATCGGCGCCAATGGCGACGAGCTGCCGCTCAAACTCAATGGCGAGACGCTCACCGACGGGCTTCTCGAAGTGACGCAGCGCGAGCAGGTCTTCGAGTTCCAGGATGTGCCCGCGGCGCCCACGCCGTCCCTGCTGCGTGACTTCTCGGCGCCCGTGCGTCTCACCACCAGCCTCGATGCCAACCAGATCGAGTTCCTGATGATGCATGACAGCGACCCGTTCAATCGCTGGCAGGCCACACAGACTTATGCCGGCAATTTACTGACGGCCGCCGCTCGCAGCGGCGACGACGGGGCCAGGTGACGGGCACGGAGGCGACCCGCCTCGCCCAAGCGCTGGCGACGGCCGCTCGCGACGACACCCTGTTGCCGGCTTATCGCGCCGAGACTCTCAAGCTGCCGAGCAAGTCCGACATCGCCCGCGAGCTTTCCCGCAATGTCGATACCGACGCGGTGCATACCGCCCGCGATGCCTTGCGCGCCAAGATCGGCGATACCATCGCCGACACCTTAGGCGAGCTCTACGCCACGGCCGGCACGGACGCTCCCTTCTCCCCCGACCCGAAAAGTGCCGGGCTGCGGGCCTTGCGCAATGCCGTGCTCGATCTGCTGGTGGCGACCGGAGCGCCGGACGAAATTGACCGCGCCGAGCGCCACTACCGCGAGGCGTCGAACATGACCGACGCCATCATGGCCCTGTCGATCCTGTCGCAGCTGCAATCGCCGGTCCGCGACGCCACCCTCGACCATTTCTATGCGCGCTGGGAGAACGAGCCGCTCGTGCTCGACAAATGGTTCGCCGTGCAGGCGCGCGCCGCGCGTCCCAATTCCGTGGAGACCGTGCGGGCGCTGCTTGCCCACCCGAAATTCTCCCTGAAGAATCCCAATCGCGTGCGGGCGCTGATCGGCAGCTTTGCCCAAGCGAACCCCTCCGGGTTCAATCGCGCCGACGGTGCGGGTTTCGCGCTGTTGGCCGAGCAGGCGCTCGAGATCGACCGCTTCAATCCGCATGTGGCCGCGCGGCTTCTCGGTGCATTCGAGAGCTGGCGCACGCTGGAACCGGGCCGCCAGGCTCACGCCAAGGCCGCATTAGAGGGTCTCGCGGGACAATCGTTGTCCACCGACAGCTACGAGATCGTCACCAAGACCCTAGGCGACGGTTAAAGTCTTAACCTCTGTCAACTGGTTATTAACCGAATTTCCACAGGTTTCTCTGGACAGACGCTCTGATCGTCAATTCCATAGTCGGAAGCGATTCGGAGATGCGGCAACTTCTCCGGAACACGACGCGGGAGAAGTAAGGGGGACCGAATGGCGCGGGCGCGTTCTGCGCGAGGTGGGGGAGTCTATTCTGTCGCGGGGCCGCAATGGCAGGACCTGCGCCAGATCGTCGACCTTCATATGCCCTCGACCGAGGCTCTGCGCCGCCTCGTGCCGGTTCTCCTGATCGGTTTCGCCGTCATCGCCATCGCCGGCTTCTCCTACCAGATCGCCAACGGCAAGACGGCGGCTCTGGCCTCCGCCCAGCGCCAACTTGCCCTGATGCCGACGTCACCGCCCTGAACCTCAAGGACGACACCCTGAGCTCCAGCACGGATTGGCAAGGCGCGCTCGCCGGCAGCCTCCCCAGAGGCGCGACCCAGGATGGCCGCACCGCCCTTCTCGCCGACGCCGAGAGTGAAATTCAGGCCAAAGCGCCGATCGACAGCAGCGCTCAAGGGCAACCTCCTCACAATTCTCGGGCCGCAGCAACCACTGACGATCCTCGGCGCCGATGCGGGCGTGCTGCGCATCACCCTTCTCGACGGCACCGACGCCCTGGTCACCGTCCGCAACGTGCCGCAGACCGACGCGCAGATCGCCTTTGTCCAGCCTATCGATGGCGCCCTCGGTGCCTGGCGGAGCGACGCGACCGTGGAAATCACGCTGCTCGTATGCGCCGGACTTGTGCTCGCGCTGTTCGCCGGCGGGCTTTGGTATCTCGTGCCGGCGGTAGCGCGCGACGACGGCGACAGCCTGACCCAGGAGCTGACCGAGACATTGCCCGGCTGCGGCGTGTGGCGCTGGAACCTCGCCCGCGGCCATGTGCATTGGTCCGCGCCGATGCACCGCCTGCTCGGCCTTGAGCCATCCGCCGATGCCATGCCTTACCGCAACCTGGCCAAGGCGCTGCATCCTGACGACGACCTTCGCGCCGAGCTGGACCGCCATTTGCGCGAGGGCATTTCCGCCTTCGATCAATGCTTCCGCCTGCGCCATGCCGAAGGGCATTGGATCTCGGTGCGCCTGCGCGGCCATATCACCCGCGGCGAGGACGCAGAACCCTATCTGACCGGCATGGCCGTGCTCGCTGACGCGGACGCCGTTCCGGGCTCAAGCGATGCCAACGCGCGGCTGCGGGATGCGGTCGAAAACATCTCCGAGGCCTTCGTGCTGTGGGACAACCAGAACCGGCTGGTGATGTGCAACAGCAAGTATCAGCAATTCCACGGCCTAGCCGACGACATCGTGCGGCCGGGCAGCCCCTATGACGAGGTGATCGCCGCCGCCTCCGAGCCCATCGTTTCCAAGCGCATCGCCGTCGCCGGCAAGCATGTCGACGATTCACGCACCTATGAGGCGCAGATCGAAGACGGGCGCTGGCTTCACATCAATGAGCGCCGCACCCGCGATGGCGGCTATGTGAGCGTCGGCACCGACATCACGGTGCTGAAGGAGAGCCAGCAGCGGCTCGGCGAGAGCGAGCAGCAACTGCGCGCCAGCGTCGCCGAACTGAGAATGTCCCGCCGCGAGCTCGAGCATCAGAAGCAGCAGCTGGTCGACCTTGCCGAGAAATACGCGCTGGAGAAAAACCGTGCCGAGGCCGCCAACCGCGCCAAATCCGAGTTCCTCGCCAATATCAGCCACGAGCTGCGCACGCCCCTGAACGCGGTGATCGGCTTCTCGGAGGTCATGCAGCAGGCCCTGTTCGGTCCGCTGGGCCATCCCAAATACGACGAGTATGCGCGCGACATCTACGCCAGCGGCGCCTATCTCCTCGAAGTCATCAACGACATCCTCGACATGTCGAAAATCGAGGCCGGACGCATGAGCCTCGACGTGAGCACTGTGGATGTGGCCGACATCATCGAAGACAGCATGAAGGTGGTGAGCAAAGCCGCCGCCGACCGCGACATTACCGTGGAGCGGCACGGCCCGGCGCATCTCGCCATCGAAGCAGACCGCCGCGCCCTAAAGCAGATATTCCTCAATCTCCTGGCCAACGCGGTCAAATTCACCCGCGACAGCGGCCGCGTTGATGTGCACGTGTCGCGCATTCGCGGGCAGGTGAAGATCGCCATCAAGGATACCGGCATCGGCATCGCCGAGACCGACATCGCCAAGCTCGGCCGCCCCTTCGAGCAGGTCGAAAATCAATTCTCGAAGAGCCATCAGGGCAGCGGTCTCGGTCTCGCCATCTCCCGCGCGCTCGTCGAGCTGCATGGCGGCAGCCTCCAGATCAAGAGCCGCGAAGGCCAGGGCACGACGGTCACCTGCATCCTGCCCTCGCATGCGGCCGCGCCCGGCGAGGAAGCGCCGTTCGCCAAAAGCGCCTGAACGGCCGGCGCCAAAGCGCCCTCTCCCGGATTTTAAGCAACGAGACGGTCGAATGCCTCATGCACGGCGGCGAGCGTGTCCTTGAGCGTCGCCTCGAGCGTGTCGAAATCCGGCATGTCGGAGGCCCGTGCCAAAAGCTCCCGCAGCGCCAGCGGCGCGTTGGCGACGGCGAACGGCCTGTCCAGGCATAGCCGCAAAATTTCTGTGAGCGTCTGATAAAGCCGCGCCGCCGAGATCAGGATCTCGGCGTCGCCAGGGCCGAGCACGCCAGCGGCGGAGAGCTTGGTGAGCGCCATCTCGGTATTTTGGTCGAGCACATCCGGATGCTCGGCGGCGCTGACGAACTGAAGAAATTGCGCCAGGAATTCGAGGTCCACAAGCCCGCCGCGCACCTGCTTCAGGTCCCAGATGCCGGTATCACCCTTCTCGCCGGCGATTCTCTCCCGCATCGCCCTAACCTCCTCGGCCACGGCCGTCCGGTCACGCGGGCGCGACAGCACCGCGGCGATTGTTTCGTTGATCTGCCGCCGAAGCGCCACGGGCCCGGCGACCACGCGGGCGCGGGTGAGCGCCAAATGCTCCCAGGTCCAGGCGGCGCCCGCCTGATAGTCGATGAAGCTTGAGAGCTTGGTGGCAACCGGGCCTTGGCTCCCGGAAGGCCGCAGCCGCATATCCACTTCATACAGCGCGCCTTCCGCGGTCTGGGCCGACAGCGCCGCGATCAAGCGTTGCGTAAAGCGTGTGTAGTATTGCGTGCCCGCCAAGCTCCGTTCGCCGTCGGACTGCGCGTCGTCGCCGGTGAAGTCGTACACGGTGACGAGATCGAGATCCGACGCCGCCGTCATCTCGCTCCCGCCCAGCTTACCCATGGCGACCACGGCCACCTCGCCCCCTGGCATGCGCCCATGTTGGGCCTCAAGCTCGTCGCCGACAAATCCAGCCAGCGCCTGGATCAGTGTCTCGGCGAGACCAGCATAGGCGGCACCGGCCTGCCGCGCCGAGATCGTGCCGGACATCACCCGGACGCCGATCAAGAAGCCCTGCTCGCGCCCGACGATCCGCGCCCGGTCTAGCGCATCCTGATAGTCGGTGGCGCGTTCGAGCGCCCTTCCCACCAGCTCTTTGAGCTTGGCCGGCGTCGGCACCGCGCCGAAAAAACCAGGATCGAGTACGGCATCGAGGAGCCGTGGCCGGCGGCCGATGATGTTGGCGAGGCGAGGCGCCGTTCCCATGATGTCGGCGACAAGGCGCAATAGGCTGGGATTGGCCGCAAACAACGAAAACAGCTGCAAGCCCGCCGGCATGGATGCAATCACCTTGTCGAACGTGGCGAGGGCCAGGTCGGGCTCCGAGGTGCGGCCGAACGCATCGAGCAGCAAGGGGAGAAACTCCGTCAGCCGCTCCCGCGACTTGGCGCTTCGCGTGGCGGCATAGCGGCCCGATTGCCAGGCGCGAATGGCGGCAACCACGGCCGTGGGATTGTTGAAACCGAGCTGCTCCAGGCTCGCCAGCGTGGCCGGATCGTTCTCGTCGGCAACGACGATGCCCGGCGCCGCGCTGGACAGTTCCGGGATCTTTTCGAACAGATCCCCGTAATGGGTTTCCACCAGTCTGAACTGGGTGATCAACGCATCGCCGAACTTATCCGTGTCGTCGAACCCCGACAGCCTGGCGAGGCGGTCGAGCTCGGCGCGGTCGGCGGGAATGATATGCGTCTGCTGATCGCCCACCATCTGAATGCGGTTCTCGATCCGGCGGAGGAAATAGTAGGCGCTTGTGAGGTCGTCGGCCGTCTGCGGTTCGATCCAGCCGCCTGCGGCAAGACCCTCAAGGGTTTCGATCGTCCCGCGCGTTCGAAGCTCCGGGTGCCGCCCGCCCGCGATCAACTGCTGGGTCTGCGCGAAGAACTCGATGTCGCGGATACCGCCCCGGCCAAGCTTGATGTCGTGGCCTTCCACGGCAATGGCGCCATGGCCCTTGAAGGCATGTACCCGGCGCTTCATGGCATGGATGTCGGCCACGGCGGCGAAGTCGAGATATTTGCGCCAGATGAACGGCGCGAGCTGCTCCAGGAACTCCTGGCCCAAGGCCAGGTCGCCGGCGGCGATGCGCGCCTTGATCAGCGCCGCCCGCTCCCAGTTCTGGCCGAAGCTCTCATAATAAGTGAGGCCGGCATCGGTAGAGAGCGCGATCTGGGTGGCGCCGGGGTCGGGCCGCAAACGCAAATCGGTGCGATAGACGTAGCCGTCGCCGGTATGTTCCTGCAGCAAGCGGACGAGATCGCGGGTCAGGCGGACGAAAAAGGACGACGGCTCGACATCGGCAGCAAGGCCAGCGCGCTCGGCGTCGTAGAACACCATAAAGTCGATATCGCTTGAATAGTTGAGCTCCATCGCGCCGAGCTTGCCCATGGCGATGACGAAATAGCCGGCCACGGTCTCTGGCGACGTCTCCGGCGCCGTGATCTGCCCCGCCGCGCGGGCTTTGCGGAACAGAAACGCCACCGCCTCCTGCACCGACGCATCCGCCGCTTCACTCAAAGCCTTGAGCGTCATCGCCGTCGGCCACACGCCGCCGAGATCGGCAAGCCCCGTCAGCAGAGCGGTGCGCTGCTTGAACTGGCGCAGCAGCGTCATGGCCTCCTTCGCGCCGGGCGCTTGCGCCATGTCTTGACCCAGCGCGGCGCGCGCTTGCGCCAAATGCGTGTCGGGATCGCGCGTCAGACACTCAAGCAGGAGATGAGGGGATCGACCGGCGAGCGCGGCGAGATAGGGCGAAGACGAGAACACGGCCTCGAGCAGTGCCGTGGGGCGAGGCGCCGCGAGACTCTCGGCGGAGGCGGCAAGCGCCGGCACCTCGCGCAATGCCTTCAACACGCCCGCAAGCACATCGGCGCCGCGGGCGGCGTCGTAGATCTTGGGACATTCGGTGATCCGCTCGGCGAACGCCGTCACGTCGGTCTCGACTCTGCTCCCGCGGGCGGCCCGCCGGCCACCCCGTTGACGAGCGCATCGCCCTCCGTGGGCAGAACGAGGACGACGCGGAGGCCCGGTTCGTTATCCTCCAGCCTCAAGGACCCACCATGCAGTCTGGCCACCGCGGCGACAAGGCTCAAGCCGAGCCCGCTGCCCGGCTCCGACCGGCTCGCTTCGAGCCGCACGAAACGGCCGAGCACGCGGCCGCGCTCGGGCGCCGGCACCCCGGGCCCCCTGTCGGCGACGATAATGCGCGCCACCCCGTCGCTCGCCTCGGCCCGTACCTCGACTTCCGGCGCCTGGCCATTGCCGCCGTGCCTGCCCGGCGCGCCGTATTTTAGCGCGTTGTCGATGAGATTGGCGATCGCCTGACCGAGAAGCTGCCGGTCGCCGTGGATGACGATCGGCGCGGCGGCCTCAGCCTTCAGGTCGATGCCACGCTCCTCGGCAACGGGCTCATAGAGCTCGGCCACGTCGCCCACCAACGCCGCCAGGTCGAGCATCTCGCGGTTCTCGCCGGCGGCGCCCGCCTCGAGCCGCGCGATCGAGAGCAGCGCGTTGAAGGTCTTGATGAGTCCGTCGGCCTCCTCGATGGTTCGCTCCAGCGCCTCGCGATGCGCCGCCGCGTCATGGGGCTCGCGCAGCGCCTCCTCGACCCGGTTGCGCAAGCGGTTCAGCGGCGTCTTGAGGTCGTGCGCGATATTGTCGGACACCTCGCGCAAGCCGGCCATGAGCTGCTCGATCCGCGCGAGCATGAGATTGAGACTTTCCGATAAGCGGTCGAGCTCGTCGCCGGAGCCGCTGATGGGTAGCCGCCCCGTCAGGTCACCGGCCATGATGGTGCGCGTGGTGGCGGACAGTCCGTCGATGCGCGTCAGCAGCCTCCGGCTCACCCAGTAGCCGCCGCCGATGCCCACCAGGGCCATCACGCCGAGCCCCCACAGCATCGTGGAGCGGATCAGCCGCGCCAGCTCGCGCCGGTCCTCGATGTCGCGGCCGACGATGAGGCGGTAGCCGCCCGGCAAGCGGAACACATTGGCGAAGGCGAGCCGCCGCTCGACGCCGCCCGGCGCCGGCCGGCTATAGACGAACTCGACGGGGCCGAGGCTGTCCCAGAGTTGCGGCGACACGGCGCTGAGATTGCCCGCGAGCTGCTTGCCGTCCTTGTCGGCGACGAGATAGAGGCTGTTGCCCGGCGTCTGGCTGCGCTCGGCGACGATACGCACAAGCTGGTCGAGACCGCCTGCCCGGTATTGCTCGGCGAGGCCTTTGAGCTCCGCATCGATGGTCTGGTTGAGCTGCCGCGACAGCAGAACCGTCGTATTCCAATAGATGTAGAAGATCGCCAGAGCGGCGGCCACGCTGAACAGCGCGAGATAGGTCAGCGACAGACGGAAGGTGGTGGTCCGGAAGAGCTTAGTGAGCGCTGTCACGGATACTGTAACCGGCGCCGCGGACCGTGTGCAGGAGGGGATTGGCGAAGTTCTTGTCGATCTTGGATCTGAGCCGCGAGATATGCACGTCGATCACATTGGTTTGCGGATCGAAGTGATAGTCCCACACATTTTCGAGCAGCATGGTCCGGGTCACCACTTGGCCTGCGTGTTTCATCAGATATTCGAGCAAGCGAAACTCACGAGGCTGCAACATAATGGCTTCGCCCGCCCGCGTCACCTTGTGGGATAGGCGATCGAGGACGAGGTCGCCCACCACGAAGCGCGTCGAGCCCTCTTCCGGCGAGGTGCGCCGGGCCAGCGCCTCGATGCGGGCCAGCAGCTCGCTGAAGGCATAGGGTTTGGTGAGATAGTCGTCCCCGCCGGCCCGCAGGCCTTTGACCCGGTCGTCGACCTCGCCGAGCGCGCTCAAGATCAATGCCGGCGTCCGAATTTCCTCCGACCGCAGCGCCTTGATGACGCCGAGTCCATCGAATTTCGGCAGCATACGGTCGACGATCAGGACGTCGTAGGCGTTGGATCTGGCGAGATCGAGACCCGCCTGCCCGTCGGCCGCATACTCGGCGACATGCCCGGACTCTTTGAGCGCCCGCTTGAGAAAGGCCGCGGTCTCCTGATCATCCTCGATCACTAGAACGCGCATATCGGCGGGCTTTCCTGACAATTGTCATCATGCTCGGCTGGGACAAAGGGGCGGGCGGCGCGGCGGGGGGAAACCGCGCCGCCCTCCGGCGTCGAAGGCTCTAACGAAAGACTTAAGCCTTCTTCAGTGAGAGCGCCACGAAGCGCGTCTGATCGCCGGTTCTAACTTGCATGAGCACCTTGACGGTATCCTTTTCCGCCGTGGAGCCGGCCATGGCCTTCTTGACCCCGGCTGCGACGTCGCTCGGATCGGACACGGTCACGCCCGCGACCTGAAGGATGATATCGCCGGGCTTCAAGCCCTTGTCGGCGGCATCGCTCGAAGGATCGACCTCGGTGATGACCACGCCCTCGTCGCCGGCGCCCGGGAACTTCATCGCCGGGGCCAGAGACAAGCCGAGATCCTTCATCTGCTCACCGGAGTCGGCCGGCTTGTCCTCTTCGAGAGACGCCAGTTTCTTAGCGCTCGGGAAGGCTCCAAGCTTCATGTCGACCATGCGCTTGTCGCCATAGCGGACGATGGACAGCTTGACCTGTGAGTCGGGCTCGAGCTCGGCAATCTTGCGGGCGAGGTCACGAGAATCTTCGACCTCCTCACCGTTCACTCCGACGATCACATCGCCGGCCTTGATGTCTTCCTTCGCCGCCGGACCGTCCTCGGTCACTTTGGTGATCATGGCGCCCTTGGCCTCCTTGAGACCAATGGAGTCGGCGATATCGTCGTTGACGTTCTGGATGACCACGCCAAGCCAGCCGCGATCGACGCTGCCATGACTCTGCAGCTCGCTGACCACTTGCTTGACGAGAGCCGCAGGCACGGCAAACGCGATGCCGACATTGCCGCCGGAGGGCGAGAAGATGGCGGTATTCACACCCACGACATTGCCGTCGAGATCGAAGCTCGGACCGCCCGAGTTGCCGCGGTTCACGGCCGCGTCGATCTGCAGATAGTCGTAAGGCCCGGAGCCGATGTCGCGGTTATGCGCCGAGATGATGCCGGCGGTGACCGTGCCACCCAAGCCAAAGGGGTTGCCCACCGCGAGCACCCAATCGCCGACCCGCGGGTCCTTGGTCGAGAACTTCACAAATGGGAACTTAGTCTCCGTCTTGTCGGTGACCTTGAGCAGCGCGACATCGGTACGCGGGTCGGTGCCGACGAGCTTGGCCGAGTATTTGTCGCCGTCTTCCATCGTCACCGAGATGTCCTCGGCGTCCTCAACCACGTGGTTGTTGGTCACCAGATAGCCGTCTTCGGAAATGAAGAAGCCGGAGCCCTGCGCCAGGCTCGGCGTCGGCTTGGAGGGGCCTTGCGGCATACCCTTCTTGAACTGCTTGAAGAAATCGTAGAGCGGGTTGTCCTCCGGCAGATCGGGCATGCCGGGAATCGGCGAATCGTTCTCGGCGACCTTCGCCTCGCCCTTCACGTTGATGCTGACCACGGCCGGGCTGACCTTGGCGACAAGGTCGGCAAAGGTGAGCGGCGCGCGGCCGAAAGGCATCTCGATGGTCTGCGCCGGCTGGGCCGTCTCGGCGGATGCGTAGGGCACACCGTTTCCGAGCACCAATCCCAATGCGCCCGTGGCGATCAGGGCGGTAGCGGCGAGGAGCGCTGGCTTGCGGGTCAGCTTCCGCACTCGCGGGCTCTCATTCGCGGCAGGGCTCTGGTCAGTTTTCATTAGTCGTCACCTCTCTCCTGAGAAGGAAAAATCCCGTTTATCGTGCCTGGCCCGTGTCGGAAGGGGCAGACATCCAGGGCCTACATATAGGCCACCGCCAATTACGCCGCGGTTTCGGCGGGATTAAATTTCCGTAAGGTTGCCGCCGGTGAACACGCCGAATCTCAAGGCCTTCGCGGCCCTCTGGGCGACGGTCTGCTCGGGCTCAGCTCTCGTCCAGAAGACGCTTCAAGCGGCGCTTTTCGTTGACGGTCAGCGGCTTAGGCTTTTCTGCCACCGCAGCCCGCCGGCGATAGGCGAATACGATGCCGGCGAACGCCAGGAGAAGCATGAGCGGCGTAGCGAACCACAATATCCAATTATGCGGGGTGAAGCGCGGCTTCAGCAGCACGAACTCTCCGTAGCGGGCGACCACAAAATCGATGATCTCCTCGTCCGAATCGCCGGCCTTCAGGCGCTCGCGGACGAGCACCCGCAAGTCCTTGGCCAGCGGCGCATTGGAATCGTCGATCGACTGGTTCTGGCACACCAGGCAGCGCAAGCCCTCCGACAATGCCCGCGCCCGCGCCTCGAGCGCCTGATCTTGCAGGATCTCGTCCGGCTGGACCGCGCCGGCTGGACCGAGGGCCATCAGGCCGATCGCGCAGGACAGGAGCACCGCGGCAAAAGACTGGCGGAGGGGCATGATCACTTCGCTGCCATCACTTCGCGGCCCTCACTTGGCGTCCCTCACTTGGCCGCCACGGCGGTCGCCATTTTCGTCCGCGCCCGCTTCGGCGCTCCAACTCGCAGGCGGCGGTCGGACAGCGAGACTCCGCCGCCTAAGAACATGATCAGCGCCCCGATCCAGATCAGCCGCACCATCGGATTGAAATAGACCCTGACGCTATACCCGCCGTCCTTGAGCTGATCGCCGAGAACCACATAAAGGTCGCCACGCCAACTATTGTGGATGCCGGCTTCCGTCGTGGCGCTCTTCTCCACCGCGAAGGCGCGCTTCGACGGAGCGAGCTCGGTCACGGGCTCGCCCCCGCGCGTCACCACGAACTTGCCGACCTGCTCGCTGTAGTTGGGGCCTTGGCGCGGCGCCACGCCGGCGAAGACGAGATGATAGCCGGCGATGTCGAGCGAGCCGCCAGGCGCCAGCGCCTCGATGCGCTCGGAGCGCCACGCCGTGGTGGAGACGAGGCCGATCACCATGACGCCGACGCCCGCATGAGCCAGCGCCCCGCCGAACGCCGCGCGGGGCAGATTGCGCATCCGCCGCCACGACTCCGGCCACGAGGAGTCGAACAGCTTGGCCCGATAGGCGATATCGGTGGCAGCGCCCATGATCAGCCAGATTCCGACCCCGATCCCGATCGGCGCCAGCCACGGTCCGCGCTGGTTCACGGCGAGCACCACGATCATGACAGCGAGCGCGGCAATGGCCGCCGCCATCAAGCGCTGCGCCGCCGCCAACAGATCCCCACGCTTCCAGGCCAGCAGCGGCCCGAACGGCATGGCGATGAGCAGCGGCACGATGAGCGGCACGAAGGTGAGATTGAAGAACGGGGCGCCGACCGAGATCTTTTCGCCGGTGATCGCTTCGAGCGCCAAGGGATAGAGTGTCCCGACCAGAACCGCGGCGCATGCCACCGTCAGCAGGAGATTGTTGAGGACGAGCGCGCCTTCGCGGCTGATCGGCGCGAACAGGCCGCCTTGCGTCAGGAGCGGTGCCCGCCAGGCAAACAGCGCCAACGCCCCACCGATGAACACGCCCATGATGGCGAGGATGAAGACACCGCGCGCCGGGTCGACGGCAAACGCATGCACCGAGGTGAGCACTCCGGAGCGCACGAGGAACGTCCCCATGAGGCTGAGCGAGAAGGTGACGATGGCGAGCAGGATGGTCCAGACTTTGAGCGCGTCGCGCTTCTCCATCACCAGCGCCGAATGGAGCAGCGCCGTGCCGGCAAGCCACGGCATGAAGGAGGCGTTCTCGACAGGGTCCCAAAACCAGAAGCCGCCCCAGCCGAGCTCGTAATAGGCCCACCACGAGCCCATGGCGATGCCGATGGTCAGGCACATCCAGGCGGCGAGCGTCCACGGCCGTACCCAGCGCGCCCAGGCCGCGTCGATGCGGCCGTCGATCAGGGCGGCGACGGCGAACGAGAACGCCATGGAGAAGCCGACATAGCCCGCATAAAGGAAGGGTGGGTGGAAGGCGAGCGCCGGATCCTGGAGCACGGGGTTCAGCCCCTCGCCGTCGAACGGCGCCGGGTCGAGCCGCGCGAAGGGATTGGACGTGATGACGATGAACAGGAGGAAGGCGACGGCGATCGAGCCTTGCACCGCGAGCACATTGGCCTGGAGCTGGCGCGGCAAATTCGTACCGAAAGTGGCGACCGCCGCGCCGAACAGCGACAGGATCAGCACCCACAGGATCATGGAGCCTTCGTGGTTCCCCCACACGCCGGAGATCTTGTAGAGCAGCGGCTTGGCCGAGTGGGAGTTCTGCCAGACATTGGCGACCGAGAAGTCCGAGGTGACGTAAGCCGTCATCAGCGCGATGAAGGCGATGGCGATAAGGACGAACTCGGCCTGCGCGGCGGGAATGGCGACAGCGGTGAGCTGGGGATCGCGATAGCGCGTGCCGATAAGCGGCACCAGCATCTGAACGATGGCAACGCCAAGGGCGAGGATCAACGCATAGTGGCCCGTCTCGGCAATCATCTCAGCCCTACCTCAATTGGTCGCGCTTGACGGCGTGCCGGCGGCCTCGCCCCGCCACACACCTTGCGTCTTCAGCTTCGCCGCGACCTCGGGCGGCATGTAGTTCTCGTCGTGCTTGGCGAGCACGTTATCGGCATGGAACACGCCGTCCGGCTCTAGCGTGCCCTCGGCGATCACGCCCTGCCCCTCACGGAACAGATCGGGCAACACGCCGGTAAAGGTCACGGGCAATTTCTTCACCCCGTCGGTGATCACGAAGCGGACGGTCGTCCCCTCGCCCCGCACCACGCTGCTCGTCTCGACGAGACCGCCAAGCCGGAACCGCTGCCCCGGCGACATTTGCATCTCGGCCACGTCGCCCGGACCGTAGAAGAACACGATAGAGTCCCGCATCGCGTAGAGCACGAGCCCCACGGCGACACTCAGCACCACCAGGCAGGTGCCGATCAGAACGCCTCTCCGCTGTTTCCGTGTCATGACCTCAATCCAAGCTCCGCGGCGAGGGCGTCGAGTTGCCCGATAGCCTTTTCGTTGCCGGCAAACTGGCTCCTGGCGCGGATCAGCGCCTGCTGCGCCTCGTCCTTGCGGCCGAGTACCGTATAGGCCCGGACCAGCCGGAGCCAACCGGCAAGATCGTCGCTGTTCTGCTCCAGCCTTGTGGCGAGTTTTTGCACCATGGTCTCGACCATCGCCTGACGGTCGGCCGGGCTCATATTTTGCGCCGCGGCGACATCGGCCGCATTCGGGCCGCCCATGCCGTCTTGTGGTGCCGTTTCGGGCGCCGCCGGCGGTTTCCCGGCGAGATGCGCCTCCGCTTCGGCGATGCGCCTCTGCACCATGGCCCGCCAGCCCTCGTCGGCGCCCTTCTTCTCGAGCAGCCCACGCCAGTCCGCAACGGCAGCAGCGAAATCGCCGTCCTGCTCCTTGGCGATGGCGATGAGAATGCGCGGCTCGACCAGAGTTTCATCGAGCGCCAGGGCGCGTTCGAGAGACGCCCGCGCCTCTTCCGTCACGAGGCCGCCCTTCTCCAGGACCAGCGCCTGACCATAGCCGGACAGGCGTTGGGGGGTCGCCCCGAGCAGCCGGATGGCTTGCGCGTAGGCCTCCGCCGCGTTGCCGTACTGGCGCGCGCTCAAATAGACGGGCGCGATTGCGTCCCAGCCTTCGCCTTCCTCGGGATGAGCCCGCAGCCGCGCCTCGACCCGCGCCACCAGCGCCGCGAGATTCTGTTCGCTGGCCGGATCTTGCAGGCGCGCGGCGAGCGGCTGATCGGGAAGACGGGGAGAGCCGTAGAACAGATAGAGGCTGAGCGCGGCGAGTGGGAGCGCGAGCGCCACGGCGATCAGCGCCGTGCGGGCCGGCCAGCGGCCTTTGTCCCCGCCCGCATCGCTCGGCGTCTTGGCGTCCGCCGCCAGCAGCCGGCGCGCCACCTCGGCGCGGGCGGCTTCGGCTTCCGCCGCGCCGATCAGCCCGCGGCCGCGGTCGCTGTCGATCTCCTCGAGCTGATCGCGATAGACCGCGGCGTTGAACGCCTCGCGCGCGGGCTCAGACCCGGCGCCGCCCACCAGCGGGCGCAACAGGAAAAACAGCACGATCGCCGTGAGGCTGGCGAGAATGACCCAAAGCAACACGAGCGGTGCGAGCCTCCAAAAGCCAAAGCAAGGCTAGGCATAGGCAAAGGCGCTTGGCGGGGCAAGGTCCGGCCGGTTGGCAAAGATTAATTCGCCGCAATCTCCGGCGAAAGCCGGGCTCAAGCGGACGATAGCGTGCCTAGCCGACGGGATTCCAGGTGCCGTCCGGTCCCCGGCAGGCTGTGCCACGGGCCGTCTGGGGCTGACCGCTGATATAGATCGTGTGGGTGTAGGGACGGCAGAACGAACTGCCCTGCTGGTAAGGCTTGCCCGGGACGATCTGGCCACGATGCTGGTTGTTGGGGTTGTTCCACGGCGTCACCTGACCCGCCTGGCCATATTCGAGCGCCTGGTACTCCGCCGCAGCGGCGAGCTTGCGGTCGCGCTCATCCATGTCCGCGCCGATCAGATTGCCGACAAGGCCGCCCGCCAGCGCCCCGATGGCCACGCCGCCGATACGGTTCTTCTTGCCACCAATGGCGGCACCGGCCGCGCCGCCGGCGACGGCGCCGAGAATGGTTCCCGTGCCCTGCTTGTTACCCGGCCCGCAAGCCGCAAGAAACACAGGCACAAGTGCAATGGCGATGATCGGTGTGAGTCTCATATGGTTTCCCCCTCAGCCTGGCTTAACCAGTCCGCCCCCGGCGAGAGACTGAAGTACTGAGTTTAACGTGTCAGACGATCCTTAAGAATAACAAATCTGGCCAAAATAGGTTGCATTGAAGCAAACGGTTAAAAATCAAGCGGCTGGCAGGGTCAGACGGGCCCGCAAGCCCCCATCCGGCGCGGGTTCGAGTTCAAACCGGCCCTTATAGAGATGAGCCAGATCGGCCACGATGGAGAGCCCCAAGCCCGAGCCCGGTTTGCTCTCGTCGAGACGCTGCCCCCGTTTCACCGCGCGCGCGCGCTCCGGCTCGGTGAGTCCAGGGCCGTCGTCGTCGACGAGGACAGCGAAATTGGAGCTGCCGCGCAAGGGCTCGGCGCTGACCGTGACGCCCGCGCTCGCCCATTTGCAGGCATTGTCCATCAGGTTGCCGACCATCTCCTCGAGGTCCTGCTTCTCGCCCTGGAACTTCAGGCCGGGGCTCGTGGTGACGGCAACAGAAATCCCCCGCTCGCCATGGATGCGATCGAGCGTGCGGCCCAGCGCTTCGAGCACCGGCGCCACCTCGGTCGTATCGCCGATGACGCCTGAGCGTGCCGCCACCCGCGCCCGGTCGAGATGATGGGTGATCTGGGTGCGCATGATCTCCGCCTGCTCGACCACCTTGTCGGCGAGCGCGCCCTTATGGGTGCGCGCCTCGTTGCTGATCACGCTGAGCGGCGTCTTCAAGGCATGCGCCAGATTGCCCACATGGGTGCGGGCTCGTTCGACGACGTCGCGGTTCGATTGGATCAGCGCATTCAGCTCCTGCTGCAGCGGCCTAATCTCGTCGGGAAGTTCCCCTTGCAGGCTCTCCGCGTCACCCGAGCGGATCGAGGCCAGGTCATGGCGAATGGCGCGCAACGGCAGGAGCCCGAACCGGACCTGGAAGAAGGTCGCCGCCAGGAGCCCGAGCCCGAGCACCGCGAGCGCCACGATCAGCATGGTGGTGAACTCTGCGAGATCGGCGTCGATCTCCGCCGCGTCGCCTGCCACGGCATAGGAATACGCCGCTGAGCCCGGCCCCTCGGGCCTGATCTCGCGCTCGACAATGCGCAGATTTTGGTCGTCAGGCCCCGGTGCATAGCTCCGCCGCGTGAGGGTCTCGTCGGGCGCGACGCCGTCGCTGCTCGGCAGGTCGAGCTGCTGATCGAGCAGAGAATCCGAGATATAGAGCGGGCGGGCGGCGCCCTTGAGCGGCTTGATCTGCCAGTACCACCCGGAAAAGGGGATGGTGAAGATGGGATCGCCGAGATTGGCGGGGTCTTGGGGAGTGGCCGCCCCCTCGCTCGTGGTCGAGGCCACGAGGCTCGTCAGGTAGACGTTGAGGCGCGCGTCAAAATTACGTTCGACGGCTTGGCGGTAGAGGGAGACGAGGAGAATGGCGGCGATGGGGATGACCACGAGGGTCCACGCCGCCGACGAGGCAAACAGCCTGAAGGCGAGAGATTTAGGCCCCATCGTCTTGGTCCGTGAGGCGGTAGCCCAACCCCCGGACTGTCGTGATGAGGTCGATGGGAAGCTTTTTGCGCAAGCGTCCGATGAACACCTCGACCGTGTTCGAGTCGCGATCGAAATCCTGTTCGTACAGATGCTCGACGAGCTCGGTACGCGACACGACGCGCTCCCGGTGCAGCATGAGATAATGCAGCACGCGATATTCGTGCGAGGTGAGCTTCACCCCTTGGCCGTCGACCGTGACCCGCGCGGTCTTGGTATCGAGACGCAAGGGCCCGCATTCCATCTCGTTGCGGGCGTGCCCCGCCGAGCGCCGCAGCAGCGCGCGAAGCCGCGCCAGCACCTCCTCCATGTGGAAGGGCTTGGCCACGTAGTCGTCGGCGCCCGCATCCATGCCGGCCACCTTGTCGCTCCAGCGCTCGCGCGCGGTGAGGATCAACACCGGCATTTTGCGGTCGTCGCGCCGCCACTGCTCGAGCACGCTCAACCCATCCTTCTTGGGCAGGCCGAGATCGAGCACCACGGCGTCATAGGGCTCAGTATCGCCGAGGAAGTGGCCCTCCTCGCCGTCGAACGCGGTGTCCACGGCATAGCCCGCCTCGCCGAGCGCGGTCACGAGCTGGCGATTCAGATCTGGATCGTCCTCGACAACGAGAAGCCGCAAACGATGACCCTCCCTTTCAGGACGCTGCTCGCGCCCTCCTAGAATTGCCCGGTGCGGGCGTCAACGGTGAGATTGGTGACGTCACCTTTAGCGCCGAGCACGACGATCTTATAGACGAAGTTACCGCCGCTTTCGCACAGAGTGGCCGAAATGACCTTTCCGCCGGTCTTGGACTGGACCTTGTTGTAGATGACATTGCCGGGAATGAGCGAGTTCTTAGAGATGAGCGCACCCGCCGACTTCCACGGCAGGCAACCCGCCTCGGCGGGCGCCCAAGCCGCGATCAACATGACCGCGGCGAGTACCGCAATGGCAGTCCGCTTCGTCGCCCGACACATCATCTCAGTCCCAACATCCTTGCTTTGCGGGTAACCCTAAGCGCGGGCCAATGAACGGCGCATGAACGCTCCCGCCCGTCTTACTTCTGGCGGGCGGATTTGCCCACACCGTCCTTGCCGGTAGCGGCATCGTCCACCTTAGCGCCGAGTGCCGCAAGACCAAGACCACCGAGGACGATGGGGAGCTGGGTCACGAGATCGGCGAGCGACATGTCCCCCGCCGCCCACAGCCCTACGGTGGAAAGCGCGGCGGTCACGCCGAGGATCTGGGTACGGTAGCCCTTGGCGAAACCGCCGCTGATCAGCCAAGCGAGATTGTTCATGGGTCGTCTCCTTTCGTGTTGAACGGATGAGGTAATCGAAGTCG
Organism: uncultured Alphaproteobacteria bacterium; assembly: GCA_963793075.1. GTDB lineage: Bacteria > Pseudomonadota > Alphaproteobacteria > Rhizobiales > Methyloligellaceae > Methyloceanibacter. The sequence goes on from CAWBYO010000001.1 coordinate 55,084, forward strand.
AGAAGCGCTCAAGTAGCGAAGCGGTAGCGCAGCTTAAGAAGCCCAGCGGTAACCGAGCACGACGCTCTTGCGGTAAGCGGCGAAGCACACCTTGTCTGACTGGTTGCCGCCGAGGCAGACGAGGAGGCCATTTTCCTCGCGGTCGAAGAAGGTGACGTGACCCTGCCAGCCTTTGCCGCGCTTCAGCACCACGACACAGCCTTGGCGCGGCGCCTCGAGCTTGACGCCCCACGCAAGATAAGACCGCGCGGCGAGCGAGCCCGACGGCTTAATACCGGCGCGCGCCAGCATGGCGCCGACAAAGGCGGCGCACCACGGCACGCTGTCATGCTTCACCTCTGGATGTCCGGCGTCCCTGTAATAGGCCTGCACGGTCGGATTATCGGCGGCGCCGGCACCTTCCTTGACGCCGCGCTCGGCGAGCGCCAGCGCGTACCAATCGGGCATCGCCATGCGTCTCTCCAATAAAAAGGCCGCCAACGCGGGCGGCCGAAACTCGAAAGGGATGGATAGGAAGCGCGGGCTAGTCCTCGGCACGGTCCCGCTTCAGGTCTCTGATCAGGCGCCTGACGCCCAGCACCAGGCCGGGCTCCGGCCCGCAAAGCTCGCGCCACAACCCGCGGATCAGGCCCAGGCAATCGCAGCCCACGCCCTTCACGCTCGCCTGATGGTGATAGGGCGTGCCGAGCCAACCGCGCGCGCGCCTCACGATGGTCGCAGTGTCAATCATGTGACAATCATCGACGGATTGGGACTGAGCCGGTTGTGATATAGAGCGCCGCTCAAGGAGAATCGCCGCCATGTCCAACAGCGTCACGCCCGAGATACAACATGCCTAAACGCAAGGCCCCGATCGGCCGCCGCAAATTTCTGAAGGCCGCGAGCCTCGCCGGCGCCGCTGTCTTGTCGGCGCGCGCGGCCAAGGCCCAAGAGCCGACCGCGACGACGGACCCCAAGGAGGATCCGTCATCCGGCTCGGCCCCGGTGTTCTCGCCCGACACGCCGGCTTCCTCGCTGGTCAATCCCGGAAGGCCCATGCCCGACGACGTCACCGCCGCGCAAGTGCGCGAGGCGCTACAGCTCGAGCCGAACCAGACCTGCGGCTATGTGCGCGCCACCTATAAGAGCGCGCTGTACATCGCGCCGGGCGGCCTCCCCGATCCCTTCGCGGCCGGACGCCCGCTCGGCACCGCGCTGTTCTTCATGGTGACGCCGCAAGCGCCGGTGCAGCTGCACCGCATCGAGAATGATCAGCTCTATCACTATTACGGCGGCGACCCGCTGGAGGTGCTGATGCTTTATGAGAGCGGCACCAGCGAGCTCGTCGTCGTCGGCCCCAATATTCTCGGCGGCCAGCTTGTGCAGCTCTTCATTCCCGGCGGGACTTTCCACACCGCGCGCATCACCGGCCACCGCCGCTGGTTCCTGGGCGGCAGCACCGAATGGCCGGGGGTCGACCCGGCGCGCGACGTCGAGCTTGGCGATGTGGAAATGCTTGCCGCGCAATATCCGGAAGCCGCCGCCGATTTGCGCGACTTCCCGACGCCCCAAGAGCCGCCGCCCCCGGCCACGGCGGAACCCGAGCCGGAGCCGCTGAAATGCCCGGAGCCGGAAGAGGCGACCGCGCCTGAGATGCCGCCGGAGCCCAAGACCCCTTCGGAGCCCGAGACGCCTTCAGAGTCCGAGACGCCTTCGGAGCTCTAGCAATTCAGCTTCTTGCCGTCGTTCTTGCCGTCGCGTGTCGCCACGGAGAGCATGAAGTCGTTGCCCGGCACATGGGGAAAGCCGCGGAAGTTCGCCGTGTTGGCGAATTTGGCCCGGCAGGTCGCGAATTGCTTGTCGCAGCCGGCCACAATCCTGAACATGTCGTCGACGGCGATGTCCTCGGCCGGGCGCTGCCACAGCTCGATGCGCACCTCGCCGCCCGACTTGGCGTGCAGCTTTACCTCGGCCGGGCGGCCTTCATTGGCGCCGGAGAGCCAGGTGACGAGGCCGCGCGTGAACCAGTTGCTGGCATAACCGTCGAGGCCTGAGGCGGTGAAGCTGCGCGGGCTAGCGCCCGGCGCCGCCACGACGCCCGCATCGGAACGATAGACGCCGAGATCGAGATCGATCTTGCAGCGGGCGTCGCCAAGCTCCGCGTCGCAGCCATATTGGATGATGCGCCCCTTGGGCTGCTGCAGCTCGTGCGCGAGCCCGCGCACCTCGCAGCGGAAATGATGCTGGCCGCGGGCCACCTCCCCCAGATTGCCGTAACGCATGAGGACGCGCTCGGACGGTTCGGCCCAGTTCACCCGATAGATCTCGATCAGCGCGTTGTCGAACAGACCGGCGGCGAGGTCCGCCTCGCTCAACCGTTCCGATTGCAGCGCTCCCTCCACGTCGAGCGTATCGACGTTGAGACCGACGGCGCCTTGAATCTCCGTGCCGGTGAAGCCGCTCACCGCTTCGAATAGTGTGCCGTCGAAGTCGAGATCGCGGTCGTGGTCCGTGAAGCCGAAGGCTTCCCCGTCATTGCGGGTGATGCGCCAGCACCAGCAAAGCGTCGTGGCGCCGGTGTCGAGATGATCCTGCAAGCCCGACGACAGCACCCTCATGGCCTGATCTCCACGATGGGGATATGCGGGATGGAGCCCGCCTCGATTTCGCTGAGATTGATCTCGAGCTGGTCCGTGTCGAAGCGCACGGGCACGTCGAACTCGAAGCCTGCCGTCACCACGGCGTCCACGGCCGGAACATGCTCCGGCAGAAACGTCACCACGCCGGTGTTGCCACTCACCAGAAAGTTCTCCGGGTCCTGCGAGACGCCGTCGACGGCCACGAGCACGCTGCCCGCCACGGGGAGTTGGATGGTTCGCGTCCACGGCGCATAGGTCGCGCCATAGGTCTTGATGAGCTGGAAGGCGCTCGCTGCGCCGTCGCCGGTTGCCGATCTGCTGGTCAAGCGCGGCCGGCGCCGCGCCCGGCGCGCAGGATTTGTAGTCGGTCCAGTCCTTCCAGCGAAATCCGTGCAGCCGTCCGCGCCGCTCCTCGAAGAAGGCGATGACGCTATGCAGGTCGTCGACGCTCTTGATGCCGTAGCCGGCATTGTAGCTGCGCTTGGAGTCCGCCCAGCGGCTGTTGCGCTCTTCGGCACCCGAGCCGAGCACCACGATCTCGGTGCGCCGCTCAGGCCCGCCGCTCGCGCCGATCGAGACGCGGGTTGGAAAGCGCACATCGTGAAACGCCATGGTGTTTGAACCTTATTCACCTCTCCCCTAAAGGGGAGAGGGAGTCAGAGATTGCGCTGACCGCGGCCGACGACGCGGCTCAGCATGGCGGCGATCTGGCCTTCGGAGCGCCGGAAGCTTTGCGCGTCCTGCGTGGTCACGTTGAAGGTCACGTTGAGCGCTTGCGCGCCCCCGCCTGCGCGCACGCCGAGCCGGCCGTCGCGGCCCCGCGCCAAAGGCAGGATCGCTTCCGGCCCCGCTTCGCCCGCAAGCCCCCGGCGCCCGCCCAAGGGAAACGTCATGGGCGAGGAGATCACGCCACCACTCGGCAAACGGCACCGGCACCGGCGGCACCACCCCCGCCCCGCCGAGAAGCTGGGTCAGGCTGTTGCCGAACGCCCGGCTGATCGGGGCTAGCGCCGCCTCGAGCGTGTTCTTCGACAGCGAGAAGGCGAGCGAGCGCAGCACGTCCGACAGGGCGCGGCCCTTCAGCGAGGCATCGGTGAAAGCCCGCGTCAGGCTGTTGGCGAAATTGTTGCTCAAGCGGCTCGCGTCCGAGAGCGCGCTGCGCAAGGGCGCGATGTCGCCGCCGATGACGACGTAAAGCCCGTCGTTTGAGTCCATGTCATGCACCATCGGGATAAGCCGTCATCAACGCCGCAAGATCTGCCCGCGACATGGGATGGGGCCGCCGCGACACCGAAAGCGCCGCGCAAGGCCGCGTCGAGCTCGCGCGGGGTCATGGCCCAGAACACGGGCGGGGCAAGCCGCAAAATGCCGAGGCCCGCTGCCATCGCCGCATCCCAGGGAAACGGCGCGCGCTTCGCTAGACCGCTATCTGTTCGCCCAAAGGGCCGGAAGCCTCATCGCCGCGCGCGGCGGCGAAGGTGGCGGCGAGCAGTCGCGCCACGATGTCGACGAAGCCGGCCGCACCCGCCTCCGACTTCATGGCGGCCACCGCGTGATCGTCGACGTCGTAGCCGGCGCCTCGCAAGCCCGCCCCGATCATGCGGATCGCGTCATTGGCGGCGATGCGCCCCGCCTCAAAGCGCTCGGCCACCGCCAGCATGTCGTCCTCGCCGAAAGCCTGTTCGAGCTCGGCCAGCGCGCCGAGCGTCAGGCAGAGCCGATAGCTCTTGCCGTCGAGCGTGGCTTCGATCTCGCCCCTGTGCCGATTGACCATGCGCATCCTCCCTTAGCTTGCGGGTGTGAAAGCCGAGCGCGCCGGCGGATTCGAGGCTGAGCTCGAAGCTCACCTCGCCGTCATGCTGGCCGCCATATTCGAGCGTAGCGATCTGGAAGGCGCCTTCGACCGTGCCGAAGTCCGGCACGATCACCTGCCAGTCGCGCACCGTGCCGGCGAAGAAATACTGGCGCAGCGTCTCGTCGGACGATGCGTCCTTGAAGATGCCGCTGCCGCTCACCCGCGCGGTCTTGATGCCGGCGCCTTCCAGTAGCTCGCGCCAGCGCCCCGCCGACTCCTGGTCGGTCACGTCCACCGAGGCTGCGTTGAAGGCGAGCGTCCGCGCCCGCAAGCCCGCCACCGTGGCGAAGCTCCCGGCCCCGTCGCTATCCACTTTCAGCAGGAGGTCCTTACCCTTTTGCGCCGTCATGCTTGGTCCTCACGTCCGGAAAGAGACAAACAAAAAGGGCGGCCGAAGCCGCCCCGAAATCTCTCGATTGTCGATTGCCCGCGAGCTACGCCAACCGCGCCTCGACCAATTTGCGCAGTTCCACGCGGTCCCGCGTCGAGACGCCGAGCAGCTCGGCCACGCGCCACACCAAATTGGACTCGAACTCGTCCACGACGCCGTCGGCCATCACCACTTCCCACAGCATCTCGACAATGCGCTTGCGGCCGTCCTGGTCGAGCTCCCGGCACAACACGCTGGTGAAGCGGTAGAGATCGACCGCGTCGCGCTCCCGCGCTTCCGACTCCTCGAACAGCCGGCGGACTTCGCCCGGCTCGAGGTCGAACCGGGTCTGCAGCAGCGCCTTGACCTTGCGCTTTTCGTCGGCGTCGAAATTGCCGTCGATCGTGCCGGCGGTAATCAGCAGCGCGCCGGAGGCGAGCCGCAGCTCGTCCTCGCGCAGATTGCCGGCGCGCGAGGCGGCGCCATCAACGCCGTCGACGAGATCCTTGAGTTTTTTCCACAGCGACATCGGGGCTCCCTCGGTTCCGCGCTAGAAGCGGCGAAGCGCCCCCTATAGCGCAGCCGGCCCTGCCCATGCGAGCCCCAGACGGCAAAAAAGGATGGCCGGACGTGACGCCCGGCCAAGACCTCGCAGAAGACCAAGACTGAAATTGCGGTTGAGCGCGCCTATGCCGCCACTTGCTGCGCCGGCTCGGTCACCGCGCGATAGCGCACGATGCCATGCAGGGTCTCACCGTCGGCATCGAGCCGCGCCTCGGTGAACTCATGGCGGAGATTGACCAGATAATGGTCCTCGAGCGTCAGGGCCTGATTATGCAGCAGCATGCGGATCACCTGGATGATCTCATGCACCTCGACCGAACTGCCGGCCCGCGACCACACATGCAGCGTCAGGCTGTGCTCGGTGCCGTCTTCGGTACCCGTGCTCCAATCCAGATTCACCGTCTGGCCGAGTGTGATGTAGGGAAACTGCGCCGCCGGCGGCGCATCGCTGTAGATGCGGTCGCCGCCAAGGAGCAGTGTCAGCTCGGACGAATTCACCAGAGCTTGATAGATGCTTCTCTGAAGCGCCCAACTTGCTGCGGTCATGGCACGATCTCCTAACGTTCGTTAACGAACATGTAGGTACCGAAGCACCCAACGCAAAGCCCCACGCGATCACTAAAATGAGATCAGACCTCGCGACGCGGACTCTTGAAAGAGCCCGCTAAAGTATTTCGAAGACTCTGCTTAATGCGAGGTAAACGCGCCCGAAAAATCGGTAAAAGCCAAGGCGCGGCGCGCCGCCGCACCATGCCGTTTTCGATGAAACGGGCGGCCCTCTCCGGCGTTCCCACCGCAAAGGCGATGCTTTTCGCCCCGGCTGACGTCGCGAACCTCGACCGTGGGGCCGAGATGTGCCGGCGCGGACCGGGCCGCTTCGTTCGCGAGCGCGTCGGCCTCACGCCGCAAATTGCGCCTTGAGCCGCTTCGGCACGGCGCGGGCATCGAGCCGCCGCCGCAAACCCTCGAGCCCCCGGATGGTGACCGCCGTCATAGGTCCCGCTCCTCGCATAAGCATCTCAGCCACCGTTTCCGCTCATCCGCGTCGAACGCGGCAAGGATATGGAACACGCGGGTGCTCGAGCGGAACCGCATGGCGGGCGTCACCCCGTCCCGGTAGCGCAGCGTCACCGTGTGCGACACCCGCCCGGCCAGCCGTCCGGACCTCGACACCCTCCCCGCCGCCGCTGGGCTGCAATCGCCGCCGAGACCGTGGCGACCATGACCCAGTCCTCGGTGAAGCCGCCGGCGCTGTCGCTGACCCGCTGCGACCTCTTCCAGCGTGAGCCGGTGGCGGAGATCGCCGATGCTTGGTGTGTTCAAAATATCTGGCCCACTCACAGCCGCACCCGGCGATAGGGTTGCAGCAAACCCGCGACAGATCGCCGGCACCTCTTGCGGGGCCGGAGCCGAGTTCCACCGGCTCGCGCCGCTCGAACCAATGGGCCACGAGCAGCAGCAGCGCCTGGCGGATCGTTTGCGGCACATCCGGCCCCGCATCGCCATAGCCCGCGGTGAAGGCGACCTCGTAAGCATTGAAGGCCCGCGTCGTCACCGGGGGCAGCGTCGCCGTCAGCACGAGCCGGGCCGGCCCCGATAGCACGTCGACGGCGTAGTCGTCCGCGTCGAGCACGCTCGCACCGCCGTCATCATCATGCAGCGTGACGGCGCTCACCGCCTGCACCGGCAACAACGGCAGCGCGATGCAGCCACGCTCCGGCCACGCATCGAGAAAATACGACCAGGTTTGGGTGACGAGCGCCAAGCCAAGCGTCCGCTCGACCAGCATACGCGCCGCGACAATCAACGCGCCGATCAGCGCATCCTCGTCTCCTGCGTCGACCCGCAAATGCGCCTTGGCTTCGGCCACGCTGATGGGCTCGGCGGCGGGCGCCGCCGTCAAATGAAGCGCCATGATGGGTGATCCTCAAGAAGAAAGGCCATTTCCGCCGCGACGACGCCCCGGACCGCCGGCCCGCCGTCTGCTATCTTGTAGCGGTCCGAGCGCGTCTCGGATTTCAACCCAAGGGCTAAGGAAATGACCACGTCCAAACGGCCATCGTTTAGCGTTGCCGCAGCGTTTCTTGCTGCGTTCACTCTCGCGGGTTTAGCGAGCACACCGGGCTACGCCGAAATTCACTGCGCGGGCGGTCACTGCAACTGTAGCGGTACCAAGGACTGCAACACGATGTTCACCGATCTTTGCACGGGCAGCGGTGGCAGTTGCAACAATGACAACGACACCTGCACCTGTACCCAGAAGCTGACGGCCACCACGGGCGGCTCCGGCAGCAAGCATCTGCCGCAGGCCGGCGCCCTGAAGAACAACAACACGATGAAGAAGTACTAACCGTCACCAGGCGGGCCTTGCTGAGGGAAAATGGCGGCCGCCCCGCGTGGGAGGGGCGCGGATGCGGCCGCCGGCCTGGCCAGGCTTGAGGCTTAGGGCAATCTACGACGTGCCGAACTTCAGCAGCTTGATGGCGTCGAAGTCTTGCACGCCGCCGCCGACCCGCTTGGTCGTGTAGAACAGGACATAGGGCTTGGCGGAATACGGATCGCGCAGCACGCGGATGCCGGCGCGGTCGACCACGAGATAGCCGCGCTGGAAGTCGCCGAACGCCACCGAGAAACTGTCCGAGGCAATGTCCGGCATGTCCTCGCTCTCGGCGATCGGATAGTTCATCAGCGTCGGCGAGAGATCGGCCCGCTCCGGCGGCTGCCAGATATAGTTGCCGTCGGCATCCTTGAACTTGCGGATCGTCGCCTGCGTCGCCCGGTTCATCACCCAGTGCGCGTTGGCGCGATACTCCGCCTTCAGCGCATAGATGAAGTCGATGAGGTCGTCGCTCGGGTTCGACGCATCGAAGGCGCCGTCCGTGCCTGTGGGCACGTAACCGATCTTGCCCCACGCCCACGATGAATTGGCGATCGTGGTGTAGTCGAGGAAGCCCTTCGGCTTGTTGTTGCCGTCGCCGGTGACGAAGGCGGCGCCTTCCTGGCTGGGCGAAGGCGATTTGGATCTCCTCGGCCAGCCACTCGTCGATATTCACCGCGGAGTCGTCGAGCAGGGTCTGCGTCGCCGACGGCATGGCGTAGAGCTCCATGGTCGGGAAGGTCAGCTCGGCCAGTGTCGGCGAGTTGGTCTCCGGCCGCGTCGCCGCCTCGGCCACCCAGCCCGTCGCCGGCCCGGTGATGGAGAACGGCTTCTTATAGACGGATGCGCTCACCGTGCGGTTGCCGGCAATCGCCCGGATCGGCGAGATCTCCTTCACCCCGCGGATGACAGCGGCCTCCGTCTCCGGCGGCACCAGATATCCACCATCCGGATCGGAGCTCACCGACAGCGCCTTCTGCTCCATGGCATGCAGCCCGTTCGCCTCGCCCCGGCGCACATAGGCCTCGAAGGCGGCCTTGTGCTGCAGCAGCGCGCCGCTCGATCGAGCCGACAAGCCCGAGCTGCGGCCGGGCGCCCTTCAAGGTGAGCTGATCGAACGCCGCCTTGTGCTGGTCGAGCGCGCGGTTGATGCGGTCGAGCTTCTCGGTGGTGACCACGTCCTCCGAGATGCTCTGTTCGATCTGGGCGAGCCGCTCGTCATTGGTGGCCTTGAACGCCTCGAAGGCGCGCATGAACTCGTCGAAAGCGAGCGCCACGTCCTCGCTGGAGCCGCTCGCCGCCTTGCCGGCGAACGCCCGGCCCTTGATCTCGATGTCTCGCTTGACGTCTTTCGTCTGTCTGCAACTCTTGCAGTTCGCTCATGTCAGTCCTCTTCTTTGGGGCAATCATCGCCCCAGGCAGTTCGGCGGCGCGCGGAAGCGCGAGCCGCCCGCGTCGTGATCGGGGCAGGTCTCATGACGCGAGCGTCAAATGAAAATGCCCGGCGCGATGGCCGGGCATAATGAAAGAAGCTGAATTCCTGTTGGACGCCGTCAGTCCCGGGAGTTCCCGGCGTCCCAGTCCCCAAGCGCCTCGCCGACAATCTCGCGAAAGCTGCCGTCCTCGGTCATTTCCGTGATGCCCTTGCCGAATTTCTCCGACAGCGCGACGCAAGGCGACTTCTTCGAGAAGGCTATGAACAGCTCCTCCGAGAACAGTTCCGGCTCCAGCGCCGTGATCTTGTCGACGAGCCCCAGCCGCCCCAGCTCCGCGGTGCCCGGATAGTAGGCCGCGATCACGTAGTCGGCGTCGCCGGCAAGCAGCGCGTCGAACGCGGCCTTGAGCCCGTCCACGCGCGTCACCGTGAGCTTGTCCTTGAGGAAACTGTCGAACGCCGGGCCGAAACTCTCGCCTTCGTTCGCCACGCCGGTCTTGCCGATGAGATCGTTCTGGCTCTTGAATTCGAACGACTTGTCGCTGGCGACAAAGGCCTGGACCGGATCGTAGGCGAAGGGCGGTTGGACATAGTCGAAATATTGGGCCCGCTCGTCATTGAAATAGACGCCGATGATCATGTCGGCCTTGCCCTCGCGCGTGGCCGACTGCGCTTCCGCCCACGAGCCCATATATTTGGACTCGAATGGAACCCCGAGCTCCTCGGCGATCTCCGCGACGAGACTGGGCGCCGCGCCTTTGATCTCGTCCCCGTCCTTGAAGGCCATGACGGGATATTCGGGATGGCCGGTCGCCACGATCTTGGTGCAGGCCTCCTCGGCGCGGGCCCCGGAAACGGAAACCGTCGACGGCGATCAGCAAGCCCAGCCAGACGCTTCTCTTCATACTCACCCTGCACCTCCCAATCGCCGCCGACGCCTTTTCGGCCTTTGACCTTATCGGCCCCGGCCTGGCGCGCCAACGTGAAGTTGTGTCAGGCCGAGGATCTAACGGCACGCGGGCGATGCGGACAGCCGGGCCAACAACAGGGTCTGCGCTTTCCCTCGTTCAGGCTGGACCGGCCCCATTCGATCCGGTGCGTTCTCGTCTCCGCCTTCTTGGCCGACTCGATCCAGCAGATCCACTCATTGCGCGCGAGCGGCGTAATGTCCTCCCACGTCGCCAACGCTTTCGCATCGGCGATCAGAGCCTTTTTCAGGTCCGCGGGCAGGTCATGGACCACACCGCCCGAGATCTTTTTTTTGCTCAGCGCTTCGCTCATTGCGCGGTCCACCCGCCATCGATGGTCAGCACCGTGCCGATCACGAAGCGCGCCTCGTCGGACGCCAGATAGAGCGTCGCCGCGGCGATCTCCTCCGGCTTGCCCAGGCGCTTGATCGGCAGCCAGCCGCACGCCTCCTTCCGGCTCACTTTGTGATCGTCGATCCAGCGCAGGAACATGTCGTCGGGGATGTCGAAGGCGCAGGACGCGATCGCGTTGATCGAGATGTTTTCGGCCGCCACCTGGAGCGCGGCGGACTTGGTGAGCCCGATGATGCCGCCTTTGGTCGCGGCGTAGAGGCCATTGTCCGGGACACGCCGGTCATGGAGCTGGTGACCGAGGCCTGGTTGACGATCGCGCCGCCGCCGTTCTTCCGCATCTGGGCGACCTCGTGCTTCAGGCAGTAATAGGTCCCCTTCAGATTGGTGTCGACCACCGTGCCGAAATCTTCCGACGGCAAATCGAGCGTCGGGCCGGAGATCTCCTTCGAGGCGTTGTTGACGGCGACATCGAGCCGGCCGAAGCGCTTGACCGTCTCCGCCACGAACGCTTCCACGTCCGCTTCCTTGAAATGTCGGCGTGCTGGTAGAAGCCGTCCGCTTGTAGCGCCTTCACCTGCGCCAGCGTCTCCTCGCCGCCCTCATCGTTGATGTCGCACAGCGCGAGCTTGGCGCCGCGTTCGGCAAACGCATTCGCCAGGACCCGGCCGAAGCCTTGCGCCGCGCCGGTGATCAAAACAACCTTGTCCTTGAAATCGAGCATACGTCTGCGGCCTCCGCTTCGGTGATTATCCCAAGCGAGACCACCATTGTAACGTGCTTTTCCGCTTATCGTCCGCGCAAGACCTGCGCGCCACGGCGGAACTGGCTTGCCAGTCTTGCGTCGGCGTTTGCGCCGAGCGGCCCCGTCCGCCGCTTCACCGTGCTCACCCGCGCCTCGGGCAGCATCGGGAAGGTCACCACCGAGATCTCCCACAGATCGATCTTGTCGAGACGGCGCACGCCGGATGCGGGGTCGGTGCGGCCCCTGCACCGTGCGGAAGCCGATGGAGAGCCCGTCGAGCGCGCCGGCCCGCATCAAGGAGAGCACCTCGCGCGCCCGCGTCACCTCCGGCATCAGGCGGCCGCGCGCGAACAGGCCGCGCGCGTCCTCGTTGAGCTCGAGCCACACGCCGATCGGCTCGTTGGGATCATGCTGGAACAGCAGCTTGACGCCGCGCGTGCCGCGCGCTTCGAGGCTGTCGCGGAAGGCGCCAGGCATCACCAGGTCCTGGCCGAGATCGACCGTGCCGAACAGGCTGGCGTAGCCGAGAACGTGCCGTCGGCCTCGACCGATTTGAGATCGACGGGCGCGAACTTGACCTCGCGCTCCGGCAGAGTTTCGCCAAAGCGTTGCAGCATGTTGATATCTTTCGGGAACGGAGCTGACGGAGCCCCGCGGCGCGGGGCGGCTAGACGCCCTTCAATGCGACCCCCGCGGTCATCAGCCCCCAAGCCAGGAATGCGACCCAGAAGGCGATCGCCAGGACCGGGAAGCCGCCGCCGATGACGCCAAAGACGGCGCAAAGATAGAGAATGAACGCGACGATCGCGCAGAGCGTCGAGAGATAGAAGATGTTCTTGGTCGGTGGTGTGAGCCGTATTGCCATGGTTGCCTCCCTCATGTGATGCCCGAGAGAAGACTACCATGCCGGCCGCGTGCGTTCACCCCGTGCTCCCCTGTTACGGCGGCGGCGCGAGGTTCAGCACGTCGCCGCCATCGACGGCGCCGTAGCCGACCGCGGCGCGCTTCTCGTTGACGGTGAGGAAGTCGGCCCCTTGCACCCGCGCCCACAAGGCCTCGCGCTCGGTGGACAGCGCCTCGACCGCATCGACATCGGGCCGCAGCTCCAGCATCGGCGCCTCCATCGCGGGCTCGATGCCGGCGAAGGATGGCGTGAGCCAGGCCGACAGCGCCTTGGCGGTGCGATTCACCAGCGGCAGCACGGTCTGCCGCCAGAAGGTGCGGTTGGCCTCCGCATAGTTGGAATAGGTGTTGTCGCCGGGAATGCCGAGCAGCATCGGCGGCACGCCCGAGAGCCAACGCCACCTCCCGCGCGGCCACATGCTTGGCGGCGATGAAGTCCATGTCCTTCGGGCTGAACGACATGCGACTTCCAGTCGAGCCCGCCTTCCAAGAGCAGCGGCCGCCCGGCATTCTTGGCGCCCTGGAAGCTGGCCTCGAGCTCCGCCTTCAGCCGCTCATATTGCTCCGGCGTGAGCTGCCCGTCCTTCGCCGTATAGACCAGCGCGCCCGAGGGGCAGGCCGAGTTGTCGAGCAGCGCCTTGTTCCAGCGCCTGCCGCGTTGTGCAGATCGACGCCGGTGGCGGCGGGCTCGAGCGGGCTCAAGCCGTAATGGTCGTTGAGCGGATGGAACAGCGCCATGTGCAGGATGGGGCGCAACCTCGCCGTCCTGCTCGAAGCGCACCGTCTGGCCCGCCACCGCATAGTCGTAAGCTTCCGGCCAGCCGTCCGGGCCCGGCACCAATTTCATGCGGTCGGGGCGCAACACATGCAGCTCGCGCAACCGCCCCTCGACCGACACCGCCTCGAGATAGGCGTTCCCCGCCACCATCAGATGCCCGTACCAGGCCTCCAGCAGGTCGGGCCCGCATTGCATCGGGTTGGGGCGCGCGAGCAGCGCAAGCAGCGGATGCGCGTCGATTTCGTTGCTGCCGTCGAACAAATAGAGCGGCACGCTGGCCGCGGCCTCGGCGATCATGCGCACGGCGCGATAGACGATGGCGTTCTTGGTGAAGCCTTCGCGGGCGAGGCTCGCGAGATCGCGCGGCGTCCACACCGGCTGCCCGCCGGAAGCCCAGGCAATGAACTTCGCCGTCCGGCTCGCCTTCTGCTCGACGCCGAGCGTCTCGACGCCGAACAGCGATGCCAGCCGTCTCCGTCAAAGTCCCTGACATGATTCACCTTTCAGGAGTCACGGAAGAGTCACACGCGCTCAAGTAGGCCATGCGCGGTAGCATGACAGCGCTCACAGCGCGATAGCGCATCGACTTGCGCTCAGTAGCCGAAGGCCGGTAGCGCATCTAAAATGTCCGCACGCGCGGCGCGGCCATGCGCCCGCAAGCACAGCTCGGTGAGCGCCCAGACCAGCGCATCGACCCGGTCGGGGCTTGCCGCCCCCGACAGACCGTCGGCGCCGAAATCGCTCATCTCGTCCTCGAGCTCAGGCAGCGCGCCGACATGGGACACGCGGCCTTGCTCATACAAAGCCGCCACCGGCTCGGCGCGCAGCACCTTGCCGCGATGCGCGCGCACCGGCTTCACCGGCACCGACGCATCGACCTGGCGCAGCACGGTCTCGACCATGTCGCCGCCCTGGTTGACCTCGACCACGATGCGGTCGGCCGCGAAGCGGTGATAGGCGGCGATGACGGCCCGCGCCCAATCGAGGGCCGCACGCCCTGCCGCGTCAGATCCGCCAGCACATAGGCCCGGGCATCGCGCGCCAGCCCCGCCACGACGATGCCGCAAGCATCCGCACTCGGCCCGGAAGACGCCGGCGGGTCGACCGCCACCACGACGCGCATGAGGTCCGGCGCCGCGACGACACGGGCCGCCTCGATCAGCGCGCGCGGCCACAAGGCATCGACGCGATCTTCCAGGAGTTCGGCGTCGAGCTCCTGGCGGCCCAAGTCGGGTGCCGCGATAGCGCCCGACGATCGCTTCCAGAAACGACGGCGCCAGATTGGCGGCGTTGGCGGCTGTCGCCACCTTCGTCACCGCGCAGCGCGGATCGGCGAGCAGCGCCTTGATGAGAGGGGTCGGCCGCGGCGTGGTGGTCACCATCTGCCGGGGCGCGTCGCCCAGCCGCAGGCCGAATTGCAGCATGTCCCAGGTGTCTTGCGGCCGCCGCCATTTGCCGAGCTCGTCGCACCAGGCCGCCGTGAATTGCGGCCCGCGCAAACTCTCCGGGTCTTCCGCCGAGAAGAGCTGCGCCACGGCGCCTGATCCGCCACGTCAGCTGCCGCTTCGACGGCTCGTATAAAGGCCTTAGCCCCGGCGGATGCACGGCGAGCAGCCCGGACACGCCCTCGACCATCACGGCGCGCGCATCGACCAGCGTCTCGCCGACCAGCGCGATGCGCGCATCGGCAGCCCGCGATGCTGCGAACCCACTCGGCCCCCGCCCGCGTCTTGCCGGCGCCGCGGCCGCCCAGCATCAGCCAGGTGGTCCACGGCATGCCGCTTTGCGCGAGCGCCGGCGGGAGCTGATCGTCTCTTGCCCAGAGCGCGAAATCGTAATGCAGCCGCGTCAGCTCGCGGGCCGAAAGGCTTGAAAGGAATCGGCTAACCGTCCCCGCTTCGATTGATCCGCGCAAGGCGGTCCGCAAGATCGCGGCGGAACCGGTCCGCATCGTCATCCGTCCTCGCGCCGTCTTGTGGTCTCGCCTTGGCCCCGCGCGCGCGCCGCGTCGTCGAGCGCGACGAGCTTGGCGTAGACCTGCATCAAGTGGTGAGGACGCGCGCGTCGCGCTCCGTTTCGGCGGCGCTCTCAGGCGCGTGTCCGCCGACCGCTTCCGCCATGCGGGCCTCCAGCACGGTCATCTTGTGGTCGAGCACCTTGAACAGGCGCGCGACGATGCGCTTGCGGCGCAGCTCGTCGTCGTTCGGCCCGAGCTTGTCGAGCGGCGGGCCGCGCCCATTTCGGCCCGCCCTTCGCCCGCGTCATGCGGCGTGACGCGCACCCAGCCGAAGTGCTGGGCGCGGGCCCGCAGCGTCCTCGCGGAGATGCCGTGCAGCTCGGCGATGCGCCGCTCCGACAGGCCGCTATGGAGATAGTCCTGCTTGACGCCGAGCCAGTGCCGCTCGTCCGGACCGTCGGCCTCCGCGGCGGGGGCCACGCCCCGCGGGGCAACGTCATCGCCGCGTGCGTCATCGGCGCGTGCGTCTTCGCCGCCGCTCCCGCGGAGGATCGTCCTGCGCCATGGTATAATGCCGGGCTCAAAATCGCAGAGGGCCGAAGCGGACCTGTGTCGCGCAAACGTCCCCGGGTCGGGAGGCGAACATGCTCAGGACAACGGCAATTTGGGTGTTGCGGTCTGGCCGCAAGCGCCATCTTCGGCGGCTTGCTCGGCGAATTTCTCATGGAGCGCGGGGCTTATATCGGCATGGTCGGCGGCGCGTTCGCCTTCGCCTGCGCGCGCATCTGCCTGATGGGCCGCTAGGGCCCCACTCAAGGCCCCCCGGAAACCAATAACGCCGCCCCATCTCTGGGAGCGGCGTCTCACAACGCAGCGGGCGTAATGTCTTGGCGCTAAGCGCCCTCGCCCACCTGTCGCGTTGTAGCTGAAACCTAGCCCATCAGCGTCACGCTGTCAAGGGACTTTTTTCCTAGTATCAGATATTGAAATTGCTCTGAGAGCTTGACGGCTGGGCTAAGTGGAATCTGCGCGAGCCGGGTAGTTTGCGAATTAGCTCCAGAAGTTCATCAAGCGATGGTGAATGCTGATCGTGAATCGCAGGGTGTGCTTCCGCTAGATATTTTCTAAGCATGTCTATGTTGTAGGCAGCCCGATCGAGCTGTTCGGTCTTTATCCCTTTTTCAGCAGCGATGGGATCGGAAGCCTGAGGGTCAGCAAGGACATAAATAGGAGGGGTTTCTTCCTCCTGGACATTCATTGCACCGTGAGACTGCGATGTTTCTGAATGCGGAATAAGTGGCTGCCTTCTTAATGGCAGCTTTTAAGAGCTCCTTCCTGGCAATGTCTAACGAGCTGATGGGAATGATCGCGGACACCATGTCTCGCCTGCCGGTAAAACATCCTGGCCTAATAGAACACTGCTCGCGCGCTCCTCCGTCATATCCGAACAGGTTATGAACCAATAGCGATAATGACGCTCCTCAAGAGCAGGACCACTCCATCATCGCCATGCCAAATGCTCGAAGGAAACTCATCGCGGGCGGTGGCGTGTTCTTCAGAATAGGCTGGCATGTGGAAATCGGCGTGCATCAAAGACGAGTAAACTTAGAGAACCCGAGTAAGAAGCTCTTGTCCACCGCCTCAAAGACCCGCGCTCGATGGTTAGGTGGGTTGAACTGTTGAAGCCCCACGAGCTATCCTAGTTACCTCCAAAATTAAGCAGGCTGTCTTTATATGTGGCCATGGATTTGGTTGCTCTGGATATCTTCAATCGCCTTGAGCCGTCGTTGTGAGCTCGGAGCTATTGACTGGCTATTTTACCTGACGGCCGATCATTGGACAGCCAGCGGCAAGCGATATGCCCTGAGTGTTTGCAACTATCGCAGCTTGGCCTTATCGCAGTCGTAGTGCAGATCAGGATCTACCCGCAGTCAACTGCGAGCTTATGTCTTTGTTGAAAGAGTAAGGGTCATAGGTCGGATTGCACACGGGTCCTATCGAAGCATTAGATGCCGCGCTGGCGAACTCAGGTCAGACGCCGGCTTACAAACTGAGAGGTATTTAGCGTTGCATGTCGTTGGTGCATATCCACTCCAAGAAACCTACGCCTGGGCTGGAATGAAACCTCTGCCTTGTGTCTCCGCTCGGACCCGGGGCTATACTCAGAAAATACAGCGAACCCGAAATCCATATCCGCCGGGACAAGTGCTCTCTATCTTCAGGGGATTTCTAGATACGAGGACACTTTTGGTCGGAAGCAAACTACGAAGTTCATGCGAGCGAAGACGGGTTTGCTAGATGATCGTATGCCTCTTTCGACTACGGGAAACGAGGCCACTAGTGCCTGTCGCCCCCTACCCCGAGCATCAATCCCGCCGCTTCGGGCATATCAGATCGACCCCGCTAGCGATAACTTCATCTGCCAGGCCTTCGGCGATGCGGATCGCGCCGGCCACCCCTCGGCGGCCGCGCCCCAGTCGTCACCAAGCGCCGTCGCCGTCAGGCGCCGGCCTTCTCCTCGTCGAACAGCGGCATCATGCGCTCGCGCATGAGCTGGACCGCTTCGCGGACCACGCCGACATTGATGCGCGGCTCCAGACAATGGATGCCGCGATCGAGAATTTCGCGGGCGTCGGCGCAAGTGAGGATCTTCTTTTCGACCAGGACCTCGAGCAGCGCGAGCGTGGTCACGCCGTTGGCGACGGCGATGCCTTGGGCGCTGCATCCCAAGTAGTTGAGCATGGCGTTCCTCCCGTCCCGTTGTGCAAGGACGCACGCGTGAGGCGCGCGCCTTGAGAGACAGATGTTGCAGGCCCGCTCTGGCGGCGGACTCTATGCTTCTTAGGAAACGCCTCCCGGCGCGGGCGCGCAAGCCTTAACCCTTGACTTAGCTCTCCGGCGTCTCGGTGCAGGCCGGGCCCCAGGTCCAGGCTTCGCCCTCATGCCGGCCCGGCTTGCACGGGGCTGCGGCCTCCGGCGGCGGCGCCTCGACGGGCGCGCCGAGCGGATCGATGCACAGCACGCTCCCCGTCACCGGATTGATCTCGGCTTTCTTGCAGGCGGGCCCGTTCGCCTCGTCGGCGGCCAAAGCCGCGCCGGCGCCGAGCGCCGTAGCCAACAGGACCGCCATCATCATGCGCATGTGGAACTCTCCTTCTCGTCTCGCCCCGCGATCGGCAACTATATTAACGACGTGGGATGCAGTGTGGTCGATGGCTTCCACCAAACAACACCCTAACAACCTGTCGCTGGTCGGTGTGTTCCGCAGTCTTGTCGGCCTCGCGCCGTCGACGCGCATTCATCTGAACCAAACGAAAACCGTCCAGCCCGGCGCACGGCCCGCGCCACCGGCCAGGTCCGGCAAGCACGGCGGCAAAGAAATCTTCGGCCAGCGCAAGAACTGCAGTTCCTACACCAACCGCTGACGCCGCCGAGAACGCGCGCGACGCCCGCGCGGAATGACTTGCCTCGTCCGGCGAAAAAGCGCATTCTGGGAACAGTGCGTGGGTGGCCCCCGGTGAGTATGGTCGTCCGTTCGACGGCGTTCCCCGTGTCGTGGAGCCCACGCACACATTCCTCTTCATCCGCAACCGAAATCCGCACCGAAACCCGAGATGCGCTGACCGCCGAGTGTTTGCGTCAGTCGCGTCACTCGCTCTCACTCGCTCTTGGGCGCGTCGCTCTCCGGCGGGGCGGCCGCGGTGGTCCCGCCCGCGTCCGCTTTCGGCTGGCAGGGAATGCCTTGGGCGAAACATTTGCTGTAGAGCCCCTGCACCGCGCAGGAGACATCCGCATCCTTGGCGTTTTCCCAGGTCGCTTCCGGATAGCTGGCCTTCGCCTTCTCCAGCCACCCGGCGACGGCGGCGTCCTCGGAGGCCTCCCGCGAACTGGTGAAGCCGGGGCCGCTGCCGCTCAACGGCTCGGCGGCGCAATCGAGATTGGCGGCCGCGGCGGCGTCAAGCGCAGCCGCGTCGGACGTCTCTGGCGCGGACGTAGCTGCATCGGGCGTTTCGGGCGTCGGGCGTCTCTTGGGCGCGCAGCTCATGCGCGAGCAGCGGCAGCATGAGCAACACGGCGGCGGCCGTCAGTGCGAGGCGGCGGATGGTCCGAACACGTAGTGTCGAGACACCAAGTGTCGAGGCAGGCTCCAGAACTGTAATGGCATTCGATAGAGTCACGCTTCCCTCCCCAGGGACATGTCGGACGATGCTGGCCCGCTCGTTGGCTGACAGTCTTAGCACAGACGCGGCGGCGGATTAAACGCGAAGGTCCATATGCGCGAAGGGCGCCTAACGCGAAGGGCCCGCGCAACGCGGGCCCTTGCGGCGATTGCCTGGGGACGAAAGGGACGAAACCATCCCTGATGCGTCCCGCGTGGGAGGACTTTGTCGGGCCGAAGCCCGCCAGGCTTAGCCCTGATGCTTCGAGTAGTAGGTCTCGGCCTTCTTCAGGTTGACCTTCGGGTTCTTCATGAAGTCCGCCTTGGCCTGCTCGCTGCCGAAGCAATAGGTCTTGCCTTCGACCTGGCCGTTGATCGCGCAATCGGTCTTGATCTGCTTATGCATGGCAAGGCCCTCGGCGCACATATTGTTGAACTCGCCGGTGGCGGCGAAGGCCGCCGTGGTGAGGCCAAGCGCGAACATGCCTGCGAGCGCCGTCTTGACGATAGACTTGTTCATTGTCGTCTCCATGGGTGGGTAGGGGGTTTGCCCTCATTCGGGCGACGAGAAAACCCGCGGCCTCTATGGCGGTTCCCGGCGGCGGGTGCGACGTTTTAGCAGGCCCTCGGTGCGTGGCTCATTTTCTCGATCCGAGGGAACTCGGCCCCCGTCACGTCATCGTGAAACCGCATTCGGGCCGCTCATCGTAAACGATGCGGCGCGCTGGTTCTTGATGCGGTTTGCGTTTCCGGCGACACTTGCGCCGCGGCGGGCGTTCATGTCCCACGGCGGGATCGGACAAGCGGCTCTTCACTTTGCGGTCCTAACTTCGACTGGCTGGTCATGCAGGCTGGGCCACCGGACGACAGGCGCGGGGGACGGAATTGTTGGGGTGGGGACGGGAGTTGTTGGGCATGTGGCGGGTTGGCGTAGCGCTTCTGGCGGCCGGTCTGCTTGGCCTGCCGCTTCAGGCCTGCAGCCGCTCGCAATCGCCGCCGCCGGACGTGGTGCTCACCGCCACGCGCCAGGCGGCGGACACCGCCGATCCGAAGGCCAAGCTCGAGGCCGACCAGCTCGCCTGCACCGAGGAGGCCAAACGCAAGGGCATCTCGTCGGTGACGCGGATTCTGCTGCTGCGCGGCAAGATCTCGAAATCCGATTATATCGCCTGCATGGAAACCAAGGGCTACGTCAGCCCCGAAGAGTAGGCGCGCCGCCCGCGGGACAATGGTTTTGGGCTGCCGGACCGGCAGAATCTCGATAAAACGCCGCAATCAGGGTGTAGGTTCGCCTCAGGCGCGCCCCTTTGGACGGCCGGTTTTGTTGTGCCTGTTTGGCCGGACGCGCAGCGAGAGGTCGGGGTAAATTGCGGGACTTCCTACAAGGCAATCGCCGCGGCAAGCTGATCGATTGGCTGAAAATCGATTCCTGGATCGATTCCGGGCTTTACGGGGCATGGATCGGCTTCCGCGACTGGTGGAGCGCCTATTCCTCGTTTTTCGGCCGTTTCGAGATCAAAGGCTTTCTGCGCGCCTGCAACGAGCTCGCCTGCGAAGGCCTGACCTTGAGCGTGGCCGGCTTCCTGGTCCTGCTGACCTTCGCCCTGCCCGCTTTCGAGGTCGCCCAAGGCAAGATCAATCTTTCCGACGAGTATAGCGTCACCTTCCTCGATCGCTACGGCAACGAGATCGGCAAGCGCGGCCTCTTGCGCGACAACTCCGTGCCGCTCGAGGAGATCCCCGATCATATGATCAAGGCGACCCTGGCTACAGAGGATCGGCGCTTCTTCGACCATTTCGGCATCGACGTCATGGGCACGTTCCGCGCTCTCGCCGAGAATGCCCGCGCCGATTCGGTCGTGCAAGGCGGCAGCTCGCTCACCCAGCAGCTCGCCAAGAACATGTTCCTGACGCCGGAGAAGGCGCTGTCGAGAAAGATCAAAGAGGCGTTCATCGCCATCTATCTCGAGAACCACTACACCAAGCCCGAAATCCTCAAGCTCTATTTCGACCGCGCCTATCTCGGTGGCGGCTCCTACGGCGTCGAGGCTGCGGCACAGTATTATTTCGGCAAGTCGATCCGCGACGTGACGCTTGCCGAGTCGGCGATGCTCGCCGGCATGTTCAAAGCGCCGACTCGCTACGCGCCTCACGTCAACCTCGCCGCCTCGCGCGCCCGCGCCAACGAAGTGCTGACCAACATGGTCGAGGCCGGCTATTTGAGCGAAGGCCAAGTGTACGGCGCCCGGTTGAATCCGGCCAGGATCGTCGAGCGCAGCGACACGAATAGGCCCGACTACTTCCTCGATTGGGCCTTCGAGGAAGTGCAACGGCTGATGGACGGCAAGCCAAACCGTATCCTTGTCGCCCGCACTACCGTCGATCTTGGACTGCAAAAAATGGCTGAGGACGCCGTTACCACGCAGATCACGCAATTTGGCCCCGGCCGCCATTTTTCTCAGGGCGCCTTGGTCGCGATGGAACCGGACGGTCCGGTGCGGGCTATGGTCGGCGGTAAGGATTACGGTACCAGCCAGTTCAACCGGGCGACACACGCTTATCGCCAGCCGGGCTCGTCCTTCAAGCCTTTCGTCTACCTTACCGCACTCGAAAACGGCTATACGCCGAACACGGTGGTCAGCGGCAGTGGCGCCCGTTGCGGGCGTTGGGCCCCTCGCAACTATGCCGCGGGCGAAGGGAACCGCATGAAATTGATCGACGCTCTTGCGCATTCGATCAACACCATTGCGGTGAAGGTCTCCCTTGATGTTGGCCGCGAGAAGGTGATGGAGACCTTGGCAAAGCTGGGCATCACGCGCCTGAAAAAGACTTGTTCCATCGCGCTTGGCGACCAGGGCATGACCCCGCTTGAACACACTCAAAATTATGCGGTGCTCGCCTCTGGGGGTCTGGAGACGCACGCCTACGGCATCGAGGAGATTCGCACGCTGCAGGGAGACCTCCTCTATTCCCACGACCGCCAGGAGAAACCGCGCGAACAAATCTTCGACCGCAAGGCGGTGGAAGGGTTGAACACCATGATGCAAGCCGTCGTACAACGCGGAACCGCAAGGCGGGCACAGCTCGATTTCACCAACAACGTGGGCAAGACGGGCACGAGTTCGAAATGGCGCGACGGCTGGTTCATGGGCTTTACGGGCCAATATGTCGTCGGCGTCTGGATGGGCAATGACGACTTCTCGCCCATGGCGCGGGTGACCGGCGGCAGCTTCCCAGCCCAGGCCTGGCACGACTTCATTGTGGCAGCCCACGACACTGATAACATCCCGCAGATTCCCGGCATCGAGCTTCATCCGGTACAAATTGCCGAGCGAGCGCGGCTCTCCGCGGTCTTGGCACAAAACACGACGGCCGATTTGCCGGTTCCGCCGCCCGGCGACAGCCTCAAAGACATGTCCGTCGCAACGCGCCAAGTGCTCGAAAAGCTCAGCGCGCTCCTCAAAGAAGCCCGCCCGCTGAAGCCGAAGAAGCAGCCTGGCGCTCCGGACCGCGCTGAGGCACCGTCCACCGTGCCCGCACAGTCGAGCTTGGCCTCAGCGACGAACGGGGACGGGACACCGCGGCCGGCGCCGACGCCCTCGGCCACCGTGCCCGAGAGTGCCGCGTCCGCCGAACCGGACGCACCAGTTCCGCAATAGGCGTAAGCTGCCTCGCCCCGCATTGAAAGACGGTGCCTGCTTGACCAGCGTTCTCCCCGACATGCCGCTCACGGGCACCTCGACGCGCAGCAGCCTTTGGCGCGAAGAGGGCAGCACGTCCATGCGAGCGCTCGGCTACTTCATCGGCACGTTCGCCGTGGCCTTGATCCTAGGCATCGGCTCCGCCTGGTACATGATCGAGCGCGGCTCGCCGCTGACGACCGTGAAAATCGGGCCATGGCAAAGCTGGCTCAGCGAGGGTAATCCCAACGCCGATCCTTACACCCGCGCGCATCTTGCGCGTAGCGGCAGACTCCCCCTCACCTCCACTGTCGCCCGCTACTTTGTCGCCAATACTGACAGCCGCGGCGGCACCCTCAGCTCAGGCTGCGAATATCTGATCGTCGGCGCGCCCCTCAATGCGCGTTGGTGGTCGCTCGCCGTCTATGACCAGTATGGCTCGCTCATCGCCAATCCCTCCAAGCGCTACAGCTTCAACAGCGAGGAGGCCATCCGCCGCGCCGACGGAAGCTTTCGCATCAATCTCTCGCGCAAGGCCCGCCCCGAGAACTGGCTGCCGGGTGGCGCTGGCGCGGAGCGAAGCCTGTTATTGGTCTTGCGGGTCTACGGCGCCCGCGACACCGACATCAGCGGCATCGGCCAAATCCCGGCGGACCGGCTTCCCAAGATAGAGCGGGTGCGATGCGGGTAAGTTTGCCAGGACTTTATGTTGCGCTCTGCATCGTGCTTGCGGGGCTGATTCACGTCGTGGCGGTGCTCACGCTGCCGATGCTCGCGCCGCGGGACGCGCAAGCCAGACTGGCAGCGCTCGGTCCGGCCAACACGATGATCCAGTTGCCGGCGGCCGCTCCGGGCAGGCAGGTCATGCCGTTAATGGCGCCTGACGTGCGCTACGCGGTTTGCCGCTACGACCTCTCGCAGGGACCGGTGCGGCTGAGGGCCCGAATTGCCGATGGTCTCTGGCTGATCGCGTTCTACACGCCGCTCGGTGAGAATTTCTATGCCGTTGTCGGCGCCGACATGAAAAAGCCCGAGGTCGACCTGATCATCGCCACGGCGGACCAGACCGTCGCGGAGGTCGGCGTTGATGCCCCGGAGGCCTTCGACAATGTCGTGGTGGTGACTTCACCGGTCGTCGAGGGGATTGCGATGATCCGCGCGCCGCTGGCGGGACAAAGCCGCAGCGACGAGGCCGAGCGGGCGCTAAAGGCCACCTTCTGCGGCCCCCACAAGAGTTCGAGCTAGCGCTTAGGCCCGCGACTTCTTCCGGGCACGCGAGGCGCGCCGGCGGTTCGTCGTGCCCGTCCCTACCGGCGTGTCGGTCGACGTCCGGCGCTCGATACGCACGCCTGGAAAGATAATGATCTCACCAAGCGAACCTTTGACGGGTTTGCCAATTCGGGCCGCGGCTTCCTCGGTTCGGCGGAATTCCAAAACGGTCGCCATTCTAGGTCTCCACGGAGTGCCTCGCGCAAACGGCGCGCTCAGGGGCGCACCAACGCGCCTTCGGTGAATTTAGACCCAGGTAAGGTTAACGAACTCCTAAGCTCGAAAGGCGCTCAGGCCTCGATCACCTCGTCACCGAGAAAGTGGCGCCCGGCCCTGTCCTCGATCTCGATGATCCAGAGATCGTCATCGAAGTCCCGTTGCTTGGCGAGATAGACGTTTGCCTTAGCCGCCTCGACCGGGCCGGTGCCGAGGCACCGGACCCAGCGCCGGTCCATGTCGCCCCCATCGAGCCCGGCTGGCGCCGGACCATAGAGACAGACCGTGCCATCGAGGCGGTCCACACTGATGAAGATCGCACCTGCCGCCGCATCCCCGCGCCGCACGATCACGATCGGGAGACCTTCCGCTTGGCAGCGGCGGAGATATGCCGCCACCCAAATCTCGCTGGTCACACGCATCGGCTAGAGCCTAGCGCTAATTTCAAGGATGCGTGGCGATCTTGGTGAAGTCTCGCCCGCTCACCTGCCGGAGCTCGCCCAAAAGTTCCGGAGTGATCTGCCCGGTCTCGGCAATATCGCGGTCACGCTGGAAAGCAGCGATGGCACGTGAGGTATTTTCGCCCCACGCCCCGTCGATCGGTCCAGGCGCGTAGCCGAGATCGGCGAGGACTTGTTGCAGGCCCTTGACCGTTGCAGACTCGGCGCCTTGCGTCTCGATGCTGTCGGCCGCGGCTAGCGAACCGGTTGCCGCAGCACTCTCAAGGCTGTCTCCGAGCAGGATTTGACGCAGCAACTCGTCGCTGGGGACGCCGGTGACGGCCAGCCCCTGACTGCTCTGATAGGCCGAAATCGCGGCGCGCGTCTTGTCGCTCAGGGCGCCATCCAATGGTCCGACATCATAGCCGCGTGCCGCGAGCTCGCGCTGCACGGCTCGGACGACGAGCTGTGATTCGCCTGTGGCGGGATCCAGAGGCGGCAGGTCAGTGCTGACTGGCGGGACGCTTGCGGGTTCAACCGATGTCGCGGCCTGCAAGGCAGGAACCTCCTGAGAGCGAGACGTGGTCCGCGGCAATGCAGGCGCCGGCGATTCGCCCGCAACATCATGCGCGGTCGTCGTCGACGCGGCTCCCCGCGGCGCATGCTCCTGAAGATAAAGCGCGTTGTAGATGATCGTTCCCGTCAGCCCGAAAAAGGCCAGGAACACCAATCGCGCTGTGACTACGCCCATGATTCACGGTGGTTGTTGAGGACCCAGGAAAGAGGGGCACCCCGCCCCTCCACGGGCATCTTGGCTGCCGAAACTAAAGAGATGCTAAACGGATGCGGGCTCGCGAAGATACACCTCATGCTGCCGACACCGCTGGCGCATGCAAAGGCGCCTCGATCGTCTCGAGCGGCGAATCGAGCGGAAGCAGGATGGTCGCCGTCGTTCCCTCGCCGAGCTTGCTCGTGAGTTCGAGGGTCCCGCCATGGAGACGGGCCAAGCCCTTCACCACCGACAATCCGAGCCCGGCGCCTTCATGGCTCCGATCATAGGAGCTGTTCGCCTGCACGAAGGGACTGCCGAGCTTCGGCAGGTCCTGGTCGGCGATGCCAATACCGTTGTCGGCGACCGTGAACGCCACGCTGCCATCCTGGATATGGGCCGACACACGCACCCATCCGCCGGCCTCGGTGAATTTGATCGCGTTCGAGATCATGTTGAGCAGCATTTGCTTGCAAGCCCGCTTGTCCGCGGCAAGTTCCGGAATGCCGGGCGCGATGTCGACTTCAAGCGACAGAGATTTCTGCTCGGCCGTGTGCCGCATGATATCGCAGCAAGAGTTGACCAGCGAGGCGACCCCGAACGGCTCCTTCACGATCTTGAATTTACCCGCCTCGATCTTCGACATGTCGAGAATGTCGTTGACCACGTTGAGCAGATGCTCGCCGCTCTCGTGGATGAGGCGTGAATAATCCCGATAGCGGTCCTCGCCGAGCGCGCCGAAAAGTTCCCGGTTGAGGATCTCCGAAAAGCCGATAATGGCATTGAGCGGCGTGCGGAGCTCATGGCTCATGCTCGCTAGAAACTGTGTCTTGGACCGGTTCGCCCCCTCCGCCTCGTCGCGGGCCCTCAGCAACGCGGTCTCCTGCGTCTTGCGGTCTGAAATATCTCGCGTTATGGCGACGATACCGGGACGCTCGAGCTTGGCGTCATCCGTCGGACGCATCGGCCGACATCGCATCTCCGCCCAAGTGTACCGCGCCGACTCGCCTGCTCCCGCCCGGCGCACCCTGAATTCCACGGCAATCGCTTCGTTGTTGGCCTGACAGCGCGACAACGCCGTGAGATAGGCAGGCCTATCCGCCACATGCACATGCTCGAAAAGGCCGTCACCAAGGGCCTTCTGCGCCGGCTCGCCCAGGAGCTGCTGCGCGGCCGGGGAGGCAAACACGACGCGGCCCTTGTCGTCGTGACGCGTGATCATGTCATTGGCATTCTGGGCGAGCAAACGGTAGCGCGCCTCTCCGGCGCGAACGGCGCTCTCCGACTGATGATGAACCAACTGCACCATCACCGCCAACGCCGCCGCATAAGCCGTCGCCGAGGCAGCGCCGAGCAAGGCGAAGTCTTGTGGCGATAACGGCAGGGTACGCGACGCCGGCACGAGACCGAAGATTCCGAGAACGGCAAGGACGGCGAGGCCAAGGCCCGCCGCGCCCGCCGACCAAGCAACGATACGCCGGTCGGTTGCGAGCGCCGCCTCGAGCGGCACCACGACCATCCACGGGATCAGGCCCGATGCGAGCCCCCCGGTCAGCCAGGCGCAATAAGCGACGAGGCCGGCGAAATTGGCTGCTGAGATCAGATGCGCCGCGGCGAACTTGCCGGTTCGCGACAGAAATACGGCGATGGCAATGGGGGACAACAGCCAGAGAAACGCGGCCGCGTCGAGCAGCGATGGTTTGCCGCCCACCACGAGATAGACGGGAAAAACGCACAGCGCGAGGAGGCCGCCGAGCAGGCGCGAGGCGATGAAGGATTGATGGCGCGCGAGGGTTAACGCATCCCCCCGCGCCGAATCGTGGACCAGCGAGCCAAAATAGGCTCCCAGCCCCCGTACACTTTCATTACCGAACACACGCACCTCGGAGCGGGCATTTTCCCGCTGCGTCCCCGACTAACTTGAACCCGGATTATTGGCAGCCGCGCTTAAGGAAAGCATAAGGCGCCGCGCGCTTCAGGCCGGGAACGGGAGGGTCAGCGGACTGGGACGCGCTGACGGGGCGGAATCCCGGGGGTTACCGGCATGATCTTTGTTGTTTGTTTCAAACTTTAGACAAATCCGATCCAAAACAACAAGAAATCTGAAGTGAGTATTATAAAAGTTATAATCGTGTTCTGGCGGGAATCGAATGAAATTTTCGATTCAAATTTTACTGATCAAAGTGAAGCTGCCTTATGTTCTTTGAGCTATATTGTTGCGAGCTGCAGGGGAATGCAGGGATTAGATGCGGCAAATTAAGTCGCAGGTAACAGAGAGGGCAAATCGATGATGTTTCTTATCAGGACTGCCTTTTGGCTAGTGGTCCTTGTCTTGCTGCTCCCGACCGACAAGGACCAGCAGAACCAGATCTATGGCACCGCCCAGACGGCGGTAAACGACGTGGCCGGCTTTTGTGACCGCAATCCGCAGACTTGCGCCACGAGCCAAGAGGCTTTTGCGGTACTGGTTCAGAAGGCACAATACGGCGCTGGCATGCTGATGGGCCTCGTGGAGGACCAGACCGCGGCCTTCGCCGATAGCGCGACCTCCGGCGCTGGCATGCCTAGCCCCGTGGCCATGCCTGGCGACCCGGGCATCATGCCCGTGCCGGCAGCCGTGCCGCTCGAGCCCACAACTTGGGACACGACCGCGACCCAGGACACGCTTAGCCCCGAGGACCGTGAAGCGGCCTGGGGTGGACCGGGCGTCTAATTGACCGAGCGCGATCAGCATTAAACTCAATTTTTGGCAGTCCCCCGCCTGCCAACAGGGCGCGCAACTTGGGAAGGTTTCTGCCCTTTCCCTCCCAAACTGCGCGCCCTATCCTTTTTTGACGCAGACCCGTCGCGGCTGATGCCATTGCCCTCTATACTGAGTGCATGGACACACTGACCAGTTCAGGCTCGACGAGCTTCGAGGAGATCCTTGCCGACTTCGAGCTTCTCGATGACTGGGAGGACCGCTACCGCTACGTCATCGAGCTCGGACGGAAGCTGGCGCCCCTTCCGGAAGAGGAGCGGAACGCCGCGAACAAGGTGCAAGGCTGTGTAAGCCAAGTCTGGCTTTCGACAACGGTCGAACCCGGCAGCCCCCCTCGTCTCACTTTCATCGGCGATAGCGACGCCCATATCGTGCGCGGGCTCGTCGCGATCCTATTCTCGATCTATTCAGGCAAGACGGCCGACGAGATCTTGAGCGTGGACGCGCGCCAGACGCTGGGCGAACTGCATCTCAATGAACATTTGACCCCGCAGCGCTCGAATGGCCTCATGGCCATGGTGACGCGCATTCGGAGCGACGCCGAGGCTGCCAAAGCGGCCGCGCGCTAAGCGTCCTTATCACCAGATGGCTGGTCCCCGCGCTGCCAACTATCGAGGCTCGGCCGATAATCGGCCTCACCCCAATGGCGAATGCCCCGCCCTCGCCGATCGGCCCTCTCTTCGAGCGATGAGACCGTAATGCTTGGCCAGACGGGTCAAGGCGATCTGCAACACGACCTTGCCGGCACGTTGTGGCCAGCCACTGGCTTTCTCCGCCTCTTCGAGTCCCTTCAGCTCGCAACAAATATCGACCAGCACGCCGGAAGTCTCCGGACCGACGGCCATGAGCGCGCGCATCACCCGCTCCTTAGCGGCCAGAACCTCGTCGCGCAGCGCCGCCGCGTTTGACGGCGCGCCACGCCGCGACCGCTCCGCCGGCGCCATCGCTGACCAGTTCGCCGTGATCTTTGGGCTCATATGCGCGAACCAATAATCCGCGCGCAGGCGTTCCCCGGCCTCGTATTGCGCCTCATCGATCAGCGCCCTGCCGTTCCGGTCCTTGCGGCTCCTAAGCCAACCGAGCGGGCTTTCGGCCTCGTTCACCGTCACTTGACGGCGGACGCCGTTGATCTCGCGGTCCGCGAAAACTCTCAGCTGATGCTGCTGGCGGAAGGCGTCGATGTCGGTTCCGCTGCGGCGAAGCCTGGACCGCGCCGCCTCGGAGAGCACCAGACGATCATCCTGCCATTCGAGCCAGTCTTCCGCCAGGCAGGCTTCAATCACCCGTCGCGCCACGGCCATGGGTGGACCGCCACACGCGTCATGCTCCTGGAGCCGAAAGCCACCCTCGTCGTCGCGTCCCAGGACCCAGCCCGCGGCGAGCCGAACGAGCAACCGCCGGATCTCGGTGGCCTGTCTCATGCTCGCGGGATTAGCGCGGACTTGGTTGACACGGCCCTGCCCACCACGGGCCTGAGAGCGTCTCATCGGCGTCCCCGGCACCAAGCCAGAGCGTCGATGAGTGACGCCACAGCGCGCTCGAGATGGTCCAGCCGGCCATCGAGTTCGGGATCGTCACGCCGATCCTCGACCACCTCACAGGCATGGGCGACCGTGGTCCTGTCCCGCGCAAACAGAACGCCGACCTCGGTCAGGCTGAGGCCGCACACGACATGGGCAAGATACATGGCAACTTGCCGCGCGAAGGCCGCGCGCGGTGACCGCCTTGTCGGTGCACCGAGATCGTGGACGTCGACATCAAACACCGCAGCCACGGCGGGATCGATCGCCCGGCGCACCTGCGCGGGTCCGCTAAGCCCTACGGCTGGCCGTTCCCTCGCGCTGCCCCCCTCGTCCACTCGCACCGCACTCATCATCGCGCTCCCTGAAGTTGATAGGAATAATGTCCTATCACACTGTAAGAGAGAACGGACAGCCGGGGATAACTGAGGTCGACGCTCGACCAATCCCCGGCCAATGCCCGGACCCTCCCGGCGGGTGCATGCTCAACGCCTCGAAAGTCAGGAGGCGCGTAGATGTCAGGAGAAGATCGCCGCCGCCAGCAGGGACCCCGCGCGTCGCGCGCAGGATCGCCCGCCAAACGCATTTTTGGCCCCATGGCGGCGGCTGGCGCCGCGGCCTATGTCCGGTCGCGCGATTTGCCGCGATTGCTGGCGCTCTGGCCGTACGAGATCGAGGACCGAACACCCGAAGGGGGACAGCGCGTGCTGGCGAAATTGCGCCGGGCGCTACGGGCCGAACGACGCCGCGCCCGCGCCAACCATTGGAGCTACGACTTGAACCGGCATCTCGGTCTGCTGAGCGCCTATAAGGGAGAGCTGGCGAAACTTAATCTGGGAACGACCGAAACTCAGCCATATTGCACGCCCCGTGACAGCGGCAACGGCTGAGGCTGAGGCGCGGGGATAATGGTAGAGCGTAAACTCGGCCGCTGCGTCTGGCTCGCTGGGGCCGGCGACGTCGTGGCAGAGGATCCTGTCGACCTGGCCGCCGTCTTCTGAAAGCGGCAACCGCAGCCAAAACAAAACCACGTGGTCGCGTCCTTCCACCGGCCCGCGAACGACGCCATGGGCCGGCTTCCCCGCCTCCGCGACACGCTGATGGATACGGCGCCAATAGGCCGCGCACGCGCCGGAAAACACCTCGTCGATGCGCTTGCCGGTGATCTCTTGACCATAAATGTCGTGCAACCGCGTCCCGGCCAGGCGGAACAGACCCCGGCTCACGCCCTCCCTGAGATCGATCAGTCCGAGATGGGGCAGCAGCCGCGGGACTTTCAGCGGATCGAGATCGGAGCGCGCCGGCATGGGCCGCTGACCGGCCGATTCGAGCCAATAATCGAAGAGCTCGCGCTGTCCTTGCGTCACCAATTGGGTCCGAAAGGTGCGTCCGGCCGGCATGCTGATCCCCCCTGCTGCGAGGGCCGTTCGGCCTCGCGAATCGCTGCCCCCCGACTATGTGGAGTTCGCCTGTCACATGCAAGCG
The DNA here is from genome assembly GCA_963793075.1 of uncultured Alphaproteobacteria bacterium. Taxonomy (GTDB): domain Bacteria; phylum Pseudomonadota; class Alphaproteobacteria; order Rhizobiales; family Methyloligellaceae; genus Methyloceanibacter. The sequence goes on from CAWBYO010000001.1 coordinate 86,304, forward strand.
GGGAGAGCAGATTCTCTAGGAGTCACAAAGGCTTGTGGTGAGCTTTCAGAGAGGCACCCGATCTTGCGCGTCTCGCCCGGCCGGCGGGCCGTAGTCAAAGGCACCGAGACACGCTCCAAACCCTGCGCAATTCCCGCGGAACTGCCGCCAAAACGCGCGCGCTTATTTGCGCCGTTGGCCGAGCCCCATGCGCTTGGCGAGATCCGAGCGGGCGGCGGCGTAGTTCGGCGCCACCATCGGGTAATCATGGGGTAATCCCCATTTCTCCCGATATTCTTCCGGAGACAGGTCGTAATGGGTGCGCAGATGCCGCTTCAGCGACTTGAACTTCTTCCCGTCCTCGAGGCAGATGATGTACTCGGGCGTGACCGACTTCTTCAGCGGCAACCGCGGGCTTCAATTCTTCCTTGACGGGAATGCCAGATGCGCTGGAGGCTTTGCTCAAAGCATCGAACACATTGTGGATGACGGCAGGCAGGTCCGTCGCCACAACCGTGTTGTTGCTGACATAGGCAGAGACGATCTCAGCGGTCAGCTCAACGAGCTCGTTCTTCTCCAGATTCGCGTCCATTAATTGGCTCCTTGATCCTGCCCACTCCCCGATTCGACTCATGCGCGGGGCCCACGGGACTCTTTAGAGTCACCAGATTACGCCGTTTTTGTGACGAGAAACTACAATGTTACGCAACTACAGAATATTCGCCGCTCAAACATGCTTGGCTGATTTGCCCTCTATAGCACTTCTCGACAAAATCGCAACGCATCTCTTCTGGCGAACACTGGTTGCCATCCAACGCAACTGGATGCACAGAGACTTTCTCTGCTATCCGTCGGAACTTCGTTGGTAGAATTAGTTGAAAACTCGAACTCTCGCTTCCCCTCCGGCGAGATATAGGGCTCAGGTCAATCAAGCTTGCGTGAGAGCGCCATCAGACCTCTGCAGCCCGAGCTTTGCAGGACCTATATTCTCAAGCAACAAACGTAGATGGCAATGAAAGTGTTCCGACCATGAGCAAAACCGAAGACAAGGAGACGGCCGCCTCGAAGACGGAGTGGCGCGAGAAGCTGTCGCCGGAGGCGTTTCACGTCACCCGCGAGCACGGCACCGAGCGGGCGTTCAGCCACCCCTACCACACCGAGAAGCGCGACGGCATGTATCGCTGCGTCTGCTGCGACGCGCCGCTGTTCAGCTCCGGACACCAAGTTCGATTCCGGCACCGGCTGGCCGAGCTTCACGGACCCCGCCATCGAAGGTAAGGTCACGACCCACGAGGATACCTCCTACGGCATGCGGCGGATTGAGGTGCGATGTGCCAATTGTGACGCGCATCTCGGGCACGTCTTCCCGGACGGGCCCGGTGAGAGCGGCATGCGCTACTGCATCAACGGCTGCGCGCTCAATCTCGACACTGACGCGGCCGGCGGCAACCCCGACGTCTAGGCGCTCCGGCGCCTAGACCCTCAAAGGCAAAAGTCCCAAAGCATGAGTGGAAAGCTTCTCCGCGCGCGCGCTCCGCGCGCCGCCCGCCGTCCGCAGGCCTCGACCCATCACGGCATCGACGCGCGTGGACGACTACGCCTGGCTGCGGGCCGACAATTGGCAGGCGGTGATGCGCGATCCGAGCGTGCTCGATAAGGAGATCCGCGACCATCTCGAGGCGGAGAACGCCTACACCAAGACGGTGATGGCCGACACCGAGGCGCTGCAAGAGACGCTGTTCGCCGAGATGAAGGGCCGTATCAAGGAAGACGATTCGAGCGTACCCGCGCCGGACGGCGCCTTTTCCTATTACACGCGCTACGAGGTCGGCGGCCAGCATCCGCTGTTTTGCCGCAAACCCCGCGACGGCGGCGGCGAGCAGATCCTGATCGACGGCAACGCGCTCGCCAAGCCGCACGCCTATTTCCGCATCGCCAATGTCGCCCACAGCCCCGATCACCGCCTGGTCGCCTATGCGGTCGATACCAAGGGATCGGAGTTCTACACGGTCAACATCATCGAGACGGACACCGGCAAGCTCGTCGATAGCCGAGATCGCCGACAATAACGGCTCCCTGCAATGGGCCGCCGACAGCAAGACGCTGCTCTATATCTGGCTCGACGAGGAGCATCGCCCCCGCCGTCTGTTCAGCCACACCATCGGCGCGGGAACTGCCGACGCCCTCATCCACGAGCAGGACGATCCCGGCTATTTCCTCGAGATCGGCAGCCACCCAGGACGAGCGCTTTCTCCTGTTCGGCGTGCACGACCACGAGACGGCGGAAGTCAGCCTGATCGACGCCACGCGATCCAGTCCGCGCCGCCGCGCCTCATCGCGCCGCGCGAGCCCGAGCACGACTACTCGGTGGATCATCATGACGGGCGCCTGATCATCCTCACCAATTCCGGCGGCGCGGAGGATTACCGCATCGTCGAGGCGCCCGCCGACGATCCGGCGCCGGAGAACTGGCGCGAGATCGAGCCGCACCGTCCGGGCCGGCTCATCCTCGACGTCGTCGCCTATAAGGATTTTCTCGTGCGGCTGGAGCGGGAGGACGGCCTGCCGCGCATCGTGGTGCGCCGCTTCGCCGACGGCGAGGAGCACGAGATCGCCTTCGCCGAGGAGGCCTACTGCGCTCGGCATCTCCCACGGCTACGAATACGACACCAGCACGTTGCGCTTCACCTATTCGTCCATGACCACGCCGGCGCAAGTCTTCGACTACGACATGGCGACCCGGGAACGGACCTTGCGCAAGACGCAAGAGATCCCCAGCGGCCACGATCCGTCTCTTTATGTCACGCGCCGCGTCATGGCGCCGGCGAAGGACGGCGAGACGGTGCCCGTGTCGCTGCTCTACCGGAAGGAGACGAAGCTCGACGGGACGGCCCCGCTCCTTCTTTATGGCTACGGCGCCTATGGCATGACCATGCCGGCCGGCTTCTCGACCACCGCGCTCAGCCTCGTCGATCGCGGCTTCGTCTACGCCATCGCCCATGTGCGCGGCGGCAAGGAGAAGGGCTATCGCTGGTACAAGGACGGCAAGCGCGAGAAGAAGACGAACACGTTCACCGACTTCATCGCCGCCAGCGAGTATCTGGCTGCAGAGAACTTCACCGCGAAAGGCCGCATCGTCGCCCACGGAGGAAGCGCCGGCGGCATGCTAATGGGCGCCATCGCCAACATGGCGCCGGATCTGTTTCTCGGTGTCATCGCCGAGGTGCCGTTCGTCGACGTGCTGACCACCATGCTCGATGCGAGCCTGCCGCTCACCCCGCCAGAATGGCCGGAATGGGGCAACCCCATCGAGAGCGAGAAGGACTATCGCACCATCGCCGGCTACTCGCCCTACGACAATGTGCGCGCGCAACACCATCCGCACATCATCGCGCTCGCCGGGCTCACCGATCCGCGCGTGACTTATTGGGAGCCGGCCAAATGGATGGCGAAGCTGCGGGAGCTCGACACCGGCGACAATCTCCTCCTTCTGCGCACCAATATGGAGGCGGGCCATGCGGGCGCGTCAGGCCGCTTCGAGCGGCTGAAGGAAGTTGCGGTCTCCTACGCCTTCGCGCTCAAGGTTGCCGGCTTCAGCTGACCCTCTGCCCCTAGGCGGGCGCGCGCCATTTGTGCAAGAGTGCGCCCATGCTGCTCTCCCGCGACAAGTCCCAACTCCTCATCGTCGACGTTCAGGACAAGCTCCTGAGCGCCATTTCCGGCAAGGATCGCGTCGTCGACCGCTGCGTGCGGCTGGTGCGCGCGGCCCGCACGCTCGGCGTGCCGATCACCATTTCGGAGCAATATCCGCAAGGGCTGGGTCCGACCCATGATTCGATCCGCGACGCCTTCGCCAATGATGGGCAAGTCATCGACAAGGTGGAATTCTCCTGCCTCCGCAACGACAGGCTGCGCGACAGGCTCCACGAGCTTCGCCGCCAGGGCCGGGCGCCAGGTGGTGATCGCCGGGATCGAGGCCCACGTTTGCGTGACGCAGACCGCCATCGATCTGGAAGGCCAGGGCTTTGAGTCCTTCGTCGTCGCCGACGCCGTCGGCTCGCGCGCCAAGTCTAGCTACAGGCTCGCGCTGACCCGCCTGCAGAAGGCGAGTGTCGACGTGGTCGACAGCGAGATGGTGCTGTTCGAGTGGATGGAACGCTCGGGCACGCCCGAATTCAAAGAGCTTCAGTCGCTCATCAAGTAGCGGGTTTCTGAACGGCGCCTGCAACTTCGGTTCATGCTGGGTTCAGGCGGGAACCCGCAATGTCCGAGGCGTCAGATCCCTGTACCTGATGAAGCTAAACCTTCCTCGGCACCGGGCGCGGAGTTCAGGGGCTCCGCGTCCACCCCCTCCCCCCGACTTAACTCAAAGTTTTCCGACCCTTCATGCTGCCGTCACGGGTGCGGGCGCAATATTTTCGCGCGCCGTATTCAGTTTCCGAAAGCAAGACGCGCGGCCAGCTCTGGAAACCACGCCCGCTTTGTTCATTTGTCGCAAGCCCCGTAGCTCGGCTTGCCTCGCCCCGATGGAACCTTTAGCTTTCGGCAGACTTTCCCAACTTCATGCATTCAAGTCGGAGACCTACCGTGGCATTCGAACTTCCCCCCCTGCCCTACGCCTACGACGCGCTTCAGCCCTATATGTCGGCCGAGACGCTCGAGTATCACCACGACAAGCACCACAAGGCCTATGTGGACAAGCTGAACGATCTCATTGGCGGCACGGAATTCGAGGGCAAGGACCTCGAGACGGTCGTCAAGGAGAGCTTCGGCAAGAACGCCGGCATCTTCAACAACGCCGCCCAGGACTTCAATCACATCCAGTTCTGGCCGTGGATGAAGAAGGACGGCGGCGGCAAGAAGGTGCCTGGTGCGATCCTTGCCATGATCGACCGCGACCTCGGCGGCTTCGACAAGTTCCGCAAGGACTTCATCGATGCCGGCATGACGCAGTTCGGCTCGGGCTGGTGCTGGCTCACTCTCAAGGACGGCAAGCTCGCAGTAACCAAGACGCCGAACGGCGAGAACCCGCTGGTGCATGGCGGCTGGCCGCTGCTCGGCTGTGATGTGTGGGAGCACTCCTATTACATCGACTATCGCAACGCGCGGCCGAAATATCTCGAAGCCTGGTTCGACAATCTCATCAACTGGGAGCATGTCGAGCAGATGTACGCGCAAGCGCCCAGCAAGTAGCCGCGCTGCTATAGACGAATTTCAACGGGCGGCCCCAGCGGTCGCCCGTTTTGCATTTGGAGCGGCCTTGAGATCAATTGGCGGCGAGGGCTTCCTCACCGGCCTGCTCCACGACCTCGCTCGCTTCCAGCCAGCGCTTCTCGGCATCGGCGAGCGTGCGCTCGACCTCGCCGCGCTTCTTCATGAGATCGCTGGCAGATAGAACCCTCTCCGCCGGACGCGAGCATCCCGTCAATCTCGTCACGTTTCTGCAAAATCCGCTTCACCTCGGCCTCGGCCTGAACCACGGCCTTGCGCAAGCGATTTCGTGCGCTCCCGGCCTTGTGCCGCCATGCGCCGCTCATCCTTGCGGCTGACCTTCTTTCCGGAACCCTGTCCGTTGCCGCCTTTCGCCGCGCCCATGCCCAGCACCTGATCGCGATAGTCGTCGAGGCTGCCGTCGAACTCTTGCGCCGTGCCGTCGGCGACAAGCACCAGCCGGTCGGCGATCAGCCCGAGGAGATGGCGGTCATGGCTGACCACGACCACTGCCCCGCCGAACGCCGCGAGCGCCTGGACCAGCGCCTCGCGCGCCTCCACGTCGAGATGGTTGGTGGGCTCGTCGAGGATCAGGATATGCGGCGCGTCCCGCGTGATCAGCGCCAGCGACAGCCGCGCGCGCTCGCCGCCGGAAAGCTGGCCCACCGGTACCATCGCCTTCTCGCCGGAGAAGCCGAAGCGGCCGAGATGGCCCCGCACCTCGCCTTGCCGCGCGCCCGGCAACAAGACGCTCCATATGGTTGAGCGGCGTATCGTCGGCGACCAGCTCCTCGATCTGATGCTGGGCGAAATAGCCGACCGTCAGCTTGCCGCTGGCGGCGAGCTGACCCGCCATCGGCGTGAGCTGCCCGGCGATGAGCCGCGCCAGGGTCGTCTTGCCGTTGCCGTTGCGGCCGACGAGCGCGATGCGGTCGTCCGGATCGATGCGCAAGTTCAAGCCCGACAGCACCGGCGTGCCGGGCGCATAGCCGACGGAAGCGTCGTCCAGCACGACCAGAGGCGGGCGCAGGCCCTTGGGGCTCGGGAAGTCGAACACGAGTGTCGCATCGCCGGCCGCATCGGCGATCGGCTCCATGCGCTCCAGCGCTTTCATCCGGCTCTGCGCCTGGCGCGCGGTATGGGCCTTGTAGCGCCAGCGATCCACATAGCTTTGCAGCTTCTTGCGCTTGGCCTCTTGGCTCGCGCGCGCGGCTTCCGTCTGCGCCTCGCGCTCGCGCCGCTGCCGCTCATATTGCTCGTAATTGCCGGTATAGAGGGTCGTCTTGCCGCCATCCACATGGACGATGTAGTCGACCACGTTGTTCAGCAGATCGCGCTCGTGGCTCACCACGATCAGGCTCTGGCGATAGGACTTGAGGAAGGATTCGAGCCACAGCGCCGCCTCCAGATCGAGATGGTTGGACGGCTCGTCGAGCAGCAGCAGATCGGGCTCGGAGAACAGGAGCGCAGCGAGCGCCACGCGCATGCGCCAGCCGCCGGAGAAGGTGCGAGCGGCTGATGCTGGGCGTCTTCCGGGAAACCCGAGGCCGGCGAGAATGCGCGAGGCCCGCGCCGGCGCGCCATGGGCGTCGATGGTGTTGAGCCGCTCATGGATCTCGGCAATGCGATGGGGGTCCATGGCGTGGTCGGCCTCGCTCAGCAGCGCGTCGCGCTCGGTATCGGCGGCGAGCACGGTCTCGAACGGGGTCGCGGAGCCGCCCGGCGCTTCTTGCGCCACATAGCCGATGCGGATCCCCGCCGGCGCCTCGATCTTGCCGTCGTCCGCCTCGTAGACCCCGGCGATGAGCTTCAGCAGCGTCGATTTGCCCGCGCCGTTGCGCCCCACCAGCCCCACGCGCGCCTTCGGCGGCAGGGCGGCGGACGCCTTGTCGAGGATGAGATGGCCGCCCAGGCGCAAGGATATGGAATCGAGTGTCAGCATGGGCGCGCGTGATAGCACAGGAAATCGCGCCTGCGGTTGTGACCTAGCGCCGCCGCTGGATGCCGCCGAGCGTGCCGCGCTTGATGGCGTCCTCTAGCACCCGGGTAGCCATGGGCACGGCGGACCGGACGATCGCCTTGCCGAGGCTCGTCCAGAAGCCGTCGCTGCGCGATCCGCCGCCGATGTCTTCTTGGCGGCCTTCTCCTCGGCTTCGTCCGTCTCCGCCTCGGCGCGCGCTCTCCGTGCGCTTCTGCAATATCTCGTAGGCCGACTTGCGGTCGATCAAGCCTCTTCATACTCGCCCGCGACCGGGCTCGCGGCGATGATCGGCCTTGCGCTCGGCAGCGGTGATCGGCCCGACCCGCGCATTCGGCGGCTTCACCAAGGTCCGCTCGACCATGGTCGGCTGGCCCTTCGGATCGAGCGTCGATACCAGCGCCTCGCCGATGCCGAGCTCCATGATGGTCTTTTCGGTGTCGAAAGCGGGATTGGCGCGGAAGGTCGTGGCCGCCGCCTTCACCGCCTTTTGCTCGAGCGGCGAGAACGCGCGCAAGCGCGTGCTGCACCCGGTTGCCGAGCTGGCGCGACACGGTGTCGGGCACGTCGATCGGGTTCTGCGTCACGAAATAGACGCCGACGCCCTTGGAGCGGATCAGGCGCACCACCTGCTCGACCTTCTCCAGCAGCGCCTTGGGCGCATCGCGGAACAGCAAGATGCGCCTCGTCGAAGAAGAACACGAGCTTCGGCTTGTCGGGATCGCCCACCTCAGGCAATTCCTCGAACATCTCCGACAGCAGGAACAGCAGGAAGGTCGCGTAGAGCCGCGGGCTCTCCATCAGCTTGTCCGCGGCGAGCACGCTGATATAGCCGCGCCCGTCGCGCGCCACCCGCATCAGATCGTCGATCTTCAAGGCTGGCTCGCCGAACAGATGCCTGCCGCCCTGCTGCTCGAGCACCAGAAGCGAGCGCTGGATCGAGCCGACCGACGGCCTTGGTGATATTGCCGTATTTGGTGGTGAGCGTGTCGGCACGCGCGGCCAGATCTTCGCAGCAGGGATTGCAGATCCTTGAGATCGAGCAGCGGCAGCTTCTCCTCGTCGGCGATCTTGAAGGCGATATTGAGCACGCCCTCTTGCGCTTCGCTCAGATCCATCAGCCGCGCCAGCAGCAGCGGCCCCAGCTCCGTGATCGTGGTGCGGATCGGGTGCCCCTGCTCGCCGAACAGATCCCAGAAGATGACGGGATAGGCCTGGAAATCGACCTCATAGCCGATCAGCTTGGCACGCTCCTCGATCCAGCCCTTGGCGACGCCCTTCTCGGCCACGCCGGACAAATCGCCCTTCACGTCGGCGCAAAACACCGGCACGCCTTGGTCGGAGAAGGCCTCGGCCAAGCCTTGCAGGGTCACGGTCTTGCCGGTGCCTGTGGCGCCGGTGATCAGCCCATGGCGGTTGGCGAGCCGCAGCAGAATGAACTCGGGCTTGACGCTCTGGCCGATATAGACGCTTCCAGCCGGAAGCTGCTCCGGGTCCAATTTGACCACGGTTTCCGCCGGATCGGCGGCAGCTCTTGGCCTTCGCCCGGCTTTTCCTGGGTGCGCTTTCTTGGGCGTGCTCGTCTTTTGGCGTCCGTCTTCGTGGCGCCGCCTGTCATCCCCGTCTCCTCGTCGCTTGCCTTGGGCGGCACTCTAGCGGGTGCACAAGCCTGCAAGCCAAGCATCGGCCTATGCTCGCAGCAGAGCATCGACATTCGCACGGGTTTCGTGCCGCGCGCGCTTCTGCTAGGAGAAAAACCAGAAACACTTAGAGCTTTGATGAAAATGGCTGAACTCCCCCTGGCCCGAGACTTTCCGGCCGCCGACAAGGCGGAGTGGAAGGCGCTCGTGGAAAAGGCGCTGAAAGGCGCTCCCTTCGCCTCGCTCGAATCGAAAAGCTATGACGGCATCGCCGATCGAGCCGCTCTACAGCCCGGCGAAGGATGCCGACGCTCGTCCCTGGACGGGCGCCGGGCACGCCATGGGAGGTCATGCAGCGCATCGAGATTGCCGACGGCGCCACGGCCAACGCGCAAATCCTCGAAGACCTGAACAACGGCGCGAATAGTCTCAGCCTGGTGTTCCAGGGATCCGTCGGCGACTACGGCTATGGCCTTCCGCCGTCGGAGGCCGTCCTCGAAAGCGCGCTCAAGGACGTCCATCTCGACTGGGGCATCCACGTCGAGTTGCAGCTTGGCCCGCTCTGCAAGGATGCGGCCCTCATGCTCGCCAATCTCGTGCAGCAGAGCGGGCTCGCGCCAAAAGACGTGAACATCCGCTTCGGCTTCGATCCGATCGGCGTGCTTGCCGTCAATGGCTGGAACAACGTCGTGTGGCCCGACATGGCGCCGGTCTTTGCGAGCCTCGTCGGCCGAGATGAAGAGCCAAGGCTTCGCCGGACCTTTCGCCGTCGGCGATGGCAGGCCCGATCCACGCTGCCGGCGGCTCGGAAGCACAAGAGCTCGCCTTCGCTCTGTCGACGGCGCTGGCCTATGTCCGCGCCTTGGAGGCAGGGCGGCATCCCGCTCGACGAGGCGCGGCGTCTGGTCTTCTTCCGCCTCGCCGCCGACCAGAACCAATTCCTCACCATCGCCAAATTCCGCGCGCTTCGGAAGCTGTGGTCGCGCGTGGAGGAAGCCTGCGGGCTCGAACCGGAGGCGGCCTTCGTCACCGCCGAGACGGCCTGGCGCATGATGACCAAGCGCGATCCGCACGGAAATATCGTGCGCGGCACCATCGCGGCCTTCGCCGCCGCGATCGGCGGCGCCAATGCGGTGACCGTGCTGCCGTTCAGCGCCGCCCTCGGTCTGCCTGACGCGTTCGCCCGGCGCATCGCCCGCAACACCCAGACCATTCTTCTCGAGGAGTCGAATCTCTATCGCGTCGCCGATCCCGCCGCGGGCTCCGGCGCCATCGAGGCGCTGACCGACGAGCTTTGCACCGCTGCCTGGGCGCTCTTCCAAGAGATCGAGAAGGCGGGCGGCCCGGCTGAGGCGCTGCGCGCCGGGCTCATTCAAGGCGAGGTCGCCAAGGTGCGTGAGGCGCGCGAGAAGCCGCGGTCGCGCGCCGCAAGGACTCGCTCGTCGGCACCAGCGATTTCCCCGATCTCGCCGAGGAACCGGTCACGGTGCTCGATGCAAGCCCCTCCAGTCGCCTGCGATACCCCGGGCGAACAGAGCGCCGGAGCCCTTGCGGCCCATGCGCCTGGCCGAACCATTCGAGGCATTGCGCGACCGCAGCGATACGCTATCTCGCCGAGCACGGCGCGCGGCCGCAAGATCTTCCTCGCCTGCCTCGGCAAGGCGGCCGACTTCAACGCGCGCGCGAGCTTCGCCAAGAGCCTGTTCGAGGCGGGCGGCATCGCGGCGATCGCGACCGAAGGCGCGCAAAGCCTCGACGACATGGTGAAGGGCTTCAAGGCGTCGGGCGCAGACACTCGCCTGCCTGTGCTCCTCCGACAAGGTCTACGCCGCCGAAGGCGCCAAGGCGGCGAAGGCGCTCGCAGCAAGCCGGCGCCAAGCATCATCTATCTGGCCGGCAAGCCGGGCGATCTGGAGGCCGAGCTGAAATCGGCCGGCGTCGAAGCTTTCGTTTTTGCCGGCGGCGACATGCTGGCCATGCTGAACGACGCCCATGCTACGCTTGGGCCTGAAGGGGAACGACAAGTGACTGGAATTCCGAAATTCTCGGATGTCGCGTTCCAGGAGCCGCGCGAGCCGGCGCTGGCGACCGAGACGCCTGTTTGGGAGACGCCGGAAGGCATCGCGGTGAAGCCGGTCTACGGCGCCGACGATCTGCAAGGCCTCGACTTCCTCGATGGGCTTCCCGGCGTCGCGCCCTATCTGCGCGGCCCCTACCCCACCATGTATGTGCAGCGGCCGTGGACCGTTCGCCAATATTCCGGCTTCTCGACCGCCGAGGATTCCAACGCGTTCTATCGGCGCAACCTCGCCGCCGGTCAGCAAGGCGTGTCCATCGCCTTCGATCTCGCCACCCATCGCGGCTACGACAGCGATCATCCGCGCGTGACCGGCGATGTCGGCATGGCGGGCGTCGCCATCGACTCCATCTACGACATGCGCACCCTGTTCGATCACATCCCGCTCGATCAGGTGTCGGTGTCGATGACCATGAACGGCGCGGTGCTGCCGGTGCTGGCGCTGTTCATTGCTGCCGGCGAGGAACAGGGCGTGCCGCACGACAAGCTCTCGGGCACGATCCAGAACGACATCCTCAAAGAGTTCATGGTGCGGAACACCTATATCTATCCGCCCGCGACCCTCGATGCGCATCGTCTCCGACATCATCGGCTACACGTCGAAGGAGATGCCGCGCTTCAACTCGATCTCGATCTCCGGCTATCACATGCAGGAAGCCGGTGCGACGGCCGACCTCGAGCTCGCCTACACGCTCGCCGACGGCATCGAATATGTGCGCGCCGCCATCGCTTCGGGTCTCGATGTCGATGCGTTCGCCCCGCGCCTGTCCTTCTTCTGGGCGACCGGCATGAACTTCTTCATGGAGATCGCCAAGATGCGCGCCGCGCGCGTGCTGTGGGCGAAACTCATGATGGACGAGTTCAAGCCCAAGGATCCCGAAATCGCTGGCGCTGCGGACCCATTGCCAGACGAGCGGCTGGAGCCTCGCCGCCCAGGACGTGTTCAACAACGTGGTGCGCACCTGCGTCGAGGCCATGGCGTCGACGCAAGGCCATACCCAGTCGCTGCACACCAACGCGCTCGACGAGGCGCTGGCCTTGCCGACGGATTTCTCCGCGCGCATCGCCCGCAACACCCAGCTCATGCTGCAGCAGGAGAGCGGCACCACAAGCATCATCGATCCCTGGGGCGGCAGCTTCTACGTGGAGCGCCTGACCTACGATCTCGCCGCCCGCGCCATGCAGCATATCGACGGAGGTCGAGAAATTCGGCGGCATGGCCAAGGCCATCGAGGCCGGCATCCCCAAGCGCATGATCGAGCAGGCGGCGACCGCCACCCAAGGCCGCATCGATTCCGGCCGCCAGACGATCGTCGGCTTGAACAAATACCGGCCCGACAGCGAGGCCGACATCGCCATCCTGAAAGTCGACAACCGCTCCGTGCGCCGCCAGCAGCTCGACAAGCTGGCGCGGCTCAAGGCCGAGCGCGACCAGGAGGCCGTCACCCGCGCTCTTGACGCGCTGACCGAAAGCGCTGAGACAGGCAAAGGAAATCTGCTCGAGGGCGCCGTCGCGGCCGCCCGCGCCATGGCGACCGTCGGCGAGATTTCCTATGCCCTCGAGAAAGTCTATGGCCGCCACCGGGCCAACGTTTCGGCAATCACCGGCGTCTATAAAGCGGAGATGGGCCGCAAGGACGGAAACATGAACCGCGTCGCTGAGCTGATCGAAAGCTTCGAGACCGAGCATGGCCGCCGGCCGCGCATCCTGGTCGCCAAGATGGGCCAGGACGGCCATGACCGCGGCCAGAAGGTCATCGCGTCCGCCTTCGCCGATCTCGGCTTCGACGTCGATATCGGGCCGCTGTTCCAGACGCCCGAGGAGGCCGCCCGTCAGGCGGTCGAGAACGACGTGCATATTCTCGGCGTGTCGTCGCTCGCCGCCGGCCATTTGACCCTGGTGCCGGCGCTGCGCGAGGCGCTCGAAGAGCAAGGCCGCGGCGACATCATGATCGTCGTCGGCGGCGTCATCCCGCCGCAAGATTATGCCGAGCTCTACGAGGCCGGCGCCAAGGCCATCTTCGGCCCCGGCACGCCGATCGCCGACGCGGCCATCGACATCCTCGGCAAGCTCGGCATCAGCGGCGCCAAGGCCGCCGCCGAGTAGCGGCTTGCGCGTCCCATCGCCGCAGACCTGTGGCGGCGCTTCGCGGGGAGGACTGAATTTTCCTCTTTCGTATCAGTACGCTTAACGCGCAACCTCAGCTTAAAATCGTTCTACTTTGGAAACCGTCTCCGCTTAGGCCTTGCAGGCACGCCGGAGCCCTTGGCCATGGTGCGCGCGCTGGGCAGCACTTAGGTCGACAATAGGAGGCACGATGCGCACGCTGATCGGGCTGTTCGCCCTGCTTGCCGCCATCTTCATGGCGGCCGACGTCGCCAAGGCGGGCCAAGGAAATTGCTGTCACCATCAAGGATCACAAGTTCAGCCCCGCCGAGATTCACGTGCCGGCAAACCAGGCCGTGACCCTGAAGGTCACCAACGAGGATCCGACGCCCGAGGAATTCGAAAGCCACGATCTCGACGTCGAGAAGATCATCGCCGGCGGCCAAAGCGCGATCATCCGGCTCCAGCCGCTCGACGCCGGACCCTACAGCTTCTTCGGTGAATTTCACGAGGACACCGCCCAAGGCGTTCTCGTCGCCGAGTAGACGAAGTGCTCGGCGCTCTCGTCATCGTTTTCCGCGAGGTCGTCGAAGCCGGTCTGGTGATCGGCATCGTGCTGGCCGCCACGCGCGGCATCGCGGGGCGCGGCTGGTGGGTCTTGCTCGGAATCGTCTGCGGCATTCTCGGCGCCGGCGTCGTCGCCGCCTTCGCGGGCGTCATCTCCGGGGCCTTCAGGGATCGGGGCAGGAACTGTTCAACGCTGCGGTGCTCGCCATCGCCGTGGTCAGCCTCACCTGGCACAATGTCTGGATGGCCGAGCATGGCCGCGAGCTCGCCGCCGAGATGCGGAAGGTCGGCACCGACGTGAGCGAAGGCCGCAAGCCCCTCGCCGTCCTCGCCGTCGTCGTCTTCGTGCCGTGATGCGCGAAGGCTCCGAGGTGGTCCTGTTTCTCTACGGCATCGTGGCGGCGGGGACCGACATGGCCTCTCTGCTGACGGGCGGGTTGCTCGGCCTGGCCGCCGGCGCGGCGCTTAAGCGCGCTCAGCTATTTCGGGCTCATCGCGCTGCCGATGCGCTACATCTTCTCTGTGACCGGTGTCCTCATCACGCTGCTCGCCGCCGGCATGGCGGCCGAAGCCGCCCGTTTTCTCCAGATGGCGGGGGTCGTCACCGTGCTCCGCGACAGGCTGTGGGACACGTCCTGGCTCTTGCCGGATTCGAGCATTCTCGGACGCATGCTGCATGTGCTGGTCGGCTATGACGACACGCCGACGGCGCTTCAGGTGTTCGCTTACGCCGCGACCGTTGCCGTTATGTACATCCTGATCCGCATGGTCCGCAGCGAGCGGCAACCGCAGACCGCAGGTTAAAGCGGCGGAGGCCGCTGGGGGGCATATCCGGCTTGCGCTGGCGCGAATTTGCCCCTACCCCGCATGCCATGACAGGCAGCAAGACCACCCAGAGCCTCGGGGATTTGGTGACAGCCATCCGCGCCGGCGACCGCGTGGCCTTAGGCCGCGCCATCACCCTGGTCGAGAGCGCCAAGCCGGACGATCAGATTGCGCGCGCAAGAACTTCTCGAAGCGCTGCTGCCCTTTACCGGCCAGGCCATCCGCATCGGCATCAGCGGCGTGCCCGGCGCCGGCAAGTCCACCCTGATCGATCAGCTCGGCATGAATCTCATCGCCGAGGGCCACAAAGTGGCGGTGCTCGCCGTCGACCCCACCTCGTCGCGCACCGGCGGCTCGATCCTCGGCGACAAGACCCGCATGGGCCGGCTTGCCACCGAGCCGGCGGCATTCATCCGGCCTTCGCCTGCCGGGTCCAGCCTCGGCGGCGTCACCAAGACCACCCGCGAGACCATCGCGCTCGCCGAAGCCGCCGGTTTCGACATCGTGCTGGTGGAGACCGTGGGCGTCGGCCAGTCGGAAACCGCCGTCTCCGACATGGTGGATGTGTTCGTGGTGGTGGCCATTCCCGGCGCCGGCGACGAGCTGCAAGGCATCAAGCGCGGGCTGCTCGAGCTCGCCGACATCATCGCCGTCAACAAGGCCGACAGCGACAATGTCGAGCGCGCCCACCGCGCCGCGACGGAATATCGCACCGCGCTGCATATTCTTGCCTCCGGCCACACCGACCTGGTCGCCGGTGGTGCTGACCCTCTCGGCGCAAGAAAATACCGGGCTCGACGCGCTATGGGAGAAGATCAAGGAGCGGCACACGAGCCTGGCCGAGTCCGGCGTGCTTGCCGAGCGGCGGCGCCGATCAGGCGACGTCGTGGATGCGCGAGATCTTCGAGCAGCGCCTGCTCGCCGCCTTCAAGGGCGGACGTCGCGCCGCCCGCCACTATCAGGAACTCGAGGACAAGGTCCGCGCCGGCACGCTGACCCCGGCCGCCGCCGCCGACGAGCTTGGCCGCCTGGTGGGGCTCAAAGAGCCCGAGTAAACCACGCCCGCGAATTCCCTTTCCTCGCGCGCGGACCCGCTTGTAAGCCAGGGACATGGTTAGGCCGCGCGTCCTCCTCACAGGCTTTGGGCCCTTTCCCGGGGTGCCTGAGAACCCGTCCGGCTGGCTCGCCGAGATGTTTGGCGGGGCAAGGCTCGGCCTTCGACTGCGACCTCCACGTGGCGGTGCTGCCCACGGAGTGGCAGGCGGTCGACGCGCTCACGCCGCGCCTGCACGGCGATGTGCAACCCGCATGTTATGATTCACTTCGGCGTCAGCGCGAGCCGCTAAGGGTTTGCGCATCGAGCGCTCGGCCCATAATCGCGCCGCGCCCCGCGCCGATGCCTGTGGCGCGCTGCCGGACACGCGCGCGATCTCTCCCCGCGGGGCAGACGCGGCTCGACACCGCGTTGCCCGTCACTTCGCTCGCTGCCCATCTCAGAGGCGAGCGGCCACGCCGCCAACGCTTCCCGCTCCTGCGGCCGCTATCTCTGCAACTTCCTCTACTATCGCTCGCTTCACTGGGCGCAAGCGCAAGGACAGCCACGCGCTGTTCGTGCATGTGCCCCTGACGCGGGCCCAAGGCGGCGACTTCGAACAAGCCGCGCTGCTCCATGCCGGGCAGGAGACGCTGCGCTTCGTCCTCGGCGCGGCTGCCGCGCAAAATACGGTAAGCGCCCGCAAAGCCCGGCCGGCCCCCGCGAAAGCTCCGACCGTCTCGGAGAACGGCGATGACCCTCGGCCGCCGCGAACTGATCGTGGCCGGCCTCGGCGCCGGCCTTGGCGCCGGTCTCGCCGGCGCCGCGGGCCCGCGCCCGGCAGCCGCCCGCGAGGCAGACACCCCGCAGGCCTTCAGCACCTATGGCGTCGCGCCGGCCGGCGGCGCCATCGACCAGACGGCGACCCTGCAAGAGGCTGCCGATGCCGCCGCGCGAACCGGCGTGCCTCTGTTTCTTCCCGCCGGCACCTATTCGACCGGGCGGCTCAGCCTCAAATCCGGCACCCATATCGAAGGCGTGCCCGGCCTCACCATCCTGCGCTACGCAACCGGCGGCGCTATCCTCGACACCGAGGGCACCGACAATGTGCGCCTCACCGGTCTCGTGCTCGACGGCGGCGGCAAGGCGCTCGAGCCGGACGGCGCGCTGCTGATCGCCACCGACGCGACCCATTTCGACGTCTCCGACTGCCGCTTCCTCGGCAGTCAGCGAGGCGGCGTCGTGCTGCGGCGGGTCGCCGGCCGCGTCGCCAATTGCGAGATCGGCGATATCGCCGCAGGCCGCGCTGTTCAGCGAGGACGCGAAGGGCCTCGAGATCGCTCACAACCATGTGCGCGACTGCGGCGACAACGGCATTCTCGTTTGGCGTTCCGAACTGCGGCGAGGACGGCACCATCGTCACCGGCAACCGCATCGAGCGCATCGCCGCCAAGAGCGGCGGCAGCGGCCAGAACGGCAATGGTATCAATATCTTCCGCGCCGGCTCTGTGCTGGTGAATGCGAACCGCATCGCCGACTGCGCCTTCTCGGCCATCCGCGCCAACTCCGGCTCCAACTGCCAGATGGTCGCCAATTCCTGCACCCGCCTCGGCGAGGTCGCGCTCTATGCCGAGTACACCTTCGAAGGCGCGATCATCGCCAACAACATCGTCGACGCCGCGGCCATGGGCGTGTCCGTCACCAACTTCAAGCAAGGCGGCCGCCTCGCCGTCGTGCAAGGCAATGTCATCCGCAATCTCTTCCTCCGCAAAGACGTCGACAGCCGTGGCATCGGCATCGGCGTGGAGGCCGACAGCGTGGTCAGCAACAACGTCATCGAAGGGGCGCCCGCCTACGGCATTCTCGTCGGCTGGGGCAACTATCTCCGCGACGTGAGCGTCACCGACAATCTGATCCGCAAGTCCCATATCGGCATCGGCGTCTCGGTGAGCCCATCCGCCGGGACGGCGCTGATCACCGACAACCTGATCACCGACGCCAAGGATGGCGCCATCCGCGCCATGGACGGTCCGAAGGCCATCGGCCCGGATCTCGCCAAGCAGAGCGCCGAGGCCTATGGCAACCTCGCCGTCTACGCCAACGTTGCCCGCTAGCCGCGCCGAAATCTCGCCGAGATCAGCTGAGCGCCTGCTGAAGCGCCGCGCCCGCGGCCACGCGGCCGACGGCAAGACCCCGCCAGTTCCTGAGCTCACCCTTGAGCTGATCGGCAAGCACCGTGCGCGCTTTCGGCAGCAGCGCAGCGAGGAGCTCGCTCAACGCCCGCTCCGCGCCACGCTTGGCGCCGTCGTCGATCTTGAGCGCAATGCCGAGACCGAGCCCCGGCAACGCCGCGCAGTGGACGCCTTCGGCGCCACCTTTGGTGAAGGCCGACGTCGCCAGCCCGCGCAGCACGATGGTGTCGAAGCGCCCTTCACCGGCGACCAGAACCGGCGCGGCAAAACAGGCTTTCATCAACCTCTTGGCGGCGGCGGCCCGCTCCGGGGCAAGTCCGGCGCCGCGTGCCGAGCCGGGCGAAACCGCGCGCCAGCGCTGGAAGCGGCAGCGGATAAGTCGGCAGCGAGCAGCCGTCGATGCCCATGCGCCGAGGATCCAACGCAACGCCGCAAGTGTCTGAAAGGATTCGCGCGATCGCCACCTGGAGCGGATGATCCGGCTTCTCGTAGCCGCGCGGGTCAAACCCGAGATGCAACGCGGCGGCGAGCATCCCGGCATGCTTGCCCGAGCAGTTATTGTGGATCGCCTGCGGCCGCCGGCCGCCACGCAGAAGCTCGCGCGATCGTCGCCTCGCTCAAGGGCCAATGCGCCCCGCACGCCAGTTCGCGCTCGGCGAGCCCGGCCTTGGCGAGCAGGCTCCTGACCGCATCGAGATGGACGCGATCGCCGCTATGGGATGCGCAGGCCACCGCCAGCTCGTCGGCGCTGAGGTCGAAGGCATCCGCCGCGCCGCTCTCCACCAGCGGCAGGGCTTGCATGAGCTTCACGGCCGAGCGCGGATAGACCGGCGCCGCCACATCGCCAAGCGCGAGCAGGAGGCGGCCTTGCGCATCGGCAACGGCGATGGCGCCACGGTGACGGCTCTCGACGAGATCGCCCCTGAAGACGTCGACGAGCACGGGGTTTGGGGGCGTGGGATCCATGACGATGGACTTCGGCCTAGCCGTCAGCCGCGGGCACGCTCGCCCGCCTTCCCCGCCGGTCTACCACCGGCGGCCAGTTCCGTCGGCACGCCGGCCGCATGCTTCGAGGCGCGGATGACGAGCGTCGTCTTGACGCTCTCCACATTGGGCGCCGCCGTCAGTTCGTGAATGATGAAGTCCTGAAATGCGCTCAAGTCCGGCGCCACGCAGCGCAGCAGAAAGTCGATCTCGCCGGACAGCATGTAGCAGTCGCGCACGATGGGCGAGTCTTGCGCCCGTTTCTCGAAGGCGATGAGGTCGGCCTCCGCCTGGCTGTGCAGCTTGATCATGGCGAAAGCCGAAACATCGAAGCCGAGCGCCTTGTCGTTGAGGATCGCCGTGAAGCCCTCGATGATGCCCGCCTCCTCCAGCGCCCGCACCCGGCGCAGGCAGGGCGGCGCCGAGATCCCGACCTTGCGGGCCAGCTCGATATTGGTGATACGCCCATCGGCCTGGAGCTCCCGCAGGATCAGCCAGTCGGTGGCATCGAGACGGGCGCTGCGCATGGGTCCTTTAGCTCCCTGGACGTTCGCGGGGCCATCGCGCTAGAAGGCGAATGGAGAGCCCCGAAAACGCGAGCCCTAATCGGCTTTGCGCAACTTTAGGCCGTCTAAGCAAAAGAATCGAAAAGAAATTGAGCGCTTTCCATTCCGAAAATTCTAGCGGCGCTCAGGACGAGTCCCCAGAGGCCGTGGACGGCGCCGCCGCCCTGATCGCCGAGAGCCGCAAAGCCCGCGCCGACAAGACGTGGGTCATCACCGACGGTGCGGTCGGCATGGAGGCGCAAGGCATCGCCGTAGCCGAGGCCATCGGCCTGCCCTTCACCCTCAAGCGGGTCCGCCCGAAGGGCGTCATGCGGCTTCTACCGACGCCGTTGCAGATCCTCCTTCCGGCGAAGGCGTCTGCTGCGCGCGGTGAAGTCGAACGAGGCGCTCGAGCCCCCTTGGCCGCGGCTCGTCATCTCCATCGGCCGCCGCAGCGTGCCCATGGCCCTTGCCGTCAAGCGGCTCTCGGGCGCCTATCGCGCTCCATATCCAGAATCCGAAAGTGCCGGCCCGGCTGTTCGATCTCGTGGCCGCGCCCGTCCACGACAATTTCGAGGGCCCGAACGTCATCACCACCTTCGGCGCCGTGCATGGCGTGACGCCGGAACGGCTTGCCGAGGCAGGCAAGCCGTTTCGCGCCGCGCATCGAGCACTTGCCGCATCCCCGCGTCGCGGTGCTGCTCGGCGGCGAGAGCCAAGCCTTCAGCTTTCCGCCGGAGGTCGCCACCGGCTTTGGCGCCAAGCTGGCGATCCTTGCCCGCGAGACGGGCGGCTCGCTTCTCGTCACCCCGTCGCGCCGCACGCGCGCCGATACGCTTGCCGCGCTTGCGAACGCCCTCGAAGACGTTCCCCACTTCGTCTGGGATGGCGTCGGCGACAATCCCTATTTCGCTTATCCTGTCGCTCGCCGACGCCATCGTCGTCACCGAGGACTCGGTCAACATGGTCACCGAGGCGGCCGGCACCGGCAAGCCGGTCTATGTGCAGTCTCTGCCTGGCCGCTCGACGCGCCTCTCCCGCTTCCATGCGCTGATGCGCGACCGCGGCGCCACGCGGCCCTTCGAGGGCCACCTAGAATCGTGGAGCTACGCGCCGATCAACGACACCGAGTTGGTCGCGTCGGCCGTCCGCCGCGCTCTCGGCCTTGAAACCAAAGCCTAAAATGCGCACGCGGCCCGAAGCGGGTTGCACGCGCGTCGTCCTATGCTTACGTCTTCCCTTCCGCTCTCAAGCTAGAGGCAATTTTCATGGGTTCCCGTCACGCCAAGGTGATCATCATCGGCGCCGGTCCGGCCGGCTATACGGCCGGCATCTATGCCGCGCGCGCCATGCTGAAGCCGCTCCTGATCGAGGGCATTCAGCCCGGCGGTCAGATGACCATCACCACGGACGTCGAGAACTATCCGGGCTTCGCCGACGTGATCCAGGGCCCGTGGCTCATGGATCAGATGCGCGCGCAAGCCGAACATGTCGGCACGGAGATCATCGCCGACTCGATCGTCGAGGCCGATCTCAAGCACCGGCCGTTCCGGCTCAAAGGCGACAGCGGCATGGACTACACCGCCGATGCGCTGATCATCGCCACCGGCGCCAAGGCGCGCTGGCTCAACCTACCCTCGGAGCAGAAATTCCAAGGCTACGGCGTGTCGGCCTGCGCCACCTGCGACGGCTTCTTCTATCGCGGCAAGAACGTGATCGTCATCGGCGGCGGCAACACCGCCGTCGAGGAAGCGCTGTATTTGTCCAATCTCGCCGAAAAGGTGACCCTGGTGCATCGCCGCGGCGAATTGCGCGCCGAGAAGATCCTGCAGCGGCGCCTGTTCGATCATCCGAAGATTAAGGTGATGTGGAACCATCAGCTCACCGAGGTGCTCGGCGAGGACGATCCGCTCGGCGTCACCGCCGCTACGCTCAAGGACACGATGACCGGCGAAGAAACGACCATGCCCATCGACGGCATCTTCATCGCCATCGGCCATTCGCCGCAGACCGAGCTGTTCAAGGGCCAGCTGGAGCTCAAGCAGGGCGGCTACATCCTGACCAAGCCCGGCTCCACCGCGACCAGCGTCGACGGCGTGTTCGCTGCCGGCGACGTCGCCGACGACGTCTATCGTCAGGCGGTCACCGCCGCGGGCCTCGGCTGCATGGCGGCGCTCGATGTCGAGCGGCATCTGGCCGGCATCGATCACACCGGCGAAGCTGCGCGGGGCGAAGCCGCCGAGTAATCAGAACAAGACCGCGACGACTCCGTAAAGACTCTCGCCCGCCACGAGGCCGGCCGCGGCACTCAACAGAAAGCGTGAGGCCCAGCGCGGCGCCAGCCAATGCAGCAGGCTGGCGAGCGCGGCGCCCAAGAACAGCGTCATCGACGTGCCGGCGGGAATGACGAAGGCGAGCCCCAGCGTGGCGCCGCTCGGCACCAGCAACAGATGCCGCCCGGCGATACGCCGCTCGATGAGCGCCAGCGCCACGCCCTAGCAACCCCGGCGATGCCCATGGCGATGAGCGCCGACTGCGGAATGCCCGACAGCCCGACGCTCAAGGTCTCCGCCACAGCCTTCCACGTCGCCACGGCAGGCGCCGGCCATTCCGGCGTCAGCAGCTGCGTCGCCGGGTCAGTGATCAGCATGAGATAGACGAGGCTGCCCACGAGGCTCCCGATGATCACGCCACCGCATTGCGCCACCACCTGACGCGCCGGGCTCGCGCCCACCTCGTGGCCCGCGCGGAAGTCGTTGAGGAGATCGGCGCTCTGCCCGGCGGCGCCGCCGGCGACATTGGCGGTCATCAGATTGGTGATCGGCTGTCCCGGCGCCAGCGCGCCGAACGTAAGTTGCGACACCTTGCCGATGGCGCCGATCGGCGCCACCGAGGTCTCGCCCACCACGCGCGCGGCGACCGTCGCCAGCACGAAGGCCATGGGAATGGCGATGAAGCGCCATGGTCCAGTGGATGCCGAACAGCACGATCTGCAGCACCACGGTGAGTGCCGCGGCAAGCGCAAAGCCGCCGAGCCGCGTCAACGAGCCCGGCTCACGCGGCAGCTCTGTCGGCGTCGCGGCGCGGCCCGTGCCAGGTGCCGATCAGGGCGGCGGCGAAGCTCGTGAGGCTCGCCGTCACCATCATGGTGACGCCCGGCCACAACAGCCAACCCACCAGCGGCTGGAACCAATCCTCCGGTGAAGCTGAGACGTCGACGATGCCGCGGGCGATCAGCTCGGGCCCGATCACGCCCCAGGCGATCAGCGCACCCGACCAACAGCCCGAGCCCGGCCCTCAAGCCGATGATGCTGCCGAAGCCGAGCAGGAGCAGCGACGGGTCGAAGGCGAGCGTCAGCTTCTTGGCGGTGAGCGATGGCGCCAGGCGCGGGATTTGCCACAAGCACGTCGTCGATCACGTTGTACAGCACCGCGCCGGTCAGGCTCGACATCAGCACGCCGACGCGCTTCATCGCCTCGCGCCCGTGGCTGAACATGTCGCGCATGGTTTCCGCCGTCGCCATGCCGGCGGGAAACACGAGGTCCGACTGCACGATGAGACGCGGCCGCAAATACCAGCCGACCCAGATGCCGAGAAAGCTCACCGCGAACACCCATGCGGCCAGCGTCGGCCACGGCAGATTGCCGCCGGTCATGATGGCGAGCGCCGGGATCGGCGCCACCAGCCCGCTGGAGATGATGGACGCCGCCGACGACGCCGCGGTCTGATTGATATTGCTTTCCAGCACGCCCCATGGCGCCAGCCCAAACAAGCGCGTCACCGGCACCCAGAAGGCGAAGGCGAGCAGGAGCGCGGTGATCGACATGTTGAACGACCAGCCGATCTTGAGCCCCGAATAGACGTTGCAGGGCGCGAGCAGCGCGCCGAGGATCATGCCAGTGGCAAGCGCACGCGGCGTGAGCTCGCGTTGATCCGTCGGCGCAACGGGGGAGACTGTGGCGGTCATGCCCGGGCTTGGTGCCACGAACGCACCGCGCTTAACCAACCCTTGAACCTTGCTTTTGCGCCCTCAATTGACCGTTCGCGCCCACGCCACCTATGCTCGCAAAGTCCCGAGTGGAGGAATGGGTCCGAGTGTTCGTTGCCACGCTGACCAGGCTCTCCAGAGCCGCGCTCATAGCCCTGACGGCCGTGCTGTCATGGGGCAGCGCGTTGGCGGCGCCAAGTTGTCCGGCGGAACGGGCCGAGCCCTTGGTGCCGGCGGACGATGCGCTTTGCGAGCAGCTCGAAGCGGCCGTGCGCAAGCCAAGCGCTCTCCCCCATGATCAATACGAGGCCAAGCTCGCCGCGTTCTTGCGCAATTTCTGTCACCGCCGCGAGGCTTCGGGCTGGAAAAGCGACAAGCATATGCGCGACACCGGCCCCTTCGTCGGCGCGTTCCACAACGGCAAATGGATCGGCGAGTATCACGGCACCCATGCGCCGGCCGTCGTCTGGTACTCGCCCGACATGGTGGCATGGTTGAAGACGAACCGCGCCGAAGGCGACGAAGATCAGCCCGCATCCGAAGCGCCGGTTCCCGACGGCGCCATCATGGTCAAGGAGATGTTCCCGCCGCCGACCTCCCACTGCAAGGACGCGGAGCTGCTCCATCTGTTCCCGGAGAACGGCGCCGCCATCATGGTGCGCGACGCGAAGGCCTCTTACGACGGCTGGTTCTGGGGATGGTTCGGCTGGGGCGAAGGCGACTTGGGCGCCGACCTGGCCAGCCAACTCGTCGAACGGCTACCCCAACACCGGCTTCGGCCTTTACTGCACCAACTGCCACTGCGTCGGCGCGCGACAACCAGACCTTCGCCTCGTTGCGCAACATCAAGGGCGAGCCGGGCGAGCCGCTTGTCGTTCCTCAGCCAGGACTTCTATCTGGAGGACCACTTCGACACCGGCGACAGGCGCCTCGGCCAGCGCAGCGGCGCCTCCGTTCCACGGCCTGCGTTCCACACCCATCATGAGGACGTCGCCACCGAAGAAGTCGAGGTCGAGAGCGCGAACCACGGCCGTCAACCGCCGCCTGCGCAGCCGCAAACCCTATGGCCCCGAGTTCACCGAGATCTTCCAGCTGTTGAGCGGCGCACCATCGTCGGACAAATCGGTCGACCAAGCTGCCGTCGGAGACTTACGACCATGTGTGGATCCCGGCCGGCAAGCCGACGGCCGACTCGCGCTTCGTCACCTCCGATCAATGCCTCGGCTGCCACAGCGCCGGCGGCACCGGCCTGCAATTCCACATGACCGAGCCGGCGCCGGAGACGGAGGCGAAGCTGGCCAACATCTCGCCCTACGGCACCTGGCGCAAATCGCCCATGGGGATGAGCGGGCGCGATCCCATCTTCTTCGCCCAGCTCGCCAGCGAGATCGAGACCTTCCATCCGGAGTCCTCGGCCCTCATCCAAGACACCTGCATGAGCTGCCACGCCGTGCAGGGTCATCGCCAGCACGCCATCGACCGTCACGCGGAGTCCGGCGCCTGCGAACCACTCGCGCGCACAGCACTCGATGCCGTCCCCTACCCGGCCGACAACCCGACCGCGGGGCTCGCGCATTACGCGGCGCTCGGGCGCGACGGCGTCTCCTGCACCACCTGCCACGGCATGGTGGTCGGCAAGGAGGCCTCGGCGAAGGTCGCGGACGAACCGCAGAACGCCTGCGTGCAAGGATCGGCAGGAGGTCACCAATCCGGGGCTCACCGGCCTCGCCAAGACCTTCACCGGCAATTTCCTGATGGCGTCGACCCGGCGAGATCTTCGGCCCCTTCAAGGACCCGAAGAAAAAGGCCATGGAGCACGCGACCGGACTCGTGGCCGCCCATAGCGAGCATGTGAAGAGCTCGGAGATCTGCGCCAGCTGCCACACCGTGCATCTGCCGGTGCTCCATCGCGGCAAGATCATCGGCCACACCTACGAGCAGGCGACCTATCCGGAATGGGCGTTTCTCCGGCTACCGCACCGGCAAGACGGTCGACGGCGCGCTGCCGCAAGGGCGCCGGCGCCAAGGCGCAATCCTGCCAGGGCTGCCACATGCCCAAGACCAATGCGCGCGGGAGGCCCTATCGCAGCAAGATCGCCACCATCCAGGAATACACGTCCTTCCCCCAGGCCGAGTATTCGCTGCCGCCGGAGGACATCGATCTCGAGCCGCGCGAGGGCTTCGCCAAGCACACCCTGGTGGGGCTCAATCTCTATCTGACCAAGATGGCGCAGCAATTCCCGGGCGTGCTCGGCATTCGGACCGAGGACCCGATGCTGCCGTCGCATCGCGGCGTCGATCCCCTGACCACGACCGAGCGGGCCATGCTGGAGCAGGCCGCGCGCTCGGCCGAGGTGAATGTCGGCGCGGTGAGCCGCGACGGCGATACGCTGACCGCCGAGGTCACGATCGCCAACAAGGCGGGCCACAAATTCCCGTCCGGCGTCGCCTTCCGCCGCGCCTTCGTCGCCTTCGAGGTGCGCGATGCCGACGGAACGCGTGCTCTGGGCATCGGGACGCACCAACAAGACCGGCGTGATCGTCGACGAGAGCGGCGAAGCCTGTCGCCGGCGAGACTGTGGTGGACGCCGGACTGCGGCGCGCGCATCGACCCGGAGGCCCGGGCCCATCAGCCCCATTACCAGGTCATCGACAAGCAGAACCAGGCGCAGATCTATCAGGAGCTTGCCGCCGGACCCGCCGACACCGAGGAAGCCCGCAATGCGGTGTCGGCGCCAAGCCCGGACGCGCCGCTCACCTCGAGCTTCCTGTCCATCTGCGCCAAGGTGAAGGACAACCGGATCCTGCCCCACGGCTTCCTCGGTCTCGAGGAGCGCATCGAGATCGCCACGGCGCTCGGGGCCAAGTCACGACCTCGCCGAGGAGGTCGCACCGGTCGGCACCGGCGAGGACCCCGACTACGCCGAAGCCGGCGACAGCGGCGGCGAGGATACGATTCTCTACCGCATCCCCCTCGCCGAGCATCCCGGGCCGGCCCGCCGAAGTTCGGGCAACTCTTTACTATCAGGCCATTCCGCCCTTTTTCCTGCAGGATCGCTTCTGTACTGCTAAGAGCGAAGACACCAGAACGGCTCTATTATCTCGCCGGCAAGCTCGATACCGGCTCCGGCCCGATCGAGGACTGGAAGCTCAAGGTGGGGCAGACCGCCAGAGCAAGCGTTCCGTAACCGCCCAGCGCCATTGGCCGCCCAGGGCAAGAAATGCGTAACCTAGAGCGACTACCGAGGCGGGCTCACGGCCCGTCAGCGACGAAAACCGGGCTTAAGGGGAACCCATGGCAGAGAAACCGACGTTCGAGATCCCACCAGAGATGCGCAATCTTGCCGAGAAGAATGTCGAGCAAGCCCGCGTCGCCTATGGCCAGTTCATGGAGTTCATGAGCCAAGCCATGAATGCCTGGTCCACGAGCGGCGGCCCCGAGGCCGGGAATTTCAAGGCCCTGCAAGAGCGCGCCATCGCCTTCGCCAAGGAGAACGCCGAGCGGTCCTTCTCGCTCGCCAGCGAGATCGCCAAGGCCAAGGACATGCAGGAGGTGGTGACCCTGCAGAGCCGCTATGTGCAGACCCAGATGCAGACCTTCGGCATCCAGGCCCAGCAGCTCTCCTGGCTCATGGCCGACGCCTTCCGCAACATGCAGGCCAAGCCGCCGAAATTCTAAGCCCGCCTAACCCGCCGGCCCCTGCTGACGGACCAGCGTGTGGACGAAGCCTAGCTTCTCCACCACGGCCGCGTGCAGCACTTCGGGCACCACGTCGATCAGGCCCATCTCCCGGTTGAGCTCGTTGAGCACGAGCCCGAGCTGGCGATAGCGGCCGACCATGGCATTGAGCTCGGCAAAGTCGACCGCGCTGGTCAGCCCCATATTGACGGCGGTGTCGACCACGCTCGGTGATGTCCAGATAAAGCGCGAAGGTCTCCGCCCAGTCCTCCCATGGATGCATGGTGGCGTAGGCGCTGACGAAGCGGTCCTTCCAGTCCGGCGGCGGCCCCGTCGCGGTAATGCCGGGCCATCGCCTCCTGGTAGGGCGGGTTCTCGTGGTCGCCGAACAGGCGCCTTGAAGTCGTCTTCGTGCCGCCCGCGCACCAGCAGATCCCAGATAATAGTGGCCGATCTCGTGGCGGAAATGCCCGATCAGCGTGCGGTGCGCCTCGCCCGAGATCGACGCGCAGCTTCTCCCGCTCCACGCTGTCCGCCTCGCGGATATTGATGGTGATCTTGCCGTCGGCGTGGCCCGTATAGACGCGCTCGCCCTGGCCCATCCAGCGCCAGAACCCCTCCTGGGGAATCGACGTCCGCCTTGAAGTCGAAGGCGAGCGGCGGCGAGAACCCGTCCGCCGCGCTGCCGTAGGGCAGCGCCGAGAAAATCGAGCGTGTAGAGCAGGCGGCGCTTGGCCGCCTCCAGCTCCGCCCAGCGCTCGCGGTTGCCGGCGAATGGAAAGGTCCGGGATGGTGCGGTTGAAGCGGCAGGCATCGCACAGCCCGCCATTGACGGCGTCGGCCGCCGGCAGGCAGCGATTGCAGACATTCTCCATGCGCGTAGTTCGCGCATTTGACCAGCGACCGCGCCGCAGGTCCCATTGGCGCATGCGATAGGTGCCGTCGCCAAGCGGCTCGAGCGCGGCGATGGCGCGGCAGGACGGGCACCAGCCCACCTCGCGGCCGCAGGCCTCGCACGCCACATTCTCGAAGAACAGCGTCTGCCCGCATACGCAGGAGAAGGTCCGCATGGCCCGCGTCTCGCCTCTACTCGGATGGCCAAGGCATGATCGGCACCGCGCTGATGGCATTTGCCGGCGAGCCGTCGATGATCTTGGCGCTGATGGCGAGATAGACGAGCGCGTTGCGCTTCAAATCGGGGATGCGGTAGATGCGCGTCTTCTTGAAGAAGATGCTGGTCTTCTCGCTGAACGCCTCCTCCCGCTCAGGCAGGTCTTTCAGGTCGACCGTCACCGGCCCCATCTGGCGGCAGGTGACCGAGAAATTGGACGGGTCCTCGTTGAGGCCGAGCGGCTGGCCCCATCCGCCTTTGCGCGCTTGGCTGATATAGCAGGTGACGCCCGGCGACCTTGGGATCGTCGAACTCGCTGATGCACACCTTGTCGTTCGGCGACAGCATGCGGAACGTGGTCGACACGCAGTCCATATCGTCGGCGCGCGCCGGCGCCAGCGTCAGAAGCGCGATCACGCCAGGCAGCAACAGATACCGGCAAGCGGCAGAAACGATTCGCATTTTCAGCTGGCCTCTTGAGGCGGGATACGGTGGGTCGAAAGCAACGCGCGAGGGTAAGGTAAGGTTCGTTCATGACAAGAACCAGAGGGAGGCAGCCGCAACCGCTCTCGCCGAGCATCCGCCCGCGAGGCATGGGGGGGGTGGCGCGCCGAGAGGCGCATGCTTGTAGCTCGCGATCCGAAGATCGCGCGGGCGCCTTCCGGCGCGCCAATCCGCAGCGTCTTTTCGGCCTCGGGCCCCGCTTCAATCCCGGACTGTCTGTCCGGGATCTAACTGCCAGCTCCTGGCGGGGACTCCTAGTGGCCCCGGGGGGAGCTCCGATGCCGCCCGAGTGTCTCGCGGCGAACGAGACCCGCAGGCGCCGCACCCCGTCCCGCGATCAAGACGCCTCATGAGCGCGCCCCTCGGACGGACGAGGTGATCGGATATTACGCGAGGTTGGCGAGGCGGGATAAGTTAGCGGGTGAGCCGGCGCTTATTGGCCCGGACCTGGCTGCGATAGCGGCCGACGACCTTCTGCATCGAGCCGCCCATGGCGAGCGTGCTCATGGCCTCGGCGAGCGCGAAGCCCTTCTCGGTCAGCATGCGCTGCGCCTCGCGATGGCTCGCGGCATCGCCGAGCGCGAGCTTCATGGTGCGCAGCATCACGACCTCCTGCGCCTCCTGGCACAGCCGCGCCGAGGCGAAGGCAAGATCCATCCAGGCTCTGAACATGAGATTCCTTGCAGCAAAAAATCCGGCCGCGCGAGCGCGCGACCGGATTGCCACAATAAGCCACAGATTTGTGTTAGCGCCTAGCCGTTGTCAGGGCGCCGAACACGAAACCCACACCGAGCGCGATGCCGATCGCCGTGAGCGGGTTGCGCCTGGCATAGTGATACGCGTCATCATAGGCATCGACGGCCATGTCCTGGGCGCGGCCCAAATGCTCGCCGGCCTTATCGGACACTTTGGCGGCGAATTCGCTGACATCGTCACCCACGGACCGCGCGGTTGTGGCTGCGTCGCGGGCGGCAGCGGCGGCATCACGTCCGGCGGGTGAATTCGCGGCATCACGGTAAACATCTCGGGGGGTCGTCATCTCACTGTCCTCCTCTTGCGCGGGCCAGCAAGACGCGGCACCGGTTACAAAGGAAAACGCACATCTTCACGAATGTTCCGGGGAGGTCGAGGGGTCTTTATCGGCTGGCAGCCTGCCGAACGGCTCAGTCGTCGTCGCAGAGCCCGACGAATTCCAGGCCGGCTTCCTCGCAGAGGAAGCGCGCATCGTCCTCACTGTCCGCCTCGATGATCACCCGCATGCCGCCCTCCAGCGCGCAGAAGCTGCACGCGCGGCGGCTTAGCGGCGCTTCTCCACGCGGACGACGCTGACATGCATGCGCTCGGTGGCGAGCCTGGAGCGAGTCTGTGCCATCCGGCGATTCTGCCATGATTCGCGGAGGTTGGCTGAGCCTTAAGTTGGCGGGACATGCATTGCGAAGCCCGCTCGCCTAGCGGAACAGCCCGCCAAACAGTCCCCGCCGGTCGCGATTCCGTGGCGGTCGATGGTCCCGGAAGAAATCCAAGTCCTGCGCACGCAGGCGATGCTTCTTCTCCATCTCGGGCACAAGCTTGCTCGAAGCGAGCTTGACCGAACGGTCCTTCTTCCGCGTCTTGGCGCGAAACGCGGCGACCTCATGCAGCTTGCGCTGGAATGTCTCATCGGACTCGATCGCCTCGCGCATGAACGTCGCCCAAATCTCAGCCGGCAGGCTGCCGCCCGTGACGCCCTTCATCGACGAGGAGTCGTCATTGCCGACCCAAACGCCGACGACGAGATTGCCGGCGAAGCCCATGAACCATGCATCGCGATAGTCCTGGCTCGTGCCGGTCTTGCCGTAGGCGCGAACCGGCAAGCGCGCCCGGCGGCCAGACCCGCGTTCAACCGTGCCGCGCAGCAGCGTCAGCAGATCCTTCTGCTCGGTAAGCCGCCAAAGCCCTGCGTGCTTTGGCGGTGCGCTGTTCGCGTCCTGTTCCTCGAATCCCGTGATTGTCCATGGCTTGACGGGATAGGCGCCCGCGTCCACGGCCGCATAAGCGGATGTGAGCTCAAGCAGCGTGACCTCGAAGGCGCCGAGCGCCAGACTCGGCCGAGCCTCGAGCGGCGTGGTGATCCCGAGATCGCGCGCCGCCTTTATCACCGGCTTGCGGTGCACCGCTTCGGAGAGCTGCACCGCCACCGTATTGATGGATGAGGCGAAGGCGCTACTGCAGACTCAGCGCGCCGCGATAGCGATGGCCGAAATTCTTTGGCTCGTAGTCGCCAATGGTAATCGGCCGATCGACGACAGTGCTGTTGGGCGTGAGGCCACCGCGCAGCGCTGCCAGATAGACGAACAGCTTGAACGAGGAGCCGGGCTGCCGCTGCGACTGCACCGCGCGGTTGAACTGGCTCTTGTCGTGGTCCCGTCCGCCGACCATGGCGAGCACGCGACCATCCGGCCGCATCACGACCATGGCAGCTTGACTTGCGCGCCGGCCCTTGCCTTGCTTGTCGAGCACTTTCTCCACAGCGTCCTCCGCGAGGCGCTGCAGGGTCGGATCGAACGACGTATAGACCGGCAACGCCGAATAGTCGCCGGTCTGCGGCACGTCGATAGTGGACGCAACCCAGTCGGCATAGTAGCTGCCGATGGATTCGGTGGTCTTGATGTCCGGCAGAGCCGGCTCGACGCCTGCGCGCCGCTCCGCCGCCAGCTTGCCATTGCTGACCATCGCGTCGAGCACGGCGTTGCCGCGGGCCGCGGCCGCATCGGGATCGGCGGCCAGCGAGGTCGGAGACTTGAGCAGGGCGACGAGATAGGCGGACTGGCGGCACGGTGAGCTCGGGCACGGTCGTCTCGAAATATTGCTTCGCCGCCGCGCGCAGGCCGTAGCACCCTTGGCCGAAATAGGTGCTGCTGAGATAGCGCTCGAGAATTTCGTCCTTGCTCAAGCGCATCTCCAACGCCAGAGCCAGCCAGGCTTCCTTCTTCTTGCGCTCCAAGGTGCGGTCCGCCGACAGAAGCGAGTACTTCACAAGCTGCTGCGTGATCGTGCTGCCGCCCTGCACGACACGTCCCGCCGCGCGGTTCTCCAGCATCGCGCGCGCAAGGCCGATCGGGTCGACGCCGAGATGGTAATAGAACCGGCGATCCTCCATCGACAGCAGCGCGTCGACGAAATGCTGCGGCACTTCCGATAGCGAAACCGGCTCGGCGACACAGCCCCCGCGGCGTGCGAAGGGCTTGCCGTCCCTGCCGTGGAGCACCAGCGTGCGCTGGCTGGCTGGCTCAAGCGCGGTAAGCGAGTACTCGCCCACCGGCGAGGCCAGAATAAAATAGGGGACGGCAATCAAGCCGCCGGCCACTAGGACTGCGGTGAGAAGGATCGACAGCGCGGCGGCCAACAGCCGCCCGGCGGCGCTCATGCGCCGCGCCATCGTCATGACGGTGCCCTTCGGAAACAAGCCACGGAGCCGCTAACGAATGGCCGTCTCACCGGCCTCTGCACGGCGCGAGACCGGATCGATATGTTTGACGAATTTCTCAAACACCCAGCCCGTTCCGCCGGTTTTCGGCTCTAGGACTTCGACCCACGCGCCCTCGCGGGAGGCAACGCGCAACTTAGCACCGGGGAGCTGGACTTTGATAACCTCGGTGGCGCTGGCCGGACCTTTGCGCATGTTGACCGCGTCGACAACCTCAACCCACCGGCCTTTGCCGGTAGGTTCGCTGCCGGCCTCGGCGGTTTGCTCGGCCTTCGCGCCAAGCAGGCTCGAGGTCGGACGTTTGCCGATCGAGTGCTCCATCTCGGCACGGGACACAACGGCAACCAACTCCTGCGGCGATGAGCGGGCGAATAAATCTCCCGCAGCCGCCAAGCCAAGGGCGCTCACGCCGCCAGTGGCGCTGAGAAGTATCGCGGAGACCGCGGCATATTTGGTGATTGCATTCATCTCCCAGAAAATAACCCGCAAAGCCGGGAAACCGTTCCCCTGGGCCCCTTCGAAGCGGATTGCCAATCGCCGAATCCTCACGCTACAAAGGTGGTTAGCGGGGAGAACGACGCGCGTCCTTGAGGGACGGGGCAGCTTTGCGGGCGCATTCGCCGGCTTTGCTACTCTTGAGTTCACTGGGCGCCAGCCAGGCGAGAAACATCTCAAGGATGGCGGTTCGGCGCGTGTTCGACGCCCGGGCCTCCCTAAACCGGAAGGCCCTTATGGCGCAAATCCTCAAAGCGCAGACCCAATTCCTGTGTGTCTTGCAGACCCGGCTGATGGCGCTCGCCGCAGCCCTGCTTCTCCTCTCCGCCGCTCCCGTGCTCGCGGCCCAATGCGGCAACAACTCCGCCGGCTTCGAGGCCTGGAAGCGGACCTTCGCGCAGGAAGCCAAAGCGAACGGCATCGGCCAGCGGGGCATCCAAGCCCTGATGGGGACGACCTACTCCACCGGCACGATCCGCGCCGACCGCGGCCAGCACAGCTTCAAGCTCAGCCTCGATCAGTTCATGGCCAAGCGCGGCGGCCCGGCCATTGCCGCCAAGGGCAAGAAGATGAAAGCCGCCAATGCGGCCTTGTTCAATTCCATCGAGAAGCGCTACGGCGTGCCGCCCGGGCCGTTGATCGCCATCTGGGGCATGGAGACCGGCTTCGGCAATTTCACCGGCAACCAGCACACGCTGTCGGCTATCGCCACGCTCGCTTACGACTGCCGCCGCACCGAGTATTTCACGGACCATCTCTATGCCGCGCTTCAGCTCATCGACCGCGGCGTGTTAAGCCCGGCCCAGCGCGGCGCCATGCATGGCGAGGTGGGCCAGACCCAGTTCATGCCCAAATCCATGCTGCTTTACGCCGTCGATGGTGACGGCAACGGCCGGATCGATCTCAACACCAAGGCCGACGCGCTCGCCTCCACGGCGAACTTTCTGCGCGGCCATGGCTGGGTTCCCGGCGCCGGCTACCAGCCCGGCCAGCCGAGCTACGTCGCCATCCAAGGCTGGAACGCCGCCGGCGTCTATCAGCAGTCGATCGCCATTATCGGCCGGCAGATCGACGGCGGCTGATGGCGGGTCGCAAGCCCTCTCGACGCACGGGCCGCACATCACCCACGCCTGCCTCGCAGGCCCGGACGCCGATGACGCGCCGGACCCTGATCAACGGCCTCGGCAAAGTCATCGCGCTGGTCCTGGTGCTCGCGCTCGTGCTCCTCATCGAGCGCTATTGCACGGTTCAGCCTGAGCCCTTCGGACCGGACGCCGAGATCGTCTCCATCGACGGCGACAGTCTGCGGGCCGGCAACGGCGAGGCCTACCGCATCTTCGGCATCGACGCGCCGGAGCTGCACCAGTCTTGCCAAGAGGCGAACGGGACGGATTGGCTGTGCGGCCGTGCCGCCAAGGTCAAGCTCACCAAGCTGATCAAAGGCGGCAACGTCGCCTGCCAGGTGCGCGACACCGACCGCTTCGGCCGCAATGTGGCGGTGTGCAGTGCCGAAGGCGTGGCGGATCTCGGCGAGGCGATGGTGCGCGAAGGCTACGCCATCGATCTCGGCCAGAAATACGGCTACCCCTATGCCGACGCGGAAGCCGAAGCCCGCGCCGCCAAGCGCGGCATCTGGCGCGGCACCTTCCAAGAGCCCGCCCAATGGCGCTTGGCCAACCCGCGCAGCGATTAGCCCCGGTTTCCAAGGGCTCCTCGCTCCACGCTTCCAACCCCGAGACGTGTGTGATTGAATTCCCCCAGGGGGCGCAATGAGAACCCGAACGCGTACAGAGGATTGGGGGATCCAATGAAACGACTGGCGCTTGCTCTTCTGATTTCCGGCTTGGCCGCCGCCGCGGCCAATACCGCTCAAGCGGAAGGGCGTAGAATGATCGTCTTCGCGCTCTACGGAGCCGCCGGCACAAGCGGCAGCACGGCGACCACAACGGTGATCGATTTCACCACCCAGGTGGCCTGCCGTGAGGCACGCGACGAGCTCCGCCGCAATGCCAAAGCGCCGGGCTTCGGCCTCTTCGCCACTTGCGTGGAGCCTTAGGCACACAAAACGGCGGGCGCAAAAAAACGACGCCCGCGGGTTGCGCGGGCGCCGTGACAAAGACTGAAGCGTCGTGACGCTTACGCGGCCTCTTTAAGCGGTCTCTCTTTACGCGGCCTTGGCGTAATAGGACTTGAGCTGGTTCATCACCTGCTGCTTGTCGAACTCCGCGCCCATGGCGAGCATGGCGTCGGCGAAGCGGCTGGCGATCTCGGTGATCTGCTCAGGCGACAGCTGATTCAGGATACCGATACGGACCTGGACCGGCTCCGACAGGGTCGGCCAGATGCCGAAGCCCTGCGCCCGGGCGCCCTGCACCAGCTCCTTCTCCTTGCCGGCGAGCTTGCCCGGCAGGTTGAGCACGATGAGGCTCGGCATATTGGACGTCACCTCGCAGCCCATGGCCTCGACGGCCTGCTTCAGCGCCTTCTCGTGATACATGTAGTCGGTCGCCTTGCGGCGGCGGCCATAGGCCAGAATGATGCGCAGCGCCTCGTGGAACGCGGCCACCGCATAGCAGGAATGGGTCTGGTGATAGCCGGGCGTATCCGTGTCCTTGCCGTCGATGACGCCCCAATGGCGCGCGTCGAGGATTGGGTGATGCACATAGGTGCGGCAGCCCCGCTTCTTGACCATCTCGATGGCCTTGTCGGTGAAGCTCACCGGCGCGTAGGTCAGCGGCAGCGACAGCACGCCCTTCTGCGGACACGACGCCCAGGCGACGATGCCCGGATAGTCGTCGATGTTGAAATCGCCCACGCCGAGGCTCGACACGGCGTCGCAGATGCCCATCACGCCGTGCTTGAGGCAAGCATCGGAGAAGCCCTTGACGTCGTTGATGCGGCCCGAGCCGGTCTCCCAATGGGCCATGAACGCCCACATGGGCTTGTGCTCGGCCAGCGCCTTGTCGACGGTCTCGCCCGTCACCGACTGGCCGTGCGGCGTCTCGACGATGGTCACGCTCGCCGGCTTCGGATTGAGGCTATCGGCGGCCAGTTCCTCGGCGGTGGACGCCTTCATGCGGATGGTCAGGCTGTCGATGCCGGAGAAGGTGCCGTTCGGGAAAGCCACGACCTTGTCGCCCGGCAGGATCAGGGACAGCACGCAATCGAGTCCGGAAAAGCCCGTGCCGGCAACACCGTAGGTGTAGACATTCTTGGTGCCCCACAGCTCGCGCAGCATCTGCTTGGCCTCGACCATGCCGCGCAGAACGTCCTTCTGCATGTGATCGGCGACGCCCGACTTGGCGAAGGCCTCGAGCACGCGCGGGTCGGTGTTCCCCGGCCCGGGGCCGGCGGCAAGGGTCTCTGGGATTACAAGCTGCGGAAATACGGTCATGGGAACACCCTCTGGAAAGCTAGCGGTCATCGACTAAAGAACAAGGCCCCATCGTCTAGCGGGCCGGACGGCAAGGGGCAAGGCTTGCGAGCCGGTTTTTGGTGACATATCGCGCTCGCCCTCAGGCCGCTTTGGCGCCGGAATGAGCCAGAACCTGGTCCGCGGCCTTGCCGACGAGTTCGGCCAAATGATCCGGCTTGGCGTGGAAAGTCCCCACACCCGCCGTGGCCGATCTCAGCTCGACGATCAGGGTCTGGATCTCGGCCTCGGGGATATTGGCCTGGACCACATCCCAGCCCGGCCAGCCGGGACGCGCGTCGAAGCCCAAAATCTGGCCCCGATGGGAGGCGACGATGGAGTTGATGCGCGCCGTGGCCTCCGATGGCACGGCGATCTCGACCGCCATGATCGGCTCCAGCAGCACCGGCTGGCATTGCGGCATGCCCTCGGTCATGGCGATGCGCCCGGCTTGGCGGAAGGCCATGTCGGAGGAGTCCACCGAGTGATATGAGCCGTCGATCAGGCACACGGCGACATCCACCACGGGGAAGCCGAGCGGCCCCGCATGCAGATAATCGCGCACGCCGATCTCCACGCTCGGGATGTAGTTCTTCGGCACCACGCCGCCGGTGATCTTGTCGGAGAAGGCGAAGCCCTCCCCGCGCGCCAAAGGCCCGATCGTCACCACCACGTCGCCGAACTGCCCGTGGCCGCCCGACTGCTTCTTGTGGCGCCCGCGCACCTCGGTCGATTTGCGGATGGTCTCCTTGTAAGGAATGTGCCGCGGATGGGTGGACGCACCGATGCCGTATCTGTTGGTCAAGCGCTCCAGCGCCACGCGCAGGTGCATCTCGCCCTGCCCCCACAACACCATCTCGCCCATGTCCTGGTTATGGGTGATGGAGAGCGACGGGTCCTCCTCGATGAGCTTCGCCAAAGCGGCCGTGAGCTTCACGTCGTCCTTCTTCTCCATGGCCTCGATGGCGAGCCCGTAGACCGGATCGGCGATCTCCCCGGGCTCGACGCCCCCGCTCGCGCCCTTTTCCGTCGACAGCGTCTCGCCCGTCTTGATGCCCTCCAGCCGACCGAAGGCCACCGTGTCGCCGGGCATGGCGGCATCCCGCTTCACCGGCTCGTGGCCCAATAGGCTAAACACCCCGGCGATGCGCTCCTCGGTGTCGCCGGCATAGACAGTGTCGCCGTCGGCGAATTTGCCGGCGAGCACGCGTGACAGAGACAGCTTGCCGCCATGAGCGGTGTGGAACGTCTTCATCACGAAGGCGCAAGACGACGCGTCCTCGACGCCAAGCCGCTCCGCCGTGGCGCCGACGAACGGCGCC
This sequence comes from uncultured Alphaproteobacteria bacterium, assembly GCA_963793075.1. Classification (GTDB taxonomy): domain Bacteria; phylum Pseudomonadota; class Alphaproteobacteria; order Rhizobiales; family Methyloligellaceae; genus Methyloceanibacter. Next base: position 123,420 of record CAWBYO010000001.1, read on the forward strand.
TCGTGGCGCAGCGCCTTCAACAGCCGCAAGATGCCGTTGCCGTTCTCCGCCGAGCCCAGCAGCACTGGGCAGATCACACCCTCGCGCAGCTCCTTGGAGAGGTCGTCGAACACGATGTCGCGCGGCGGCGGCACGTCCTCAAGCAACTGCTCCATGAGCGCGTCATCGTAGTCGGCGAGCTTTTCCAGCATGGAGAAGCGGGCTTCCTGCTCGCGCTCGGCGAGCTTCGCCGGCATGTCGATCACTTCGGATGCCGCATGCTCGCGGTAAACATGCGCGCGCTCGAGCGCCAGATCGATGAAGCCGGTGACGATGCCGCTCTCCCAGATCGGTACCTGGCGCAGCACGAGCGGCACGGTGGAAGCGGGCTGCAACATCGGCACGATGTCGCGCACGCGCGTCTCCGCCTTGTCGATCTTGTTGAGGAACAGGAAATGCGGGATGCCGCGATCCTCGAGCTGCTTGAGGATGAGCTGCAGCGCCGGCACCTTCTTCTCGTCGGGCTCGCAGACCACCACGGCGGCGTCGCAGGCCGCCAGCACATTGGCGGCGTCGGCCTGAAATTCGATGGAGCCGGGGCAGTCGAGGAAGGTGAAGCTGTCGCCGAGAAAGTCGACGGTGGCGGCGTTGAGCTCGACGCTCATGCCGTGATGGCGGGCCTCGTCGGAGGCATCGCCGACCGTGTTCTTGGCGGCGGTGGCGCCCTGCCGGTTGATAACGCCGGTGCGCGCCAGGATGGATTCTAAGAGTGTCGTCTTACCGCTGAGATAGGGACCAACCAGTGCGATGCAGCGGGCGCTGCGGGCTGGCTGGCCCTGCGCTTGGCCCATGATCTCCTCCCTTGGCTTAACGCCGCGCGGAGGCAGGCCTTTTTCGGCCCTTATCCCTCAACGCGAGCCTCTATGACCCCATCGTGTCAAGGGATGCGCCCTCTGGCAAGAGGGCGATTCGCGGCGCCCGCCGCCGCGCAGGTCGAGGCAAGCAGCCTCACCTGGCTGTTCTGATCCGCGCGGAGTTCCGTTATGGTGGCGCCCTTCTCTAGAAGGGGGTTCCATGCGTCCGTCTTGCTCTTGTGCTTATCGACTTTGCTTGGCGTCTTGTCCGCGATCCTTGGCGGCGGCGCTTCGGCTTTCGGACCGGCCACGCCGTCGGACATGTCCAACCCGTCCCTGCTGCGGGAGGCCAAAATCATCTGCGGCGATTTTGGTGGGGGATACACGTGCCGGAGGGAATCCGGCGCCATACGCCACGGCAAGAATATGAAAGTCCCTGGCACATCTTCCGGAGTCCTCCGAAGGAACAACGGAGAGTGGCGACCCGGACGCGCTGCCACCGGCCTCGGGCGACACCGCCTATCCGGGCCAATCCGCACCCGCCGCGGCGACACCCGCCACCTGCCCGAGCAACACGGAAATGCTGGGCGGCCACTGCATTCCCTACACCCAGACCTGCGCGCGCAGCTTGGCCGCCAATGCCAATCCGCAAGCCTGCCAGGGCGCGGAGGAAAAGCAGGTGTGCAGTTTCCGTCCGGACGGGCTGAAGGATTGCTGCTGCCGGACTTACACCAAGTTCTAGGCGCGTTTACGCGTCCTTGGCGTGCGGCCCGAGCGGCTGGCCGTACGAGAACTCGATGATGTAGCCCGTCGGGTCCTTGACGCCGCAGAGATAGCCGGTGGGCGGCGCATAATCGCGCGGCGCCCAATGCAGCAGCCCGTCCGCTTTCGCTTTCTCGGCAATGGCGTCGATATCTTCGCGCGACCCCACGCCGAAACCGTAATGGGTCATGTCGTCGGCGTCTTGATCGCGCCGCACGCCGCCGCCCAGCAGCACAAGGACAAAGCCTTGCTCGGCGCCGGGGCTCGCCAGCCACACCACGCGCTTGTCGCCCTCGCCATGCTCCTTGACGATCGCGAGTCCGCAATAGCTCTCATAGAAGGCGATCGAGCGGTCGAGATCGGCCACATGCAGCGCGCAATGGGTGAAGGCCGGGGTCAGGATTCCACCCACGCGGCGCACACCGCATCGAGTACGAGGCCGAATTTTGCGAACACCCAATAATGGCCGGCGCCCTCGATGACTTCGAGCCGGCAATTCGGCAACGCGCCGGCGAGCCGGTAGGCGGCGTCCGCCGGCACGATGGTGTCCTCGCTGCCCTGCCACATGACAGCCGGAACATCGATCTCGGCGAGCTTCAGGTTCCACGGCCCGCAATAGAGCCGCAAGTCCTGGAGGGGACCCTCGACCCCGTTCCGCAGACCCTCCTTGATCGTCGCCTGGAGATTGGCCCTGACGTCGGGGCGGGAAAGGACGGCGCAGTCCGTCTCCGTCACGCGTTGCGTCAGCAGGTGATAGGCGACGCCCGGCGCCCACTCGACCAGCATCCGCAAGCCCGCGAAGAAAGCGCCCGCCGCGTGCGGCGACGGCGCCATGCGGCGCGAAGATGAAATGGTGCAGATGCGACATGCGGATATGCGCGCCGCAATCGGCGATGGGGCCGACGGGTCCGATCAGCGCCAGCCGCAAGACGCGGTCCTTGAGCAATGCCGCCGCGGCGACCGCATGAGGTCCGCCGCCCGACACCCCGACGATGGCGAAGCGGTCGAGGCCGAGCGCATCGGCCAGCGCTTCCACGTCATCGGCCGTCTCGGCCAGCGCGTCGACATGGTGCGCGTCGGATAGCCCGTAACCGGGCCGCTCCGGCGCGATGAGGCGCAAGCCTCGCGCCCGCGCCGCCTCGATCCGTCAGCGCGAACATGAACCGGGAGCCCGGCGTGCCGTGCAGCGCGATGACCGGCAAGCCATCCGGATCGCCATATTCGGCATAGCCGACCTGCCGGCCGGTCGCGAGACGGTGAACACGCGAGCCACGGTCGCCAAACGTTAGGTCCTCGCTATCGACCCTGATGTTCATGGATTTCCGCTCTTGGCCTCATCCTTCGAGACGGGCCCTCGGCCCTCCTCGGGATGAGGAGCAAAGCCTCGTGGTGAGGGGCGCATCGCACGATGCGCATGTCGCACCATGAGGAACGCTAGTCGCAGCCGATCATGATGTCGCTGGGATTGATGATCAGCGCCACGGTCTTGCCTTCGTACAGCTTGAGCGTCTCGAGCGAGGCGATGGTGACGCTGACCTCGACCATGGTGTCATCGGCGATCTGCACATAGACGATGGCGGTCACGGCGCCTTTGCGGATCTCCATGATCTTGCCTTCGATCTGGTTGCCCGTGCTGAGCTTGCTGAATTTCATGCTCTCGCCCTCTGCTTCATCCGCGCTGATCATAGACCAGCCTAGCTGAGACTGGCGCAAAAGCGCTGAATGCGGCGGCACGCCTCCTCCAGCGCCTCCATGCCAGTGGCGTAGGAGATGCGGAAGAAGGGCGACAGGCCGAAGGCCGCGCCATGCACCACGGCAACGCCCTCCTCCGCCAGCAGCGCCACGGCGAAATCCTCGTCCGAGCCGATGACCTGGCCCTTCGGCGTCGTCTTGCCGATGCAGCCCGCGCAGGACGGATAGACGTAGAACGCGCCTTCCGGCGTCGGGCAGCTCGATGCCGTTCGCCTGGTTGAGCATCGACACCACGACGTCGCGCCGCTCCTGGAACGACTTCACCCAGTCCTTCAAGAAATCCTGCGGGCCGCGCAAGCGCCTCGACCGCCGCCCACTGGCTGATGGAGCACGGATTGGACGTCGACTGCGATTGCAGCGTGCCGATCGCCTTGATCAGCGGCGCCGGACCGCCGGCATAGCCGATACGCCAGCCGGTCATCGAATAGGCCTTGGACACGCCGTTCAGCGTCAGCGTGCGCTCCTTGAGCTTCGGCTCGACCTGCGCCGGCGTGGTGAACTTGAAGCCGTCATAGACGAGATGCTCGTAGATATCGTCGGACAGCACCCAGACGCGCTCGTGGCGCAGCAGCACGTCAGTCAGCGCCTTGATCTCGTCGCGCGTATAGGCGGCGCCGGTCGGGTTCGACGGCGAGTTGAAAATGAACCACTTGGTCTTCGGCGTAATCGCCTTCTCCAGCGCCTCCGGCGTGAGCTTGAAGCCGTCATCGAGGCTGGCCTCGACGATGACCGGCGTGGCGCCGGACAGCAGAACGATGTCCGGATAGCTCACCCAATAGGGCGACGGGATGATCACCTCGTCCTCGGGATCGAGCGTGGCCAGCAGCGCGTTGTACAGCACCTGCTTGCCGCCGGCGCCGACGGTAATCTCGCCGGGCTTGTAGTCGAGGCCGTTCTCGCGCGCGAATTTCTCGGCGATCGCCTGCTTGAGCTCCGGGATGCCGTCAACCGCGGTATATTTGGTCTCGCCGCGCGTGATGGCGTCGATACCCGCCTGCTTGATGTTGTCGGGGGTGTCGAAATCGGGCTCGCCGGCGCCGAGGCTAATCACATCGAAGCCGGCGGCCTTCATTTCGCGCGCCTTGGTCGTGATGGCCATGGTCGGAGAAGGCTTGACCCGTTCAAGCGTGCGGGAGACCAGTCCCATGAAGAACTCCTGGAGGAATGTCGAAGGGCTGCGGGAAAAAACGACGCAACCCTAAGCGGGCGCGGATTGGCTCGCAAGTGCAATGCACAATAAGCCCGTGCATAAAAGACGCAGCGCGGGCACCGGGCCCGCGCTGCTTGGTTCTTAGGCAATGCGAAAGGCCGGGAAGCCTAGGCGGCTTCCTTGTTGAGCTGACCTTCGGCCAGCTTGCTCAGCAGCGTGTCGGCCGCATACTCCTGGTCGAGCGTCTCCTGGAGGAGTTTGGCGGCGTCGGTCTTGCCGAGCTGCTTGGCCCAGGCGATCAGCGTGCCGTAGCGGGTGATTTCGTAGTGCTCCACGGCTTGGGCATCGGCGATCATAGCCGCGTCGCGAACATCCGGATCCTTGGAGTCCTTGATGCCCTCCTCGCCTTCCTTGAGGATGCCGTCGATAGCCGGGCAGGTCTCGCCCTTGGCCTTCTCGCCAACGATCTCGAAGACCTGCTCCAGGCGCTTCACCTGGCCTTCGGTTTCCTTGAGATGGTCGTCGAAGGCCTTCCGCAGCTTGGCCGAGTCGCACTTCTTGGACATCTTCGGCAGCGCCTTCAGCACCTGCTTCTCGGCGTAATAGATGTCCTTGAGGTGGTGAAGGAACAGGTCCTCCAGGGATTTCATTTCGGACATAGAGACGTCTCCTCCTCAGTACGGGGTAAACGGGGGGTGTGGGCTGCCGCGAAGGCAGCCCCGTCATCGGTCAATTGTCGTGACGTGCCGGACTAACGCCGCGCCCAACATCCTGTTCCACACCGCCGCCTCCCCATTTGCGCCACACATATGGCGGGGAGACCTGCCCCGGGGCCACATTGCGGTTAAGCCCGCGCCCCATTGGCGTGGTCCAGTTGCTCCAGACCGAGCATCGGGGCACCATCGATGACCTTGCGACGCCTAGCGCCGGGACTCTCTAAGTCCTTGGTAAGTTTATTTTTTCTAGCGGCGATCATGGCCGCATTCCTCGCCTCTCCGAGCCTTTTGCCGCTGCCCGGGCCCGTGGATCCGTCCATGGCGGCCGACAGCGCCGCCTCCGGGCCAGATGGCGAACTTGTTACCGGGACGAAACAGCCCGTGAGCCTTCCAGACGGCCGGGTCTATGATACAATTACGGCTCAAGTCGTTGGCACTGAGCCATCGACCCGGAACGGCAAGACAGGACAAATCGCAATGTTCGTCCTTCTATTCACCTTCCTAAGCGCGGTGACGCTGGTTTTTTGGCGTCACCACCGCCGCGACTATGCCTCCCCGCGGCGGATCGGGAGGAGGATCTGATGCCGAAACGGGGGTCGGTGCAGCTCCTCCTCCTTTCCCTTCGCCCGCGCGCGACGCTCGGGTGGGGCCTGGGGGCCGCTGCCGTCATTGGACTTGTCGCCGGCGTGGTTCAGCTGAAAGAGGCCGTGCCTCTGCTGGACCAGGGCGGGCTCGCGCAAACCCTGCGTCAAGGCGCCTGGGAGAAGGCGCTGGCCGGTCAATCGACGCCGGCGCGCTGGCCGTGGGAGGACATGTCGGTGAACATGTCGCTCGCGCCCGGGGCCAAGGTGCCGCGGCTCGGCCTGAGCGCGGCCATGCTCGATCAGACGGACGAGGCGCCGCAAGCGGCGCCGTCAGAGCCCTATCGCGCCGCGCATGGCCAGGCGGACAAGCCTGCGCAAGCGGTCGGCGACGTGGCGCTCAGCGACGTGGCGATCGGCGACAGCATCACCTTCACCGCGGCCGACGGCGCCACTTGCGTCTATCGGATCAGCGGACGCCGCGTGGTGGATCCCGCATCTCGCCGAGGGCGAGGCCGGACGCACCGATGGCGAGAATGTCGTTGTTAAATTGCGGACCGCTCGACCGCCTGATCATGCAGGCGACCCAAGGGGCGGTCACACGAGGCGAGCCGCCGGTCGTCGCCGCAAGCCGCGGACGACCAGCAGAAGCTCTAAGACTTCTAATCCTCGAGAGATCGCGGTTGGCGACTATCGCCGTTGTGGCACCGGAGGCGCGCCCGCCGCGGGCGCCGCGCCTTCCGCCGGTGCCTCCTGTTGGGCACGCGGCACCACCGTCTCGCCGGCCGCGGGCGCGGCCTCCGGCGGCGGCGCTTGCGGCACGATGATCGGTTGGGCGGTCGGGCGGCGATCCTCCTCGACCCGGGCTTTCAGCTTCGCGAGGCCCCGGCTGTATTCCTCCCCGACAAAGCCGTCGAGCATCAGCGCCTTCCAGCGCTTGAGCGGGCTTGAGCCCGTCGCGTAGCCGAAGCTCCAAGTAACCTTGCTGCCGGAACCTGCCGGGGCGAGGTCGAAACCACTGGTGCCTTCGAGCCCGTTGAGATCGGCGGTCATGTCAACGCTCTTGGACTGCTCGGCTCGCGACGATCTCCAAGCTTCCGGTGCCGACGGACGGCTCTGTCGCTTTCCCACACAAGCTTCGAGCCGACGCCCTCTGGGGGACCCGAATAGGTCACCTTCATATTCGGATCGCGGGCCGCCCATGGCGACCAGGTCGAGAACCGGCGAAGATCATTGAGATAAGGGAAGATCGCGTATTCCGGGGCGTTGATCACCACCGACCGCGACACGGTGACATGCGCCGGCAGCCCCAACGCCACCGCCGCGAAAATAAGAACGAGCACCCCAAGCCCGAGGATCAGCCGCATCATAGGCCCCATCACAACCCCTCCATAATCCTCGGCTTAAACCCCCGCGAAGCGCGGTTTTTGTCACGTTTCGGCAACCCAAACGCGCTCGCTTTTTCACAAAAAACGATTACAGTCCGCTCGTCAACAAGAGGGAGGGCTGAAGATGAGTCTGTCACCACCGACAACTGTCGTTTTCGTAATTTCGATCATTCTGGCGCTATTGGCCATCATCGGCAACTACGTCGCGATTCCGTTCATCAGCGACAACGGTTTCTGGGTTGCTATCATTGCCTACATCATTCTGGCATGCGGCAATATCTTTAGAGGCTTCTAGCCTCGCGTGACCTCCGGGGGCCCCTCCGGAGGTCGACCCGCGGGGCCGGCCACGGCAGACGCTCATGCCTGGCCGTAGAAGACGAGCGCCGCGCCCAGCGCGATTAGCAAAAATCCCCCACCCTGCATCCAACTCAGCGGCTCGTTGAAATAGACGGCGGCGAAGCCTGCGAACACGACCAGAGTAATCACCTCCTGGATCGTCTTGAGCTCGGCCGGCGAGTAGACCGCGCTGCCGACACGGTTCGCCGGCACGGCAAAGCAATATTCCACGAATGCGATACCCCAACTGATCAGCACCACGGTGACGAGCGGCACGGCCTTGTATTTCAAGTGGCCGTACCACGCCAAAGTCATGAACAGGTTGGAGCAGATCAGCAGCAGGATCGGCAGCAGATAGGGCAGCAGCCCGGGCCTGAGAAAACCGGGAAGAAAGGTCATGGGAGCCTCGGCTAAAACAACAAAATGAGTGGCGCGCCTCTCAAAGGGCGTCTGTCGCGCAGCGTTGCCTTGTAGCGGAGAGTGTCTAGGGAAGACGCAAAAAATAGGGCCGGCGCTTTCGCACCGGCCCCTCTTGGTCGATCAATTCGGTTCTACCGCCTAATCGTCGTCGTCTCTCGCCCACGATGGCCTATACGGCAGCGGGGTCGGAGTCGGACTTGGATTGGCGCTCGGCATCGATGGACGCGGCGAGCCGAATCCTGGCGAACCGCCCATCGGACTCGCCGGACGCGGAGCCATGCCGCCCGATGGCGGTGCCATCGGCCGGGGTGCGGGCGGCGCCATCGGCGGGGCCGGTCTCACCGGCGCCGCAGCCATAGGCTTTGGCGCTGGCTTTGGCGCGGCCGCGGCAGGCTTGGCCATGACTGCAGGCTTTGGCTTCGCCACCGCCGGCTTCCGCTTGACCGCCGCCTTACGGTTTTGCCGCCGCCGACTTGGCGACCGATTTGCGGGCCGGCGCTTTTCGCGCAGACTTTTTCGCCGCCGGCTTACGAGCCGTCTTGCGAGCGGTCTTGCGCGCTGCCGGACGTCTGGCCGTTGTCTTCCGGGCGGTGGACTTCCGCGCCGTCTTGCGGGCGGTCTTGCGCGCTGCCGGACGCCTGGCCGTTGTCTTCCGAGCAGTGGTTTTCCGCGCCGTCTTGCGGGCGGTCTTCCGCGCTGCCGGACGTCTGGCCGTTGTCTTCCGGGCGGTGGACTTCCGCGCCGTCTTGCGGGCGGTCTTCCGCGCTGCCGGACGCCTGGCTGTAGTCTTCCGCGCGGCGGTCTTGCGCGCAGTCTTCCGCGCCGTCTTGCGGGCGGTCTTCCGCGCCGCCGGACGCCTGGCGGTGGTCTTTCGCGCAGCAGTCTTGCGCGCAGTCTTCCGCACTGTCTTGCGAGCGGTCTTCTTCGCTGCCGGACGCCGCGCGGTGGTCTTGCGGGCGCTGGTCTTCCGAGCGGTGGTCTTCCGGGCGGCGGTAGTCCGGCGCGCCGGGCTCTTACGAACTGTCTTCTTACTCGTCGTGCGTTTCTTCCCAGTTGTTTTCGTCGCCATAGCTTTGCTCCGATTCTGTTTTGATGACGCCATCTACCCGTTCAACAGGACGCGTACATCGAATCACGCTTCACTTGGTCCAGGCTTGCCGTCCCACATGGCAAGTCAATTATTTTTTTTGAGTATAAGCTGATTGCAGCAGAAAATGGCAATTTGGCGGGCGCTCTTCGCGGAACTTCAACAACCAATTCTTTCCAATCGCACCATGATGTGCCGGAATTTGTGCATCCGCCGCACAAAAACAAATCGCTTCATTAAATACGAATGCGCGCGCGCCGCCTCCCGATGAGGGGTCGCGACGCACGCCGCGGCGTTCGAACGGGCGTTGTGGAAGATGCAAATCGCGGGACGAATGCGGCCGGGCGAGCCCTTAGTGGACGTCCTCGGTGACCGCCGCCAAGATGTCCTCGGTCTTCATACGGCGGCGAAAGTCAGGATCGACAAAGCGCGCCTTGACGTGGCCGTCGCGGCCGACAATGAGGGTCGCCGGAATGGGTAAGAGCCACCCGCCGTTCCCCTGAAACTGCTCCAGATCGATGCCGAGCTGACGGTACATCTCCTTGATCTGGTCGCCGACCCAGAACACGAGGCCGAGCGAGAATGCGTACATCAAGTCGACGTCGGTCAGAACGGCGAATGGCAAGCCGTGCTTGGCTTGCAGGTTCCGCGCATGCCGGCCGAGCTCCGGCGTGATGGAGACGACGTCGGCACCGGCGGCGGTGATATACGGATAAGCCCGTGCCAAGGCGCGAAGCTCGAGGCCGCAATAGTCGCACCAGGCTCCCCGGTTGAAGCTGATCACAAGCGGGCCGGCGCTCCAAATAGGACTCAAGAGTGACCAACTGGCCCTCGCTGTCGGTCAGCATGAAGTCCGGCAATTTGTGGCCCACGGCGGGCACCAGCGTGCCGGCCCCGTTCTCCCGGATGCGAGCGACCAACTCGTCATACGCGGTCTCCAGCTCCGGCAGGAGCTTGCGCAACTCCGCAAGGTAGAAGTCCAGCCTCTCAGGGAGTGGCGCTTGGAGACCGTCCGCCTGTTGAAAGACCCTGGCGAGAGCGTCTTCGACTGGTGTTGAGTTGCTCATGGGTCACCCGTAGTAGCGAGCTTCCACCCGCCGAGCCAGCGCAATTAGCACCCTCGCCGCCCTGCGCTCCCCATCGTTTACGGATATCCTTTCCAGGGATCTAAATCCTCATCGCTCGTCTCAAAGCCGCCAGCGCGGCCGCTCACAGACGGCGAGAGTATGCCGGATAACAACTCCAACGCCCGATCGAACGGGTAGGCGGAGATATGCGGGTCGCCGGTAAACGGAAAGTCGAAGGCCAGCCCGAGCAGCAGCGACAGCGCCACCAGCGCCGCCAGCGACGCGGTCATGAGAACCTGGGCGCCGAGATTCGACGATGCGAAGAAGGCGGGATAGCCTAGCGTGATCGCGCCGCCTACGATCAGCACGAACCAGAGGATCGCCGGCACGGAACCCGAGGCACTGTCCAGTCTCTCGTCGCGGTTGTCCGCAATCACCGTCAGCAAGGTGAGGGCATGCTGGTAAAGGGCGAGTTCCCGCTGATCGTTCGGCGTCGCAGCGAAGATCGCGGCAGCGAGATCGCTGAGCTCCTCGTCGACCACATCGCTCGGCTCGCCGACCGACATAGTCTTCCATTCGTATTTCAGCACGTCCTCGAGATAGGTCGTGAGATGCTTGCGGATGGGTATCCCGCCCTTGTCGGGAAGTGCCAAGGTCACCGCTTGGAGATCGACGACCGCCTTGGCTTCGTTACGTACGGCCGTCTCGGTGTCCTGGTACTCCTCCCAGACGGCAACCACCACGAAGGCCAGCAGCACCGCATAAAAGACACCGACCACGGCGAACTTGAAGCCCGCGACTTCGTTGTTGAGGCTCAAGCGGCTTACGCCGTAAGCGTAGCGGCTGAGCAGCATGAGCCCGACGGCGAAGAACTCCGCCAGGACAACGACGATGATGGTCAATCGCCCATAGTGGAATGTCATGCATGACGGCGAGCAAGGGCGTCTCCCCATCCGGCCGGGCGCCGTCCCGTATGTTGTAGCGGAAACCGTCTCTACAGGAACGCCCCCGGGCGCCGCCAATTTCGCCTAGAATCGATCGATTCGCCAGGGAAACGACCAATGACCAAGAAAAGCCCGAAGCCGCCCGAGGCCCCGGCGCCGCAGGAGGGCCTGACCCGGGAGGAGAACCGCTCCGTCAAGGAGCGCAAGCGGCTGCGCGCGGCCGTCGTCTACGAGATCATTCGCCTCGAGGGCGAGGCGAGCTCGCCCGCAGATTCAGCGCCTTGTGGTGGTCCGCGCTGGCGGCCGGCATCTCCATCGGCTTCTCCGTGCTGTCCCAAGCCATGCTCGAGGCGAGCTTGCACGGCCTGCCCGGTGCCGCCATGATCGCCGATCTCGGCTACTAGCGTCGGCTTCCTCATCGTGATCATCGCCCGCCAGCAACTCTTCACCGAGAACACCCTGACAGCCGTCTTGCCGATCATGGTGCGCAAGGACTGGAGCGGCAAATCTGGTACGTGTTGCGCCTGTGGGGCATCGTGCTCGGCGGCAATGTGGTCGGGTGCTTTCCTGTTCGCCGCCTTCCTCGCCTATTCCGGTGCCTTCAGTCCCGAGACCGCAGTCGGCCATCACGAAATCGGCGGGAGTCTGATGGCCAACACCCCGATGCGAAATGTTCGTCAAGGGCATCATGGCGGGCTGGCTGATCGCCGCCTTGGTGTGGATGCTGCCCTCGGCGGAAGGTACCGAGATCTTCATCATCACCCTCATCACCTACATCATCGCGCTTGGTGACTTCACCCACATCATCGCCGGTTCGGTGGAGGCCATTTATATGTGGCTCGATCGGCGAGGAGAGCTTCTGGCGCATCCTGGGCGGCTTCTTCCTGCCGACCCTGCTCGGCAACGTGGTCGGCGGCACCTGCTGTTCGCCGTCGTCAGTTACGCCCAGGTCCGCGAGGAATTGGAAGGCTGAGCGCAGCGGCGCCTAGCCAAGGCCCGGGACCCCGGCCATAGTCCGAGCCATGCCCCAGCGCATCGCCAAAACATGCAGACCGGGGGTGGCCCCATGACCACCCCGCTTTGGGTTTTGCTGGCCTTCGCCGTGTGGACTTTCCTCGTGCTGGTCGCCGGGGTCGGCGTCTACCGGTGGCGGCGTATCTTGAGCGGCCGGGCCAAGCCCGCCGATTTTCCCGGTGGCGTGCCTGAGGGCGCACCCCCGGTATATCGGCGCGTCACCCGCGCCCACGCCAATTGCGTCGAGAACCTGCCGGTCTATGGGGCTATCGCATTGACCGCCGCAGTCGCCGGGATCGACACGCCGCGCCTCGATCAGCTCGCGATTGCCGTCCTCATCGCCCGTATCTGCCAGACCCTGACCCACATGCTGTTCGCCGAGACCAACCGGACCGTGAGGATCCGATTTGCCTTCTTCTTCATCCAGGTCGTCGCCATGCTGTGGATGGTGGCGATCGTCGCCATGACGGCGGCGTTCGGCCCCAGCCCCTAGCCAAAGCCCCTCCCCGCCGCCATATTCCGGCGATGTCCCGTCGCGTGCCCAAGACCTTCGGCTCCCGCGCCGAGCCGCGCGCCGTCACCGGCGAGGACAGCGGCTTGCCGCTCGGCGCCGACCGCCGCACGCCCGGCTTCGGCGAGGCGTCGCAGCCGCTGATCCAAAATCATCCTTTGGTGACCGGCGCGATGCCCGATTTCACGCCCCACCGTCCGCCGCGCCCCGAGAAATCCGAAGGCGGCATCCGCCATCGATCTCCAGACGGAGCTCGAGCCGAAAGGCGATCAGCCGACCGCCATCGCCGAACTGGTGGCGCAGGTCGACGCGCATGAGCGCGATCAGGTGCTGCTCGGCGTCACCGGCTCGGGCAAGACCTTCACCATGGCCAAGGTGATCGAGCTGACGCAGCGCCCGGCCCTGATCCTCGCGCCCAACAAGACACTGGCCGCCCAGCTCTATGGCGAGTTCAAGAGCTTCTTCCCCGACAACGCGGTCGAGTATTTCGTCTCCTATTACGACTACTACCAGCCCGAGGCGTATATCCCGCGCACCGACACCTATATCGAGAAAGACTCGTCCATCAACGAGCAGATCGACCGCATGCGCCACGCCGCCACCCGCGCGCTGATCGAGCGCGACGACGTCATCATCGTGGCGTCGGTGTCCTGCATCTACGGTATCGGCTCGGTCGAGACTTACACGGCCATGACTTTCAGCCTGAAGCGCGGCGACAAGGTCGAGCAGCGGCAATTGATGGCCGACCTCGTGGCCCTGCAATACCGGCGCAACGATGTGAACTTCGTGCGCGGCTCGTTTCCGCGTGCGCGGCGACACCATCGAACTGTGGCCGGCCCATTTGGACGACCGCGCCTGGCGCATCTCGCTGTTCGGCGACGAGGTGGAGACGCTCGTCGAGTTCGATCCCCTGACCGGCGCCAAGACCGACGAGTTCAGCTCGGTCAAGGTCTACGCCAACTCCCACTACGTGACGCCGAAGCCGACCCTGAAGCAGGCCATTCGCGGCATCAAGGAAGAGCTGAAGCAGCGGCTCACCGAGCTCAACGGCGCCATGCGCCTGATCGAAGCCCAGCGGCTCGAGCAGCGCACGCTGTTCGATCTCGAGATGATCGAGGCCACCGGCTCTTGCGCCGGCATCGAGAACTATTCGCGCTATCTTACCGGCCGCCGGCCCGGCGACCCGCCGCCGACCCTGTTCGAATATCTGCCCGACAACGCGCTGGTGTTCGTCGACGAGAGCCATGTGACCGTGCCGCAGATCGGCGGCATGTTCCGCGGCGACTTCAAGCGCAAGTCGACACTGGCCGAATATGGCTTCCGCCTCCCCTCCTGCATGGACAACCGGCCCATGCGCTTCGAGGAATGGGACGCCATGCGGCCGCAGACCGTCTATGTGTCGGCCACGCCGAGCGCCTGGGAGCTGGAGCAGACCGGCGGCGTGTTCGCCGAGCAGGTCATCCGCCCGACCGGCCTGGTCGATCCGCCGGTCGAAATCCGTCCGGCCACCTCCCAGGTCGACGACCTCATCGACGAGACGCGCAAAGTGGTGGCCCAAGGCTACCGCGTTCTGGTCACCACGCTGACCAAGCGCATGGCCGAGGATCTGACCGAGTATATGCACGAGCAGGGTATCCGCGTGCGCTACATGCATTCCGACGTGGAGACGCTGGAGCGCATCGAGATCATCCGCGATCTGCGGCTAGGCGCCTTCGACGTGCTGATCGGCATCAATCTCTTGCGCGAAGGCCTCGACATTCCCGAATGCGCGCTGGTCGCCATTCTCGACGCCGACAAGGAAGGCTTCCTGCGGTCGGAGACCTCGCTGGTGCAGACCATCGGCCGCGCCGCGCGCAATGTCGACGGCCGCGTCATTCTCTATGCCGACGGCATCACCGGCTCCATGGAACGCGCCATGGCCGAGACGACGCGGCGGCGCGAGAAGCAGACGGCGTGGAACGAGGCGAACGGCATCACCCCGGAAAGCATCAAGAAGAATATCGGCGACATTCTCTCGAGCGTGTATGAGCGCGACCACGTGCTGGTCGATGCCGGCACCGGCTTCGCCGACGGCGAGCAGACGCCCTTCGGGCACAATATCGAGAGCGTCATCGCCGACATGGAGAAGCGCATGCGCGCCTCGGCCGCCGATCTCGAGTTCGAGGAGGCGGCGCGGCTGCGGGACGAGGTCAAGCGCCTGCGCCAGATGGAGCTGGCCATCGCCAACGACCCGCTGGCCCGGCAAGGGGAGCTGGAGCGCAGCGCCGCCGCGGTCGATCTCACCCGGCCCCACAAGCCGAGCCTCGACGAGATGGGCCCGCATAACCGCGAGATGCCGCTCAAGCGTTCCCGGCCGCGCTCAAGCGCCGGCAAACCCGGCACCCGCGCCTTCAGAGGCAAGAGCCGCTAGAACCTAGGCCGCGCCTTATCAGCCGCCTTGGGCCGCCTGTTGGATGAAGGCCGGCCAGAACTTGCGGAGCTCATGCGGGAACATGCCGGCGATCTTCACCGCCGCGCCCCGGTCGATATACTTGGAGAGCACGTCGAACACCGCAAGCGTGCCCTGCTCCACCTCGTCTGCCGTGGCGCGGGGCAGCTCGCGGGCGATATGAGCGAGGAAGGCGTCTTCGTGACGTTCCTTGGTCGGCTTGTTCGTCGGGTCCCAGCCTTCATAGAACAGCCCGCGCAACAGCATGGGCAATTGCGCGCCGAGATGGGCGGCACTCTCTGGGCCGATGCGGTCGCGCAGGGCATGCAACACCGCGCGCAAGGTGGCATAGGCGCGATGGCGGTCGTCGCTGTCGAGCCGCTCCATCACAGCCTTCAGCCAGAGGTTGGACTCATGGACCGTCTTGTCGAACGTATCGAGGCCGGTGGTCATGGGCTTACTCCTTTTAGAGCAAGCCTATGGCCCGGCCATGGAAGCGCCTTGACTTCGGTCAATCGAGACTTCGGTCAATCGAGGTCAGAGCGACCGACAGGCCCATGGACCAGCCGGATCTTCGGCAGACCGGCTATTTCTTCTTTTGAGCGGCGGCCTTGGCGGTCTTGTCACGCTGCTCGGCCGACGCGAAGGGCGAAATGGACGCCGCCGGGATGTTCTTCTTGTCCTGCTTCGGCTTCTTTTTCTCGCGATTGCTTTTCTGCTGACCTTTGGCCACATCAACCTCCCTGACCGACGGCCCCGAACGCGGCGCGTCCAGCCAAGCCTCGGTCTCACATTCCTGCTTGTACCCTAATATGGCGTTTCAGCGGTGGATTTCACCATGCTCAGCGGCTTCGCCACCTCGCGGACCACCTGGCTGGCCGGCTTGTCGGTCCGCAGCCCCAGAAATACCGGATGGCGCATCTCGCCGCCAGCCGTCCATTCGGTGAATTTGATCTCGGCCACGAGCTTCGGCTTCACCCACGTGGTGGCGGCCTCGCTCGGCACCTTCTTGTCGATGGGCTTGGCCTGAGTGACGAGCGGCACCAGCTTGGCGTAAATCTCACGCAGCGTCTTCTCGCTGAAGCCAGCGCCGACCCGCCCGGCATATTTCCACCGCTTGCCGTCGCGCACGGCGAGCAGCAGCGCGCCGAAACAGCTGCGCGAGCCGCGCGGTTTGGTGAAACCGACGATCACCACCTCTTGCTCCTGGCTCGCCTTGACCTTGAGCCAGTCCCGCGTGCGCTTGCCGGACGCATAAGTGCTGGTGGCGAGCTTGGCGATGACGCCCTCTTGTTGCGCCCGCTTGGCCTTGGCGAAGGCCTTGATTCCGCCGCCCACGACATGGGCGCTGTAAAGCAGCAGTCTGCTTTTCGGCAGCACCCTTTCCAGCGCCTCTTTCCGCTTGAGCAGAGGCCAGTCGCGCAAATCCGCGCCGTCGAGATAGAGCAGATCGAACACGCAATAGAGCAGCGGCGCCGACTCCCTTCCGGCGTTCTGCAGCAGCTGGAACCGCGAACGGCCATGCGCGTCGAGCGCCACCAACTCGCCGTCGAACACGGCCTCTTGCTTGATGGCGGCGAGCGCCTCGCAAATTGTCGGATATTTCTTCGAGACGTCGTTGCCGTTGCGCGAATAGAGCGCTGCATGCCCAGGCGCGGCGACCGCGACGGCGCGAAATCCGTCCCACTTCGTCTCGAAGATCCAATCGGGATCGTCGAACGGCTTGTCCGTGAGCGTCGCCAGCATAGGATGGAGATCGTAGGTCATCGTTTCAGCCCGCCCTCTCCTGAAGCGCCCCCCAGTGTGCAAGCCCCAGCGGGCCCCCGGCAAGCGCCTGATGGCCGCCTGCCAGATGATAGACGCGCCGAATCTATCCGGATGTTAGTGTGGAGCGGGGACTAGGACAAAAGGGGGAGCCATGCCCGAAAGGACCTCGACGATCTTGGGAGACATCTACGACGCGTGGCGCATGCAGAAGCTCGACTTGCTCGGCTCCTACTTGCCGAATGATTTCTGTCACGTGGTGCTTTTTTCGACCCAGCTTGATGCCCTCGCGGGCGAGTGCCGCGGCAAATCACAGGTGCTGGAGCGCTGGCGCGGCTATATGGAACTCTTTGACTACCTACGATTCGAGACGACCACATTGATGGTCGCCAAGGACCGGGCCGCCGTGGAAATCAATCTGCATTACCGTCATCGGGAGACCGGCTGCGACCTCAAAACGGTGAAGGCCAATTTCTGGACGATGGAGGAAGGCTGGCCGGTCCGCCTCACCGAGTATTACGACGTGGACTGCATCGACGCCTTCGCCGCCGATGTACGGTCCCGCGCGCAGCCCTGAGTTGCCCGCAAATCTCTGGTGAGCTAGCGCCGGAAAGCAATTCGGGCGCCCACTCTTTCGAGAGGACGCCCGAACTGGGGGGGAGGCTGGCCGACTTGCGGCCACGCACTCATCTTGTGACGGTCCGCCTAGCGGCCCATCGTGGTGGTGTAGGGATTGTCGAAGTTCTGCGCCGCGGCGGGGGCGGCAAAGGCAACGACGAGAGCGACGGCGATGAGAAGCTTCTTCATGGGGGTAATCCTTTCAGGGGGTGTCTGCGTCAGGGGGTAACGGCGGTCCGCTTAGCGGCCCATCGTGGTGGTGTAGGGATTGGAGAAATTCTCGGCCATGGCGGGCGCGGCGAAAGCGACAACCAGGGTCACGGCGATCAAAAGCTGTTTCATTTTCATCTCCTTCGAGTGTTGCTGGCCTTGCGGGGTTTCACGAAAGCGCCGAGGCGGATGGCCATGACTGTCCGTTCGGAACATCCCCAAATAGGGACCGGCACCCCCGACTGCCCAATACCGTGTGGCTATCGAATGCGTGCATTTGCTGCACGGAATAGCGTTCGGCTATGGACACGGAAGCCAACCGGCATTTCCGTCTGGAGGCCCTGTCCGACGATGCTCACGATTATCGACGCGGCCGTTCCTGTCGGCCGGCGCCACCAGCCAAAGGAGCAAGACGGACATGTTTCAAGCGAATGAAAGCGGTCACGGCCGCGGCCTTCTCACCGCCGGCATTCTTGCCGGCATCGTCCTCGGCGCGAGCCTGATCGCGACCGGCGCATCGGCCGGCGAGTGTCCCGCCGATCAGACGAAGCCCAACGCCCGCGAGGCGGCCGATGTCGGCCATGACGGCACGACCGACACGGTCATCGCCACGCTGGACGTGGACAAGGAGCAAGGCATCAAGGGCCGCAATTTCCGCATGCGCCGCCTCGTGATCGAGCCGGGCGGCACCGTGCCGTGGCACAGCCACGCCGAGCGTCCGGCGATCATCTACATCGTCGAGGGTACCGTCGAGGAATACGCCAGCAACTGCGCCGTCCCCATCGTGCACAAGGCGGGCGACGTCACCGCCGAGACCAAGGACATCTCCCATTGGTGGAAGAACACCGGCAACGAGACCGTGGTGCTGATTTCCGCCGACCTGCCGAAGATGTAAGACTCCTCCCCCTGGATGTGGCGCTTCCTCCCCCCCGGGGCGTCACATCCACTTTTTTCGGCCGAGGAGACTGCCGCCATGAACGAAGCGCCTCGCGCCGTTGAGGCTATGCCGGGCGGGATGCCGCGTACCGGCGCGGCGCTCCTGCGCTTCGTCATCATCGCGGTGACGGCCTTCCTCACCCTGGTCGATCTCTTCGCCACCCAAGCCATTCTTCCCTCCCTCACGCGCCATTACGGCGTCACACCCGCCGCCATGGGCATCGCCGTCAACGCCAGCACCTTGGGCATGGCCGTCGCCGGGCTGGCCGTCGCCTATTTCAGCAACGCCATCGACCGGCGTATGGGGATCCTGCTCAGCCTGGCGCTGCTCGCCATTCCCACGGCGCTGCTGGCGCATGCGCCGGACATCGCAACCTTCACCGCGCTGCGCGTGGTGCAAGGCCTGTTCATGGCCGCGGCCTTCACCCTCACCCTGGCTTATCTCGGCGAGCATTACAGCGCCGCGGACTCCGCCACCGCGTTCGCCGCCTACATCACCGGCAACGTGGCGAGCAATCTGGTCGGACGGCTTCTCGCCGCCGGCGTCACCGATCATTTCGGACTGGTCTCGAACTTCTATTTCTTCGCCGTGCTCAATCTGCTCGGCGCCGTGCTCGTGTTCTTCACCGTGCAGCAGACGCCGCATATGAAGGAGATGCGCGAAAAGAAGCGGTCGCCGTTCGCCGCCTGGATTGCCCATCTCCGGAACCCGGCCCTGCGCGCGAGCTTCGCCATCGGCTTCTGCATCCTGTTCGCCTTCATCGGCACGTTCACCTATGTCAATTTCGTGCTGGTCGCCCCGCCCCTCAGTGTCGGCATGATGACGTTGGGCCTGATCTATTTCGTCTTCGTCCCCTCCATCCTCACCACGCCGCTCGCCGGGCACGCGGTCAGACGCTTCGGCACAAGGCCGACCTTCTGGGCGTCGCTCGCGGTGGCGGGGGTAGGCTTGCCGCTGCTGGTCCTGCCCAACCTGCCGGCGGTGCTGACCGGCATGGTGCTGGTCGGCGTCGGCACGTTCTTCGCCCAAGCCTGCGCCACCGGCTTTGTCGGCCGCGCGGCCACCTCCGATCGCGGGTCGGCCAGCGGGCTCTATCTGGCGAGCTATTTCTTCGGCGGCCTGATCGGCAGCGCGGTGCTCGGCGCCATCTTCGACATGTATGGTTGGGCGTGGTGCGTCGTCGGCATCGGCGTCTCGCTGATCGTCGCCGCCCTGCTTGCCGTCTCCCTGAAGACGCCGCTTACCCCGGAAGCCTGACCCGGAGCAGGCGCCGATCCGCCCGTGCCAGAAAAGCGTGACGCGGCATTTTGATCTAACGCAAAGTCCACCTGGCGGATTGACGCCACCCTCGACCTGGGCCGAAGAGGTTGTTCTCGTTTCCGTGTCTTCCCTTCGCCCCGGCGGCCCGATCCGATCGGGCGAACGTGACGGTCAAGGGGCCGCCGTAAGGTTACGTCTGCTTACCCCCTTACAGGTGGGCAGCCTATCGAAAGAGAAGCCCGGCCTTGCGCCGGGCTTTTTTCGCGCACGCCGGCGCGATAGGCCGTTCTAAAATGGCCCGCGCATTAACCATTTTCTAAGCGGTTCGGAGTGAGATGGGTGACGTACCGAGTGGAGTACTAAGTAGCGTAGAGGGAATCAGTTATGCGCACCATCATCCTTGCTTTTGCGGTCATCACCGCGACCATCGCTCTTGGCGGTTGTTTCCATCACGGCCAGCAGGCTTATGTCACCGAGCTGCCGCCGGCACCGCCCCCTTACAAGTAAGCCTTTCAGCCCCCCGATTCGGCCCTCACGCTGAACGCCCGAAAGGGTCCGAGGCCCGGCCGCGGGTTTGAAGACAAGTATTGCGTAAGAAGCCCGGCCGACCCGCCGGGCTTTTTTCTTAACGCCGATAAACCCCTCGGGCGGAACTGTGACCGATCGGGCGCGTTTCTTAGGCGAACCTCCTCCAATCAAAATCAAATTGGACGGAGCGGACAGGCACCGACGTGGCGAGAAGCGCGAGTATGATGAGATGCCTTCGAACCGAAATCGCCCCGAGCAGGATCGAATGAAGCTCCCCGCATCGAGCTGGTGGATTCCGTCACTGACGGCGTTCATCGCCGTCGCGGCGATCGTCACGGCCCTCGCCTAGGAACCGTCGCAGAGACGGCTTTGGCCGCGCCTCAGAACGCACCATTGGTGCAGGTGCTGACCCAGACCCAGAGCAGCACCGCCGCGCCGAACGAACCGAGAGCGACGAAGGCGTTGAGCCAGCCGCGCTTGCGCAGCGCGCCGGTGATGTCGTTGTGATCTGTGGATCGCACCCAGAACATGTCCAGTGACAGCACCGCCAACAGAAAGCCAAAAGCCGCCGCCAGGAGCTGGACCGCCGAGATGCTGGTGCAAGTATCCACCGTTCGCGCTCCTATTCGGCAGCGAGCTTGCGCCCGTCATGCCTCAGTCCGCCATGTCCCGGACCTTCACGCCCCATCGTTTCCGGCGCCTGGCCCGGCTCGAATGCGGTCGCCGGCTCGGCCCCCGGTTCGGGCTCATGCAGGATCACGCCCTCGAGCGGATCGAAATCGCCGAGCCAAGCCTGGGCCTCCAAGGCGCGGCATGTGTCGGCATAGCCGGCCTGCCACCGGGCCCGGATGCCGGCGGGCGAGAAGTCGATATCCTTGATGTGACTTTCGTTACCGAGGCGCGGCGCCAGCAGCCGCACCACATGCATGCGCGTGCGGCAGGCATAACCGGCAAGCTCCTTCACCTTGGAATCGAGCTGCGCGTCGTCCGGCACGTATTTCAGCAGCTCGGTGATGACGTGGCGCAGACGGTGCGCCTCGCGCTGCCGCACGATGTGGTTGGCGATCCGGCTCGAATATTGGATGTCCTTATGGCGGTGCAGCGTGTCCCAGATGGTCTCTGGCTCCGGCCCGGTCGGATTCCATAGATGCACGGCGAAGATCAAACCGTTGCGGCGCGGGTTGTCCTCGAAGATGCGCTCGGCCGGCGTGTTGGACAAGATGCCGCCATCCCAATAGAGCTCGCCGTCGATACGCACGGCCGGAAAGGCCGGCGGCAGGGCACCGGACGCCATGACGTGGCTGACGTTCAACGCCATGTCGCGAGAATCGAAATAATGCATGACGCTGGTACACACATGCGCGGCACCCACAGTGAGACGGACATCGCCCCGGTTGAGCAGATTGAAGTCGACCAGATCCTCCAGCGACTTGCGTAACGGCGCGGTCGAGTAATAGCCGGCGCTGTCGGGACCAAGCTGGGTATGCGCGCCGAGAAACGCTCTGGTGTGCGGCTCGAAAAACCCGGAGATGCCGGCGGTCATGGTCATCCACGACGACAAGGCGTCCGCCGCGCCGCCCCAAGCGGGGAATGCGCCCCAATAGTCCGCCGCCTCCACGCGCTTCCAAAATTCCTTGAGCCGCGGCAAGCGGTATTCGGGGTCGTTGCCGGCGATGATGCTGGCATTGATCGCGCCGATCGACGTGCCGACCAACCAGTCGGGCTCGATGCCCGCCTCGTGCAGCGCCTCATAGACGCCGCCCTGATACGCGCCGAGCGCGCCGCCGCCTTGCAGCACGACGACGACTTGGCCGCCATTGTCGTTGCGGATCTCATTGACCGCGTCGAGCGGTGACAGACGTTTGGCCGTGGTCATCGCTGTTCCTCCCGCCTCACTACTTTGTTTTCTTTGCCCTTAATGGGCCGTCCAGCCGCCATCGGCGGCAATCGTGGTGCCCGTGATCGAGGCGGCCGCGTCCGATGTCAGGAATACGGCGAGGCCGCCGAGTTCATCGGTGGTGGCGAAGCGCTTATTCGGCTGCTGCGCCAAGAGCACGTTGCGGATGACCTCCTCGCGCGGGATGCCGTGAGATTTCGCCTGGCCTTCGATCTGCGCCTCGACCAGCGGGGTGTAGACATAGCCCGGGCAGATGGCGTTGCAGGTGATGCCCTGCTCCGCCGTCTCCAGCGCCGTCACCTTGGTCAGCCCGAGCACGCCATGCTTGGCCGCCACATAGGCCGACTTGAAGGGCGAGCCCACAAGCCCGTGGGCGGAGGCGATGTTGATGATGCGGCCCCAGGCCTTGCCGGCCATGCCGGGCAGCGCGAGCCGCGTGGTGTGGAACGCGGAACTCAGATTGATGGCGATGATGGCGTCCCACTTGGCCACGGGAAACTCGGGCAGCGGCGCCACGTGCTGAATGCCGGCATTGTTCACGAGCACGTCGACGGCCCCGAATTGTCCGAGCGCCATCTCCATCATCTCGGCAATCGCTTCAGGCTTCGACATGTCCGCGGCCGAATAGGCGACGGGGACGCCGAGCTCGGCGATGCCGGCTTGCGCGGCCTCGATCTCTTCCGGTTTGCCAAACCCGTTGAGGATGACGGCCGATCCTGCGGCGGCAAGCGCCCGGGCAATACCGAAGCCGATGCCGCTGGTTGAGCCGGTGATCAAGGAGACCTTGCCCTCGAGCGGCTGTATCGGGGCAACACCACGATCTGTCATGGTGACGTTCATGAACCGGCTTCCTTTCGGCTTCAGAATACCCTCTATCTTGGCCAGTATGATGCCGGGCGCTGCCTCCGACGGAAAATGCCCATTCGCTAAGGAGTCCATAGGGGCGCGCTATGGACAACCGCCGCCTGGAACGCCCGTGGAATCTATCCCGAGGACCAGTTCACGTCCGCTCAAATATGCGGCAGCCGCCCAATTCCCTCGACGGCAAACCTGCATCGAGCGTAAAACGCGCCTTAGGCATATGCGAACCAAGCTGCTGGAAGCCATGACGGCTGACGTGCAAAATCGAGATCACGGAGTGCGGCGGGGTGACGATGCCGGCAGCGCAGTTTCCACACGGATAGAGCGGGATTAGGCGGAGCGCACTGCATGGAAATGCATCAAGTCCGCTATTTCCTCGCCGTGGCGCGAGCGCTGAACTTCACGCGCGCCGCGGAGGAGTGCAACGTCGCCCAGCCGTCCCTCACCCGGGCCATCCGTCAGCTCGAAGGCGAGCTTGGCGGCGATCTGTTCCGGCGCGAGCGGCCCCATGCCCAGTTGACCGAGCTTGGCGAGCGCATGCTGCCTCTGCTCAGGCAATGCTATGACAGCGCGCTCAGCGCCCGATCGCTCGCCACCGCCATCAAGAAGGGAGAAGTCGGCTCGCTCCGGCTTGCCCTGTCGTACTCCGTCGACCCGGCGCTGGTCACGCCGCACGTGGTCGAGCTCGGCAAGCTGTTCAGCGGTCTTGAATTGAAATTGTTGCGCGGCCGCAGCACCGAGGTGCTCGAATATCTCAAGAGTGGCGAGGTCGAACTCGCCATTGCCGGCCCCGTGAGCGAGGAGTGGGACCGCCTCGACAGTTGGCCCTTGTTCACCGAGCCGTTCCAGCTCGCCGTCAGCTGCGCGCACACCCTGGCGAAGGTGCCGGCGGTCGGACTCGACGATCTGCGCGGGGAGCGCCTGATGGTGCGCACCTATTGCGAGAGCTCGGAGACCCTGCTCGCTCTCCTGCGCGAGCAGGCGTTCGACGTCGGCCGCTTTCACGAGGTGAGCGCCGAAGCCGACCTAGTCTCATTGCTTGAAGCGGGCTTTGGCGTGGCCTTCGTCCCAGACAGCGCCCCAAGTCCGGCGAGTTTGACGCGCATCGCCGTGGCAGGGGTCGAGCTGGAGCGTACAGTCTGCCTTTACGGGGTCGCCGGACGGCAGCGCACCTCCGTCGCCTCGGCCATGATGAAGATGCTGCGCGCCTATGATTGGCAGACGCTCGCCGCCTAACCGGCGTCCTTGAGCGCCGCCAGCAGATCCTCGATCGCCATGCGCTTGCGGTAGTCCGGGTCGACGAAACGCGCCTTGACGATCCCATCGGTGCCGACCACGAAGGTCGCCGGCACCGGCAGCAGCCAAGTGTCGCTCCCTTGCGACGGCGCCACGTCCCAGCCCGCTTGGCACATCAGCGCCTGCATTTCATCGCCGACCCAGAACGCAAGTCCCAACGACATCGCATATCCGTTCTCGAAATCGGTGAGGATCGGAAATTTGGCGTCCGACTCCGCCTGGAGCTCCGCAGCGTAGTGCTGGCGGTCCGGCATGATCGCGGCGATCTGACCGCCAGCGGCGGCGATCTGATCCTGCGCCTCGGCGAGACTCTTGGTGTTGATCCGGCAGTAGGGACACCAATGCCCCCGATGAAACGTGACGGCCACCGGTCCCCGTTCCAGGAGGCTTTCGAGGCTGACAAGGTGACCGCCCTCGTCGGGCAGCACGAAATTCGGCATGGGCTCGCCGGGCTTGGGCGCATGATCGCCCACTTGGAACTCCCGGAGCCGCGCCACCATCTGGTCGACGGAGTCTCTGGAACACGGCCCCCATAGACCGCACTTCGTCGGCAAACGCCTGCAGCCGGTCGGCAAGCGACGCATCCATGTCGCGTGACTTGACGAACGCATCTTCGAGCAATTCCGACAACGGTCGGGCGGTCATACCCAACTCCTAGAAGGCTGCGGCCGCTTGGCCTGCGCGTCCCCGATATCCCCGGTTTCTATCAACTTATCCGGACGTTCTCGAATACCACCTGGCGGGGTCCCTGGGTAGTCTTGTCACCTGCGCTCGAGGCAGGCCCCGCTCCTACCCTTGCTTCCGGGCGTCCCGCAAGGCGGTTAGGAGATCCTCCACCGCCATGCGTTTGCGGTAATCGGGGTCGATGAACCGCGCCACGACGCGGCCGTCCTGGCCGACCACGAAGGTTGCGGGGATTGGCAGGATCCAGGCCTCGTTGCCTTGATAGGCCGGAAGATCCCGCCCCGACTCGGCCATCAAGACTTGCAGCTCCGCCCCGACCCAGATCGCCAGATTGATGGAGAGCGCATAGCCATTGTCCATGTCGGACAGAACCGGGTAGCGCAGCCCCGCGTCCGCCTTGAGGCTCGCTGCGAAGTGCTCCCGCTCCGGCACGATGGCCACGATCGACGCCCCCTCCGCCATGATGGCGTCTTGGACTTCCGACAGCGTCCGCGTGTTGATGCGGCAATAGGGACACCAATGGCCACGATGGAACGTGATCGCAGTGGGTCCATTCGCCAGCAGCGCATCGAGCGTGACGATGTGGCCGGTTTCATCCGGCAGGGCGAAGGGCGGCATCGGATCGCCCGGCCCCGGCGCCAACTCCCCCGCCTCGTGCGCCCGCAGCCGCTCCACCATGCGGTCGACCGCCTCTTGCATCGCCGGGCGCAGCGCGCGTGATGCCTCGGCGAACGCATCGAGCCGCTCGCTCAAGGATGCATCCAGGTCGCGGCAGTGGACGAAGGCCTCTTCGACGGTGGCGAAAGCCGGTAGTTTCATTCACTGGCTCTCCCCGAGCCGGCGTCTCATCCCATGGATCACGTTTTTCTCATTCTCAAAAATCCTGGCCGAGTCCTCCACTCAAGACCTTGTGAGCGGATATGAGCCGCAATTGAACGGAGGGTCCAATAGCGTCCGGCTATGGTGTCTATCGGCAACCGGTAGTTCCGCGCCGGCGCCCGCAGGGCTTAGCTTGCGCCACTGGAAATTGGCACGATTTGGGCTCACGCGCGGCCCGGGAGGAGGACGAGATGTCCACGCTGATCAACTGGCTGGAGGCAGGCCGCCGCCTCGCCGAGCGTGTCCCCTATAGCATCGTGGCGCTGGTCGCGCGGCTTGCCGCGGCCAGCGTATTCTGGCGCTCAGGACAAACCAAGGTGGAGGGCTTCCTCCACATCAAGGACAATACGTTTTTCCTCTTCCCCGAAGAGTACAAGGTCCCGCTCCTGCCCCCCGAGACGGCCGCCTATCTCACCACATATGCCGAGCACATCTTCTCGGTCTGCCTCGTCGTCGGCCTCGCCTCGCGCCTCTCCGCACTCGGCCTCATGCTGATGACGCTGGTGATCCAGGTTTTCATCTATCCCACCGGCTGGCCGGAGCACATCCTGTGGTTCGCCGCGCTGCTGCTGATCGTGGCCCGTGGGCCCGGCGCCATCTCGCTCGACCATCTCATCTGGTCGCGCGCCGATCAAAGGGAGCCGGTACCTGCACGCTAGGCGCATGCATCGGCGACAGCAGCCGGGAGCTTGGCGTGGCCGCGCGGACTAGCCGCCGCGCTGCAAGCGCCTCATCAGCTCATGGCTGGGATAGCCATCGGCGGGGAGCCCGTATTTGATCTGCATGGAGCGGATCGCGTCGCGGCTGGCCGCGCCGATCACCCCGTCGATCTTGCCGACGTCGAAGCCTTGCCGCGCCAGCAGCGCCTGCAGCTGCTTGTTCTCCGCCGCGGTGAAAGGCTCCGGATTGCCTCGATCGAGCGGCGGCGCGCCGGCGAGGCGCGTGGCGTAATAGCCCGCAGTGGTGGAATAGACGAGCGAGTTGTTCCAATCGAGATAGACCGTGGTGAAATTCGGATAGGCGAGAAACGCCGGTCCGTCGCGGCCCATCGGTAGAAGCAGCGACACCGGCATATTGTCGGCCGGGATCGGCCTTGCCGTTCCGATAGGTGACGCCGTTCTTCGCCCAGAACGCGCGCGGCTTCTGGATGGTCACGTCGGCCTGATCCCACGGCACGTTGCCCGAGACACTCACCTCTTCGAGCCAAGGCTGACCAGGCTGCCAACCCTTGGACCGAAGATAATTTGCCGCCGAGGCAAGCGAGTCCGGCGCGCTATGCACCAAGTCGCGGTGCCCGTCGCCGTCAAAATCGACGGCGTAGTTGTAATAGGTTTTCGGTTGGAACTGAAACTGACCGACCTCGCCATGCGCCGGACCGCGCATCTGCCCCGGCGAGAGATCGCCGCGGTCGATCACCCTCAGCGCGAACATCAGCTGTTCCTGGAACTCCTCGGAACGGCGGCAGTCGTAGCTCAAGGTGGCGAGCGATTGGATGCTCGGCAGATTGCCCATCACCTTGCCGAAATCGGTCTCCAGCCCCCAATAGGCGACCATCACCGGGCCCGGCACGCCGTATTGCTGCTCGATCCGCTTGAACACGGAGGCGTATTTGTTGAGCATCGACTTGCCGACCTGCAGGCGATTATTCGACACCATGCGGCCTTGGAACGTCAGAAAATCCTGGGCAAAAACGCCCTGGCGGCGATCGTGGGCAATGGCTGTCGGATAATAGGTGACGCCATCGAGCGCGGCGGAGACGGTCCGGGGAGAGATGCCTTGCGCGATCGCTTGCTGCTTGAAGCCTTGCAGCCATTTGCCGAAACCGGCAGGGCCCGGACAATCGGCGGCAAATGCGCTCGCAGGTGAACCGAACAGCACCGCCGCGCAGAGGCCAGCGCGCGCTGTCATAAGGGTGACGCGTGTCATGAGGTGTCTAGCCATGCGCGCCACTGAACCCAGTCGGGAGCCTTCCGTCAAGCTAAGAGGTCGTCATGATCCCGGTTTACGGATCACCTTTCTGATAAGTGCCCATCAATTCCGTGCGCGCGAGGATATGGCCGTCCATGGCGGCCTCCAGCGCTGCCTTGGTCATCGCGGCGGTGGGAAGCACGGTATCTAGGGCATAGAGCTTGTGGAAATAACGGTGCCGCCCGATCGGCGGGCACGGCCCTTGATAACCTGCCTGCTGCCAGTCGTTGATCCCGGCCGTCGCACCTGCGGGCAAGCCCCCGCTGCCGACGTTCTCGGCCAGTGTCACGGTGTCTGGAGGAAGATTGTAGACGACCCAATGCACCCAGACGCGCTTCGGCGCCTTGGGATCCGGCGCATCGGGATCGTCGACGATGAGCGCCAGGCTCTTGGTCCCGGCGGGCACGCCGGCGATCGCCAGCGGTGGCGAGACGTCGGCGCCCTCACACGTGTATTTGGAAGAGATCGTGCCGCCGGATTCGAAGACCGGCGATGTCAGCTTGAGAGTCATCGCGGCACTCCCGGCCCAGGCAAACATGAGGACGAGAAGGGCAATCAGTCCAGACATAAGCCGCCGAGGACCGGCCCATGACGCCCCAATCACCCTACCGGCTGCCGAACGGTGGCCCGCACTGCGGCGGGCCGTACCGGCACGGCTAGTCGGTATGGGGCGGCAACTCGCCAATCCGAAGCTTTTCCATCAGCGCATTAATGCGCCGGGTCGCTTCGCGCTTCGTCAGATCCTGCCGATAAGCCCCAGGCTCCTCGACCTCCTCAGCCAGTGACTTCAGGTAGGACGCCTGCGCCCCCGTCATCGGCTCTCGCAAATGGCCTTCAGCGGATGAAAGCTGCTGTTCCTGGTACTCGGGTGCTCTTTTCTTCTGTTGCATCGCAATATATCCTAGACCTTCCTCGGTGTTTCCCTTCGGGATTCTTTTTCTACACATGATTGATACAGTAGGAATTGAAAAGGGCAAGGATTTGGCGCTCCTTGGCCAAGGTTTAGGCACGGCAATCCTCCGCCCAGCAAACGGGCGGCAGCCGAGCCGCGCCAATCTTCCCCGGAAACCGTCTTAGGGGGTCGTGCCGGCGCTGAGCTTGATTCAGCGCAAAATCCTGGGATCGAACAATCGCGGCGGCGGGAGCGAAATCCGTGCGCGATGGACGGAATGGAGCCGCATCAACCCCCGCGACTTGTTGAAGCAGGCACCAATTAAGCCACATTAACATACTGTAAAGCAAACAAAAACGGTCGGCAGAGCCTCTAAATGGCCTTTCAATAAACGCTCGGCCAGCCGATCTTTCGCCTACTTATCCCGTAGTTTACTGCACTGCACCAACGCGTGCGCGGCCGATTCGAATCGTCATCGGTCACTCAAAAAACCTCCCAAACAATTGGAAGTAAGGAGCACAACGCATGGTCAAAGTGCGAGCGAAGATAATTTCGGTGGGGCTGATGGGCGCGGCAATGATGTTGCCTCTGAATGCCGCCAAGGCAGACCAGGTCGGACACGCCTCCTGGTATGCCCTGACCTCCCAGACTGCGAGTGGGGAACGAATGAACCCGAACGAACTGACAGCAGCGCACCGTTCGCTGCCGTTCGGCACCAGGGTTCTGGTGGAGAATCTCAGCAACGGCCGTTCCGTGGTCGTGCGAATCAATGACCGCGGTCCGTTCGTTGGCGGCCGCGTCATCGACCTGTCGAAGGCTGCTGCCGCCCATATCGGCATGCTCGGTGCCGGCACTGCCAAGGTGCGGATCACCAAGGCCAGCGGCGGCACCCTCGAGGCCCTGGGCAAGGAAACGTCCAAGGCACGGCGCGCTGCCAAGAACTAAGCCTTGCGGGGGCGGCGCTTCCCCGCACTGCTCCGCAAGACTTTGGAATATATGAGCGAATGGCGCCGTTGAGCGCCACGCTCCGAGAACCAGGAACGCCGGGCCCGCGCCCGGCGTTTGCCGTTCTGGCCGCAAACGAGCCCTGTGAACGCCTGCCCCGGGGCCAGTGCGACCGCCGCGAGCGCCGACCGCAGAGTTGCGGACGCTCGCAAAGATCGCCGCCACCTGTTGCCCAGATGCGCTAGGCAGCCGACAGCCAAAGCCTGCATAGTCGCCGCAGCAAGCTTTTGGTGGCTGAATCGCTCGGGTCCTCTTCGGGGACTTCGGTGACGCAATCGTAACCAAAAAGCTCAGGATTCGCAGGGGCTTAGAAGGCCCCACCCCGATGGAGTCACGATTCGACATGGCCACGCTTCCCCTTGGCAAACCCTACCTCGCGCGGCCATTGTCGTTGCCGCGCTGTTCGCGCTCGTCGCCGTTGATGCTGCCGGCGCCCAGCAGCGCCGCGGCGATGGCAACAGCAACAGCAACCAGGCCGCCGGCAATCAGGGCAGCGGCACCCGTGGCGTCGGCGGCACGTCCTGGACCCTGAGCGACGTGTGGGGCGAGCCCAAGATGCCACCGCCCCCCACGGATTTCGGGCCGCATTTCGACTATTCGGGGGCATACAACCTGAACGGCAGCCCGAGCCATTCTCCCTACCCAACTAAGCGCGCGACTTCACCTATCTAATGGCGTTCGCGTCAAAGTAGATGGGTCTTGCACACAACAGCCTCGCGCTTTTACAGTGAGGCGCTTTGTGGGCAGACAGCGAACCAGGGTGGAGACTGGCCGCGTACGCTCCTTGGGAAGCGACGCGGTTTCTTTCCCCGTTTCCTAGACTTGCCTGATTTTCCGTGCGCGTCGCACGGACCATTTGGAGGGGAAAAGGAGCTTCCCATGCGTCAGACCGGCACGGTCAAATTCTTCAATCATTCTCGTGGGTTCGGCTTCATCACGCCGGACGATGGCGGCAAGGATGTGTTTCTGCACATCTCCGCCTTGCAGAAGTCGGGCCTGCCAGCGCCGGATGAGGGCGTGCGGATCTCGTTCGAGACCGAACCGGATCGTCGGGGCAAAGGCCCCCAAGCGATCAACGTGCAGCTCGGCGAATAGATCAGCCACTCAAAATCGAACGTTTGAACCCGCTGCGATAGTGGCGTCTTTTGACCCTGCTATTGTCAGCGGGATTTTTTTGAGTCTCGCCGCAGCGAGCATTGATGGAGGGATCAGCGCGTGTCGGACCGCGCGCTTGCCAGCGTGCTCGATCGTCTCGCCGAGGGACGCGAAGCCGCTCTCGCCCGGCTGTTTGCGTTCCTCGCCATCCCGAGCATCTCGACCGACCCCGCCTATCACGATGCCTGCATGGAGGCCGCGGAATGGTCCGCTTCCGCCTTGCGCGACATCGGCTTCACCGCGAGCGTCGAGCCGACCGCCGGCAAGCCCATGGTGCTGGCGCATTGGCGCGATCCCGACGGCGGCGCCCGCCCGCATGTCCTCTTCTACGGTCATTACGACGTGCAGCCGCCCGACCCGCTGGAGGCGTGGACCGCGCCGCCCTTCGAACCGCAACTCGTCGACGACCCACAATACGGCCAGGTCATCGTCGCGCGCGGCGCCTCCGACGACAAAGGCCAGGTGATGACCTTCTTCGAGGCCTGCCGCGCCTGGCACGACGCCCATGGCGCGCTCCCCGTCGACGTCACCGTGCTGCTGGAAGGCGAGGAGGAATCCGGCAGTCCAAGTCTGGCGCCGTTTCTCGCCGCGCATGGCGACGCATTGCAGGCGGACATTGCGCTCGTCTGCGACACCGGCCAGTGGGACCGCGGAAACGCCCGCCATCACCGCCTTCTTGCGCGGCCTCGCCTTCTCCGAGATCACCGTCACCGGTCCGTCGCGCGATCTGCATTCCGGCATCTATGGCGGCCCGGCGCGCAATCCGATCCGCGTTCTCGCCGAAATCATCGCCGCGCTGCACGACAGACAAGGCCGCGTCACCATCCCCGGCTTCTACGACGACGTGCGGGAGCCGTCGGCCGAGCAGCTTGCCGCGTGGCGCAATCTCGGCTTCGACGCTGCGGGCTTTCTCGGCGAGGTGGGCTTGAGCACACCGGCCGGCGAGACGGACTTGAGCGTCCTCGAGCAGCTCTGGTCGCGCCCGACCGTCGAGGTGAACGGCATCGATCGGCGGCTATACCGGGCCCGGCACCAAGACGGTGATC
This sequence comes from uncultured Alphaproteobacteria bacterium, assembly GCA_963793075.1. Taxonomy (GTDB): domain Bacteria; phylum Pseudomonadota; class Alphaproteobacteria; order Rhizobiales; family Methyloligellaceae; genus Methyloceanibacter. The sequence goes on from CAWBYO010000001.1 coordinate 155,409, forward strand.
CCGGCGAAAGCCTCGGCCAAGCTTTCCTTCCGCCTCGTTCCCAATCAAGACCCGCAAAAAATCATCGACGGGCTGCATCGCTTCGTCGCCGAACGTCTCCCCGCCGACGCGACCGTAACCTATGCCGGTGAAGGTGGATCGCCCGCCGTCGGCTTCGACACCGAGGCGACCGCCTTTCGCGCCGCCGCGCACGCGCTTCAAGCCGAATGGGGCAAGCCGCCGGTGATCGTCGGCTGCGGCGCGTCCATTCCCATCGTGGAATCGTTCCGCACGCAGCTCGGCATGGACGCACTGCTCGTGGGCTTCGCGCTGGAGGACGACCGCATCCATTCGCCCAACGAGAAATACAATCTGACGAGCTTCGAAAAAGGCGCCCGCAGTTGGGCCCGCATTCTCGCCGCGCTCGGGCGACGACGCGTGCTTGATGATCGGCGGCACGCCGGCGCCGTCTTCGTGGCCTTGCAGCCTGGCTCTTCGATCGGCAGCGCCGCGGCCTATGACGACGATGGGCTGCACGCCTACAGCCACGCCGAGCCCGGTGACTTCGATTACTACGTGCTGGTGCTCGGCTGGTCGCCGACCTACTGCCTCAAAGAGGGCGACGAGCGCCACGACCCGCAATGCGACGCGCTGCAGTCGCACGACTTCGTGCTGCATGGCCTTTGGCCGCAATACGCCAAGGGGTGGCCCGAAGATTGTTACCAGGGCAAGCGCCCGTGGGTTCCGTCGCACGTGCTCGACGAGATGCGCCCCCTCATGCCGAATAAGGGGCTCATCATCCACGAGTACACGGCGCACGGCACATGCGCGGGCCTCACGCCGGAGCGAATTCTACGACGCCGCCCGCACCGCCTATGAACAAGGTGAGCGTGCCGGCAGGCTTCGACGATCCCGACACCCAGCGCTTCCTGTCGCCCGACAAGATCGAGGCTGAGTTCATCGCGGCCAATGCCTGGCTCAAGCCGGACATGATCGCGGTGACCTGCCGGCAGGGCAATTTGCTCGACGTCAGGCTCTGCTTCGATCGCCACCTCGCCCCGCAAGCTTGCGGCGCCAACGAAGTGCAGAAACGGCTATGCCCGCTCACGCAGATTACCGTGCCGGCGCACTTAGAAGCGGTAGATGACCGAGCCGCGGAACTGATTCATGTCCGGATCGAACGTTTCCTTGCCGCCCGGATAGTTGAGCGTCTCGGAACCGAAATCGGTGAACTGATAGTCGAAGCGCGCGCTCCAATTCGGATTGAGCGCAACCTCGGCGCCGGCACCCGCACTCCAGCCGAAGAAGGTCGCCTCGCGGAAGGCGCCGCCGGGCCCGGAAATGGCGAGGTCGGCATTGGCCCATGCCCCGCCGAAGGTGCCGAACAGCAGGATGTTCGGCCGGATGGTGTAGCCGGCGCGCAAGCGCACATCCCCCATCGTGTCGATGCTGGTGTCGGCTTTGTTCAGACCGGCATTGAAATGACGGCTTCCGGTGATGTCGGCGGCCAGGAAGTCACCTTCCACGCCGAGCACGAACGGACCGCTCTGGAAGCTGTAGCCGCCGATCACGCCGCCAAGCACGCCGCTCGAGGAGACCGAGCCGCCTGCCGGCTCGAGATCGTAGCTCACGGAGGCGCCGCCGATGGTGCCGCCGAGATACCAGCCTTCGAAGATGTCCTGGGGCGGAACGGGCGCCGCGTCGTAGATCGGCGGCGAATCGTAAAGATCGGCACTGAGAACTGGGGTTGAGACCGTGGCGCCGGCCGTTAACACGGCGGCAACAGCCACTGCCTGGTACAATCGCCTACGCATAACAGACTCCCTCACGATTGAGGCTCGGTCCGTTCGCCGCGCAGCACGGGAGACGTGCTGGACCAAGCGCTCACGGCCCCAGGGTAGTGCCCTACCCTTACCGACTGTTAACGACGAACCGGGGCGAAAGCGGGCAGGGTAAGCGGCGGGTTAATGACCATCCCAAGGCGGGACCGGAGGCCGGATGAAAGACCCCGGCAAGGGGAAGCGGCCGTCTCAGCGGGCCCGGAACAGCGCGACGCAGCCCTGCGTGTCGATCTCGACGGTCGCGAAGCGCTGGCGGAGCCCATCGGAAAGAGTCTCGAGATCGTCCTCGCCGGTTATCGAACACGCCCTTGGCGTTATAGAGGTCGAGCAGGGCCCGCGCCGCGCCGTTCGACCGGCACGCCACGGCCAAGAATGGTGGCCCCGAACAGCACCGCCCCCTCCGCCATCGCCGGCCGCAGATGATCGAGGACCGTGAGCTTCTCGCCCATGGCGCCCGGCAGGCAATGCAGCACATAGGTGAGGCCGACCGAATCGAAGGGCGTCGATGCCCGGAGGGTCCAGCGGCGCGAGGAGATTTGCCTGGCGAAGCGTCGGCTTGAACCGTGCCAGCCGCCGGCCCGCACGCTTCAGGCAGTGCTCGTTGATGTCGAGCAGGACGAGGCGGTCGAAATTGGCGCCTGCGCGGTCGAGGAACAGCCCCGTGCCCGCACCCGCCTCCAGATGATTGGCCGAGAGATTGGCCGCATAGAGACCGAGCAGGCGCTCCGTCGGGCAGCGCCAGGCGAATCGGTTGGACAGCCCGTGCACCACGACGTCGTAGAAGACGAGCGCCAAGGGGGTATAGACCGCATGCGCCCGCGCGATGGCATCAGGGTCGGCCGCCCCGATCGGCCTGATGTGCAAGATCCGCCATGACGGGCATCCAGCACCAAAAAAAGGGCGCCGAAACGGCGCCCTTTTAAGGTGGGAAGTGCTTTTGGGGAAGTTATTAAGCCCTAGAACGAGGCCGAAATGGTTCCCACAACCCGCGCGTCGCAGTTGAGGTCCGCCACAATCGCCATTGCTCAGATCGGTATCCCAGTACCGGATATCGGCCGACCAATTCTCCATGAAGCCGAGGGTCAGGCCAGCGTTCCAGTAGGTGTAGTCGGTGCCTTCGTCGATCCACTGCCAGCCCACCAAGGCGCTGACGCTCGGCGTGAAGAAGTTGAAGAGCTTGTTGGAGAAGGCGTACTCGCCCGACAGCTCCAGAGCGTCGGCATTGCCGAGTCTCGCCGAAGAAGTCCGGCGACCAGTAGTTGGTCACGCCGACGGTGAAGGCCTCGCCGAACGTGTAGGACGCGCCGGTCTTAAGCTTCGAAATAGTCGAACTCTCCGGCCGGATCATAAGCACCCGGGTAGGTATAGTAGAGGGCCGCGATGTCGAAGCTGATGCCCTTCCACTCCGGCGTGATGCCGGCGTAGTAGTCGATCTCGAGATTGGCGATGTCCTGGCCGAACGGTCCGCCGCCGAAGTCGACGTTGGAACCCCACATGCCCAGTGTAGAAGATGCCGTAGGTCGCATCGATCGAGGCCTGCACGGCCGGGTTCTGCATCCGTCTGCGAGATACCACGGAACACGTAGTCAGTCGTGAACGTGGCGGTTCCGCCGAGCGCGAGCTCTTCGGCCTGTGCCGGCAGAGCCAGCCCACCGATAAGCGCCGCGCTCAAAAGTCCAAGTTTCAAAGTCCCCACTTCCCGAGCCATTGTCCAGTCTCCTGCTTTTTTCGCCTGTCCCTGCGAGTATGATTTCATTGGTTGGGAATGTGCCCCCGCATGCGTGTCCGCGTCGCAACGTCCCCCGTTGCACTTGACAATAGTCAGCGCCCCCCCTTGAAGCAACGAAAAAGCAAGGGTTTCTTAAAACATCTGAGCGTGTGTGACTATTCTGCAATGGTCCAAGGACTTTGACGCCACATTGGGCTCATGGCGCTCTACGCGCTGCACAAATACCCAATTGAACTGCCCATAAGTGAGGCAAATGCCCAAAGCCGAGGCGCGATCCAATCAGCGCGCGGTTTCATGGGCTTGGCGCCAGCGCCTTCTCACCGCATCTGCACCGCCACCCAGCTGTGCCTTGTTCGGGCTTATAGGGTCCCCTAGAGTGCTGTTTCGCGAGTGCGAGACGCTTGACAGTTCGAATTCGCCACCTCTTCCCGCAAGGCAATCATGGCCGAAGACACCACTGACGCGACCGTGCTTGTGACGGGCGCAGGGCGCCGGCTCGGCCGGGCCATCGCCCTTGATCTGGCCGCGCACGGCTGGCGTGTCGGGGTCCATTATCACGAGCTTCCGCAGCCGCAGCCGCCGGCCTCGTCGACGAAATCGAGGCCATGGGCGGCCAAGCGGCGGCTCTGCAAGCCGATCTCGCCCGACTCGACGAGTTGCCGTCCCTGATCGAGGCCTGCGGCGAGCAGCTGGGTGCCCCCACCTGTCTCATCAACAACGCCGCCTGTTTTGAGCGGGATTGCGCCGATTCGCTCGATGCCGAGAGCTGGCAGATGCATCTCGACATCAATCTGCGCGCGCCGGTCTTCCTCACCCAGGCTTTCGCCAGGCAGCTGCCGGACGGCGCCCCGGCCAATGTCATCAACCTGGTCGATCAGAAGGTGCAGCGGCTCAATCCCGACTATTTCTCCTACACCATCGCCAAATCGGCCCTGTGGACGGCCACCCAGACGCTCGCCCAGGCCTTGGCCCCGAGAATCAGGGTCAACGCCATCGCCCCTGGGCCCGTGCTGCCGTCTCGCGACCAGAGCGAGGCGGATTTTGCCGCCGAATGGCGCTCGACCCTGCTGAAACGCGTGGTTTCCACCGATGACGTCACCGCCGCAGTGCGCTTCCTGTTGGATGCCCCCTCCATCACCGGCCAGATGATCGCGCTCGATGGCGGCCAGCACCTGGCCTGAGCCGGCAATTGATACCCTTGCGGCCTTGAATGGTTCGGGCCTTAGACCTTACCTTGGTTCAGGTATGGCGCATGCTTGCCCGGCATCGCGCGAAAGCCCTCATGATCCCATGCCGTTAGAGAAACCCGACAGCGACCCCTCGCTCCTTTCGCGCGCGAAAACCGCTCTGCTTGGCCCGGAGACCGGCGCCGCCGTGATCGCGCGCTTCGCCAAGACGGCGCCCGCCGGCCCCGGCGTCTACCGCATGTTCAATGCCGAGGGTGAGGTGCTCTATGTGGGAAAGGCCCGCCACCTCAAAAGACGCGTGCTGAGCTACGCCCGGGGTACCGGCCACAATAACCGCATCGCCCGCATGATCGCCGATACCGCGACCATGGAGTTCGTCACCACGGCGACGGAGATCGAAGCCCTCCTGCTCGAGGCCAATCTCATCAAGCGGCTGAAGCCCCGCTACAACGTGGTGCTCCGGGACGACAAGTCCTTTCCCTTCATTCTCATCGCCCGCGACCATCCGATCCCGCAGATCCTCAAACATCGCGGCGCGCGGAACCGTAAAGGCGACTATTTCGGGCCGTTTGCCTCGGCCGGCGCGGTCGGCCGCACCATCAACACCCTGCAGCGCGCCTTCCTGCTGCGCTCCTGCACGGACGCCTATTACGAGACCCGCACCCGCCCTTGCCTGCTGTTCCAGATCAAGCGCTGCAGCGCGCCCTGCACCGGCGAGATCTCGGTGGAGGATTACGGCTTGCTGGTCGACGAGGCGCTGGGCTTCCTGCGCGGCGAGAGCGACGAGGTGAAGCACCGGCTGCATGCCCTCATGGCCGAGGCAAGCGGCAGAACAGGACTATGAGCGGGCGGCGAGCTTCCGCGACCGCTTGACGGCGCTCAGCCACATCCAGTCGCGCCAGGGCATCAATCCCCACACCCTGAAGGAAGCCGACGTCTTCGCCGCCCATCAGGACGCCGGACAGACCTGCATCCAGGTGTTCTTCTTCCGCAGCGGCAACAACTGGGGCAATCGCGCCTATTACCCGCGCGCCGACAAGGCCCTGCCCGCCGACGAGGTGCTGGAAGCCTTCATCGCCCAGTTCTACGACGACAAGCCGCCGCCAAAGCTCATCCTGCTGTCCCACGAGATCAAGGGGCGCCGCCTGCTGGCCGAAGCCTTGTCGCTGAAAGCCGAACGCAAGATCACCGTGACCACGCCCCAGCGCGGCGAGAAGCGCGAACTCGTCGACCATGCGCTGGTCAATGCGCGCGAGGCCCTGGCGCGCCGCCTCGCCGAATCCGCCTCACAGAGCCGCGATCTTCGCCCGCCTGGCCGAGACTGCTCGATCTCGACGAGCCGCCCGCGCCGCGTCGAGGTCTACGACAACAGCCACATCTCCGGCAGCAATCCCGTCGGCGCCATGATCGTGGCCGGCCCCGAAGGCTTCATCAAAGCGCAGTATCGCAAGTTCAACATGAAGGGCGAAGATCTGGTCCCCGGCGACGACTACGCCATGATGCGCGAGATGCTGACCCGGCGTTTCAACCGGCTGGTCAAGGTCAAGGACAAGGACCCGGGCAACGATACCGGGTGGATCGCGCCGGATCTGGTGCTGATCGATGGCGGTCCGGGCCAGTTGTCGGCCGCCCACGACGTCCTGGACGAGCTCGGCCTTTCGGAGATCAGGATCGCCGCGGTCGCCAAGGGGCCAGACCGCAATGCCGGCCGCGAGCGAATCTATCTTAAGGGAAAAGCAGCCTTTGCTCCTGGAACCGCGGGACCCTGTGCTTTATTGCATACAGACGCTTCGGGACGAGGCGCACCGGTTTGCCATCGGCGCCCACCGTGCGCGGCGCAAAAAGGCCATCACCGCCTCGCCGCTCGATGAGGTGGCCGGTATCGGGCCAGCACGCAAGCGCGCCCTGTTGCAGCATTTCGGCTCGGCCAAGGCCGTGAGCCGTGCCGGCATAGCCGATCTCGAAGGCGTTGGCGGTATCAGCGCGCAAATGGCCAAGGCGATCTATGATTACTTCCACGAGCGCGGCTGACTTGAGCGCAGTAACTGAGTTTGAACGGACGAGTTTGATATGGCGCAATTAGGATTGGCAGAACGGGGCGCCCCCAAGGGCCGGTTCGGCAGTTTGCCGAACCTCCTGACCTATGGGCGCATCCTCGCCATCCCGGCGCTCGTCGCCTGCTTCTTCGTGAGCGCCGACTGGGGCCGCTGGCTCGCCATGTGGATTTTCATCGCCGCCGGCGTCAGCGATTTTCTCGACGGCTATCTGGCGCGCGCCTGGCAGCAGCAGAGCGCCATCGGCAAGATGCTCGACCCAATCGCCGACAAGCTCATTGTCGCCGCTAGCCTGATGATGCTCGCCGCCAACGGCACCATCGCCGGCTGGTCGCTCTGGGCCGGCGTCATCATCCTGTGCCGCGAGATCCTCGTCTCGGGCCTGCGCGAGTTCCTCGGCACGCTGGCGGTCAGCGTGCCCGTGACCAAGCTCGCCAAATGGAAGACTTTCGTGCAGATGGTCGCCATCGGCTTTCTGCTGGCGGGAAGCGCCGGCGATAAGGTGTGGTCCTTCACCACCCTGTTCGGCCTTAGCCTGTTGTGGATCGCCGCGGTGCTCACCCTTTACACCGGCTACGATTATCTGAAGGCCACGCTCCGCCATGTGATGGCCGACGAGGAGTAAGCCATGCGCCTCCTCTATTTCGCCTGGGTCAAGGAGAAGACCGGCATCGCCGCCGAGGATGTGGTACTGCCTGACAATGTCGCCACCGTCGCCGAGCTCATCGCCTGGCTCAAGACGCGGGGGCCGGAGTTCGCCAACGCCTTCGACCGCGCCGAGGTGATCCGCGCCGCGATCGATCAGACCCATGCCCGCCATGACGCCGAGATTAGCGGCGCGCGCGAGATCGCCTTCTTCCCGCCGGTCACCGGAGGCTAGCGTGATCAGAATCCAACAAGAGGACTTCGACATCGGCGCCGAGATCGCAGCGCTCAAGGGCACCCGCACCGATATCGGCGCCATCGTCAGTTTCACCGGCACCGTGCGCGATCAGAACGGCGAAGTCGGCGGCGAAGTGACCGGGATGACGCTCGAACATTATCCCGGCATGACCGAGTCCGAGCTGACGCAGATCGAGGCGGACGCCCACGGCCGCTGGCCGCTGCAAGCGAGCCTCATCGTCCATCGCGTCGGCACGCTGAAGCCCGGCGACAATATCGTGCTGGTCATCACCGCCTCGGCCCATCGCGATGCCGCCTTCGACGCCGCCAAATTCCTCATGGATTATTTGAAGACCTCCGCGCCGTTCTGGAAGCGCGAGAGCGGCCCCGGGGGCGATCGCTGGGTCGAGGCGAAGGCAGGCGACGCGACGGCGCACGCACGCTGGTCGGACACCAAAAGCGCCGCCGAGTAGCGACACAGAAAAATCTCAAATGAACCTTCAGCTACCGTCCACGTTCTAGACGGTGTCCTCCCAACCACGCGGGTTCTCAGTGCTCAGCCAACCAAAGCGATGGAGCTCGCAGGTGACCGCCGGAATCCTGTCTGATATTGGTGGCCGCGGCTCTGGCCGTGGTGCTCGGCTGGATGGCCGTGCGGTTCACCGTGGACCTTGCCGGCACATTCGAGGTGATTGCCGAGATCGTCGGTTGGATACTCTTGCCGCTCCGCGTCTGACCGGCGTTGGGATCGAGTGAGGCAGCTATCGTCGGATGATCCGCGCGCCAGGCGGCAGCACCTTCACGTAAGGTCCCCACACGCAGACATCGCCCCAGCTGCATAGGCCCCCGGCGCAGGTGCGCTTATAGGTGCACGAGCGGCACTTGTAGACGGTCTTGCATCCGCTGCAGAGGGCGATCTCCTGGCAGTCCCGCCAGGCTTTGACCGGCGTGGCCATGGGTGCCGGCTGACCGGCATCGCTCAACCCCCGCGGGAACCAAGTGCCCGCCTCGCCGTCGACGGCCGCAAACGTGAGGAGCCCGACGGCCAAGACACCAAGAGCAATGAGCCCTGCCAAGCCCAGGATGATGCGTGAATACCGCAAAGCCGCCCCCCGTTCCGCGACGCCCCCATCGCGCGATCCAAGAGTGCCCTTTGATCGCCGCCGGATCAAGCGGCACGCGCCGGCTGCGCCAAGACGCTAGCGCCGGATCACCACGCCGTCCGGCGCGTGGCGGTGTTCCCAGCCGGCCCGCTCGAGCGCCGGCGTGTCGTCTTCCGCTTGCGGATAGCCGAGGCACAATAGGCCGATAAACACCCAGTCGTTCGGCACATCGAGGATTGCTGTGATGCGCGCCGGGTCGAGGATCGACACCCAGCCGACGCCCAAGCCCTCGGCGCGGGCCGCGAGCCATAGCGTATGGATGGCGATGGCGACCGAATAATCGAGCGTCTGGGGCATGGTCTTGCGGCCGAGCCCCTTGCCTTGCGCCGTCGTGCGGTCGGCGAACACGGAGACCTGCACCGGCGCGTCGTCGAGCCCGGCGAGCTTGAGCCGGGCATAGAGCGCGGCCCGGTCCGGGTCCTGCATCTCCAGCGCCTCTTTGTTGCAGGTCTCGAAACAGGCGCGGATGGCGGCGCGGCGCGTGGCATCGTCGACGAGGACGAAGCGCCACGGCTCGGAGAGGCCTACCGACGGCGACAGACAGGCGATGCCGATCAGCCGCTCGACGGCGCCATCGGGTAGAGGCACGCGCTGGAAGCGGCGCACGTCGCGGCGCCACCGCAGCAGATCGTACAGCCGCTCGCGAAACGCCGGATCGAAGCGCGGCGGCGCGGCGGTGCGCTCGCTCTCGCGCTGCGCGAACTGTTCTCTGGACGGCTCCATGGCAGGGGAGATTAGCACGGATCGGGCCTTCCGCCCGTTCCGCGTGACGCGGTTCCCCGCACCCCCACTCCCACCTTATCCCCGCTTCCCCTTGCTGGAATATATTCCTAGCCAGATGAAGCGAGCGAGGAGTGATTGCGGGTGCGAGCGTCGGCGGCAAGTTGGCAGACCAGCCTTCAGCTGCGCCGCATGCGCGCGATCCTCTGGGGCAAGGTCGCCGAGGCCAAGCTCCACGACCTCGACCGCGCGCTCAAGGCTTTCGACCCCAATCAGCCGCGCGTGCCGGCCGGCAATCCGGATGGCGGCCAATGGACCGACGGAAGTGGCGGTGGAGCGTCATCAGCCGGAAGCGACGAAGATCGCGGCTCAAGTTCCAACCGCCAACCGAGCAATATTGAACTCGCCTCCTTCACGCCTGGAGGCGACGACGAGCCGCCAAGAGTTCCTAAGGACAGACCGCCAACATCCCGGACACGCACGCGTGTCTACAAAGAGCTTGCGAGCTGGATTGCCAGAGGCGTGCTGAAGGAGGTGGTGGGAAGGCGGGTAACGGCCTTGCTCACGTTTCTTGACGAAGCCGGCTGGCTCGAACCGGCCATCGACTCCATTCGCACCTTTGCCGATCCGCCCAAGAGCCTGGAGGAGTTGCAGCAGGATGTTTACACGCCCGCCCCGGGTTATGATGTGCATCACATCGTCGAGCAGACTTCGGCCCTGCGAGATGGATTTCCTCCGTCGAGGGTCAATGCGCCCGAAAATCTAGTCCGCATTCCGAGGCTCAAGCACTGGATTATTACGGGATGGTACATGATGAAGAACGACCGATATGGAGACGTGTCACCCCGCACATATCTTCGCGGGAAGAGCTGGGAGGAACGTCTAAGAGTTGGTCGGGACGCTCTGATCAAGCACGGAGTGCTTAAGCCATGAAAGCAGAAGTTCCCAACATGTCTGTCGATCAGTTGGTCGAGCGCTTTTTGACTATTGCGCTGGAACAGTACGAGGCTATCCTCGACGGTCGCTATGCCAAATACAATCGACTTTACGACCAGATGAAGTCCGTCGAGGCCGAACTCAAGCGGCACGATGGCGACCAGAGACCAGCCCTATTGTCCCTGTTGAACCATCCCAACCCACAGATCCGGCTGAGGGCCGCCATCGCTACCCTGGCGGTGGCACCGGACGAGTCACGAGAGGCTCTGCAAAATATCAGCGACCGCGACGAGTATCCTCAGGCAGCCGATGCACGGGGCATGATGGAAGCGCTCGACGATGGAACCTACACGGCGACTTGACCAGCGAGACGGTGGACTCAATGGAAACGTTCAGCGATTTCGACACTTTCCGCGGTCCCCGATGGCGCCCGGAACCTTCCCCGATCCATAAACTGCGGAGCTACCCAGCAGCCGCGACAGCCTTTGCCGGGCGCACCAGCGCGGCGTAGTCGTCCATCAGATTGCGGGTGATGTCGCCGACGGTGAAGCTGTATTCGCCGATCGAGCCGACCGGCATCACCTCGGCCGCGGTGCCGGTGATGAAGCACTCGGAAAAGTCGGCGAGCTCCTCGGGGAGAATCGCTTTCTCGATGACGGTTAGCCCGCGCTGCTTGGCGAGACCGATGACCGTGCGCCGCGTGATGCCGTCGAGGAAGCAGTCCGGCGTCGGCGTGTAGATCACCCCGTCCTTGACGAAGAAGATGTTGGCGCCGGTGCATTCGGCGACCTGGCCGCGCCAGTCGAGCATGACCGCGTCGGCATAGCCTTCGCGCTCGGCGCGATGCTTCTCGATGGTGCAGATCATATAGAGGCCGGCCGCCTTGCTGTGGACCGGCGCGGTGCGCGGATCGGGCCGGCAATATTTGGCGAAGGTCAGCTTCAACCCCTTCTCGCGCGCGGCCGGATCGAAATACGAGCCCCAATCCCACGCGGCGATGGCGACATTGATGTGGGCCTTCTGGGCAGACACACCCATCTGCTCGCTGCCACGCCACGCCAGCGGGCGGACATAGGCGTTGGTGAGCTTGTTGGCGCGCACGACGTCGCGCGCCGCCTTGTCGAGTTCGGCGACGGAATACGGCACCGCGAAGTCGAGGATCTCGGCGGATTTGTGCAGACGCTGATTATGCTCGGTCAGCTTGAAGATCTCGCCGTCATAGGCGCGCATGCCCTCGAACACGGCGCTGCCATAGTGGAGCGCATGGGTCAGGAGATGGACGCGCGCATCCGACCACGGGATCAGCTCACCGTTGAACCAGATAAAGCCGTCGCGCTGATCGTAGTCCATAAACTTTCCTCCGCGACCGGGACGGCCGTTCTTTGGCGCGGCCGCCGTCCCTTAAACACCAGTACCGGCCCTCATACCACCACTCGACGGCAATTGCGCCAGGCGGCGGCGAGGCGTATCAAGGACCCAAATTAAGTCAACATGGCTGACATAAACCAGGCCAAAAAATATGTCAACATGACTGACCTAAATACACGTCTGGCAAGCGGCAAAGCCGCGGAAGCCAAGCACGGCGACGGCCCCCGGGCCGCCAAGGGTGCCACTTTGCCTGAAGCCAAGCTGCAAGAAGCCAAGCTGCAAGAGTTCGCCGAGCTGCTGTTCTTCGCCTATCGCGATTTCACCGGCGACCCGGACGCGATTCTGGCCGATTTCAGCTTCGGCCGGGCCCATCACCGGGTGCTGCACTTCGTCAACCGCCATTCGGGCCTGCGTGTCGCCGATTTGCTGGACATCCTCAACATCACCAAGCAGAGCCTGGGACGCGTCCTCAAGCAGTTGATAGACCAGGGCTATATCATGCAGCAGGCGGGCGCCGCCGACCGACGGGAGCGGCTGCTATTCGCCACGGAGCGCGGCCGGGCGCTGGCCGAGCGGCTGGCGGCTCCGCAGCTCGTCCGCCTCGCCGCCGCGCTGGAGGCCGCTGGGCCCGGGGCCGAGACGGCCTTGCGCCTTTTTCTCGAAGCCATGATCAATGCCGAAGATCGGCCCAAAGTCTCCTCCATAATGTCAACGTCGCCGGTCCAGCCGAACACGGGCGGCAAGGGGGAGTGACCATGCCGACGCCGATCAAGGTCCATCGCGCCAGCGGACCGGACGATAATGCGCCGCATATCCTGGTGGTGGACGACGACAGCCGCATTCGCGACCTGCTCGCCCGCTATCTCAACGACCATGGCTTCCGCGTCACTACCGCGGTCGACGCCGCCTCGGCGCGCGCCACCATGCGCAGCCTGTCCTTCGACCTTCTCATTCTCGACGTGATGATGCCGCAAGAGTTCGGGCATCGACTTCGCCCGCGCGCTGCGCACCGAGAGCCAAGTGCCCATCCTCATGCTGACCGCCCGCGCCGAGCCCGAGCAGCGTATCGAAGGCCTGGAGACGGGCGTCGACGACTATCTCGCCAAGCCGTTCGATCCGCGCGAACTGTTGCTGCGCGTGAGCAATGTGCTGCGCCGCGGCGCCACGGCCCCCGCCGCCGGCGAGGTCCGCATGGGCAGTTTCATCTTCCATGTCTCGCGCGGCGAGCTGAAACGCGACGGCGAGAGCGTCCGCCTCACCGAGCGCGAGCGCGACCTGTTGCGCTATTTCGCCCAGCGCCCCGGTATGCCGGTGTCCCGCCACGAGCTGGCCAAGGACGCCGACTCGGGCGGCGAGCGCGCGGTCGACGTGCAGATCAATCGGCTGCGGCGCAAGATCGAGCATGACCCGGCCAATCCGGTCTATCTCCAGACCGTGCGCGGCAAGGGCTACATCCTGTATCCCGAATGATGTCCTCCATCGCCGACACCGCCCCCACCCTTCCTATCGAGCAGCGCCGCCGGCCGCTGGGTCGCCTCATGTCCGCGCTCGGCGACAAGATGCCGAAGGGCCTCTACGCGCGCGCCCTCATCATCATCATCGCGCCGATGGTGCTGCTGCAATCGGTGGTGACCTTCGTGTTCCTGGAACGCCATTGGCAGACGGTGACGCACCGCCTGTCGACGGTCACCGTGCAGAACATCTCCATGCTCATCGATGTCTATGAGGAGCTGCCGAACGCCCAGAACATCGACACGCTGACGGCGCTGGCCGAGAAGAATCTCGGCTTGCGTGTCCGCTTCGAGAAGGGCGAGGTCTTGCCGCTGGCCCGTTCCAAGCCGTTCTTCGATCTTCTCGACACCACGCTGTCCGACGAATTGAAGCGGCAGATCGGCCGCCCCTTCTGGATCGACACGGTGGGCCGCTCCGAATTCGTCGACATCCGCATCAAGCTCGAGGACGCGGTGATGCATGTGCTGGCCAAGCGCAGCCAGACCTATGCCTCCAACTCGCATATCTTCCTGGTGTGGATGCTCAGCACATCGCTTGTGCTTCTCACCGTGGCGATCCTGTTCCTGCGCAATCAGATCAAGCCCATTCTGCGCCTGGCCCAAGCCGCCGAGAGCTTCGGCAAGGGACGGCCGCCGCCGGATGACTTCCGGCCGCGCGGCGCGCGCGAGGTGCGCCAAGCGGCGCACGCCTTCATCGAGATGCGCGACCGCATCGAGCGCCATGTGGAGCAGCGCACGGTGATGCTGGCCGGCGTCAGCCACGACCTGCGGACCATCCTCACGCGCTTCAGGCTTCAGCTCGCCATGTTCGAGGAGAATGCGGAGATCGACGCCATGCGCGCCGATGTCGACGAGATGCAGGCCATGCTCGAGGACTATATGGCCTTCGCCAAGGGCGACTCCGGCGAAGCCATCGGCCGCGTCGATATCGGCGAGATCCTGAGCGAGGTGCAAGCCCAGGCCCATGGCGACAAGACCATCAAGATCGCGGTCGACGGCGATCCGCTGGTCGTCCCCGTGCGCCGCCACGGATTCAAGCGCGCCGTGGCCAATCTCGTCAACAACGCCGCCCGCTTCGCCGATCATGTGAATGTCAGCGCCGCCAAGCATAACGGCTCGCTCACCGTCGAGGTCGAGGACGACGGGCCCGGCGTGCCGGAGGCCGAGCGGGAGAATGTCTTCCGGCCGTTCTACCGGGTCGATCATGCGCGCAACCAGGACTCCGGCTCGACGGGGCTTGGGCTCGCAATCGCCCGGGACATCGCCCGCATTCACGGCGGCGACATCACCCTCAGCCAATCCCGCCTTGGCGGATTGAAAGCCGTGCTAAAAGTACCCGTTTAGAGTTCTCGTGGAGGAATTTCAATGCGAAGGATTGCCGTCGGAGTAGCAGCAGTGTTGGCCGTCGCCTTCGGAGGACCGGCCCTGGGTCAATCCCTCCAGGACGAAATCCAAGACGAAGAGCAGCCTGGATCAGAATTCGAGCTGGAGGATAGCGGGGGCAAGGTCGAGTTTGGCCGCAAGAGCAAGCTGGACGCAGAGTCGGAGGCAGGCGCGGAGTCCGAGGCAGACGCAGAGGCCGACAGCGCGCCAATGGCGCTGGACGACGCCGTCCCGCTGGACCCGGTCGACGACCCGGACAATCCGGACGACCCGGATTCCATCGACGAGGAACTGCCCGGCGAAGGCCCCGAAAGCCTCTCCGGTCCCGACGACGAAGATCCGCTTCCGTACTAAACCAAGCCTGGGCTAAGACGCGCCGGCTGGCGCCGGACCCGTATCCGCGGCGTCGGTTGTGACGGCTTGTCCGCGCCGGCCTTCCGCTTCCAGCCGCGCGGCACCAGCCCGCACAGCACGCTGCAAGTCTTGTCCATGCTGGCGAGCATGCGCTCACCGTTGCTCAAGGCCCGGTCGAGCGCCGCCATGGTGCGGTCGAGCGACGGCGATGGATCTTCGAGCCACACCTGGAAGACTCTGCCATAGACCGCCGCCAGGCCCGCGACGCGCATCGCGGCGTGCGCGCCACCCAGTTTGGCACCAGCCCCGGCCAGCATCCAGTATTGCGAGGCAAGCGTGGAGCAAGCGAGCAGCGACGCCTCGCCCGGGCGGCAGCGCAAGTAGCAGGCGATCCGCTTCAGCGCCGGCTTATACGGCGCCATGACCTCGAACCGCGTCATGATGAGATCGAACAGCCGGTCGCGCACGCTTTGATCGGGGCCGGCCGTCTTCGCCTTGGCCAGCACTTCGGCGTCGACCTCGGTCTGGAAGGCGCGCAAGATGTCGCTCTTGCAGGAAAACTCGGTTCTGAGATCGGCGAGGTCGAGCCCCGCGTGCTTGGCGATATCGGTCAGGCCGATCTCGCCCCAATCGCGCTGTTGCGCCAGCTCCAGCGCGGCCCGCACCGCTTTTGAGCGTTTGGAGAACTCGTTGAACATAGTCGTACTCCTTGGTTCCCCTAAAGATAGGCCTTCTTGGTGGCTATCTGAAGACGCATGGCGCCCGACTTATGGCTTATGGCACCGGCTTTGGCAGGCTAGGACGACAATTCGCGGGAGCGCTTGGCGGCGGCGGCAACGGCCCGGGTGAGCAAGTCCTTCAGCGCGTCGTCGTTCATCAGCACGCCGAGCGCGGCCGCCGTGGTGCCGTTGGGCGAGGTCACGTTCTCGCGCAATTTTGCGGGCTCGAGATCCGAGCGGCGCAACAACTCGCCGGCGCCGGCGACCGTGGCCCGGGCCAGCCGTTCGGCCAGGTCATGGGGCAGCCCGGCGGCAATGCCCGCCTCCTCGAGACATTCGGCGAGCAGGAACACATATGCCGGACCGCTGCCCGACACGGCGGTCACGGGATCGAGCAGCGCCTCGTCCTCGACCCAGATCACCTCCCCCACCGCGGCCATGAGCGCATCGCATGCGCGCTTCTGGTGCGCCGTGACATTGGCGTTGGCGATGGCGACGGTGATGCCGTGGCCGACCGAGGCGGGCGTGTTGGGCATGGCGCGCACCACGGCAACGGTCTCCGGTAGATAGCGCGACAGGCTCTGCAACGTCCGGCCGGCGGCGATGGACAGCACCACGGTCTCGTCACCGACCATGGGTTCGACTTCCGGCAGCAGCTTCTCGGCGATGTCCGGCTTCACGGCAATGAGGATGACGGCGGGCGGCGCTGGCAGCTCCGGCGCATCGCTCGCCTCGATACCGTGGCGCGCGGCGAACGCGCGCATCGTCTCCGACAGCGCGGGATCCTGGATGAAGACCGTGGCTGGGTCGAGGCCCTGCTGGAGCCATCCCTCGAGCAGCGCCCCACCCATCTTGCCCGCGCCAACAAGAAGCAGCGGGCCGGCGAGGCGGAGTGTCATGCGGTTCCTTGCGTCTCGAGCATGGTGGCGGCAAGCGCCTCCTCGGCCGACTTGCCTGCCCACAACACGAACTGGAAGGAGTCATAATAGCGCTCGCACGCCTCCAGCGCTGCCTTTAACAGCCCTTCGCATTGCCCGGCATGGGTATGCGCGCCGGCGAGCAGGAGGCCGTTGCGGTAGAGCAGCATGCCGTCGTCGCGCCACAGGTCGAAATGGCCGAGCCAAAGCTGCTCGTTGATCTGCGCCATCAGCCGGTAAACCTCGGCCAGCCTGACCTTGGTGACTCGGAAATCGAAGGCGCATGCCAGATGGAGCGCCTCCAGATCCTCCCGCCAAGTCAGCGAGAGGTGATAATCGCATCCCGTCCCGGCCACCGAGAGCGTCAGCTCGTCGGGCGCGCTGCGCTCGAAGCTCCAGTCGTGGATGGTTGCAATATGCTCGACCATGTCCACCGGGTTGGCGAATTGGTCGTAGTTCATTTGTGTCGAAGCCATGCGTGTCCTCTGAGGGGCCTCAGCAGAGTTCCGCGCACGAGATACACGCCGCCGCGAATCATTAGGTGAATCAGTTATATATCGCGGAGTCTGCGGCCACCAAGGCGGCCAGAGTCCACACGGGCGAATAGCTGTGGACGGCCTGAAAAACCTGTGGATAGTTTTTGCTGCGGACTCGACTCTTGGACCCGCGTCTTCAGCTCGGGTCTGGTCGCGCGTTAACCGGCCTTCTTGCCCTTGGGCATCGCATCGGACGGGGCACCCGACTTGGCCTCGAGCGCGGCGATGCGCTCTTTCAGAAGCTCATTCTCCTCCCGCGCCTTTTGGGCCATGGCCTTCACCGCCTCGAACTCCTCGCGCTGCACGACATCGAGATCGCGCAACACGCGCTCGGCCTGTGCCCGCACCACGCTGTCGACCTCCTTGCGCACGCCGTCGGCCGCACCGGCCGCATCGGTGAGGAGCTTGCCAAGCTCATCGAAGAACCGTCCGGAGGTCTGCGTCATGACGAGGAAATCCCTGATCGTGTTCGGAGGCCTGAAGCCAAACTGTCATCTGCGCCGACTATGGGATGCCGCGATGCCGGAGGCAAGCCGCCCCGGCCGCCGGCTTGAGCGCCTTGACAGTCCAGAGAGAGCGGTGAAGGGTCGCCCCGTTTTCGCGACCCGAGGCCCGATGCAACTTTTCGTCCTCCCCTACCCCGTGATCGACCCGGTGGCGATCGAGTTCGGCCCGCTGGCTGTCCGCTGGTACGGCCTCGCCTATATGGCTGGCATTCTGTGCGGCTGGCTCTATGCCCGCCGCCTCGTGTCGCGCCCCGAACTCTGGGGCGGCAAGCCGCCGATGACCGTCGCTCAGGCCGACGACTTTCTGCTGTGGATCACTCTCGGCATCGTACTGGGCGGCCGGCTCGGCTTCGTGCTGTTCTACGAGCCGAGCTTCTTCTGGCAGCACCCGGAAGAGATCCCCGCGGTGTGGAATGGCGGCATGGCCTTCCATGGCGGCCTGCTCGGCGTGGTCATTGCCGTCTATGTGTTCTCGCGCTTCAAGCACATCAATCCGCTGTCGCTCGGCGACATTGCCTCCGCCGCCACGCCATTCGGCCTGTTCTTTGGCCGCCTCGCCAATTTCATCAATGCCGAGGTGGTGGGACGGACGACCGACGTGCCCTGGGCCATGGTGTTCCCGGGCACCGACGGCCAGCCGCGGCACCCGAGCCAGCTCTACGAGGCCGCGCTCGAAGGCGTCGTGCTGTTCATCATCCTGCGCATCGCCACCCACTATTTCCATGCGCTGAGGCGGCCGGGCACCGTGTTCGGCCTGTTCCTGATCTTCTACGGCATCTTCCGCAGTGTCGTTGAGGAGTTCGTCCGCGAGCCGCATCCCGACCATCCCATGGATATCGGCTTCCTCACGCCGGGCATCGCCTACTCCATTCCCATGATCCTCATCGGTGCTTGGCTGATCTGGCGCGCAAGGCAGAAGCCAGCCCTGGGGGCGTGATGAGCGCCGCGCGCAAGTCGCATAGTCCGCAAAGCACGCTGCTCGCGGCGCGTCTCAAAGCGCGCATCGCCCGCACCGGCCCGATCAGCGTTGCCGACTACATGGAAACCTGTCTCGCCGACGCGACCGCCGGCTACTACCCCTCGCGCCAGCCCATCGGCGCCGCCGGCGACTTCATCACCGCGCCCGAGGTCAGCCAGATCTTCGGCGAGCTTCTCGGTCTCTGGGCCGTGGCCGCGTGGCAGTCCATGGGCGAGCCGCGCGATCTTGGTCGTGGCCGAACTCGGACCGGGCCGCGGCACGCTCATGGCGGACGCGCTGCGCGCCTGGGGCAGCGTGCCCGACTTCCTCGCCAATGTGTCGGTCGCACTCGTCGAGACGAGCTCCGATGCTGCGCGAGGCCCAGCGCGTGGCGCTGCATGGCGCGGCCGTGCCGATCCACTGGTACGACGACGATCGCCGACGTGCCGCACGGGCCGCTTATCGTCATCGCCAATGAGTTCGTCGATGCCCTGCCCGTCCGCCAGCTTCTGTGGCGCGACGGCCAATGGCGCGAGCGCTCGGTGACCATCGGCCGCGCGGGCGGCTTCGCCTTTTGCGAGGGAGCCGCCGTGCGGAACGAAAATCTGCAGCAGGTGGCGCACGCGCTCCAAGTGCCTGACGGGTCCATCCTCGAGGTGAGACCGGCGGCTGCCGCCCTCGTTTCTGCACTGGCCGCCCGCGCCGAGACTGCACCGCTTACCGCGCTGATCGTCGACTACGGCCATGACGAGACCGCCTGCGGCGATACGCTGCAAGCCGTCTGGCGCCACAAATACGCCGATCCGCTCAACCAACCTGGCGAAGTCGATATCACCGCGCATGTGGATTTCGCCGCACTGAAGGACAGCGCCACCGCCCACCGCCTCGGCGCCTACGGGCCGATGCCGCAAGGAGAATTTCTGTTGAAGCTTGGCCTTGAGGCCCGCCGCGACCGGCTCTGCGAGACGGCGAGCCCCGAGCAGCGGCAGGAGATCGCCTCCGGCGCCGACCGGCTCGCCATCCCCAATCGATGGGGCTCCTGTTCAAGGCGCTGGCTTTGACGAGTCCGGGGCTTGCCCCACCGCCTCCCTTCGGAGAGATTTAGCGTCTAGCGAGCGCAGCATATGATCACACAAGACAAGATGATGTTTCAGGCTCCGAGCCTCGCCGCCATTGGCGGCGTCGCCCACGGATTCTTCACGCGGCTCGGCGGCGTGTCGGACGGCATCTATGCCTCGCTGAATTGCGGACCCGGCTCCCGCGACGAGGCGGCCAATGTCGCCGAGAACCGTGGCCGGGTCGCAGGCATTCTCGGGGCGACGCCGGCCAATCTCGTCACCGTGTTTCAGAAGCACACGAACACCGCCGTGGTCGCTGAGAAGCCTTGGGTCAGGGACAGAGACGCCCGAGGCCGATGCCATCGTCACCAACGTTCCGGGCCTCGCCATCGGCATCCTCACGGCGGATTGCGCGCCCGTGCTGTTTTGCGATCCGGCCGCGCACGTCATCGGCGCCGCCCATGCCGGCTGGCGCGGGGCGCTGTCCGGCATCGTCGAGGCCACGGTCGAGGCCATGACGGGGCTCGGCGCCAAGCCCGAGAATATCTGCGCTGTGGTAGGCCCTGCCATCTCCCAAGGCGCCTACGAGGTCGGACAGGACTATCAGGACAGCTTCATCGCCGCAGGACCCGGACAGCGCGGCCTTCTTCGTCACCGACGAGGGCTCCGGCGAGCCTCATTTCGATTTGCCGGGCTATGTGGCCGAGCGTCTGGCCAGGGCCGGCGTCGGCGAGATCGTCGATCTGGGGTTCTGCACCTATTACGACGAGACGCGGCTGTTCAGCTATCGGCGCTCGCAGCACCACGGCGAGGACGATTACGGCCGTCAAATTTCCGCCATCCTGCTTGCCTGATCTGCGTTCACTATGACTGGCATTCACCCTCGCCAGCGGGCGACGCTAGAACTGGACGCAAGCAGGGCCGGGCAGGTAAGCTATTGTTAGCTAGAGGGTTGGGAGTCCCGTCGCGGCGAATTTTCCGCGAACGGAGCTGTGCGGCCAACAGAGGGAGTATTTTGTTGGACGCGGACTCACGACAGATACGCGGCCATCTTTGGCGTATTGCTGGGATCGCGCTCGCTGCCTTTGCGGCTGCCTGCCTCGCCGGCTGCGGCGGCGGCGGCGGTTCGAGCATGGGCGGCCTGCTGAGCGGCGCGTCCGGCATTTTTGGCGGCTCGCCGAAGGTTTCCATCGCACCCATCATCGGCGCGCCGGAGAACGTCACCAGCGAGCTGACCCAGGCGCTGGTTGTCGCCGGCAGCGAGCGCAACCTGACGCTCATTCCCGGCACGAGCAGCGGCGGCAACTACACGATGCGCGGCTATCTCCTGGCCTCGCCCGAGCGCCGCGGCGCCAAGATCTCCTATATTTGGGACGTAAGCGACGCCAAGGGAGCCCGGGTGACCAGGGTTTCCGGCGAAGAAGTCGTGGCCAAGGGCTCCGCCAGCGACCCGTGGAGCGGGGTCGACAGCACGGTGATCCGCAGCATCGCCGGCTAGACCGCCTCAAAGCTCGCGGCCGAGCTGCGGCGGAAGCCGGCGCCTCGACGCCCGTCGCCGCGGCGGCCCCGGCGCCACAGCGGCGCGCCACCGCATCGACCCGCCGCCAAGGCCCGGCCGGCGGCAGCCAAAGCCGTCCGGCGTGCTCGTCGCCCCGGTGACCGGCGCCCCGGGCGATGGCCGCAGGTCCCTGACGACGGCCCTGAAGAAGCGGCTCTACAACGACGGCGTCAAGCTCGCCAACGGCACCTCCACGCAACGTCTACACGGTCCAGGGCATCGTCAAGCTCAGCAGCGCCAGCGGCGGCAAGGAGTCCATCCGCATCGACTGGCAGGTGCTCGATCCCAGCGGCAAGCGCCTGGGCACAGTGTCGCAGCAAAACACCATTCCCAAGGGCTCGCTGAACGGCCCCTGGGGCGCCATTGCCGACGCCGCGGCCGGCGCCGCGGCCGACGGCATCATGAAACTTCTGCCCAAATCGAGCTGACCTCATCCACAAGGACGCGCTTGGCGAGTTTACAGCGGTGCCACGCGCTTGTTAAAAGCCGCCGTGGCGCGGTGGCCGAGCAGCCCGCCTCGCGGGGACTGACGTGCTCGAGGAGCGGTCGCAATGAAATTGGTTGCAGGCAACAGCAACCGCCCTCTCGCCGAGGCGATCGCCGCTTATCTCGACATTCCCCTGGCCCGCTGCATCGTCCGCCGCTTCGCGGACATGGAGATCTTCGTCGAGGTGCAGGAGAACGTCCGCGGCGAGGACGTGTTCATCCTCCAGTCGACCTCGGCGCCGGCCAACGATCATCTGATGGAGCTGCTGATCCTGGTCGACGCCCTGAAGCGGGCCTCGGCGCGGCGCATCACCGCGGTCGTTCCCTATTTCGGCTACGCCCGCCAGGATCGGAAACCCGGTCCGCGCACGCCGATCTCGGCCAAGCTCGTCGCCAACATGATCGTCCGCGCCGGCGCCGACCGCGTGCTGACCCTCGACCTGCATGCCGGTCAGATCCAAGGCTTCTTCGACATCCCGACGGATAATTTGTTCGCCGCGCCGGTGATGGTCCAAGACATCAGGGACATCTTCCCCAACGACAATCTCATGGTGGTCTCGCCCGACGTCGGCGGCGTGGTTCGCGCGCGCGGCCTGGCCAAGCGCATCGACGCGCCGCTCGCCATCGTCGACAAGCGGCGCGAGCGCCCGGGCGAGTCCGAGGTGATGAACGTCATCGGCGACGTCGCCGGCCATACCTGTATTCTCGTCGACGACATCATCGACTCCGGCGGCACGCTGGTGAACGCGGCGGAGGCTCTGCTCGAGCAAGGCGCCAATGTCGTCACCGGCTACATCACCCACGGCGTGCTGTCGGGCGGCGCGGTGGCGCGCATCATGGCCTCGCGGCTGAAAGAGCTCGTCATCACCGATTCGATCCAGCCGAGCGACTCGGTGGTCAAGGCCCACAACATCAGAGTGCTGCCCATCGCCCCACTGCTCGGCGAGGCCATCGCCCGCACCGCCGAGGAGAAGTCGGTGTCGAGCCTGTTCTACTAAGCAGACGTGCGGCCCAATTACTGCGGCACAAAACGCCTCGCCTGGCGTTGAACCTCAGTTCCCTGCCCTAGTGACCATCTGACCTGCTCTAGCCACTAACGAGGAGACCACCGCATGCACGTCAATCTGGAGCACGCCGAGAAAGCCATCGAAGCCGCGCGCAAGAAAGCCGTCGAACTGAATACGCAGATGTGCATCGCCATCGTCAATTCAGGAGCAAATCTCAAGGCGTTCATGCGCATGGACGATGCCTGGGTCGGCTCCATCGACATCGCCATCAAGAAGGCGAAGACCGCCTGCTTCTTCGGCATGGCGACCGGACAGCTCGGCGGGCTGTCGCAGCCCGGTAAGCCGCTTTACGGCATCGAGCATTCCAATGACGGGCTGATCACCTTTCCCGGCGGCGTGCCGATCGTCGACGAAGACGGCGTCCTGGTCGGCGCCATCGGCGTCAGCGGCAGCGTCGTGGAGAACGATCATGCGGTGGCGGAAGCCGGCGTCAAGGTGCTCGGCGTCACCGAGCTTCCCGAGCATCCCTGGCGGACGTGAGCCTCAGCGCAGCACGAGACCTTCGGCAGGGCGTTGACGTCGGCGGTTCCCGTCAGCGTCATCGCCTCGTCGAGCTCTTGCGCCATCAGCGCAAGCGCGGCGGCCACGCCCATCTGCCCGCGCGCCGCAAGGCCGTAGACAAAGGCGCGGCCGATCAGGCAGCCATCGCGCGCCGAGGCCGAGCGCCTTCAGCACGTCGAAGCCGGACCGGACGCCGCTGTCGAGGATCAAGCTCGACATCGTCGCCGACGGCGTCGCGAATGGCGGGCAGCATGCTCGACCGTGCTGCTGGCCCCATCGAGCTGCCGTGCCGCCATGATTGGACACGACGATGGCGTCGGCGCCGAGCTTGACGGCAAGCTTCGCATCCTCGGGATCGAGAATGCCTTTGACCACGAGCTTGCGCGGCCAGGCATGCCGCACCCATTCGAGATCGGCGGCGCGTCACCGCGCCTTTGAACCGCGGCTCGGCCCAAGCCGAGACCGTGGCGAGATCCTGCGCCGTCGGGCGAATACGCCGCGAGATTTCCAAGCGTCGGCTTTGTGATGCAGCCAATTGATCAGCCAGCGCGGCTTTTGCAGGATGCGGATGACATGCTGCGGCCGCAGCTTGAGCGGAACGGTCACGCCGTTGTCGAGGTCGCGATTGCGCCGGCCTTGCACGGCCGTATCGACGTTGAGCATCGAGCGCCGGGCAATGCGCTTGCTCGGCCCTCTGCAGGAGCGCCGCGTTGATCGCACGATCCTTGAACAAATAGAGCTGGAATAGAAACGGCGCGCCGAACTTCGGCCGCGACCTCTTCGATCGAGCAACTCGACAAGGTGCTGAGACAATAGGGCACGCCGAACGCCGCCGCGGCGCGCGCGGCATGAATTTCCGCGCGTGGATGGAAAACGCCGCCCATGCCGATCGGCGCCAAGGCCACCGGGCATCGCCGCGCGCTGGCCGAACAGGACCGTGCGCATATTGCGCGACGCGACATGATCGAAAACGCGCTGGTTCAGCCGCAGGGCCTCGAAATCGGTCGCGGTTACGCTTGAGCGTCACCTCGTCGTTGGAGCCGCCTTCCAGAAAATCGAAGATGGCACTCGGCAGCCGCCGCTTCGCCGCCGCCTTGAGACGGCCGGGATGCAGTCGCCATCGCCGGCGGCTTGACCATCGCGCCGCCGCGCAGCTCCGGCGTGGCGATCGGAACACCAGGCTTCGCCGCAGTTGTCGGCGAGTTGGCTGTTGAAGCGTTCGTTCATGTCTGCGCTCTTACCCCCGTACTGGCGCAGTCCGCAAATTCACGAAACGACTGAATTTGACGCGCCCCTCACCGAAGCCGTTACTATCGCCTCCGACGCGGCCAAAACCAACCCTGACCCGGCAATTAAGCCCGCATCATGATTAAGTCGCTTCCATGACATCCGCCTCAATAGTTCGCGATACCAACGCTGTCATTACGATCGCCGGAGCAGGCAGCGTCGGGTAGCCATGTCGGTGCACGCCTCGCGGCCGCCGGTCGCAACGTCACGCTTCTGCTGCGCGAACCGCTCGCCGCAGACGATCGAGCAATACGGCTTGCGCGTGTCGGATCTCGATGGCCGCGACGAGACACTGCCGCCGGAAACTCTCTGCAACTCACGTCGGACCCGGCAACGGCGTTTCAGTCGGCAGACATCGTGCTCGTCACGGTCAAGTCGCGCGACACCGCGGCGATGGCGCAATTGATCGCCGAGCACGCGCCGAAAGGAGCGATCGTGGTGAGCCTGCAAAACGGCGTCGAGAATGCCGAGACGTCTTGCGCCAAGGGCTCGGGCCCGATTATAGGGTCGTCGATGCCATGGTGCCCTTCAACGTGGTGCAGCGCCGGAAGGATGGAGAGGCGACCACACATCCATCGGGCAACCAGCGGAACCATACAAATCGAGAGCGGCGTGGCCGGCCTGCGCGACCTGCTCGACGTTCCCGGCCTGCCCGATCGCCGAGCATGACGATATCGATGCGGCCCTATGGGGCAAGCTCCTCGTCAATCTCAACAACGCGCTCAATGCTTTGTCGGACCTGCCGCTGCTCGAGCAGCTTGCGCGACCGGCGCTGGCGCCTCCTCATCTCGCGGCAAATGCGTGAAGGCCTGGCCGTCTTGCGCGCCGCCGGCATCCGCCCCGCCCCGGTCGAAGGGCCTGCCGCCGCGGCTGATCGCTTTCGCGCTGCGTCCTCCCCGATGCCCTGTTCAGGCTTGCCGCCAGGGGCATGATGGCCATGGACAGCAATGCCCGCTCCTCCATGTGGGAGGATTTGCGGGCCGGAAGGCCGACGGAAATCGACTATATCCAAGGGGAGATCGTCCGGCTGGCGGAGAAGCACGGGGTTGACGGCCCCCCTCAACCGCCGGGTCATGCAGTTGATCAAAGAGGCGGAAATCGCAGGCCGGGGCTCCCCGGCCCTGACCCCGGAAGCGGTCGCGGTGACTGGCAATAAGGCCGCAACCTAAAGGGACCATAGGCGATTGTCTTTCCGCCGGCCTTTAGGCTATAAGCCACCGAATTATGTCGCGGCGGGCTTTGCAGCGCCGCGCCCGACCTAGCGGGGCCGGTTTCCGGCCCCCTCATTATTTCAGACGTTGGAGGAAGACATGGCCGAGGCCATCGAACTCAAGGCATGGGCCAGGCAGAGCACCGGCAAGGGCGGCGCGCGCCAGGTCCGCCGCGACGGGCGCCTGCCCGGCATCATTTATGGCGCTCAGACGAAGAGCCCCAGAGCATCGCGCTGGAATCCAAGGCGATTTCCAAGCAGATCCAGACCGGCCATTTCCAGAGCACCGTATTCATGCTCGACCTGGACGGCACCAAGACCCGCGTGATCCCGCGCGACGTCCAGCTCGACCCCGTGCGCGACTTCCCCATCCATGTGGATTTCATGCGCCTCGGCAAGGACGCGCTGGTGAGCGTGGACGTGCCGGTGCATTTCCTGAACGAGCTGATCTCGCCCGGCCTGAAGCGCGGTGGCGTGCTCAACGTGGTGCGCCACGATATTCCCGTGCGCTGCCCCGCCGACAAGATCCCCGACTGCGTTCGAGATCGATCTGAAAGGCCTCGAGATCGGCGACAGCATCCATATCTCGTCGATCCAGATGCCCGAGGGCGTGACGCCCAGCCATTACCGACCGCGACTTCACGATCGCCACCATTGTCGGCCGCACGGCTGAAGAGGCCGAGCGGCGAGGACGAAGATGAGGCTGCGGAAGCGGCTGAGGCACCGCTGCCAAGCCGCAGCCAAGCCTGCGGCCAAAGCCGAGGGTCGGCGCAGACAAGGAGAAGCCAAAGGAGGAAAAGAAGAAGTAATCTGGCTTCTTCTGGGCCCACCGGCCCCTTGCTTCTATAGGCCCCCGATCGGAATGACGCGATGAAGCTCTTTGTCGGCCTCGGCAATCCGGGGGCGGAATACGCGTTCAACCGTCACAATGTCGGCTTCATGGCGGTCGATGCCATCGCCGCCGCTCACGGCTTCTCCCCCTGGCGCAAGCGCTTCTCCGGGCTCGTCGCCGAAGGCCGGCTTGGGCGCGAGCAAGTGCTCCTGCTGAAACCTCAGACCTATATGAACGAGTCGGGCCGCGCCGCCGGCGAAGCCGCGCGCTTCTACAAGCTCGACGAGAACGACGTGGCCGTGTTCCACGACGAGCTCGACCTGGCGCCGGGCAAGCTCAGGGTGAAAGCCGGTGGCGGCGTCGCCGGCCATAACGGGCTGAAGTCGCTGACTGCCCATCTCGGCAACGACTATACCCGCGTGCGCATCGGTATCGGCCATCCCGGCAATCGCGAGCGGGTCGTCGGTTACGTGATGCACGATTTCGCCAAGGCGGATGCGGAGTGGCTGGAGCCCCTGCTCGCGGCAATCGCCGACGCGGCGCCCTATCTCGCCGACGGCGCCAACGACAAGTTCCAGTCCCAGATCGCCCACCGCACGCTCGGTGGCGGCGGGAGGCGGAGGAGAAGTCACGCCAAAGCATTCGCCCAAGGTTCGCACAAGGCCAAGAAGCCGGCGCCAGCCGAAAGAGGCTTCCGCAAAGGCGACGACAAGCCGGCAAAAGGCGGCGCGCTGGCCGCCAAGCTCCGCCGCTGGCTCGACTCATAAGGACAAGCAACAAGCATGGGATTCAAATGCGGCATCGTTGGCCTGCCGAATGTCGGCAAGTCCACCCTGTTCAACGCCCTGACGGAAAGCGCCGCGGCGCAGGCCGCCAACTATCCGTTCTGCACCATCGAGCCCAATGTCGGCGACGTGCCGGTGCCGGACCCGCGCCTCGACAAGCTGGCCGACCATCGCCAAGTCGGCACAAACATCCCGACACGGCTCACCTTCGTCGACATCGCCGGGCTGGTGCGCGGCGCCTCCAAGGGCGAAGGCCTCGGCAACAAATTCCTCGCCCATATTCGCGAGGTCGACGCCATCGCCTATGTGCTGCGCTGTTTCGAAGACCCCGACGTGGTCCATGTCGAGGGCAAGCGTCGACCCGATTGCCGACGCCGAGACCATCGAAACCGAGCTGATGCTCGCCGATCTCGACAGCCTGGAGCGCCGCGTGCCGATCCTGGAGAAGAAGATCCGCGGCCAGGACAAGGAAGCCAAGCAGACGCTTGGCGCTTGTGGAGCGCATCCTGCCACTGCTGCGCGACGGCAAGCCCGCGCGTCTCGCCGAGATTGCGGACGAGGAGCGGCCAGCATTCAGGACCCTCGGCCTGCTGACCTCAAAGCCTGTGCTCTATGTGTGCAATGTCGACGAGGCCGCGGCCGCGTACCGGCAACGCCCATTCTCGGCCAAAGTCGAGGAGCGCGCGACGGCGAAGAAGGCGCCGGCTGCGTCATCATCTCGGCCAAGATCGAGTCGGAGCTCGCCGAGCTCGGACGCAGAGGAGCGCAAAGCCTATCTCGCCGAGCTCGGCCTGCCCGAGCCGGGCCTGAACCGCCTCATCTACGAGGGCTATAAGCTACTTGGACCTGATCACCTATTTCACCGTCGGGCCGAAGGAGGCCCGCGCCTGGACGGTGCAGCAAGGCACCCGCGCGCCCCAGGCCGCCGGCGTCATCCACACCGATTTCGAGAAGGGCTTCATCCGCGCCGAGACCATCGCCTATGACGACTATGTGGGGCTCGGCGGCGAGGCGGGCGCGCGCGACGCGGGCAAGTTCCGGCTCGAAGGCAAGGACTATCTGGTGAAGGACGGCGACGTCCTCCATTTCAGGTTTGCGAATTAGGATACCACTCACTCTGCATGTCAGGACCAGTCAAGGCGCCATGTCAGCGCTAAGACTAGGATGCGTCTTCGCCGATGGGCGGCGGCCGGCGCTTCTCGGCTCGCGGCTTCCGCCGCGGCGTGCCCACCTTCGCCGCCGCAGGGCTCGCATCGATGATTGCGGGCTTTGCCCCTGGCGTCTTCCCTAAGGACGGCATCCCCTTCGGCGGCGTCACGCCCATCGACACATAGACATTCATCAGCCGCTCCACGCCGCCTTCGGCCGGCTTGATCCACTCGGACGGCACATAGATCAGCGCGCCGCCGAACGGGACGGGCGCCGACGGCACGAGCACGGCAAGATAGCTGTGCTCGCCGATCGCCGACCGGCTCGGCGACGGCATGAGCGCCAGCACGGCGGCGCTGCCCTCGCCGCCGAAGAAGCACCACACCGGCTGCATGGACTTGAAACTGTCCTCGTCCCCGCCGCGATCGACGATGGCGACGAAACGCTTGGACAGGTCGTAGACATTGGAGACGAGCGGAATGCGCGACATCAGCCAGTCGAAACTATTGGAGATCCACGTCCGCAAGCCCGACTCCACGAGCCAGGCCGAGCACGAAGATGACGCCGAGGATGATGGCGAGCCCAAGAAAATAAGCGATCGTCGACGAGCTCGAGATATTGAGGCCGAGCGAGGTGATGAGATTGCCGAGAACGCTGCCGGGGCCGGCATAGCCCGCCACCAGCGACCCAACCCAAGCCGTCACGAATACCGTGACCATGATGGGCAGGAGCGCGAGAACGCCGGACAAGAAGATGCGAATGATACGGCCCAAGCTGCCCTCCTGTGGATGCGTGAGACGCTAGCCCATCACGCCCCGCTTTGCATCAAACGCGAAATGGCCGGGCAAAGCCCGGCCACATACGCGGAACTTGAAACGAAAAAAAGCTTAGCTTGCGCGCTTCAGCGCATCCGCCGCGGCCACTTGGCGCAAGAAATTCTCCACCGTATGGCGCAGCTGCTCGGCCTGGCGCGACAGATCGCGGGAGACCCCGAGCATCTGAGTCGCCGACTGGCTCGTCTCCTCCACGGCCTTGGTCACGCCCGGCATATGCGCCACCACGTCCTCGGTGCCGCGCGCGGCCTGGCGCACGCTGTGCGAGATTTCCGACGTCGCCGCCGATTGCTGCTGCACGGCGCCGGCGATCTCCTGGGTGTTGGTGTTCACTTCGCCCATGGTGGTGACGATGGACTGCATGGCCTCCACCGCGCCGTTGGTCGAGGCCTGGATCGCGGCGATCTGCTGCTTGATGTCGTCAGTAGCCTTGGCGGTCTGGTCGGCGAGGGTCTTCACCTCGCTCGCCACCACGGCGAAGCCACGTCCCGCTTCGCCCGCGCGCGCCGCCTCGATGGTGGCGTTCAGCGCCAGCAGATTGGTCTGCGCGGCGACGTCTTGGATCAGGCTCACCACGTCGCCGATACGCTGCGCCGCCGTGGCCAGGCCCTCGACCTTGAGGTTGGCAGTGCGGGCGTTCTCGGTGACCTGACTGACGATGCGGCTTGCGGTCGACACGCGCGTGCCGATGTCGCCCACCGACACGGCCAACTCCTCGGCCGTGGCGGCTACGGTCTGCACGTTGGCGGAAGCCTCGTCGGAGGCGGACGCCACGGCGGTGACCCGCTCGTTGGTGTCGGTCGCCACATTCGACAGGACCCGCGCGGTGTCGTCCATGGTCCGGGCGCTGTCGGCGAAAGCGCCGAGAATGCCGGCGATGGAGCCGCGGAACTGGTGGATCAGCTCTTCGGTCCGCTGCTGGGAGGCAAGCCGTCCCTGGACCTGGCTGTCCTGCTCTGATCTTGTGGCTCTCGCTCCAGCGGATGGCGTCGGACTGGAAGGCCTTGAGCGCCTTGGCGATGCCGCCGATCTCGTCGGAGCGGGTGGCATGGGGCACGACCCCATCCATGTCCCATTTGATGAAGCGCAGGATGACACTGCTGAGGTCGCTGAGCGCCCGGCTCAACGCGCCGCCCGCGAAATATCCGATGCCGGCGCCGAGACCACCCGCGATGATCAGCGCCAGCAAGACCGCCGGCCCAGGGCTCGTGAATCAGAGCCTGGAGCAGGAACGAGATGATGACGGCCATCATCGCCGTGGCGGCAAAGGCAAGCGTGATTTTCAGGCGGAGAACCATTTGAAATCTCTCGATATCTAGAGCGCGGAACCGTCCCCAAAGGCGTCAGGCGGGAAAGCCGCGGAAGGTGATTCCCGCGCACAAGCGTTGCCGGGCAAGCCTCTCCGTTTGTGGTTAAAACTCCCTTAGGATCGCGCCAGGTTTGGGCGTCCAGCGCAAAGAATTTGCGAAAAAAGGGCCTTAGCGGAGCGCCGCGGCGATGTTGCCGCCGTCCACCGTCTCGATATGGCCGGTCGTCTTGCGCGCCTTGGCCAGCGCCAAGAAGGCCTGGCCCACGTCGTCGGCCGTGACCTCGGCCTGAAGCAGATTGCCGCTCATATAGTCGGCCTCCGACACGCCCCGCGCCTTGGACCGTGCCGCGATCATCTCGTCGGTGAGAAGCCCGCTGCGGATGCGGTCGGCATTCACGCCGTTGGAGCGGATGCCGTCGGCGCCGTAGTCGAGCGCATATTGGCGCATCAACAGCATGGTCGCCGCCTTCGGCAAGCCATAGGGCCCGAAATTCTGGCCCGGGTTCACCGCCTGCTTCGAGATATTGAACAGGAGCACGCCGCCCGTGTCCTGCTTCAGCATGATGCGCACCGCCTCGCGCGCAACCGTCTGGTGGGCGAAGAAGTTGAGCTCGAAACTCTTGCGCAAGAGTCTCGTCGGAGACCTCGCCGATGCGCCCCTGCCATGCGGCCCCGGCATTCGACACGAGAATGTCGACACCGCCGAAGCGCTCGCACACGGCGGCGAAGGCGCGGGCCACGTCCGCCGGCTTGGTGACGTCGCATTGGATGCCGATGCCTTTCACCGCGGCGGCGGCCGTCTTCGCCGCCTCGCCGTCGATATCGAGCAGCGCGACCGCAGCCCCGTCAGCGGCCAGCGCACGTGCCGTCGCCGCACCGATGGCGCCTGCCCCGGTCACCACGGCGATCTGCCCGGTGAGCGGCTTCACCACCGCGCCCTTCAGCTTGGCCTGCTCGAGGCTCCAATATTCCAGCGCGAACAGATCGCTCTCCGGCAACGGGTCATAGCGGCCGATGGCCTCGGCCTCCGTGATCACCTTGACCGTGTTCTCGGCCAGGTCGCCGGCAATGGCCGCATCCTTGGCCGTGCGCCCCAGGCCGAACAGGCCGACGCCGGGAACGAGCACCACACGCGGCATGGCATCGAGCTTCGTCTTGGTGCCGCCTACTGCATCATTCTCGCGGGCAAAATAGGCGTCATAGTCGGCGGCGAAGGCTTCGACCGCCGCCTTCACGTCGCGGGCAAAATCGTCCAGCCTGCCGGCTTCCGGCGCCGGCACCACCAAAGGCTTGTTCTTGGTGCGGATGATGTGGTCCGGCGTCACCACGCCGCGCTGGCTGTAGGCGACGAGTTCAGCGCCGTTCACATAATCGAGGATCTCAGGTCCGGTGCGCAGCTCGGCGATGAAGCGGATGGGCTCGTCGCCCTTCTTTTTGATGGCGCAGGCTCCGCGCAGGATCGGCGCGATCTCGGCCGCCGTCTCCAGGCTCGCAGCGATCTGCGCAGGCGGGAACACGACTGGGCCGGCCCTGGCGCAAGCGGGCCTCGGCGAGCGAAACCATCTCGATCATGCGCTCGTAGGCCTCGCGCGCCGTCTCGCCGAAGGTGAAGATGCCGTGCTTGTGCAGGATCAGACCTTCGACGTCGGGCTTCTCCTCGAACACTTGCGCGGCCGCCTTAGCGAGACCGAATCCCGGCGCGATATAGGGCACGATGCCCATGCGACCGTCATAGACCTCGCGCGCCAGCGCCTCGCCGTCGGGCTGATCCACCAGGCTCAGCACCGCGGCGGCATGGGTGTGGTCAATGAATTTGTGCGGCAGGAAGGCGTGCAGCAGCGTCTCCACCGACGGGTTCGGCGCCGAGGCGTCGAGCAGATTGAGGCGCTGCACATTGACCATGGCCTCGTCGCTCAGGGCGTCGAGCGCGCGCAGTTCCCGCAAGGGCCCGAGCTTCACCGCCGGCAGACCCCAGGGCTCCATGTCGGCCATATCGGCGCCGGAGCCCTTTACCGCGATAACCTCGTGCTCCTGGCCGAGATCGTCGGTAGCGGTCGTCTTCACCGAGGTGTTGCCACCCCCATGCAGCACGAGCAGCGGATCGCCCCCGATGAGGCGGGTGGTGTAGACGCGAAGCGCGATGTCCTCATTGACGCCTTCGGCGCCATAGGCCTCGACCTTGCTTTTCGCGGTCTCGTCGTTCCATTGGCTTTGCATGGCGCGGGTTGTTGCAAGTTTCGCCTGCCCCGGCAAGGACAGAGGGTGGCTTTCCCGGCCCGGAAGCCCGCGGCAAAAAATCCTCACTTTCGCCGTGATCGGATACGGATTTGCAACATATTTATATGAATTCTAGTGAGTTAGGGGCTCACTTGAATGAGGGAGTGAAGTGGGAAGTTTCCGAAATGCGTACCGGCCGGAGCAGCATTATATGCGCGGGCCCGGGCCCAAATGGCATGCCAAGCACACGGCTTCGCTCGTTGCGGCGGCGGGTGCGCAGCGCCCCATCAGCCCAGACATGCGAGCGCCCGGCACCCCGTCGCCCATGGCGACTTGGATCGCGCCGACCGCTGCCGCGGCCTTGCTCGGCTTCGTCGCCGTGATGGTCTTGGCCTAGAATCCTGGGCCAGTAAATCCTGGCCTAAGTCAGCCTCCACGGGCTCGACGCCGGATTCTGCCCGCCTGTTAGTCAATCCTGAAGGGGATTGACCTAGTCTCCGGGGCTTAGGGGTTCCCTTTTGGGGAACCGATCCCCACCTCCAAGGTTAGCTCAGCAAGAGTTCACCACAACATTTCGAGGTACGCCCATGCGCGGATTTCTCATTACGGCCCTTGCGGCCTGTCTCGCCGTCTTCGTGTTCGCGGCTCCCAAGCCCGCGTCCGCCCTGCCCGCTCAGGCTGCGGTCGACTACAGCCATACGAACGGTGACCTGGTAGAGGTCAAGAAGAAGTACAAATATAAGAAAAACTACAAGCACGGCCGCTACTACCGTGGGCCCCATTATGGCGGCCGTTACTACGGCAGGGGCTATGGCTACCGCGGCTATGGCTATCGGCCCTATTACGGCTACGGCTACCGGCCCTATTATCGTCGCCGGCCCGGCGTCACCATCTGGTGGTAGGCTGACTTTGCCAGAGGCGCGGGATCAGTCCCGCGCCTCTTTCGCATCCCGGATGACCACGAGGCGGTCGGTGCCGGACTCCGCTGCCCACATCTCGCCGGAGCGTCCCAGCATCTGGCGCACGGCGGCGCCCGCCCGGTTGCTTGGAAAGCTGGCGAACTTCTCAGCCTCGGGATCGAAGCGCAAAATTGCGTTGGCTCCGAAATCGCTGACCCAAACCATGTCGCGATCGTCCACATAGACGCCGTAAGCATGGGGATCGGCGCCCGGCAGGTGATAGACCTTCCAGTGCTTCGCGACGGGATCGTATCGGCTGAGATTGCCGGCGTTCCATTCGCTCACCCATAACCGGCCCATGGAGTCCGACCAGACCCGCCGGGTCCCGGCATCTTTCGTCAGCGGCTCGATCACGGTCGTCTCGCCGGTCTCGAGGTCAGGCTTGCCGAGAAACGACCCGGCCAGCGACACATAGTAGATCTCGCCCGAGGGCGTCGACGCGATGCCGTAGGGTCCCATCCCGTTTGGCGCGTTCCACACATCCATGTCTCCGCTCTTCGGATCGAGACGGCCGTAGATGCCCGTCTGCCCGGTGAACCAGAGACGCCCGTCGGCATCGAAGGCAGCCGTATTGAGATTGGCGTTGGTGCCGGCCTTCGGCAGCGGAAAAGCCGTCACCTGCTCGGTCGCGGCGTTGACCTGGACGATGGCATTCAGCCCGCCATCGGTCACCCAAGCGTTGCCGTGGGGGCCGACAATGACGCCGTGCGGCCGCGAGCCCTCGCCCAGCGGAATGCGGGTCACCTTGCCCGTCTTGGGGTCGAGCCGGCCAAGCACGCCCTTGTGTTGGCCCGTATACCAGACAGTGCCGTCCGGCGCGGGCGCCACGTCATGCGGATGATCGCCGGGGGCCACGTCGTAATACTGGACGGCATAGTCGCTATCGGCCGCCGCGCCGCCTGCGCCGAGAAGCAGGAGGGAGCCGAAAAATCCTAGCAATGCCAATCGATTCGCTCGCATCCGGCTACTCTATCGCCCCTCTATGAACGGACAAAGGCTTGCCACTTGACCTGCCGGCTCACAGGACAATCGCCGCGGCAAGGCCGGCGACGAGCATGACCGATGTGGTCAGAAGAAGCGGCTTGCCCAAAGGCAGCCCACCGACGAAGACGGCAATGCCGCACTTCACCAATGTATTGACGACCGCGGCGATCACGATTGCCGTGACGGCGACTTGGGCCGCGCCGCTCCTGGCAAATTCCGACATGGACAGCGTAATGGCGTCCACGTCCGTCAGTCCTGCCAGAGCGGCGACCGCATAGACCCCGTCCCCGGGAAAATTCTCCTGAGCGATCTTCACCGCCACGAGCACCACGGCGAAGAACGCCGCGAACTTCGCCGCAGCGACCAGGCTGAAGGGATTTGCGACCTTCAGGTCGCCTTTGGCGGCGGCGGGACGGGCGGCCGCACCATCGCGGTAATAGAACAGCGCGGCGAAGCCGCCGACGACCATGGCCATGACGCCAAACGGGATCAGCATGGAGGCCAGCAGCGTGCGGTTCACCACCGCCACCAGGACCAGCATGCGCGCGAACATGACGGCCCAGGCCAGCAAAATACCGCAGGCGAAGGCTGTCGTGTTCTCAGGCGTCGTGCGGGCCTCGCGCGAAAAAGACAGCGTCACGGCGGTTGAGGACACGAGCCCGCCTGCCAGCCCGGTAATGAGAGCGCCTTTGCCGGGCCCAAGCCAGCGTGTCAGTGCGTAGCCGACAAGTGACAGGCCGGAGATCAGGATCACGAGCAGCCAAAGCGCGTAAGGGTTGAGCGCACCCCAGGGATCGATGGGCCGGTCTGGCAGCAGCGGCAAAGCAATGAAGGTCGCGATGAGAAGCCGCAAACCCGCGAACACATCGTCCCAACCGAGGCGTCTGACGAAGACGTGCAGCGGCCGCTTATAGGCAAGCACCGCGGCCGTCACGACGCCAAGCCCGATGGCGATCTCGTGATTGCCGAGCATCACCATGGCGCCGAGCAGGAAGACGACGATCGCCGCGACCTCGGTGGTGAGACCCTTGCCGTCCTGGCTCGCGCGCGACGTCACCAGATAACCGACGACGACAAAGGCCCCGACGATCAGAAGCGCCGCCGCCAAGACCCAGGGCACCGCGCTCCCGCGCGACAGATAGCCCGCGCACGCGCCCAACAGCGCCAACAGGATGAAGGTGCGCAGGCCCGCAATCTGTTCGACCTCACGGTCTTCGCCTTTGCGCTTCTCGCGCTCGACGCCGACCAGCGCGCCGAGCAGAATCGCCATCGCAAAGTCGAGCGCAACGTCGAGAAGCGCCGGATAATCCATTCGGCTTGTCCCTTCCGCGGACAACCTGGCGCCGCAAGACCCCTAGCGATCAGGCAGCCGCCACCTTGCGGTGCTCGGGGTAGAGCAACGCCAGCCCCTCGCGCGTGCCGGGCGTGATGCCGCGCTCGGTGATGAAGCCCGTGATGAGACGCGCCGGCGTGACGTCGAAGGCATAATTCACCGCGGGACTGCCCTCGGGCGCAATGGACACCGTGGCGATGGAGCCGTCCGGCAGCTGGCCCGTCATATGGGTGACCTCGCGCGCGTCACGCTCCTCGATGGGGATGGCACGGCCGTCGTCGAGGCTCCAATCGATGGTCGAGTGCGGCAAGGCCACGAAGAATTGGACGCCATTCTCCTTGGCGGCAAGCGCCTTCAGATAGGTGCCGATCTTGTTGGCGACATCACCGTTGGCCGTGGTGCGGTCGGTGCCGACGATGCACAGATCCACCATCTTGTGCTGCATAAGATGACCGCCGGTATTGTCGGCGACGATCGTGTGCGGCACACCATGGGCGCCGAGCTCGAAGGCCGTGAGCGAGGCACCCTGATTGCGCGGCCGTGTCTCGTCCACCCACACATGGATGGGGATACCTTTGTCATGGGCCCGGTAAATCGGGGCCAGCGCCGTCCCCCAATCGACGGTGGCAAGCCAGCCGGCATTGCAATGGGTGAGGATATTGACGCGCTCGCCCTTCTTTTTCTCCGCGTGCGCCTGGATCAGCCCGACTCCGTGCTCGCCGATTTTGCGGCAGGTCTCCACATCCTCGTCGCAGATCGCCGCGGCGCGGGCGAAAGCCGCCGCGACCCGGGCCTCATGCGGCTGATTGCGGATGGCCTTCTGCATCTCGTCGAGTGCCCAACGCAGGTTTATGGCGGTCGGCCGCGTGGCGGCGAGCATCTCGCAGGCGCGATCGAGGCCCTCGTCGGAGGGATCGGCGCGCAGCGCGAGCGCCACCCCATAAGCCGCCGTGGCGCCGATCAGCGGCGCGCCGCGCACCTGCATCGAGGCGATCGCGTGGGCCGCATCCTCAAGCGTCTTGAGCTCAACGATCTCGAGCGCGAAGGGCAGCTTAGTCTGGTCGATGATCTCGGCCGAGGCGCCGTCGGCCCCGAGCCAAATGGTGCGGTATGGTTTGCCGTCGATGTTCATGGGCCTGCCTTAGCACAGCCCGGCCTCCAAGAGGAGCCACAGCAACGCTCTTGAGCAACAACGATGTAGAGATCCGCCTACGCGGCCTGGGTCTTGCGCACCAAAAGCGCGTGCGTGCCAAGCCACTGCTCCAGCGCCGGAACATCGAGTGGTCGCGCAATGAAATACCCTTGCGCCTCCTCACACCCCGCCTCACTCACGCGATCCAGGGCCTCCTGGGTCTCAACGCCTTCAGCCACCACCCGGTAATTGAGCTCGTGCGCCATGGTCACCATGGCTCTCAGCACGGTCTTGTCGCGGGGCATCCAAGCGCGAGGCGGAACAAAGCTCCGGTCTATCTTTATCACCTCGGCCGGCAGGTCCTGCAGATAGGAAAAGCTCGAATAGCCGGAGCCGAAGTCATCGATGGCGCAGGTCACACCGAGCGCTTGGATGCGTGCCAGTTGATTGAGCACACGACCCCGATTGCGGATGAGCGCACTCTCGGTGAACTCGATCTCGACCACCTTTGGAGGCAGCCCATGCCGCGCGAGCGCACCGCGAAGACGGTCGGCGAAATCCTCCTGCTCGAGATTGCTGACGGAGACGTTGATCGAAACCTGGAGATCGATGTTCCGGTCCCGCCATGCGGCGATCTGGGACAACGCCGCCTCGACGACCCAGTCCGTGAGGGCCCCGATCATGGCCGTGCGCTCCACGAGTGGGATGAACTCGCTTGGCGGGACATTGCCGAGCGTGGGATGGTTCCAGCGCAATAGAGCCTCGGCGCTGACGCACGCGCCTGTCGCAATATCGATCCGGGGTTGATAGACGAGCCTCAACTGATCGGGCGCGACCAATGCATCGCGCATCCGGCTGAGCAGGGCAAAGCGCCGCTGATGACGCTCATCCTTGGTTCGCGAATGTGTCCCTACGGTCAGACCTGCTTCACGGGCGTCGAGCGCCGCGCCATGGGCGATACGGAGAACTTCAATCGGGGGCGTCTCTCCGAGCCGAAACGGTGCAATGCCGATGACCGAATGAGTCGACACCGGAATGCTGCTCGTTTCCACGCTTGCAGACAGCAGCATCTGTGCGTCGGCGATTTTTTCCCGCAATAGCGGATCGTCATGGGCCAGGAGAAGAAGTTCTGTAACGCCCACTTGGTAGAGAGACGCTGTCGCCCCGAAAACCGAGCGCAACGCGTTCTTGCCGAATCTCACCAAATCCTCGACATAGGACGGCCCGACCGCACGACTCGCCCCCGTAAGCTGCTCGGTGTCGGCAAGACTGACCAGAACCGCAATGCGCTCTTCGTTGGCATGGTCGCGGGCGAAGTCTTCCAAATCCTCGATCAGCTGATTGCGATTTGGCAGATCGCTGACCGGGTCGATTCGGCCAAACGCGTGCTGCAACTCGATCTGTGCCATCGCCATGGCCGCGAGGTCCTTCAGTCCAGTCAGTTCCTCCGCGGTGACGCCTCTGCGGCTCATGGCCGAAGGACGCACATCGAGCCAAGCCCGAACCCTTCACGGGTCACGAGCGGAGCGCCCGGCATAAAAGCGCGCGCCGGCATGCGCCAACGGGACTATCGCTGATAACCAACGTCTCCCCAAGGAGGTCCGGCACCACCACGACGTCGCGGGTAGCTCGCGACCTGAGCGCAAGGCGCCTTGTGGCGCGGCATCTGCTGCGTCTCGACCCCGACGCGCGACTTGAACCACTGCCGATCCTGATCGGTGAGCGAGACGGCGGAGATCGGCAGCATTGAACAACTGGCTTGCCATGCGCGTGATGCGGTCGAACGCCTCGCTGGGCGGCGTATCGAGCAGACCAAGCTCGCGCAGGGCGCGCAGTCTCGCTTCTTCCTCGGCCTCGACGGCCATTAAGTGTATTCCCATCCATGCTTGAGCCCCCGCGCGCCCTCTTGGTGGTGGACGCTCGACGGCAAAATTCGGTTCGGAATAGTGACTTACGAAACTGAAGGATCGCCTTCGCGGCGCATCGAATTTTACCAGACCTCGTAAAGGTCTCGTAAAGCACGAACGGAACGACAGTCTTGAACGGGCGCTTGAGCGCCTAATCGCCTTCGAAGGAGATCAGCGTGTGGCATTCGCACGCCAAGCTCGGCAAGGCGCGCGCAGCCACCGAGATCGGGGAGATCGATGACGAAGGCGGCGCCGATCACCTCGGCTTTCAGCTGGCGCAGAAGCTTGACCGCGGCCACCGCAGTGCCGCCCGTGGCGATCAGATCGTCCACCAGCAGGACCGGCTCGCCGATGCTGAGCGCATCCTCGTGAATCTCGATGACGTCGACGCCATATTCGAGCTCGTAGTCCTGACCGATGGCCTTGGCGGGCAGCTTGCCCTTCTTGCGGATGGGCACGAAGCCGCAATGCAAACGGTCGGCCACGGCGCCGCCGAGGATGAATCCACGCGCCTCGATCCCGGCCACCGATTCGACGCGCTGGTCGTGGAACGGCTTGACCAATTGCTCGATGCTAGCGCGAAACCCCGACGCATGGCCGAGCAGCGTGGTGATGTCGCGGAACATGATGCCGGGCTTCGGATAGTCCGGTATGGTCCGCACGAGACCCTTTAGATCAATGTCCGTCGTCGAAGTCATCGAGGGTCTCTCCGTAAAAAGGATGGGCGACGGGCCGGGCCAATAACCGGCGCCTCGGTGCCTATAATCGAACCGGACGCGGCTGGCTAGGCGCACATGCTGCCCCGGCTCTTAGCCGTTCAGCACGCGGCCGGCGACCGCGTCGAGTTTCTTCAAGAGTTCCGGGTCACGCGCCTCCGGCGCGGTAATGATCGCCGTGTCCAGCGCCCGGTCCGAGCCGATTGGACATGGCTCGTGCTCGCGGGGGAAATCCTTCGCCAGACGCGCCACGAGCTTGGCGGCCTTGTCGGCGTTCGCCATCAGCACGCGAATGATGTCCTGCACCGTGACGGCATCATGGTCGGGATGCCAGCAGTCGAAATCGGTGACCATGGCGACCGTCGCGTAGCAGAGCTCCGCCTCGCGGGCGAGCTTGGCCTCGGGCAGATTGGTCATGCCGATGACCGAGTAGCCGAGGCCTTTGTATGTGAGGCTCTCGGCGAGCGTCGAGAATTGCGGCCCCTCCATGCACACATACGTGCCGTCACGCACCGCCGAAATGCCTTCGGCGTCCGCCGCCTCGGCGATCCGCATCCGCAACCGTGGCGCCGTGGGATGGGCCATGGAGACATGGGCGACGCAGCCTGTGCCGAAGAACGAGCTGGCGCGGCCGAAGGTGCGGTCGACGAACTGGTCGACCACCACGAAAGTGCCGGGCGGCAGATCTTCCTTGAACGACCCGCAAGCCGACAGCGAGATGAGATCGGTGACCCCTGCCCGCTTCATGACATCGATATTGGCGCGGTAGTTGATGTCGGATGGCGACAGCCTATGGCCCTTGTCGTGGCGCGACATAAACACGATAGGCAGCCCATCGATGTCACCGATCCGCAGCGGCGCCGACGGTGCCCCCCAAGGACTGTCAATGCGCTCCTCACGCACATTCTGGAGCCCCGGCAGATCGTAAAGCCCCGACCCGCCGATGATGCCGAGCACAGCTTTCGTCATGTCACCCCCTTTGGCGGCGCTCACTCGCCGACATGCATATAGACCACGGCCCAGACATGACTGCCGCGATGATCCTCGCCCACCATGAAGCCTTCGGCGCGCGTATTGAGCAGCCAGAGCGGTCCTTGCTGGCCGATGCCGAGCGGCTTGCCGTCGGCCGAGAGCGCGAGGATCCAGTCGGAGCGATCGATGTCTTCGGGCAGGAGATAACCTGCATAGCCGTCCGGCGCTACGAATGTGGTCTTCACCCTTGCCGCCTCGATAAAGCCCAGCACCTCGCGAAGCAGAGGCCCGGAGAACTTGGCCGGCTTGTCGAACTCGATGGGCTGCGCCGTCACTTCGCCTTGCGGCAGAGAAAGCAGCATCTCGCGGTCGAAGGCGAAGGCGTGTTTGAAGTCGGCCTTTAGCGCGGCGAGCAGGCTGTCATGCTTCGGATCGAGCGGCCCGCGATTGGGCTTGCCGACAAAGCCGCCGACCGTGAGCAGCACCATGCCTTGCGGCGCCGGCGCCTCATCCGCGGCGAGCGCGGGAAGACTTAGGAGCGCGATGAGAAGAGCTGCCAGCACGCGCTTCATCGGCGGGCCTTACGCTACGTGAGCGTCATGATCGTGGCGGTGCAGTCGCGCCCATACCGCGCGCTTGGCAAGAAACATGATCACGGCGAACACCAACAGGAAGATCATCACCCGCGCGCCGAGCTTGTGCCGCTCTTCCAGCTTCGGCTCGGCCGACCACATGAGGAAGGCCGACACGTCCTTGGCATAGTTGGTGACCGTGGGCTTGGTCCCGTCGGTATAGGGGACAGCCCCGTCGACCAGCGGATTCGGCATGGCGATCTGATGACCGGGGAAGGCCGTATTGTAATGCATGCCCTGGGTGAGATCGAAGCCGGCCGGCGGCTTCTGATAGCCGGTCAGCAACGCGTAGATATAGTCGGGGCCGCCCTCGCGCGCCTTGGCGATCACCGAAAGGTCCGGCGGCAAGGCGCCGTTATTCGCCACCCGCGCCGCCTGATCGTTGGCAAAGGGCGAGCGGAACGGATCGGCCGAGCGCCCCGGCCTCTGGAACATCTGACCCTTGTCGTCTGGCCCGTCGGTCACCTGCACTTGCGCGGCGAGCGTCTCGATGGCCTTGGGCGAGAAATGCGGCCCGCCGGGCTCGCCGAGATTCCGGTAGGACAGGAAGCGCATCGAATGGCAATTCGAGCAAATCTCCTTGTAGACCCGGTAACCGCGCTGGAGTTGCGCCTGGTTGAATGAACCGAAAGGCGGGGAGAAGGACCACTCCTGCGCCTTGATCTCCGGACCATGACCGTTGGGGGCCTCTTGGGCCCGCGCCGCGCCGGACAGAACCATGCCGAGGCCGGCAAGGGCAAACACGGCGGCAACGGGAATGCGCGCAATCCTCATCACGCTACTCCCTCATGCGCGTGTTCACGCGGCTCGGCCGGCCGTGACAACTCCGGCCCGAGCACCGATTGAGTAATGCTGCCGGGAAGCTTCTTCGGCCGCTCGATCAACCCGACTATGGGCATGACCAGCAGGAAGAATGCGAAATAATAGAACGTGGCCAAGCGCCCGAAGAACAGATACCAGCCCTCCGGCGCTTGCGAGCCGAGATAGCCGAGCCCGAGGCAGGTCACCACGAACAGCCAGAAGAACCATTTGTAGATCGGCCGATA
The DNA here is from genome assembly GCA_963793075.1 of uncultured Alphaproteobacteria bacterium. Lineage (GTDB taxonomy): Bacteria > Pseudomonadota > Alphaproteobacteria > Rhizobiales > Methyloligellaceae > Methyloceanibacter. The sequence continues at coordinate 198,125 of CAWBYO010000001.1, forward strand.
GCTCGTCGAGCGGATCCGCGAGGTATCGAGCCACGGGATGAAGACCAGAATGCCGATCGAACCGAGCAGTCCGATGACGCCGAACAGCTTGTTCGGGATGGCGCGCAAGATGGCGTAGAACGGCAGGAAGTACCACTCGGGCACGATATGCGGCGGCGTCTGCAGTGGATTGGCCGGGATGTAGTTGTCGGCGTGGCCAAGGAAGTTCGGCGCATAGAACAGCAGCCCGGCGAACAGGAGCAGGAACAGCACGAGCGCGAAACCATCCTTGATTGAGTAGTAGGGATGGAACGGGATCGTATCCTTCTCCGTCTTCACGTCGACGCCCGTGGGATTGTTGCTGCCACCCACATGCAGCGCCCAGATATGCAGGATCACGACGCCCGCGATCACGAACGGGAACAGATAGTGCAAGGCGTAAAGGCGGTTCAGCGTCGGGCCACCGACCGAGAACCCGCCCCAAATCCATTGAACGAGCATGGTGCCGAGGCCCGGGATCAGCGAATCGAGGGACGAGAACAAATTGGTGATGACGGTTACCGCCCAGAAGCTCATCTGCCCCCACACCAGCGAGTAGCCCATGAAGGCCGTGGCGATCATCAGCAGCAGGATCACGACGCCCAAGATCCACAGCACCTCGCGCGGCGCCTTGTACGAGCCGTAATAGAGGCCGCGGAACGAATGGATATAGACGGCGAGGAAGAACATTGAGGCGCCGACGGCGTGCGCGTAACGCAACAGCCAGCCCCAATTCACGTCGCGCATGATCTTCTCGACGGAATCGAACGCACCGTCGGGCGTCGGCACGTAATGCATGGCGAGCACGATGCCGGTCGCCATCTGTACCGCCAGCATGAAAGTCAGGATGCCGCCGAAGGTCCACCAATAGTTCAGATTGCGCGGCGTCGGGATGACCATGAACTGGTCATGCATCACCCGCGGGATCGGCAACCGCGCGTCGAGCCATTTCTCGATGCCGCTTGCCGGCTGATAGGTAGAGGGATGCGCCATGGGCCGCTTATCCGATTTTGATCTTGGTGTCAGAGGCGAAGGCGTAAGGCGGGATGTACATGTTTTGCGGCGCCGGGCCCATGCGAATACGGCCGGCGGTGTCGTATTGCGAACCGTGGCAAGGACAGAACCAGCCGCCATACTCACCCTTATAGTCGCCGATCGCCTGGCCTTTCGGGATGCAGCCGAGATGGGTGCAAATGCCGATCATCACCAGCCATGGCTCGCGGTCGCTCGCGGCGCGGTTGGCGTCGGTGGCGGGCGCATCGTCCGGCAGATTGGCGTTGCGCGCGAGCGGGTCGACCAACTTCTCGACCTTGACCTCCTTCGCCTCGGCAATCTCCTTCGCCGTGCGGTGGCGGATGAAGATGGGCTTACCGCGCCACATCACCGTGATAGCCTGCCCCTCCTCGATCGGAGCGATGTCGACCTCGGTGCTGGCCAGCGACAACGTCGAGGCGTCGGGGTTCATCTGGTCGAGCAGCGGCCACAACATGGCCGCGCCGCCGATCACGGCAAACGCGCCGGCGCCGACCAGAATGACGTCGCGCCGCGACGGGTCGTCCTCGGGAAGGAGGGAAGGATCAGTCGAAATGTCGGGATTGGCCACGGGCCAAGAGCTCCTGATTATCAAGGAGCCGGAGAGAGCAATGCCCAGCCCCTCGGCTCTTGAAAAGCCGGCAACAGGCGCCGAGCTTCTGTTTATTGCCTCTCCGATGCCGGGAATCCGGCATGCTTTGGTGCCGTTTTCTGGCATCAGTGCTCTAGGTTGTCCAGGGCCCACGACTTGGGCAAATTGGCGCACACGATGCCAATCCAACCGCTAGCACGGGCAGACGCGCCAAGAGTTTGATCCCTATCAAGGTCGCGTGCTCCTGCACGCGATGCCATCGCCCGCAGAAGCAGCTATAGGGATGGGCTCGGAAGCGCGGTTGAGGCGCTTTCGCCAAGAAGCCGATGGATATGAAGACAGACCAGCAATCAGGCGGAAGCCAACCGTCGAAGAACGCCTTCGAAGCCAATAAGGCCCGCGCGCAACGCTGGTTCGAGGCTTTGCGCGACCAGATGCTGGAAGCGCTCGAGGCGGTGGAGGACGGCGCCGAGGGCCTTCCCGGCTGCGATGGCAAGCCCGCCGGCCGCTTCACCAGCAAGCCCTGGACCCGCGAAGAAGGCGGCGGCGGCGTCATGTCGATGATGTCGGGCCGCGTGTTCGAGAAGGTCGGCTGCCATACCTCAACGGTGCACGGCGAATTCCCACCGGAGTTCGCCAAGCAGATCCCCGGCGCCGACGCGGATCCGCGCTTCTGGGCGTCCGGCATGTCCTTCATCGCCCATCCCACCAACCCGCACGCCCCCACCGGCCACATGAACACCCGCATGGTGGTGACGTCCAAAGGCTGGTTCGGCGGCGGCGGCGACCTCACCCCGGTGCTCAATCGAAGGCGGACCCAGGACGATCCGGACGCGCAAGCCTTCCACGCCGCGATGAAGGCCGCCTGCGACGGGCCAGCCCTCCGCCGACTACGACCGCTTCAAGGCCTGGTGCGACGAGTATTTCTTCCTGCCCCACCGCAATGAGCCGCGCGGCATCGGCGGCATCTTCTACGACTATCTCGACACCGGCGACTGGGAGGCGGACTTCGCCTTCACGCAAGAAGTGGGCAAGGCCTTCGTCGCCATCTATCCGGAGCTCGTCCGCCGCAATATCGCGACGCCCTGGACCGAGGAAGACCGCGCAGGAGCAGCTCATCCGCCGCGGCCGCTATGTGGAGTACAATCTGCTCTACGACCGGGGCACGCTGTTCGGCCTGAAAACCGGCGGCAATGTCGAGGCGATCCTGTCCTCCATGCCGCCTCTGGTCATGTGGCCTTAGGCTGCCTAGCCGCGGATCCCGGCATACATCAAAGGCGGGGTGGCGGGGCGTGGTCTGGAGCGACACGACGGTGCCGATGCGGGTGTCGAGGAAGGGCGCGTCGGAGGCCAGGCGGGCCATGAGGATGGCGAGCGCCGTCAGCAGCAAAACCACCACGATCTTCCACATTTTCCGCCTCCCTTCGCTCGGCACAGGAGCGCGTCTCGCGCGTCCTGATGCCTGGTTTAGGGAGTGGCGGCTGAACCGGTCCTGAGGCGGCCGTTCATCTGGCGTTTAGATTGGGCTCGAGGGGGAGAGTTCACGCTTGCCAAGGCCCTAGCCTTCCCCCATCCTCTCGCCACCGGGCGCCCAAGGCTTTGGGCGCGGACTTGGACGACGGCAAAGTGACATATCGCGGCTCTACAGCACGACGACCTTTCCCTGACATCTCAAGACGACGAGGGTCCCTCCGCGCGCGGGGTGTGGCCTGCGGCCCGTTATGTGAAACTTGAAACGGGAAAGGATTCCCTCAAATGTCACGTGTGAACGGCACTGTGAAATTCTTCAATCATTCTCGTGGGTTCGGCTTCATCCAGCCGGATGACGGCGGCAAGGACGTGTTCGTCCATGCCTCCGCGCTCGAGCGCTCCGGCGTTCCCGCCCTCAACGAGGGCGACAAGGTCTCGTTCGAGATCGAGGACGACCGCCGCGGCCGTGGCAAACAGGCCGCCAACGTGCAGCTCGCGTAAACCGCACGCAACACCGCGAACTTTCGAGAAGCCGCCGGGCGTCAGCGTCCGGCGGCTTTTTTATGCGCCTGAAAATGCCACGGAACCGCCAGAATCCGTTCAGACCTGGTTCATCTTAGTGGCCCTAAATTGCCTTAAAGCGGGGGGACAACGCCATTCACCCTATCCCTGGGGCACCCTCCACCCGCGAGCACGAGTTTGCGGGATTTTCGGCTTAAGGAACGCGAGAAATGGGCAAGACAACCTTAACAGCACTGGGTGCTGCTGCGTTGGTCGGGCTGACCGTCCTGACCATGGCGGCTCCGGCGGAAGCCGGCCGCGGCGGCTATGGCCATTATCATGGCGGCGGCGGCGGCCGTTACGTCCAGAACAACTACTACCGTGGCGGCGGCGGTAATGCGCCTCGGTGCCGGCCTGATCGGCTTCGGCGTCGGTGCCATCGTCGGCAGCGCGCTGACGCCCCGCGAGGTCTATGTGGCTCCGCCGCCCCCGCCCCCGGCGCGGGCGTACTACGCCCCGGCCGCCTACGGGCCGACGCCCTGGTCGCCGGATTGGTACAGCTACTGCTATTCACGCTACCGGAGCTTCAATCCGAATACCGGCACGTTCGTCGGCTACGACGGCTACGAGCGCTTCTGCCGCTAGCCTGAATTAGGCATCGTTTCCGGCCCGTCAGATCGGCTCATCAGCCGCCTGGCGGGCCGTTGCATGCAAAGCACACTCCCCCGCCTTGACGCCCCCGCGGGGATCAAAAACCCTCCCCAAGAATCCCCTTAAGCGACGGTTTTGACGAGGCATTTACCCCTGCGTCAACGATGCCCGCACCGCGGCCCCATTGTGCCTTGAACGTCGCCGCGCGACGGCGCAGATTGTGCCGTTCCGGGATGAGTCCAACGGGCGGCCATAGGCTGGCTGGCTGCCCTAGCTTTTTGTAAAGACGAATCAAGGACTCTTGAGGCCATGACGACCGCGATTATCGCCGAACCCCCTATCACCGAAACGTCCCGCGATCAGCCCAATGCTGCCGCCGACCGGCAGGCGCTCGCGCTGATCAAGCCTTATCAGGGCATGGTGGCGTGGCCGACCGTGTTCCTCGCCGTCGGCATCGTCGCCGCCTTCGCGACGGTCTGCACGCTCGGGAACCATGGGCATCATCCCGCTGTGGCTCGGGCTGATCCTCAACTACGCTGATCCTTTATGCCGACCAGACGCCGCTGCATGAGGCCTGTCACGGCAATATCGCCGGCCGCGATTCAAAGTGGCTGTGGCTGAACCATCTCGTCGGCTATGCCTGCGGCACCATCCTGCTGCACGAGTACAAAGCCTTCCGCTACATGCATCTCGCCCATCACCGCGACACCAACAATCCGGATCTCGATCCCGATCATTGGGTGGCGGTGCAGAACCCGTTCCTCGTGGTGTGGCGCTGCCTCACGATCGTGTTCTGGTATCACGACTATTTCTGGAAGCACATCGCCTTCCACGCCCACATCCCGGGCATGCGGCCGCTGACGATCCACATCGCCGTGATGTATGCGATCTACTACGCAATCGCGATCGGCCTATCGGTGATGGGCTATTGGCGCGAAGTGCTGATGCTGTGGATCTTCCCCCACATCCTCGGCTCGGCGCTGATCATCTATTTCTTCGCCTACCTCACCCATAAGCCGCACGAGGTTCACGAGCGCTATCGCGACACGAATATCTTCTGGGTGCGCGGCAAGATCATCGAGCCGATCGTGAACTGGCTCTATCTGTTCCAGAACTTCCACCTGATCCATCATCTGTTTCCGCGCATCCCGTTCTATCTCTACGGCAACGCCTTCCGGAAACTGAAGCCCGTGCTGGATCAGGAGCATGCCCACATCTACGAGTACGACTTCGGCCCGCACCGCTAGGGCGCGTGCCGTCCGACGGTGGTGGGGCTCAGCTGCCCTGCTCGAAGGTGAGGTCCGCCGGCGAGATCAGCACCGAGAATTGCTGGCACCAGATCACCACGGACGGAAACTTGGCGAGGTCGACGCCGACGGGGATCGCGTAGTTCTGGCTCCCCTTGAAGGCGCGCAAGCGGCCGAGATCCACATACATCGTGTCGGTAACGTCGCTCGATGATCGGATATCCGCCTTCGGCACCAGATAGACGTGGAAGTCGGGACCGGGGCCGACCTCGAAATCCTCGCCGAGGAACACGGTGCGCGGATAGACGCTGACCGCGCCTTTGCCGGTATGGACCGGGTCGTTCGGATTGGGCTGGATGAAGGTGCCTTTGGCGACCAGCTTGCCGCTCTCCGACCGGCTCAGCGTCTCCATCGCCTCCGGCGGCGGGAAGAGATAGGGGAACAAGAAGATGCCGAGCGCTACCCCGAACAGCGTTCCGAGCAACCCGCCAGCCAAGAATCCCCTGATCCACCGCATGTCACCCCTCCCGAACAGCCCACGAAGAGCTTAGGAGCTTGCCATGGCAGCGTTGTGATGGCGAGCGCTGGCCGCTTTAGTGCAGGAGGAGCTCGCCGTCCACGAAGCTGAATTCCCGGGGCGAGATGAGCCTGTGATGGGCCACGCGCACCCGGTAGAGCGGGCCGTCGAGATTGGCGTTCCAAAAATCCAAGAAATCGGTGAGCTTCGGAAAGCGCGGCGCCATGTCGTAATCCTGCCAGACATAGCTCTGCAGGAGCTTCTTGTGATCGGGCAGGCGGTAGAGAATCTCGGCGGTGGTGAGCGAATATCCCTCGATCTGGCGAACGAAGCCCGGGTCCAAATCCCCTGCTGGCATGGCTCAAGTCCCCTCGTGATCAGCCTTTTGATTTTATCAATGCTAATCGCCGGAATCTCTTGCGTCTACAGATTTGCTAAGCGAAATCAGCATCTTGGCAGCAGACGTGGCGGGCTGCTAACGAATTCCTGGCACTCTCGCCTTGAAAGTGCCAAAGCCTAAATCTACATAGCTTGTGGGTGCCCCCAATTCCGGGGGCCGGCCCAACTCATTAAAATTTGCCCGAAGGAGATCGCAAGATGAAGTTTCGTCCATTGCATGATCGCGTCGTCGTACGCCGCATCGAGGAGGACGAACGCACCCGTGGCGGCATCATCATTCCCGATACCGCGAAAGAGAAGCCGCAAGAGGGCGAGATCGTCGCCGTGGGCCCCGGCGCCCCCGACGAGAAGGGTCATGTTCAGCCTTTGGACGTGAAGCCCGGCGAGCGCGTGCTGTTTGGCAAGTGGTCCGGCACCGAGGTCAAGATCGACGGTGAGGATCTCATCATCATGAAAGAGAGCGACATTCTGGGCGTGCTCGAAGGCGCCGCCGTGAAGGCCGCGAAGAAGAAAGCTGCGTAACAGATTTCGTCGTCCCGAAGAGGCTGCCCCAGGCGGCCTTCTTGAGGGCGACCCCGCATTCCCCTCCTGCCCTTCGAGGCGCGCGCCTCTGGGAAGATAAGAACGGAGTTCAGATCGATGTCTGCGAAAGAAGTAAAATTTTCCCAAGACGCCCGCGAGCGCATGCTGCGCGGCGTCGACATCTTGGCCAACGCGGTCAAGGTGACGTTGGGCCCCAAGGGCCGCAACGTCGTGCTCGAGAAATCCTTCGGTCCCCCGCGCATCACCAAGGACGGTGTGACGGTCGCCAAGGAGATCGAACTCGAGGATAAGTTCGAGAACATGGGCGCCCAGATGCTGCGCGAAGTGGCCTCCAAGACCGCCGACGAGGCGGGCGACGGCACCACCACCGCGACCGTGCTGGCTCAGGCCATCGTCAGGGAAGGCGCCAAGTCCGTCGCCGCCGGTTCAAATCCCATGGATCTGAAGCGCGGCGTCGACCTCGCCGTCACGGCCGTGCTCAACGAGCTGAAGGCGAAGGCGAAGAAGGTCACGTCCAACGAGGAGATCGCTCAGGTCGGCACCATCTCCGCCAATGGCGACCACGAAATCGGCCGCTTCATCTCCGAGGCCATGCAGAAGGTCGGCAATGACGGCGTGATTACCGTCGAGGAAGCCAAGAGCCTCCTGACCGAACTCGAAGTCGTCGAGGGCATGCAGTTCGACCGCGGCTATATCTCCCCCTACTTCATCACCGACGCCGACAAGATGCGCGTCGAACTCGAGAACCCCTACATTCTTGTCGACGAGAAAAAGCTCTCGAACCTCCAGTCCATGCTGCCGCTACTCGAGGCGGTGGTGCAGTCGGGCCGGCCGTTGCTGATTATCGCCGAGGATGTTGAGGGCGAGGCGCTGGCCACGCTCGTGGTCAACAAGCTGCGCGGCGGTCTGAAGGTCGCCGCCGTCAAGGCGCCCGGCTTCGGCGATCGTCGCAAGGCCATGCTCCAGGACATCGCCGTGCTCACCGGCGGTCAGGTGGTCTCCGAGGATCTCGGCATCAAGCTCGAGAGCGTCACCCTCGCCATGCTCGGTCAGGCCAAGAAGGTGGTCATCACCAAGGATGACACCACCATCGTCGACGGCGCCGGCAAGAAGGCCGACATCGTGGCGCGCGTCGCCCAGATCCGTCAGCAGATCGAGGACACCACGTCAGACTATGACCGCGAGAAGCTGCAGGAGCGGCTGGCCAAGCTCGCCGGCGGCGTTGCCGTGATCAAGGTCGGCGGCGTGACCGAGATGGAAGTGAAGGAGCGCAAGGATCGCGTCGACGATGCGTTGAACGCGACCCGGGCGGCCGTCGAGGAAGGTATCGTCCCCGGTGGCGGCGTCGCTCTGCTCCGCGCGATCAAGGCGCTCGATAGCGTCAAGGGTGTCAATGACGACCAGAAGATCGGCGTCAACATCGTACGCCGCGCGCTTCAGACACCTCTGCGCCAGATTGCCGATAATGCGGGCGAGGACGGTGCCGTTGTCGTCGGCAAGATCCTCGACAAGGACGAATATTCCTTCGGCTACAACGCCGCGACTGGCGAGTACGGCAACCTGGTGAAGCAGGGCGTCATCGATCCCGCCAAGGTCGTGCGCACCGCACTGCAGGATGCGGCCTCCGTGGCCGGTCTGCTCATCACCACCGAGGCTATGGTGGCCGAGCTGCCGAAGAAATCCGGCGGCGGCGGCATGCCCGGCGGCGGCGGTATGGGTGGCATGGGCGGCATGGACTTCTAAGTCCGCCGCTTAAGCCACTCAAACGACTCACGTAAATCGAGAGCCGCGCCTTCGGGCGCGGCTCTTTTCTTATGTGCTGACACCGCGGTTGCGCTACGGATATGGGCATGTCCAAGCCCGGAATATCCGAGAAGCCAGGTCAAATCCGCGCCGGCATCGGCGGCTGGATCTATGCGCCGTGGCGCGGCGTGTTCTATCCGAAAGGACTGAGGCAGGCCGACGAGCTGGCCTATGCCACGAGCCACCTCACTTCTATCGAGATCAACGCCACCCATTACCGGCTGCAAAGCCCGAACAGCTTCAGGAAATGGGCCGACACCGCGCCGGAGGGCTTCGTCTACGCGGTGAAGGGCCCGCGCCTTGTCACCCAGCAGAAGGTGCTGGCCGAGACCGGACAGTTCATCGAACGCTTCTTCAGCTCAGGGCTGAGCGAGCTCGGCGACAAGCTCGGACCCGTCTTGTGGCAGTTCGCGCCGTTCAAGAAATTCGACGAAACCGACTTCGCCAAGTTCCTGGAACATTTGCCGAAAAGCCTCGACGGTCGGCGCGTTCGCCACGTCGTCGAGGTGCGGCATGCAGAGTTTCCAGGACCCCGCCTTCATGCGCTTGCTCCGCGACCACGGTGTGGCGCCGGTCTATGTCGACAGCGTGGACTACCCCTCGATGGCAGATCTGACCGGCGACATTGTCTATGCGCGCTTGCAGAAAGGCGATGAAGCCATCGACACCGGCTATGCGCCGAAGGCCCTCGACGAATGGGCCGCACGCGCCAAAGTCTGGGCGGAAGGCGGCATGCCGGCAGATCTGCCGGTGATCGATGCCGCACATGCGCCCGAGGCGAAGCCACGCGACGTGTTCGTCTATTTCATTCACGAAGGAAAGCTGCGCGCTCCCGCCGCCGCGATGAGCTTCATCGCGCGGCTCGACTAGGAGCTTGCGAGGGCCTTTGCGCGCGCCAGAAGCTGCTCGCGATCCTCGGCGAAACCGCCGTCGATCCAATCCGCTTCCAGCCGGCGCAAGATCTCTCCGACAGCGGGGCCTTCCACAGAGAGCGCGGTGATGTCCGAGCCGCGCAGCGGGAACACTGGGCTCTGCCACTGCTCAGGTAGGTTGAGCGCACGCCGCCAAGCGGCATCGTCGGCGTCCGCGCCACTCGCCGCCCATGTCAGCAGCACTTGCGCGGCGTAAGCATCCGGCCCAAGGCGATACAGCAGCCGCTTGGCGGCATCCTCTTCCGGTAACGTCCCATCCATCGTCTCACCGGCGCCGAGCGCGAGCAGCGCCTGCTCGGTATTCGACAATTTGAAGCGCGCCGCGAGCCGGGGCGCATCCTCCGCCACGAAGACGCACAGCGCCGCCAGCCTGAGCGGCGCGCTCGGATCACGGCCTTGCGCCGCCTCGATGTCGATCAGCCGCGCCAGCCGGTCGAGCCGGGAGCGCGCTGCCGAGAATGCCGGTCAGCAGCCCATATTCGAACAGGGCCGCGATACCCGCCATCGCCTCGGGCGCCACGAGGATGCGCTTGAGCTCGGCCCAAATCCGCTCGGCAGAAAGCTGCGCCAAGCCGGCGCGCGCGCGCACGCAAGCCGCAAGACCCTCTCGGTCGAGCGGCCTGCGGCCGTAATAGACGTTGAAGCGGAAGAAGCGGAGGATGCGTAAGTAATCCTCCTCGATGCGGGCGCCGCGCATCGCCGATGAACCGCACCCGTCCCGCCGCGAGATCCTCATAGCTGTCGAGCGGGTCGTAGAGCGTGCCTTCAGATCCGGCATAGAGCGCGTTCAGCGTGAAGTCGCGCCGCTTCGCGTCCTCCGCCCAATCCTCGGTGAAGGCGACCTTGGCGTGGCGGCCATAGGTCTCCACGTCGCGCCTGAGCGTCGTCACCTCGAAGGACATGCCGTCGGCGACAACCGTGACCGTGCCGTGCGCGATGCCTGTCGGGATCGCCTTGAGGTCCGCATTGCGCGCCAGCGCCATGACCTTGTCCGGCGCCGCCGTGGTGGCGAAGTCGACATCGGTGACATCGAGCCCAAGCAGCGCATCGCGCACCGCGCCGCCCACCGCCCGCGTCTCGACACCATCGCCTGACAAGGCCGCGAACACGGCGCGCGTCTCGGGCCGCTTCAGCCAAGCGGCGTCTTGCAGCGACTTTGGCATATGCGGCTTGGGGGCATCCGATTTGGGTGCGTGCTTGCGCGGAGAATCCTGTTCGGCCATGCCGCCTCGCCGTCAGTCGATGCCGCCGGGCTTGATCACGCCGTCTTCGAGAACCGGAGGGTGATAGGTTCCGCCGCGCTCGCCGCCCGAGAACTGCACCAGCGTCGCCATGGTGACGAACAGCAGGCCGAAGCCGATTGCGAGCAGCCAGAAGATCGGTGCGCTTTGCAAAAGGCTCGCCGGCGCCGCACCCTTCACCCAGACCATATAGGCCGCATAGATCAGGAACGGCAGCGCGAAGAGCAGAATATCGACGAAAGCGATGCGCAACATCGGCGGGTCGGCCTCCCCTTTGAGAGATGAGTTTTGCCGAAAACCTTAGCTTCGCGCCGCCGACAAAGCGAGGCGCATCAATCCTCGTCCATGGGGAACGGGAAGAAGGCGCCGCCGCTCCACACGCCGGTCCCCTCGTCTGTCTCAATCGCCAACGCGGCGAGCTCGTAATAGACCGGGCGTGCGAGCCGCGCCCGCAAACCGTCCCGCACCACCACGAACGGCGCATGTCCCGCTGGCCTCGGCGCGAAAGCCGATAGGGTGGGCGGCGTCCGCCGTAACCACATCGTCGACATTGGTGCGGAAGGTGAGACGCTGAGCCGTGCCGCTGCCCTCCTGCGTCAGCGCCACGGCGACGAAGGGCTCGGCGTCGACGGCGATGGGCACCTTCTCCACCGGCGTCACCAGGTAGAAGCCGTCGTCTTCGCGGCGCAGCACGGAAGCGAACAACTTGACCAGCGGCTTCCGGTTGATGGGGCCGCCTTGGTAGAACCAGGTGCCGTCGCGGGCGATCTTCAGCCCGATATCCCCGCAATTATTAAGGTTTGGCAATAATGGCTTCGGCGGTTTGCCGCCGCCCTTGCCAGATGCTACGAGTCCCTCTCTTTTGTCTTGGTCAGACATCACCATGTAAGCCGCTTCTGACCTCTGTTTCTGCTTCGACGCGGAACGCGCCAGCCGGCCTCGGCGCCAACGCTATTGTGACCCAATTGCCATTCAAAGTGTTCCGCTTTCCCAGGCCTTTGGCCCTATATTTCTTCCATCATCAGGATCGAGCGAAACTGAATCCATGACCACACTTGCCCAATCCGAGACCCAACTCGTGGATCGCCTGGACGAAATCGGCGCCAAGATCCAGGACGTGCGGGACGCCACCGCCACCGTCATTTTCGGTCAGGACCGCGTCATCGACCTTGCGTTGATCACGCTTCTGTCCGGCGGCCATGCGCTGCTGATCGGCGTGCCCGGCCTAGCCAAGACGAGCCTCGTCGAGACCCTCGGCGCGGTGCTCGGGCTTGAGAACAAGCGCATTCAGTTCACCCCCGACCTCATGCCGTCGGACATCGTCGGCTCCGAGGTGCTGGAAGAGGAAGCCGGCGGCCGCCGCAACTTCCGTTTCGTCAAAGGCCCGATCTTCACGCAGCTCCTCATGGCCGACGAGATCAACCGCGCCAGCCCGAAGACCCAGTCGGCGCTGCTCCAGGCCATGCAGGAAAACCACGTCACCATGGCCGGCGTCCGCCACGACGTGCCGCGCCCCTTCCATGTGCTCGCCACCCAGAACCCGCTGGAGCAGGAAGGCACCTATCCCCTCCCGGAGGCACAGCTCGATCGCTTCCTATTGCAGATCGACGTGTCCTATCCCGACGCCGACGCCGAACGGCGCATGCTGTTCGCCACCACCGGCGTCGAGGAGCGCAATCTCAAGACCATCCTTTCCGCCGACGAACTGATGATGGCGCAGCGCCTCGTGCGCCAGCTGCCGGTCGGCGACCAAGTGGTCGATGCGATCCTGCAGCTGGTCCGCTCCGCGCGGCCCGGCACCGGCAACAACCAAGAGCTGGAAGACATGATCGCTTGGGGCCCCGGCCCGCGCGCCAGCCAAGCGCTGATGCTTGCCGTCCGCGCCAAGGCGATGATGGATGGCCGGCTCGCACCGTCCGTGGACGACGTCATCGACCTTGCCGAGCCCGTGCTCAAGCACCGCATGGCCCTCACCTTCGGCGCCCGCGCGGAAGGAGTCGAGATGAGCGACATGATGGCAAGGCTTATCGAGCCGCTGAGGTAGGCCAAGCTTGTCGAACCCTCAGGCGAAGCAGCTTCAGCCGTTTCTGGCCGAGGAAGCCGAAGCCCATGGGCTTGCGGCGCGCATGCCTGCGCTTCTCATCGAGGCGCAGCGCGTCGCCCATACCGTCACCCACGGCACCCATGGCCGCCGCCGCGCCGGCCCGGGCGAGACCTTCTGGCAGTTCCGCCATTACGATCAGAACGACTCCGCCGCCGGCATCGACTGGCGCCGCTCGGCGGCCTCCGACCATCTATTCGTGCGCGAGCGGGAATGGGAAGCCGCCCACACGGTCTGGCTCTGGGTCGACGTGTCGCCGTCCATGCATTTCCGCTCGTCGCTGGCCAAGGTGACCAAGGAGAGCCGGGCCGTCGTTCTGGCGCTGGCGCTGACCGAACTTCTGTCCCGCGCCGGCGAGCGCGTCGGCCTTCTCGGCGGCATGCCCTTCGCGGGCGGCAACGCCGGCCGCAAGGTCGCCGAGGTGCTTTTGCGAGAGACCGCCGATGCGAGCCTGCCGCCGCCTGCGCGGCTCAGCCGCTTTTCCGAATGCCTCCTGATCTCGGATTTCCTCGAGCCTGTGGACGAGACCGTCGCGCGGTTCCAGACTATCGCCTCCCAAGGCGTGCGCGGCCATCTCATCCAGGTGCTCGACCCGGCCGAGGAGACCCTGCCTTACGCGGGTCGCACCGAGTTTGCCTCGAGCGAGGGCGGCGCCAGCGTCATCGCCGGCCGCGCCGAGACCCTGCGCGACAGCTACCAAGAGCGGATGAAGCGTCACCGCCTCGATCTCCAGGAAGCCGCGCGCCGGCTCGGCTGGTCGTTCGTCGTTCACCATACCGATCGGCCGCCCGAGGAAGTGGTCCTCGCCGTCCACAGTCACCTCGCCGGGCTCGACCGCGACTACCGCTATCGCGCCTCGCGCGCCCGCGGCAGCCGCGCAACCTCGGCTGAACCCGCATGATGACGATCGGCGCCATAGGCTTCATGCAGCCTTGGATCCTGGCGGCGCTCGCAGCCCTGCCGGCCATCTGGTGGCTGCTGCGCTTCACTCCGCCGAGCCCGCAAGTCGTGGTGTTCCCGCCGACGCGGCTGCTCAAGGACCTGAAATCCACCGAAGAAACGCCGGCGCACAGCCCGTGGTGGCTCACTTGTTGCGCATGCTGCTCGCCGCCCTGCTGATCCTGGCGCTGGCGCGGCCCGTGCTCAATCCCGACCGCGAGACCTTCGCCGGCGAAGGTCCGCTTCTTCTCGTCATCGACAATGGCTGGGCCTCGGCCGCCCATTGGAGCCGAGCGCCGCGAGACCATCGAGCGCGGCGATCGACCGTGCCAGCCGCGATGGCCGGACCGTCATGCTGGCGCCGACCGCGCCGGGCCAGCCGCTCAGTGAACCGCTTCCCGCCGAGGAGGCGCGCGAGCGGATCGCCGGGCTGATCCCCGAGCCTTACGCGCCGGACCGCGCCGCCCTCGCCGCGGCGCTGGAAAAAGCCCTCGCCGGCAAGACCGGTCACAGCGTCGTCTGGCTGTCCGACGGGCTCGACTATGGCGACGGCGAAAGCTTTGCCGCCAACGCTCGCCAAGCTTGCCGGCGACGGCGGCAGCCTCACCGTACTCAAGCCGGCGGCGGGCGAAGCAGCACTCGGCTCTCGGCCAATCCTCCGGCGAAGGCGGCGTGCTCGCCGGCCGCGTGCTGAGCGGCGTCGAGGGCCCGCGCAGCGGCATCGTCCGGGCGCTGACCGGCCGCGGCGAGCCGCTTGGCGAAGCGCCCTTCACCATCAAAAGCGGGCGAGCGCGAAGCCAAAGCCGAGCTTCGATCTGCCGCTCGAGATCCGCAATCAAGTGGCGCGCATCCAAGTCAAAGGCGAACGCTCCGCCGGCGCCGTTCATCTGCTCGATGCCCGCTCGCAATGGCACCGGGTCGGCATCGTCTCCGGCGAATCCCGCGAGGAGGCGCAGCCGCTGCTGTCGCCGCTCTATTACGTGGAGCGCGCGCTTTCGCCATATGCCGATGTCATTACGCCGAGCGAGCTCAATGTCTCAACCGCCGTGCATGACCTCATCGACAAGCAGCGGGTGTCGACCATCGTGCTCGCCGATATCGGCAAGCTGCTCGCCGGCACCCAAGAGGAGCTGGAAGGCTGGCTCGGCCAAGGCGGCATCCTGATCCGCTTCGCCGGCCCACGGCTCGAGCAAGGCGGCGACGAGTTGCTGCCCGTCGCGCTGCGCCGCGGTGGCCGCTCCCTGGGCGGTTCGCTATCCTGGAGCACGCCCCAGCCTTTGGCGGCCTTCGAGGACAAGAGCCCGTTCAAGGGGCTGACGATTCCCGACGATGTGCGCGTGAACCGGCAGGTGCTCGCCGATCCCACCGTTGCCATGGACGCCGAAGTTTGGGCGACCTTGGCCGACGGCACCCCGCTCGTCACCGCCGCCAAGCACGGCGAAGGCTGGATCGTGCTGTTCCACGTCACCGCCAACTCCGATTGGTCGAACCTGCCTCTCTCCGGGCTGTTCGTGGAGATGCTCCGCCGCGCCATCACGCTGGGGCCGAGCCAAGTCGGCGCCCAAACCGGTGACGAGGGCGCGAGCGTCGAGGCGGCAGCCGCGCCCGCATCGACCACGGCGCTGGCGCCGATCCAGACCCTGGACGGCTTCGGCCAGTTGGTCCCGCCGCCGTTGCGCGCCGCGCCGATCGCCCCCGACAAATTCGACACCACCGTGCCGGGCCCCGATCATCCGCCCGGCTATTACGGCCCGTCCGGCGCGGCGCACGCTCTGAACCTCGTGACCCCCAAGACGGAACTCGCAAGCCTTGCGACCGTCGAAGGCGCCAATGAAGTGAGCGGCTATACGTTGAAGAAGCCCCTGGCGCTCGAACCTTGGCTCTATATCGCCGCGCTTGCCTTGTTCGCCCTCGACATCCTCGCGGTGCTGGTGCTGAGCACCGGCTTGCGATTCCGCCGCCGCGCCGCGACCGCCGCGGCAATCGTCTTCGCGCTCGCGCTTCTGCCGCTCGCCCTGCCTTCGCCCGGCTTGGCATCCGAAGGCGGAACCGCAACCGCCGGCCACCGGCAACGCGGCGGACGACTTCGCGCTGAAAGCCGCGCTCACCACCCGGCTCGCTTACGTGCTGACTGGCGATACGGATATCGACCGCACCAGCCAGGAAGGCTTGGGGGGCTTGAGCAAGGTGTTGCGCGCGCGCACGGCGCTCGAGCCCGGAGAGCCCATGGGCGTCGACATCGACAAGGATGAGCTGTCCTTCTTCCCGGTGCTGTATTGGCCCGTGCGCGAGGACGCCGAGCCGCTGTCCGACGCGACGCTGGCCAAGGTCGACGCCTATATGAAGCAAGGCGGCATGATCATCTTCGACACGCGCGATCAGGAGAGCGTGGCGTATGGCGGCACCCAAGGAAAGGCGCTGACCCGACTGATCGGCCAGCTCGATCTGCCGCCACTCGAGCCGGTCCCCGAGAACCACGTCCTCACCAAGTCCTTCTATCTGATGCGGACGCTTCCCCGGCCGCTGGGACGGCGGCTCGCTCTGGGTCGAGGCCGAGCCCGCCGACGAGGCCGAGCGCAGCGAGCGTTCCCGCCGCACCGATGGGGTGAGCTCGCTCGTCATCACCTCCAACGACCTGGCCTCGGCCTGGGCGCTCGACGATGCCAACCGGCCGATCTTCCCCGTCGTGCCCGGTGGCGAAGTGCAGCGGGAAATGGCGTTCCGTGCCGGCGTCAATCTGGTGATGTACGCGCTCACCGGCAACTACAAGGCCGATCAGGTGCACGTTCCCGCTCTGCTCGAGCGGTTGGGACAGTAGCCCATGAGCTGGTCCGTCGAGTTCATCCCCTTCGTGCCATGGCCGGTCCTGTGGGTCATTGCCGGCATCGGTGCGGCGTTGCTCGCGCTGCTGTTCTGGCGCGCCCGCCGCGGCGCCGTCATGCGCCTCCTCGCCTTCGCCATGCTGCTGCTGGCCATGGCCAACCCGCATCTCAAGCAGGAAGACCGCGAGCCGCTCAACGACATCGTCACCGTCGTGGTCGACGACAGCCAGAGCCAGGCCATCGCCGGCCGCACCGAGCGCACCGAGGCCGTCCGCAAGGGGCCTGGAGGAGCGCCTCAAGGCCATTCCCGATCTCGACGTGCGTTTCGTGCGCTCCACCTCGACCTCCGCCGACAATGAGCGTGACGGCACCATGCTGTTCACCGATCTCGGCGAGGCGCTCGCCGACGTGCCGCCCGATCGTCTCGCCGGCGTGGTCATGATCACCGACGGCGAGGTGCATGACGTGCCGGCCACCGCCTCGGCACTCGGCTTCGACGCGCCGGTCCATGCGCTTATCACCGGCAAGAAGGACGAGTTCGACCGCAGGCTGGAAGTGCTGAGCGCGCCGCGCTTCGGCATCGTCGGCAGCACCCAGCCGGTCGAGGTCAAGGTCAGCGAGACGCGGCCGGGCGACGCCGGCACCGTGACGCTCGACCGTCACCCATCAAGGCCAGGCGCCGACGCAAAAGACCGTCCGCATCGGCGAGACGGTCGAGATTCCCGTGGCGATAGATCACGCCGGTCCCAATATTGTGGAGATCGAGGCGGAGCCCGCCCCCGGCGAACTCACCACCATCAACAATCGCAGCGTGCTGACCGTCGAAGGCGTGCGCGAGAATTTGCGCGTGCTGCTGGTTTCGGGCGAGCCCCACACCGGCGAGCGCACCTGGCGCAACATGCTGAAGTCCGACGCGTCCGTCGACCTCGTGCATTTCACCATCCTGCGTCCGCCGGAAAAGCAGGACGGCACGCCCATCAATCAGCTCTCGCTGATCGCCTTCCCCACCCGCGAGCTGTTCCAGGAGAAGCTCGATCAGTTCGACCTGATCATCTTCGACCGCTACCAGCGCCGTGGCGTGCTGCCGTTGCTCTATCTGGAGAATGTCGCCCGTTACGTGGAACGCGGCGGCGCCGTGCTCGTCTCCGCCGGCGACGACTATGCCTCGGCGCTCAGCCTCTACCGCACGCCGCTCGGCCAGATCCTGCCCGCCGTGCCTTCGGGCCGAGTGATCGAGGAGCCTTTCAAGCCGGCACTGACCGACCTCGGCAGCAAGCATCCCGTCACCAGCGACTTGCCGGGCGCGCATAACGGCGCCAATGGCGAGCCGTCTTGGGGCCGCTGGTTCCGGGTGGTCGACGTCAGCCCGAAAGAGGGCGAGGTGCTGATGAAGGGTGCGGACGACAAGCCGCTGCTCGTCATCGGCGAGCGCGGCAAGGGGCGCGTGGCGCTGCTTCTGTCCGACCACGCCTGGCTCTGGGCGCGCGGCTATGACGGCGGCGGTCCTTACACCGACCTCCTGCGCCGCCTCGCCCATTGGCTGATGAAAGAGCCCGAGCTCGAAGAGGAAACCTTGAAGGCCACGAGCCGCGGCCAGACGCTCATCATCGAGCGCCGCTCGATCAAGGACGAGGTCGACCCTGTCATCGTCACCACGCCCTCCGGCAAGAAGGAGACCGTCACCCTCGACAAGGGCGAACGCGGGCTTTGGCGCAAGGCCATGACCGCCGAGGAGCAAGGCGTCTACCGCGTGGCCTCGGGCGAACTGGCCAGCATCGTCACCGTAGGCAACGCCAACACGCGCGAGCTCGCCGCGGTGACCGCGACCGATGACAACCCTCGGTCCGCTCCTCGACGAGACCGGCGGCGGCGCCTTCTGGCTCGGCCGCAACGACGGCGAGGCGGCGACCCTGCCGCGCCTCGTGATGATGCGGAGCGGCCATGTGATGCATGGCAGCGACTGGCTGGGCCTGCACAAGCGCGAGGCCTATCACGTGAAGGGCGTGCGCCTGTTCCCGCTGTTCACCGGCTTCCTGGCGCTGGCTTTGCTGCTCGGCCTGCTGGCCGCCACCTGGTACCGCGAAGGCCACTAAGGCCATCAAACGCGCGCTGCGCCTTGACCTGGCCGGCCGCGCCCTCCAGCGCGCCGGGCTGAAGCTCGACGGCCAGCAATCGCGCCGGATCGACCGGGCCCGGCAAGGTGATCTGGCCGGGCGTCACCGGCACAAAACCGAACCGGCCGTAATAGGGCATGTCGCCCACCAGCAGCACGAGGCCGAAGCCTTCGTCCCGCGCGCGTCTCAAGCCCTCGCCGACCAGCGCCTTGCCGTAGCCCTTGCCCTTCACCTGCGGATCGACCACGAGCGGCCCCAGCAAGGCCGCCCCCTCCGCCGCGCCGATGCTGACGGCGGTGAAGCGGATGCCGCCAACGAGACGGCCGTCGAGCCAGCCCGTCAGGCTGAGCGCGGCGACCGGCGGCACGCCTTCGCGCACCCGATAGGCGGTGCGGGCGAAGCGGCCCGGACCGAAGGCGTCGGCCGAGAGTTGCGACAGCGCCGGCACGGCGTCGGCGGTTTCAGGGCGGATTTCAAAATTCGTCATGGCGTTAGCACCGGGATGGCTGATCGAGGGAACGCCCTCGCCCGCGGGCACCAAACGCGCTCTTCAATGGAGAAAAACGAGGTGACGGCGACGAGGTCTAGGCAGTCCGCGCAAGGCGGGCGCCCGCTCGTCGTCGGGGAAATGTCGAAATTTCGATCCTCGTGCTCATGACGGGCGCTGCCTTATCACGGACGGCACGCCTCAGGTCCAGCGCTCTCAACCGCGCGGCCGGCCGAATTGGACACGTTTACGAACCCGCTCAACTTCAGTATGTGTTATCGCCTCTCATCACAGTATTGAATCTGCTAAACTAAAGACTAGCGAGGAGGGGCGGCGGAGCCACGCCCCTGACGGCCAAGCGGGGGCATTCATGGCGGACACAGCGCAACTGCTCGTTCTTTATCATTCGTCTTACGGGCACACCGAGACTTTGGCCTATGCCATGGCGCACGGCGTGCGCGCCGTCGATGGCGCACATGTGACGGTCAAGCGGGTGCCGGAGCTCATGCCCGAGGACATCATGCGCGCCGCCGGCATGAAGGTGGACCAGCCGGCCGAAATCGCCGACCCGCAAGAGCTCGCCAATTATGACGGCATCATCGTCGGCACGCCGACCCGCTTCGGCAACATGTCGGCGCAGATGCGCCACTTCTTCGACCAGACCGGCCCGCTCTGGGTCTCCGGCGCGCTGATCGGCAAGGTCGGCAGCGTGTTCACCTCGACCTCGACCGGCGGCGGCAACGAGACCACCATCGTCTCGGTGCACTTGACCATGATCCATCACGGCATGGTCATCGTCGGCCTGCCCTACTCCGCGCCGGACCTGCCCGACATCAGCGAGGTCAAGGGCGGCTCGCCTTACGGCGCCGGCACCATCGCCGCGCCCGACGGCTCGCGTTCGCCGTCGCAGAAGGAGCTGAACCTCGCCAGCTTCCAGGGCCACCACGTCGCCAAGATCGCCAAGAAGCTCGCCGCCGGCGACTAGCCCACCTGCCTTCACCATTTCGCGCTTGGCGTCGCCGTGCCGAAGATCTCGGCGAGACGCTTGCGCGTGCCCGCATCGGTCGCCGCCGGCACATCGTCGGGTGCGAACATCTCCGACTCGGCGATCTCGCCCCGTTGGCGGTACGCCCCGCGCCGCGTCCACGCCCGGATGAGAAACACGGCGATATGGTCGCCGGGGAAATTGGTGCCGTTGGAATACATGCCGTGCAGAACCGGCGGCGCCGTCAGCGTCACCCCGACCTCCTCCTCGAGCTCGCGGGCCAGCGCCTCCTCCAGCGTCTCGCCCCATTCGACCCCGCCGCCCGGAAAGAACCAGCCCGGCCGGTAGCTGTGCCGCACGAGCAGCACACGGCCCTCGCCGTCGATGACCACGCCTTGCGCGCCGAGCGTCATGCCCCGGCGCAAACGCCAGATCGGGCGGAGCATGGCCGTGATCAGGCGCGAGACGCGCGGGCCGCGTGATGGTTTGGGAGTCAATCTGTCTTGCATCGTCCAATCTTCTCACGCCCTGTTGTGTCGTCACAGCCCCTATCCGAACCGGCAAAGCCGGCATGCCAATGCCGCTCGCCGGGTGGAAACCCGCAAGCTGACCGATGAGCCCCCGAGCAGGGGGATGGCGCGCCGAGAAGCGCAGTCCGTATTGGTGTCCGCGATCCTTTTTGAGGATCGCGGCGGGCGCCTCGCGGCGCGCCACACGCGCTCAAAGCCTATGCGCTCAAGTAGGCCAGAGGCCGGTAGCGCATCGCTAAAGAGCGCATGCTATTTTGCGGCGTCTTTTCGGCGGCGGGCCCCGCTTCAATCCCGGACTGCCTGTCCGGGATCTACCTGCCAGCTTCTGGCGGGGGCTCCTAGTGGCCCCGGGGGGTGGCTCCGGCGCCGCCCGAGTGACGTGTCGCGTAACACGCCCCGCGGGCGCCGCACCCCGTCCCGCGTTTCTGACGCCTCATGAGCGCGCCCCTTAACCGGACGAGGTGAGCCGATGATACGGCAGGTTTAGGGGGCGGGGATAAGTCTTGGCACGAGTTGACCGAGACGGGCGTTCGGACCGAGGATGACCAAAGGTTGCGACGTCACGGCGGCCGAGGGGGGCACGCTTGGCAAGATCGATGAAGCGCGCGGCCGGTGTCATCCCGACGCGCCGGCTCGATGCCTTGACGGACGCCGTGTTCGCCTTCGCGGTGACGCTGCTCGTCCTCAATATCGAGCTGCCGCAGGGCTTCGACCCCAAGACCGACGGAGAGTTCCTGCGCGGGCTGGTCGGCCTCACCGACAGCTTCACCGCCTATCTCATCACCTTCTTCGTGCTCGTGAGCTTCTGGCTCGGGCGCGCCAGCGTGACGACCAGCGAACCGGAGATGGCGAGCGCCTCTTATGCCTGGGCGGTGCTGCTCCATCTCATGTGGGTGACGGTGCTGCCGTTCTCGATGCTCACCGTGAGCCGCTACGACGTCGCCGGCGCCGTCTGGATCTATGGCGCCAACATGATCCTCTTGGCCGTGACGGCGCTTCTCATCTCGCGCGCCGCCGAACGCGACAGCGGCCGCGCCCTCGCCGAAAGCGGACGCGCCGAGCTCGGCCTTCTGATTTTGTCGGCCGTGCTGTCCATGATTGCGAGCCTATGGTCGCCCGACCAGGCCATGCTGCTCTATCTGCTCAACCTCGCCTCGCCGCTCGTGAAGCGCATGGTTCATCAGCGGTAGCACTCGGTGCACGGACCACGGCGGGCGTGTCCTATTCGGGCCAGTTCGGCAACGGCGTCTCGGACAACGGCGTCAAGGGCCGCTTCACCTGGTTGTTCTAGCCGGGACTTAAGCCGCCACGCTGCCACAGAGGCGTGAGAGCGCGGCTACCGGCGCGATCTTGCAGCGGAGCGTCGATCATACCGGCTTTGTGATCACCGCGTAGTCGGCGTAGCCGCGATAAAGATGCTTGAACGAGAGCACGGCGCCGCTCTCTTGCGCCAGCGCGGCGAGCGCGCCTTCGAGATCCGCCCGCGGATGCACCGAGAACTGCCGCAACCAAGCAAACAACACGGACTTGAACCACCGCGGCCAAGCCTCTTGCTCACCGAAATCCACAATGTGCAACCGGCCGCCGGGACTAACAGCCTGAAGCGCCTGCGGCAGCACCTGCCGCCATGGCGGGATCATCGACAGCGTGTAGGAGATGAACACGCGGCCCACCTGCGCTTCGCCGCACAACGCCGACAGATCGAACGCCGTCGCGTCCGCCGGATACACATCGATGCGCTCCGAGAGCCCCGCCCGCGCGATGGACGTGCGCGCGGTCTCGAGCATTGCGCGCGAAATGTCGAAACCGACGAACCGGGCGTTCGGCCAGCGGCGCGCCGCATGGATGAGGTTTCGCCCGGTGCCGCAGCCGATTTCGAGAGCCGTCGACCCGTCCTCCGGCTGCAACTCATCGAGCAGGTGATCGCGCCCCAGCAAATAGTACTTGCGCGTCGCGTTGTAGATGTACCGCTGATATCTGTAGATGCCGTCCATGTGGCGGGCGGCATCTTGCGTCGTGCTGCTCACGCCGCCGCCTCCGCCGGCTGGTGAACATAGAGGTGGAAGCCGCCGTAAATGGACGACCGGTCCTTCGCTGTCAGCGTGCGGCATTTCTCCGCGTCATAAGTGAACTTCGATAGGATCGAATCCGGCACGCGGCCTGGGAGAATGCTCTCTTCGCCGGCGGTGCGGAAGATCACCCGCGCGCCCGGACGCGCCGTCCGCTCGATCTCGCGCCACAGATCGTTCAGGATTTCGTCGTTCATCCAGTCCTGCGCATCGAGCAACACGTAAGCATCGAGTGACGCCGCTTCCTTCGAGGCGAGATACTCCGTGAGCGAGCGATGCTGCACGTCGACGTCACCGATCCGAGACCGCAGATTGTCGAAATTCTCACGGTGCAGATAAGGCGGCAGAGGGCCGGCCCCACCCGCTGCATAGCGCCGGCCGAAGGCTTGCCATGCGAAGTAATTGTCCGCCAGATCGAAACCGCAGGCCAACCGCTCCAGCCGCTGATGCACCACGTTCGACATGTGGGGCTCGTTGCCTTTCAAGGCCGCGTATTGCGACGGCGGGATGCCGAGCCCGAACAAGGCCGACGGCTTGTTGAGGAGCCAGCGGATGTGCCGCTTCTCAAACAGAGGTGAGAGCTCGCTCTCGAAGATCGTGCGCTGCTCCTCGAGGCTCTTGGCTGCGAGGATCTTTCTCGGGTTGCGACCGTGCATCCGCGCCAACAGGTGGCTCGCACCAATGAAGGTCCCGAGCAGGCCGTGCCGATAGAGATTGGTGCGGAAATAGCCGATCCGCCGGCGCCCGAGCAGATTGCGCTTGTCCCAATAGCGGCGCGACGTCTCATCGAGATGCGGCCGGATATAGTCCTCGTAGGCATGCACGTTTTCGCGCGTATCGGCCTCGGCAAAGAAGCGGTGGAGCGCGCGGTGGTCCAGCAGGTGCCGGATCGCAGCAAACTTCAGCCTGTTCAGCGCCACATGCGCCGGATTGAGGTCGACGGCCGTGATTCGGATCGGGGCCGTGGCGAGATAGCTCAGAATATTGCAGCCGCCGGACGCAATCGCGACCAGGTGTTCGCCGTCCTTGAGGGACAAAGCTTCCAGATCCACGACCGGATCTTCCCAGATCTGCGGATAGACGAGCCCCGAAAACGCCAGCGTGAAGAGCCGCTCCTGGATACCTTGCTTGGAAATCGGCTTGTGGCGGTGCACGGCCTGCCGCAGCCGCTTGTTCTTGTTTCGACGCCGCTCCGGCGTGCCCTCGCCAAGTGCGACCGGCTGCTCGATCAATGCCATCTCATCCCCTTGATAATTGCCGCCCAGGACGGGAATCGCCTGTGCTCCGCCCAATTCGGGCAAAATCCTGAACGGTCATCATTCGCCGCTGTTGTGAGACTCACACGCTTCCAGGATCACGACATTTCCATATCTGGATTATGACAGCCGGAAGCCCTGGCTGAGCGGCACTTCGAGCCCTCCGCGCCGGAAGCCCGCGAGACCGCGACCGCCGGGGCATTTTGCAACCGGGGCGAGGCCGTTCTACTGTCCGGCCCAACAGTCACCGAAGAAGCCCTGTTGCCCGCGCCCGTGTTCACCCTCGCCCACCTTTCCGACATTCACCTGAGCCCGATGCCGCATGCGCGGCGCCGGCATCTCCTGTCGAAGCGAATCCTCGGCTATGTGAATTGGCATCGCGGGCGCAAGCTCGTGCACCGGCGCGAATTCCTCGATGTGCTCACCCGCGATCTTCTCGAGCGCGATCCGGATCATGTCGCGGTCACCGGCGATCTGGTCAATCTCGGCCTGCCCGAGGAGTTCCTGCGCGCCGCCGACTGGCTGCATCATCTGGGGAAGCCTGACGACGTCACCGTGATTCCCGGCAATCACGACGCCTATGTGCGGCTGCATCCGAACACGAGCACGCACCATTGGCGGCCTTACATGGAGTCGAACGAAGCGGGCGAAGCGCTGTTCGCCACGCCCGAGACCGGCTTTCCCTTCGTGCGCCGCATCGGCGACATCGGCATCGTGGCGCTGTCCTCGGCCATCCCCACCATGCCCTTCGTCGCCGCCGGCAAGCTCGGCAAATCGCAGCTTGCCTATTTGGCCAGCGCGCTGGATACGCTCGGCCGCGAAGGCCTGTTCCGCGTGGTGCTGATCCACCATCCGCCGCTGCCCGGCCAATCGGGCTGGCAGCGCGGCTTGCGCGACGCCAAGAAGCTCCGCGATGTCTTGAAGGCGCATGGCGCCGAGCTGGTGCTGCATGGACACCGGCACGAGCAGACGGTGCATGAGCTGGAGACCGTGAGCGGGCCGGCCATCGTCGTCGGCGTGCCGTCGGCGTCGGAAGCGGTCGAGGGGCGCGCGCCCGCCGCCCGCTACAACGAATACAACATCGAGAAGAATGGAAACGGCTGGCGCGTGGAGATGGTCGGCCGCGCCGCGGCCAGCGCCGATCAGGTGTGGGAATGCGAGCGGCGCGTGCTTAGGGAACGCTGAGCCACACCGCGGCGAACAGGCCTGCGGCGCCCGTGAGCAAGCCGACGACGAAGGCCGCGAGCACCACGCCCATGCCGGCACCGGAACCTTCCGCCTCGGCGATGATCTTCTGGCGCGGACCCGGCTCCACCAGCGCCGCCTCGAGCCGTTCGCGGCGCACGATCTCATGGGCCATGTGATTGGTGATGCGGTCGACCATGTCGGCGACCGTGGTCGAGCTGAACAGCGTGCGCCGTCCGTTCTCGCTATTGCGGATGAACAGATAGGCGCCCGAGCCGTCGTCGATGACGACATAGGTGAACAGGTCGATCCACAGCCGCGCCGGGCGGCTCGGCACCAGCGCCAGACTGAAGCGGTCGTCATGCTTGGGGATATCGGCGAACACCGTCTCAAGCTCGGCCTTGAGCATTTCGAGCCGCGCGATCTCGCCGTCGCGCAAATCGGCGGTGACATCGAGGCGCTCGGCCTCTTCGACGCGCGCTTTGCGAATCGCCTCGCGCAGCGAACGGCTGGCAGCCGGCCGCGCTATGGCTTTGACATTGTCCTCCATCCCCGGAGCGCCCCTACGTTTTTGCTTGTTAGGCTCAGCATAGCCCGCCAAGCGGCGGAAATGCGACCGAAAATCCTCACCCGATTCCCGCCAAAATACGGCTTTCGGGGACGGTTGACCGGTCTCCGACAGCCACGGCGCGTGGCTTACCCGAAGGCTGTCACCCCAGGGCCGCGGCCGCGGGGCGAGTGGGAACGCGGTGAGCTTATTTGGCGGCGAGTACAACGGACGCCCGGGCGTCGTCGAACCATTTGTCGATGGCCGTGTCGACGCTATCCTCGAGACCCGACTTCCACGCAGCGATGGTGGCGTCGAGCGCCTCGTCATTGGCCGCGACGAAGCTTTCGCGGTTGATCGCCTCGTTGGCCTCGTTGGCGAGATAGTCCGCGACCGTGCCGATCAGCACGCCGATGGCGGCGCCCACCACCTGCCCGCCCATGGGCTGCACGAAGGTGCCGGCAACGGCGCCGCCTTCGGCATAAGCGAGCCGCGTACCGAGCGACGTCGCCACCCGCTGCGACAAGCCGCCGAAGCTGCGCGCGAGAACGCCGTTGATCGCGGGACCGAGCGCCAGCGCGCCCACCGTGCCGCCAGCCGCTGCGGTGCCGACGCCGACCACGCCGTCAAAGGCGCGATCCTCCATGAGATAGATCGGCGCCTTCCATTTCTGCGCGTCCCAGTCGAGCGCGACATTGGTCATCGACGTGGTCGCCGGAATGTCCTCGAGATGGCTCGTATGCTTGGCCAGGAAGAGTTGCAGCCGCATGTCGCCATTGGCGATCACCCGCCGGTAGCTGTCATGGGCATGGCGCACCGACTGCTCCACGCCTTGGGAGATGGTCTGATCGCGAATCTCCGGCTTCAGCACCTGCTCTTTGTAATTGCGCAGGAAATACTCCTTCACATCGGCCTCGATGGCCTCCGTCAGAGACTCGTATTTGCCGGTCTCGAAGAAGCGGGTGATTGCGGAGGAGATGGTTTCCTTCAGCACCACGTAAGAGCGCTTCCAGGCGAAGAACCAGTCGGCATACGCGGAAATGGTCTGCTCGCGATCTTGAAAGGCGAGCGCGAAGCTGCGGTCGATATCTTGATGCGCCGCCTGCTTGATGCGGGCGCGCTCGTCGTCGAGCATGAGGATGGTGTCGTTGACGAACGCGTCGGTCTCTGACTTGCTCGCCACCACCTTGTGCAGCGTGCCGTCCACGTCCTTGACCACGAGATCGACGGCGTCCGGCGGCAGGGTCCGGTCGCCGAAGAAAATGTCGAACATGCTGTTGTCGGGATGGACCGCGGCGCTGTGATCGAGATGCCGGTAATAGCTGCGGTAGAAGGTCGTGCCGAGCGACAACAGCGCATAGGCGACGAGCACCACGCCGATGGCGATGCCGATGGGCCGCAGCAGCATGCCGAGCGCGCTGGGCTTCACCACCTTCTGCCGGAGCGCGCGTGAGCGGCGGCCAGCCTTCACCGGTGTCGCCGAAGGCGCATCGGCGATTTCCGCCACATCGTTGCCTGATGTTGCGACGAGGGCGGTACTGCGCCGTGGCATGTCGTCCAGCATGTCGTTTGACCTCGGAGCGTAAAAGTTAACGGCTCCCCCGTCCCCCGCTCGAATATAGGGCCATTCCCCAACGGTTGTAAGGCTTGATGCCCGCTCAAGGCTAACGCGCGGGAGGCTTATTGGGTTCGCTAAGCGGTCCCGGCCAGGCCTGAAAGCCAGGCAAACAGCCCCGCCCGGTCCGTACGGTACTGGGCCAGCGTGTCCCCGTCGTCGATCTTGATGCTGATGCCGCCCCTATCGTTGACCACAGCAAACCCATGCTCGTCGGTGACATCGTCGCCCATATAGACCGGCACGCGGCCCTTGAACGGCGCCTCCTCGAGAAACGCCGCCACCGCCACGCCCTTGTCGATGCCTTCCGGCCTGAGCTCGAAGATCATCTTGCCGGGCAGCACCACGAGCCCGTCGACGCCGGCCACCGCTTTGGCCACCGCCTCCCGGCACGTCTCCGCCAGTTCCGGCCGCTGACGGAAATGCAGCGCCACCGACGCCTGCTTGCGCTCCAGCAACAGGCCGGGATGCGCCGCGACCAGGGGCGAGAGCCGGACTGCCGCCGCCTCTATGGCGTGGATCGCCCGCACATCTTCATGCACATGGCCCGAGGCATCGCGCCGGATAGAGCCATGCTCGGCGGCGGCAGGCAGCTTGAGCGGAGTCGAGAAACCCGTCGACCACGCCGAGCGATCGCCCCGTCACCAACGCGACCGCATGACCGAATCGCGTGTCGAGCGCGCCAAGCAACGCGATCACTCCCGGCTCGACCTCGACGAGCTCCGGCCGCGGGGCGATATCCACAAGGGTCCCATCGAAATCGATGAAAAAGGCAGTATTCGCCGGAAACCGGCGGCAAAGACTTCGTCATTAATCCTCGTTGGGCTGCGCGCGTCGTCTACGTTCTCGCTGTTATTCCAAGGCTCTACGTGGATTTTACCCGATCCGCGCGGGGCGCGACGACAGGCCGGTGGTCCGGCTTACTGCAATTCCCCGCATGTTAGGAACCCATTGTGACGTTTTCGGTTTAAACTAAAGGGCTTCAAGCGGAGTGAATGGGACATGGGGGCGTCATCAAAAGAGGCTATGAGACATGACGTCGAGCGTGCAAATCGGCATGCCCGCCAATCCAGCGCCGCTTGCCGATGCCACCTGCCAACACCGGGAGGCATGAGATGACAGCGAAGACGCGGAGGCTGGTCGTCGTCTCCAATCGCGTCGCCGACTTCAACGCCAAGTTCCAGACCGGCGGCTTGGCCGTCGCCCTGGGCGATGCGCTGGAGGCGTCGCAAGGCATCTGGTTCGGCTGGAGCGGCGAGGTGACCGAGAACGCCGCCAGCACGGCGCCGAAAGTCGAGACCGTCTCGGGTCTCACCGTCGCCACCATCGATCTCACGCCCGAGGAAGCCGAAGGCTATTATTACGGCTACGCCAACCGCTGTTTGTGGCCCGCCCTGCATTACCGGCTCGATCTGGCTAAAGGCAACGAGGCCCATAGCGAGATCTATTTCAATGTCAGCGCCCGGTTCGCCGACGCCTTGATGCCGCTGGTCGGGCCGGACGACCTGATCTGGGTCCATGACTATCACCTGATCCCGCTGGCCGAGGAGCTGCGAGGCCGGGGCTGCACCGCCCGCATCGGCTTCTTCCTGCATACGCCCTTCCCCTCGCCTGAGATCTTCGCCGCCGTTCCCGGTCAGAAGCGGCTCGGCAACGCGCTGATGGTCTACGACGTCGTCGGCTTCCAGACCTGCTCCGACCGCGATAATTTCCGCCGCTACGTCGCCGCCAGTCTCGACGGCGAGCAACTGCGCGGCGACCGCATCGCCGCCCAAGGCGAGACGACGCTGGCCTCCGTGTTCCCCATCGGCATCGACGCCACGGCCTTCCGCAAGCTCGCCGAGAGCGAAAGCGCCAAGGGGCCCCTTCTCCCCGACCTCGGGCAGGACATGAAGACGATCATCGGCGTCGACCGGCTCGACTACACCAAGGGCCTGCCCGAACGCCTGCGCGCCTTCGAGATGCTGCTGGAGGATTTCCCCGAGCATCGCGGCCGCGTCCGGCTCGTGCAGATCGCCCCGCCCACGCGCGAGACACTGCCCGTCTATCAGGAGATCCGCGAGGAGGTGGAGCGGCTGGTCGGCCGCATCAATGGCCGCTTCGGCGATTTGCGCTGGACGCCGGTCACCTATCTCCATCGCGGCGTGCCGCAAGACATCCTGACCCGGCTCTACCGGGAAAGCGCCGTCGGCCTCGTCACGCCCTTGCGCGACGGCATGAACCTCGTGGCCAAGGAATATGTCGCCGCCCAGGCGCCCCAGGACCCGGGCGTCCTGGTTCTGTCACGCTTCGCCGGCGCCGCCGAGCAGCTGCGCGAGGCGCTGCTGATCAATCCGCACGACATCGACGAGATGGCCCGCGCGCTCGACCGCGCCTTGACCATGCCCCGCCAGGAACGCTGGGCCCGTCACAACCGGCTGTGGCAGCGGATCGAGACCTACGACCTGGCCAATTGGCGCGACAGCTTCATCCAGACCTTCGCCGCCTCCGACACCGACCCGGTCAATCTGTTTCCCAAGAAATTAGGCGCCGCGTAAGCCGCCGTTTGCAGGCTCGCCGCCCCGGCTTGCAAGGCCTTCGTCACCCTGCGCGGCCGATGACCCCTGGCCTGGAACCGCCAAGACCCTTACCTTTCGGCGCTAGCAACGCCTATCAAGGCGCCCTTCGAGACGTCGATCGCCCGCCTCTCCAGCCATTTCGAGCATCCATGATCGATCGCAACGACCGGCTCTGGTACAAGAACGCCGTCATCTACGAGCTGCATATCAAGGCGTTCTTCGATTCCGACAATGACGGGGTCGGCGATTTCGCCGGCCTGGTGCAGAAGCTCGACTATCTGCAAGAGCTCGGCGTCACCGCCGTCTGGCTGCTGCCGTTCTATCCCTCGCCGCTTGCGCGACGACGGCTACGACATCGCCGATTACACCTCGATCAATCCGACCTACGGCACCATGCGCGACTTCCGCCGCTTCGTGGCGGCGGCCCATGCCCGCGGCATCCGGGTCATCACCGAGCTCGTGGTCAACCACACCTCCGACCAGCATCCGTGGTTCCAGCGGGCGCGCACCGCCAAGCCCGGCTCCGTGTGGCGCGATTATTATGTGTGGAGCGACACCGACCAGAAATATCCCGGCACGCGCATCATCTTCCTCGACACCGAGACCTCGAACTGGACCTGGGATCCTGTCGCCCAGTCCTATTTCTGGCACCGCTTCTATTCGCACCAGCCGGACCTCAATTACGACAACCCCCGCGTTCTCGCCGACATCGTGCGGGTCTTGCGCTTCTGGCTCGACATGGGCGTCGACGGCTTGCGGCTCGACGCGGTGCCCTATCTCGTCGAGCGCGACGGCACCAACAACGAGAACCTGCCCGAGAGCCACGAGATCCTGAAGCGCTTCCGCGCCGAGCTCGACGAGCGCTACCCCGACCGCATGCTGCTCGCCGAGGCCAACCAATGGCCCGAGGACACCCGTCCCTATTTCGGCGACGGCGACGAATGCCACATGGCGTTCCACTTCCCGCTGATGCCGCGCATCTTCATGGGGCTCGCGCGCGAGGACCGCTATCCCATCACCGACATCATCAGCCAGACGCCGGCGATCCCCGAGGAATGCCAATGGGCGATCTTCCTGCGCAACCACGACGAGCTGACCCTCGAAATGGTCACCGATAGCGAGCGCGACTATCTGTGGGAGACCTACGCCACCGATCGCCGGGCGCGGCTCAATCTCGGCATCCGGCGGCGTCTGGCGCCGCTGCTCGACAACGACCGCCGCAAGATCGAGCTGCTGACCGGCCTGCTGCTGTCCATGCCCGGCACGCCGGTTCTCTATTACGGCGACGAGCTCGGCATGGGCGACAATTTCTATCTCGGCGACCGCGACGGCGTGCGCACGCCGATGCAATGGTCCGCCGACCGCAATGGCGGCTTCTCCCGCGCCGACCCCCAGCGTCTGTTCCTGCCGCCGATCATGGACCCGATCTACGGCTACGAGACCGTCAACGTCGAGGCGCAGCAGACGCACCCGAGCTCGCTGTTCAATTGGACCAAGCGCATGATCGCCGTGCGCCAGACCCATCGACGCCTTCGGCCACGGCAACATGGCGTTCCTGCGCCCGCGCAACCGCAAGGTGCTGGCCTATTTGCGCGAGCACAATGGCGACGTGATGCTCTGCGTGTTCAACCTGTCGCGCTCGGCACAGGCCGTCGAGCTCGACCTGTCGGCGCAAAAGGGCAAGGTCCCCGTCGAACTCACCGGCGCCTCGCCGTTTCCGGCGATCGGTACCCTGCCTTACCTGCTGACGCTGCCGGCCTACGGCTTTTACTGGTTCACCCTCGCCGACCCCGCGCGCCTCGCATCGTTGCCGGAACCGTATCCGGAATCGCTGCCTGAGCTCGAGACCCTCGTGCTCGGCGACGGCTGGAACATCATCGAGAGCCAGCGCGGCGACCGCCAGCGCATCGACCGTATCATCTACGACACGCTGCCCGCTTATCTCCGCCATCAGCGGTGGTTCGGTCCCAAGGACGAGGTCATCGTCTCGGCCACGCCGGAGCGCATCGGCGAGCTGCCGCAAGACGGCCACGAAAGCTTCTTGCTTCTCGCGCCAACGTCGCCTTGGAGGACGGCACGACCCAGCGCTATTTCTTGCCGCTGGCGCTGTCCTGGGGCGAGGACGACCTCAGGGTCGACAGCCCGCTTCTGCCTTATCTCCTGGCCAAGATCAGGCGCGGGCCCCGAGCCGGCATCGTGTTCGACGCCGCCCATGGCGAGACCTTCCCCCGGGCCGTCCTCAAGGCGATGATGGAGCACCACACCTTGCCGGCAGCCGGCGGCGAGCTGCGCTTCGAGGCCAGCGATGCGCTACGCGCGCTCGACCTCTCCGAGGAACTTAGCGTCTACCGCGTAGGGCTCGGCGAGCACGCCCACACGACGCGCACCCTCGGCGACCGCGTAAATCTCAAGATCGCCCGGCGGCTCCGGCCCGGCATGGACCCGGGCATCGAGATGGGCCGCTTCCTGTCCAAGGCCGGTTTCGCCAACGCGCCGCCTTATCTCGGCGCCATCGAGCATGTCGACCAGAACGGCACGCCGACGGCGCTGGCCGTGGCCTTCGAGCATATCCGCAATCAGGGCGACGGCTGGACGGTGGTGGTCAACGCGCTCGACCGCGAGTTGGAGGAGGCGAGCCTCGCCGGACCTGGCGGCGACCGCGGCCTGCGCCTATTCGCTGTCCTTGATCGAGACCATCGGCCGGCGCACCGGCGAGTTGCACCGCGCCTTCGCCACCGCCGATGCCGCCGACCCGGACTTCGCTCCGGAACCGGTCACCGACGCCGATCTCGAAAGAATGGTGCGCCAGGGCGCTTCGCGCGCGCCGAGCAGGCCTTCGCCTATCTGGAGCATCTGCCCGACATCGCCGACGACGAGACCCGCGATCTCGCCGCCAAGCTGCTCGGCTTGCGCGACGTCATGCTCAAGCGCATCGACACGCTGGTTCCCCACGATCGCCCGGGGCAACAAGCTCCGCCTGCACAACGACTATCACCTGCCCAAGATTCTCGTCGCCGAGAACGACGTCTATATCGTCGACTTCGAAGGCGAGCCGGACCGCCGCGTCGAGGAACGCCGGCAGAAAGCGCCGCCTTCGCGCGACATCGCCACCATGCTGCGCTCGTTCGACTATGCGGTGCGCACTGCCGTCGACCGCCAGAAGCAACGCGGCGCGAGCCAGCTCGAGGAGATCGAGACCCTGCGGCCTGGAACTGGCGCTCGCAAGCCGAACGGCGATTCCTAGGGCTTACGGCATGGCTCGCGACGATTCCACGAGCGGCTCGCATCTTGCCGGCGGCGAGCTGCTGCCGCTGTTCCTGGCCGACAAGCTCTTCCACGAGATTGTGTATGAAGGCACGAACCGGCCCGTGCTGTTGTCGATTCCCTTGCGCGGCGCCCTGGAACTGGTCGAGCCCATGGACGGCGGCCGGCGAGGAAGAGGACGATTGACAGCAATGACCGGCATCTCGATGAAGCGTGCCAGAGCGTCGGCGGACGCATGGCGTTCGAGGACCCCTAAACCATGAAACTCAATCTCGATCCTGGCGCACCCTGGCCGCTCGGCGCGACCTATGACGGACGCG
The DNA here is from genome assembly GCA_963793075.1 of uncultured Alphaproteobacteria bacterium. Taxonomy (GTDB): domain Bacteria; phylum Pseudomonadota; class Alphaproteobacteria; order Rhizobiales; family Methyloligellaceae; genus Methyloceanibacter. Next base: position 231,863 of record CAWBYO010000001.1, read on the forward strand.
GCGTGAACTTCGCTCTGTTCTCCGCCCATGCGACGCGGGTGGAGCTCTGCCTGTTCGATCCGGACGGCGCAGAGACGGCGCGCATCACGCTGCCGGAATATTCCGACGAGGTGTGGCACGGCTATGTGCCAGGACCTCGCCCCCGGCCAGCTTTACGGCTATCGCGTGCATGGGCCTTACGATCCCGAAGGCCGGCCACCGCTTCAACCCCTACAAGCTGCTGCTCGATCCTTATGCGCGCCGCTATGCGGGACAGATCATCTGGGACGACGCCCTGTTCGGCTATCAGATCGGCTCCAAGCGTGCCGATCTCGCCATGAGCAAAAGCGACAGCGCGCCCTTCCTGCCGAAATGCATGGTGGTGGGCGAGAGCGACCCGCCCCGCGGCGCCCGCCCCAATCGCCCCTGGCATGAAACGGTGATCTACGAAGCGCACGTGAAGGGCATGACCGCGCGCCATCCCGATGTGCCGGAGCCGATGCGGGGAACCTTTGCCGGCCTCGCCAACCCGGCGGTGATCGACCATCTCGTCAAGCTCGGCGTCACGGCCATCGAGCTGCTGCCGGTGCATGCCTTCGTCAACGACCGCCATCTCGTGGAGGAGGGTCTCAGCAATTATTGGGGCTACAACAGCATCGGCTTCTTCGCCCCGGCCGAGCGCTATATCTCGCCCGGCGCCGGCCTCGAAGAATTCCGCACCATGGTCGACCGGCTGCACGATGCCGGCATCGAGGTCATTCTCGACGTGGTCTACAACCACACCGCCGAAGGCAACGCGCTCGGCCCGACCTTGTCGTTTCGCGGCATCGACAACGCGTCCTACTACAAGCTCGCCGAGGACAAGCGGCACTATTTCGACACCACCGGCTGCGGCAACACACTCAATATCGGCCAGCCGCGCGTGCTCCAGCTGGTCATGGATTCGCTGCGCTATTGGGTGGAGCAATGCGGCGTCGACGGCTTCCGCTTCGATCTCGCGTCGGCGCATGGCCCGCGACGACAACGACTTCGATCCGAGCGCCTCGTTCCTCGATGCCGTCGGCCAAGATCCCGTGCTGAGCCGGGTAAAGCTGATCGCCGAGCCATGGGATCTCGGCGAGAACGGCTACCAGGTCGGCGCCTTTCCGCCGGGCTGGGCGGAATGGAACGACCTTTGGCGCGACGGCTTACGCTCTTACTGGAAGGGCGACATGGGCATGCTGCCGGCGCTCGCGACGCAGAATTTCCGGCTCGGCCGAGATCTTCGACCACCGCGGCCGCAAACCATGGGCAAGCGTCAATTTCATCGCCGCCCATGACGGCTTCACCCTGCGCGACGTCGTCTCCTACAACCGCAAGCACAATCAGGCGAACAAGGAAGACAACAAGGACGGCCACGACGACAACCGGAGCTACAACTGGGGCGTCAAGGGGCCGACCGACGATCCCGCCATTCTCGATCTCCGCGACCGCGTGCGCCGCGCCTTGATGGCGAGCCTGCTGTTCAGTCACGGCACGCCGATGCTGAGCATGGGCGACGAGCTCGGCCGGACGCAAGGCGGCAACAACAACGCTTTCTGCCAGGACAACGAGATCTCCTGGGTGAACTGGACTGATCTCAGCGATCGCGACCGCGCCTTTCTCGACTTCGTGCGTGGCGGTGACGGCTTTGCGGGCGCGAACAGCCGCTCCTGCGCAGCCCTCACTTCCTGCATGGCGAACCGGTGGCGCCGCGCATCAAGAATGTGTCCTGGTTCAAGCCGGACGGCGAGGAGAAGCAGGCCGAGCACTGGGAAGATCCGGTCGCCAAATGCATCGGCGCGTCTTTCGCTGGCGACGGGCAGATCCTGCTCATGCTGTTCAACGCCGACGCCGAGCCGATCGATTTCATCTTTCCCTATTTCGGCAAGCGCCATTTGCGCTGGCGGCTGCTTTGCAATTCGGCGAACGGTCTGATACGGCCGGAGCCGACGCTCATCGCCACGGGCAAGACCACCCTTCAAGGGCGCGGCCTCTTGCTGTTCGAAAGGACCGATTGATGGCGCCGCGGATCACCGTAATTTCTGGTCGGGAGTAGGGCATGCCAGATCGGCTCGACGAATTGGCTGGGCGCTTCGGCATTGCCGACGGCTATCTCTCCGAGAAGGGAGAATGGGTCAGGACGCCCACCGACACCAAGGTCAAGGTGCTGGCAGCCATGGGCGTTCCGTTGGAAGCATCCGCCGACGGCAAGGGCGACCATCGCGACATCCCGGAGCCGCCGCCGGCGGAGGACGTCGCGTCGTTGTCCGCGAGCGCCTTCTGGCCCCCTTTTCTTGTGGATCAACGGGCCTGGGGCCTGGCGGTACAGGCCTATGCGCTGCGCTCCGGCCGCAACTGGGGCATCGGCGATTTCGAGGATCTGGCACGCCTGGCGGAGTTCGCCGCCGGGCTCGGCGCCGACTTCATCGGCGTCAGCCCCATGCACGCGCTGTTCATGGCCGATCCCTCCCGCATCAGCCCCTACAGCCCCTCGTCCCGCGACTTTCTCAACGCGCTGCTGATCGCGCCGGACCGCGTGCCGGGCTTCGCCGATTTGGCCGAGCGTAACGCGCTCGATGCCGAACTTGCAGATTTGCGCGCCACCACGCTGATTGACTATCCGGCCGTCCACCGCGTGAAGCTGCGCGCCCTCGAAGGGCTGTTCGCCCATGTTCGTCAAGGACGCGGACGCCGAGCACGAAAGCGGCGTTCGAGCAGTTTTGCCGCGAACAGGGCAAGGCCCTCGAAGGGCACGCCCTGTTCGAAGCACTGTCCGAGCGCTTCATGGCCGAAGGCCTGAATGCAGCGTGGCTGACCTGGCCGGAAAGTTATCGCGACCCGGACAATCTCGCCGTGCGCGACTTCGCCCGCGCGGCCAAGCATCGCATCGCCTTCCATGCCTGGCTGCAATGGACCGCCGACATCCAGCTCGCCGAGGCGCAAGCGCGCGCCAAGGCGGCCGGCATGCGCATCGGCCTCTATCTCGATCTCGCCGTCGGCATCTCGCCCGACGGCTCGCGCAGTTGGCTCGGCGGCCCGGCCATTGCCAACAGCGCGCGCATCGGCTGTCCGCCCGATCCCTTCAGCGCCGCCGGCCAGGACTGGGGCCTGGTACCCTTCTCGCCGGTCGGCTTGTCGGAGGAGCGCTTCGAGCCCTATCGCTCGGTGCTGCGGGCCAACATGCATCACGCCGGCGCGCTGCGCATCGACCACGCCATGGGCCTGCAGCGGCTCTATTGGATTCCCGAAGGCAACAGCGCCATTGACGGCGCCTATGTGGCCTATCCCTTCCGCGAGCTGTTGGAAGGCGTGGTAGAGGAATCCTGGATCTCCCGCACCATCGTCATCGGCGAGGATCTCGGTACTGTGGCGCCGGGCTTTACCGACACCATCGTGCGGGCCGGACTGCTGAGCTACCAGGTCTTTTACTTCACCGCGCAGGACGGCGTGTGGATCCCGCCCCATGGCTACCGGCGCGAAGCCATGGTGTGCGCCTCGACCCATGACCTGCCGACCCTCAAAGGCTGGTGGGTCGGCAACGACATCGACCGGCGGGTGGAGGCCGGCCGCACCTCGGAAGTGGAGGCGGTGCTACAGCGGCAAGATCGCATGGACGACCGCCAGCGTCTCCTCAACGCGCTTGTCGGCGCACAGGCGCTGGCGCCCGGGGTGGCGCAAGCGGCGACACCCAAGGAGATGCCGGACGAGGTTCTCGTCGCCATCCATCGCTTCCTTGCGCTGACGCCGTGCCGGCTGCTCGCCGTGCAGCTCGACGACGCGCTCGGCGCAATCGAGCAGGCGAACCTGCCGGGCACCGTCGATGAGCATCCCAACTGGCGGCGCAAAACGGCCGTAGCCATCGAAGAGCTGGCCGAGCAGCTTTTGTTTCGCGACGTGATCCGCGCGGTGGCCGCCGAACGTCCGCGCTAAGGACAGCAGCTCTGGCAGCCGGTTAGAGCGCGTCGGCCCCCATCTCTCCAGTGCGCACCCGCATGGCGCCTTCGAGCGGCAGCACGAAGACCTTGCCGTCGCCGATGCGGCCGGTTCTGGCCGCCTCGCCGATGGCCTCCACGATCGCGTCGGCCATCGCGGCATCGACGGCAAGCTCGATCTTCACCTTCGGCACGAAGTTGATTACGTACTCCGCGCCCCGGTAAATCTCGGTCTTCCCTTTCTGCCGGCCGAAGCCGCGCACCTCGGAGACCGTCAGGCCCTGCACGCCCTTGGCGGCGAGCGCCTCGCGCACGGCGTCGAGCCGGTGCGGCTGGATGACTGCGATGATGTATTTCATGATGCGCCTCGCTTCCATGTTGCAGCCGCGTTCGCCGTGACGATGACCATCGAGACCTTGCTCTCGCGAGCTCGGCGCTGACAGGCAAAGCCAAGTCTTGCCGCTCTATCTAGCATGGCGCCGCGGGCTCGGGGCAAGCGGACCGCCAAAAAGCGCCGTTTATGGGAGGCCGGACGCGGCAGCCACAATGCTGACTCTTGGCGTGCTATAATTTTTTGATGAGCAAGGCCTTCACCAAAGAGGCCGAAGGGGGGGACGTTTATGACGACCTGCCCGATCGGCCGATTTCATCTCACAACCTCGTCACCGCACGGGGACTGGCGCTGATCGAGTCCGAGTTGGGCCGGCTACACGAAGAGCATGCCGCCGCCCACGATGCCGACGACAAGCCGCTGCTCGCCAAGATCAACCGGGATTTGCGCTATTGGACCTCGCGCCGGGCCACCGCCCAGGTGATCGAGCCGCCGCACGACGCGACCGAGGTGCATTTCGGCTCCAAGGTCACCATCGAGCGCGAGGACGGACGCCGTCAGTCCTACCTCATCGTCGGCGAGGACGAGGCCGACCCGGCCCACGGCACGCTGTCTTACGTGTCACCGGTGGCCCAGGCGATCATGGGCAAGCCGGTGGGCGAGACCGTGGCGGCCGGCACCGGCGAAGCCACTATCGTCGAGATTTCCTGATCGTCTGCCGTTCAGGTCTTGGTGGAATCGGTAGGCTTCTCCAGCATCAGCCGGCCCTGCTTCTCCACTAGCGCCTTGGCCTTGTTGGCGAGCACGGCGAGAACCCACGGCAGCTGCACCTCGAGCCGCACGTGATCGTCGGCCACGTCCACCTTCCCGTTGGTGGTTTGGCCGAGCAGGCTGGCCTCGAAATCGAGATGATCCCCGCGCCAGGCGTCCTTGAGCACGACGAATGTCTCGCCGACACTCGAGCGGATATTGCTGAAGCCCGACTGCAGACGGCGCTTGGCTTCGTCCTTGCCGAGCTTATGGGGGATGGTGACGACGACGGGTTGGGACATGTCGGCTAAACGCCTCTGAGGCTCATTTCGGTTCCCTTATATGTGGGGAACTTGACGCCGGCCTACCAGACGCAAGAGCCGCCAGCCACCCCCTAACCCGCTGGATTGCCGAACTTAAGGAGTGAACGGCCGAGCGGTTTGCCGATCCGGGCAAAGGCCCAAACCTGGGCGTTCGGCGTCGCGTCGCAGAGGAAGGTTTCGCCCGCCTTGGTTTCGATAAACACGAAATAGCCGGGGAGCCAGTCCGCGTTGAGGCCGTCGGCCCCCTTGCTTGACACCCGACCCGGCACCTCGCTCACCAAGTCGCCCGTCTCCCCTGAAAGATAGGCCTGGCAGGCACGCTCGGCCACCGCGAGCGGATCGGGTGCCGGCGTGACCGGCCGGCCTTCGCCATCGACATAGATGGGCTCGACGAAATGCGCGCCGCCGCCCGCCAGGAGATCGTCGAAGATCATGCTGTAGGCATAGACGTGACCGTCCGCGCCGGCGCTGCACAGCCACAGATTGGTGTCGGAGTCGGTGAGCCAGACGAGGCTCCCGCCTCTGCCGTCGGCGATGGCCGTCACCGGTCTCGCCGGCGCTCCCTCACCCGCCTCGGCGCAGGCCTGCATGGCGGCGTCATGGGGGCTGGCCGCAGCAGCCGTCGGCGCGGCTAGGCTGGCCGCGAGCTTGATCCCATAAATGCCCACGCCAAAGGCCAACCTTCTGACATCCATGATGGTTTTTCTCCTGGTCCTGGAGCGCCGACAGCCGCCGAAACGCCCCGGCTCACTTGGCACGGAGCGGGCGCCCCGATTGTGAGCCCCATCACAATGGCGCCGAAAATTCAGCTCAGGACGCAGAGTCTTTGTTGTCCACATGGCCCAAGTCGCGGCCGGGCGCGATCCTGTCGCGCACGAGCTGCTTGAGCTCTTTCATCTCGGGAAAGCGCCCTTGCTCCCCACGCGACCACAGCAACTTGCCGTCGATGCGCACCTCGAAAACGCCGCCGGTGTCGTCGGGAATGAGCGTGACCGAACCGAGGTCCGCAGCAAACGTCGACAACAGTTCCTGGCCCATCCACCCGGCCCTGAGCAGCCAATTACAAAGACGGCAATAGGTGATGGAAATATTCGGGGACGGCGCGATGATTGCACCTATTTGTTGCAACGAGATCAGTCGTTCCCAACTTTAGACCACGCCGGATGCCTCATACCAGCCCCATTGACTGTTGAGGATAATCAAGGCGGTGAGCCTCGCGGTGGAGGACACAGGAGGTTGCACGAGCGTCAAACGCTCTATCCAATGGAGATGACGATGCAAAAGTCTGGCCTCGCCGGCGGTGCTGCTCGCACACGCATGGCCAATCCCCTCCTCGACTTCGCCACAGCGGCCGCGGAGGTGCAATTGAAGTTCTGGGAGGCCTATCAAGTCGAAGGGTCTGTGTTTGTGGCCAAGCGGATGCGGGCTGATCTAGAACTCATGCGCGCGCTCGGCCATTGTGGCCATCCCAAAGCCATCGGCGAATGCCAGTTGGCCTGGCTTGGCGACCTCCGCAAGGACTATGCCGAAGAATGGGCAAGGCTTGTCGGGACTGTATTCACACTCGGCGTTTCCGGGATCGGCCCGCTGGGAGGACTTTATTCAAAGCGCAGAGCCTAAAGGTTCCAATGGCTTAACCCGCGTCGCGGAGGCCTCTCGCGGCAGCGTGACCCTATGACCGTCGTCCAAGGGGTTGCATCGAGCGCCGTCCTTCATCACCTCGTAACAGCAAAGCTGCTTGTTTCAGACGACAAATTGCGGGAAGAGAGACCTCATGAGACGAATGATTCGCCGCGCTGCACTGTTCCTCCTCGCCACCGCCGCCATGATCGGGCTTTTTATCGCCGCCCCGTCGCAGCCGGTTGTGGCCAACCCCAGCCCGTTTGATACGCTTCTCGGCTCTTGGCGCGGAAGTGGCACCGTTCAGCTCGATAGCGGCAAGGAACGCCTGAGCTGTAACGCCTACTATACGGGCGGCGGTAACAGTCTCGGCATGGCCATTCGCTGCACCAGCGACAGTTCCAAGGTCGAGATCAGGAGCAAGCTCAGTCTGAGCGGCAACCGCATCACCGGCAACTGGGAAGAGCGCACCTATAACGCTTCCGGTAGCGCCAGCGGCACTGCATCCTCCGGCAGGATCAGCCATCAGCGTCTCTGGCTCCATCACCGGCAGCATGGTCGTGAACTTCAGCCGTACCAGCCAAAGCGTGTCGATCTCGACCTCTGGAAGCCCGCTGCAACGCGTGTCGATCAACCTGACTCGATCAGCCTGACTCGCAGCTCGTTCGCCGTTACTCTTGGGCCGGGATTACTGCCAGATCTTGGGACGGCCCGTGGGGCGGCCCGAGCTTGCGCGTTTGGGCCGCTAGGAGCGATTGCCATGGGCGAAGCTTTACTGACACACAAATTGGAAGGCGAACGGCTCGAGCTGGCCGGCGGTGGCTCGTGGACCGCCACCCATGCCGGCGAGCTCGAAGCGCTGATCGACCGCGTGGCCGGCGAAGCGCCCGAAGCCAAGGACGTGTCCATCGACATGGCCGGCGTGCGCGAGTTCGACACCTTCGGCGCTTGGCTCTTGGAGCGCCTGACGCGGCAATGGGCGGCGTCGGGACGCGAGGCGGTCGTCCTCGGCCTGCCCGAGCACGATCTCGGCCTGCTCAAGGAGATGCACGGCGTCAACCGCGAGGCGCCGGCGAAGCCGAAGCGCGAGAACCCGATCGTCTCCGCGCTCGCGGCGTTCGGCCGAGGCGGCGCCGATTTCGGCCGCAACCTGATCGTCTTCGCCGAGATGCTCGGCGCCGTCGGCATGGCGCTCGGGCGCGTCCTGATCCGCCCGCGCGAATACCGCCTCACCTCCACCGTGCATCAGTTCGACCGGGTCGCCTGGCAGGCGGTCCCCATCATCGTTCTCATCACCTTCCTGATCGGCGGGATCATCTCGCAGCAGGGCATCTTCCACTTCCGCAAATTCGGCGCCGAGCTCTACTCCGTCGACCTCGTCGCCATTCTCGTGCTGCGCGAGATCGGCGTGCTCATCGTGGCCATCATGGTGGCCGGCCGCTCGGGCAGTTCCTACACCGCCGAGATCGGCTCCATGAAGATGCGCGAGGAGATCGACGCCCTGCGCACCATGGGCTTCGATCCCGTCGAGGTGCTGATCCTGCCGCGCATTCTGGTGCTGATCGTCGCCCTGCCCGTGCTGACTTTCCTCGGCAGCATGGCGGCGCTCTATGGCGGCGGCCTCGTCGCTTGGCTCTATGGCGGCATGAGCCCCGACATCTATATGGCGCGCCTGACGGACGCCATCTCACTCACCCATTTCAAGGTCGGCATGATCAAGGCCCCCTTCATGGGGCTCGTCATCGGCATCGTCGCTTGCGCCGAGGGCCTGCGCGTCAAGGGCAGCGCCGAATCCCTCGGTATCCAGACCACGAACTCCGTGGTGGAATCGATCTTCCTGGTGATCGTGCTCGACGGGTTGTTCGCCATCTTCTTCGCCTCGATCGGGATGTGAGCCGTCGATGACCGACAAGAACGCCGTCATCAAGGTGCGCGATCTCGTGGTCGGCTTCGGCGACGAGAATGTGCTCGATCATCTCGATCCTCGATGTGCAGCGCCGCCGAGATCCTTGGCGTCGTCGGCGCCTCGGGCGCCGGCAAGTCGGTCCTGCTGCGCACCATCATCGGGCTCTTGCCGCGGCGTCACGGCGCCATCGAGGTGCTCGGCGTCGACCTGGCCCATGCCAACGAAGCGGAGCGGCGCGCACTCGAGCGCCGCTGGGGCGTCCTGTTTCAGCAAGGCGCGCTGTTCTCCTCGCTCACCGTCCGCCAGAACGTGCAATTCCCCATGCGCGAAAATCTCGACATCTCGCAGAAGCTCATGGACGAGATGGCGCTCGCCAAGCTGGAGATGGTCGGACTCTCGCCGCAGGACATGGACAAATTTCCCTCCGAGCTGTCGGGCGGCATGACCAAGCGCGTGGCGCTCGCCCGGCGCTCTGCGCTCGATCCCGAGATCGTGTTTCTCGACGAGCCGACATCCGGGCTCGATCCGATTTCAGCCGGCGATTTCGACGAGTTGATCCGCACCCTGCAGCAGACGCTTGGAGATCACCGTGTTCATGGTGACCCACGACTTGGAAAGCCTCTATACCGCTTGCGACCGGATCGCCGTCTTGGCCGACGGCAAGGTCGTGGCTGACGGGCCGATTGCCACTATGCTTAAGTCCGAGCACCCCTGGGTGAAGACCTATTTCCAGGGCAAGCGCGGCGGCATGTTGGCGGAACGCCAGATGAGCGCTTAAACCCGAGGGACGAGACGCGATGGAAACCCGTGCCCGCTACGCCTTGATCGGACTGTTCATGCTCGCCGTCATCCTGGCGAGCTTCGGCTTCGTCTATTGGCTGGAGAATAAAGGCGGCTTCGGCGAACGCGACACCTATCGCGTGCAGTTTGAAAGCTCCGTCTCCGGCCTGCTCGTCGGCTCGGCCGTTCTGTTCAACGGCATCCGCGTCGGCGACGTCACCGGGCATCGCGCTCAACCCGGACGCGCCCGCAGCAAGTGATCGCCACGATCGCGCGTCGCCAAGAACACGCCGATCCGCGAGGACACGCAGGTCAATGTCGAGCAGCAGGGCCTCACCGGCGGCGTGGCCGTAACGCTGACCGGCGGCACGTCCACGACTCCGCTCACGTCGGACGGCGGCGTGCCGACTCTCGTCGCGCCTCCCGGCGTCGGCCAGGACTGGACCCAGTCGGCGCGCGATGCGTTCCAGCAGGTCGAGTCGATCCTCGATCAAAACGCCAAGCCCCTGAACGAGGCGATCAACAACATCGAGGTCTTCACCGACGCGCTGGCCCGCAATGCCGACAAGGTCGACGGCATTCTCAGCCGGCATCGAGAAGATGACCGGCGGCGGCAAGGGCAACAGCCCGCTCTATTCGCTAAAAGCCGCCGACCGACCTGCCCGCGCCGCCCGAGCAGGCGCCGGCTTGGCAGCTCCTCATCCCCGAGCCGACTACCTTGCTCGCCTTCAACACCGACAAGATCCTGACGGAGCCGGCGCCCGACGAGAGTCTGCCCCTGGACAACGCACGCTGGAGCGACAGTCTGCCCATCCTCGTCCAGGCGAAGCTGGCGCAGACCTTCGAGAACGCCGGCTACGCGCAGTCCGTGACCCGGACACCGGTGACTTCGCCAGCAACTACCAGCTTCAGATCGACATCAGGCAGTTCCACGTCGTCACCTCGGGCGAGCCGACGGCCAAGATCGTTTTCCATGGTCAAGCTTCTCAGCCGAAGCGGCGAGGATCATCGACACCCGCGATGTTCGACACGTCCGCGCCGGCGAAGGGAAGCGACGCGCGGGCCTATGTGGACGCGCTCAGCGCGGCCTTCGACAAGATCGAGTTGGCGCTCTTGGACTGGACCACGGCGCAGATCGATGCGGCGCCGGTTCCGCCCGTCACGGTCGAGCCGCCGGGCATGCCGCCCGAGCCGCGGCGCTATGCCGCCTGCGCCGGACATGCCACCCGCGCCGTAGCGCACCAGCGTCTCATTTGATCTGGCTCAACGACTGAGCACCCATGGCGCGGGATCGTCTTCCGGCCACGCCCGCAGCTCGCGGTTTGGCGCAAGCTCCCCGGGATGTCGGCCATGGATTTGCTGGAAGCCATCGACGGACGCAGATCCGTGCGCGAATACACCGACGAGCCGGTCGACGATGCGGTTCTGCGCGTCGCTGATCGACGCCGCGATCAAGGCGCCGAGCGCCATCAATCAGCAACCCTGGGCGTTCATCGTCGTCAAGGATGCGGCGAGCCCTCAAGCGCATCTCCGATCAGGCCAAGGCGCATTTCCTCAAGGCCTCGCTGGACGCGCCGGCCCATCCGTTCCGCGACATGCTCAACGATCCGAAATTTCACATTTTCTATCATGCGCCGGTTCTGGTGGTGATCACCGCCGCCGTGCCGACCGACTGGGCCATCGAGGATTGCGCGCTTGCCGCGGAGAATCTGATGCTTGCCGCTTACGCCAAGGGCCTCGGCACCTGCTGGATCGGCTTTGCGCAGCAATGGCTCGCCACGGCGGAGGGCAAGGCGGCGCTCGGCGTGCCAGCGGCATTCTCGCCGATCGCCCCGATCGTCGTCGGCCATCCGCGCCGGCAGCCGCCCCCGTCCCCCGCAAACCCGCCAACATCCGTTGGATTGACTCTGATCCTTCCCGGACGTGACGGACCGGACCCTCTGCCCCATGATCGCCGCCTGACTGGAAACGCGCGGGGACACCCGCGCCGGAGCCGCTTGTGACACAAGATTTGCCATCGCCGCCCGACGCGCCCCTCGCTTACGCGCGAGCGGCTGCATTCGTGCTCGCGCAGCAGGACGTCGACCCGGTCTCCGGCCTGAGCGAAGGCGAGGCCGCGGCGCGCCTCGTCCGCTACGGGCCAAACACGCTTCTCACCCATCCGCAAGCGACGGTGCTGTCCATCCTTCTCAACCAGCTGCGAAGCCCTGTGGTCTGGCTTCTTGGCGCGGCGGCCGGTGTCGGGGCCCTGTTCGGCGAGTGGACCGAGGCGGTCGCGATCCTCGCCGTGCTGGCCATCAACACGATCATCGGCTTCGTCACCGAGCTGCGCGCCGTTCGCTCCATGGAGGCCTTGCGCAAGCTCGGGACGCGCGCCACGCGCGTGCGCCGCGACGGCACGCTCAAGGTCGTGTCCGCGGAAGTGGTCGTGCCCGGCGACATCGTCGTGTTGGAGAGCGGCGACGTGGTCACCGCCGACATCCGCCTGGTGGAAGCCAAGAATCTGTTCGCCGACGAATCGACCCTCACCGGCGAGTCCGTTCCGGTGGAAAAGGGCACGGAGCCGGCACCGGCCGATGCCATCATCGCCGAGCAGACCTCGATGGCCCATAAGGGCACCGCGATCACGCGCGGCAACGGGTTCGGCGTCGTCGTTGCCACCGGCATGGCGACCGAGCTTGGTCTCACCACCAAACTCGTCATCGAGGCGGAAGACGACAGCTCGCCGTTGGAGCGCAAGCTGGCGCAACTTACCGGCCAGCTGGTCAAGGCCACCCTCATCGTCACCGCGCTGATCGCGGGGGCCGGCATGGCCATGGGCCGCGACCTGGTGCTCATGATCGAGGCGGGCATCGCGCTGGCCGTCGCCGCCATTCCGGAAGGCCTGCCGATCGTGGCCACCATGGCGTTGGCGCGCGGCATGTGGCGCATGGCCCAGCGCAATGTCGTGGTCGAACGCCTGGCCGCGGTCGAGACGTTGGGCGCCACCACCGTCATCTGCACCGACAAGACGGGCACTCTGACCGAGAATCGCATGACCGTCGAGCGGCTATGGCTGCCGTCGGGCTGTTATCACATCGACCACGCGCGCGGCGAGATGCTTGACGCTTCGGGAAAGAAGACCGCGGTCGACGGCGCCTTGCGGCGGGCGATGGAGGTGGGCGTGCTGTGCGGCACCGCGACCCTCAAGGCCGAGGACGAGCGCGGCGCCGGCGATCCCATGGAACTGGCGCTGCTCCGCCTTGGCCAAATCGCCGGGCTCGACCGCGAAGGAATGCTCAAAGCCTGGCCCGAGCGCCAGGAGATCGCCTTCGACACCGAGACAAAAATGATGGCAACGGCCCATGAACGCGACGATCGCCTTTTCGTTGCGATCAAAGGCGCGCCGGAAGCCGTGCTCGACGCCGCGACAAGCCTCGGCTCGGAGGCAGGGGCGCCGCTTCCCAAGGAAGTCCGCGAGGACTGGCTGCGCCACGCGGGCGCGCTGGCGGAGGACGGCTTACGCGTCCTCGCGCTTGCCGAGGCGGCCATCCCGTTGGACGCCGAGCCGGCCTATGAAGAACTCAACTTTCTCGGCCTTGTCGGGTTTCGCGACCCGCCGCGCATGGAGGTGAAGGAAGCCATCGCCGCTTGCCGGCAGGCGGGCATCCGCGTGGTCATGGTCACCGGCGACCATGCCATCACCGCCAAGAAGATCGCCGAGGAGCTGGGCATCGCCGATCCTGCGGCCGGTATTGTCGAGGGCCGCGAGTTGGAAGCACTGGGCGCGCTCGGCGAGCACGAGCGCCGCCGCGTGCTGGCGACGCCGGTCTTCGCTCGGGTCACGCCAGCCCAGAAGCTCGACCTCGTGCGGCTCTACCAATCCGCCGGCGCGGTAGTGGCCATGACCGGCGACGGCGTCAACGACGCGCCGGCCCTGCAAAAGGCGGATATCGGCGTCGCCATGGGCTTGCGCGGCACGGAGGTCGCCCGCGAGGCCGCCGATATCGTGCTACGCGACGATGCCTTCGGCAGCATCGTCGCCGCGATCCGCGAGGGCCGGATCATCTTCGGCAATCTGCGCCGCTTCCTGGTCTATCTACTGTCCTGCAATATCTCCGAGGTCCTGGTCGTGGCCCTCGCCGTGGTGTCGGGTCTGCCTTTGCCCCTGCTGCCACTGCAGATCTTGTTCCTCAATCTCGTCACCGACGTGTTTCCCGCCTTCGCCCTGGCCGCCGGCGAAGGCGAAGCGGATGTCCTGCGGCGGCCGCCACGCGACCCGCGCGAGCCCCTGCTGGCACGGCCGCAATGGATCTTCATCGCGGTTTATGGCGCCCTGCTGACCACCGCGACTCTGGCTTCGCTGGTTGTCGGCCGTGAGGCTCTTGAACTGGAGGGCGAGGCACTGGTCACCGTGTCGTTCCTCACGCTCGCCTTCGGCCAGTTGTTCCACGTCTTCAATATGCGCGGACCCGGTTCGCCGGTCCTTCGTAACGCAGTCACCCGCAATCCCTATGTCTGGCTAGCCGTGGCTCTTTGCGCGGGGATCTTGTTGGTCGCCCTCTATGTACCGCCCCTCGCCGACACCCTCAAAATCGCACCGCCCGATTTGAACGGCTGGCTCCTGGTGGCCGCCGCGAGCGCCGCACCGCTTCTCCTCGGCACGGCGTTCGGCGTGGTCCGAGGGATCATGAAGAGGTCGGCGAATGGTTGAAGACCACTCTACGGCAGGCAGCGAGGTCGCCGCGACTCTGGCGGTGAGCAATGTACCCATGCTCACCGGATCGCTCACGGGCGCCGAGGCCAGGACGCAGCTCGCCCGGACGGCTTACGATGCCGTCGATGCAGTGCTCGTGGTCGATATGGACGGCCGCTATGCGGGCGCGGCCCACCTCAAGGACGTGCTCGCGGCAGGCGATACCGTGCGGTTGGCGTCGCTGGTCTTCAAGAGCTGGCCGGTGGTGCGGCCCGAAATCGATCAGGAGCACGCGGCCACCCTGGCGCATGAATACCGGGTGAGCGCGGTTCCCGTCGTCACCGAAGACGGCCGGCCGCTTGGCCTCATCCCGGCGCGGACATTGCTCGATGTCGTGGCCCAAGAGCATCACGAGGACGTCCATCGTTTGGCGGGTATCCTCAAGATGGGTGCCAAGGATCGTCACGCACTCGACGATCCGCCGCTGACCCGCGCCGGGCGCCGCCTGCCTTGGCTTCTCGTCGGGCTGGCTCTGAGCACGGCGGTGACCGTCTTGATGGCGGGCTTCGAGCAGGCGCTGCAAGCCAACATCGTCATCGCCTTCTTTATCCCGGCCCTGGTCTATCTCGCCGATGCGGTGGGCACCCAGACAGAAGCCGTGGTCGTACGCGGGCTGTCGCTGGAAATGCGGCCGCTTACGCCAATGCTATTGGGCGAACTCCTCACCGGCATGTTGATCGGATTGCCGCTCTCATTTATCGCCTTTTTCGGCATCTGGCTCAGCTATGGGGATGCGAGCCTGGCGGGCGGCGTCGCCATTTCTCTCTTCGCCGCGAGCAGCTTCGCCTGCGTGCTCGGCCTGCTGTTGCCCTGGCTGCTGGCGCGTGTCGGCCTCGATCCCGCCTTCGGCTCAGGTCCGGTCGCCACCATCCTGCAAGACCTGCTGACCATCGCCGTCTATTTCGCGGTCATGAGCCAGGCGATCGGCCTCTAGAGCCGGTTGATCTCGTAATCCTCCAGCGAATAGCCGAGCTGAGACAGGCCCTCTTCCAGATAGTCGCTGAGCAACGGCGTGCCGATCAGATAGCGCGGAATATGCTTCGCGCTCACATCGACGGCCTCTTGGCGGGCCTGCGCGAAGGAGCCGAAGTCGCCGCGTCCGAGCCAAGTCAAAGCGAGGAGATCGAGCTGCTCATCCACGTTAAGGCCGCCGAGCGCCGCCTGCAGCTCTTGCAGCACCGGATTGTCGGCCTGCTCCTCCAGAACGTCGACCTCGCGATCGTCGGTGGGGTTCGATCCCGAATCCGGGTCGGTCGGCGCGACCTGCTCATCGAACTCGCGCGCCTTGACGATGATGAAAAAGGCCTTCTCCGGAGAGATCGTCAGCTCGTCTGAGGGATCATCAGCCATGGGTCAAACCGTCTCCTTTGCGCGTTGCCAATAACTGCCGCGCACGGCACGACCGCCTTGACGTGGCTCAAGACTAAGGGGCGCTTCCTTTACGCCCCCTGCTTCTCGATAACGGCCGTCCACTTCCCTTGCGTCGCCAGACCGTTCATCACGGCGCGATGGGTGAAGGCGGCTTGCGCCGCCGCCACATTCGCCGCCTTGCCGGACCACGCGACCTGGGGCGCATGTTGCAACGCGCGCCCATAGGAGAAGGTGAGGTTCCACGGCACGCCGCCTATTTTGTTCATGGCGTCGAGCCGCGCGGTGGCCTCTACGTCCGCCTGCCCGCCGGACAGGAAGGCGATGCCCGGCACGGCTGCCGGCACGCAGTCTTTCAGCACACGGATGGTCTTCTCGGCGATTTCTTCGTCCGGGACTTGGGTCGGGCATTTCGCCCCCGGCAAGATCATGTTGGGCTTAAGCACCATGCCCTCGAGCTGAACCTTGGCGTAGTAAAGCTCCATGAACACCGTCTTCAGCGTCCACATGGTGACGGCCTCGCAGCGCTCGATGGTGTGATCGCCGTCCATCAGCACTTCCGGCTCGACGATCGGTACCAGATCCTGCTCCTGGCAGAGCGCGGCATAGCGCGCAAGCGCGTGCGCATTGGCATTGACGGCGTCGTGGCTCGGGATGCCGGCGCCGATATCGATGACCGCCCGCCATTTGCAGAACCGCGCGCCCAGCTGGCGATATTCGATCAGCCGGTCGCGCAAGCCGTCCAGGCCCTCGGTGATGGTCTCGCCGGGACAGAAGGGAAGCGGCTTGGCGCCCTTGTCCACCTTGATGCCGGGGATGGCACCGGCCTGCTCGATGACCTTGACCAGCGGCGTGCCGTCGGCGGCCTTCTGCCGGATGGTCTCGTCGAACAGGATCACGCCGGAGACATGGTCGTGCATGGCCTTGGTCGTACGGAACAGAAGCTCGCGATAGTCCCGCCGGCTCTCCTCGGTCGAAGTCCACGCCGATCGCATCGAAGCGCTTCTTGATCGTGCCGCCCGACTCGTCGGCAGCCAGAAGGCCCTTGCCCGGCGCGACCATGGCGGTCGCAACCCTGTTGAGCTCAGCGAGGTCCATAAACATCTCTCCCTCTAGGATTTTCCGCGATTGGTGGTTTTCCGGCTCTTATAGGCCAGGATCGCGCACCTTGCAGCCCCCACGATGGCTTTCCGCTGACCTGAGGCTTATTCCCGAGACTCGCTCAGTTTCCCAGCCGCGGCGGGACCTTCTTCCACGCATAGCCCTCTTGGGCCAGCCGGTAGCCGAGGTCGTAGAGCTTGGTCATATAGACCGGGTCGAAGGACTGAGTACTGGTGTCGTGAAAATCGGCGGGGATATAGGCGAGGTTGTAGTCGATGCCGTTCCGCTTGGAGAAAAGATAGAGCTCGTAGAGATCGCCGACGCCCTGGCTCTTGATCAGACTCGAGACCGCGCGGCCGGCAATGGACAGGGTCCTCGCCTTGACCACCTTGTATTCGGGCGCCACGTGGCCGTTGCGGATGATGTAGGCCCGTCTGATCGGATTGAAGCCGAGTTTGCGATCCGCCTTGCTTGCCATGAATTGTGTTGGGACGAGGAAGACCTCGCGGGTCGCCCCGCCATCGACGTGCATTTCCTCATAGGTCGAGCCATTGGCGGAAACCTTGATGAAGCCGGGCGGAAATACCGCGGGGATCGCCGCCGAGGCCAGCAGCACCGTGCGGAACAGGTCCAAGGCTTGCGGACTGCCGCTCGTGGCGATGCGGCCCATATCCCAGATCACCGGACGCTCGGCGTCCAGATTGGTGGTGCCGATCAGCAGGCGGCGGCCCTTGCGATGCTCGGCCGCAATTTCCTCGAGAAACGCCTCGTCGACGTAATAGGCGACGATCTTGGCCAAGGGTGCGTTGCTTGAAAGCGCGTCGCCGCCGAGAAGCCCTCTGATCGGGCGGGCGATGGCGATGTCCTTAGTGTCGGACTGGGTGAAGACCTGCTTCAGGGCCTCGTCGTATTTCGGTCCCAAGAAAGCAAAGGGCGCGGTGAGCGCGCCGGTCGACACCCCGGTGACGAGTTCGAACTCGGGCCGCTTGCCTGAGGCGGTCCACCCGCCGAGCAGCCCGGCCCCGAAGGCGCCGTCGCTGCCGCCGCCGGAGAGCGCGAGGAAATTGACGACGGGGCGGCGACCATTGGCAACGAGCTGGGGACGCTCCGCCCGGATTTGCGTCCACTTCTCCTTGACCATGTCTTCGGCATTCGGCGGAAGCTGATCCCCCCAGAAGCGGACGGGTTCCGGCCCCATGCCAACGACTTCGGCCTGCGTTTCCATACCCAACGGCACCGGGTTGCGCGCAATCGCGGCAGCGCAACTCGCCAGCCCTACAGCCAGCGCGACGCCACAACCGGCCCGCAATACCCTACGCCACCCGGACACTAAGCCCCCCTTCCCCGCGCTTCTCACGAGGAATTCCCTTTCAGCCCAGCAAGCTAGCGCAGAACCCAGGTCCGTGGCGAGCGCGGAGAATCGTCCCCCGTTTTGGGGAAACAGGGCGATGGCGGGGCGCGCCGTTCCCCAACCGTTAATCCGCGTTTACCGGTCTCAGAATGGCCCCGAGACGGCCCCGTCGCGACCGAACTTCGGCCCCGGCCCCACGTTACCCGTTGGCGACAACAACGAGGAGAAGGTGGGATTCATGCGAATTTTGGGCCTGGCAGGACTAGTCTTTCTGGCAACTTCACCGGCGCACGCGGCGCAGACCGTAGGCGCCACCTGGTACGGCAATGAGCTGCGGGGCCATCGCACCGCGAGCGGCGAAGACTTCAACCCGGACGGGCACACGGCGGCCCATCGCAGCCTGCCCTTCGGCACCTGCCTGCTCGTCGGCAACCCGAAGACCGGCCAATCGGTCAAGGTTCGGGTCAACGATCGCGGTCCCTTTACCAATGGCCTCACTCTCGACCTGTCCCATGGCGCGGCGCGCGCCATCGGCATGCGCTCGACCCAGAACGTGACCATGAAGAAGTGCTAGCGGCGCGCTAGAAACGCGTAGACGAACAGCGCCGCGATCACGGTGTGCAGAATGGCGCCGGGCCAGAGCCCGGCGCCGCCTGCACTCAACGCGCCGAGGATCAGCACGAACCCGCCGGCGACATTATAGAGGCCGAGTCCGTAGGCGGCGGCGAGACCGCCGGCCGTGTCGAGATGATCGCGGGCGAAGAGCGCACCGACGCCAAGCCCGAGCGTCGCCGCGCCGAGCAGCCTGATGAGCGCGAGGGTAGGCGCATCCCCGGCCCCGGCGGCGACCGCCTCCAGCACCATCGCCGGCGCGATCAGGGCGGAGAGGCCGAAAACGACCTCCACCAGACCCGACACGATCATCATCAGTTTCAGCATGTTCCCTCCAAGGCCGTAACGGAGCTCAAAGGCTCACGGCGTCGGTTTCTCCCAGGAGAAGATCACCTTCCAGTCGTCCTTCATGTCGACCACGCTCCAGCCATTCGCATCGGCATATTCGAGCAGGGACGGAGGGAAATTCCCGACGTCGGACTTTGGCCCGTAATCATATTCGCGCACGCCGTCGGTGTGATGCACGAGCCCCATGAAGCACAGGCCTTGCAGTTGGCCGTCCATTCCAGCATCTCCTTGTCGCCGGTCGAATTGCCGAAGGCGAAGATCGGCTGCCGCCCGACATAGTGATTGATGCCTTCCGCCTTACCCGGCCCGTCGTCGAAGAACAGAAGATGCGGGCAGCTTCACCAGTGTCGGGCTCGCGTCCCACATGCGGAACTCGGTCTTGCCCGCGGAGCCGACCACCTGCCAGGGCGGGATGCCATAGCACTGCTCCGTATAGGCGCGCATGAACTCGATGCCGCCGCCCGAGACGATGAACGTCATGAAGCCGTTGGCGCGCAGATATTCGAGCAGCTCGATCATCGGCTTGTAGGTGAGATCGGTATAGGGGCGCTTGAAGCGCGGATGCTTGGCGGTCTTGAGCCAATTCGAGATGATGTCGTTGAACTCGACCGTGGTCATGCCGCTATGGGTCGCGGCGACGCAGCTCCACCGCACCCTTCTCGCCATAGGTCAGGAGCTTCTCGGTATTGCCGTCGAGCACCGACTTGAACGGCTCCTTGGTCTTCCAGTCGGGATGCTTGTTCGACATGGCTTTCACCCGGTCGATGACGAACACGAACTGGGTATAGAGCGGCTTCTCCACCCACAGCGTGCCGTCATTGTCGAAGGTGGCGATGCGGTCCTGCGGCGCCACGTAGTCGGGGCTGCCTTCCGTCGTCACGCGCTCGACGAAATCGATGATGCTCGCCTTGACCGGGCTCTCGCTCCACGACGGCAGCGGATCGGGGCTCTGCGCCTGCGCCAGCGACGCGGGCGCCAAGAAGACCGAGCAGCGCGGCCACAAGGGCTCTTCGGCAAAACGCGACAATCATGGAAGTCTCCCGTCGCTCATGGGGTCTCATCGATGAAATCCCGGATCAGCGTCAAGGTCTGTTCCGGCTTCTCCACCATGGGAGAATGCCCGGCGCCGTCGACCATGACAATCTTCGCGCCCGGCACGCTCTCATAAAGCTTTGCGCTCGCCGGCGAGATCAGCGCGTCTTCCGCGCCGAAGATGACGAGGAGCGGCGGTACGGGCTCGATGGCCGCCAGCCGCGCGGGCGTCCCCTTCTCGGTGACATAGGCGATGCTGTCGTCATGGGCGTTGTGGAACACCGTATAGGTCAGCTGCCACAAATCGGCGACGAACTTCTCCGGCACCGGAAAGCCCGGGGCAAAGCCTTGGGTCAGGGCCTGCCGCAGGACTGCGTCGGTGCGCAACCGCCACAGGCCCTCGCCGATGAGGGGCATGAGCCCGAGCCGCGTCTTGAGATCGAAGGCGGTCTCCGGATTGGGCGGCGTGTCGATCAGCGCCATGCGCTCGACTCGCGCGGGGTTCGCCGCGGCGAACGCCGTCGCCACCTCGCCGCCCATGGAATGACCGACGACGACGGTGCGCGCGACGCCGAGCTTATCGAGCACCGCCTTGACCAGCGCCGCCTGGCGCTCGATCGCGTAGCCTGAGCCCGGCGCTTCGGTGCCGCCATGGCCGATCAGGTCGAGACGGATGACCCGATGATCGGCCGACAGCTGCCGGCGCAATCGCATCCCACCAATCGAGCGCCGCGCCGAAGCCGTGGATCAGAACGATCGGCGGCCCCTCGGCCCTCGATCTTGACGTTGGCGGTGACGACCGCCGTCTCCATCAAGCTGCCGCCGCTCCGCGCCACGGCAGGCCGCGTCTGCAGGCCGACCAGCATGGCATTGACGGCGAGCGCGGCGGCCACGGTCAGGACCACGACCACCGCCATGAGGATGCGTGACATCAGACCTTCTATCGCAACATCTGGAGGCCAGCCATGGCGGAAGCGGGCCTGTGGCAAATCTGCATCCCGGCGTCCGGATCTTGCCGCGATCCTCCTCCCCCAATGGCGAGGACGGGAGCGCCAGCGTAAGATGGCCCGCAAAGACTTCGCATTGCTTCGGGGAGAGAGCGAATGTCACGGGGGAGAGCAATCGCGGGGGGTATTGCCGCAGCCCTTACGTTATGGGAGCGGGTGTGGGCACCGGCCACGCCGCCGAGTTCGGCACCGGGCCCTGGGTCAAAGGCTATACCGACATTTTCGGAGGCGTCATTCCTTCGGCGCCGGGCGTCTACGTCCGTACCGACGCCTATCATTATAGCGGCAGCGCCGACACGACGATCTTCGACGGCCGCATCGGGTTCTCCGTCGACCAGGACTACACGGCGACGCTCGCTGCGCTCAACATCGTCACGCCCTGGAAAATTTTCGGCGGCACCTATGCCCTGGCCGTGGTGCCGAGCATGATTGCCATGAGCGTCGATGTCGGCCTCGAGATCCCGGCCTTCACCGGTCCGCGCGGCAATAGCTTCGGGCCATTTCAGCTCAATCGCGGCGACACCAATCTCGCCCTCGGCGACACCGCCTTTTCGCCGTTCGTGCTCGGTTGGGATGCGGGCAAGTTTCATTGGAACGTCGGCGTGTTCGGCTTCGCACCCACCGGCGACTACAGCCAAAGCAACTCGCCAATACGAGCCTCAACCATTGGGCGGTGATGAGCCGGCTCGCGGCCACCTATTTCGATCCGCAGACCGGATGGCAGGCGACCGGCGCGGCGATCTATTCGGTGAACTGGGAAAATCCCGACACCGATTACGAGACCGGCGACATTCTCAATCTCGAAGGCTCGATCACCAAGAATTTCGGGCCGCTCGGTCTTGGCGTGGTGAGCTACGCCATGATCCAGACCACCGGTGATAGCGGCGCCGGCGCCCGTCTCGGTTCGTTCGAGTCCCGGGTCTACGCCGTCGGCCCGATCGTGACCTTCACCACCAGCGCCGACCCGTCCAAGGCCCTCACCATCATCGTCAAGGGCTACCATGAGTTCGACGCCGAGAACACGTTCGAGGGCGACGTGGTCGACGCCGCGGTGACCTTCAAGTTCTAGCCGACGCGAGGGTCGCGCGGCCGACAACCGGCAAGGTTACCGAACGGCAAACCAAGCCGCCCGGCTTACATATCTCGTTTGCGAATCTCCGCTATCGTCCCCACCTCGTGGAGCGAATCGACGTTCCCACCAGCCAAGGAGGAGGCAGATATGACCCTTACCCGTAGCATTTGCATGATTGAGCGGCGCTCGCCGCCCTGCTGCCGCGCCCGGCCTTGCGCAGGCGGAGGATGCCATCAGCCACCCGGCCAAGAAGCCGATCGGTCCGACAAGCCTGATCAGGATGACATGGTCGCATCGCTCGCCGTGCTCAACGCGATCGGCGCAAGCCTCAGTGGCAACACGCTCACGCTGACCGGCGTGTCGCTCCAACACCATCGTCTTCGCCGACCGTCCCGTGCACGCGGCCGGCCACGTTCTGACCTCGCATTTCATTCGCGAATGGGACGAGGGCGCTGACAGCTTCGCCAAGAGCCCGCCCAACGCCACCATCTCGGTGCTGAGCAAGGAAGGCGACTCGCGTGAAGGATGCGGTCGTGGAGCTCAAATCGCCGAAGCTCGACGGTAACAAGCTGAGCTTCGACGTGTCCGTTCTCGAGGGCGATCTGACGGGTGCGGAAGGCGCCGCCGCGCTGTTCATTGACCGTTTCGCTGCCCATATCAACGGTCCCCATGGCGGCCATGTGAACGTGGTCGGCGGCAGGCCCGCTTGGCATGGCGCCTGGTATGCCCGTCCGGGCGCGGCCTTCGGCGCCGGCGTTGCGGTGGGTGCCATCGGGGCGGCGGCTGCGGCGCCCTACCCCTATTATGCGCCCCGACTGCGGCTATTACCCCTATCCGCCCTGCTACTAGGGACCGCGCCTGACCAGCGGCAAGCCGTCCCAGTCGGGAGGGCTTGCTCTGGCCCAAATGTGGTTGTGAACTCATGCCTTAGAATGGAGCGGGCTCGAGCGCGGTCGACCCGAGCCCGGAGCCTTTCGGAGCGGCATGACGGGAGCCACATCCAGAACCCGGATCGCAAACCGCTCGTGGCGCTGACCGGCGCCACGGGCTTCATCGGCCAGCACCTGCTGAAGGCGCTGTCGGAGCGAGGCTATCGCCTGCGCGTGCTGCTGCGGCGTCCCACCATCCTGCCCGAAGGCTGCGCCAGCGTCCTCATCGGCGATCTGTCGCGGCCCATATAATATGTCGGAGGCCCTGGCCGAGGTCGACGCGGTCATCCACACCGCCGGCATCGCCAGCACCATGTCGGGCCTGCCCGAGGACGATTACCGCCTGCTCAACACCGAGGCCACGGTCGGCTTCGCCCGCGCCGCCGAGCGGGCGCGCGTGAAACGCTTCATCTTCCTGTCCTCGATCCGCGCGCAGGCCGGGCCAACCTGCGAAGACGTGCTCACCGAGGAGGGCAAGCCGCAGCCCACCGACGCCTATGGACGCTCGAAGCTCGCAGCCGAGCGGGGACTTGCGGAGACCGGGCTCGACTGGGCCGCGCTGCGGCTCGCCCTCGTCTACGGACCGGGCGCGCAAGGCAATGTCGCCCGCCTTCTCAAGCTGGCCCGCTCGCCCTACCCCTGCCGCTCGCGGGCCTTCGGGCCACGGCACTCGCTTCTGGCCCTCGACAATCTCGCGGAAGCGGTCGACCGAATTCTCACCGCAGCCGGCGCCTCTTGCGCCGCCCTTTCATCGTCGCCGACCCCGAACCGCTCACCATCGGCGCGATCGTTGCTGCATTGCGGCACGGTTTGGGACGCCGCGCCGGCTTGTTCTACGTTCCCCGGCCAATGCTGAAAGCAGCTCTACGCGCGGGCGGACATGGCGGAAACTTAGAGCCTTTATTCGGTTCGCTCGTCGCCGATCCGTCGGCACTGACGCGTCTCGACTGGCTGCCGCCTGTTGCAACGCAGCAAGGTCTCGCCGAGTACGCGCGACACGGACGCACTGATGCTGCAGCGCGCAACGTCTCGATTTTTATAGGCTTTTGAGACTTCGGTCTTACGATCGTCAAATTCCAATCGCTATAGTTTGCTCATGGCTGACGTGGGGGTAGCCGAAGAGCAAGACGGTCACGACGAGATTGAGACTCTGATGCGGGACGCACAGAGCGGATTTCTCGGGTGACGAACAAGGAGGCGTTGATGGCACTCCCCAAGATTGTCCTGCGCGGCAGGAAGGTGATCCTTCTGAGCGGCTATCAAGGACAAAGATGTGAACAAGGGCGTTAGCCGCCGTGGCGTCATCGTCGACGCCAAGGACAAGCTTCTGATCGCCGCCAAGCGGAACCCGGATGCGGTTGCCTTCGGTTACGTCGCCGGCGTGTGGGTCGCGTCCGCCTAGGGCAGATCAGGATCAAGAAAGTCCCTTTGGCCGACCGATTCCGTTTGCGCTTGAATTCAATTCTTCGAAATCGTCACGCCCCAAGGCGCGGTTCCCGTTGGGATCGATTTGATGACCTTGAGGCTGGGCACGTCGATCACCGAGACGTCGTTGCTGTTGCCATTGGTCGCGAATAGCAGCTTCTGGTCGGGCGTGAACGCCAGCTGCCACACGCGCTTGCCCACCAGCAGATAATCCTCCACCTCGAATGTCTTGGCGTCGATGACGGCGACGCGGTTGGCCGGCCCCAGCGCGACGAACGCCTTGGTCCCATCACGGCTGACACGCACCCCTACCGGCTGAATATATTCGGGCTGAACGCCCGGCACCTCGAAGCCGATGGTCTTGATGATCTTCCGCGTCTTGGCATCGATCACCGTGACGTTGCCCGCCACCTCCGCCGTGACCCATAATTGCGCGCCGTCGGCGGTGAATTCGGCAAAGCGCGGCCGCTGGCCCACCAGCACATTGTCGGTGATCTCGTAAGTCTCGCTGTCGATGAAATGGGCCATGTTGGTGGTTTCCGAGGTCACCACCACCACCTTGCCGTCGGGGCTGACGCCGACGCCTTCCGGCTCGACCCCAACCTCCACCTCCGCCAGCCGCTCATGGGTCTTGAGATCGATCACCGTCAGCAGGTCGTCATCCTCGTTGGCGACATAGACCGGGCTCCCCGAGGGATGGATGTTGAGAAGCTCCGGGTCTGGCCCCGAAGGAAGATCGGCGACGATCTTGCGCGAGGCGACATCGAGCACCTGCACCGTATCGGAATCGCTGGCGCAGATGAGCACCTGCGCGTCGTCCTTGGTCAGCATGATGCCGCGCGGCCGCTGGCCCACGGGAATGGTCGTCTGCACCGCGAGCGTATCGCTGTCGATGACGGTGAGCGAGTTGCCCTTCTCGTTTGAGATATAGACGGTATAGGCCTGGGCCGCGCCGGCCGGAGCCCAGACGGTCGCCGTGGCCGCGATGACAGCGGCAAACCTCGATACGCTCATGTCGTCCTCCCCATTCTTATTGTTTCGTCGGCAGCTTGGTGCCTGCCGCGCACCATGGCTAGAATTTGCACTTGCTCTCCGGCTCATCGATGCCGAGCGTATCGACCTCCGCGTGTTCGTGCAGGAAGCCCGCTTGCGGTGACGTCGAGACCGGCAGATCCGGCCCGGCGATAATGATCGGCTGGCGGAGCTGGCCGTCCCATTTGCGGAAGGTGACCTTCTGCCCCTTGAACGCCGCGAGATCGAACTTGTCGCCGCGCAAGTATGCGTTGATCGGCGCGAAGTCGCCCGAGCCCGTGCGCGACGCCGCTTCGCCGATGGCCCGCACCGCCACCCAAGCCTGATAGTCCACCGGCAACATGAAGCGCTTGGCGAAGCGCTGGAAGCGGTTCTGCATCTGCGTCGCCCCCCATTGCTCATGGGCCGGGTGCCAACTCATGGCCATGAGACCGGACGTGCCGGCCACGGGGCGCGGGTCCCAGGTGCGATAGGGAAGATACGGGCCGAAGATCTCTTTGCGGTCGGCGACCACCAGCACGTCGTAAGACGGAACGCCTTGGGTGAACACCGGCATCTGCAACTGGATCAGCTGCTGACCGCTGTCGGAGCGGCGCGCTTCCGGCGTCTCCTTATACTCTCGCTCCTCGACGATCGTGGCGCCGAAGCGCTTGGCCGAACGGCGCAGGGCCTCGAGATAGGCGCGATCTTCGGGGTACACGCCGGTCACCACGAACCAGCGCTGCCACCGCTTCCACACGAGATATTGCGCCAGCGCATCCGCCAACATGGCGAGGTCAGGCGCCGTATGCAGCACATTGGCGCGACAGTCCTCCTGACGCAGGCTCACATCCGGCGCCCGCACGTTGAACAGGAGCACGTCTTGGCCTTTGACGGAGTCCGACAGCCGCAACAGCGTGTCGGCCGGCGCGTCCACCACCACGAAGCGGTGCCCTCTCGCGACAAGCCCCTTCAGCGCCTCGACCGCGTCGCCGCCGATCGGCACGTCCTCGACATCGAGCGTAAAGGCCTGCTTCGTGAACTTCCCCGTGGTGTTGTCGTCCTTGAGCGCGATCTCGGCGCCGGCGATCCCCAGATCCTCGGGTTCGACATTGAGGCGCGACAGCGGAATGAGCTTGCTCACTTCCTGTTTGAGATAGCCGATCGGGATCTGTGGTGAGCCCGGAGGCCGATGTCGATGAGCGGACTCTCGGCGACGGCCGGAACAGAGAAAGACCAGGCCGGCCACCAAGCAGGCGACCACAACAAGGGCCCAAAGTGGCCCTCTCGGCCCAAACATATCCGGCACGATTTTTCATTTCGACCAATGTACCCGTCTAACAGCGCGTGAAGTAGCACGTCATACGGGTACATTTAGCAAGGTGATTGCGTTTCGGCATTTTCCGATACCTCATGCAATCAGTGGTTTTATTGACAAATGGCAAGGCGTCGCGCAGTCTCGATGGTGCGAACCCGTCTGGAGCAACCGGTAGCAATCGGTTGAAAGGGGAGCACCCAAGGAGGAACACATGGGGAGCTGTAAGACAGCCGCCACAGTCGTTGGCGCGCTAGTAATGAGCCTTGCCGGAGCCAATCTGGCTTGGGCTGGCGCTGAAACGGAAACCGCCGCAACCACCAAAGCCAAGGACGCGCCGGTTCCGTCTGTGTCGCAGGAGCAGCTCAGCGCTGCCGCCGGTGACGAAAACAACTTTCTTCATACCAACGGCAATTACGACCAGACCCGCTACTACCCGGGCAAACAGGTCAACAAGTCCAATGTCGGCAATCTTCGTCCCGCCTGGATCTTCCAGACCGAGGTGAAGGAGTCGCTGGAGACCACGCCGATCGTCGTCGACGGCGTGATGTACGTCACCACGTCGTTCAATCACGTCTACGCCATCGACGCCAAGACCGGCGAAGAGTTCTGGCACTACAAGCACAAGATGGGACCGGTCACGACCTATTGCTGCGGTCCCAACAATCGCGGCGTCGCCATCTATAAAGACAAGGTCTACATGGGCACGCTGGATTCCAAGCTGGTCGCCCTCGACGCCAAGACCGGCAGCCTTGTCTGGCAGACGGACATCGCCGAGCCTGAAGAGGGCTACAGTGAAACCATGGCGCCCACTGCGGTGGACGGCAAGATCCTGATCGGCACCAACGGTGGCGAGTACGGTATCCGCGGTTTCATGCGCGCCTATGATGCCGAGACCGGCAAGCTCATTTGGAACTTCCACACGACGGCTGAAGACTCGACCGGCGTGTGGGCGACCAAGGACGCGACCGGCAAGGACATGCATCGCGACATCGAGGCCGAGAAAGCGGCGCTCAAGAAATTGGGCGACCCTTACAAGACCCTCGGCGGCGGCGTGTGGCAGAATCCGGCTGTCGACCTCAAGACGAAGCGCATCTACTTCGTCGTCGGCAACCCCTCGCCCGACCTCGACGGCTCGATCCGGCCGGGTGACAACCTCTACACGGACTCGCTCGTGTCGCTCGATCTCGAGACGGGCAAATATGTCTGCCATTTCCAATACATCGCCCACGACGTTTGGGATCTGGACTCGGTGAGCCCGCCGATCCTGGTCGATGTGAAGGATGCAGACGGCAAGACCGTTCCCGGCGTGATCCATGCCGGCAAGACGGGCAACGTGTATGTCCACAATCGCGACGACTGCAGCCTGATCCGCTTCTCGGATCCGATGGTCGATCAGACCGGCATGTGGACTTTGCCGACGCCTGAGGGCGCACCGATGCTTCCCGGCGCCAATGGCGGCGTGGAATGGTCGGTGATGGCGGTCAATCCGGATCTTGAGCCTGACCTACGCGGTCAATCTGCATCAGCCCATGACCTACCATGTCGAGAACTCGCCCTATCCGGGCGGCAAGCTCTGGCTTGGTGGCGCCTTCAAGATCATTCCCGGCTCGGAGCAGTTCGGCAATGTCAGCGCCGTCGACTACAACACCGGCAAGATCAAGTGGCAGAAGAAGACGCCACTGCCGATGATGGGCGGCGCGTTGGCCACGGCCGGCGGGCTCGTGTTCACGGGTGAAGGCGACGGCTGGTTCAGGGCCTATGACGCCGAGAACGGCGACGTGCTGTGGTCGTTCTTCGCGGGCGCGGGCGTGAATGCGCCGCCGGCATCCTACTCGGTGGACGGCAAGCAGTACATCGTGGTCGGTGCGGGCGGCAACACCCAGATCGACTTCAAGCGCGGCAACAACATCATCGCCTTTACGGCCGATTGATCGCGTTCTGACGTTTGACGCTTAGCAAGACTGAGAGGACGGGGCATGATCGTGCCCCGTCCTTTTCAATGACGGGGCCTACTTTTCACCCGTCCCATGCCGGAGAGATAAGAATGTCGGTTTCAAACTGGGCTCTGCGCGCCGCGCTGCTTCGCCGCTTCCCTGCTGATGGGCGCAAGTATCACGGGCCAAAGCGCCTTCGCCGCCGACGATATCGAGCAGAAGGCGCAGATCTGCGCCGGCTGCCACGGCGCGAACGGCGTGCCGATCAACAACACGACGCCGGTGATCTGGGGTCAGGACGAAGGCTATATCTATTTGCAGCTGCGCGACTTCAAGCGAGGCGCGCGCAAGAACCCGCTGATGGAGCCCATCGCATCCCAGCTCGAGAAAGCGGACATGTTTGCGCTCGCGGCCTATTTCAAAAAGAAGGCCTGGCCGAACCTGGGCCAGCCGTCGGCGCCGGACGACGTGACCGCCAAGGCCGAGTCCGCCGCTCAGTCCATCGGCTGCCGCGGCTGCCACCTGGATCATTTCCAGGGCGATGGCTCGACCGCGCGCCTTGCCGGCCAATGGCAGCCTTATCTTCTGAATACGATGATGGCCTTCCGCGACGGATCGCGCGGCAACAATCCGGGCATGTCGGATCTGATGAAGGCCACGCCCGGCCGACGATCTCGAGGCCCTGTCAAAATATCTCGCCGGTCTTCAGATCGACGCCTATCTCGGCCACGGACGCTAGCGTCCAACCGCTACGTCCGGCGCGCTTAGTGCGTCGCCGCGAGCTTCTCGCGCAGCGCCGTCAGCGAGGTCAGGTCGCCGGCCTTCTTGCCCTGCTTGTCGCGGAGGCTCTTATCGGCGCCCCGGGTCAGCAGCAGATCGACGATAGCCTCATGGTCCTGCTCGGCGGCAATCATCAGCGCCGTCCGGCCGCGATTATCGCGATCGTCGATCTTGGCGCCGCGATCCAGTAGCAGATCGACGACGGTCATCACATCCTTCACGCCGGCTTCGCTGGAATAGCCCGCGGCCCACATCAGCGCCGTGAGGTCGTTGCCATAACGGGCATTGACGTCCACGCCCTTGTCCAGCAGCAGGCGCGTGATGGGGAGGAAGCCGCGCCCGGCGGCATAGACGATCGGCGCCTTCTGCGTCTTGTCGATCGCATTGAGGTCGGCGCCCTGGGCGATGAGGAAGGCGACGATGGGCTCGCTGCCCATGAAGGCCGCCGCCGACAGCGGGCTGATATCGCTGCGGCCGGGAAGATTCACATCGGCGCCGCGGCCGACCAGCAGTTCCACGATCTTACCCCGGCCGCCCTCCGCCGCCTTATAGAGGGCGGAGGAGCCGTCAATGTTGCGGGCGTCGATTGCGGCACCTCGATCCAGGAATAAGGTGACGAGGTCGGCATGCCCGGCGGCGGCGGCGTGCGAGAGCGGATTGGCCCCGAACCGGTCGCGCGCTTCGAGCGAAGCGCCCTTGTCAAGCACGAGCACGGCAAGCGCCTCGCAGCCCTTGTCGGCGGCCGCAGAAGAGCATGTTGTTGATTTCGATGGGGCCGGCGCCACGCTCGATCTGCTCATAGCCCTGCTCCAGCGCCTGACAGGCCTTGCGGTCGGCGAGCGCGGCCGGAGGACAGGATCGGCAGGCATACGAGGGCCGCCGCAACGGCCATTGGGCCGCATGGCCGGCCGGACGGAAGGACCATGTGAGGAGGGTTGGCTTCATCGTGACTTTCTCTTTACATCGGGCCTGCTAGGCAAGGCAGGGGGCAAGGCCCATATCGGCAAGGTATCATGACAATCTCTCTGACCGAACAGACGATCGCCGTGCCGCCCGAATGGGCGCCGCAGAAGGCCATCTGGACCGCATGGCCCGCCGACCCGGCCGAGTGGAACGATGATCTTGAGACGCCGCGCCGCGACGTGGCAGCCATGGTGCGCGCGCTTCAGCCGACCAACACGGTGCGGCTGCTGGTCAACGGCGCGGAGGCCGAGACCTCGGCCCACACAGCGCTCGGGGACGCCGCGGACATCGTGCCGGCCAGATATGGAGACATCTGGCTGCGCGATACCGGCCCCATCTTCGCCCGGGGGCCGCGCGGTCATGTAGCCCTGCGCTTCAAAACCAACGGCTGGGGCGGCAAGTTCGATCTCGCCGGCGACGATACCGTCGGCGACGACCATCGCGCAGGCAGCGGGTACGCCGACGATCGACTTCGACTTCGTGCTGGAAGGCGGTGCCATCGAGCAGGACGGCGACGGCACCATCCTCACCACGCGTCAGACACTGCTCAACGAGAACCGCAACGGCTGGACCAAGGATGAAGCCGAAGCAGCACTGCGCACCGCCTTCGATGCCAGGAAGATCATCTGGATCGACGAGGGCCTCAAAGGCGACCACACCGATGGTCATGTCGACAATATTGCCCGCTTTGTCGCGCCCGGCGCGCGTCGTCTGCCAAGCGCCTGCCGGTCCCGACGATCCGAACGGCCCCGTGCTCAACGCCATCGCCCGCAGTCTCGAGACCGCGACGGACGCCGAAGGACGCAAACTCGACATCGTCCGCATCCCGAGCCCGGGCCGTGTGGTGAACGCCCATGGCGAGATCGCGCCCGCGTCGCATCTGAATTTTGTCATCGCCAACGGCGTCGTGATCGTGCCGGTCTATGGCACGGCGACGGAAGCGGCCGCGCTCGAAGCCTTGCGTGGCGTCTTCTCGGACCGCAAGGTGATCGGCCTCCCCGCCCACGGCCTGCTCGGCGCCGGCATCGCCGGCGGCGGCGCGTTCCACTGCATCACCCGCGAGGAACCTCTTCGATGACCGCGCGCAGCATGACCGTGGCCGCCATCCAGTCGGCCTTCGGTCACGATATGAAGGCGAATCTCGATCATGTGGAAGCGCTCGTCTGCGACGCCGCGGAGCAGAATGCGCAAGTGATTTTACCGCCCGAGCTGTTCCAGGGCATCTATTTTCCCACCAAGCAGGACCCCAAATGGTTCGAAACGGCCTATGGCGTGGGCGAGCATCCATGCGTGCGGGCGTTGCAGAAGATCGCCAAGACGCTCAAGGTCGTCATTCCCATCTCCTTCTTCGAGAAGGACGGCCCGCGCTACTACAATAGCGTCGCCATCGCCGATGCCGACGGCGAAATTCTCGGCGTCTACCGCAAGAGCCACATCCCCGACGGCCCCGGCTATCAGGAGAAATATTATTTTCGTCCCGGCGATACCGGCTTCAAGGCGTGGAAGACCAAGCACGGGGTGATCGGCGTCGGCATTTGCTGGGACCAATGGTACCCGGAAGCCGCCCGCGCCATGGTGCTGGAAGGTGCCGAGGTGCTGTTTTACCCCACGGCCATCGGCTCCGAGCCTTACGACGCGAGCCTCGACACCCATGCCGCTGGCAGCGCGCCATGCAGGGCCATGCGGTGGCCAACGCCGTGCCGGTCGTCGCCGCTAACCGCATCGGTCTCGAAGACAATGACGGCGTCAGCCAGAGCTATTACGGCCACTCCTTCATCGCCGACCATACCGGCGCGCTGGTCGCCGCGATGGACGACACCAGCGAAGGCGTGATCGTGGCGCGCTTCGATCTCGACGAGATCGCCCGCTACCGCGCCGAGTGGGGCTTCTTCCGCGACCGCCGCACCGACCTCTATGCCAAGAGCATTTTATGACGGCCGTTGCCAATGATCTCGACGATCCGACGGCGACACGGATTGCCACGGGCGGCACCGAGGCGACCTTCCTCCCCGGTCACGGCATGCTCGGGATCTCGCTGCGTCACCAGGGCGTGGAGTATCCTGCGGCGCGTCGAAGAGCTGAAGATCTTCGCCGCGAAGAACCGGACCGCGGGCATCCCCTTCCTCTTTCCCTGGGCCAACCGGCTCGCCGGCTTCCAATACGAGGTCGCCGGACGGGGCGTCACCTTGAGCGCGCATTCGGCTCTGCTCCGCTACGACGACAATGGCTTGCCCATGCACGGCATGATGTGGCCGCATCTGCCCTGGAGCATTGTCGAGGCGGAACCCGCCAGGCTCACCGCGAGCTTCGACTGGTCGCACCCAAAATGCCTCGTGGTCTTCCCCTATCCATGCCGGCTCACCATGACGGCATCCGTCGCGCCCGCGAGCCTCACCATCGAGACGGCGCTGACGCCCACGAGCGACATTCCGGTTCCGGTGAGCTTCGGCTTCCATCCTTATCTCGGGCTGCCCGAACTGCCGCGCCAGGACTGGCGCGTGACGCTGCCTGCGATGCGGCATCTGACCTTGGATGCGCGTAACATCCCGACTGGCGCGTCGGAGCATTTCGCCGGGCTCGATGCTCCACTCGGCACCCGCGATTTCGATGACGGCTTTGCCTTGCTCGGGCATCAGGCAACCCTATCCGTCGCCGGCGGCGGACACCGCATCTCCGTGGACCTGCTGGAGGGCTACCCGTTCACGCAGGTCTACGCGCCGCACGACAAGCAATATCTCGCTTTCGAGCCGATGACCGCGCCCGCCAACGCGCTGATCAGCGGCGACGGTTTGCGGCTCGTTCGGCCGGGCGACATCTTCCATGCCAAATTCCGGTTCCGCGTGGAGTGACCCGGCCTGGCGTCAGGGCTTCGCCACTCATCGCCGCCAAGGCCTCTTCTTCCGTAAACGTGCCGGGATCGACCTCGCCGGATTTGACTTGCGGCGCGGCCATGTTGAACCAGGCCGTCACCGGCCTCGACCCAAAGAAGGGCCGGAGCGTCTCGGCCGTCCAGGACTCGGTCAGAAGATTTCGCACATCGAGCTCATGCCCCGAAGCCGCCAGCAGCGATTTTTGCCGGGCATTGCCGCCGCAGCCCGGCTTTTCGTAGAAGACCACCTTCGCCATGGATCGCCCTTGCGTTGAGCGCCTTGACAGAGTGTTCAGTAAGCCTCGGGCCAGCGCCGAGAACAAACATGGTTACAATGACTTATGTGACATGCGAGTGTCGGCCGCGGCGGACCCGTGCCGGGATTGTCGGAAGCCCGACACGCCGCCAGGACAACGGGTCAGACACTAGACCGCACAGCCTGCCATGGAATTTCCTGGCACAAGACGACCCGCCTGGCCTAATTCGTGCCGCGAAGAGACGCGAGACCTCGGGCCTCGAAAATTCTGGGGCTTGAGAATAATCATGGTTTGGAGCGCCGCATGAGCCGGCAAAAGCCGCTGATCTTTGTCGTCTCGGGCGAGACCTCCGGCGACAATCTTGCCGGACGGCTCATGGGCGCACTGGAAGCGCAGACGGACGGCCGCGTCCGCTTCGCCGGCGTCGGCGGACCCATGAGCGCGGCGCACGGCCTCGAAAGCCTGTTCCCCATGCACGATCTTTCGGTCATGGGCCTTGCCGAGGTGCTGCCGCATCTGCCGCGTCTCATCAAACGGCTCAATCAGACGGTCGCCGCCGCCCGCGAGCTCAAGCCCGATGTCATCGTCACGATCAATTCCCGGGCTTCTGCCTGCGGCTCGCCCATAAGATGCGCGGCTCCGGCATCCCCATCGTGCAATATGTGGCGCCCCAGCTCTGGGCATGGCGGCCGGGCCGCGCCCGCAAGCTTGCGAAGCGCGTCGATCACCTCATGGCGCTGCTGCCGTTCGAGGTCCCCTTCTTCGCCAATTACGGCATCCCTTGCACCTATGTCGGCCATTCGGCCATCGAGTCCGGGGCCACTCGTGGCGATGGCCAGGCCTTTCGCCGCCGTCACGGTCTGCCGGCCGACGCGCCCGTGCTGTGCGTGGTGCCCGGCAGCCGCAGCGGCGAGGTGCGGCGTATCCTGCCGATCTTCGGCGAAGCGCTGCGGCGCCTCACGGAGACCAATCCGGATCTCCGTGTCGTCATTCCCGTGGCCGCCTCGGTCGCCGAGGAGGTCGGCGCCCTGACCAAGGATTGGCCATTGCCGGTGATCCAAGTCGGAGATACGGATGAGCGCTTCGACGCGTTCGCCGCCAGCAACGTCGCCATGACCAAATCCGGCACGGTGACGCTCGAGCTTGCGCTCGCCCAAGTGCCCATGGTCGTCGCCTATCGGGTTACCGCCACCACGGCCTTCCTCGTCCGCCGCATGGGCGTCAATGTCGAGCACGCTTCCCTGGTGAACCTTCTGGTCGGCCACGCGGTGGTGCCCGAGCTGATCCAAGAGGATTGCACCGCCGACCGGGTCGCCGCGGCGGTCGAGGAATTGTTTCACTCCGAGGAAGCCCGCGAGGCCCAACGCGAAGGTTTCCGCGAGATCATCGCCATTCTCGGCGACGCCAACCCGCCGCCGAGCGCGCGCGCCGCGAAGGTCGTGCTCGATGCCATGCGCGTGCGGAACGCGGTGGAAGGCGAAGACAGTCCGAGCTAATCCCCGGCGGGGCCGGCGCCCGCAAGGCGCCCATGCACCTTCTGGAGCTGTTCTTCGATGCTCTCGTTGATCAAGCTCGCCACGCGCAACGCCTCGCATCCGGCGCGGCCGTCCACCATCGGCTTGGTGCCGTTGACGATGCAGTCGATGAAGGCGTCGATCTCGTTACCGAGACTGTCCTCTTGCGGGATCTCGTATTTCTCCGACGAGATGGCCGCCAGGCCGTCGACCATGGGATCGCCGCGCAGGCGATAACCGGAGATGCGCCGCTCGCCGAGATCGCAACTCAGATAATGATTGCGGGCGAACACGCGCATGCGGCGCTCGGTCTTGTAGCTCACCCGGCTCGCGGTGACGTTGGCGACGCAACCGGACTCGAAGGTGATCCGGGCATTGGCGAGGTCGATCCGCTGCCCCAGCACCGGCGTGCCCACGGCGTCCACCTGGCTTACCGGCGAACCGACCAGGCCGATGATCATGTCGATGTCGTGGATCATCAGGTCGAGAACCACGTCCACCTCGACGCCGCGCTCTTTCCACGGGGCGATGCGATAGCTCTCGAAATAGAGCGGGTCGGCGATGATGTTGGCGAGCGTGCGGTAAGCGGCGGAGAAGCGCTCGATATGCCCGACCTGAAGAATGGTGCCCTTCTGCTCGGCGAGATCAGTGATCGCGTTGGCGCTCTCCACGCTGTCGGTGATCGGCTTTTCGATCAGCACATGAAGCCCCGCCTCGATCAGATCGCGGGCGATGGCCGCGTGCCCGGGCGTCGGCACGGCGATGCTCACCGCATCCACGCGATCCAGAATGTCGCGATAGTCGGTGGCCGGCTCGGCGCCGAACTCCTTAGCGATCTCAGCCGCCCGCGCCCCGTCGGTGTCGACCACGGCGACAAGCTTGGCGCGGGGATTCTTCGAATAATGGTTGGCATGGAAACGGCCGAAATAGCCCGTTCCCACCACGGCCGTGCGAATTAGCTCTGCCATTGCCCCCTACCGCCTCATGTCCTCGCTGGTTTGTGTCCTAGAATCCGGCGCTCCGCCAGTCCTAAGCTGCAAACCGCGCTTGATGCTATCAGCAATCCGGCTCCCCGACAGGGCGCCAGCCCGCCGTCCCGGCTACTCGGCGGCGACGCTGCCCGTGCCAGAGCCCAGCGCGCCGAGCACCGTGTCGATCACCACGTCCTGCTCCTCTTCGCTGAGATAGCCGTGCATGGGCAGGCTGATCACCCGCTCGGCCAGCCATTCCGCCTGCGGCAGACCGCCGGGTGCGGTCGGACAATCGCGATAGGGCGCAAGCTTGATGCAGCGCGCTCGTATAGTGGATGGCCGTCGGAACGCCCGCCTCGCGGCAGGCTGTGGCCAGCGCGTCGCGCCGGTCGGTGACGATGGTGTATTGCGCCCAGACGGAGCTGGCCCCCGCCATCAGCTCCGGCACCTTGGCCACGGCGGCAAGCTTGGCGCTGTAGCGATCCGCCGCCACCTGCCGCGCGGCGATCTCCGCCGGAAACAGCTTGAGCTTCTCGAGCAGAACCACCGCCTGGAAGGAGTCGAGCCGGCTGTTGAGGCCGATCTCCTCGGTCTCTTTCTGGCGCGGTCCCTTGCCATGATTGCGCAAGGACAGCAGCAACTCCGCCTTGGCGTCGTCGTCGGTGAAGAGGGCGCCGCCGTCGCCATAGCCGCCGAGCGGCTTGGCCGGATAGAAGCTGGTCGACGTATAGGCGGCGAGCGTGCCGACCTTCTTGCCGTCGAGCGCCGCGCCGAAGCTCTGCGCCGCGTCGTCGATGACGAGCAGCCCGTGCGCTTCGGCGATCTCCTGGATGCGCGGATAGTCGGCCGGCTGACCGAACAGGTCGACCGCAATGATGGCGCGCGGCGTCAGTCCGCGGGCTTTCGCCTCGCCGATGGCCCCTTCGAGGCTTTCCGTATCCATGTTGAACGTGTCGCGCCGCACGTCGACGAAGACCGGCGTCGCGCCCGCGAGCACGGCGACCTCCGCGGTGGCGACGAAGGTGAAGGCGGGCACGAACACGGCGTCGCCGGCGCCGATGCCGCTCGGCCATGAGCGCCAGCAGCAGCGCATCGGTGCCGTTGGCGCAGGAGATGCAGTGCTTGGCCCCGCAGAACGCGGCGAGCTGCTGCTCGACTTCAGTCGACCTGCGGACCCAAGGATATATTGGCCGCTCTCCAGCACGGCGATGAGCGCCTTGGCGACGCTGTCGCCCATCTGCCGGCGCTGCGCGCCCAAATCGATAAAGGCCGGAATGGGCCGCGTGCTGTCTTTGCTCATGCGTTCTCCACCAAGCGCCTTGAGGCCATCGCGGCTCAGAAGGCGAAACGTCAATCGGCTGTGGCGGCCCATCCGAGACCTCCTAGCCTATCCTGCGATTTTGGGAAATCCCCTCAGGCTTCCTGTCAGCCCCGTCGCCGACTACCATAGCATTGAAATTCGCAGGTGAAACCCGCCGCGATTGCGGCTAAGCCCTTGCTATCCTTAGCCAAGGGAGGGACCTAATGCCGCAAGACCCAACGCCCGAGGGGGCATTCCGCCTCCTCATCGTCCGCGCGCACTGACGCCATGCTGCTCGGTTCCGAACGGCTGATCGCGTCATCGCGCCTCAACGGGCTCCGCGTCGGCATCCTGGCTAACCCGGCTTCCGTCGATCACGCCTTCCGCCACGTGGTCGACCAATTTGCCGAAGCGCCGGACTTCAAGCTCGCCGCCATCTTCGGCCCGCAGCACGGCTTCCGCTCCGATCTCCAGGACAACATGATCGAGACGCCGCACGGCACCGACTCGCGCCGCAACGTGCCGATCTTCTCGCTCTACAGCGAGACCCGCGAGCCGACGCCGGAGATGCTCGATCTCATCGACGTGCTCGTCATCGACCTCCAGGACGTCGGCGCGCGCATCTATACCTACATCTATACCATGGCCAATTGCCTGCGCGCCGCGGCGCAAGGCCGGCCTGCCCGTCATCGTCTGCGACCGCCCCAACCCCATCGGCGGCATTCAGGTCGAGGGGCCGATGCTCGAGCCGGGCTTCGAATCTTTCGTCGGCCAGTATCCCATCCCCATGCGCCACGGCATGACCGTGGCCGAACTGGCGCGCCTGTTCAACGAGCGACACGGACTAGGCGCCGCGCTGGAGATCGTGCCCATGGAGGGCTGGTCGCGCGAACTATATTTCGACGACACCGAGATCCCCTGGATCATCCCCTCGCCCAACATGCCGACGCTCGACACGGCCATCGTCTATCCCGGCACGGTGCTGTTCGAAGGCACCATGGTGTCGGAGGGCCGCGGCACCACGCGTCCCTTCGAACTGATCGGCGCGCCGTGGCTCGACGGCGCGGCACTCGCCGCCCGGCTCAACCGAGCGGGACTCGCCGGCGTTCATTTCCGCGAGGTCATGTTCGAACCGACCTTCCAGAAGCACGCAAGCGTGCCATGCGGCGGCTGCCAGATTCACGTGACGTCGCGCTGGGACTTCGAGCCGGTCAAGGCCGGCGTCGCGGTGATGCGCGAATGCTACGGTCTCGGCCCCGACCAGTTCAAATGGCGCGACCCGCCTTACGAATATGAGCACGACAAGATGCCCATCGACATTCTCGCCGGCTCCACCCAGTTGCGGGAGCAGATCGAGCAGCAAATGCCGATCGAGGAGATCGCCGCGAGTTGGCGGGCAGGCGTGAAGGACTTCGAGGACGCACGGAAGCCATATCTGCTCTATTGAGCGCGAGGCCGGTTCGGGCGCACGAGGGTGCATGTTTCCCATTGCCGACGACAATCCGCGCATCAACACGCCCTATGTCACCTGGTCGATCATCGGCGCGTGCGTGCTGGTGTTCTTCTGGCAGTTCTCCCTCGGCGCCAATGGCGGGGAGATCGCCGTCTATCAATACGGCATGATCCCGGCTCGACTGTTCGGCACCGCCACGCTCGATCCCGAGCTCGTCGCCGTGCCGGCCTGGTCGACGGTGTTCACCTCCATGTTCATGCATGGCGGCTGGATGCATCTCGGCTTCAACATGCTGTTCTTGTGGATCTTCGGCGACAATGTCGAAGATTCCATGGGGCATGTCCGCTATCTCGTCTTCTACCTGACCTGTGGCGTGGCTGCGGCGCTGGCGCAAGGCCTCGTCAATCCGGACTCGACCATTCCCATGGTGGGCGCGAGCGGCGCCATCTCCGGCGTGCTCGGCGCCTATCTCCTGCTGCACCCACGCGCCACCGTGCGCACGGTGATCTTTCTCGGCCTCTTCGTCACCATGATGCATTTGCCGGCGCTGGTCGTGCTGGGTCTATGGTTCGTCATGCAGCTCGTGAACGCCGCCTTTTCCAATTCGGGCGAGGCCGGCGTAGCATTCTGGGCTCATGTCGGCGGCTTCGTCGCCGGCATGGCGCTGGTGCCGATCTTCAAGAAGGCGAGCGTACCGCTGCTGCAAGCGGCCCAGTACCGCCCGTTCCAGATCGAACGGCGGCGTGGGCCGTGGGGTTAAGCCTCTAAGCGACCTGGGGCTAATTCTTGAAGAAGGCGCCCGGGTTGGGGCAGCTCCGACATCATCGGGCAGCCCAGCGTCTTCTCGAACGCCTCGACAAGTTCCTCCTGGTTCTCCGCGGTGATGTAGAGGCCGCCAGTCCCCTCGGCGAGGCATTTGACGTCGAGCGCGCTCTGCGCACCGGTCCAGAAGGACGTCATGCGAAAGCCGATGACGTTAACTGTCAGCTGCACGCCCTCCGCAGCCAGCCTCTTGCCGAGATCGCATGGCGCACCGTCGCAGGTCTCCTCGCCGTCGGTCAGCAGGACGACGACGCCGGGCTTGGCCCTGAAATCGAGAACCTCCGCCGCTTGTTCCACGGCCGCCGTCAACGGCGTCTTGCCAGAGGGGTTCAGCGCATTGACTTTGTCCATGATCGGCTGCGCCGCGTCGGGAATCGGCCGCAGATCGAGCTCCACATTGCATTGCCGATAAGAGCCAGGCCCATAGGTGATAAGTCCGATACGGCGAAAATGCATGACGCGCGGCAAAGCCCTAGCAAGGGCCTTGCGCACCTCGTCGATGCGTCGGATTTTTGCGCCGATGCCTTCGGCCAGGCTGCCGGCCATGGAGCCGGACGCATCGAAGACGATCATGGCGTCCTCGGTGCATGGCTTCACCTCCTCCGCTGCGAGAGCTGCGGCGGAGCCGGCCAACAGCCCGATCAGCGCGATCGCGCCAAGCCGCGCAGAGCGGGTGAGTCGCGCGTGGATAAGCCTGTCCATGCCGCGACCCTAGCCCAAAAAATCTGGCTTCATCTAGATTTTATAGCCCTGGCGCGCAAGGCCCCCATCGGCCAAGCTGATGCCGCCCGTCGAACGACAACCACTGAATCGAGCCCGGCCGCCGATGACAGCCAAGCGTCAGGTGAAGAAAGCGAGCACTTCGCCGATCCTCGATCCGCGCCAAGGGGACATCGAGGACGACGCCTCCAGCACCAAGCGCCGCTCGAT
Source organism: uncultured Alphaproteobacteria bacterium (assembly GCA_963793075.1). Lineage (GTDB taxonomy): Bacteria > Pseudomonadota > Alphaproteobacteria > Rhizobiales > Methyloligellaceae > Methyloceanibacter. The sequence goes on from CAWBYO010000001.1 coordinate 272,607, forward strand.
GCTGTCGCTCTTCGGCAGCCTCCTCGTCGAGATCAGCCTGCCGAAGCTGATCTTGGCCTGGATTCTTCTGATGGTGGTCCCGGGCCTGCTGCTCGGACTAGCGCCGCTCGTCCTGACATCTTGGCTGGGCATCGTCGCCAACAAGATCACCTCGGCCTTTATCGGCATCTGGTCGGCGCTCCTCTTCATCGGCGTCGTTGCGCTTGGCTGGTTCGGCTGGCGCATCGTTGTTCCGCATGGTGGAGAAGAATTTCTGGGCGCTGAACTCCATCGTCGTCGAGCCCGCTTACGCCGCGGCGCGGGAGATCTTGCGCCATTTCGCCGAGCGGCTGTTTGCCAAGCACGCCGGCGAAGCGGCCCGCGCCAGATTGCGCGCGGTATCGGCCGCGGTGGCCGGCGTCATCGTCTCCGGCCTCGCCCTCCTGGTGCTGTGGTGGGTGTGGCCGAGCGCCCATCTCTTCGGCCGTGCCTCGGAAGTGGCGAGCTGGCGCGACCTCGTGCCGGTGGCGCTCGCCAACAGCGTCGTCCTGGTCGCCGGCTATTTCGCGGTCGCCGCGCTCGTCTGGGGCTTCGCCGACGCCACCATGGCGGAGCCGCGCAGCCTCAAGGACTTCCACACGGGCAAGACCAAGGGACGCAAATGGCGCATCGTCCATCTGTCCGACATTCATCTCGTGGCGGAGCGCTACGGATTTCGTGTCGAGAGCGGCCGGTCCGGCCCGCGCGGCAATGAGCGCGTGCGGCGGCTCTTTGCTCAACTCGAGGCGATCGACGCCAAGGCGCCCCTCGACACCATCCTGATCACCGGCGACATGACCGACGCCGGCATCTCCACCGAGTGGGTGCGAGTTCTTCGACATCCTCGACCACCATCCGCGCCTTGCCGCGCGCGTGCTGATCATTCCGGGCAATCACGACCTCAACATCATCGACCGCGCCAATCCGGCGCGCATGGATTTGCCGACGTCACCCGACCGGCGCTTGCGCCAGATCCGGACCCTGTCCGCCATGAACACCGTCCAAGGCTCGCGCGTTCAGCACCGTCGATCTCGACGACGGATGCTTGGGCCCGACCCTGGAAGCAGTCGCTTGCAGCCGCATGTCGACGGAGATCAAGCGCTTCGCCGATGTCGCGCGGCCGTTATTCTCAACCGCACTCCAGAACTTATGGGCCAAGTCCTTCCCCATGGTGGTGCCGCCCGACCGCGACGACGGTCTCGGCATCATCCTCTTGAACTCCAACGCCGACACGCATTTCTCCTTCACCAACGCGCTCGGCATGGTCTCCGCCGCGCAAGTGCGCGGGCATCGAGATCGCGCGCGAGACCTATCCCAAGGCGTGCTGGATCATCGCGCTCCACCATCACGTGATCGAGTATCCGTGGGCCGCGAAGAAGCTGTCGGAGCGCATCGGCACCGCGCTGATCAACGGCAACTGGTTCATCCGCAGCCTGAAGCCGCTGGTCGGCCGTAGCGTGCTGATGCACGGCCACCGGCATATCGACTGGATCGGCGAATGCGCGGGCCTGCCGATCATCTCGGCCCCCTCCCCCGTGATGGAAGTGACCAACGACAAGCCGACCGCCTTCTACATCCACACGCTGGCGATCGGCGCCGGGGGACAGCTCGAACTGCTGCCCCCCGAGCGCATTGTCGTCGACGGCGAAGCCGGCGGACGCCGCCTAGCCTTCGCGTCTGCCGCGCGCCGTCAGCCCTTGACGCGGAACGCCCAGATGATGAGGATCACGCCCTCGATCGAGCAACAGGATGCCGAAGACCAAGGGCACGGCGAGCGCCGCCATCATGGGCGAGGCGAGCAGGATGAGGCCGATGATGAAATTGACGAGGCCGAAGATGAAAGAGCCCACGCCGCCGCCGGTGAATCCGCCGATCATACCGAACACGCCGATGACGAGACCGAGCACGCCGAGCCAGACCACGATCGCGGTCGGCAGCACGACGGCCGCGAAGATCGGATGCCTCAGCACGATGATGCCGGCGATGATGCCGACGATGCCGATGAGCAGCGACCAGTACCACGGCACGGACCGGTCGACGAAGACGCGTACCAGTTCCAGCACGCCGACGAACAACCAGTAGAAGCCGAGGAAGACGACGAGCGCGACCAAGGTCGCGCCGGGGTTGGTAATCAGCAGACCGCCGAAGATGATCGCGGCGATCCCTTCGAGCAGGAATACCCACCAGATGCTCGACTGGTCCTTATGCGCGATGGCTGCAGCCATGTAGATGCCCTCCCTTTGAGCCGCCTCTATTCGGGAGCCGGCGAGCGGGCAGCCAACTCAGCCGGCAACGCGCTTTACGATTGAGTCTCGAAGTATACTCTTCTTGTGACAGTGATGCTGCCCGGCTTTCCCCGACCCGTTGCTCTAGGCGGGTTTGCGATGGGGAAATCGCGGCTGGCAGAGACCCGCCCCTTGACCTATCTAAGGGTGATTCTCAGGTCCCCGGCGCCGAAACGCCTTAAGACGGAGCAAGCCCAATGCCGCCACCCGTCATTCGTGTTCCCTGTTCCATCTGGCGCGCCACCGGCACGGCCGATGGCGAGCGCGCGATCCCGCAAGAGACGGCCATCGCCTTCACCTTCAACACCGCCTCTTACGCGGTGATGATGGCGACGCCGCAAGACCTGGAGGACTTCGCCATCGGCTTTGCCCTGACTGAAGGCGTGGTCGCCGTCACTCGACGCCATCGACGAGATCGAGGTGGTCGAGGAAGCGGTCGGCATCGAGTTGCGCGTTTGGCTGAAGGCGAAAGACGCCACGGAGTTTCTCAGGACGCCGTCGCAAGCTGGCCGGCCCCACGGGCTGCGGCCTGTGCGGCGTGGAGAGCCTCACCGAGGCGATGCGCCCGCCGCCCAAAGTCGGGCGAAGGCCGCGTGCTGACGCCGAACCAGATCATGACGGCGGTCGAATCCCTCGCGCCCCGGCAAGAGCTCAACCGCGAGACCCGCGCCGTGCATGCCGCGGGTTTCTGGGACCCCGAACGCGGCCTGGTCGCGGTGCGCGAGGATGTCGGCCGCCACAACGCGCTCGACAAGCTCGCCGGCGCGCTCGCCCGCGACGGCGCCGACCGCCGAGCAAGGCCTCGTCGTGCTAACGAGCCGCGTCTCCATCGAGATGGTGCAGAAATCGGCCGCCATCGGCGCGGCCATCATCGCCGCCGTGTCGGCGCCAACGGCGCTCGCGGTGCGCATGGCCGATGAATGCGGCATGACCCTGGTGGCCATCGCCCGCAAAGACGGCTTCGAGGTCTTCACCCATCCCCACCGCGTCAAGGGCAAGCTCGAAAGCGACGTCGCCTAGACGGAACCGGGCTCCCGGGCCAACAGCGCTTCCGCCGCGGCGAGATCCTCCGGCCGGTTGATGTTGAAGAACGGGTCGACCTGCCGCCCATCGATCTCGGCCGGCGCGAAGAACGCCTCCGCCGCGCCTTGCATCTCGGCCCAGCGGCTCACTTTGCGAAAGCCGTCTGCCAGCGCGGCCTTGAGATCGCCCGCCATCGCCGACCGGCCACAGCCCGACCACCGGATGCACCCCCGTTGCCGAGCGCGCCACCGCCATCGAGCCGGCGCCTGATTGCGCCGCCACGAGGTGCGCCACGAGATTGCCCGGAAGGAACGGCGTGTCGCTGGGAACGGTCACGAGCCAGGAAACTTCGGGGCGGTTTGCGGCCGCCCAGGCAAGGCCGGCCTCGACGCCCGCCAGCGGGCCTGCGAACTCTGGCTGGCTGTCGGCGACGACCGGCAGCCCGAAGGAGGCAAAGCGGGCAGGATCGCCATTGGCGCTGATGACCATGTCGGCGACTTGCGGCCTCAGGCGGGCGATGACATGGCCGAGCAGCGACCTGCCGCCCAGCAGCTCAAGGCATTTGTCGCCGCCGCCCATGCGGCTCGACCGGCCGCCGGCCAGCACCAGTCCGATGATGTCGCGGGTCGCTGCCATGGCCGCACTCTAGAGCGAGGCGGCGGCGGCCGTCACGGACTTCGCGGCGCAACGACGAAAGGCGGATTTTTCGGAATTCTTGGTGAGCGAAATACGACCGAGGCGGAGACCTCAGGAATACGCGATCCAGACATTGGGCTCTTCATAGGTGCCCGTCTGCCTGTCGACATCGATATCAACCGGCGCAATCCCACCCTTCAGCGCGTAACGCCCTGTTTCCTCGAAGCGCTTCTCCGACCAGTTTTCCCAGAAGCCGAGCGGTTCGTGCACGGTCATCGAGCGCTCGCAGGGCCCGACAATCTTGCCGCCGGACGCCAGATGGCTGCGCAGCCAGGGGTCGTAGGGCCGCCCTTTGTCGTCTTTCCAAGTCATATAGTCCGCGATGGGCACCCAGGGATGCCGAACCTTGCCCGTAGGCCGCACCGGCACCACGACGCCGCTGAGTTTCTTGGACTCTGCGAGGCTGAGGAGAGAGCGAATGATCAGCCGCGCGTATCCTTTGGAGCGATGCACGGCCGGCACCGAAACGGCCAAAGCCCCGAGCATGTTGGCCCGCTTATGCTTCGTTGCGCGCGGCGGTCTCGACCACCCAGTCCCAACCTTCGGGCGGAAGGTCATCGGGGCCGGAACAGACGAATGGGACGCTATTGGCGACGGCCACCGGATAGCCCGTCTCCTCATCGACGAGGCAGAGCTGATATTCCGGGTACTCGTCTAGGAGATCCTGGTAATGCTCATAATGAGCCCTAGTGTAGTTGAGATAGCCGAGCTCGGTCCAGGCCGCCTGCTCGATCGAGCTTGCGGCCTTTCTCAATTCTGGGCTCTCTGCCCGGGAACGTATGGCGAGTTTGGCCGCCATGATGGGCTCGAAAATCCTTACAAATGTCGAGTCGGCTCACGCCACCGCAGCGTGATTGCCCGGGAGTGGTGCACCGGACCCGTAGTTAATAGAGGGTAAATGGCCGTACTGCAATTCGTTAATCAGTCCACGGTAGGAATATTCCGTATCCTGATGATTGCCCGCATCGGCTCGCGGCACTCCATGCGGGAGGCGAAATAAGAAGGAGACGCAAGACCTTCGCGGGTGGCTGCAACGGGGACTTAACCCCTGCCAGCTATAGAGTGTGTTCCCGTGGGCTATTTTGCGGTTATCTGGTGTTGCCCTCAGCTGATCAAGAACATCCCTTTCGTGGGGACCTCCGACGTCTCACCAGCCTGATTGGCGGGGCGATCGCCTTTTTTGGGCTCGTCCTCCTTGCAATCATCGCCTACGCAGGCTGGTCCGCGAACCAGACTGCGGTCGAGCGAGAGCGCATTCTTCTCGACAACGCGTTCAATGAAAGCATCCTGCGCGTCCTGAACGAGCAGAAGAGCGTCGCCTGGTGGGACGACCCCGTCATCAAGATCACCGATGACTCCATCGACCTCGAATTCACCGACGCCAATTTCGGCATTTTCCTTACCGAGACCTATGGGCAGGACGAGGTCTACATCCTCAATGGCAAGGATAAGCCGCTCTTCTCCTGGTCGGAAGCGCAGCGCGAGGACCCATCTGCGTTCGAGCGCCGCCGCCCCGCCCTCGAGGCGCTGATCAACGAGATCAGGAAACGGCGACAACTCGCTGCTCAGAGCCCGCCCCGATATGTTTAGCGAGACGAAGAACCGCTATGACGTCCTGATCGGCGTGCAGGTCGCGCGCTGGGCCGGGCACATCGTGTCGGTAGACGGTCGCCCAGCCGTTGTTGCTGGGATGACGATCGTCCCCAACATCGATATGAGCCTTCTAAAGGGTACGCCCAACCTTCTGCTCAGCGTCACTTACATCGACGAGGAGTTCGTCTCCCAGATTGGCCGCTCGCTGCTCCTTCCCGATTTGGCATTGGGACCAAAGCCGCGAGGAAGACGTAGCCGTGGTCTCCGAACCCTTCGTCAGCGATGACGGCGTGTCGGCCGGCTATTTGAGCTGGACGACGCGCCAGCCCGGCCGCGTGTTGCTGACGATCATCCTGCCACTGGTCGCGTTTGCCGTTCTGCTCACCGGTCTCCTGTCCAAGACCATGCTCGGCCGCCTCAAGCGGGCCTCGGCCGCACTTGCTCAGCGCGAATTCGAGGCCCGGCACGAAGCCAAGCACGATGCCCTGTCCGGCCTGCCCAACCGCGTCCATATGGTCGAGAAGATCGAGAAGTTCCTCAGCAGCTACATCGCCAGACGCAATGGCCAGCGGGCGATCGCCGCCTATATCGACATCGACCGCTTCAAGGACATCAACGACACGCTGGGCCATGAGACGGGCGACCAATTGATCAAGGCCGTCGCCCAGCGCCTCGACACGCGGCTCAGGGCGCACGACTTTCTCGCGCGCTTCGGCGGCGACGAATTCGTCATTCTGTGCGCGCCCGCGGGTCCGGACGCCGGTCCGGTGCTCGCCGAGCGGATCGCGCAGGCCTTCGCCTCGCCTTTCGCCATCAGGGGCCAGTCCATTCGCGTGACCGCTTCCATCGGTCTTGCCGTCGCCCCGGACAACGGCGCCACTGCCGACGAACTGATGCGCCACGCCGATATCGCGCTTTACGAGGCCAAGAGCCAGGGCCGTAACCGTGCGGTGTTCTTCACCAATGAAATGGCCGAGCAGGTCGAGCATCGGCGGTCCATCGAGCTGGACCTGCGCGCCGCCTTGGAGAACGAGGAGCTGGACCTCCACTACCAGCCGATCATCTCGTGCAGCACCGGCGCCGTCATGGGTGTGGAAGCCCTCCTGCGCTGGCATCACCCGCTTTACGGCAGCATGCCGCCGGCCGAGTTCATCCCCATCGCGGAGAATGCCGGCCTCCTGCCCGAGATCGGCGAATGGGTCCTGAGCCGGGCCATGACCGACTCGAAGCTCTGGCCCGACCTGCAAGTGTCCGTGAACCTCTCCCCGGTTCAGTTTCGCCATGTCGACCTCGAAACGATGCTCCGCCAGCTCATCGTCAAGCACGGCGTCGATCCGAGCCGCTTCGTGCTGGAGATTACCGAGGGCGTGCTGCTGGAAGCGAGCGAACGCGTCAGCAACATTCTCGCCGCCATTCGCGACATGGGCTTCAAGACCGCGCTCGACGATTTCGGCACCGGCTATTCCAGCCTGTCTTATCTCTGCAATTTCCAGTTCGACACGATCAAGATCGACCGCTCGTTCATCAGCAACATGTCGAGGGTCGACAGCTCGAAGACCATCGTCAAGTCGGTGGTGACTCTCGGGCGCGCGCTCGGCATGGACATCGTCGCCGAGGGCATCGAGACTGAGTATCGAAGCGGTCATGATGACGCGGTTCGGCTGCACCGAGATGCAAGGCTTCTACTTCTCCAGGCCGCTCCCGGTGGTCGAGATGGTCGACTTTCTCGGGACCTACGAGGCCGCAGCCTCCCAAACGCGAGATCGGGGCCGATACACGCCGTGGCCGGCGGCAACTGAGCGCGCTGAACCTCGACGCCAGCGCTATCGGCACTTGCCTTCGGCGTCCGCCTCCGCGAAACCTAAGATCACGACCTCGCAAAAGGTGGCGTCCGTGCCTCAAGACAAGACACAACAGACATCGCCTGCCCGTCCACCTGCCGGCAACGCCGACTATCAGTGGGGCAGCTTCGATTCCGAAGCCTATTTCCAGCACTATTACGGCGAGCCACACCCGGACGACGACGACGTCATTCGCTGCGCGGTGCAAGCTATTCAGCAGGCGCCGCCGCTGGGCGCCGACCTCGACATTGTCGATGTCGGCACCGGCCCCAATCTCATTCCCTTCTTCTGTGCCCTGCCCCGCGCCGCCCGGTTGACGGCGTGGGAATATGCCGAAAGCAATGTCGACTGGCTCAAGGCCGAGCTTGGTGCGGACGAAATGCGGCCGCAATGGCGGCATTTCTGGGCAACGACGCGCCAGGCCTATGGGCCTGGCCATGATCTGCCCGAAAATCCTATCCCTCTCCTGCGGAGCAAGGCCATGATCGAGCAGGGCTCGATCTTCGATTTGCCCGAGCGCCGCTGGGATGCCGCCACCATGTTTTTCTGCGCGGAGTCGATCACCGAGCGGCAGGACGAGTTCGAGGCGGCCTGCGCCGCGTTCGCCCGCTGCGTGAAACCCGGCGGCGCCTTGATCGCCGCCTTTCTCGTGCGCTCGGCCGGCTACGTGGTCGCGGACCGCCCCTTCCCGGTGCTCAGCCTGTCGCCGGACACCATCGAGACCGTCTTCGCCGCCCATGCCGAAGCGGTCGCCGCCGAAAAGATCGGAATCGTCGAGCGCGAGATCCGCAGCGGCTATTCCGGTTTCATCTTCCTGACCGGCATCGCCCGCTGAATTTTAGCCCCACGGCGGGCTCGCAACCGCCACAATACCCGTCTAGGTGGAAGCTATCGGGTGGCGGGGGAGCCCAATCGGGAGGATTTCTGCGCATGAAAATCCTGTTCGCCAATCTGTTTGTCGCCATGCTGGCCTTCGGCGCGCTCGCCGTCGGCGCCGTCCACGCGCGTCACGCGGCCTCCGGGCCGGAGATCGATCACGATGCCAACGAGACGCTGCACAGTTTCGTCCGCCAAATCGGCGGCGCGCAAGAACTCGCCAACAAGGCCGCCGGCATCCTGGTGTTCCCCTCGGTGGTCAAGGCGGGCTTCGGGCTCGGCGGCGAGTATGGCGAGGGCCTGCTGATCGTCGATAAGCGGCCGGCCGGCTATTACAACCTGATCTCCGCCTCGTTCGGCTTCCAGCTCGGCGTCCAGGAGCGCTCCGTCATCATCATGTTCATGACCCAGAGCGCCCTCGACAGCTTCCATCGGCGCGCCGGTTGGAAGGTCGGCGTGGACGGCTCGGTGACCATCATCACCGTCGGCGTCGGCGGCTCCATCGACACCGACAAGGTCACGCAGCCGGTCATCGGCTTCGTCCTCGACCCGAAGGGCCTGATGTACAATCTGACCCTCGAAGGATCGAAGATCAGCCGCATCGAGCGCTGACCGGCCCTCCGCGCCCCTTAAGACCGCTCCTATCCGAAGGAGTTGAAGCCCCGTCCTTTTGCGACGGCGCGCCCCTTATTGCTGACCTAGGTCTGCGTTTTACCGGTCCGCGAGCCAGCCATTTTCGGCGAGGTCCGGCGGCCTGCAACCAGCGGCTTCATTCATTTACCCCATATTGTCCATTCGCTTCTATTTTCGCGGGCAAGACAACAACTTAGGGGCGAAGCGACGATGACCGCTGCCATGCCTAGCAGCCTGGAGCCAGAGCCGCCGGAACCGGAGATTCAGCGGGCCGCGGTTCCGGACCAGCCGGGAGAGCACGAACCGGTCACTCGATCCCCGTTGGGGGACCGGGGCGCCGCGTGCTGCTGGCGGAAGACAGCCCCATCACTCAGGACCTGCTGAAGCTGCTGCTGAACCAGCGCGGCCATCAAGTCGATGTCGCCATGGACGGGGAGCAGGCTCTTGGAAGCCCTGCGCCGCAATACCTACGACGTGGCCCTGTCTGGATTTCCATCTCCCCAAGATGGACGGCCTGCAAGTCGCGGCGGCCATTCGCGAGCCGGGCGGACGGCCGCCCCGTGCCGCGATTGATCGCCATCACCGCCGACGTGGAAGGACTGCTCGCCCATTCGCGAGGGTTGCGACAATTTCGATCTCGTCCTGCCCAAGCCGCTCGACATCTATCAGGTCGGCCGCGTGGTCGAAGAGCAAGGCGAGCTTTCTGATCTGAATACCGAGACGCCGCCGATACCACCAACAGCTCACCTGGCCACGCCGAGCAGCGCCCCGGAGCCGAAATCGCCGTTCGAGTCTCTCGGCTATACCTTGCTGACCTGGCCGGGCGACATCGATACCAAGCGCCTCTCCGCCCGCGCCATGCAGGCCACGCTGGGCGACCCCCGCTTCGATGGGATCCTGGTGAAGGTCCATGCCTCTCCCGACGCTTTGGGTGCCATTTGGCGGGCCAAGGCACTTTACGTGCTGCCGATCATCGACCTCGGCGGCACGCTGGGGCGGCTTGCCGATATCGACGGTTCAAAGCTCGCGTCGACCGGCGCCGATCAACTTGGCCGGGTAATCCGCGAGTTCCAAGATCGCCGCGAGCGGCTCAATCGGGATCTGCTGTTCAGCGAGGATCTCGGCGAGCAGCTTCTTGGCCGCCTCTTCGTGTCCGACCGCCCGCTGACCGCCGGCTACGACGCGAGATCTCGTTCAGCTCGTGGCATACGACGTGCCGCTAGCGGCAGGTCTCGTGATCCGCGAAGCCGAGGCGCTCTGCAGCCAAGGCCTGTTGAGGCGAGTGTTCTTCGACCGGTTCAATTTCTGTCCCCGCTGTGAATCGTCCCGTCTGCACGTGCGCGAGGAATGCGTGAAAGTGCCGTTCCTCGAATTTGACCGACGAGCAATATCTGCACCACTTCCGTTGCGCCTTTCAGGGGCCTGAAGCCGAGTTCCGGCGCGGCGACAATTGATCTGCCCAAAATGCCGAAAAGAGCTTACCCATTTCGGCTTCGACTACGATCGCCCGGGCACCATGGTCGTCTGCCAGGATTGCGACCACGCCGCCTCGGATCCGGCCGTCGGTTTCGTCTGCATAGATTGCGGCGGGCATGTCAACTCCGATGCCACCAGCACGCGCGATATCTACAGCTATGAGCTCACGGACCAAGGCGAGGGTTTCGCCCAACACGGCCGCGCTTTCCTCGGTCACACGCGCCAAGCGTTGCGCTTCGCCGATCTGCCGCTCGAGCTTGTCGTCGCCCTCAACGCCGCGGCGAAGAAGTTCAACGAGGAGTAGATACCCTTCACTCTCCTCAATATTTTCTACCCCAACGAATTGGAGATCGTCTCGGAGCACGGCGCGCGGACCTTCGCGCAAATACGCGATCTCTTCCTTGAGAATTTGCGCGCCCTGCTTGACCCAACCGACCTCGTTGTCAAAGGCCAGTCCTATGATTTCGCATTGCTCGCAGGCCTCAGCCTGGAGCAGGCGAGAGACGACTTCGATCTCCTTGGAGAGCGCGCGAGCCAATCCCTGCGCTATGACCTCGGCGTCAAGTTCCAGGGCTTCGGCCCCGAGGATTTCTCCTGATGTGGCAACTTGCTTCCGACGGCATCAACTATCTGACATCGCAGAGTGGCGACAGCCTGCTGCATCTGTTCTGGTTCGTCGCGATTTTCGAGATTCCCCGGTACACATTCGGCTTCGTCGCCGTAGCGGCATTGAGTTTCCGGGCGCTCCGGAAGGCCATCTCAAACCACTCCGGATGTCGGCCGCGTGACCGTTGTGATTGCAGGCCACAACGAACAGGACTCCATCGAACGCTGCATCTACTCGGTGTACGAGCAGAGCCGTCCGCCCGACGAGATCATCGTCATCAGCGACGGTTCGACCGACCGCATGCCGGAGAAGCTGCGCGAACTGCAGGAGCGGGGCCTGATCAAGGAGGGCCACTGCACGCATATGCGCGCCGGCAAGTCTGCGGGGTTCAATCTCGCCTTTAGCCGAGTCGACCGGCGACATCGTCATCAATGTCGACTGCGACTGCACCTTCGACCGGCACGCACTCAAGAAGATCATCGCGCCTTTCGCCGATCCGCGGGTGGGCGGCATCGCCGGCAATATCGTCCCGCGCAACGCCACTCACAGCCTGATCACCGCAGTTTCAGGCCATCGAGTATCTGATCAGCATTTCCCAAGGCAAGCAGGCCGCCAACATGACGGACATGATGACCTGCGTCTCCGGCGCCTTCGGGGCGTTTCGGCATCAGGCCCTGACGCAGGGTCGGCGGGCTTGATGCAGGCGGCGGCGAAGATCTCGACGTGACGCTCCGTCTCCGCGAGGCCGGCTGGAAAACGCTCTTTGCCGCAGATGCGATTTGCTACACGGACGTCCCCGAGACACTCGGCGCTTTGACGCGCCAGCGTTTCCGTTGGGAACGCGACGCAGTCCGACTTCGCTATCGCAAGCACGCCTCTCTACTGAACCCCTTCAGCCGCAGGTTCCGGCCGATCGAGCTCGTGCACGAACTCGATTTCATCGTCTTCAGCGTCCTGTCGGCCATCGTTTTCCCCTTTTACGTGCCTGTGGCTTTTCGCGACCTATGGCGATCTCGCGGTGATGATCTTGATCGGCGCGCAAGTCGGCATGCTGGCGCTCGACGGTCTCAGCTTCGTCCTGGCCGCCCTCACCTCGCCGCGGTTGAGAGTCTGGTCCGCTGCTGCCCTACGTGCCCGGCTACAGCCTCTTCAATGGCCTGGTCATGCGGTTCATCCGGCTTGCCGCCTATCTGCAAGAGTGGGTCTTCGACGCCTCCTATCGCGACGCCTATGTGCCTCAGAAGGTACATCGGGTGCGGAGATAGCCATGCAGCCGCTCAGGAAGCGTCTCCGTCCAGACAACATCCCGAACGAGAAACGCGTCGAGCGCGGCCGCGCCGGGCGGACGATCTATCTTCTGTTCCTCGGCCTGTTTTTCATCGGCGTCGCCAACTACTTGCTCGGCGACTTCTTTCTGCTCAACGCCGACGGCCTGGTGCTGCGCGACCAGCATGTCGTCGCCACCACCTATATCGCGCGGGTGGAAAGTGTCGAGGTCAGGGAAGGCCAGGAGGTCAAGAAGGGCGACGCCCTGCTTAAGCTCCAGTCGACCGAGCTCCTCGAACGTCTCGCCGATCTCTCGACGAAAGCAGGCCGACATCATCGCCAAGATCACGGACTTCAAGGTCCGGGCCGAGAGCGTGACGGAATTGCTCCGCTTGGCTGAGCGCCGCGAGGTGGAGGCGGCTCAGGCGATCCGCCAATTCGAGATCTGCTTGGAGGGAAAATTCGTCACCTCGGTGCGATACGAGGAGGCGCTGCGCGCCAATTACGAGGCAAGCCGCGAGCGCGTGACGCTCTTCACGCAGGGCAATGTGCTCAAGGAAGAGCTGACCTCTCTGGACCGGGCACGTAACGACGCCGACGATGCCCTGACCAAGTTACAGTCCATCTATGCCGACGGACTGGTGCACTCGCCCGTCAACGGATCCATCGGCACGACGATTCCCTCGGTTGGCAACGGTCTATCGACCGGGCGACGCCATCCTGTCGATCTACTCGGGCGAGCCTTATGTGCTCGTCTACTTGCCGCGGCGCTATCTCTTCACGATCCGAGCCGGCATGGAAGTTCAGGATAACCGATGGACGTGAGAGACGCCGACGGCGTCGTCACCGAGATTCTCCCGCTGACCGACACGCTGCCGAAGGAGTTCCAGAACACGTTCAAGCCCTCGGATCGCAGCCAGCTCGCCAAGATCAAGATCTATCGGAGTCTTCGCCCTTCCCCCTGAATCAGAAGGTCAGCGTCTCACGCTACACGCCGCTCAGCGGGCTCCTCGACATCCGCAAGTCGGGTGTGCGCGGCACCGTAAGCAGCGCGATTGGCGGCTAGCGAAGGCTGTGACGCGGATCAGGAAGCGCGGCGTGTCTTTTCGGCCGCAGCCTCGGCGAGCGGAAGCGATCACGGTGAAGATCGTGCCGCCGCCCGGCGCCGGCTCGAAGCCGACGCGGCCACCGAGATGTTCCACGATCTGTTTGACGATGGCGAGGCCGAGCCCGGTGCCGCCTTTCTGGCGCGAGTCGCTTGCGTCAACCTGGAAGAACTTCTCGAAGATGCGGCCTCTGGCGCATTTCCGGAATGCCGGGACCGTGGTCGCGGACCGAGATCTCGCACCTCGCCGCGACCGGACGCGACGGCGACGACCACCTCACCGCCGCGCGGCGAGAACTTGATGGCGTTTGACAGCAGGTTGGTGACCACCTGAATCAGGCGGTCCGCATCGGCATTCACGACCGCGCGTTTGCCGTTGCCCTCGAGTCGGACCGTGACGCCGTAGGTCTCGGCGTAGCCCTTATTCGCCTCGATTGCCTTCTCGACGAGGGCGCATGAACCTTGACCGGCTCGTTGTCCGGATCCATCGCCTCGCGGTCGATGTGCTGGAGATCCAGAATGTCGTTGGTGAGGCGGACCAGGCGCTCGCAGTTCCCGTGCGCGATTTTGATCAGATGCATGGCATTGTCCGGCAGAGCGCCGGCGGCGCCCGCCGCGAGCAGGCCGAGCGAGCCCGCAATCGAGGTGAGCGGCGTGCGCAGCTCATGGCTCACGGTCGAGACAAACTCGTCCCTGACTTGCTCGTTGAGCTGGCGCTCGGTGACGTCGCGGGAGATGCCGACCAAACCCCTGATCTCGCCGTCACGGTTGCGCAGCGGCGACTTGGTCATGGAGAACCACTGGACGCTGCCATCCGGCCGGACCATGCGCTCTATCGAATCGATCAGGGGCTCGCCGGTGGCAAGCACCTCGCTCTTCCTCTTCGCGCCAACGCCGCGCGCGTTCGGGCGAAAGAAATTCGTCGGCTGTCCGGCCGAGAACATCCTCGACCTGATCTGCGTTCAGCACGCTGGCACTCGGCCTCGTTCAGGCCGAGATAGCGAAGCTGCAAGATCCTTGAAATAGATCGCGTCGGGCGCGCTGGCCATGAGCTGTTGAGCAGCCGGTTCTGGTCGTCAATGCGCTCGTCAGCCAGCTTCTTGGCACGGCGCGTCTGTGCCGCGTCGAGTTCGCGGCTGATCGCCAGCCGCAACCGGGCGGGATTGCTCTTCAGCTACGTAATCCTGGGCGCCGGCCCGCATGAGTTCGATGGCCGTCTCCTCGCCGATGCCACCGGAGATGAAAATGACGGGCGTATCCACCGCCAGCTCGTCACGGACGATGCGAAGCACATCATGGCCGTTGAACTGTGGCACCCCGTCGCCGCACAGGATGACATCCCAGCGCTGCTCGAGAAGCGCGCTCTTGAGCGCGCTCACCGTGTCCACGCGCAGCGCCTTTGGCCGGTAGCGGCTCTGCTTCAGCTCGGCGATGACGAGATCGGCGTCGCCCTGATTGTCGACGACGAGAAGAACGTTCAACGATGTACTATTCAAGCTGCCCCCTACGCCGCTCAACGGCCAGAATTCTACGTTATATCAATACATTAGTGTTCCCTTGGCGCGTCGAGGGCCCGTCCCCCCGGCATTACCGGCGCGAGAGATCGGCGTTGAAGAGCGTCGAGGATTCCGGCGTGGTTTCTCTGGCGACCCCCTGCAAAGCGCCAATGAGCTCGATCGATGTCTGAATTTGACTGGTGGTCACATCGCCGCCCAGGGCGACGAGGCTCTTGAGATGATCATCGAGGACGGTCGCGGCGCGGCTCACATCGCCGAAGCCGATCGAGCCGCCGGCGCCCTTGATCTGATGCGCAAAGCCCCTCCGCCTCGGCGATGGCTTGCGACGCAAGCCGCGTCCGCCGCGTCGAGGCTGGCGAGCATCTCGCCAAGCGTGTCGATCTGCGCCAGGAGATTGACGTGATGCGTCCGCACCAGATTGCGGAGCTGCTCCTGCATCGCCTCGGCATGATCTGCGCCCGGCTGTACCGTCTGCTGCGTTCCGCTCCATGCGGGCCTCCTCGGTTCGGAAGCCTAGACATAGCGCCCCAAGGTTGACGAAGGATTGAGGCATTCTGGGCGCAAAGGGTGCGGTCAAGCGCCCGCGGAGGCTCGGGGCCGATGGCTCCGGAAACCTGGTCCGGAGGCAGGCTGACAGGCTCGGAGGGGTCTAGTCGCGCCTAAGCGGCGGAAACGGCAATCCGCTAGTGGCGCTGCGGCGCGCTCGTATCGGTCTTGCCGGCCTCGTCCGGGGGCGCGAGGCGGAACCCGCCAAGGGCCGAGCCCGGCAACTCGACGGCACAACCGGCGGCGGACAGGGCGAGGAAACAGATGAGGGCGGTCGAAACGGTGATTCGAATCATGTTGGCAGTGTCACAAACAAACGCGGCCAGAATTTTGAAGGCCGATCACTTTCGGCAAGTCGGTGCGACGTCAGCTGAGGCCGTTGCCTACCGCTATTCGATTTTCTCGGCGGTGGTCGCGTGGGTCGGGCCGTCCTGCATCGAGCTGCCGGCACGGTAAGCCGTCTTTTTGTAACGGTCGCCGTCCTTGCTGATCTTGGTCGTCCAGCCGGTCGTCCATGTGATCACGGCGGCGCCGCCTTCGTCCGCCCAAGTGCCGCTTAGGACGGTGCCATGTTTCTCGCCGGCGGCAATGCCGTCGTCGGTCAGCGTGATGCTGAACGGATTGCCCTTCGTGTCCTCGGTCATGTATTTGCCGGTCCACTCGCTGGCGAAGCCGACGCTAATGGTCAGCGCTGCAATCATGGCAGCGGCAAAGCAGACCTTTATCGGATGAATGGGCTTCATGGCGCGGTCCTCGTGCTGTGCAGCTGTAGCATCTCATGAGCGTCGCATAGGGAGATAAATGGTAGCGGAGGAGGGACTCGAACCCCCGACACGCGGATTATGATTCCGCTGCTCTAACCAGCTGAGCTACTCCGCCCCAAGCCTTGCGGCCCTGCCCCTTATATATGGGGTGGGCCTGATTGGCGGGCTATTCCGCCAATTGGCTTTGAAGTCGGCGATATAGGGACCGCCAGTAATTGGTGTCAAGCAAACGGCGGGCATGGACGAGACCGCGCCCCACCGACCACTTGATCCGCAGCCGTATCGGCTCCGCGCTGCGCGATCCCGCCCGCACACCCGCCTTGGCACCAGACTTGGCGCCCGACAGCATCTCGCGAGCCGCTTGCGGCGCCATCCCGAAGCCCGGCTCCTTGACGAAGCGGAGCATGGTGAAAAGGCCGACCGGCTTCAGGGCTCGGCGCTCGGCGAGCCGCAGATCCTCGCAGATCAGCACCCGGTCGACCTCGAACACCGCGTGCCAGCCGATGAGGTCGGCGAAGGGCGCGAGCTTCCGCTCGACAAAGCCGCGAACGCCCTCTTCCTGGCTGAAATGATTCACCAAAATGACTTCGCCGCCCGGCGCGCACACCCGCTCCAGCTCCCGCATCACCTTGTCGGGATCGGGCACCACGGTCATCACATACATGGCGACCACGGTGTCGAAGCTCTCGTCCGGAAAGGCGAGCGCGCTCGCATCCATCTCGTGCAGGCCGTCCACATGGGTAGAGCTTGTGGCGCGTGACCTTGTCTTGCGCCTTCTCCAGCATCTCCGGCGACAGGTCGATGCCGGTGACGGTGAGATGGCTGCCATAGCACGGCAGCGACAGGCCGGTGCCGACGCCGACCTCGAGCACGCGGCCTTTGCGCGTGTTGATGATCTTGACCGCGTGACTGCGGCCCGCCTCGGCCACCCGGCCGAATGTGTAATCGTAGACCGGCGCCCAGCGGCGATACGCATGGCGCACGGAATCCGTGTCCATCACGAGTGCTTTCGAAGCCAACACTACCTCCCCGACTTTCACGCCGCTTGTCCGCGCGGCACTAACGCGACCCGGCCGCGAACGCTTCCGCGGACCCGCGCGAGGCAGGCGCCGCAAAACCGTTCTCGGCCAACCAGGCTCCTCCATCGGCGGACTTGATCCATCCGCCGCCGAGAAGCCGCTCCCCGCCGCCTGTCGCGGCATAAAACACACAAGCCTGTCCGGGCGACACGCCCTCCTCGCCGTGGGCAAGGTCGACGATGACGCCGTCGCGGTCCAGGCTGACCGTCGCCGGCTGCAAGGGTCCGGTCGACCGGATCCGCGCCAGCACCTCGACGCCGCCTCGCGCCGCCGTCTCGAAATTCTCATCGCCAAGCCAGTTCACGTCGCGCAAGACGAGCGTGCGCGTCCGCAAGGCGTCCCGCGGACCGACCACCACCTCGCGCCGCGCCGCATCGAGGCGCACCACGTAAAGCGGCTCGGCTGCGGCCACGCCGATGCCCTTCCGCTGGCCGATCGTGTAATTGATGATGCCGCCATGGCGGCCGAGCACGCGGCCGTCCACATGCACGATGTTGCCCGGCTCCGCCGCCCCCGGCCGCAGGCGCTCGATCACTTGCGTGTAGCGCCCCGTCGGCACGAAGCAGATGTCCTGGCTGTCCGACTTCTCGGCCACGGCGAGCCCGAAGTCGCGCGCGACTTCCCGCGTCTCCTCCTTGGGCCGGTCGCCCAGCGGGAAGCGCAGGAAGGCGAGCTGCTTCTGCGTGGTGGCGAACAGGAAATAGCTCTGGTCGCGGTCCTTGTCCTGCGCCCGGTGCAGTTCCCAGCCGGTCTCGCCGGGCTGGCTCTTGACGTAATGTCCGGTCGCCAGCGCCGCGGCGCCGAGCCCTTCGGCCGTCTCCAGCAGATCGTGAAACTTGATCTTCTGATTGCAAGCGACGCACGGCACCGGCGTCTCGCCGTTGAGGTAGCTGTCGGCGAACTCGCCCATGACGGCTGACTTGAAGCGGGCCTCGTAGTCGAGCACGTAATGGGGAATCTGAAGCGCCTCGGCCACGCGGCGCGCGTCCTGAATATCCTGGCCGGCGCAGCACGCGCCCTTCCGCCCCACCGCCTGGCCGTGGTCGTAAAGCTGCAGCGTGATGCCGACCACGTCGTAGCCTTCGGCCTTGAGCAGAGCCGCGACGACGGAGGAGTCGACCCCGCCCGACATGGCCACGACCACTCTTGTATCGGCAGGCCGCCCTGATAGCTGCAGACTGTTAAGCATTCTCGGCTTCAATGATGTGACGAAAGGTCGGTTGCTCGAATTTCTGAAAGGCGTGGCCGCGCGAAATCTTGGGCGCGGCGCTATTATAAACAGTCCGCGACCGGCCCGCGCCAATTTCTTGAGCACCCTGGGCGGCCTGAACATAGGGACCGGGCCCTTAGGACGCAAGGCGGGAGCAAGCCCAAGGGGATCTGGCAGACCCCATAAGGACCAATGATAGCCCAGTGAATTCAGCAAGTTTTGGCTATTTCCTTGCGGGTTCCTTTACCGCCCAGCTTAGGCAAATCTTAAATGGCGCTTGGTAGCGTCCAAGTCGAAATTGGCTTTTCGAGCCAAATGTAGAAGTAGGCTCATCGAGTAGGTGTGGTGTTGAGTACGATGACCGAGCATTACAGGCCGCGCGTCAGATATGTGATTGGCCCCGACGGCAGTCCGCTGACCGTCGCGGATCTTCCGCCCAAGGATACGAAGCGCTGGGTGATCCGTCGCAAGGCCGAGGTCGTGGCTGCCGTGCGCGGCGGCCTGATCAGCCTCGAAGAGGCGTGCGAGCGCTATACCTTGACCGTGGACGAGTTCCTGAGCTGGCAGCGGTCGATCGACAAGCACGGCCTGCCGGGCTTGCGCGCGACCCGCATCCAGGATTATCGCGGCAGCTAGCCTCCTTCACTGAGTAATGGATTTCGCGATGGCCGGGCACGTCCCGGCCATTTCGTTTCCGTTACCTGACTTCGTCAGGGCGAGGCTATTGCGCCGCCGGCTGGGCGACCACTTTCGGCATTTCCTTGCTGCAGTTGGTCTGGCCGCGACTTCCAGCGGTCGATGTCGAACTGCATCTTGGCGGCCTGCTCCGGCGTCATCGTCCGGTTCTCGGTGGTGACCACCGTATTCGGCGCCCTGCTGCGTGAAATCGATGGCGTAGGCGGACTTGCCGGCGCGGCCGAGATTCGCGTTTGTCGTGAATGACGATCTTCACCTTGCCGCCGTCCGGTTGGACGTCGGCGCGGTAGACATGGTCGGGAAACAGCGGATCGTTCGGGTTGAACCAGCAGGTCTTGATCCTGCCGCCGAGCAGCACATAGGCGTCGACCGGCTTGGCGGTGGCGATCGACATGCGGGTCGTATTATAGGCCGGCACCGCCCCGACGCTCTCCTCCGATGCCACGCTGGCGCTGCCGCCGGACCGGCCGCAAGCGGCAAGACCGAGGCGGCAAGGCACAAGGCGGTCGCGGTGAGCGCGATCCGACTGGCCTCGGCAAGAATTGTCCCCGCAGCATGCTCACACTCAATCGCGAAAGTTCACGAATTGCAGCGGCTGCTCGATCGGAAGCTCCTTGATGTACTGGATCACCGCCTGCAGGTCGTCGCGCTTCTTGCCGGTGACCCTGAGCTCATCGCCCTGGATGGCGACTTGGACCTTGAACTTCCCGTCCTTGACTCTCTTTGACGAGGCGCTTGGCCACGTCCTTTTCGATGCCCTGGCGGACCACCGCCTTCTGCCGCACCGACTGGCCGGCGGCCTTCTCCGACCGTCTTATAGTCGATAGCGCCTGCGTCGATTTTGCGGCGCGCCAGATGGCCCTGCAGGAGCTCGTGCATCTGCTTGAGCTTCAGGTCGTCATCGGCATGGATGGTGATCTCCGCCTCTTTCCGCTCGATCTTCGCCTGCGAGTCTCTTGAAGTCGTATCGCTGGCTCATCTCGCGCGTCATGTTGGCGAGTGCGTTGTCGACCTCTTCCAGGTCGGTCTTGGAGACGATATCGAAAGACGGCATGGCCCCGTTCCCGCCCTTTCCAAAAAAGATCGTTGGGATATTAGCACCGGCGCCGGACGCGGTCTTGCCCGCCTCGGCCCCCGGCCCGCTCGGCCCGAGCTTCGGCCTACGAGGTGGCCGGACGGCCGGAAAGCCGCGGCGCTCAACCCGACACCCGTCTGTCGCGTTAGCTGGCGGCGCGATGGGCTCCGACGGCGAGGAGCTCGGCCGCTACCGGGGGCTGATCCACCCGCAGCCGCTCCGCGTCGCGCTCTTGCAGGAGCTCGATCTTCTTCAGATCCTCGATCGCCTCGTCCAGATCGCCGCGCGCGGCAGCCAGCTTGGCCTCAAGCCCGGCGACCGAAGTCGCCAGATTGTCCCGCCGCTGGATCGCCGCCTTGGCGAAGGTCGGATAGGCGTAGTGATTGACGTCGGAAACACCGGCGCGTTCTTGCTCGATAGCGATCTGCCGGTCGAGATCGGTGGCCATCGTGTTGAACTCGCCGATCATGGATTCAATTTCTTCGACCTTGCGGCGCTTCTCGTCGACCTCGAAGCGCTTCAAGCGGATGACTGCGTCGCGTGACTTCATGACTCAATACCCTCAGCCTGCTCGGACCCCCAAAGGAGTATTCAATAACCATGCCAGCGGCACGCTTCACGGGCCCATTGCCTGAAATTCAGCAATACGCCCCCGAAGCGAACCTAGGCCATATTCAGGACCGGACCCCTTTGCCCCTCACCTCCGATCATGCGCGACAGGCCTTAAGGCCCGGTAAACCATATGGGTTGCATTTAAGGGATGCTCGGATCGCCCTTGGTGTAGAGATGGTTAGCGGGCGTGGTTAGCGCTCGCCAGAAGCTTAGCTTTTGTTAACTATTGGCCATTAATTTGTTGATTCGAATTAACCAATCTGCGTCCGACGTATTGGGTCAGGGGACAGCCAGGAATACGGAGAATACGGGGGATTTAAAATGCGGGTTCTTCTGATCGAGGACGATAGCGCGACCGCCCAGAGCATCGAACTGATGCTGCAGTCGGAAGGCTTTAACGTCTACAAAACCGATCTGGGCGAAGAGGGTGTCGATCTTGGCAAGATCTATGACTACGACATCATCCTCCTCGACCTAAACTTGCCAGATATGAGCGGTTACGAGGTCTTGAAGACTTTGCGCGTGAGCAAGGTCCAGACCCCGATCCTGATCCTCTCCGGCCTTGCCGGCATCGAGGATAAGGTCCGGGGCCTCGGCTTCGGCGCCGACGACTACATGACCAAGCCCTTCCATAAGGACGAACTGGTCGCCCGAATCCACGCGATCGTGCGCCGCTCGAAGGGCCATGCCCAGTCGGTCATCCAGACCGGCGGCCTCAAGGTCAATCTCGACACCAAGACGGTGGATGTTAACGGCCAGCGCGTTCATCTAACCGGCAAGGAATATCAGATGCTTGAGCTGCTCTCCTTGCGTAAGGGCACGACCCTGACCAAGGAGATGTTCCTGAACCACCTTTATGGCGGCATGGACGAGCCGGAGCTCAAGATCATCGACGTCTTCATCTGCAAGCTTGCGCAAGAAGCTCGCGGCGGCGACCGGCGGCAAGCATTATATCGAGACGGTCTGGGGCCGCGGTTATGTGCTGCGCAATCCCGATGACGAGGCGGAGTCCGACGAAGCCGCAGCCTAAAGCGGGATGCCTTCGTCGGGCAGAACAGTTTCAGAAGCTTTGGTGGCCGGGCTCGTCCCGGCCACTTTCATTTTGGGACGCAAGGCTCTGGGGCGAGGCTCGGTCTGAGCAATGCTCAGCCCGCCGGCGTCTTGAGGTCTCGGGCCAGCCAATCCTGGGGGCCGGACTCCCCGCTCAGCGCAAACTCAGCCAACAGCTTGGCCACGCTCAAGCCCCGCGCCGTGGCGCGCGCCTCGAGCAGATCGGCGGTTTCCCGGTCCAGATCCAGCGCGCGACGCTTGCCATCCGCCACGGAGACAGCTGGAAGGCCGCCACCGCCCGTACCGTCGGCGATCGGGCCGCCACCGCCGGACGACGGCCCATTCGCGCTCTTGTCGATATTGTCGATCTTGAGGTGGCGGCGCTTGCTGGCCGCCTCCTCCGCCCGCTCGGCCGCCGCCGGCGTGAAGCAGAAGATGCCGTGATGACGTTCGGGCACCGGCATGAAGTCGGATGACAGCCCGGTCGTCGTCTCCGCGGCGCCGAGCACGAGATAGCCGTCGCTGGCGAGCTGTCCAGAGAGGCGCCCGAGCACGGCGCGCTTTTGAGGTACTCGTCGAAATAGATCAGCACGTTGCGGCAAAAGATGACGTCGAACGTGCCGAACTCCTGGCAGTCGTCCAGGAGATTGTGTTCCTGGAAGGCCACCTTGGCGCGGATCTCCGGCTTGATCTGCCAGCCCCGGTCCGCCTTCTGGAAATATTTGATCAGCAGCGACACCGGGAGGCCGCGCTGCACCTCGAACTGGCTGTAGGCCCCCGTCCTGCGCCCGGAGCAGCGCCGCCTCGGAGAAATCCGTGGCCACGATCTCGACGCTCCAGCCGGCGAGCTTGTGGCCGGCCTCGGCGATCGAGCATGGCGAGCGAATAGGGCTCCTGGCCGTTTGCCGCGGCGGCGCACCAGATCCTGATGCGGCGCGAGGCGCGGCGCCGCGCCATGAGCCGCGGCAGCATGACGTCGCTGAAATAGTTGAACGGCGTCTTGTCGCGGAAGAAATAGGATTCCTGCACCGCGACAGCTCTGGGCCACGCGCGTCCGCAAGCCGATCGGCACTCGGCTTCGTCAACGCCAGCATGAGATGGGCGAATGACGGGAACGCGAACTCCCTCAGCAAGCGGCCGCAGCTTGGCCTCGACGAGGTCCATCTTGTCCTCGCTGAACTCGATGCCCGAGCGCTCCTTCAGGACGCGGCGCAGCAGATTATACTCGTGGGTCATCATGGCCGCTGTCCACGGATGAGCATCGCGCGCCGCGCTTGCGATCCCGGCCGGCGGCAGAAGCGCGGCGCAGGCGCCGGTCGCGGCCGCGGCGCCCGGCATCCCCCACACCACGCTCGAGGATCTCGTCCTGGGCAATCACGCTGCCGCCCGCATCGGCGATGGCCCGCGCGCCGGCCGCGCCATCCTGGCCCATGCCGGTCAGCACGATGCCGAGCGCCGCCGGGCCGAAACTTGCGGCCACGCTCGCGAACAAGCGGATCGGCGGCGGGCCGGCAGAAATTGACCGGCGGTCCGTCGGTGATACCCAAGCCGCGACGGCCCCGAGCCATGCACGGTCATGTGGTGGTTGCCCGGCGCCACGTAGATCGTGCCGGGCTGAAGCGGCTCCCCATCCACCCCTTCCTTCGTCTCGCGCCCGGCATCCCGCGCCAGGCGTTCGGCAAGGATCGTGGTGAACATCGGCGGCATGTGCTGCGCGATCAGCACCGGAGTACGCGTGGAGCGCCGGCGAGAGCGCTTGGAACAGGCTGGTCAGCGCCTGCGGGCCGCCGGTGGAGCTGCCGATGGCGATGACCCGCGGCGGCACGAGGGAGAACGCCCGCTGCTTGAACGGCGCCGCCGGCCGCGCGGCCTCGGCAGCGCGGGAAGCCGGGTCTATGCGCGGTGGCAAGCGCCCTGATCTTGCGGATCACCTCGTCGCGGAAGTCCGGAAGCGTCGTAATCTCGCGATTGGTCTCGGGCTTCGGCACATAGTCCAGTGCGCCGCGCGCCAGGGCCTTGAAGCTGATCTCCGCATTCCGCTTGGTGAGCGTGGAGACCATCAGCACCCGGACGTCCGGGCGCGCGCCGAGCAGCAGAGGCAAAGCCTCCATGCCGTCCATCACCGGCATCTCGATATCGAGCAGGACCACGTCGGGCGCGCTGCGCGCGACGTCCTCGACGGCAAGCTTGCCGTTCGCGTGGCGGGCCACGACCTCGAGCCCCGGCTCCTCTTCGAGCCAGCGCGCGACGAGGCCGCGCACGACCGCCGAATCGTCGACGATCATGACCCTGACAGGTTTTTCGGCAGGCGCTCGCTCCGCCGGAGCCGTCGTTGCTCGGACGATGGCGCCCTGGCCGTCGGTAATCATTCGCCCGGGCTAGATCAGCCCGACCTCGTGAAACTTGGCCTCGACGATGTCACGATCGAAGGGCTTCATGATGTACTCGTTGGCGCCGGCCGTAGATGGCGCGTGTGATATGCTCCACGTCATTCTCCGTCGTGCAGAAGATCACCTTGGGCTCGTCGCCGCCGAGCTCTTTGCGGAGCGCCACGAGAAAGGCGATGCCGTCCATCACCGGCATGTTCCAGTCGAGCAGCACGGCATCGGGCATCGACTCGCGGCATTGTTCGAGAGCCACGTGCCCATTTTCCGCCTCCGACGACGAAAAGCTCAGCTCATCGAGGATCCGTCGCGCCACCTTGCGAATGACGGCGCTGTCGTCCACGACCAAACAATGTTTCATACATCCTCCTCTGCGAAATCCGCCCTAGAGCTCGCTCTTAGGCGGCCGCGCCGAACTGACTGAAGTCGAGTACCTTGTCCACATCGAGTACCACCATCAACGCGCCGTCGAGCCGGTACACGCCGGCGCATAGCTGGGCCCAACGCGGGTCGAGATTGGCCGGATTGGCTTACGAAGCTCGACGGCTTCAGCCACAACACGTCGCCGACGCGATCGGCGATGAGCCCGTAAAGCTCGCCGCGGTCCTCGATGCCGACCGCGACCGTGGGCTCCCCCTCGCCGCGGGGCGGCAGCCCAAGGCGCCGGCGAAGATCTACCGCCGTGACGATGCGCCCGCGCAAGTTCAGCAGCCCGGCCACCTCCGGCGGCGCGAGCGGAACGGCGGAGAGACCCTGCGGCACGAATACGTCGCGCACGCGATCGAGCCTCAGTCCGAACAGCTGACCACCGGTCACCACGGTGACGAAGCCCTCGGCGGCCTGATCGTAATTGTCGTCGCAACTCATGCCGCCGCTCCCCATCCCTTGAAGCATTCCTGAAGCGCATGCATCAAACTCTGACGGTCGAACTTCCCGACATAGCTCTCGAAGCCCGCCGCGTGGCACTTCTCGATGAGGCCTGGATTCGAATAGGAGGACAGCGCGACCATTGGCACCTTGGCCCATTCGGGATCGGCCTTGATCCGCTTGGCCATGGCAATACCGTCCATGCCGGGCATGTCGATGTCGCTGACGACGAGATCGAAGCGTTCACCCTTGGCCTTGAGAGCCAGCGCCTCTTCGGCCGATGCGGCGAGCGTCACCTCGTACCCGGCCGCCGTGAGCAGCGGCGCCAGCATGTCGCGGAAGAACTGGCTGTCGTCGACAAGCAGAAGCTTGAGCTCACGCTCGACGTCCTCCAGCCTGTGCCCGCGATTCCGGTCGAAAATTTCGCCGAGATAGTGCGACACGTCGACCATCTCGACCGCCTTGTCGCGAATGATGGCGGCGCCGATTATCGCCCGGCGTGTCTGCCTGAAGGTCGATGGTCAACGGCACCTCGACAATGTCGACGATCTCGTCGATGGCGAGCCCTGCCGGATGGCCGGCCTCGGTGAACACCAGCACCGGCTGCACACCCTTTTGAACCGGCGCGCGCTCGGCTTGCATGTAGACGAGCGGCATCAGCGCGCCGCGATATTGCACCACGTCGCTGCCATTGCAGCGCTCGATGGCCTCGACCGAGACTTCCTCGAGCCGCGTGATCAGGGACAGCGGCACGGCCTTCAAGGTCGCCGACCCGGCGCGGAACAGAAGCAGCGCGGTCCGCACCTCAGTCATTTCCACCTTGTCCACGCCGGCCTCACGCGCCAGCGCCGCCTGGACATCGACCGAGCCCACCATCGCGCCCAAAGTGTTGGGGTCGATAATCATGATGACGCTGCCGTCGCCGAGGATGGTGTTGCCGGAGAACATGGTCACATGGCGCAGCACGCTCGACATCGGCTTGACCACGATCTCCTCGGTGCGGAACACCTTGTCGACCAGCACGCCGAACAGGCTGGCGCCGACCTGGATCACCACGGCGGTGAGAGTGGTGTCGCGGATCAGCTCGGGGCTGGCGCTCGCGGTCTTGAGGCCCAGCAGTTGAGCGAAATCGACCAATGGCAGAAGCTTGTCGCGCAAGCGCAGCACCGCGCTGTCGTTGATCATCTCGACGGGATGGCCCGCGGCCGCGCCGGCGCGGACCAGCTCGACCACGCTGAACTGCGGAATGGCAAAGCGCTCGCCCGCCACCTCGACGATAAGCGCGGCCATGATCGCCAGCGTCAGCGGAATTTTGATGACGAAATTGGTGCCGTCGGGCGAGGTCGATCCCAGATCGACCGTCCCGCCGATCAGCTCGATATTGTTGCGGACCACATCCATGCCGACGCCGCGGCCCGAAATCTCACTGACGCTGCTGGCGGTTGAAAACCCCGGCTTGAACACGAATTTACAGATGTCGGCGTCGCTCATGCGGTCGAGTTCGGCCAAGGTGGTGAGGCCGCTCTCCAGCGCCGTGGCGCGGATTTTCTGCGCATCCAGGCCGCGCCCGTCGTCGCGCACTTCGATGACGATATAGCCGCCCTGCTGGAAGGCACTGAGCGCGATCCGTCCGAGTTCAGGCTTGCCGGCCCGCACCCGCTCCGCCGGTTCCTCCAGCCCGTGATCGGCTGCGTTGCGGATCATATGGGTGAGCGGATCCTTGATCATCTCGAGAACTTGACGGTCGAGTTCGGTCTCGCCGCCGGTCATGTCGAGCTCGATCTTCTTGCCGAGATCGAGCGACAGCTCCCGCACCAGCCGCGGCAGCTTCTGCCAGGCATTGGCGATGGGCTGCATGCGGGCCTTCATCACGCCCTCTTGCAGCTCCATCGTGACGGTGGAGAGCCGCTGCAGAGGCGTCTTGAACTCGCTGTCGTCGGTGCGGCGCACGATGTCGAGCAACTGATTGCGGGTAAGCACCAGTTCGCTCACCGTCGTCATCAAATGCTCCAGCGTATCGACGGAGACACGCACAGTCTGCGCCCGGGCCACCAAGCTCTTGCCGCCGGTCTCGGCAACCGACTCGCGATCCTCACCGTCAGGCGACGTCGTCTTAGGTTCGGGTACGGGCACCGGATCGGGACCCGGCGCCTCGCGCCAGGCGCGCTCCAATTCGTCCAGCGTCGCATGAATGGGTGGCACGCCACCCGGCCCGGCCGGCCTGGCATCCGGCTTGTCCCATTCGGATCGGCCGTCGACCTGACCCGGCGGAGCCTCCCTCGGCGAGGGTTTGCAGCGCGCCGATGAGATCTGCGTCCGACCCTGGCGGCTCCGCCCCGTCGCGCTCGATCCCGGCCAGGATCTCCTTGATGCGGTCGATGCTGGCCAAGATGACGCTGACGCCCTCGACCGTGACGGACCCGCCGTCGCGATATTGGCCCATGAGCGTTTCGGCGGCGTGGGCCAGCTTGGCGAGCCGGTTCAGGTCGAGAAACCCGCACGTTCCCTTGACCGTGTGGACCAGCCGGAAGATGGAATTGAGCATATCGGCGTCGTTGGGCTCCTGCTCGAAACGCACGAGCCCCACGTCGATTTGGTCGAGACTCTCCCCGGTCTCGGTCAGGAACTCACACAGCAACTCGTCCATTGCCCACCCTTGACGCGAAATCGGGACGATTCGCGCCTCATGCCCCCCGCATATGCTTGGGCAACGATTGTCGGCGGATTCTGGTTTACGTTCCGTTGACCAGCGTGAGAATTCGGCCTTGGAGCGGCGGAATATCGGGGCTTAGGCGGCCTTGAACACGACCTCTTCGTCTCGGGACTCGGTGGTCACGGTCATGCCGGCCGCCGTCGCCACCCGGCGGGCATAGTATGGCTGGATCGAGTGGGCATCGACCTCGACGCCATTGGCCCCTGCCAGCAGGCTTTCGGTCTGCTCACCAAGTTTCGCCCTGGTGCCCTTGGCATGGATGGAGAAGCCCACTTCGGGAGGCGCCCCCGTAATTTCCACGCTGATCGTGCCCCCGCGCGGGAGCGCGACGACGCCGAGCGCCAAGAGATTGAGCAGGAGCTTCACCTTGTTCTTCGGCAGCGTGACGGCCGGCCCTTGCCACAGGACCTCGTGCTTGCCGGTGCCTTGCACGAAATCGCGCGCCACCTTCTCGGCGTCGCGCAGATCGATCTCCGCTCCGGCGGACCCGGCCGCGCCAAAGGCGAGGCGGGCGAACTGCAACTTGGCGGAGGCCTGGAACGCGCTCTTGCGGATGAGGTCCATAGCCGCCTCGCGCATCTCGTCGTCCGGCTCCTCGGCCAGCATTTCCAAGCCGTTGGAGATCGCCGAGACCGGATTGATGACGTCGTGACAAATGCGGCTCGAAACAAGCGCCGCAAGCTCAAGATCGCCGAGTGCGATCGGCTCAGTCATAGCCTCCTCCTTCGCTTCCGCTCTTTTCCCGCGGAGTTGACGTGGCCCGTGCACGAATTTCTGTTACAGGAGGGGCGCATCGTCACGAACACCGGAACTGCCGCGAAAGCGCAAAAACGAATCAGCATCCCCTTTGGAGCATCTTGCCTTGTCAGCACCACGACACACAACCGCGCCGGCGACGGATACCCGCGGCGACTTCGATCTCGGCCGCGCCGCCGCGGTCCTCACCAATGCCGCCGCCAAGGCTGGCGCCGCCATCATGGCGCACTATGCCGGCCCGCTGGACGTTGAGCTC
The DNA here is from genome assembly GCA_963793075.1 of uncultured Alphaproteobacteria bacterium. Classification (GTDB taxonomy): domain Bacteria; phylum Pseudomonadota; class Alphaproteobacteria; order Rhizobiales; family Methyloligellaceae; genus Methyloceanibacter. The sequence continues at coordinate 301,551 of CAWBYO010000001.1, forward strand.
AAGGACGACGACTCACCCGTGACCAAGGCCGACCGCGACGCCGAGGTCATCATCCTCAAGGCCTTGCACGAGCTGGCGCCGAGCATCCCGGTCGTCTCCGAGGAAACGGCCGCCGACCGCTCGGCGCCCCTCGGACCGCTGTTCTTTTTGGTCGACCCGCTGGACGGCACCAAGGAATTCATCAAGAAGCGCACCGACTTCACCGTGAATGTGGCCCTCATCGAAGAGGGCCGTCCGCGCTTCGGCCTGGTCTATGCCCCCGCCCGCTCCTTTTTGGCGGTGACCACGGCCGACGGCGTGGCGATCGAAGCCGAGCTCGCCCCCAATGCTCACGGCGCGGATCTCGCCAGCCTCTCCCAGTCCCGGCTACACGCGCGCGCCGGCGACGACAACGGTCTGACGGCGCTGGTCAGCCTTTCGCATCTCGACCCCGAGACGGAGAAATTCCTCGAAGGTCTCAATATCGCCGAGCGGGCCGGCGCCGGGTCCTCGGTCAAGTTCCTCGAGGTCGCTCGCGGCAAGGCGGACGTCTACCCCCGCTTCGGGCCGACCATGGAGTGGGACACCGCGGCCGGCCAAGCCGTGCTCGAGGCCGCTGGCGGTCATGTGGTCGATGCCGAAGGGCGAGCGCCTTCTCTACGGCAAGACGGCGGAGGCGTTACGAAATCCGAGCTTCATTGCCTGGGGCCGTCAGGTCAGGCTGACCCTCTAGAGCCCGCTCGGCCAAGAGGTTTGCGTGCGCGCGCACATCCGGCGGCCACGCCTCGATTTCCGTGACGAAGCGCACCCGGTCGCCCGCGAACAACGCCCGTACCGCCTCCTCGAATCCGGCTTCGTTGCCGGCCATGGCAACCATGAAGCGGTAAGCCGCCTCTTGGGCCTGGCGAATGCGCTCCCCTCTGCCGCGCCTCGCCTCCTCGACCAATTTGCGCAAAGCGACGGAGGCCCCGCCGGGCTGCTTGCCGAGCCAATCCCAATGCCGCGGCAGCAGCGTCACCTCCCGCGCGACGACGCCCAGCTTCGGGCGCCCCGGGCCGCGACGCGGTTCGGCGGCCGGATCTCTGGTGTGTGAATTCTTTTCGAGGCGGCTCAGCACGTCGGCTTGCGTGCCACGAAAGTCCACCTCGACCGGATGGGCGCTGGCGTCATCGAAGATAAGGATCGGCGCAGTCTCGTCTTGATCGAGAACCGCTTTCGCTTTCAGCGCCACCTCGGGCAAAGGGCCCGAAGCGATGCGAACCTGACCGCGAAACGCCGTGCAGGATTGTGGCTGCGACATTTTTAGAACCCCCGTTGGTCGAGAGGGTTTTACCCGGGTAAAACACAGCCCGTCAATATACCCGGGTAAAAATAATTGGCCGAACAGTGTCGGTGGCCTGCACGCCTTTTAACGCCCCGGTAACCCAACCACAGTTTGGTAACGGTTTAGGTAAATTATCGGGGTCATGGGGCCCTAGCCTCGCTTCGCCGGTGGACCATGCCGGCCGCGAGCCCAAAGGCCATTCGTCAAGGGGCACTCGTCATGCGTATCCGTAACACTGCGATGGCCGCGGCTGCGGCGATCTTCGTTTCCGTCCTGTCGACCGCATCCGCATCGGCGCAAGACGCACCGATGGTGATCACCCCGCAGCCCAACGGCGATACACCCTATGGCGAATACAGCCCCGGCCAAGGGAGCCCTGGCGCCGAGCAGACCTACGAAGCGCAAGGCTACGCCTCGGAAAAGCTACCGGACAGCGGCGACGGCACTTTCTCCATGGACGAGATCAAGGGCACGGGTCACCGCGTCTTTGGCAAGGTCTCCGTCGGCTTTGCCAAGGTCGTGGAACATGCCTTTTCGCGCTACGGCAGGCCGAACGGCTATATTTTGGGCGAGGAGGCGGGCGGCGCCTTTGTGGCCGGTCTCCGCTACGGCGAAGGCGTGCTCTACACCAAGGATGCGGGCCAACATCACGTCTTCTGGCAGGGCCCCTCGATCGGTTATGACTTTGGCGCGGAGGGCTCCAAGACCATGGTGCTGGTCTATGACCTTCGCAGCCCCGGCGAGATCTTCAACACCTTCGCCGGGGTCGACGGATCGGCCTATTTCATCGGCGGCGTGGGCATTACCTATTTGTCCCGGGACAATGTCGTTTTGGCCCCGATCCGCTCCGGCGTCGGCCTTAGGCTTGGCGCAAATGTTGGCTACTTGAAATATACCCGGCAGCCCACCTGGAATCCGTTCTAGATTGGGGCTATGGAAGCGGACCGGTCTGGCGGGTGCCCTGAAATGGCGCCCGGTTCGCTTAGGCCTGCCCGAGAAGCGTCGGATAGAGTGACGCGTGGGCGCTAGTTTCGGGAAGCACCGATGATCGAGTGGTTCATGTTCGGGGCGTTGGGCTTCTTCTTAGGATGCCTGCTCGCCCTCATGCTCGCCCCGCCACTGTGGAACCGCGCGGTCAAGCTCACCACCCGCAAGCTTGAAGCGACGATGCCGATGTCGCTCGCCGACATCCAGGCCGACAAGGATCAACTGCGCGCCGAGTTCGCCATCGAGCTGCGCAAGGTCGAGGTCGCCCTCGACAAGTCCAAGGAGAAGGCCGCCCGCGAGCTGATCGAGGCCAATAAGCGTCGCGTCGAGATTCAAGTGCTCAACACCGAGCTTGGCGGCGTCAAAGGCCAGCTCCAGGAAAGCGAGAACGCCAACCGCGTCCTGCAGCAGACGATCAAGCGGCGACTGCCGGATCTCGACGCCCGGTTGAAGGCGGCGAAGAAGGCGCTGACGGAACTCGAAACCGTCAATGCCGAGCTGCGCAACACGGTGGCCTCCCAATCCGAGGCCCTCAAGATCGCGCGCGGCACCGTGCATAATCAGCGCGCCGATATCGACCGTTTGCGGATGACGCTGGAAAGCGGTGGCGCCGCGGCCGGACGCGGTTCCGCCAAATCCGATGGCCGGGCGCTGGCCGAGAGCCAACGGCTTGCCGCCGAGTTGTCGCGCGTCCATGAGGAGCTCGGCCGCGCCAAGACCAGTGCGCAAGAGAACGCCTTCCTGCGCCGCGAACTGACCAGCCTTGCCTCGCAGATTCTGAACGCCACGCGCGGCCAGGCCGCGCAAGGGCAACCCATGGGGACGAGCCTGTCGTCCATGCCGCAGATGGCCGCCAACTACGACGAGACTTCGGTGGAGGAGGACTTCGAAGAGCAGGAGGCCGTCGCCCAGCCAGAGACCGATTGGCGCGACGCCCATCGCGGCAACGGCGCCGCGCAAGAGCCCGAGATGGAAGAAGAATTTATCGAGGGTGTCGTCGAAGAGACGGTCGAGATGGAATACGCCGAAGCCGAGGCGCCGCTGGCAGCCGAGGAGCACGACGTCGAAGAAGACGCGCAGGAAGAGGCCGAGGCGCCCAGAGGCGGCCTTGCCCAGCGCTTCGCCGCCCGCCGAGCCAAGCGCGACGGGGGCAAATCCGGCGGCAGTCTAACCAGCCGGTTGCGCGGGCTCGTGTCCGACTCGCCCGAGACTCGAACCTGATGAGACGCGGACCTGATTTCAGGTCTGCAGAAAACCCCGTTCCCCACCTTGCAGCCGTAACGCCGTCAGCCGGCCGCTAAACACCGCGCCGGTGTCGATGCCGATCCGGTTTGGACGCATGTCCGGCGCGTCGACCGGCGTATGGCCATGCACGACCACAAGGCCGAACGGCTCGGTGGCGTCGAGGAATTCGTGCCGGATCCATATGAGATCGGTCTCGTCTTGCGCCTCGAGCGGCACGCCCTGGCGGATGCCGGCATGGACGAAGAGATAGTCGCCGGCGCGGACATACAGACGGAGAGACTTGTAGAAATTGAGATGCGACTTCGGTAGCGCGGCGGTGAAGGCCGCGTGCCAGGCTTCGGGGGACGCCTTGGCGGCGACGAGGCCGGCGACGTCGACCCCATAGGACTCCATGGTCGCGCCGCCGCCGTTCATGCGCCAATGATCGAGCCGCCGCGGGGTCTCGACGAAGTCGAGCAGCATCGCCTCGTGATTGCCTTTGAGAAATTGTGCGTCGAAGCCTTCCGGCAGACCGTGGAGCAGCATCTCCACCACGCCACGTGAGTCCGGCCCGCGATCCACATAATCGCCGACGAAGACGAGTGTTGTGTTCGCCGCCGCGCGCGCGGTGGCATCGGCCTCGATCTGGCAGAGAAGATTGGCCAACAGATCGGCCCGACCGTGGATGTCGCCCACGGCATAGAGAAGTTCGCCTGCTGGCAGTTTCGGGATCACCTGCCCCGCTAAGCGGCTCCTGATGTGACGGTAAGCTCCCGATAGAGCCGCGCCGGGAAGCTGAACACCGTGCTCACGCAGTTCGACCGGAGACCGATAAACAGCACCATCCTGCCGTCCCGGAGTTGATCGTCCTCGGTGATGACATAGAGCGTGTCGACGCGAAGCGGCGGCAAGCCCTTGAGATAGGTTGCCCGCTCCTCGAATGCTTGCAGACTGTGGCCCTCGAAGTGGTCGTATTGCGCGTGAACCTGAGCAATCGCGCTCCGAATCTCGCTCTCGGACTTGCACGCCACCGGCACGGCCGGCGGACCGTCACCGTTGAAATAGGTCGTGCCATACGCTTGGACGATCGGCCCGAGCTTCTCCGAGTAGGCCTTAAAGGCGGCAAATCCGAGCAAGGTGACCGCAAGGGCAAGCCCCGCCGCTATCCGCGACCAGACTGGCATGGCTAGGTCCTCCAGTGACCGAAGGAAGCTAGGGCGTTTCCGCTCTAGATCTCCGCATCGACCTCACAGCGCACTGTATCACGATGTCCGCATTCCGGCATCTTCCAAGCGATGATGTCCTCAGTCCCGTCCGGGTTCTTGCGGACGATGGGAACCGGGCAGGCCACCCGCCAGAAGCGGTATTTGGAGCCGCGATGGCCCGCGTCCCACTCGGTTCCGAGCATGATTGCCGAGCGCTGGCACCGTTGGACGTTGAACGGCTGGGCCTGGGCGCCCATGGCTTCGGCTTGATCGAACAGCTGGACCTCCTGGCGGCGGCATACCATCATGGAGTTCTCCGTGGCCCATTCCCGGTTCTCGTAGCCGGTATAAGCGGAGTTCTGGTCTTCCGGTCCGACGATGACCGTCTTGCAGACGATCAGCACGACCGCGGCTGGCATGGGGACTGGCATAGCTAAGCCCTCCCTGCCGGCGTGGCGCCGTGGACTGGGCTGGCCCGATTCGAGGTCCGGAAACGGAAGTCAACGCGGGATAATGCTTTTCGTGGCTGCTTCACAGCTAGTACAGGGAGGAGCAGGCTAACCATCACGGCTAGAGTAAGAGTTGTCGGCATCGTCGTGCCCCCTCTTAATAAAGTTGCTCTGTCAGCACCCCTTGCAGTCCCCTTGGGGACCTACTTCCTCCACTAATCCCTAGACAGTTTGGAACATTGTCTTGCGGACCGGACGATGCTGCACTGCAACACCGGCCCGAGCGGTTCCATAACTCAAGTATGGCAGCTGCAAGTTTCATGCAAGGTTAACACCCTGCGGCAGAATGCCCTTAAGTCCGTGCTTTTACGCCTCATTTTGAGGTACCATTCGTCAGTTCGACGGCTTGGACACGGCACTGAACGCCTTGATCCGCCTTCGTAACGAGAATGCTGCACTGCAAAAAACTGATTCGCAAGACTGATGTAAGCCTACGCCCAACGATCGCTTGCCGGTAGAGCACGGCGGCAACAGGTTTGAGACTTTTGGTAGGCAGTTTGGCAATTGCCCAAATCAGAAGCATTTCCCCTCGGCCGCCGGGAGTGCAGCCCGAGGATGCAAAGCCGTCCTGACGCCTTAGACTGCATATGGATCGGCGCGATTCGGCTCGCCCGGAACGGATTGCCGCGGGGTTTGGAGGCAGGGGCATGCTCATCGATGGCGTGATGCTGCTGTGGTTCGCGCTGGCCGCACTCTCGGTCGCCTTTGTCGCCCTCGACATCCGCTCCACCCCAGAGCATCCGGTGATGAAATGGGCCTTCGTCCTGTTCACCGCCTATTCGGGCCCCTTCGGCGCCTTTCTTTACGTGCTCGGCTGCCGCGAGCCTCTGCCAGGCCTGCATGAGCAATATGTCTCCGTGCGCTGGCGCCAGGCGCTGGGCTCGACCATGCATTGCGTGGCCGGCGACGGCATTGGCATCCTGGTTGGCGCCGTGATCGGCGCTTTGATCGCCTTGCCCATGGTGGCCGACCTCGCGCTCGAATATGTGCTCGGCTTCGCCTTCGGCTGGACCATCTTCCAGGCCTTGTTCATGGGCGAGATGTTCGACTCTTACGCCCGCTCGCTCAAAGGCACCTTCACCTCCGAGCTTCTCTCCATGAACTGCCTCATGGGCGGCATGATGCCGGTCTCGGCTATCGCCTTTGCCGGCAATCCCGCCGCGCACGATCCCACCGAACCGCTATTCTGGTTCCGTATGTCATGCGCGCTCATGGTCGGCGCCGCTTTCGCCTACCCGATGAATTGGTGGCTCGTCGCCCATCACCTGAAGCACGGCATGCTGACCGTGCGGCCCAAAAGCGCGCGGCCCAAGGGTGAAGCCGGCGCCGAAGCGGGTGCAATGCCCGGGATGGACATGACAAAGAAGATGGATATGGCGGCGAGCGGCTCGGCGATCCATGCGCCCTCCCCGCCGGTCTGGGTCATGGGCGCGGTGTCCTTCGCGGTCCTCGCTATCGGCGCCACCATCGCGCTCACGTTTGGCGGCGGTCGCCCGTGGTGAAAGAGGACATCCCCGCGATCATCGACTATCTCGTGCATACCCGCGGCGCGGAATAGGCGACGGGGCGCCGGCTGCTCAGCGGATGGTGCGCGGGATCACTCGGCGGCTTTTACGCCCGGCTCATAGGCCTCATAGACAATCACCGGAATATCGAGATCGCCGAGATGGCTCTCGATGAGCGGTTCGACATCGCTCCAGGCAAGACCGCCGACGCCTGTCGCCAGTCTTGGCAGCGCCACGGAGGAGATTTCTTGCTCTTCCAGGATGCGGCGCAGTTCTTTCAGGGCGTGAGTAATATTATGAGCTGTCGCCTTCCCGGGATGGGCATGGTTGTCGGGCGCCGGATCCTGCGTCATCAGGTTGATGATGACCCTCTCAGGCCCGGCCCATAGCCAGGCATGTCCGGCCGCCGGATTTTCTTGATGGCAGTAATGGCGGAAGTCCTTTGCCATCGCTGGGTGTCGCTCCCGCAACGCCAGCGCAAGCCCTTGGTTGAAGTGATCATGCGGCGCCACGCCATGCGCAATTGCCTGGGCGGCACTCAAGAGAATATCTCCACGAACCTTCGTAATCACCGCGTCACCTCATTTTGTGGGGAATAAAGAAGCGCTTAGCCTAGGCTTGGGCGCCGAAACTCACTTTGATCTAGGGCAAAGCCGCCAATACCGCCACGGGAAAGCGCTCTAGCGCCGCGCCGACCAAAAGCCTGCCTTGCGCCTTGTGCGTCGCGCCGGTGATGACGTCACGCCAGTTTCGGCTGGAGAGCTCGGGCGGCAGCATCACATCCGTATCGCCCCAGCGCTCGCGCGGCACCAGCGGTATGCTCTCTCCCGAAAGCAAGTTCAGGCCGATCCGCGGCACGATGGTGATGACCGCCTGCGTGCCTGCCACGCGTGCAAAGGCCAAGACGTTCTCGGCCGCGGCGCCTTCCACCGTCAGCGGCACATAATCGCCACTGGCGAACAGATCATGGGCGCGCACCCGTAACGCCAATCCGGCGTGGAGCAGCAGCATCTTCACCGCGCCGGAGCGCCAGTCGGCGAGCAGCGCCGCGGGGACCGCATCGCCGACGCTCGCCTGCAGCGACCGGCATGTGTCGTAATCGACCGCGCGGCGATTGTCGGGATCGACCAGGCTCAGATCCCACAGCTCCGACCCTTGGTAGATGTCGGGCACGCCCGGCGCGGTCAGTTTGATCGCCGTCTGGGACAGGCTGTTGAGCGCGCCGGCGAGAAAGACCGGCCCGCACATGGCGACGAAATTCTGCAAGAACAGACCCGCTCTTGCCGGATCCAGCGCAGCGCGCGTGAAGCCCTCCACGGCCGCCTCGTAGTCGGGGTCTTGCGCCGTCCAACTCGTGTGCATCTTGGCTTCGCGCACCGCCTTCAACATGAACTGGGCCATGCGGTCTGCGAGCGCCGCCAAGCCCGTCGCATCGTCGCAAGCGAGATCGGGCGGCCAGACGCCGGCGAGCGCCTGATAGAACATCCACTCGACCTCGGGTTCCGGCATCACCCGTTCGTCGGAGACACGGCGGAACTCCGCGTTGAGCACGGTCCAGCGGTGAACCGCTGCGGCCCAGGCTTCCGGCATCTCGCTCAACACGTAAAGCCGCGCACGCGAATCCTCGCCGCGCTTGGTGTCGTGGGTCGACGTGGCACTCAAGCCCGCCGGCTGATGACGCAGACGTTGCGCCATGACCGCATGGAAGTCGTCCAGGGTTGCGCCGAAGCGGTCGGGCTCGCCGCCGACCTCGTTGAGTGCGATCAACCGATTGTAGCGGTAGAAAGCGGTATCCTCGAGCGCCTTGGCCATGACCGGCCCGGTCGTTTGCTGGAAACGCACGGCAAATTCGAGCGCGGAGGCCTGGTCCTCGGGCAACTCGAGATCGAGCTCCAGCACGCGCCGCAGGAAATCGATGGCCTCCTCGTCCTCGACCTGACGCGCCGCCTTGGCCTTTTCCGCCGCGGCCGCCAGGATGGCACGGTCCTCGTCTTGCGGGCCGGAGACGTCCACATAGGTCCGATAGACCGGTAACGCCGCGGCAAGCTCGATGATCGCCCGCCGCAACGTGTCGCTGCCGAAGTCACGCGTCGCCAATTGGCGCATGGCCAAGGCGCCCACCATGTCCTTCAAATGTTCCAGCTCGCCGGCCAGGTTGCGGATCATCATCATCCGCTTGGCGCCGAGGATCAGCGCCTCGTAGTCGACCTCCTCTTGCAGGAAGTCGCAATAGGCCCGGGTCATGCCGCTCTCGCCCCGTGGATCGGTGAACAGCTCGGCGAGCGCGCGGATAAACTCGTACCCCGTGGTGCCGGCGACCGGCCAGTCGGCGCGCAACTCCTCGCCGGGCCCCAGGATCTTCTCGATCACGAGATAGAACGGGTCCACCTCGCCAACCGTCTTTTGCAGCCTCTCGAAATAGGCTTTCGGATCCGCGAGCCCATCGATGTGGTCGAGACGGATGCCGTCGATCTTGCCGGTCTCGACAAGCTCGAACAGCCGCACATGCATCTCGTCGAACACGCGCGGCCGTTCCTCCTTGATCCCCACCAGATCGGTGATCTCGAAGAAGCGCCGATAGGTCAGCGTCTCGCGCGCCGCCCGCCAATGGGTCAGCCGCCAAATCTGCATCTCGTGCAGCTCATGGAGCGCCTCGGTGTCGGCGGCGACCTCGCTGAGGGCCTGCTCGATGGCGCGGTACGTGGCGGCGTCTGCCGCAGCCTCCGCCAGTTCGGCTTTGAGCTCGGCCGAGGTCTGGGGCGTCGCCACGGCGAAGCGCCGGGCCCATTCGGCGAACGCCTCGCCCTCGGCCCGCATGAGCACCTGGGCATAAGAGGTGGGCGTCAGCGGCAGCTTGAGCCCGTAATAGGTAAAGGTCAGCCCGCCGTCCTGGGCATCGAAGTGAAGGCCGAACTTGCCCTCCTCGAGGGCCTGTCCGTAGCTGGTCCCGAGCGCCGGAACCAGCAGCTTCGGCGCGCCCCAGTCGATGTCGAAGAACTGCGCGCAGTCGCTGGCCTCGCCCCATTCGAGCACATCGCGCCAATAAGGATTGAAGGTTGAGGCGCTCATGTGATTTGGGACGAAATCGAGCACGATGCCGATGCCCTCCGCCCGCAGCGCCGCAGCCATGCGCTCGAAGCCCGCCTCGCCGCCGAGGCTGGAATCGATCGCCCGGTTGTCGACCACGTCATAGCCATGGGTTGAGCCGGGCTCGGCCTCAAATATCGGCGCGGCATAGAGATGGCTGATGCCGAGACGCGCCAGATAGGGCGCAAGCTTGGCGGCATGGTCGAAGGTCATGCCGTTACGGAACTGCAAGCGATAGGTGGCGGTCGGGGTGATCATTGCGGCTTGGCGATGCGGACAACTACGGACCAGGGCGACAGCGTTCCCGCTTGCAGCCCGGCGTCACCATCCGCCGTCTGATAGGCGAGGTCCCCCACCCCCGCACGCTCCTTCAGCGCGAGCGGCACGGGCCAGGCCTCGTCGCTCAAATTGGCGAACATCGTCAGCTCGCCGCCACCCGCTAGCGTGTTGCCGAGCCGCCAAGCCACGCCGAGACCGCTCTTGTCTGCCGCAAGCACCGTACCCGCATGGCCGGTGATCCCGGCGAGTAACGGCACGATCGCCTCGCGCCGAATCTTCAACAGGTGCGACACCAGCGCGAGACGTTCGCGGTGCGGCGAGCGCGCGGTCTCGCTCCAGTCGAGCTTCGAGGCCTCGAACGTGCTCAAGGCGTTGGGGTCGGGAATGCGCTCGCGGGCCTTGGGATCGGCAAAGATGCGCCATTTGCGAAACTCGCTGCGCCGCCCCTCGCGCACTTGCTGCGCCAGTTCGCCGTGAAAGTCGGTGAAGAACAGGAAGGGCCGCGTCTCGCCCCACTCCTCGCCCATGAACAGGAGCGGCGTCTGGGGCCCGAGCAGCAAGACGGCGGTCAGCGCCTCGATGGCGTCCGGATCGGCCAGGGTCGACAAGCGCTCGCCAAGGGCGCGGTTCCCGGCCTGGTCGTGATTCTGCAGAAAATCGACAAAGGCCGAAGGCGGCAGCCCGGCGCTCGGCTCGCCGCGTTCTTCGCCGTCGCGGAACGGCGACGGCTCGCCCTGGTAGATATAGCCCTCCGCCAATGACCGGGCGAGATTGACCACCGGCGCTTCGGTGTAATCGCGATAATAGCCGTCGGATTCGCCGACCGCGATGACATGCGCCGCGTGATGGAAATCGTCGTTCCATTCGCCTGAGTAGAGTTTCGGGGCACCATCCACCCGCTCGATCAGAAAGGCGACGTTGCGGTCGTCCTCGGTGGTCAGATGCACGTGACGGTCCGTGATCCGCTGCCGCACCGTCGTGGCGATGTCGGCAAGCAGGCTATCGTCGCGGATCTGGTCGACGGCATCCAGACGCAACCCATCAAAGCGATACTCCTCGAGCCAATAGAGCGCGTTCTCGATGAAATAGGCGCGAACCGGAGGCCGGTCATAGGCGATGGCCGCGCCCCAGGGCGTGTGGCGTTTGGGATCGAAGAAATCCGGCGCGTAGGAATTGAGATAGTTCCCGTCCGGTCCGAAGTGATTATAGACCACGTCGAGAAACACCATCAGCCCGCGCGCGTGCGCCGCGTCGACGAGGCGCTTGAGCTCGTCCGGACCGCCATAGGCGACGTGCGGCGCATACATCAGGACGCCGTCATAGCCCCAGCCGCGATTGCCGGAGAATTGCGCGACGGGCAGGAGCTCGACCACCGTGACGCCAAGCTCCGCCAAATGGTCGAGCTTGCTTTCGATGCCGGCGAAATTTCCTCCCGCGCTAAACGTGCCCGGATGCAGCTCGTAGATCACCGCCTCGTCCCAGGGCCGACCGCGCCAATCCCCCGTCTGCCACTCATAGTCGCGCGGATCGATGAGCTTCGAGGGCCCATGGACGTCACCCTCTTGCGCCCGGGCCGCCGGATCGGGCACGCGCATGCCGTCGGGAAGTTGGAATAGATAGCTTCCGCCCGGCTTCACCAGATCGGTCGAGACCTCGAACCAGCCGTCGTCGGCGCGGACCATCTCTTGCGTTTCGCCGCTCGGCATGGCGACCAGCGACAGGGTCTCATGCGCCGGCGCCCATAGGCGAAAACGCGCGCCGCCGCCAGGCGCGATCTCGGCGCCCCATGTTCGTTCCAGGGCAAACTGCGTGCTCATCGGTCCGCCGCCGCGTTGCGCGGGTTCATGCGGCACCGCTAGTCATTGGCGTGCTCGAGCACGATCGTCGCCAGTGGCGGCACGGTGATCTCGATGGAGAAGGGCCGTCCATGGGCGGTCGCTTTCTGGGCTTCGATGCCCCCGAGATTGCCGACATTCGAGCCGCCATAGCCGGAGCTGTCGGAATTGAGCCGCTCGATCCAGCGGCCGGCTTGCGGCACGCCGAGACGAAAGCCGTGATGGACCTGCGGAGTGAAGTTGCACACGACGACGGCGGACGGCGTGCCGGGCTTGCCATACCGGATATAGGACAGCAGGCTCTGGGCCGCGTTGCCGCCATCGATCCACTCAAAGCCCGCAGGCTCGCAATCGAGTTGATGCAGCGCCGGCATCGATCGGTAGAGATGGTTGAGGTCGCGCACCAGCGACTGGACCCCACGGTGAAACTCATCGGCCAGCAGATGCCAGTCGAGAGACTGATCGTGGTTCCATTCGCGGTCCTGGCCAAACTCGCCGCCCATAAACAGCAGCTTCTTGCCCGGCTGCGTCCACATGAACGCCAGATAGGCCCGCAAATTCGCGAATTTCTGCCAGCGGTCGCCGGGCATCTTGCCGAGCAGCGACCCCTTGCCATGTACCACCTCGTCGTGGCTCAGCGGCAAGATGAAGTTTTCCGAATAGGCATAGACGAGCCCGAAGGTCAGCTCGTTATGGTGGTAGCTGCGATACATCGGATCGCGCGACATGTAGGACAGCGTGTCGTGCATCCAGCCCATGTTCCACTTATAGCCGAAGCCCAGGCCGCCGCCGTCCACGGGTCGCGACACGCCGGGCCACGCCGTCGAATTCCTCGGCCACGGTGATCGTGCCGGGAAAGTCGCCATAGGCGTGCGTGTTCATCTCGCGCAGGAAGCTTACCGCTTCGAGATTCTCGCGGCCGCCATGCACATTGGGCACCCACTCACCGGGCTCGCGGCTGTAGTCGAGATAGAGCATGGAGGCGACCGCATCGACCCTGAGACCGTCGATATGATAGCGGTCGAGCCAGAACAGCGCGTTGGACTCCAGGAAGTTGGCGACCTCGCGCCGTCCGAAATTGTAGATCAGCGTGTTCCAATCCTTGTGGAAGCCGAGCCGGGGGTCCGCGTGCTCATAAAGCGCCGTGCCGTCGAAGCGCACCAGGCCGTGCGGATCGCTCGGAAAATGCGCCGGGACCCAATCGATCAAGACGCCGATGCCGCCGGCATGGCAGCGGTCAATGAACCGCGCGAACGCGTTCGGATCGCCGAACCGCGCCGTGGGAGCAAACAAGCCGATGGGCTGATAACCCCACGAGCCCGAGAAAGGATGCTCGCTGATCGGCAACAGCTCGATATGGGTGAAGCCGAGATCGCGCACATACGGGATGAGCTCGTCGGCAAGCCGGTCGTAGTCGAGGAAGCTATTGCCTTCGCCGCGCCGCCAGGAGCCCAGATGCACCTCGTAGATCGAGATCGGCGCGGAGCGTTCCTGCAAGCCGGCCCTGGTGGATAACCAGGCGTCGTCGTTCCATTCATGGGCCACGAGCCCGTTCACCCGCGAGGCGGTCGATGGGGGCGCCTCCGCGGAAAAGCCGACGGGGTCGGACTTCAACGGCAATTGCGACCCATCGATGCCGACGATCTCATATTTGTAATAGGCGCCGCGCGGCACGCCGGGAATGAACAACTCCCACACGCCGGCGTCGTGCCGCTTGCGCATGGGATGGCGGCGGCCGTCCCAGCCGTTGAAATCGCCCACGACGCTGACGCGGCGCGCATTGGGGGCCCACAGCGCGAAAACGGTCCCCTCGACCCCTGCCAAGGTGATGGGATGGGCGCCAAGCTTTTCATAGAGACGGCGATGGGTGCCTTCCGCCAGCAGGTAAACATCCATCTCGCCGAGAAAAAGCGGAAAGCGATAGGTGTCGTCCTCTTCCCACTGGGCATCGCCTCTCTTGAAGCGTAACCGATAGGCGGACAACTCTGCCATCGCGTCGACCAATCCAGCGAAGAATCCCGCATCGTGCAATTTTTCGAGCGATGCGAGCACGCGGCCGCGCTCATCGATGACATCGACACTCTCGGCCGCGGGCGCCATCACCCGAATAGACACGCCGCCCGCGCAATGATGCGGCCCGAGAATCGCGAAGGGATCGCCATGCCTGCCGGCGACGAGCGCCTCGATGGCGGCTTGCTCGGGGCGCCAGGCGGGTTCGGCTGCGGCGGCTTTGCTCGAAAGTTTGGTCATGTTTGATACGCTCTCGTCCCCGTCAATAAATCGATTACGTTGCGCAAAGGTATCGACAGCCAATGGGGACGGTTGGCCGCCTCATAGGCGATCTCATAGAACCCCTTTTGCAGCAGGAACAGGTCAAGCAGGCTTTCGGCCGCCTGCCGGTTCGCCGGGTAGATCGGCGTCCCCTGCACGGCTTCGACATAGGCGCTGAGAAAGTCGCGGCTGGCGCGGTTGCGCCAAGACGTGGCTACCGCCACGACCCGGTCGGGCAACTCGCCTTTGCGCGTGGCAAAGCGGTCGACCGCGGCGGACGCCGCATAGTCCAGCGACCGCAGCATTCCTGCTGCGTCGCGCAAGGGAGAGCTCTTCTCGCGCCGCTCGGCCAGCGACCGGCGCGGCTCGCCCTCGAAATCGATGATGATCACATCATCCTTGGAGACCAGAACCTGGCCGAGGTGATAGTCGCCGTGAATGCGCGTCTTGACGCCGAGCGGCGGCGTGTCCGCGATCGCATCGATCCGATCGCTGAGCACCTGCCGCGCGCCCAGCAGCGTAATGGCATGTTGGCGAGCCGTCTCAGGAAGCGCCTCGGTCATGCCTTCGATCTCATCGAGAACGCGATCCGATTCCTCGCGCAGCGTGTGCGACCAGCGCGCGATGTCACTTTGTGTGATTGGCTCCGCGGCGAAGGCTGGGTCGTCGCTGGGCGTGGCGAAAGCGCGGTGCAGCTCACCCGTGCGCGTGCCGAGCCGCGCGGCGAGATCCAGCGGAAACCCGTAAAGCCCTTCCAGGTCGCTCTCGACGCTGGCCTCTTCGTCCTGGCGCAACGCGAGATCCTCCAACGCCCGATCAAGGCCTTCGACCACCGCGGTCCACGCATCGCCTTGGTTCTGCACGAAGGCAAACGCGATCGCCAGCGCCGTACGCTCACCCGTGTCGGCCACATATTCCACCGCGCCGAGATATTCCGGCGTATTGGCGTAGCGGGCCACCTCGGTGAGGAAGCGTGCGATCTCCAGCTCCGGCTGAATGCCGGCACGCAGGCGCCGGTAGATCTTCAGCATGATCCGCTCGTCGACGATGATCGACACATTGCTCTGCTCGGCACCGACGCCCCGGATGGGCGCTTCTTCCGGGACCGGCGTCCAACTCGGGCTGGCGGAAAACACAACCTCGCCGCCGGCGGCCTCGATGTTTTTGTTCTCGCCAATGGCCTTCGCCACGTCCCTGATGAAATTGTGATCGTTGGCGGCATCGAGCAAGGCGCCGACGCGAGCGCCCGACCGCAGCTTGGCGAGGGTAAAGGGCAGTTGCGGCGCGCCGGCCCGCACATGTTCGCTCCCCCATCTGGCGGCTAACGGCAGAAAATAATTCTGGCTGTCGCTGCCCGCCATCGCGGCTTCGCAAACGGCCAGCGGATAGGTGCCGTGCACGCCTTCGAGCGTGGCGAGAGGCTTCATTGAGAACTCGATGAAATGTGCGTCCTTCGCCCCGAACCACCTCTGGCGGACGACGAAGTCGGGCAGAACCTCTTGCTCCATGATCCGCTTCTGACGATCCGCGAACACGCTGGCCCAGCCGTCCGTGGCGATGAGCGTGATGTAATCCGGCGCCGCTTCGGGGGGCGCCACGTGCCATCGCGGCTCCTCCTCCTCGCCCGCCAGGATGAACCAATAGAAGCCGTAAGCCGGCAGGGTCAGCATGTAGGTCAGCTCGCCAATGGGCGGGAAGGCGGAATTCCCGGTCAGCTCGACCGGCACCGCACCGGCATGTTGCCGCAGATCAAGCTCCACCGCTTGCGCCGAGCGCGCCAGATTGAACACGCAGAGCAGCGTCTGCCCCTCATGCTCGCGCAGAAAGGCCAAGATCTTGCGGTTGCGCGGATACAGGAACCTCAAGCTCCCGCGCCCGAACGCGGCATGCGTCTTGCGCACCTGAATCATCCGCCGCGTCCAGTTCAGCAGGGACGATGGGTCCCTTTGCTGCGCTTCCACGTTGACGGTCTGATAGCCGTAATTGGCATCCATGATCGGCGGCAGATAGAGCCTTTGCGGATCGGCCTTAGAAAATCCGCCATTGCGGTCGGCGGACCATTGCATCGGCGTGCGCACGCCGTCGCGGTCACCGAGATAGAAATTGTCGCCCATGCCGAGCTCGTCGCCGTAATAGAGAACCGGCGTGCCGGGCATCGACAACAACAAAGCATTCAGCAGCTGAATCTTACGCCGATCATTCTCGAGCAGCGGCGCCAGGCGGCGGCGAATGCCGAGATTGATGCGCGCGCGGCTGTCATTGGCGTAAGTGCGCCACAGATAGTCGCGCTCGTCATCGGTCACCATCTCCAGCGTGAGCTCGTCGTGATTCCGCAAGAACAGCGCCCATTGCGCGCTATCGGGAATTTCGGGCGTCTGCCGAAGAATATCCGTGACCGGGTGGCGGTCCTCCTGGGCCAACGCCATGTACATGCGCGGCATCAGCGGAAAATGAAATGCCATGTGGCATTCGTCGCCGTCACCAAAATACGGGCGCGTATCCTCGGGCCATTGGTTGGCCTCGGCCAGAAGCATGCGGTCGGGATATTGGGCGTCAACTTCCTGGCGGATGCGCCTCAGGATGGCGTGGGTCTCGGGCAGGTTCTCGTTGTTGGTCCCTTCCCGCTCGCAAAGATACGGCACCGCGTCGAGCCGCAAGCCGTCGACGCCGAGGTCGAGCCAGAAGCGCATGACATCGATGATCTCCTCGAGAACCTTGGGGTTGTCGAAATTGAGATCCGGCTGATGCGAGTAGAAGCGATGCCAATAATAAGCGCCCGCCACCGGGTCCCAGGCCCAGTTCGACGTCTCCGTGTCGATGAAGATGATCCGCGTACCGTCGTAGCGCTTGTCCGTATCGCTCCACACATAGAAGTCGCGCTCAGGCGAACCCGGGGGTGCCCGCCTTGCCGCCTGGAACCAAGGATGCTGGTCGGAGGTGTGATTGACCACGAGCTCGGTGATGACGCGGATGCCGCGGCTGTGGGCCTCTTTGATGAAGGCCTTGAATGCATCCATGTCGCCATAAGACGGATTGACCTGCCGATAGTCGGAGATGTCGTAGCCGTCATCCCTGAGCGGCGAGGGATAAAAGGGCAGCAGCCAGATCGCCGTGACGCCGAGCGCCTCGACATGGTCGAGACGCTGCATCAACCCCTCGAAATCACCGATGCCGTCACCACTGGCGTCCTGGAACGCCTTGACGTGCAGCTGGTAGATGATCGCGTCCTTGTACCAATCGGCGGCACTGCGATCGATCGCCGGCTGCTCCTCGCGATCGGCTTCCGGTGCCGACGGCACCTCGATCGGCGCCTCGATGGTGACGTCGATCGGGACTTCGAGAGAGACTTGGGAGAGAGAGACTTGGGATGTTTCGATCGAACTCATGCGGCCGATGTCTCCTTAGGCCACAGGCGCCAGATTGCGTAGGGCCGGTCGGTCGGATCGAGCAGCATATGCTGCACCTTGCCGGACCAGGTGAAGCGCTTGCCCGTCACGAGATCCTCGACGGCGATATCGGCGCTGTCGGGCAGCCCGAACTCCCAGAGCGGAACTTCGAAATGTCCGCCTTGAGCAGTATGCGGATCGAGATTGACCGCGAACAGCAGGAAGTCAGACCGGTCCGCGGTGGACTTGCCGTAATAGAGAACCTGGTCGTTCCAGAAATTGTAGAAACTGAGATTGGTGAGCTGCTGCAGCGCCGGATGCGCGCTACGCAACCGATTGATGCGCGCGATATCGGCGCGGATATTGTCTTTGCGATCCCAATCCCAAGCCACGATCTCGTATTTCTCGGAATCGAGATATTCCTCCTTGCCCGGGATGGCGCGCGCCTCGCAAATCTCGAAGCCATTATAGATGCCGTAATTGCCGGCAAGCGTCGCCGCCAGGACGAGGCGGGCCTGGAACCCGGGGCGCCCGCTTTGCTGCAGATAAGGGGGATTGATGTCGGGCGTGTTGACGAAGAAATTCGGGCGGAAATACTCGCGCATCTCGGTCTTGGTCAGCTCGGTCCCGTACTCGGTCAGCTCCTGCTTCGTGTTGCGCCACGTGAAGTAGGTGTAGGACTGCGTGAAGCCGAGCTTGGCCAGCCGCTTCATGGGCGCCGGCCGGGTGAACGCCTCCGCCAGGAAGATCACGTCGGGGTATCGGTCCTGGACCTCGCGGATCATCCACTCCCAGAACGGAAAAGGCTTGGTGTGCGGGTTGTCGACGCGGAAAATCCGCACGCCCTTTTCCGCCCAGAACAGAACGATGTCGCGTAAGGCCAACCAGATCGACGGGAAGGCGTCGCGGTAGAAATGAACGTTGACGATATCCTCGTATTTCTTTGGCGGGTTTTCCGCGAATTTGATGCTGCCGTCGGGGCGCCAGTCGAACCACTCCTTGTGCTCTTTGATCCACGGGTGATCGGGCGAGCATTGGATGGCGAAGTCGAGCGCGATTTCGAGCCCCTGCGTTTTCGCCGCCTGGATTAGACGTTCGAAATCGGCAAATGTTCCAAGCTCCTTGTGGATGGCGTCATGTCCGCCCTCCTGCGAGCCGATGGCATAGGGGCTGCCGGGATCGGTCTTCGTTGGCGTCAGGGAATTGTTGCGCCCCTTGCGGTTGGTCTTGCCGATCGGGTGGATGGGCGGAAAGTAGAGCACGTCGAAACCGAGATCGCGCACATAAGGCAGCCGCGCGATGACATCGTCAAAGGTGCCATGCCGGTTCGTATCGCCGGACTGCGAGCGCGGAAACATTTCGTACCAGGCGCTAAAGGCGGCGCGCTTGCGGTCGACCCAAACGGCCAGCAGCTTGCTGTAACCCGTCACGTTGGCACGCGGACCGGCCCGCGCGAACAGCTCTTGCGCGGGCTCAGCCGTCAGGCAGTCAAGCTTCGCGGCATCGTCTTTGGCCAGATCGACCGCCTTGAGCAGGCTCTGAAAACCGCGCCGGTCCGCGTTGGACCCACGGCTGCCTGTCACGGTCTCCTCGATCAGGTGACGCGCCTCGGTCAGCTCGAGCGCGATCGACTGGCCGGCGCCAAGCTTCTTGGCCGCCTCGTCGCACCATGTCGCATAGAGGTCGCGCCAGGCGACGATCGTGTAGAGATAGCGCGCATTCCGGGTCAACGGCAGCTCGGCCCGCCAGCGGTCGTTGCCGAGGAACTGCATCGGCAGCTCGTGCCAATCCGTCTCGGCTTCGCAACGATAGCGCAGCACCGCGTCGATCTTGTCGTGCCCGTCGCAGAAGATATCCGCCTCGACAGCCAGGACATCGCCGACCACACGCTTGACGGGGAACCGGCCGCCGTCGATTTCGGGCCTCACGGTTTCGATGGCGATCCTGGCGCTGGCGGCTTGACGCAGGGCGTCCTGATCTGACGGCGCCGTCGATGGCATCGGCATTGCTCGCGACTTTCCGGGCGTCCACTCAGCCATGTTGCCTCATATTGCTGTTCTGTGCGTACGGGCCCAATGTCTCAGCAAATCGGGCCGCGGTCGCGCGTCGCGCACAGCCAAGACCTCGGCAGTCTTTGTCTCGGGCAGTCAAGCGACAGTGGCGTAACGCGTCGTGGAGCTAAAGGGTCCGCCAGCTTGGCCCGTTACGCAGCCGATCCCAGAAGCGGGATGACGAACCATCCCATGTCTGCACCCAACAGGCCCATTAACGGGCATCTGTTGAGAAATCCGTCCTAAGACAAGATTAAGCCATAACGAAATGGCGCCCCGTAGGGGTTTCGAACCCCTGTTTCCGGCGTGAGAGGCCAGCGTCCTAGGCCACTAGACGAACGGGGCGTGGGCCAGACAGGCCCAAACCTATAGCTTGGGCCAGTGAACCTGATCAAGGGTTATTGAGCCTTGAGCCCGACGCGGGAAATCACCTTGCCGGTGGCGATGTCGATAACCACAATTTCGGGTCCAACGCTGGAATTCAGATAGAGTGCCAGCCTATCGCCATCAAGGGACAGCGACGTGACAGTGGCGCCCGGCGGAATCGCGAGGGACATCTCGGGTCCCGGCACCGCGGCCGGTGCGGGTGCTGTAGCCTTTCTGGCCTTCCCCTGCCCCAAATGTGAGGCTTGATAGACGATCGCCGCCATCACGAAGGCGAAGCCGCCAACCAGCAATATCCCCATGACGATCACGGCGATCTTGAGCAGCCGCACCTGCCGCGGGCTGAACACCGACCCCGGTAAAGGCGTATTGTCTGGCTCGCTCATCACCGCCATCGTCTAAAAGGCCCTTATGCCAAAATTGAACCAGCCACCTGCCGAACACCTCAACGCCGAAGTGGACGAAAGCCACGCGGGGCAAAGGCTCGACCTCTTTTTGAGTGGGGCCCTGCCGCAGCTGAGCCGGACCCGCGTCCAGGCTCTGATCCGCGAAGGCCAAGTGGCTTCCAGCGGCGCGACCATAGAGGACGTCAAATATAGGGTCAAACCGGGCGATCGCTTCGACCTCGCCGTGCCGGCGCCCGTCGACACCACGTTGCTCGGCGAGGCCATCCCGCTCGACGTGGTCTATGAGGACGACGCGCTGATCGTCATCGACAAGCCCGCCGGGCTGGTGGTGCATCCCGGCGCCGGCCAGCCGGACGGCACTCTCGTCAATGCGCTCATCGCTCATTGCGGCAAGAGCCTCTCCGGAATTGGCGGTGTGGCCCGGCCTGGCATCGTTCACCGTCTCGATCAGAAGACCAGCGGCCTCCTGGTCGTGGCCAAGACCGACCAGGCGCATCGGGCGCTGGCCGCGCAATTCGCCGACCATGGACGCACCGGGGAGCTGGCGCGCGGCTATCTGGCGCTTGTCTGGGGAGCGCCCCAGCGCACCCACGGCCGCATCGAGGCGCCGATCGGCCGCCACCCCACCAGCCGCACCAAGATGGCAGTGCTGAGGCCCGACAAAGGACGCCACGCCGTCACCCATTGGCGCTTGGTTGAGGCCTACGGCCATGACAAGGAGGGGCCGATCGCCTCGCTCCTCGCTTGCACGCTGGAGACCGGACGCACCCATCAGGTGCGCGTGCATCTGGCCCATATCGGCCACCCGCTGATTGGCGATCCGCTCTATGCCCTTGGATTTAAGTCAAAGCTGCGGAAGCTGCCGGACGCCGCCAGAGCCAAGCTTGCGGCACTGAACCGGCAAGCTCTTCATGCCGAACACCTCGCCTTTGTGCATCCCATAACCGGGACCTTACTAGAATTTAATAGTCCGCTACCCCCCGATCTCGCCGAGATTACGGATACACTCAAGCAACTGTGATGAGCTCTGAGTCTTTTATGCATGGTGCAAAGGTTCTATAGAGGAAGTCGCTGGGGGGCGGTTAAACGGGAAGATCGCGGCCGCTAGAGGCCGCTGGAGACGGGTACATGGCCGCCAAAACTTTGCCGAGTGTGAGCGCGCATGGCGGGCTCACACGCTATCTCGAAGAAATCCGACAGTTCCCGATGCTGGAGCCGCAGGAGGAGTACATGCTCGCCAAGAGTTGGCGCGAGCATGGCGACCGCGACGCCGCGCATCAGCTTGTCACCTCGCATCTGCGCCTTGTGGCCCGTATCGCCATGGGTTATCGCGGCTATGGCCTGCCCGTGGGCGAGGTCATCTCCGAAGGCAATGTCGGCTTGATGCAAGCGGTCAAGCGCTTCGATCCCGACAAAGGCTTCCGTCTTGCCACCTACGCCATGTGGTGGATCCGGGCAGCGATCCAGGAATATATCCTGCGCTCGTGGAGCCTCGTGAAGATGGGCACCACCGCGGCGCAGAAGAAGCTGTTCTTCAACCTGCGCAAGATCAAGGGCCAGTTGAAGGCGCTTGAGGAAGGCGATCTGCGCCCAGACCAGGTGAAGCTGATCGCCACAAGGCTCGGCGTCACCGAAGACGACGTCGTCTCCATGAACCGGCGGCTCGCCGGCGATAGTTCGCTGAACGCACCCGTGCGCAACGACGCGGAGAGCGGCGAGTGGATGGATTGGCTGGTCGATGACGGTATCGACCAGGAGACGGCGCTTGCCGATTCCGAGGAGAAAGAGCAGCGCCACGACATGCTGCAGGACGCCCTGGAGGGTTTGAACGAGCGCGAGCGCCGCGTGTTCGAGGCGCGCCGTCTCGCCGAAGACCCGCTGACCCTGGAGCAGCTCTCTACCGAGTTCGGTGTCTCCCGCGAGCGCATCCGGCAGATCGAGGTTCGCGCCTTCGAGAAGGTGCAGAAGGCCGTGCAGAAAGCGGCCAAGGCCGCCGAGCCCGAGCTGGCCGACGCCGACTAGCCTTCCGAGGTTCCCGACAACGCTTGGCCCGCCCGCCCGTTAAGGCGGGTGGGAGAGCGCGCGCGAAGCGGTTAAGGTGGCCGCCGCCATCTAGGCCATGCGCGGGGGGACCTTGGGAACGCTGAAACATCTGACCGTCGGCGGCGTCGACATCGCCTATCTCGATGAGGGCAAGGGCCCGTGCGCCCTGCTCGGCCATTGCTCCAGCGCATCGCATAAGGAATGGCTGCCGCTCATCGAGACGCTGAAAGAGGACTGGCGCGTGCTGGCGCCGGACTTTATCGGCTACGGTCAGTCCGATCCCTGGCCGATCGATAAGCCCTTCAGCATCGACGCCGACGTCAAGGTCCTGCTGGCCCTGGCCAAGAAGACGAAGAGCCCGCTCCATCTCGTCGGTCATTCTTATGGCGCGGCGCTGGCGCTCGAGGCCGCGCGCAAGCTCGGGTCCCGCGTCAAGAGCCTGACCCTGGTCGAGCCGGTCTCCTTCCACCTCTTACGGCTCGAGGACCGCCCTGAATGGAAGGAGGTGGAGAAGCTCGGCATCTCCGTGCTTGACCCCGTGGCCAAGGGCGACGACCGCAAGGCCGCCGCCGCTTTCATGAGCTATTGGCTCGGGCGCTGGCGCTGGTGGCTATCGCCCGAGCGCTTCAAGAACGCCATTGCCACCACGATCCCTAAGGTCGCGCTCGAATTCTCCATCGCCATCGACGCCCAGACGACGCTCGCCGACTATGCCGAGATCACAGCGCCCACGCTGTTGATCGTCGGCGGCAAGACGCGCAGCCCCACCCGCGCCGTCGTCGAGTTGCTCGGCGCCGCGCTGCCGAACGCTAGAGTCGAGGTGTTGAAAGGCGCCGGCCATATGAGCCCCTTCACCCACCCGGTCGAGCTTAACCGGATGATTCTCGACCATCTCGCGTCAGTGCGCTAGCGGCGGGGTCTTCCGCGGGTAGCGCTTCGGCGTCCTTGGCGAACAGCTCCTCGAGCTCGACCGCGGCGGTGAGCGCGTTGGCGCGCATCTTCTCGGTGTCGGTGTAATATTTATACGCCTCGTATAGACGCTCTTCGTCATGGCGCTTGAACGTCGCGATGAGCCGTTTGGCCTCGTCGGGTTTCAGCCCCAGCCCGCGCAGCAATTGGCTGGTCAACTCCAGCGCCGACAAGAAACGTCTCGCGCTCGATGATGGTGACGCCGAGATCCATGAGCTTGTGGACATGGATACGGTCGCGTGCCCGCGCATAGATCGGCAGATCGGGAAAGTGTTTGCGCACCACCTCAGCGACCTGCAAGGAGGCGTCCACATCGTCGATGGCGAGCACGAAGGCTTGCGCCTTCTGGGTCCCCGCCGCGCGCAGGATGTCGAGCCGGCCGGCGTCGCCGTAATAGATCTTGGCGCCGAAGCGTTTGACGAAGTCGACCTGGGCGATGCTGATATCGAGCGCCGTGAACGGGATGTGCCGCGCGCGCAAGACGCGGGCGACGATCTGGCCGAAGCGGCCGAATCCGGCAATGATCACATGCCGGTCCCCTTCGGGCGGCATCTCGTAGTCCGGCGCCTCGGGCGTGAGCGCCCGCGCCACCCGGTCGTCGATGAGCAGCAGCAGCGGCGTCGCCGCCATCGATATGGTCACCGCCAGCGTGAGCAGGCTCGCCATGTCGCGGCCGATCACGCCCTCGAACACGCCCACCGAGAACAGCACGAAGGCGAACTCACCGCCCTGGCTGAGCACGATACCTAGGCGCCGCGACGGAGCATCGCCGATGCCCCACCAGCGCCCGAGCCCGTAAAGGATGGCCGCCTTGATGGTGACGAGACAGGCCACGACGGCCACCAGCGCAGCAGGCCGCGCCACCAGCACGCCGAGATCGATGGACATGCCGATAGCGATAAAGAACACCGCGAGCAGAAGCCCCTCGAACGGCGCAATATCCGCCTCGATCTGATGGCGATATTCGGAATCGGCGAGCAGCGCGCCGGCGATGAACGAGCCAAGCGCCGCCGACAGCCCCACCTCCTGCATGATCACCGCCACGCCGACTACGGTGAGCAGCGCGGTGGCCGTCATGGCCTCGCGCACGCCGGTGGCGGCGACAACCCGGTAGAGCCGGCTCAGCAGGAAGCGCCCGGCAACGATCACGCCGAGGATGGTGAGAATCGCGATGCCCGCGCTGCCGAGATCCATCCTCGGCTCGTCGCCCCCGAGCGCGAAGAGCGGCACCAGCGCGATCAAGGGAATGGCGGCGAGGTCCTGGAACAGCAGCACCGAAAAGGCGAGCCGTCCGTGGCGCGTGGTGAGCTCGCCCTTCTCCTCCAGCACCTGCAAGGCAAAGGCCGTGGACGACAGTGACAGCGCCAGGCCGATGAACAGCGCCTGGTTCAAGGCCAGACCCAAGCCAGCGCCGATCGCCGCCAGAACGAAGGACGTGGCCACGAGTTGCGCCGCGCCGAGACCGAAAATGGCCGAACGCATGGACCACAGCCGGATAGGCCGCAGTTCGAGCCCGATCACGAACAACAGCAGCACCACGCCGAATTCGGCGAAATGCAGAAGCTTGTCCACGTTGTCGAGGGCATAGAGGGGGCCGAGGGCATAGGGCCCGATGACCACGCCGGCGAGCAGGTAGCCGAGCACCGAGCCGATCCGGAAGAAGCGGCCGAACGGAGCAGCAATAGCGGCGGCGGCCAGAAATACCGCCACTTGAATCAACTGCGCCGTTGTCATGGTCGCCTCGTACCCTCCTGCTCTTTCGGTACCACGCGATTCGCCGGGCAGCCAGCAGCCGCAGAGGTTGGCGGCATGGATTGCCGCTCGCGGGCCGAGGCTCTAGGACTTGACCACCATGGATTTAACTCCCGACCGGCCAGAGCCGACCTTGCGCGAGGCGCTGCCCGTTTGGGCCAAGATCGGCGTCACATCCTTCGGCGGGCCGGCCGGCCAGATCGCCCTGATGCACCGTGTCCTGGTCGAGGAGCGTGCATGGATCGGCCCGGAGCGATTCCTGCACGCACTCAATTTCTGCATGCTGCTGCCGGGTCCGGAGGCCATGCAACTCGCCACCTATGTGGGCTGGCGGCTACACGGCACGCTGGGCGGGCTGGCCGCCGGGCTCTTATTCGTGCTGCCCGGCGCCCTCGTCGTTCTGGGGTTGAGCATGGCCTATGCGCTGTTCGGCCAGGCGCCGCTCGTCGCCGCCGCCTTTGTCGGCATCAAGGCCGCCGTGCTGGTGATCGTCATCGAGGCGTTGATCAAGGTCGCGCGCCGCGCGCTGCACCGGCCCCACGATTGGGCCATCGCCGCGTCCGCCTTCTTCGCCATCTTCTTTCTAGGCGCGCCCTTCCCGCTAATCGTCGCCGCCGCAGCGCTCATCGGCTTGCTGCTCGCACTTGCGTTTCCGCAGGCCCCCCCGCCGCCACTCACAGCACCGCCCGTGTCCCTGACCCAGACGCTCCGCACCGCAGCGCTGTGGCTCGCTATCTGGATCTTGCCGCTCCTCGCCGTGGCCGCCCTATTCGGACGCGGACACGTCACCGCCGACATCGCGCTCTTCTTCTCAAAGCTCGCCGTGGTCACCTTCGGCGGCGCCTATGCGGTGCTGGCCTATATGGCGCAGCGGGCCGTCGAGACCTATGGCTGGCTGAGCGCCGGCGAGATGCTGGACGGGCTGGGCCTCGCCGAGACGACGCCGGGCCCGTTGATCCTCGTCACCGAGTTTGTCGGCTTTCTTGCGGCTTATCGGAACGGCGGCGGACCGCCTCTCGCCTACGGGTTGTTGGGCGCGGCGGTGACGTTATGGGCGACATTCGCCCCCTGCTTTTTGTGGATCTTCGTCGGCGCGCCCTATATCGAGCGGCTTGGCTCGAACGCCAAGCTCGCCGGCGCGCTGGGCGGCGTCACCGCGGCCGTGGTCGGGGTGATCTTGAATTTGAGCCTATGGTTCGCGCTGCACGTCATTTTCGGCCGCGTAACGTCCGTTGGGCGCGGTCCTTTTCGACTGTGGCTGCCGGAGTTTTCCAGCTTCGATTTGGCGGCCGCCTTGCTGGCCGGACTCGCCGCAGTTCTGTTGCTTCGGTTTCGTCTCGGCATCGTGGTCACGCTCGGCCTCACCGCCGGTGCCGCGCTCGCCGTTCAACTCTTGACCGGCACGTAAAAGAAAAGCGCGGGCGAAAGGCCCGCGCTTCAACTGGAAAAAATTTGCGTCCCGGAGATTAGTCGCGGGGCACCCACAGATTTACGAACGGCGCGCGGACCCACGTGCCGCGGGGGCCGGTACGCACGGAGGTGAACGGCGCTTCGACATCGGTCTTGGCGTTGTTCGTCCGCACGGACGTGGTCGGCGCATCGACTTCGGTATCGTAGCCGTTGCTGCGCCACCAGCGGCGGTTCCGCCAGCCGGCTTCTTTAACCATCGCCGTCTCGGCGGCAGGCTTCGTGATCAGGCCAGCAGGTCCGGCAGACGCCGGAACCGTCATGAATATGACTGCCGCGAAAAGCGCCGCGACGAAACTGGAAATAAAAAGTCGGGTCATCCTTCCTCCTTATCGAGGGTTCGGGGTTTTGACTGGGATTGCCTTGCAGGAAAGGTATCGCGGTAATGTGGCGAGACGTGGCGTCCCGCGCAACCCCAAACTAGAGCCATCCTTTGTGTTTGAAATAAAAGTAAGGCAACACCGCGAACAGGACCATAAGCCCGAGGGCGAACGGATAGCCGAAGATCCAATCGAGCTCCGGCATGGTGTGAAAATTCATGCCGTAGATCGAGGCGATCAAGGTCGGTGGTAGGAACACCACCGCCGCCACCGAGAAAATCTTGATGATGTCGTTCTGTTGAATGTTGATCATGCCGAGCGTCGCATCGAGCAGGAAGATGATCTTGCCCGACAGAAACGTGGCGTGATCGGTGAGCGAGGTGACGTCGCGGGCCGCGGTGCGCACGCGCGTCTGCATCGGCTTGCCGTCTTTGCGCTCATTGACGGCGTAGGAGAGAAAGGTCAGCAGGCGTCCTAGCGAATGGCCGCTTTCCCGCGCCTTCGAGGCAACTTCGCCTTCGCGGCCGATCGACCGCAGCAACACGTCGAAGCGGCGCTTGCGCGACGACGCAGCGCCGTGATTCTCGAAGACCGAACGCGACAACAGCTCCACCTCGGCCTGAATGCGCTCGATGAAGTCTGCCAGCCGGTCGACGATCGTGTCGAGCAGTCCCATGAGCACGGCCGGACCCGTTGACAAATCGGTCTCCGACCGGTTGCACCGGGACAGGAAGATGTCGAAGGCGCGCGGCTCGGCGTAGCGCACGGTGATGAGCCTCGTCCCGACGAGGATGAAGCTGACCGGCGTCGTCTTGGCTTCGGTGTCCTCGCCCTGGTACAGCAGCGTCGCCGTCATGAAGTGCGCGCCGTCCTCGTGATAGAGGCGGTCGGAGACCTCGATCTCCTTCTGCTCTTCATGGGTGGGCACGTCGATCTTGATCGACTTCTCGACCTGGGCTTCCTCCTCCGCTGTCGGGTTGCGCAGGTCGATCCACACCGCTTCTTCGGTGATCCTCGGCTTGCCGGTCTGGACTTTGAGCTCGCCGGCAAGAAATTCGTAGATCGTCAGCATGGCCCCCGGCCCCCCGTCGCTGAGTCGGCTAATCCCGAAAAACCCTTATATACCAAGGCCCATATGTCCGGGGTGAGACATTGTGGACTAATGGAGGCTTTGACAGCCTGAGACGGGAGGAATAACCAAGTCGATTATGGGTTGGCTGCGCAAAGAGAGAGACCTGATCGGCCTCGTCGTCGTCTGGACGATTCTGCTCCAGTCGATCATCCTGCCGTTCACCTCCGGGCTCCACGCCGCGGCCCTGGCCTCGGGGCCGCAGAGCAACATCCTCTGTACCTCCCGCGGCTCCGTGGTCATCCCGGATCAACCCGGGAAGACCCACCAAAAGCCCGATTGCCAGTGCTGCCACATGTCCTGCCGCCAAGGCAGCGCCTGCGGCGGCATTCTGCCGGGCCTGGCCCGGGTGCCCTTGCCGTCTTCGACGGTCATTGCCATTGCCGGACCGCGCCTCGACGCGCCCACGGCAACACCGGCGAAGCACCATTCAGCCCAGCCCCGCGCCCCGCCCCTCGCTTAGCCCTGCAGCGTAGCCATCGTCTTTCAGACGGGCGTCTTCGGTTTCGAAAACCGCCGGGCTGCGCGACATCTCCAAAGCAAAAATCCAACTAGGAGGGCATGCCCGGCTTCCATGCCGGCGCCCATCGGGGGGCTATCACAATGCGTTTCTCACATCTTCGCGCCGGCGTATCGGCGCTCACCCTTTGCCTCGGCACGGCACTCGCGGCCGTACCCGGCACCGCTCACGCCGATTCGGATACGGGCACCGGCCCGCTCGCCGACCAGCACGCACCGGCCGGCGTCATGTTCGACCATATGCACAAGGCCGGCGAGTTCATGATCGGTTTCCGCTACGCGTATACGAGCGCCGGCGGCGACATGTTGCACGGCACCGACAAGGCCAGCGATCAGGAGATCATCGACAACGGCTGCACGCCGCATAGCTGCTCGATGACGCCCAGCGACATGGCCATGAACATGTACATGCTCGACATCATGTACGCGCCGACCGATTGGATGACCCTGATGGTCATGCCCATGTACATGAGCCACGACATGACCATGCGACCGCTTACCTCTTCCATGAGCAGCATGGGCCATATGGACTCTATGGATCACATGGACATGCCGATGGATGAACACAGCGCGCATATGCATAGCGGCAGCCATTCCCATGGCACCGAGGGCTGGGGCGACACCATCTTCGGCCCGGAACTCAAGATCGCCGACGGTCCCGGCTATCACTTGCAGTTCGCGCCGATGTTCAGCGCGCCCACGGGCGACGTGGACAAGAAGATGAACGGCACCTTCACCCACTACATGATGCAGCCGGGCTCGGGCACCTGGGACTTCATCCCCAGCATCACCTATACCGGCCGCGCCGACCGCTTCGCTTGGGGCGCACAGGTCCTGGGCGTCGTGCGTCTGGAAGAGGAGAACGACAGCGGCTATCGCCTTGGCGACGTGTTCCAGGCCACCGGTTGGGGCAGCTATCGCTTCGCCAACTGGATCTCCGCCTCGATCCGCGGGCTCTACACGGAGCAGGGTGAGATCGAGGGCCACTATAACGGGCCGCACAATCATTCGAGCCCGCCCGACCTCCAGGCCAACTATGGCGGCCGCTTCTGGGACATCGGCTTCGGCGTCAACACCGTGGTGCCGAGCGGCTCGCTGAAAGGCTTGCGGCTCAGCGCCGAATGGCTCCAGCCGGTCGACGAGGATGTGAACGGCTACCAGCTCGAGCGGGACGGCACGCTCTGGGCTAACGCCACAATGTCGTTCTAGGACAGACCGCCGACGACAAACCCGCGGCCGCCTCCGCTTGGGGGCGGCCGCTCAGTTCTTCTGAACGATGCAGGCCCCGCCGGCGGACCGGAGCTCAGCGCAGATTTTTCCCGCGTCCGCCCGGCTATCGGCGCCGATCTGCACCATATAGAGGGAACGGCGGCCACGACTGAGATTGCGTGCCGGCGTCACGAAAGGCTCCCGGTCGCCGAGCAACGAGGCATGCTGCCGCCTGATCCGGGCGAACTGGGCGAGCGCCTTGGACTTGGAGAACGCGCTCGACACATGTGCGCCCCATGGGCGCCACGCCCCGCTGGCGGTGAGCGGCTCGGTCTCGTACACCGCCCGCACGACGAGCGGCGCGAGTTGCTTGCAAGATTCCTGAACCATGTCGCCCACCGTCTTGAGCGAGTCCGGCAACTCGGTTTCCGCCAGTTTCCATTCCTCGGCGGCGCGGCCAGTGACGAACATCACATAGGCCCGCGTCTCGCCGGGCAAAACCCGGTCTCCCGCGAGCCAGCCCCGCACCCGTTCCTCGCCGGCGTTATAGGCGGCCGCCGCCAGGCCGAAATTGCCGAACTCCTTATTGAGATCCGCCAACAGGCTCGCCGAATGGACGATCGCCGATTTCGGCTCGAACGGGTCGGCGAGGCCGCGGTCGTCCGCCGTGCCGGGCATGAATTGGGCGATGCCTTGCGCCCCCTTGGGGCTCACCGCGTTCGGGTTGAAGCGGCTCTCTCGCCAGATCAGCCGCACGAACGGCATGGGTGGCAGGCCGCGCGCTTCCGCCTGCTGCTGCATCAGCGGGCACACCGTGTCGACGAACGGCTTCGGCCCCGCGGCGGCTAGGCCGGCAGCTTTGATTCCGGCGGCGACCCCGGTCGTGTTGAAGGCCTCGGCCGCCTGCGCGCCGTGCATGCCGAGCCCGAGCCACGCGGCAAGGAGTAGAGCCTGAAGGGCGCCCAACATGCAGCCACTCTGAGCCATGAGCGCGGGCAGGTCCATCCGATGGAATGCGGAGTAAAAGGCGCTAGTTTTTGACGACCACGCAAGCGCCGCCCGCCGCCTGAAGCTTGTCGCAGAGCTTATCGGCGGCGTCGCGGTCATCCAGGTCGATCCGGGCGGCGTAGCGCAAATCGGTGCCCATGCTGAGATCGCATACCTCGAAAATGGTCGGGCTATAGTCCCCAAGGATTCCCGAATATTGGTCCTTGGCACTGGCGAAGGCATCGAGCGTCTTTTGCTTGTCGAAGGACGAGGCGATCTCGACGCCCCATTGCGCCGCCGATTGGCCGGCCGCAGCGCCCTCTGTCTTGGAGCCGGGGGCGCACGGCGCGAGCGGATCGCCCGCGTCCACCTGAGGCCCCGCCGACACAGGCCCCGCAGCGAACATGGCGCCCAAAACCGCCATCAGGAACGTCTTCATGGGAGGAACCATGCCGCGATTCTGGCGGGCAGGCCAGACTGCCTTCGCCTTACGGCAAACCATGCGTGAATGTTAGTCCGGCCAAGCGCGCATCGCCATATCGGCGACCCGTTCGAGCTCCTTGCGGCTCGCGCCGCTGGCCGCCTGAATCGCCATGCCTTGCATGACCGTAGAGATATAGCGCGCCAGCGCCGCGGGGTCGGCATCCGCCGCAAGCTCGCCTTCGGCTTGCGCCCGCTCCAGGCGCTCGCGGATCACGGTCTGGGTGGCCGCGCGCCGGGCGCTGAGTTCGTCCCGGATACATTGGGCATGGTCGCCGGCCCCGGCGATCCCCTGGACCAGGAGACAGCCGGCGGGGCTCGACTTATCCGCGAGCGATTGCGCCGTGCCGCGCAGAAGGGCGGCGATGCCATCGCGGGCTTGCGGGGCCGCAAGCGCCGCGTGGACGAAACCGGCACGGGTCTCCGTGTAGCGGTCTAGCGCTTGGCGGAACAGCGCCTCCTTGTTACCGAAGGCGCCGTAAAGGCTCGGCGGGTTGATGCCCATGGCGGCGGTCAGGTCGCAGATGCTCGCGCCCTCGTACCCCTTGCGCCAGAACACCTCCAGCGCTTGGTCGAGAGCGTCGTCCTTGTTGAAAGTTCGCGGGCGGCCAATCGCCACGGCGCCGTCTCCTGCTGCTTCTCCGATCCCTAACACCTCCCATCTTTGTAGTGTTCGCTATATAATGCTCTTGACGGTCCGGGTCCAGGTACTTATGTAGCGTCCACTACGTAATTCATCAACGGGAGTACGGACTCATGTCTAAGAAACTCACTGGCAAAGTCGCCCTGGTCACCGGCGCCTCACGCGGCATCGGCGCGGCCATCGCCCGCGCGCTGGCCGAGGACGGCGCCGACGTCGCCATCAGCTACTCGGCCTCCGAAGACAAGGCCAAGGCCGTGGTCAGAGACCTCTTGGCTAAGGGCGTTCGCGCCGAGGCCTTCAAGGCGGATCAAGCCGACACCGACGCGGTTAACGAGCTCGTCAAGACGGTGGCGCAGCGTTTCGGCCGCCTCGACATTTTGGTCAACAATGCCGGCGTGTTTGTGTTGGGCCAGGTGCATGACCGGGCCAACAATCTCGCCGAGCTCGACCGGATGTTTGCGGTCAATGTCGGTGGCGTCGCCACCGCCGTGCGCGCCGCCGCGCCGCTCATGGGCGAAGGCGGCCGCATCATCTCCATCGGCTCGGTCGTGGGCGACAGCACCCCCTTCCCCGGCGCCGCCGACTACAGCGCAACGAAGGCCGCACTGCTCGGTTACACTCGCGGCTGGGCGCGCGATCTCGGGCCCAAGGGCATCACCGTGAATACGGTGCAGCCCGGCCCGATCGACACGGACATGAACCCGGCGGAGAACGGCGACTTCTCCGACGCACAGAAAGCCACGACCGCGCTCGGCCGCTACGGCACCGCGGATGAGGTCGCCGCGGCTGTTGCCTTCCTGGCCGGACCGACCGCCGGCTATATCACCGGCACGACCTTGACCGTCGACGGCGGCTTCAACGCCTAACCAGATACTCAAAGAACAGGAGGTTCCGATGATTGAACTCAGACCCTTCGACACCCTTGGCGGCGCCAACCACGGCTGGCTCAATGCCAAGCATCACTTCTCCTTCGCCCGTTACCATGACCCCAAACGCATGGGCCACGGCAGTTTGCGGGTGTGGAATGACGACGAGATCGCGCCCAACACCGGCTTCCCGCCGCATCCGCACGCGGAGATGGAGATCATCACCTATGTCCGTCAGGGCGCCGTCACCCACGAGGACAGCCTGGGAAACCAAGGCCGTACCGAGGCGGGCGACGTCCAGGTGATGAGCGCCGGGTCCGGCATCCGCCACGCGGAGTACAATCGCGAGGACGTGCCGACCACGCTCTTCCAGATCTGGATCGAGCCCGGCGTCAAAGGCGGCAAGCCGTCTTGGGGCGCGAAGCCGTTCCCCAAGGCCGAGCGCTCGGGTCGGTTCGTGGCGCTCGCGAGCGGCTTTGCCGGCGATGACGATGCGCTGCCGATCCGCGCCGAAGCCCGCGTTCTGGGCGCGACGTTGAAGAAGGGCCAGACGACGGAGTACCGGCTCGGCACCGCGCGGCACGCTTACCTCGTCCCTGCCGCGGGCAAGATCGAGGTCAACGGTGTCGAGGTCGGCCCGCGCGACGGCGTTGCCGTCGAGGACGAGACGGCACTGACCGTCAAAGCACTCGAGGACTCGGAGATCGTTCTCGTCGACGCGCCTTAGCGACAAGGGGCGGCATCGCAAGGTGCCGCCCTTCAGCCGACATCAGATCGAGATGAGAACCACGCCAACCACGGCGGCGATCAGCCCGATGACCCGGTGCCAGGGCATCGCCTCGCCCAGCACTACGACGCCGAGCAGCGCGCCGCCGACGATGAACATGCCGTAGACCGGCACCACGATATTTGCCGGTCCCAGCGACAGCGCATGGAATAGGGCGGTTACGGCGACGGTGAGCGCGATACCGCCGGCAATGGCCCACAGCAGCGGCGGCGTTTCCAATTCGAAGATCAGGGCCTTCAGTTCGCCGCGCCAGGCGACCACGCCGATGGCGAAGATCGCGACGATGGTGGTCGAGACCGCGAGCACCATATAGGTCGTCACGTTTCCACTACGCTCGGCGAGCTTCACGAACAACGTCATGAGCGAATAGCCGGCCATGCCGAGCAACGCCCAGAGAATATAGGACGGTATCATCTTCCCCCTCTTCTCTGCCCCTTGGATCACCAATTGCAAAGACCTGGATCGTGGGAATGTGTCAACCGCGCGGGGACGGGACGAGCGTGGACGACGAAGGTTCTAGGTGTCGTCCTCGACTGAGGTCTCGGGCCGATCCGAGCCGGGATCGAGCTCCTCATGCCACACGCCGTCAGCCGTCTCGTATTCGATGCCGACGGTCTCGCCCGGCACTTTCTGCTCGCCCGCGGCGCGTTGGGCTGCCGCGAGCGCGGCATCATGGGTGGTGAAGGTCTCCGAGAGCGTGCCGCGCGCCTCATAGGCCCAGCCGTTCTCATGCCTCACGATCTTATAGACGACTTTGGTCACTGGGCTTTCTCCTTGCGCTCGGTTGAGCGAACCTCGCACAACCGGCGCCTTCCGCCAATGGTTCCCGCCGGCGCTGGCTCGTCGCACCGCCGAAGTGAGCCTATTTGGCAATGGCCGTCTGCAGGCCGGCGCGATGCGGATCGCTCTCGCGATCTTCGCCGGACGCCCAACGTTGGACGCTGCTGACGAGATGCTCGACATCAATCGGCTTGCCGAGATAGTCCGTGAACCCGGACGCCTTGTAGCGCGCCACCTGATCCGCCATCACGTCCGCCGTTAAAGCGATGATCGGAATCTGGGCATTCTCCCCGCCAAGCTTGCGTATTCGCCGCATGGCTTCGGAACCGTCGATGCCCGGCATCTGAATATCCATCAGAATCAGGTCGTATCGATGGGACTCGGCCATTTTGACGGCTTGGGGGCCGTCATGAGCAAGCGACACTGAATGACCCGCATTCTGTAGAATAAGCCTTACTAGATCGCGATTCATATCGAGGTCGTCGACCATCAGAATTTTGAGATAGCGCTTCGTCGGTGTCGGTGTCGGTGTCGTCGTCTTGACCTCCGCAACCGAAGGGCCCTGAGCTACCGGGAACTCGAAGACCACCCAAAACGTGCTGCCAACGCCGCGTTTGCTCTCCAGACCGATTTCGCCGCCGATGTTCTCCACGATTCGCTTCGAGATCGCGAGGCCCAGCCCGGTGCCGCCGAACTTGCGAGAAATCGAAGTGTCTCCCTGAGTGAAGCGAGCGAACAGCTTGTCCTTATCCTCATCTGCAATGCCGACGCCGGTATCGACGATCTCCAAGCGAAGCTTCGCGTGATCTCCCGAACGCGAGACACATTCTAGCGTGGCCTCTACCGTCCCGCTCGGCGTGAACTTGATGGCGTTATTCAGCAGATTGAGCACAACTTGCCGCAACCTGGACGCGTCGCCCACGAGCCATTCTGGAACAGTCTTGCCGACGTGGGCCTTCAGTTCCAGATTTTTTGCGTCGGCCATTGGCCGGACGATCGAAACGCAATTGTCGACGAATTTCGCGCGACGAGAATGGCGCAGAACTCGAAACGCAGCTCTCCCGCCTCGAGCTTGGAGAAATCGAGAACATCATCGATGATCGCGCCCAGGGCGTCACTCGCGATGAGGACCCGTTTGACGTACAGGCGCGCCGTTTCCGATAACCCGTTCTCTTGGAGTGCGAGGCGCGTATAGCCGATGATACTGGTCAGCGGCGTTCTGATCTCATGGCTCATGTTAGCCAGAAAATCAGTCTTCGCAGCCGCTGCCTTCCTCCGCCTTTTTCATGGCCGCGCGAAGATCGTCCATTATCTTATGCCGCTCGGTGACGTCGCGGGTGATCTTGGCGAAGCCTATGAGTTCGCCGTTCTCTCGAATGCTTTGGACCAGGACGTTTGCCCAAAAGCGCTTGCCGTCCTTGCGGACCCGCCAGCCTTCCGATTCATGCCGCCCTTCTCTCCTGGCGTGATCGAGACTGTGCTGCGGTATTCCATTGCGCCTGTCATCCTCGGTATAGAATTTGCTCACATGCTGGCCGACGATCTCTGCGGCCGAATAGCCTTTGATCCGCTCGGCTCCGGCGTTCCAGTTGGCGATTCGTCCATCGGGATCGAGCATGAAGATGGCGTAGTCGGTCACACCATTGATCAAGAGCCGAAAGCGCCTTTCGCTTTCCCGCAAGACTTCATTGGCGGCGCGCTGCTTCGCGCCTTCGCACGCCGCGCGCCACCACATCGCCCCAACCAAGCAAAGTATGGCAAGAGATCCAATAGCTGTGATCCAAGCCGTCTGCGTCCATCCCGCCAGGATGGCGTCCATGCGGCGCGACGACGAGATGATGAACCGACGTCCGAAAATCCAGTGCGCGACCCCGAGCCTGTCGGTACCGCTGAAACTGCTCGTGTATCTTGCGACGGCACTCTCCTTGCCGGAGGATTTCAATAGCTCGTACAGCGGATAGCCCTTTAGAGACTCGCCAATTCGGTCTGCCCGCCAAGGCATGCGCGCGACCAGAGCGAGGTCGGAATCGACAAGGGTATTGGCATCGTACTCCGTGCCTTCGACGGGCATCAGGTGCGAAGCGATAAAATGGCTGTCGATGGCTGCGGTGATGATCGATTCCAAGCCGACGCCGGACCCCTCTCCCGGAACCGAGAGCCATATCTGCCATTCGCCGTTGATCGGGTTGCGCATCGGCGGAGACACGTAAAGAAGGCTCTTATCGTCGGTATGCGCAGCAAAGAACTCCGGGGCACCGTCGTCCATACCGGGTAGAGCGGAGTCAGAAGTCTTGAGAGGCGTACCGTCGCTGTCTCGCACCAGAATGGCCTGAAGCACATCGTTGTTGCCGCTCTCGGCCTTGAGATAGTCGTCAAACTGAGGATTGAACGAGTCGTTACGGAGATTCTCCCGCACCTCGAGAAGCACCCCTTCCGCTTGCGATAGCACTGCGTCGACTGAACCCTCAAGCAAGCGTGCGACATGCTGCTGCCGCAAGGTCTCGTTCGCGATGACCTTATCTTTGACCTCGACCAGGAGATAATAATTGAGCGCACCAAGCGCGATGACCGCGGTCGAGAAAACCACGGCCCATGGCAAGGTGACGTGTAAGGATTCGTTGGTTTCGGCCTCGGCACTCAAGATCATGTTCCTCCAAGTTCCACCGTGGCGGCACGGCCTTGATAAAGCATTACACGCGAGGGTAGCTTTTTTAGAAGCAACTGGCGCAACTACACCAATAGATAGAAGGGGCTGACGTGGCTCTATCCGTTGTCGGTGCTGGCTTTGGACGAACGGGCACCCTTTCGCTCAAGCTGGCCTTGGAACAGCTCGGCTTCGGGCCCTGCTATCACATGATCGAGACCGGACGGCGCCCCGAGCATGACGCGCTATGGCTGGCGCTTGCCCGCGGCGAGAGCGACGACTGGCGCGCGATCCTCACCGGCTACGAGGCATGCGTCGACTGGCCGGCGGCTTTCATCTGGAAGGACCTCGTTGCCGCCAATCCGCAAGCCAAGGTCATCCTGACCCTTCGCGATCCGGAACGCTGGTACGCAAGTGCGGAGAAGACGATCTTCGCCAGAATGCGGGACTTCGCCGAGGCCTTGGCCAACGGCGGCGCGATCGATCCGGCTCGCCAGGCGCATATGACGATGGTCAACACGGTGGTGGTCGAGAAGACCTTCGGCGCTAGGCTCGACAAGGCCCACGCCATCGCCGTGTTCAACGCCCATAACGAAGAGGTGCGCCGCACCGTCCCGCCCGAGCGGCTTCTTGTCTACAAGTCGGGTGAAGGCTGGGACAGGCTTTGCGCGTTTCTCGGTGTGCCCAAGCCTGAAGTGCCCTACCCCAAGGTCAACACGCACGGAAGACTTCGCCAAGCAGTTTCCTCCGCGGACGCAAGCTCAGCGGACGTAAGTCTCCGCCTGCGATCCGCCGGCTCGGGGGGCGGTGGCGGCCTCTCTCACGCATGCGTTGAGGGAGGCAAAGACCGAGCGGCTGACCACGGCGTTGGCCTGAAAACCATCGCGCGCCATCAGCGCCGCATGCAACTCCGGCAAGCGGTAGAAGGGCACGCTCGGGTACCAGTGATGCTCGATGTGGTAACCGATATTGCGCGGCAGGATGAAGATCCGCTCGAACCAGGTCGGGATGGTGGTGCGAGTAATCGCATATTCTTCTTCGTCGCTCTCCACTGCGCTGTGCTCGCAAATCAGCCGCGTGTACTGGGCGGCGATATGCCAGGTGCAATAGGGCACGATCCAATAGAGCAAGAAGGCGTACCAGCCGCCGAAATAGGTCAATGCCGCCGCGATCGACCCGTAGAAGGCGAACATCGCCGCCATCATCCAGCGCGGTGACGGGAGCAGAAACATCCCCACCAGTCCGCGGACGATCCAGAACAGTCCGGTCACAAACGCCGCCCGCCGCAGCAGCACCAGCACCAGACCGGTGCGCGTCTTGGGAAACTGCCAATCCGCTGCGAGCTCGCCCGCGGCGTCGTGGGTGCGCCAGATATGCCGGTTCCCGTCATCCGGCAGGTTTATGTATTGGTGATGAAGGCCGTGAAACTTGCGGAAGCCCTCGACCGAGGCGAAGCTCGGCCACATCAAGAAGAGATTGGCGAAGAGGTCGTTCTGCCAGCGCGTCGGCAGATAGCGGAAATGCGACGCGTCATGTCCGATGACCAGCAGCGCGTGTTGGCGCGCGCCGATGAACATGACCGCGACCACATACAACAACGGGTGCCAGAAATTCATGCAGAGCGCGATCGCCGCCGCCATTGCGGTCCACTCGCCGGCGGTGGCCGCGAGCGCTCTGGCGGGCTGAAGCCGTGAAAGCTCTTTGATTGTCGCCGGCGGCAAGCGCTCCGGGATGACCCGGCTGGTATTGTGTGGGTGCTTTACAACCGGATTTGCCGAAATATCCTCTGTCGGGTTCTCCGCCCGCAGGAAAGCAACGATCTTGGTGATTTGGGCGAGAGCTGGCATTGATCCCCGTACTCGAGACTAAGGACCGCAGTTCTAGCCCTACGGTGTGTCCATTCCTGGGCAGCGGGCGCTGAAGCTAGCGGAGCAAGCCAGCCTCCTCATTGCACATCAGATGTGCCGGCGGATAAGAGTGCTCGAGCTCGGAGACCGTGAACGGCTCATTGTCTTCCACGATCTCCTGCATGCAGACGCAATAGTGCCGCAGCTTGGCCGGGTCGAGGCCTTCATTCTTGCGGTCGGAGATGCATGTCTCGATCCACGCCGTGCCCGCCGCATCTAACGCGGCAGCCGGCCCGCTCGTTGCCGCGAAACCGATGCAAAGCGCAGCGAAGGCGCAAGCAACGCATATCGCCGAAATCATTGACCGGGACGCGGGCCAGACCCTCCGCGCCATGGCTAAGACGAGCTTTGTCCGGCAGCGCCAGCGAGCCCCTCACCCTTCGGCGAGAGGAACCACAAAACGCCGGCGACAAGAAGCAGCGCCGGCACATCGCCGACCAGATGGCCGTGCTCCCCGCTGTCGGAAAAGGCCTGCGCCGCCATGATCGCCGCATGCACCACGCTCGACCAGATGGTGAAGCCGATCAGGCTGCGGTTCGCGGCCGGATTGCGCGCGGCGGCAATCAGATAGAGGCCCAGCACCACATAGATGCCGCAGATCATCTGCAGGTAATAGGCGCCCTCGCCGCCATGCCAGACCCAGCCCGCGGGCCAGACGAGGCCAAGCGGATAAACCAGCAGGAAGACAGCGCCGAATGCGACGAGCGCGATCTTCAGATATTGCTCCCTGGTCTCGTTGCTCATGACTCCCCCTTTGTCGGTCAGTTGCTCAGGGACGATCCGTAATGCGCCCCTCGACGGCCGCATTATAAAGAGTGTACCCGAGACCCGGCCTACTGGGGATGGGTTCGTTCTAGGCCTTAAGTGCGAGGCGCGGGACCATCAAGACCACCGCGTCGACGATGTGCTAGCCTCCGGCCGGAAAAATCGCCTGTCGACCAGTGAAGGTGCGTCTCCATCGGCAAGAATCGCGACAGCCAGACCTTTGACGTCCTGGTGATCGGTGGCGGCCACAACGGATTAGTGTGTGCCGCCTATCTCGCCCGCGCCGGCCTGAAAGTGAAGGTGCTGGAGCGGCGGGCCGTTGTCGGTGGCGCGGCCGTCACCGAGGAATTTCACCCCGGCTTTCGCAACTCAGTGGCCGCCTACACGGTAAGCCTTCTCAACCCCAAGGTCATTGCCGATCTGGAGCTGCATCGGCATGGGCTGAAGATTGTCGAGCGGCCGGCGATGAACTTCCTGCCGCTCCCGGACGGCAGATACCTGCTCGCCGGCGAGGGCCTCACCAAGGCCGAGATCGCCAAGTTCAGCCCGTCCGACGCGGAACGCTACGATGAATATTGCGCGCAACTGAATGTTGTCGCCGACACCCTGAGAGACTTGGTCCTGCGGGCGCCGCCCAATGTGGTGAAGGGCTTCGGCCGGCGCGGCTTGCGCGAGCTGGTGCGCGCCGCGGCGCTTGGCAACGAGCTTCGGCATCTCGAACTCGAACAGCAGCGCCTCGTCTTGGATCTCTTCACCAGGTCGGCGGCGGATTTCCTGTCGGACTGGTTCAAGAGCGAGCCGCTGAAGGCGCTCCTCGGCTTCAACTCCATCGTCGGAAACTATGCCAGCCCCTTCGATCCGGGCACTGCCTATGTGCTGCTGCACCATGCCTTCGGCGAGGTGAACGGCAAGAAGGGCGCCTGGGGTCATGCTATCGGCGGCATGGGCGCGATCACGCAGGCCATGGCCAAGGCGGCGCGCGAACACGGAGTCGAGATCGCGACCGAGGCAGAGGTCGCCGAGATCCTGATCGAACGGAACAAAGCGGTCGGCGTCGTCTTGTCGGACGGTCGGATCGTCCGGGCCAAGGCGCTTGCCGCCAACATCAATCTGAAACTGCTCTATACGCGGTTTCTGCCGGACCACGCCTTGCCGCCCGAGTTTTCACAACGCATGCACAACTTCAAATGTGCCTCGGGCTCGTTCCGCATGAACGTGGCGCTGTCGGAGCTGCCGAGCTTTACGGCGCTGCCGGGAAAGATGGCCGCCCCCCATCACGGCGCCGGCATCATTATCGGGCCGAGCCTCGCTTACATGGATCGGGCCTATCGCGATTCCGTGGCACATGGGTGGAGCCGCGAGCCGATCGTCGAGATGGTCATCCCCTCGACGATCGACGACAGTCTCGCGCCGCCGGGCGCCCATGTCGCCAGCCTGTTCTGCCAGCACGTGGCGCCGCAACTGCCCGATGGCCGGTCGTGGGACGACGCGCGCGAGGAGGTGGCCGATCTGATGATTGCGACCGTCGACCGCTATGCGCCCGGCTTCGCCGCCAGCGTCTTCGCGCGGCAGGCCTTGAGTCCGCTCGATCTCGAGCGGACATTCGGACTGCTGGGCGGCGACATCTTCCACGGCGCGCTCAGTCTCAACCAGCTCTTCTCCGCGCGGCCCATGCTTGGTTACGCCGACTATCGCGGGCCCATCAGCGGGCTCTATCATTGCGGGTCGGGCGCGCATCCCGGCGGCGGCGTCACCGGCGCGCCGGGTCACAACGCGGCGAAGGCGATCCTCGCGGACCTCAAGCCTTTTTCTTGGCGCTGACTTTCGGCGCCGGCATGCATTTGAGACACCGGCAGCCGATCGGCTTAATGAACTCGTCGAAATAGGTCTTGCCGTAATTGTAGCCAAGTTCC
This sequence comes from uncultured Alphaproteobacteria bacterium, assembly GCA_963793075.1. GTDB lineage: Bacteria > Pseudomonadota > Alphaproteobacteria > Rhizobiales > Methyloligellaceae > Methyloceanibacter. The sequence continues at coordinate 343,164 of CAWBYO010000001.1, forward strand.
TCGCCCGGCTCGATCGCGCGCTTCGACATGACGAACACGCGGGCTCTGTGAATTTCGATCTCGCAGTTCGGCCGGCAGGAGTGGTTGATGTAGCGCGCGGTATTCCGCTTGTCCCACCCGTCGATCGTCTTTTTCGGCGTAACCTCGAAGAGATAACGGCTGCGGCTGGTCAGCTCTTCCTCTTCGTTGAGCCTGCGGCCCGTATACTCGATGATGCACACACCCCGGGGGATGTGCTCCTGCGCAAACAACCCACGCCCCGCGCGGGCGCGCTTGACCGCGAGGCTGAACCCGCCGGGCGTGAATTTCGATTTTTTCATAGGTCGGCACTTTTAGGGATGCGTTGATTGGCAGACATGCGGGCTCTCTAACTGCGCGGGCCTCACCGCCGTCGAGTCCCGTAGCCCCGTCATTGACTCGAGAGACCGCCTCAGGCTTTGCCCATCAGCGCCTCGCGCTCTTTCATGAGCGCGTCGAGCTTCGCCTGCTGATCGGCGATCCGATCCGCATTGCGCTCTTCATCAGCCGCACCCGAATAGGCGGCGGCCTGCTCCGTAAGCTGGCGGAGATTGTCTTCGACAATCTGGATGCGGCGTTCGATCTCCGCCAGCGCTGCGTCGTCTGCCATGTTTACGCTGCTCCTCTGTTCCGTCTTAGACCGCGTCTTTGGCGGCCTTCACCGGACGAGCCTTGATCATCTTCCGGGCGGGCTTCGCCTTGAACACGGTCGGCTCTTTGGTGAAGGGGTTGATGCCCTTGCGCGCTTTGGTGGCCGGCTTCTTGATCACGACAAACTTGGCGAAGCCGGGCAAGAGAAACTCGCCGGTCTTCTTCATTTCCTTGTAGCCCACGGTGGCCAGCGACTCGATCACGGCCTTCACGTCCTTCTTGGCCAACGCGAGGTCGTCGGCAATTTTCTGAATGAGTTCAGATTTCGTCATGCAGTTTGTCCCTTCCAATAAAGAGAAAGCCTTGAGGCGCCTTGGGCCGCTTGGCTCCATCCAATGGCCTTCACGCATGGCCGATTCGCCCGCGATTGTCTGCTATTTAAGCCAATAGGCCTGTTGGTATCTCTAAAGCGCCGCCGCGGCAATTCCCCATTCAAGCGGCGAACGGGGCTGCCCCTGGGATAAGTTTTGCCCCCCAAGGCCGCGTGGTGAATAGTGGGCCACGCCGCCGACACCCGGGAGTAAACGCATGCCCATCCTCGCCGCGCCACATGCCGGCTCCACATCGCAGTTCCGCCGCGCCGTCATTGCCGCCGCATGGGCCGCAGGCCTCGCCGTCGCCCTGTCGCTCGCCCCGGCACTCGCGGAAGAGGCGAAGCTGCTGAAGGCGCCGGTGGCGCCGGTCCCGCCGCTGTTCACTCAAGCCGCGATCGATAAGGCCATTGCCGCGCTCGACGGCATCGTCGAGAGCGCGATGAAACGGACCGGCATACCCGGCGTCGCCGTCGGCGTCGTCTACAAGGACAAGGTGATCTACGCCAAGGGCTTCGGCGTGCGCGAGGTGGGTAGGCCCGGTGCCATCGACGCGGACACGGTGTTCATGCTGGCCTCGGTGTCGAAGCCCATTGCTTCGACCATCGTCGCCAAGCTCGTCGGCGACGGCACCGTCAAATGGGACGATACGGCGAAGAGCCACAATCCCGCTTTCGCGCTGAGTGATACTTACGTCACCGAGAATGCCACGATCGCCGACCTCATGTCCCATCGCAGCGGCCTGCGCACCGGGTCCGGCGACCTGCTCGAGGATCTCGGCTTCGACCGGACCTATATCCTGTCACATCTCAACCAGCAGCCGCTCGACCCGTTCCGGTCGACCTATCACTACAGCAATTTCGGCTATACCGCCGGCGGCATCGCTGCCGCGGTGGCCGCCGGCAAGAAGTGGGAAGACCTGGCCGACGCGGTGCTGTTCAAGCCGGCCGGCATGACCACCGCGAGCTATCGCCACGCCGACTATCTCAGCCACGAGGACCGCGCCCACATTCACGCGCGCCTTGCGGATGGAAGCTGGGTGGCAAAATACGACCGCGATCCGGACGCCGAGGCGCCGGCCGGCGGCGCCAGCGCTTCGCTCAACGACATGCTGCGCTTCCTGCGTCTCCAGCTCGGCAACGGCACGCTCGACGGCACCGAGATCGTCAAGGCCGACGCGCTCGCCGCGACCCACGTGCCGCAGGTGATCCCCGGCCCGCCGCGTGAGCCCGCCGCCCGCGCCGGCTTCTACGGCTTCGGCTGGAATGTCGGCTATGACGACGAAGGCCGTGTGCGGCTGAACCATTCCGGCGCCTTCAACCTCGGCGCCGCGACCTTCATCGCCTTCATGCCGGGCGAGGATCTCGGCATCGTCGTGCTCACCAATGGCCGGCCCATTGGTGTGGCGGAGGCGGTCGGCGCGACCTTCTTCGATGTCGCGCAGAACGGCAAGCAGACGGTGGACTGGGTCGGCTTCCTCGGTCACGTCTTTGAGCAGATGGACGCCGCCGATGCGCCAGAAGTGGACTATGCCAAGCTGCCCGCCGACCCTAAGCCAGCCCGCGACCTCGCCGCCTATGCCGGGAGCTATGGCAATTCCTATTACGGCCCGCTCGTCGTCTCGGGCGACGGCGATAGGCTGTCGATGAGCATGGGTCCGCAAGGCGCACCGACCAGTTTCGCGCTCACCCATTTCGACGGCGACACCTTCAGCTTCGAGACCATCGGCGAGAACGACAACGGTCTTGCCGGCGCCATCTTCACCGTCGGCGACGACGGCAAGGCCACCGAGGTCGTGCTCGACTATTACGATCGCACGGGTCTCGGCACCTTCGTCCGGGAGTAGGCTCAGCAGTACCTTGCGGTCTGCGAGACGGGGGGTAGGCGGATGGCAAAGCCCCTACTCCGTTCGGCCTTAATTCTAACGGCGCCGGGAGGCACGGGGACAAAGTTTGACCCAAGCAGTTTCGGTAAGCGCAATCACCTGGCAGACTGGAGCCGCCATGCGGTCTCGTCTACTCGCCCTCGTCTGCGCCCTGCTCCTGTTGCTTGCCCCGGCCTTGTCCACCCAAGCGTTCGCCGGCGCCAAGGAGACGGTCAAGGCGCTCGCCCCGTCCGGGCTGGTGCTGGTCATGGATGACAAGGGCAACGAGATAATCGCCCAGAACGCCGACCAGCCCTTCGTCCCGGCCTCCGTCACCAAGGTCGTGACCGCTTGGCTGGCGATGGAGGTCCTGGGTGGAGACTACCGGTTCGAGACCAAATTCTACCTGGACGACGACCGGGTGCTCTACGTGAAGGGCGGCGGCGATCCCTTCCTCGTCTCCGAGCAACTTGCCGAGCTCGCGAAGGAACTGGTCGCCGCGATCGGCAAGGAGCCCATCACCGGCATTGTGCTCGATGCAAGCTACTACCCCGCCGACATCCGCATCCCGGGCATCGAGGACACCGACAGGGCCTACGACGCGCTGAACTCGGCGCTCGCGGTGAATTTCAACACGATCGCCGCCGTGCGCAGCGGCAGGACGGTCCGCTCCGCCGAGAAGCAGACCCCGATCACCCCGCTCGCGATCAGCCAGTTCCGCGCGCGCGGCCCCAAGGGCCGTGGCCGCATCAGCCTGGCCCAGGACCCCGCGGTGAGCCTGCAATATGCCGGCGAACTGATCGCCGCGTTCATCGACCGCGCCGGCGGCAGCGTCAAAGGCGAGATCAAGACCGGGTCCGTGCCGCAAGGCCTGGAGCCCGTCTATGTTCACAAATCGCCCCCGCTTTCGGAAATCCTCACCCAGCTGCTCCTCGGGTCGAACAATTACATGGCCAACCAGGTCTTCCTGGAGATTGGCGGCAAGAGCCTCGGCGGGCCCGTGAGCCTCGAGAAGTCGCTGAAGGTCGCGAACGAGATGCTCGCCAAGCACGGCCTCGCCGAGTCCATCCACCTCGAGGAGGGCTCGGGCATCAGCCGCGGCACACGCTTCACGGCCCGCGGCCTGGCGAAAGTGCTCGACCTGTTCGAGCCCCACGCCAACCTGCTCCACGGCAACGAAAGTGCCGCCTACAAGACCGGCACGCTGCCCGGCGTGCGCACGCTCGCCGGCTACGCCGACACCAAAAGCCACGGCGAGGTGCGCTTCGTGATCTCGCTCAAGAACAATAACGGCGCGCTGCGCTTCAAGCTGCTGCGGGCCATCACGGCCGGGCTGTAGCCCTATTGATCCCGGCATTTGAAGAAGCCGCGGTTCATGAAGCGCGGGTTGTACATGAAGGGCGGCGCCGTCTTGACGCAGTCCTTCTTGGACTTGGTGCTCTTGGCCTTCTTGCTCTTCTTCGTCACGACATAGCCGCCGCTGGATTCTTGCGATTTCGAGCTCGCCAAGGCCGGACCGGCAACGGCAAACAGCACCGCTGCAATCAGCATGCGGGCAATGGCTTTGCGCTTCGTCATGGTGCACCTCGTTGGTTTGGTCGCGACGCTCAGTAGCCTCGCAGTTCCGTGATTTGTTCCAGGCTCAAGCCGCGAATGTCCTCCGCCGTCAGCGTCCAGACGCCCTCGCGCTTCGCCTTTTCCTTGGCCGCCAGAAACACCGACGCGGGCGCGACAGCAAAACTGGGAGGCTCGGCCATGCTGGCGAGTATTGGTTCGGGTTTCCTCGAGGGCAAAGGCGGCGGCGGCGCGGGCCGCTTCGGCGGGAGCGGCGGCCGCCAATCGGCGAGCAATGGTCCCGACGCGCAGAATTGCGGATTCTTGATCACCGGCGCCCGCTCACTCACGCCGGCGAAGAGTGTCGATTTACCGCTTGCCCGCACCGCTTCGTCCCAGCATCCGTACTCGTTGCAACGATTATAGGTGAAGCAGATCGCACAACTCGTGTCGTTTTTCAGCTTGAACTGATGATTCCCCTTTACCCGCGACGACGCGGCCAAGGTTTCGATTCCTTTTGCCAGCTTGTTCAATTCCTTTGCGAGCTTGGTGCAATTGGCGTCCGCCGTTCCGGCTTCGCCGCTGCACGCGTCCTGCTGCAGGAGAGGCGAAACCGTTTCCGGCGGCGGCACCGGAACGAATTCCGAAATCACATCGATCTTGGCCGCCTCGCCCTCGAGACAGAAAGCCCGTTCCACGGCAACCGGCGCCCGATGGGCCTTGCCCTCGACCAGGCCCCTGAATTCCTCCTGCAGGCCGATGATGATCGTGTAGTTGCGCTCTTCGCTGTAGGGCTGACCGTTCCGCGCCTTGGGACCGTGGGCCACCAAGACTCCCCTCAGAATGATCCGGCCTGCGTCATCCGTAACCGGGCGTCCATCCTTGAGACCGAACACCGCGCCCCCCGAACCACCCTCGTCGAGATCGATTTCGCCGTAGTAGAAGGGCGGGCCGCCGAAGAATCCGCTGGAGACGCTTCTGATCGCGCCCTTGGCGACCACCGGTTCCCGGCTCGTAATCCGATTCAAGGCGTTCCGCTGATACCCGGTCGCCGAGAAGATCTCGTCCCCCTCGGCAAAAGACGAATCGGAACCGTTGAGCGCGAACGAATCGCAGTCCGCCAATTCGCGCTTGAGGCGAACGACGATGAAATCCTCGTTGTTCAGAAAATATCCCTTCCTTTGGTCTTTCTCGACTTGAACGGGAATGGCGATATTCCGATGCAGGAAGCTGCGGAAGCTGCACCATCCAGGGGACACCGCTTCCCCTTTGCCTTGGGCGAAGACGTGCTTCGCCGTCACCAGCAAGTCGGGTCGGAGCACGCTCGACGCGGAGGCAAAAACCTCGCCCCCACGGCTGCTGCACACGATCTTCCCCGTGCACGCCATCAGCTGCTTCGTCTCGTCGGCCGAAAACGTCATGCCGAGCTTGGACTCGGCCTGGCTGAGGTTCCAGCGCCCGTCGATGAGCTTCCGGCTGCCTTCCTTGGCGTAGATCAGGACCCGATGGAGCAGCGACATGCGAGCGGAGACGGAGTCGGACGCGGAACGGTCCGTCACGAGCGGCGACGCCTCCACCGCATATGAGCCGATCGCCAGCATAGCGATCGCCAACAGAGTGGCTGCCAACGCGCCGGCGCCGAGGCCCTGCCTCAAGCTTCTCCCCTGGTGCCCGCTACGCTTCTTACACATGCCCTGTTCTATCAGTCTCGCCGCCTCAACTGAACCGCCGGGTACGCGCCATCGTCGCCGCGGGCGCATTGCGCCCCGAGTTTGAAAGAGCCTCTCCATGTCTCCCAAGCAATCCCCACGAAGTAGGCCCCGAAGGGGGATGGCGCGCCGGGAAGCGCAGTCCTTTTGGTGTCCGCGATCCTTTTAGGGGGATCGCGGCGGGCGCCTCGCGGCGCGCCACATGCGCTCTGTTGGTGCGCTACCGCGCTTCGCGCACCTTGAGCGCAGGGCGCAGCGCGCGCCATTCCGAGCGCATGCTATTTGCGGCGTCCATACGGCCTCGGGCCCCGCTTCAATCCCGGACTGTCTGTCCGGGATCTACCTGCCAGCTCCTGGCGGGGACTCCTAGTGGTCCCGGGGGGAGCTCCGATGCCGCCCGAGTGACTTGTCACGTACAAGCCCCGCAGGCGCCGCCCCCGTCCCGCATCTCAAGACGCCTCATGAGCGCGCCCCTTTAACGGACGAGGTGGAGGTATGATACGGCTGGTTTGGGGGGCGGGGATAAGGGGGTCCCTGAGGTCCGCTTTGTGCCAGCAGTGGAACCTTCCCTCTCTCTTCTGAAGCGAGTAGGTGGTTCCAATGAACTCCCATCAATGCAGCCTCGAACGTGTTCGCCGCGCGGACTTGCCCGTTGGAGCGACGGAGCTTGCTCAGTATCTGATCGGGAAAACGCTGGTCCACAACCTCCCGAGAGCGAGGCTAAGCGGAGTCATCGTTGAAACAGAGGCGTACCCGCCCGGCGACGCCGCCGGCCACGCCTTCCGAGGTAAGACACAGACCAATCAGTCTTTGTTTCTCGGACCTGGCTACTGCTACGTCTATTTCACCTATGGCTCGTGGTTTATCGTCAACGTCACCAGCGAGGAACCAGGCACCGGTGGCGGCGTGCTGTTGCGGGCCCTGGAACCGCTAGAGGGCATCGACACAATGCAGCGTGTTCGCAACACGACACGCTTGCGGGATATTGCCCGCGGCCCTGGTCGCCTCGCCCAAGCCATGCAGATTGACAAGCGATATGACGGAGTTGATCTGTGTGCTGGGGAAGCTCTTTGGCTCGGCACAGCAGCTCGGCCAACTAGTGCTGTCGGCAGCAGCACGCGCATCGGATTAACGCGGGAGGTCCATAGCAAACTTCGATTTTTTGAGCGCGGCAGTCCGTATCTTAGCGGGCCGAGGTCTCTCTCCATCTCATGAGAGAAGCGGGAGGATCTTCCCAGCACGCCGTGCGCGCTCGTCTGCCCATCCGGCAAATTGGATTCAAAGCGCTGCCGCTGCGTCCCTGATGAATAGCCGACTATGGCTCCGCGGGTTTAGGCCGGGCGAAAGGCCGCTTGATTGGCTATGTCTCCACCACATACCCCTCGCTACCCAGTTCGCGGAATTTCTCGCTCATCTCGGCCATGCCCTCCCACATCAAGGCCCGCGCAAATCTCAAAAAGCCCCGCGTCTTTAGCTCCGGGAAACCATTTTGCGTGCAGCATCGGGGCCGGGAATCGGGTGCCCATGAGACGTTTCGGCCGGTTTTCATCATAGGGCCGCCACGATCTTGCGGAGAGTGGTCTGAAGGAACGCCCGACCGGGGATTTTGCCTTGCGCACGACGATCAAGACGCTTCTCTTTGGCGTGGCTCTTAGCGCCGCTTTGCCCGGCTCGGCATTGACCAGCCCGGCCATGGCCGAAGAACAGCTGGTAATGCCCTTCGCCTGCCGCATCGCCGGCGGGCAGGTCATGCTCGCGCCGAGCGCGCCGCAGACCTACCAAATCTACGGCCGTCCGGAGCATAAGCGGCTGACCACCTGCTCCCCCTACGACCCTCGGAAGTGCCACAACTGGTTCATTCACCGCTTCGAGCTCGATTGCGGGGGCGCGCGGACGAGCTGGAAGGCGGTCGTGGCCGCGCTATCGCCGATCCTCGCGGAAAGCGCCGGAGAGGCCTATGGCGGCCCCGATGACGGACCAGCCGGCGTGCCCCAAGGAATGGCACAAGGAATGGCGGAGCCCTATCGGCCCGGTCCCGGCGGCCGGATCGCCTTCCCGCCCGGCTTCGCGCCAAATCCGATGAAGGTGGCGAGCTTCAAGCAGATAAAGCCCGCACCGCCGCAGATCGCTCTTCCCGACCCGAAGCCGGTTGCGCCGGCTCAAGTTGCCAAGGTTCAGCCAAGCCCCAAACCGGCCGCGGCGGCGCCCTCGACAAACGGCAAGGCCGAGGCCGCCGCCAAGACTGAGGCCGCGCCGAAGCCCGCGAAGGTCGTGGAGCAGCGGGCGCTGCAAATCGAGATCGAGTCCGGCAGCGGCGACGTCACCGGGTCGCTGCCGAATTCCGATGAAGGCTCGCTGTGGCGGGACGCCGGCCTGGTCTTCGCCGTGACGCTGACTGCCCTCCTCGCCTTGTCCGCCCTGCTTCTGTTGCGGCGGGGCGGCATGCTGGCCCTGCCCATGCCCGAGTCATGGCGTATGCCGGTCCTGAGATTGCGCGGGCCGGCGGGACTGCCGGCACTTCGCCGCTCGCTCGTTTCGGAATGGAAGCAAGCCACGGCGCGCCTGGCCTGGGGCAAAGCCCAATCCGGTCTGCGCTTGTGGGACGAGGACTGGCTGCCGCGCACCAAGAGGGAAGCGCTCGATGTTCTCGGCGTCGATCCCCGCGCCAGCCGCGAGACGATCAAGAGCACGGTCACACGGCTCCGCCGCGCGCTCCATCCCGACCATGCGATCGACGAGGAAGACCGGCTTTTGCGCGAACGCCGGCTGAAGCAGATCAACGTGGCCTGGGAGATCGTTTGCGCAAAGCGGCGCGCGCCATGGCTCAAGCCGCGGTCGTCGTAGTCGCGGGCACGCCGTCATTGCGCCCACGAGTTTCTCGGCGAGCCGTTACCTGACGATGGGCTGATTGCACTCCGGGCCCGTCAGGCCGGGCGGACAGTGGCAGCTGAACGGAGGCGTCCCGATCTGCCCTTTCGGACAGGGAAGTTTCTTTGCGCGTTCAATCGGGATCGGGGGCGATGAGGGAATTTTTACGCATCGCTCGGAGGGCGACCTCGGCCGCCCGGCCAGGACCGTACCGTCTGGGCAGGAGCAGTTCGGCTGCTGACCGACCATGCCGGACGGACATGGATCGTAACAATCCGCAGGGCGGGGCTCGCCTCTCGCGCGGGGTGGACACAAAGGCAATCCACCGCGCGCCTCGGCTGGGGGCGCGGCGCCTGTTGCCACCGATGCCGCCAGCAAGAGCCCAATGCAAACGTGAAACAGCTTGTCCATGATGGTCGACCAGGTATCGCCGGCGACGCAAGGCGTCACAGTGCCGGGCCGTGATCTCGAGCCTGCTCCGTCCCTCTGTGAATGACCAGTGAAATTTTGTGAATTCGAAACGAAAGCGCATCAAGAGCGCGATACAAGAGTTTACGGGCGTGCTAAATTGCCGATGGTGCCGCTGTCACCAGTCCTCTCGGGGCCAAAGCGGCTGGCGAACCTTCCCGACAGTGACATTCAGCGGAGCCTACCATGTGGAGATCGATTACGGTCCTCGCCGCCTGTTCGTTCGCCTGCTGCCTGATGACGGCCCCCGCAATGGCCAAGAAACTCCCTTGCGGCGACTATGATGGCGTTCCCTCGCACAACGACTGTGCGCCGGTCAGCGCCGAATTGCAGGCGAAATGCCAGAAGTGGATCACCAAGGGCAACGCCACCTACGATCCCGCGACGAAGGAAAAGTACAAGAAGAAGTACATTCACTGCGTCCAATAGAGCCGCGCGCGGATACGCGGTGCCTGAATAGGATGAGCATCGTCGCTGGAAAGGAACCTCCCCATGGGTAGGCCAGTCTTGATTTGCTTGGCCGTCGGACTCTCGATCTTCATGGTGTCGCATGGGCCCCGGGCGGCCTCGGCGGCCGGCTGGAGTGCGCCGAATGTCTCTGGCTTGAGTTCGCTCAATTCACTGCTTCTTGAGGTGCACAGGAACGGTGGCGGATTCTTCGACGAGGCCTTCGGCGACGGCCGGGCGCTCTGCATCAATGACCCGAGCAAGAAGGACAAGGAATCGCTCTACAAGAAGTGCTCCAGAAAGAGCGGCACCGCCAAGTGCTTCGAAAGCATTCAGCAGTGCTGTTGCTATTATAAGCCGAAATAGCCGCGGCCCATCGCGGTCACGGACCGGTCGGTCTTAGGCGTCGGAAATGCTTCCTCTGCCGCCGATTTCAGCGGTCGGAGTTGCCGTGCCTTCATCGACATAAACCTCGCTGCCCATCTCGCGGAATTTCTCGCTCATCTCGTCCATGCCCTTTTGGCGTTCGGCCTCGCTGAGCGCCCCCGCTCCCGAAGCACCCGCACCTGAAGGGTCGTTGAGCTTGGCCGCGTAGTCGCGCACCTCGCGGGTGATCTCCATGGAGCAGAACTTCGGCCCGCACATGGAGCAGAAATGCGCGAGCTTGTGCGCTTCCTTCGGTAGGGTCTCGTCGTGGTATGAGCGCGCCGTTTCCGGATCGAGCGACAGGTTGAACTGGTCCTCCCAGCGGAAGCCGAAGCGCGCTTCGGACAGCGCGTTGTCGCGCTCGACCGCGATCGGATGGCCCTTGGCGAGATCGGACGCGTGTGCCGCGATCTTGTAGGTGATCACGCCGGTCTTCACGTCGTCGCGGTTGGGTAGACCGAGATGCTCCTTCGGCGTCACGTAGCAAAGCATGGCCGTGCCGAACCAGCCGATCATCGCGGCACCGATGGCGCTCGTGATGTGGTCGTAGGCGGGGGCGATGTCGGTAACGAGCGGACCCAACGTGTAGAAGGGCGCCTCGCCGCATTCCTTGAGCTGCTTCTCCACATTGACCTTGATCTTATGGAGAGGGACGTGCCCCGGCCCTTCGATCATCACCTGGCAGCCGTGATCCCAGGCGACCTTGGTGAGCTCGCCGAGCGTCTCCAGCTCGGCGAACTGCGCAGCGTCGTTGGCGTCCGCGATCGAGCCCGGCCGCAAGCCGTCGCCCAGCGAGAAGGACACGTCGTAGCGGCGCATGATCTCGCAAATGTCGGCGAAGCGCTCATAGAGGAAGCTCTCGCGATGGTGCGCGAGGCACCATTTGGCCATGATCGAGCCGCCGCGTGACACGATGCCGGTGACACGATCCGCGGTGAGATGGATATAGCCGAGCCGCACGCCCGCATGGATGGTGAAGTAATCGACGCCCTGCTCGCACTGCTCAATCAGCGTGTCGCGGTAGACCTCCCAGTCGAGCTTGACCGGATCGCCGTCGACCTTCTCGAGCGCCTGATAGATCGGCACCGTGCCGATGGGCACGGCCGAATTGCGGATGATCCATTCGCGCGTGGTGTGGATGTTGCGGCCCGTCGACAGATCCATGACCGTGTCGGCGCCCCAGCGCGTCGCCCACACCATCTTCTCCACTTCTTCTTCCACCGACGAGGTCACGGCGGAGTTGCCGATATTGGCGTTGATCTTGGTGAGAAAGTTGCGGCCGATGATCATCGGCTCGGACTCGGGGTGATTGATGTTGGCCGGGATGATGGCGCGTCCGCGGGCAACCTCGGCGCGCACGAATTCCGGTGTGACGAAGGCCGGCATATCGGCGCCGAAATTCTCGCCTTCATCGAGACGCGCTTGCGCCTCGTCGGCCGAACGCATGCGCCCGACATTCTCGCGATGGGCGATATAGACCATCTCGGATGTGACGATACCGGCGCGGGCAAATTCCAGCTGCGTGACGGGCTGGCCTGCGAGACCGCGCAACGGCTGGCGCTCCACCTTGAATTCGCGGGCGAGATGGGCCACGCCCACATTGCCGTTGTCTTCGGGCTTCACTTCGCGACCTTCATAGACCTCGACACCGCCGCGCGCGGTGATCCAGGCGCTGCGCAAGGGCGCGAGCCCGCGCTTCACGTCGATCACGGCGTCAGCATCCGCATAAGGCCCGCTCGTGTCGTAGACCTGAAAGGAGTCGCCATTGGTGAGCTCGATCGCGCGGAACGGCACGCGCACGTCACCGTGCGCTTGCGGCGATGAATAGATCTTGCGGCTGCCCACAAGCGGCCCCGTCGTCACCTCCGGCGTGGTGCGTGTCTTGTCGCCAAGCGACTTGTCGTGGAGAAGTCTTGTCGCGAAGATTCATGGCCTCGGTCTCCTTGGCGTGCCGCGCACGCCGATGGGGTCCGGATGACCGAGCGTTGGGAGTTCAGGAGATAAGTTCCCGTCCCTTCGCCGGCATAACCCGGATCAGGTTCGAAGGGTCTCCGCACCGGTCTCTTTCGCGCACGCGCAAAAGAGACAACGGACTCTCAGCCCCTGCCTGGGGCTCCCCTCGGAACATCTCTAATGTAGACCCGGCCGCGCGCCGTGATAAGGCCCGCGCAGCCGATTTCTCACGAGCGTTTGCGGGGGCTGCGGGGCCTTCGCGCCGCAGTCGTGGTCTTGCGCGCCGTCTTGCGCGCCGTCTTGCCCGAGGTCTTGCGTGCCGTCTTGCGAACCGCCGCCGCCCGCGCGGGCTTGACCGTAGCCTTGGCCGCCGTCTTCGCCGGTGCCTTCGCAGCCGTCTTGGTCACAGGTTTGGCCGCCGGCCTCACCTCAGGCTTGGGCGTATCCGCCGTCTGCGACCGGGGCATGTAGCCGGCCCAAGCCAGAATCACGCCGAGCACCAGCACGACGATGCCGCCGATGAGCATGGCGTGCGGATGCGAGATCAGGCCCGCGCCGAGCGACTGCACCTTGCCCGGAAACAGCAGCCGGATGATGCCGGCGATCACCGACAGCCAGCCCAGGATGGTGATGAGGATGCGCCAATCCGCGACCCAGAGATTATGGGCGTTGACGATGGCGAGGCCCGCCACCAGCGCCAGCATGCCGGCGAGGTAGATCAGCGACAGATTGCTGAGAAACTCTTGCGACAGCGCCCGCACGGTGTCGCCTTCGACCAGCATGCCGAGCCCCATGATCAGGAACAGCGGACCGATCAGTCGCGCGATATAGGTTGATGTGTTCACGTCCCCTCCCCCGCGCCGGGTCTTTTCGGTGTTAAGCCTCGCCCGGCGCTCGCCAAGCCCTATCTGCGCCCCTATCAAGCAGGAACGCAAGTCGTACCGGGTCGAGGCCAAGTTGAACCAAGGCTCTGAAAGGATTGGGCCGACGCTTGCGGTAGAGGCGTGCTTTTTCGCGAGGGCCCGCGTGATTAGCAACCGCCGAAAAACTGGCTCTGGCACTCAATGCCACGGACTTCTTGCGGGCCGCGCCCAAGCGGTTTAAGCCTCGTCATCATTCTGCCGTGCTTCACCTTGATTTGCTGGTCTTGAGACTTCTCCCACCCCATATCCAATCGCCGCACCCGAGGTAGATAAAGACGTAAATCAAGACGCTTCGACTGCCGCGCAGACGCCCTCCAAGACCGCCTCAGCTCGAGGCCGCTGGATCGCGCTCTTCGTTCTGCTGGCCATAACGGTCGTCGGCGTGCTGGCCTATTGGCGCTACGCGGAGCTCTATCCCTCCACCGACAACGCCTATACCGGCACCGACGTGGTGCGCGTGGCGACGCAAATCTCCGGGGTCGTGGCGAATGTCTATGTGCAGGACGACGACAAGGTCGCCATGGGCGATCCCTTGTTCGACCTCGACCCGACCCCGTATGAGGCCGCGCTGCGCAACGCGCGCGCCGAGTTCGACGCCGCCGCCAACGCCGCCGGCACCGCCGCCGACAATCTGAAGGATGCCGCGGCTAAGCTCGAGACGGCGCGCGCCGCCCTCGGTCCGGCCATGGACAAATACCGTGAGGCCAAGGATCAGCAGAAGGCCGGCGAGCCGCCCTCGTCCGAGTTCACGGATGCTTTGAAGGGCTGGCACGACGCCATGGCGTCATACGAAACCGCCGAGGCGGCGTTCAGCAAGGCCCAGGACGAGGATCTGGTGGTGACCACCCCCACCGTGAAGCTCCGCGCTGCGTCCGCCCAACTCGGCAAGGTAACCAGCGACCAGGTGCATACCCATGTCACCGCGCCGGGTAGCGGCTGGGTCTCCAACGTTCGCATTCGGCCCGGCTCGGTCGTCCAGGCGGGCAATCCGGCCTTCGCCATCATCGAGGAAGGCCCGTGGTGGGTCGACGCCAATTTCAAGGAAACCGATCTCGGCCGCATCAAGCCGGGTCAGCCCGCCACGATCCGCCTCGACATGTATTCCGGCGTCACCCTCGACGGCGTGGTCGAGAGCATCAGCGCCGGCTCCGGCGCCATGTTCTCCGTGCTGCCGCCGGAGAACGCCACCGGCAACTGGGTCAAGGTCACCCAGCGCTTTCCGGTGCGCATCAAGATCACCAGCGCGCCTAACCCCGACAAGCCGTTGCGCGTCGGCGCCAGCGCCGACGTGACCATCGACACCACCGAAGGCGGGAAATGAGCCGCCGGCCGGGGGCGAGCACGCAAGGCAGAGGCGGCAAGCCTCCCCCCAAGCGGCGCGATCCGCCACCACCGCCGCCGCCGCATCCTGAATCCTATCGCCCGCCCATTCCCCTTGTCATCGCGGTGGTTCTGACCGCGATCCTCGAAGTGCTGGACATCACGATCGTCAACGTGGCGATGCCCCATATGCTGGGGGCCTTCGGCGCCACGGCCGATCAGATCACCTGGGTGCTCACCTCCTATATCGTGGCCGCCGCCGTGGTGATGCCGCTCACCGGCTATCTCTCCAACTGGCTCGGGCGGAGACGGCTGCTTTTGCTTGCCATCACCGGTTTCATCCTGTCGTCGGTGGCCTGCGGCTTGGCCTGGAATCTGGAGAGCATGGTCTTCTTCCGCTTGGCTCAAGGCGTATTCGGCGCCCCGCTCGTACCGCTGAGCCAGGCGATCCTCCTCGACGCCTTCCCCCGCGAGAAGCATGGCCAAGCGCTCGCCATTTTCGGCCTCGGCATCATGGTGGCGCCGGTGATCGGCCCGGCGCTGGGCGGCTATCTGACCGAAGCCTATTCGTGGCGGATGGTGTTCTACATCAACATCCCCATCGGCGCGGTCGCGCTGCTGCTCTCGGTTGGCTATCTGCCCCAGCGCGCCATCAAGGATATCAGGACCGACTGGATCGGCATGGGGCTTCTCGTACTCGCCGTCGGCGCGCTGCAATTCGTGCTCGACCAGGGTCAGATGCGCGACTGGTTCAACTCCAAGGTGATTGTTGTCGGCGCCATCATTGCGGTGTTCACGACCATCTCCTTCTTTCTTCGAGGCTGGAACAAGCCCGACAACATCATCGATCTCACGCTGCTGAAGGACCGCAACTTCGTCGCCGGCACGCTCGCCATCACGCTTTACGGCATCAGCCTGTTCGGCGTTATGGCGCTCATGCCGCTGTTCAGCCAGCGGCTGCTCGGCTATCCGGCGGACGTTGCCGGCACCTTGTTCATCCCCCGCGGCATCGTCAGCGCCATTACGCTCGCGATCACCGGCGGCCTGCTCATCCGCATCTTCGATGCGCGCTGGCTCGTGGCGTCAGGCCTCGTCCTCACGGCGGTCGGCACGCTGCTGATGGCCCACCTCAATCTCTACGTGGACTATTGGAGCATCGCTGCACCGAACATGGTCGCTGGCGTCGGCACGGGCCTGTTCTTCGTGCCGCTCACCGCCGTCGCTTTCGCCAGCGTCGCATCCGGCAAATACGATGAGGCGTCGGGCGTCTATTCCTTGATGCGCGGCATCGGGGGCTCCGTCGGCATCGCCATCGTCAGCTCGCTATTTGTGCGGCAAGCGCATATCCACTTCGCCGAGCTGACCGCCCACATCACGCCGTTCAACCAAAATATCGTGCCCTATCTGGCGGAGCGCGGACTAACCCCGCTGTCGCCGCAGGCCGGACCGCTGATCGGCAATGAGCTCGCCCGCCAGGCTCAGATGCTCGCCTTCAACGACATGTTCTGGTTCATCGCGATCGTCACGCTGGCCATCACGCCGGTGCTGTTCTTCATGACGCGGCCGAAAGAAGTGTCGCTGGTCCCCGCCCACTGAGCGCGCGCGAAAGCGCCGGCCGGAAACTCAAAACGCCAGCGCCGCCGGAAATCGAAGTCTCCGGCGTTGCTCGTCGTAATCCCAAGCGAAATCTAGGCTACCAGCAGACCTTGGCGCCCGAGGTGCACACCGACGGCGAGACCACACCCGACCAGCAAATCGTGTAGGACCTCGAGGTCACGATATCCGGCTTCTGGTACAGGTTCGCGCTGACGTCGTCCCGCCAATAGGGTTGAGGCTTGGCGCGCATGGCGCTGACACTGATCGCACCAAGCCGCTTCTGCGCCTTGAAATCGGTGATGGCCGTCGCCAGCGCCGCTTGCGCCCGGCTCACCGCCGTCTGCCGATCGAACCCGTCGGCGGTGCCGGACAGTCCGACGCACCCCGCCTGCGCGGTGGCACCTTGCACCATGCAAAGTCCCGCCGCAGCCAGTGCCAGCGCAAACCCACGCTTATACGACCTCATGGAAACGTCTCCTTCACCCCGAGCCAGAGTGGTAAGATTATCGCGGCAGCGCTCACTCATGCCAGCGTCTTACTGTCACCGCCTATGGGTTCTGCGAAACCCTGTATCCTTTGTGCCACAGTCCGGGGTCATTATGACACGAGCCTGAGCCGCGAAAGACGCCGGATCGCGGCGGCAGCCGCATGAAAGGCGGGGGAATGACATCGAAACTGGTCCTGGTGACCGGCGCTTCGAGCGGAATCGGCGAGGCCACGGCCAAGCGCTATGGCGCCGCCGGCGCCCATGTCCTGCTGCTGGCCCGCAATGCCGAGCGCCTTTACGGCGTGGCCCATGCGATTCGCGAGAGCGGCGGCACGGCGACGGCCTTCCCCATGGATCTATCCGCCTCGGAGGCGATCAGGGAGATGGCCGCCCGGGTCGAGACCGACATCGGCACGCCCGATATCCTCATCAACAATGCCGGCGCCGGCCGCTGGCTGCCGCTGGTCGACACCAGCGCCGAAGACGCCCGCGCCATGATGGACGTCCCCTATCTCGCGGCCTTCAATCTGACGCGCGCCTTCGCGCCCGCCATGATCGCGCGGGCGACCGGGAACATCGCTTTCATCACCTCGCCCGCCTCCTATCTCGCCTGGCCGAACGCGAGCGCCTATATCGCCGCGCGCCGGGCTGTGGCCGGCTTCGCCGAGGCGCTGCAGGCCGAGCTGAAACCCGCCGGCCTGTTTGTGACCCTGGTCGTGCTCGGCACGGTCGAGACGCCCTATTGGCAGCATAATCCGGGCAGCCGCGAGAACCTGCCGAAGACCGATCCGAGACTGGTGCCGACGCTCACCCCCGAAGCCGCCGCCGCCGCCATCGTTGACGGCGTGGCCGCGAACAAAAGCTTCGTGGTCAAGCCGGCCATCTACCGCGCGCTGTTCGTGATGAATGCCCTGTTCCCCAAGACCGTCGCCAGCCAGCTCCGCAGCGCCGCCAAGAAGGCTAGAAAAAGCTAGGGCACGGCCGGGCGCGCGGCTCGGCCGGGCGGCGCCGGCGGAAGGTCCAGCAAGGACCGCAGCGCGCTTCGCGGCCGCGCCAGGTCCGCCAGGCTATAGCCGTCGAGCACGTCGAGGAATGCGTCGCCGGCCCGGGCCAGCGCCTTCTTCAGCACGCAGCAGCGCTCGATCGCGCAATCGCCGTCGCCCGGCGCAAAGCACGGCACCAGCATCATGTCCGGCTCGGTGTGCCGCACCACGTCGCCGAGCCCGATCGCCTCACGTGCGCGCGCGAGCCGCAAACCGCCGCCCCTGCCCCGCACTGTCTCCACGTAACCGGCGACGCCGAGCTCGTGCGCCACCTTCATCAAATGGTTCTTGGAGATGCCGTAGCTCTCGGCGATCTCGGCGATGGTCGCGAGCCCGTCGTCCTTGACCGCGAGATACATGAGCATGCGCAGCGCGTAGTCACTGTAGACCGTCAGCCGCATGGGATTCTCCTTCGAACCTAAACATGTATTTTATATATTGCTTTATAGCAAGCGGCATGAAAAGATGGATGTAACATGCATATTTTTGTAATGGAGCCAGCCATGGAAGCCACGCCCCAGATCAATCCCGACACGCAGGCCGGCGCCTGTTGCGGATGCTGCGGGCCTGCGCCGGCAAAGCTGACCGAGGTCACCGAGCCGGCGATCCGTCTCTTGGTCGACCGCTTCTACGCCAAGGTGCGCGACGACGCCGAGCTCGGCCCCATCTTCGACCGCGCCGTCGCCGACTGGAACACGCATCTTGCCACCATGGTCGACTTCTGGTCGTCGATCATGCTGACCTCCGGCCGCTATCACGGCAATCCGGTGGCCGCGCATCGCCGCATCGAGGGCATCACGCCGGCCCTGTTCGAGCACTGGCTTGAGCTGTTCGCCGAGACCTGCGGCGAGCTGTTCGATGAGGCCGTGGCCGCGTCCTTCATGGACAAGGCCCGGCGCATCGCCACGAGCCTCCAGATCGCGCTGTTCTACCGGCCTGAGCAGGACCGCCCAAGGAGCGCCCCGTGACCTTCGTCGTCACCGAGAAATGCATCAAGTGCAAATACATGGACTGCGTGGAGGTGTGTCCCGTCGACTGCTTCTACGAAGGCGAGAACATGCTCGTCATCCATCCCGATGAATGCATCGACTGCGGCGTATGCGAGCCCGAATGCCCGGCCGAGGCCATCTTCGCCGACACCGAGCCGGGCCTCGACAAATGGCTGACGCTCAATGCGGAATATGCGGAGGTCTGGCCCAACATCGCCGTCAAGCGCGAGCCGCCGCCGGATGCCAAAGACTTCGACGGGGTGCCGGACAAGTTCGAGAAATACTTCTCGCCCGACCCTGGCGAGGGCGACGCGGGAGGCGATACAGCCAGCGATACGGTCGGCGATGTCGCCTCACCACCCACCGCGCAACCGGACGCGATTGCCCAGGAACGATGACTGGCGCCCGCGCGGGGCCCTCATTGTAGCGTTCCGACGACCACTCCGCCGCCTCCCCCTGTTGCAAAACCGTTAGAAACGAAGCGCAAGATCGCCCCATAAGACGGCGCCAGCACCGCGGTGACTCTGGGGACAAGAACGCAGCCATGCGCAATTTTCTGCTGCCCTTTACCGCCCGCTATCGTCCTGACGCTGTCGGTGCTGGGATTTGCCGTCTGCTGGCCCTGTCGAGAGGCGGATGGACCGCCGGCTTCGCGGGCTGCGCGCCTTCGACACGGATCTTGAGCGCTACATCTATCTGCGCGGCCTCCAGGACTCCAACGAGACGCTGTTCCACGCGCTGCTCACGCGCAATCTCGCTAAGCTCTTGCCGCCTAGCGGTGCTCTTCGACGCTGGCTTCGATCAGCGCCTTGTTGAACCAGGACAGCGCCCTGGCCTGGCTCGCCCAGCCGACGATCCTGCTGCGGTCCTTGGCATCGACCACGGGCAGCCTGTCGGCGCCGAGCGTATCGAAGGAACGCAGCGCCGTTTCCAGGGTCTCGTCCGCCTGCAGGGCGCGCTCGCGCTCGCCCGCGGGCAGCACCGCGGAGTCCCCGTCCGTGCGCGGCCGCATGAAATCGGACACGCGGATGTCCCGCATCACCGTGCGGTGCGGTCCTTCATGCAGCACGATGCCGCGCGATTCGAGCTGCGCCTGGAAGAAGGAGCGGCCGAGGATTGCTTGGCTGATGCCATTGGAGATCGCCACGGTGAGGAGCAAGGCCAGGCTGAGCGCGAAGCCGCCGGTGAGCTCGAACACCATCACCGTGGTCGAGATCGGCGCGCCGAGCACGGCGGCGGCGACGGCGCCCATGCCGAGAATGGCGTAGAGGCCTTCGCTGGAGCCGACCTCGGGGAACAGGCTCGCGGCGATGAGCCCGAACGCGCCGCCGGTCATGGCGCCGAGATAGAGCGCCGGCGAGAACACGCCGCCGCCGAAGCGCGAGCCGAGCGCAATCGCCGTCGCGCCTGTCTTGGCGAAGATCAGCGTGATCATCAGCATGATCGGGATATGGTCCTTCAGCGCGGCGTCGGTCGTGTCGTAGCCGACACCCAGCACCTGCGGAAACCAGATGGCGATGATGCCGATCAGGAGACCGCCCACCACAGGTCGCGCCACCAGCGGCATGTTGATGTTGCGGGCGACCCAATCGGTGGACAGCACCGCAAGCTGAAAGACGACCGCGACCGCAGCGGCGATGATGCCGAGCAGTACGAAGGCGGGCACTTCCAGATAGGACGCGATGTCGTAGCTCGGCACGATGAATGCGGCCACGTTGCCGAACCAGGCTTGCGACACGATCGTCGCCACGACCGACGACAATACAAGCGGCACAAAGCTGCGGATGGAAAAGTGATTGAGGATCACCTCTTGGGCGAACAGCACCCCGGCGATGGGCGCGTTGAACGAGGCGGCCACGGCGCCGGCGGCCCCCGAGGCGAGCAGCGTGCGCCGCGCCGCGTTGGGCAGGTTGAACCGGGAGCAGGCCGCGGCGGCAATAGTGGCGCCGAGATGAACGATGGGGCCCTCGCGGCCGGCGCTGGCGCCCGACCCCAATGACAGTGCGCTCGCCAGCGCGCTGAGCAGCCCTTGGCTCAAGCTCAGGCCCCGCCCGGCATTGACCCGCGCCTCCATGACGTCCGGCACCGCGTCCGTGCGCTTGGCGGTCAGCAGATAGCGCAGCATCAGGCCGACCAGGAGCCCGCCTACCGCCGGCGCCAGGGCAGACCACCCACCAAGGCTGCGCCCGGGCGGCTTGGGCCACGTTCTCCGTCATGTCGTGCAGCCACGGCAGTTGGAAGACGCCGATCGCCAGGCGGAAGCCGATGGCGGCAAGGCCGGTCGCCAAGCCGATCAGCGGCGCCAAGAGCCACACAACCGGTTGGCGGCTCTCTTGGAACTGCTTGAGATTGGGGATGGTCCAGCGTCCGGCCGTGGCCAGAAGCCTCACACGTCTCAGCGCCATAGAATGGGTTTAAAGACGCAAGTGAGTCTGCTCAAGCATTTGCGGCGGGCGATGCGCGCCAGAGACTGTCGAATCGACATTCGAATCGCGTCTAATGCCTCTTTCAGCGATGAAGGCCGCAAGATTCAGCCACGCGTCTTGTTGGAACCCGATCCAGGGCCCAACTATTAGTCTTGTGTTCCGCCCTGGCCGCTACGGCTCACGGCAACGCAATCCAACGAACCCGAAGAGGGAGGGAACTATGATCCGCACTTCAATTCTCGCAGGCATCGTCCTGGCTATGGCAGCGATCTCCGCGCAGGCCGCCGAGCCGGTCAAAGGCGCCGTGAAAGGCACCGCAGAGGTCGGCAAAGGCGTCGTTCAGGGCGTCGGTCAGGCCGGCAAGGGCGTCGTTCAGGGCACGGGCACCGTGGTCAAGAAGACCGGCAAGGGCCTGAAATGCATCTTTACCCTCGGGAACCGCTGCTAGCTCGGCAAGCGCTTCGCCGATGCGGGCCCGGCGGCTCAAGCACCGCCGGGCACGCCGGATTCCTTGCGACATCAGCGCCCTAAGCGGTTCGAGGACCGCCAGACGCCCAAGGCGAGGCATTTTATGAGGACGAAGGCGTCCTAAGCCGCTCCGGAACTTTTTTGTGCAGTGCACCATTTTCCTCTTGAATTAATTGTGCGGCGCAATATATCCAAGCTACACCCTGACACACACCCTTGGACGTAAAGGAGTTCTGACATGATTGATCCCAAAGACTTTCAGAAAATGGGCAAGGACGGCTACGACGCGATGCTCCGCTCGTATGGCGAGCTCAATCGCGGCTTCCAGACCATCGGCGCCGAAGTGACCGGCTATTCGAAGCAGGCTTTCGCCGATGCGACCCGCACCTTCGAGAAGCTCGTCGGCGCCAAGTCGCTGGAGCACGTCATCGAAATTCAGTCGCAGTATGCCAAGACCGCTTACGACAACTGGATGGCCCAGGCCAAGAAGATCGGCGACATGTACGCATCCGTCGCCCGCGACGCTTACAAGCCGGTCGAGCAGGCCGTCGCCAAGGCGACCCCGACCGCTACGCCGACCGCGTAACCTCATCGACCTACGCTGCAAAAAAGACCCGGGGTGAAAGCCCCGGGTTTTTTTGTGGCCGCTCAGGAGGCGAGCTTGATCTTCTCGTCCTCGTCCTCGGCGCTCTCGCCCATGATGCGCATCTCCTGCTCCTCGCCGGCGCAGGGGCCGAACTTCTTGAGCAGCCGATCCATGTAGCGGCGGAAGCGCAAATGCTGGATCTCGAATTTGTGCCAGGGCGTATCCTGATATTTGATGCCGTGGCCGATATCGGGATTGGCATGGGCTTTCAGCCTGCGGAACCAGTCCGCGCGCTTCTTGTCCGTCTCACACGCCACGATGAAGGCCGCGATCAGCCGCGCCTGATAGTCGGCGATCTGCCACACGCCGCCTTCCGCCGGCTCGAACAAGCCGCAGACGAAGAAATCGTCGTGCTCGCGATCGAACGTATGGATGAATAGCTTGGAGCGTCCCTGCTCGTCGAGAATGTAGCTATCGTCCATGAACGGGAAGCTGATGCTGTAGCCCGTGGCCCAGATCACCATGTCGACGTCTTCAAACGTGTCGTCCACGAAATAGACGCGCTTGCCCTCGAACCGCTCGATGCCGGGCTTGGCGACGATCCGCCCATGCACGATGTGATCGAGATAGGTGGTGCAGGCGGTCGGGTGCGCCTCGAACAGATTGTGGTCCGGCGCCTCCAATCCGTAATGGCGGTGCGCGCCCACGAGAATCCGCATGCCGAGCTTGTAGAGCGCGTACATGAAGCGGCGCGGCAGCGGCAGATGGCTCAGCCGGTCGATGACGGCGTCGGTCGGCTTGCCGAACAGCATCTTCGGGAAGAAATAATAGGACCGGCGCATGGAGTGCACCGCCGCCTTCCCGTCGAGCGCGGCGTCAGACAGAATGTCGACGGCCGAGTTGCCGGCGCCGACCACGAGCACGCGCTTGTCCTTGAGCTGCGCCCTCGACTTCACGTCGTGCGAGTGGACCATCTCGCCGTCGAACGTGCCGGGATAGTCGGGCAGCTTGGCCTGCCAATGATGCCCGTTGGCGACCACGAGCCCGTCATAGAGCCTGGGCTCGGCCTCGCCCTCGATGCGTGATGCGCCAGCCCACGTCCGTGCGCTCGGCCCACTTCACGCGGGTGTTGAAGGTGATGCGGTCGTAGACCCCGTATTCCGCGGCATAAGCGCGCAAATACTCCTCGGCTTGCGCCGCGCTGACATAATACGGCATCTCGTCGGGGAATTTGAAATCGGGGTAGCGCGACAGTTTCTTGGACGAATTGAGGTGGGTCGAGCCATAGACCGCGTGCGGGCTATCCGGGTTCCAGATGCCCCCGACGTCGCCTTCCGCCTCGAAGCAATCGAAGGCAATCCCGCGCTCGGCAAAGGTTTTGGCCACGGCCAAGCCGCAGGCCCCGGCCCCGATGATACAGAAACGCTTCACGTTCCCTCACAAGCTTTGGCGCGCCATGCGCCGGTGACATCCTGCCCCGATATTGGGTCGGCAACGGCAGACCTAAGCACTCCCCTTAGGTCCCTTCAACCCATACGATCCTCCTTACGCCTCATTGATCTGCGTCAAGTCCTTTCAGGCGCGAGGCCGCTCAATGAGCCTTGCGGCCCGTTGTGCCTGGAGCCTGGATTCGCCGGCACATTCCGCTATGGTCTTGCGCCGCGACGAGGTTTGGGGGGAGTTCATGGACAGCCAGCAGGACGTCACCATCAAGAGCTGGGACGGCACCTGGACCTATCACCCGAAGGTGAGGGTGACGCCGGAGAGCGTCGAGGATCTGGTCGAGATCATGACCGACCACGTGCGGTTTCCCTCGCCCGTGCGCCCGGCAGGCTCCATGCATTCCACCGCCCGCATGAACGGCGACGACGGCACCATGGTCGACATGAAGGCCATGGACCGCATCCTGCACTTCACCGACGACACGGTGACGGTCGAGGCCGGCGTGTCGCATATGACGCTGGCTTACGCGCTGAAGGATCGCGGCCTGCAGCCCTACATCACCACCGAGATCGGCAACACCACCATGGCCGCCATGGCCTGCGCCGCCACCAAGGACTCATCCTTCCCCGGCGGCTTCGGCCAGGTGAGTTCCTATGTCACCGCCGTGCGCCTGGTGACGCCGCAAGGCGATATCCGCGAGATCAACGAGACCGACAACCCGAAGGAAATGCAGCTCATCCGTTCGAGCTACGGCCTGTTCGGCATCATCTTCGAGGTGACCATCAAGGTCCGGCCGACCACGGCGTTGTCCGTGCGCCACTACTCGCTGAGCCTGGAGAATTTCCGCAAATATTTCCCCATCTACAAGGCGCGCGGCTACGCGGTGATGTATTACATCTTCCCCTATGCGAAGCGCGTCGTCGTCGAGCTGCGCAAGGACAATCCCGAGGTCGCGCCCAAGTCGCGAATGCGCTGGTCCTATCGCAACCGCTTCTGGCGCAAATACGCGCCGGCCATCGTTCTCTGGATGCAGAAGAACATCACGAATCCGAAATGGCGGGCGCGGGCCGAGGACGCGTTCTTCTATTTGCTGCGTCAACTGATGGTTTGGTTCGTGCGCTCCGACCGGACCTGGCCGCACGCGCAGATCATCAACTACCCGCGCGATCCCGGTGAGAACAAATACCTGTTCTCCATGTGGTCGTTCCGCGAGATGGGGTTCTTCGACACGCTCGAGGAATATTGCGACTTCTGTATCGCCTACGAGGCCCACACCGGCTATCGCTGCAATCTGCCGAGCGTCGGCTACGCCATCTGCAGAGATTGCGAGGCGCTGTTCTCCTATAGCTGGGAGGGCCCGACCATGAGCATCGATCCGGCCTCGACCGGCGGCCCGGAATGGGAGGAGTTCTTGCACGCCTATAACGACTTCTGCAGCGACCGCCGCGGCGTACCGCTCTTCAACCAGACGCCCTTCCTGACCCGCGACAGGTGCGCCGCGCCTTCGGCACGCGTCTGCAGCAGTTCGCCGCCCGCCGGAAGGAAATCGACCCCCAGGACCGCCTGCTCGATTCCTATTTCCGCGAGCTGTTGTCTTAGGCCGCGCCGCCGGTCAATTCGTCCCACCCCTTGCCATCCGGGGCACCCTTTTCCACCTCAAGAGTTCTCACCAAAGAATTCCAGCGAAAAGGGCCAGAAATGGAACATTTGACGATTGCCGGCCTGCCCTTCGAGGCCTCGCGCATCGCGCTCGGCACCTGGGCCATCGGCGGCTGGATGTGGGGCGGCAGCGACGAAAAAGAAGCCATCGACACGATCCATCATGCGCTCGACCTCGGCATCAATCTCATCGACACGGCGCCCGTCTACGGCTTCGGCCATTCCGAGGAGATCGTGGGCAAGGCGCTTCAGGGGCGCCGCGACAAGGCCCTGATCGCCACCAAGGTCGGCCTCGACTGGAGCGGCGAGGGAATCGTCCGCAACTCGACGCCTCGGCGTCTGCGCAAAGAACTCGAGGATTCGCTCAAGCGGCTCAAGACCGAGACGATCGACATCTACCAGGTCCATTGGCCGGACGAAGCGACGGCGTTCGAGGAGACGGCCAAGACCCTCGACGACTTCCTGCGCGAAGGAAAGATCCGCGCCATCGGCGTCAGCAATTATTCCCCGGAGCAGATGGACCGCTTCCGCCAAGCCACGCCCATCGCCACCATTCAGCCGCCCTATAATTTGTTCGAGCGCGAGATCGAGGACGACGTGCTGCCTTACGCCAAGAAGCACGACATCGTCGTGCTCGCCTACGGCGCCCTGTGCCGGGGCCTGTTGGCGGGCAAGATCACCGCCGCCACGAAGTTCGACGGCGACGATCTGCGCAACAACGACCCGAAATTCCAGGCACCCCGCCGCGCGCAATATCTCGCGGCCGTCGACAAGCTCGATGCGCTCGCCAAGGACAAGTTCAACAAATCGGTGCTGGCGTTGGCCGTGCGCTGGATTCTCGACCGCGGCGACACCATCGCGCTCTGGGGCGCGCGGCGGCCCTCCCAGCTCGACGATATCGGCGACGTGATGGGCTGGACCATCGACGACGCCACCATGAAAGAGATCGATCGAATTCTCGACGAGACGGTGACGGACCCGGTGGGCCCGGAGTTCATGGCCCCGCCGCCCTCGGCGAAGGCGGCTTAGACTTCGGTGCCTCGCGCCACGCAAATGAGGGGCGCCGCGGCGCGGCACCCCTCATGATGCTTCGGGACGGCCCCGCTTAGAAGCCGATCCAGGCGCCACCGCGATAATAGCCGCGGCCTCTGCCGGCCTCGCGCATGCGATAGCCCTGACCCGGCTGCCACTCGTCGCCATAGATATTGAGGTTCAGGCCTGCGGGATACTCATGCGTCTTCTTGACCCGCCAGCAATCTCCATCGCCGTTGCACACCACCGCGGCCGAAGCTGCGGTCGAAAAGGCAAACACACTCAAAGCCAAAACAGCACTGCCCAGATATTTCATAGCCAGATCTCCTTCTTCTTACGAAGTCGCAAACGTGCGACCGGCGTTCGGGTTGCGCAGTGCGGACACCGTTGCCCAGTAAGATGAAGGAGCGTTCAAACGAATGGATACAATTTGGCCTAAGCGCCCATGGATTTGATGAACCGCCGCACCAGCGGGAAGGACAGGCTGCGCGGCAGGCTGCGCACTGTCTTCAAGAAGCCTTCCACCTGCGGCGGGAAGGCGATCTCGTAAGGCCGCTTCGGCAGCTTCTCGAGGATCTTCCGGGCGCAGCGCTCCGTTTTCATGACGAAGAGCTTCTTCTTCGGATCATAGGCGGCGTTGAGCGGCGTATCGACGAAACCCGGATTGATGATGGTCACGTCGACCCCGGTGCCTTTCAATTCCAACTTCAGGCTCTCGGCGAGATTGATCACCGCCGCCTTGCTTGCGCCATAGCTGCCATTCCCCGGCCAGCCCGCATAACCGAACAGCGAGCCCATGATGGCGAGATGACCTTCATGCCGCTCAAGCATCAGGGGCAGCACGGCGGCGACGCCGTTGATCACCCCGTCGACATTGAGCGCCATGGTCTTGTGGAACCCGTCGACATCGATATTGCGGATGTCGAACGGCACATACATGCCGGCCCCGAGCAACACCATGTCGATGGGACCAAGCTCGGCCTCGATCTTGGCGGCGCAGGTTTTGAGCGCAGCGGCGTCGAGCACGTCGGCCGGAAATGCCTTGATGTGCTCGGACGAAGCGGCCAACGCATCGAGCCGGTCGCTCGGCCGCGCCGTGGCGGCAACGGTCACGCCGGCGGCCGCCAGCCGGCGCGCAATCTCGCCGCAGATGGCGCCGGACGCACCGGTGATCCACACCAGTTTCCAGGGATATGTCTTCTCGGCCATGACGAAAGCCTAATCCACGAAGGGATCATGCACGAGGATGGTGTCCTCGCGCTTGGGGCTGGTGGACAGCAGCGCCACCGGCACGCCGACCAGCTCCTCGAGCCGACGCACATATTTGATGCACTGCGCCGGCAGTTCGCCCCAAGAGCGCGCGCCGCGCGTCGATTGCATCCAGCCTTCCATGGTCTCGTAGATCGGCCGCACCCGCGCCTGCTGGCCTTGCGCCGCCGGCAGATACTCGATCTCCTTGCCGTCGAGACGTATAGCCGACGCAGATCTTGAGCTCGGGCAACGTGTCGAGAACGTCGAGCTTGGTCAGCGCGATGCCGTTGATGCCGGCCACGGTGCAGGTCTGGCGCACGAGGCAGGCGTCGAACCAGCCGCAGCGGCGCGCCCGGCCCGTCACCGTGCCGAATTCCTGGCCGCGCTCGCCGAGCTCCTTGCCCACCGCGTCGGTGAGCTCGGTAGGGAACGGCCCCTCGCCCACCCGCGTGGTGTAAGCCTTGGTGATGCCGAGCACGTAGTTGAGCGCGCCGGGACCGACGCCCGATCCGGTCGCGGCTTGGGCCGCCACGGTGTTCGACGAGGTGACGAAGGGATAGGTGCCGTGATCGATGTCGAGCAGCGCCCCTTGCGCCCCTTCGAACAGCATGCGCTTGCCCTCCCGCCGCTTGGCGTCGAGCAGCTTCCATACCGTATCCACGTAAGGCAGCACCTTGGGCGCGATCGCCGTGAGCTCGCCGCATAACGCGTCGGCGCTGATCTCGGGCTCGCCTAAGCCACGGCGCAACGGATTGTGGTGCGCCAGAATGCGCTCGATCTTCGGCTTCAGACTTTGCAGATCGGCGAGGTCCATGACACGCACCGCCCGGCGGCCGACCTTGTCCTCATAGGCCGGGCCGATGCCGCGCTTGGTGGTGCCGATCTTGCCGGCGCCGGCCGCCGCCTCGCGCAAAGCATCGAGCTCGCGGTGCAGCGGCAGGATCAGCGTGGCGTTCTCGGCGATCCGCAAATTATCGCGGCTGATCGCGACGCCGAGCGCCTCGATACGCGCGATCTCGTCCACCAAAGCCCACGGGTCGACCACGACGCCGTTGCCGATCACCGCCAGCTTGCCCTTGCGCACGACGCCGGACGGCAGAAGCGACAATTTATAGGTCGTGCCGTCGACCACCAGCGTATGGCCGGCATTGTGGCCGCCCTGGAAGCGCACCACCACATCGGCGCGCTCGGACAGCCAGTCGACGATCTTGCCCTTGCCCTCGTCGCCCCATTGGGAGCCGACGACCACGACATTGGCCACTATGGAATCCTCTAAATTCTGGAGTTAGACGCAGAAACGGCCCCGCAAACTGCGCGGGGCCGTGTGCCGTTATAGCGTGACCGCCCGCCCGATGCGAGCCTTCCCTAACCCGCTCTCAAGCAGCGGCCAGGGCCTGTTTCTCGCAAGCAAAGGCCCAGTCGAGCCACGGCAGCAGCGCCTCAACATCCGATCTCTCCACCGTGGCCCCGGTCCAGATGCGCAGGCCCGGCGGCGCATGGCGATACGAGGCGATGTCCTTGGCCACGTCCTCCGCGCTGAGCCGCGCTGCGATGCGCCGCGGAAAATCGTCGCGGATCTCGGCCGGCAACGCCGCGAGGTCGGGATCGACAATGCTGAGGCAGATCGACGTGTTGGAGCGGCTCACAGGCGCGCGCGCCAAGAAATCCACCCACGGCGTCTTGGCCACCCAGTCCGCGATCACCGCGGCATTGGCGTCCGACCGGGCGATGGTGCCCTGGAGCCCACCCACGCTTTCGACGAAGCCAAGCGCGTCAATATAGTCCTCGAGGCACAGCATCGACGGGGTGTTGATGGTCGAGCCCTCGAACAGATCCTCCATCACCTTGCCGTTCTTGGTCATGCGGAACAGCTTCGGCAGCGGCCAAGGCGGCGTGTAGGTCTCGAGCCGCGCAATGGCGCGCGGAGATAGGATCAGCATGCCGTGCTGCGCCTCGCCGCCGAGCACCTTCTGCCAGGAGAAGGTCGCCGCATCGAGCTTGCGCCAGTCGATGTCCTGGGCGAACACAGCGGAGGTGGCGTCGCAGATGGTGAGCCCTTTGCGGTCGGCGGCGATCCAATCGCCGTTCGGCACGCGCACGCCCGAAGTGGTGCCGTTCCAGGCAAACACCACGTCGCGGTCGAAATCCACTTCGGTGAGATCGGGCAGGCTGCCATAGGCCGCCAGCAGCGGGCGCACGTCGGTGAGCTTGAGCTCCTCGACGATATCGGTCACCCAATCGCGGCTGAACGCCTCCCAGGCGAGCACGTCGACGCCGCGCGGACCGAGCAGCGACCACATCGCCATCTCCATCGCGCCGGTGTCCGAGGCCGGCACCAGCGCCACGCGGTAATCGTCGGGCAGGCCCAGCAATTCGCGGGTCTTGAGCAGCGCCGCCTCTATGCGCGCCTTGGTCTCGGGCTGGCGATGATTGCGGCCGATCAATGCGCCCTTGAGCACGTCCGGCGACCAGCCGGGACGCTTGGTGCAAGGGCCCGAGGAAAAGCGCGGATTGGCGGGGCGTCTCGCCGGCTTTGGCGGCAGGTTCACTTCACTCTCCTGAGCCACGAGCAACGCTCGCATCGGGAGATGCCCATACGAGCGGCGCAAATGCCCGTCAAGGGCGCGCGCGGCCTGCCCACGAAAAACCGCCCGTCGAAAGGACGGGCGGTTAAGGCTAGCAGTCGGCTGGTGGTGGATGGGTCTACTTGAAGGCGACCGGCATCGGCGTAGCCGGCTGATGTCCGAGCTTCCAGCGCATGCCGACCATCACGTCATGAGAGTGAATGTCTTCGATATCCACGCCCGAATAGGAGCTGGATCCGTCATAGGCCGTCACCCTGCCGCTGCTCGCGCTGCCGAGATCGGTATAGCGGTAGGACAGATCGAGGGTGAGCGACGGGTTCACGTCATAGGCGAGACCGCCATAGACAGCCCAGGCGAAGTTCGTCTCGGTGTTGTCGGTGGCATAGGCGACGCCCAGATTGGGGACGTTGACGTCTTTCAGGCCCTGCACGGAGACCGAAGCCATACCGATACCGCCGCCGATATAAGGCGTGACGCACATATAGGTGCCGAGATCGATATAGGCGTTGGCCAGGCCGACCCAGCTCTCGATGTCGGCGGTGTATTCATTGGTGCCGGGCAAGAACGTGCCGTCAGTGCTGTTGCTGGCGCGGCTGAACGTGCCGTTGCCGCCGGGATAGCGATCCTGCGCGATGAACAGGGACTTGCCCCGATATTCACCGGTGACATCGAAGCGCAGCCAAGAGTTGAATTCGTAGCCGATGCCCACGCCGACGAAGGGCGAGCTCTTGATGTCTTTGTGGTTCACTTCGAAGTCGTTGAACTGAAAGAGTTCCGTGTTGATGTCGCCGACCTCCGGGTTGGCGGAGCCCACAAAGCCCTTCAAATACACCGGGCCCGTGCACCCGACGCAAGGCGCGGGATATTCGAGCGGCGGCGGCGGCGGAAGCCCGAGATCGGCGGCATAAGCGCTAGCGGTCTGGCCGATGACCAGAGCGGTAACGCCGAGAATGATTGAGCGAGTCTGTCCCATCTGATTACCCCTTCTGACTGCAGCCTGGCGATCGGATGACCTGTGGCTCAGGTCGTGCTGGCTGTCTCATTGGGGGACTATCGGCGGGATTGGTTAACGGACTCCTAAACGCCGTTCCAAGTGGGGACGGCTGTGGCCGCGGGGACACAAGCCGCTCGGCGCGGCGCCTCGCGAAACGGCAAGCCACTGAAAATGTTTGTATTTTTGTCGAAGGGTCGGCGGCGGCCTAAGCCGCGGCGGCATCCGACAGAGCGTGGACGATGTCCGAAACCACGGTCTTTACCAGCCCTGCGTCGTCGCCCTCGGCCATGACCCGAATCACCGGCTCCGTGCCCGAGGGCCGGATGACCAGGCGCCCGGCCTTGCCGAGCTTCGACTTGCCGTCATTGATCGCCCGCTGCACGCCCACATTGTCGAGCGGCTGGCCGTTCTTGTAACGGACATTCTCCAGGATCTGCGGCAGCGGCTCGAAGCGATTGCAGACCTCGCTCACCGGCTTGCCGCTCTGGGCCACCACGGCCAGAATTTGCAGGGCCGTGACCAGTCCGTCGCCGGTGGTGGAGAAATCCGACAACACGATATGGCCGGACTGCTCGCCGCCGACATTGTAGCCGTGCTGGCGCATATGCTCGACCACGTAGCGGTCGCCGACCGGCGTGCGGGTCAGGCCGAGGCCGAGATCTTCGAGATAGCGCTCCAGGCCCAGATTGGACATCACCGTGGCGACCACGCCGCCGCCGGCGAGCCGCCCGCGCCTGAGCCAAAATTCGGCGATGACCGCCATCAGCTGGTCGCCGTCGATGATGCAGCCCTTCTCGTCGACGATGACCACGCGGTCCGCGTCGCCGTCGAGCGCGATGCCGATATCGGCGCGCACCTCTTGGACCTTGCGGATCAGGTCCTCCGGCGCCGTCGACCCGCAATCCTTGTTGATGTTGAGACCGTTGGGATCGACGCCGATCTTGATGACCTCCGCGCCGAGCTCCCACAGGGCCTCAGGCGCCACCTTGTAGCCGGCGCCATTGGCGCAATCGATCACCACCCTAATGCCGTCGAAACGCAGATTCTCGGGCAGGGTGCGCTTGGCGAATTCGATATAGCGCTCGCGCGCGCTGTCGATGCGGGTGGCGCGGCCGATCTTCTCCGGCGGCGCGAGCAGCGGGGTGAAATCGCCCTCCATCAGCGTCTCGATCTCCTGCTCCGTCTCGTCGGAGAGCTTGTAGCCGTCCGGCCCGAACAGCTTGATGCCGTTGTCGATGAAGGGATTGTGCGAGGCGGAGATCATCACGCCGAGATCGGCGCGCAAGCGACCGGGTCAGCATGGCGACGGCCGGCGTCGGCATCGGACCGAGCTGGAACACGTCCATGCCCATGGCGGTGAAGCCGGACACCAGCGCCGACTCGATCATGTAGCCGGACAGGCGCGTGTCCTTGCCGATCACCACGCGATGGCGGTAGGAGCCGTTGGTGAAGACCTTGCCGGCGGCCATGCCGACTTTCAGCGCCACCTCCGAGGTCATCGGATAGGAATTGGCGCTGCCACGGATGCCATCCGTGCCAAAAAACTTGCGAGCCATCCCGGTCATTCCCCCGTCTACGCCGCCAGACGGTGCCTGCCCCGTTTTTTGATTTGCCTGGCGAGACATTGGATTATGCGCCTCCTGATAGCCTGCTTGCGTTCAAAAAATGTAAGCAAAAATTACACCCCCGGGCGAAGCGCGGCGTGGAATTGGCCTTAATTTTCAGTGCCGAACATGCTCGCGCGCCAGACATCCAGGGCTTGGCGGCTGCCCGCCACGTCATGCACCCGCAGCATTTGCACCCCTTGCGCGGCGGACGCGATCGCCGCCGCTTGGCTGCCCGGGCTCCCGGGACCTTGG
Source organism: uncultured Alphaproteobacteria bacterium (assembly GCA_963793075.1). GTDB lineage: Bacteria > Pseudomonadota > Alphaproteobacteria > Rhizobiales > Methyloligellaceae > Methyloceanibacter. The sequence goes on from CAWBYO010000001.1 coordinate 376,094, forward strand.
ATCGCGCCCCTGGCCGACACCGCCGATGAAGCGCTTGCGCGAGGCGCCGACGAGAAGCGGCACGCCGAGGCCGTGAAACAGGCTGAGATTGGCGAGCAGCGCCAGATTATGGGCGAGCGTCTTGCCGAAGCCGAGGCCGGGGTCGGCGGCGATGCGGCTCCGGTCGATGCCCGCGGCCACGCAAAGCCCGATGCGCCCTTCCAGATAGTCGAACACCTCCAGCACCACGTCGTCGTAGCTGGGGTTGTCCTGCATGGTCTTGGGCTCGCCTTGGGCATGCATCAGCACCACATCGAGCCCCATCTCCACCGCCACGTCCAAGCAGGCCGGATCGTGGGTGAGCGCCGACACGTCGTTGAGGATCTTGGCGCCGGCCTGCGCCGCCGCCTTCGCCACCTCGGCTTTGCGCGTGTCGATGGAGATCACCGCCGGCGAGCCGGCTTAAGCCCTTCGAGCACCGGCACCACGCGGGCGCGCTCCGCCTCGTTGTCGACCGCGTCGGAGCCGGGCCGCGTGGACTCGCCGCCGATATCGACGATCGCGGCGCCCGCCGCCACCAGCTCCGCGGCATGGGTGATGGCGCCTTCGGTCTCGTCATAGAGACCGCCATCGGAGAAGCTATCCGGCGTCACGTTGACGATGCCCATGAGCACCGGCCGCGATAGGGCAAGGCCGGCAAAGGGCGGCCGCGGCGCGGTCACGCGCGTCGAGCGCCACGCCGAGATCGGCGTCGCGCACGTCGTTCAGCGCGCCGCGCGGTAAAGAGCCGCCGCCGCGAATTGCGGGCATCGCCCTCGATCAGCACCGCAGCCGTGAACGCGATCGGCCCGCCGGCCAAAGGCAGCGCCAAGCCGTCCTCGACCGCCGCCTCGGCCGGCGGCCCGTAGAGAAATCCGATGGGTCTGAGATAGAGCTTCCCGTCAGCCATGCGGCGAGCCTTAGCACAAAGCAACATGCCCGGCACCGAGGCCGGGCATGCGGCAAGTTTCCTGGACGGTGACCGTCAGCTTTAGGTCGGCTGGGGCTCCATGCCGCCGGCGCCGGTCTCCGGCTCCGGCGGCTTCTTGCCACGGCCGGCGGTCGGCACGGCGGAGGCGGGGCCGGGACGGATCGTATCCTCGACCGGGAAGTCGCGCACCGGCGGCTTGCCGTTCAGCAGATCCTTGATCTCCTGGCCCGACAGCGTCTCGTATTCGAGCAAGCCCCGGGCGACGATGTGCAGATCGTCGATATTCTCCGACAGGATCTTGCGCGCGCCCTCGAAGCCTTCGTCGACGAGACGGTGGATCTCCTCGTCGACAATGGTCTGGGTCTCGTCGGACAGGCTCTGCGTGCGCGACACCGAATGGCCGAGGAACACTTCTTCCTCGTTCTCGCCATAGGCCAGCGGCCCGAGCTTATCGGACATGCCGAACTGGGTGACCATGGCCCGGGCCAGCCCGGTCGCCATCTTGATGTCGGACGACGCGCCGGACGTCACCTTGTCGTAGCCGAACACGATCTCCTCGGCCACGCGGCCGCCCATGGCCACGGTGATGTCGGCCTTCAGCTTGGCGCGGGTGTAGGACAGCATGTCCCGCTCCGGCAGGCGCATGACCATGCCGAGCGCGCGGCCGCGCGGAATGATGGTCGCCTTGTGGACGGGATCGGACGCCGGCTGATGCAGCGCGACGAGCGCATGGCCGCCCTCGTGATAGGCCGTGAGGGTCTTCTCCTCCTCGGTCATCACCATGGAGCGGCGCTCGGCGCCCATCATCACCTTGTCCTTGGCGTCCTCGAACTCGAGCTGGGTGACGAGCACGCTTCGACCGGCGCGCGGCGAGCAGCGCCGCCTCGTTGACGAGATTGGCGAGATCGGCGCCCGAGAAGCCCGGCGTGCCGCGCGCGATGACGCGCAAGTCGACGTCCGGCGCCAGCGGCACCTTGCGCACATGCACTTTCAGGATCTTCTCGCGGCCGATGATGTCGGGACGCGGCACCACGACCTGGCGGTCGAACCGGCCTGGCCGCAGCAGCGCGGGATCGAGCACGTCGGGACGGTTGGTCGCGGCGATGAGGATGATGCCCTCATTCGCCTCGAAGCCGTCCATCTCGACGAGCAAGCTGGTTCAGCGTCTGCTCGCGCTCGTCGTTGCCGCCGCCGAGACCGGCGCCACGATGGCGGCCGACCGCGTCGATCTCGTCGATGAAGATGATGCAAGGCGCGTTCTTCTTCGCCTGCTCGAACATGTCGCGCACGCGCGACGCACCAACGCCGACGAACATCTCGACGAAGTCGGAGCCCGAGATGGTGAAGAACGGAACATTCGCTTCGCCCGCAATGGCGCGCGCCAGCAGCGTCTTGCCGGTACCCGGAGGTCCGACCAACAGCGCGCCGCGCGGAATGCGGCCGCCAAGCTTCTGGAACTTCTGCGGATCGCGCAGGAACTCGACGATCTCCTGCAGGTCGTCCTTCGCCTCGTTGACGCCGGCGACGTCATCGAAGGTCACCCGGCCATGGCGCTCGGTCAGCAGCTTGGCCTTGGACTTGCCGAAGCCCATGGCGCGGCCGCCGCCCGACTGCATCTGGCGCATGAAGAAGATCCACACGGCGATCAGCAGCAGCATGGGGAACCAGGAGATCAGCACGCCGAACAGCGACGGCACGTCCTCCTCGGACGGCTTGGCGGTGATCTTCACGCCCTTCTTGTCCAGCTTGTCGACCAGATTGGGGTCGTTCGGCGCATAGGTCTGGAAGGCCCGGCCGTCGGTGAAATGCCCGGTGATCTGATTGCCGGCGATGGTCACATCCTGGACGTTGCCGCCCTCGACCTCCGACAGCATCTGCGAGAAGCTGATCTCGTTGCCGCGAACCTGGACGCCAGGCGTCTGGAACAGGTTGAACAGAGCAACGAGGAGAAGGGCGATAAACACCCAGATGACGAAATTACGGAAGTTCGAATTCATGAACTGACCTGACCTGACGGCTTGGCGCATGGGGCGTGCGCGGAGAAAACGCCTCGCCCCCGAATTTCTAGCTCAGAACGGCTATTAAGCCTCGTTAACATAGGAAGCTGCATGCATTTTGCCAAGTAAAGCTAACGCAAAGAGGTACATGCTTTCTCAACGGCTTAGGGTCGCTGCGGCATCCCGCGCTTGTTGTGAATTGACCCCCCGCAGAAACATGGCCTGGCAGTCAAGGCGCTCTTCGTGGCGCAAGGAAGGCGCGGCACCGCGGCGCCTGACCGAAGTCAGGAAGGCCAATCAGCGTTTCACCCCGAAAGCAGGCCGGCAGCGTCCGTGCGGCCATGCGCGGCAGGCCTTCCGGGAGCGCGTTGAGCGCCCGCAATTGCCGCCAACCGGGCTCGCCCAGCGCCCGCACGATGACCGGCATCCGCTCGCCCGGCCCCAGCGCGACACGGAAGCGATTGTCCCACAGTGCGCCCTGGCCGGGCAGGAGCTTGACCACCGGCAGCCCGTCCCGCCGCATCTCGCGGAAGATGCCAAGCCGCCCTTTATGCCCCCCGGCGTGAGGCGCGATACGGCAGCGGCCGAGGGTATGAGCCTTTTCCGGTTGTGCTTTCAGGGCGACGAGCAGCGCTTCGAGCTTGGCCAGGCGTACCGGATCCTCGCCGCCGCCGACTGAGGCCAGCAGGCGCGACAGCGCCCGCAGCGCGATTTCCTCCGGCGCAGCGCCAGCGCCACCGGGTCGATGACGGCAAAGCCGGCCGCGCTGGTCTCGGCATGGCGGGTGAGAAAGTCTTGCGCCGCTCGCGTCGAGCGCCGCCCGCGCCCGCCGGAGACGCCGCGCCGAAAGCGCCAGGGCTTCGGGCGTCAGCCCGAGCTTGAGAAGCGCGTCGGTGGCGCCGCGCATACGCGCCCGCTCGAACCGCCCATCCACATTGCTCGGATCGGTGGCGAAGGCGAGCCCGCCTCCTCGGCGCTCGCCACGAGCCGCGCCTTCGGCAGGTCGAGCAGCGGCCGGAGCAGCGTGAGCGGGCCCCACGCGCCCTCTTCGGGAATGGCGGCGAGACCGTCGAGGCCGCTGCCGCGCTTCAGCCGCATCAGGAAGGTCTCGGCCTGATCGTCGAGATGATGGGCAGTCACGAGCGCATCGATGTCGTGGGCGAAAGCATGGGCGGCCATCAGATCGTAGCGCGCCGTCCCGCGCTTTCGCCTGAAGGCCCGTGGCCACATCGCCATCGCCCGTCCCAGGTGAGGATCGTATGCGGCAGGGAAAGAGCTGCGGCGGCCGGCCCACCATCGCCGCCTCGTCGCGCGAGCCGGTACGCAAGCCGTGATCGACCGTGAGCACGGAGAGCTCGGGCCCGTCAGCTGCGCTCGGCGCGCCAGCGCGCGGCAAGATGCATGAGCGCCAGACTGTCGGGACCGCCGGAGACCGCGAGGGCCACACGGGCAAAGCGCGTCAGCGGCGCAAGCAGACTGTTCCGCCTCTTCGCGGGAGACGGGACGCGGCCGCAGTCATTTGCACCCCGCCTTGGCCGCCTCGCCCTTGGCCTGATTGCGTAGATGGTCGTAGCGCGTCGGGGAATTTGTCGTTGAGCTCCTTGAAGGTGGAGCACGCGGCGTCCTTCTGCCCGAGCGCGGCGAGCGACATGCCGAGCTTGAGCAGGCTGTCGGGCGCCTTGTCGCTGCGGAATATTTGCGATAGGCGGCGAGGAAGCTGTCGGCGGCCTTCTTGTACTGCTTGCGCACGTAATAGGTCTCGCCGACCCAATATTGCGCGCTGCCGGCCAGCGGATCGTTCGGATAGTCCTTCACCACCTTGGCGAAGCCCGTCTCGGCGGCCGCATAATCGCGCTGCAGCAGGTCGCCATAGGCTTGCTCGTAGAGCGCCTGGGCGTTGCTGTCGGGGAGCGCGGCGAGGCTCTCGGACAACGTCGTCGGGCACCGCGCCGGTGGCGGCCGGCGGCAGGATCGATTGGGGCGCGTTGTCGTCCGTTGTCCGCCTGGCCGGGCACGCGTGGCGCCGATACCAGCGCGGCCTCGATGGATCGCTCTCGTCGGCCGGCTGCGGGATTGCGGCGGGCGGCGCAACGGGCGCCGCCTGGACCGGCGGCGCCTCGTCCCGCAGGGCCTCCATGATACATCGGGCCCCGTGTCGAGCTCGGGCGGCGGCGGCGTCTCCGCCGCATCGACGTCGGCCGGCGGCGCTGGCGTGGCATCGACCCCGCTCGCCTGACCGCCCATCATCTCGATTTGATTGGTCAGCGCGCCGATCTGGGTCTCGAGCGCGCCGACGCGGGCGCCGAGACGCTCCTCATCCGCTGGCCGGTTCCGGCACCTCGGGCGCCAGGCTCGGCTTGGCGCGGACCAGGGCCTCCAGCCGCGCCACCGTGGCCTTGAGATCGGCGATCTCCGCCTCGAGCCTGCTGATCGCGGGCGGCACATGCCGTCACCGCCGTCTTGGGCAAGCCCGGCGCCCGGCGCGAAGTCCGAGCAGCACACAGACCGCAAGGCCGTAGCGAGGACGCGGTGCTCCGATGGGGAGCCCGAATGAAAGCCGATGGGAACACGATTGCGACCTTGTCAGCAGGACCGGTGCGGAGCCGTCGCGCGGCGCGACGGATCGAACCGCTCGCGAATCCGCCGGACGCATCCATTTGCCGGACCCTTTGGGGCCAAACTGAGATGTGTTTGGCCCACAAAGCGTCCCGCGACAAGGTCTAGTAGCGGGCTACGGCGCCCGAATTCAGGATCGTCTGGGCGCGGCGGTTCTGCGACCAGCAGGAGATGTCGTCGCACACCGCGATCGGCCGCTCCTTGCCGTAGGAGATGGTCTTGATCCGCCGGGCGCTGAGGCCGTTGCTGAGCAGGAAGCCTTTGACCGCCATGGCGCGCTGGGCGCCGAGCGCGAGATTGTATTCGCGCGTGCCCCGCTCGTCCGCGTGGCCTTCGATGGTCACGGTGTATTGCGCGTACTGGTTGAGCCAGCGGACTTGGCTCCGCAGGGTATTCTGCGCCTCGCCCGTCAGCCTGGCGCTGTCCACCTGGAAATGGACCACGTCCCCCACATTGCTGGAGAAATCTCTGGAGCTGCCCGGCGTCGCCGGCCCCTCGCCCCCGAGACCGTATTCTTTTGGCTGCTGGCTCTTCGAACAGGCGGCAAGCGCCAAACCGACCACGAAAAACACGCCCACGAGCTTGCAGGCGTGGCCGAACCCACCACGGAAACGCATGTACTAAACTCCCGCTAAATTTAAGAAAATCGTAGGAGCGAAGTCCTTAACGATGCCTTAGTTCCGGAGGCCCCCGAGGGCATCCGCGAGCGACATGGTTAAGCGCTGAAAAGTGGCGGTGGGTCGATTTGTGGGCGCCATGCAGCCGAGAGACCGGTGCCGGGCGCCGCGGCGTCAAAGCTTAGCCGCAAAATCAGGCCCCAAAATAGGAAAAGGATGCCTGGAACGCCGCCGCATCAGCTACGGCGTTCCGGCATCCATGATCCCGTTGGTTGCGCGCAGAGCCAGAGCGTCCTGAAACGCGAACGACTGCTAGACCGTTACTTAGCCGAGCTTCAGCGGCTCCATAACGACGGCCTTCTCGTGGTGGCCGAAACAGCCACCAAGCGAAACGGCGGCAGCCACGAGCATGACAGCGGCGATAACGCCCTTCAAACCCTGCATGGTCTTCTCTCCTTTGGTTAAAACGGCAATAGCCATCTTTGCATGTACCGGTGCGGCGTTTTCAGATCAAGATCGGACTATTGTCCTGGGACCGTTTTGCCGGTCATTGATGCCAAAATGCCACGCCGAATCTCGTCCTCCAGCACACTCAAAGCTATCCCGCTCGGAGACGCCGATCAAGATGTGGTTAACGACGTTGGGGCAGTCCGATTAAGAAAGCGTAATCGACTGTTGCAATTTGGCCGCAACTGCCGCGCGCATCCTACAACCAGCGAAAAAACGGCCGAAAACGGCTAATTTATCAGGGGAGACCAGGCCGGATCGGAGCCGAAGGCAGGCGTGGCCACTTGGCGCTCGTTATAGCCCGTGAGGTCGATGGTGAAGAGCCGCGGACCGCCCCCCGCGCCCGGTGATTCCCGGAAGAACATGAGCACCCGGCCGTTCGGCGACCAGGTCGGACCCTCGTTGTGAAAGCCCTCGGTGAGGATGCGCTCGCCCGAGCCGTCGGGCTTCATCACCCCGATCAGGAATCGCCCGCCCAGCATCTTGGTGAAGGCGATGAGATCGCCCCGGGGCGACCACACCGGGGTCGAATAGCTCCCCTCCCCCTGGCTGATGCGGTGCTGATTGGAGCCGTCCGCGTCCATGACGTAGATCTGCCGCGAGCCGTCCCGGTCGGTCTCGAAGGTGATCTGGCGGCCGTCGGGCGCATAGCAGGGCCCGGTGTCGATCGCGTCCGTATTGGTGAGCTGAGCGGTCCGCCGGCTGCGCAGATCCATGGCGAAGAGGTTGGCATTGCCGCCCTGCTCGAGGCTCATGACGATGCGCTGGCCGTCCGGCGAGAAGCGCGGGGCGAAGGTCATGCCCGGAAAGGCGCCGACGATCTCCTTCTGCCCGGTCTCGATATTGAGCAGATAGACCTTCGGCTCCGCCCCCTCATAGGACATGTAGGTGATCTCTTGGGTCGAGGGACTGAACCGCGGCGTCAGCACCAGGCTCTGGCCCTGGGTCAACAACCTGACGTTGTGGCCGTCCTGATCCATGATGGCCAGGCGCTTCATGCGCCGATCCTTCGGACCCGGATTCGTCCACAAACACGATACGCGTGTCGAAATAGCCCTTCTCGCCCGTAATACGCTCATAGATTGTATCGGCGATGATATGGCCCAGGCGGCGCGCTTCTTGCGGCCGCGAGAACACCTGCTCGCCGACGAGCTGCTGGCCGGACAGCACGTCCCACAGCCGGAACTCGGCCCGGAGCTTCCCGTTCGACGACCCGATATGGCCGATCACCAGCGCTTGCGCGTTGATGACCTGCCAGTCCTCGAAGCGCGGCACGCTGCTCATGCCGAGGCCGCGCTCGATGAACGCCGCCTGATCGATCGGCACGAACAGCCCCGACGACCTGGAGATCCTCCGCCACGACGGTCGAAATTTCGCGCGCGGCCTCGGGATCGATGCCGAGCCCGGCGGCGAAATCGGCAATGGCGATCGGCAGCGGCTGGATGGTGCCTTGAGTGATGTCGAGCTCGACCACGGCATGCGCCGGCACCGGCGCCCGAAAGCGCGCCGAGCAGACCCGCAAGCAGAAGCATGGATGATCGCCGCATCGTCAAATCCCCCTAGCCGCTGCGATACATCTGGCTTGGGTCGAAATTGAGGATCATGTCGCGCCACAACGCATATTTCGCCACCGGCAGCACGTAAGGCTGACACTGGAACACCGCGCGCACGGCGCTGTCGGCGGCGGCCTGGAAGAAGGGCGATGAGCCTGAATTGGCGACGCTCGGATAGCCTTCGAGCGTGCCGTCCTGGTTGAGCTTGAGCCTGATCTTGACGACGATGGCATCTGCCCCGAGTCCGCCCGGCGGCGGCGTCCAGCAATCCGAGATGCGCGCCCGCGAGCGCGTCGATCTCGTTGACGGACATCGCCATGTCCGTGCCGTTCGATTGCCCATGCACGGGCTTCGTCTCCTCCGCCGAGTCCTGCGGCTCGGGCTCGTCGGCCGCGTCGGGAATCTTGTTGAGGAGCGCCGAGATGCGGTCGGTATCGAACTCCTTCGTCTTTGGCGCAGGCTTGGCTTCGGCGTCGGCTCGGCCTTGGCCGCTACTTTCGGCGGCTCCGGCTTTCGCGCAGGCGCCGCGGGCTTCGGCTGCGGCTTCGGCGCCTCGGCCGCCTTCTCCGGCTTCGGCTCGGGCTTCGGCGCGCGCGGCTTCGGCGCTTCGGCGGCTTTCGGCGCTTCGGCGGCTTCGGCGGCTTCTTGATCGCCGCGGTCTGCTCCGGCGCCTTCGCGGTCTTCTCCTTCACCGCTTGCGGCTTCTTCTCTTCCGGCTTGGCGGCGAGCGGCGCGTCGTCCTTCGCATCCTTCATGCCGGCCTTGATCTTGGTGATGTCCGCCGGCGTGGAGAGATCGACGGGAATGGCGACGAGCGGCGCCGACGACATATGCGACGACGACAAGCCGACGATGCGCGAACAGCACGATCGCCACATGCAACGCGGCAGAGATGAAGGTACTCGGGCCCATGGTCCTGGAAGGGCTCCCCGTCAGGGTTGATCCACTTGATCGGTGACGAGGGTCACGGGCATCCCGGCTTCCTTGATCCGGACCAGCACCTTCGCGACGTTGCCGTAAGGCGTGCCCTTGTCGCCGCGGACCCACACTTGCGTTCCGCCACCGGCATCCCGGATAGCAGCAAGTTTGGGCATAAGTTCGTCAAAGCCGATCTCGGTGTTCTGCAGGAAGATTTTTCCCTCCGCATCGACGGTGATGCTGAGCGGCGCCTGCTCCGGGTTCACCGGCCCCGCCTCGGTCGCCGGCAATTCCACCTCGGGCAAGGTCGCGTTGGCGTCGATATCGACGCCGACCGTGAGCAGCGGCGCCGTCACCATGAAGATGATCAGCAGCACGAGCATCACGTCCACCATCGGCGTGACGTTGATCTCGCTCATCGGCAGGCCGGAGCGCCGTCTCGCGCGGCGATTGGACAGTGCGCCGCCTGGTTGAAGTCCTGCTCCCATGATCGGGCCTCACTTGCGTCTTGTCGATTTGCCGCGACAGGATGGCTGAGAACTCGTCGGCGAAGCCTTCCAGACGGGCCGCGTGCCGCGCCACTTCGCTGTTGAATTTATTGTAGAAAATGACCGCCGGGATGGCCGCGAGCAGGCCGAGCGCGGTGGCGAACAAGGCCTCGGCGATGCCCGGCGCCACCACCGCGAGGCTGGTGTTCTTGCTCGTGGCGATCGCCTGGAAGCTGGTCATGATGCCCCACACCGTGCCGAACAGGCCGACGAACGGCGCCGTCGAGCCGACCGTGGCGAGGAAGGTGAGCCGCCGCTCGAGCCGCTCCACTTCGCGGCCGATGGTCACGTCCATGACCTTCTCGACCCGGTGCTGAACGCCCGGCATGGGCTTCGTCGCGCGGTCGCCGCTCTCCCGCTCGGTCGAGCGCTTCCACTCGCGCATCGCCGCCACGAACAGCGCCGCCATGCCGGTATTCCGGCGCTGCGCCAGGGCTTGATAGAGCTCGTCGAGCGATTGGCCGGACCAGAACACCTGCTCGAACTTGTCGGCCTCTTTCCGCGTCTTGGCGAACAGGAAGAATTTTTCGAAGATGATCGCCCAACTCCAGATCGACGCCAGGACCAGCCCGATGATCACGAGCTTGACGACGATGTGGGCATTCATAAACAGGTGGAAGATCGACAGATCGACGGCGACATCCGACGGATTCATTCACGGCCTCATGGCATGAGCTCCAAGCGCATGCCCCTAGGCGTCAACCCACGGACGGCTGCTTGGTCCCGCGAGGGTCAAAGACCCGCAGGGGAGTTGGACGTCGCCGGAGGGAGCCGCATTTCGCTCGCAAGACCCCGACCTTTCGCGAGCGATTGTGACTAAACTTGGGCTCAACCGCCCGTCGCCGCGACACGCGACTCGACCCGGCGCAAACTTATGCTTTACCGGTCTTAGCTACGTTTCACGCGACCGGTTAACGAATCGTTGAAGCGCGCCTCGGACCATTTGACCGATCCGCTGCGGTTTGCCCGACGCCGACACCAGCACGACGGTCACTTTGGCGCGGGCGAGCGCCGACCCGTCCCGCCGCACCTCTTGTAAGAGCACCAGGCTGGCGCCGCCGATCTGCGCGCAAGAGGTCACCACTTCGAGCACGTCGTCGAGACGGCCGGGCCTCAGAAAATCGATGTCGATATGGCGCACGACGAAGAGCGTCGGCTCGCCCTCTTTCGGGTTGGCGAGGTCCTGGTGATTGATGCCGAGCAGGCGGATGAAGTCGGAACGGCCGCGCTCGCAGAATTTCAGAAAGTTGGTGTGATAGACGACGCCGCCGGCATCGGTGTCCTCGAAATAGACGCGCACCGGCAAGACATGGGTCTCGCCCTCGATCCGTCCGGCAAGGTCCGGCCAGGTCGCCCACTAGTCCTCGCCGCCGTTGAACAGCGGGAACTGCGCCGGTTGCGCCGGCGGCGCGACCCCGAGATGACCGTAGGCGAGCGCCGTCAGCACCCGGCCGCGCGGCGTGCGCGCAATGAAGCCCTGCTGCAAGCAGATAGGGCTCGATGATTTCCTCGATGGCGTCGCGCGGCTCCGACATGCCCGCGGCGATGGTCTCGATGCCCACCGGCCCGCCGCCATAGTTCATGGCGATCAGCCGCAAATAGCGATGGTCGAGCGCGTCGAGCCCGCGCGAGTCCACTTCGAGCTGCGACAGCGCGCTGTCGGCGAGCTTGGCGTCGACCGCGCCCGTGCCATCCACGGCGGCGAAGTCGCGCACCCGGCGCAAGCAGCCGTCCCGCGACCCGCGGCGTGCCGCGCGCGCGCCGGGCGATCTCGTGCGCGCCCTTCTTGCGTCAGCGGCAGGCCGAGCAGCCGCGCGCCGCGCCGCACGATCTCCTCCAGCTCCTCCACCGTGTAGAACTCGAGCCGGATGGGAATGCCGAAGCGCTCACGCGAGCGGCGTCGTCAGGAGCCCGGTGCGCGTGGTGGCGCCGATCAGCGTGAAGCGGGCGACATCGATGCGCACCGAGCGCGCCGCCGGCCCCTCGCCGATGATGAGGTCGAGCTGGAAGTCCTCCATGGCGGGATAGAGGATTTCCTCCACCGCGGGCTAGAGCCGGTGGATCTCGTCGATGAACAGCACGTCGCGGTCCTCGAGATTGGTGAGGAGCGCCGCGAGATCGCCGGCCTTGGCGATCACCGGGCCCCGAGGTCGCGCGGAAGCTGACGCCGAGCTCGCGCGCCACGATCTGCGCCAGCGTCGTCTTGCCGAGGCCCGGCGGGCCGGCGAACAGCACATGGTCGAGCGCCTCGCGGCGGCCCGCCGCGGCATCGATGAACACTTTGAGATTGGAGCGGACCTTGGCCTGGCCGATGAACTCGGCCAGCGTCTGCGGCCTGAGCGCGGCGTCGGGCTGGTCCTCGTCGCGTTTCGCCGCCGCCAGCATGCGCTCAGCTCATTGCGCGAGCTCCTTGAGCCCGACGCGGATCAGCTCCTCGGCGCGGGCCTCGTTGCCCATCTTGGCGATGGCCGCGCTGACGGCCGCGGCCGCCTCGCCATGGGCATAGCCGAGATTGGTCAGCGCCGAAACCGCATCGCGCGCGGCCAACCCTTCCGGCAGCGTGGCGACCGGGGCCGCCGCCTGCCGCCCGGACCGAAGGCGGGCGCCAGCGCCGGCATCTTGTCTTTCAGCTCGGCGACGATGCGGGCGGCGACCTTGGGGCCGACGCCGGGCGCGCGGGCCACATGGTTCTTGTCCTGTAGCGCCACGGCATTGGCGAGATCGTTGGTCGACAGCGTGCCGACCACCGCGAGCGCCACCTTGGCGCCGACACCTTGCACCGTCTGCAACGCCCGGAACCAGGCGCGCTCATGCTCGCTGGCGAAGCCGTAGAGCCGCACGCCGTCTTCTTTGAGATGCGTGTCGATGGCGAGCGTCACCACCTCGCCGACCGGCGGCAGGCTCGACAGCGTGCGCGTCCCCAAGCGTCACCTCGTAGCCGACGCCGCCCACGTCGATGATCGCCGTGGAGAGCGAGACCGTATCGACCGTGCCGGTGAGCTTGCCGATCATGACGCGGCCCTCTCGGCTTGCGCGACCCGCGCTTCGAGCTTGGTCCAGGCGCGCGTATGGGCATGGGTGATGGCGATGGCGAGCGCGTCCGCCGCATCGGCGCTGTCGGGCACGGCGCGCGGCAGCAGGCATTTGACCATGGCGCGGATCTGGGTCTTGTCGCCATGGCCCGCGCCCGACCACGGTCTTCTTCACCGCGTTCGGCGCATATTCGGCGATCGGCAGCCCGGCCAGCGCCGGCACGAGCATGGCGATGCCGCGCGCCTGGCCGAGCTTCAGCGTGGCGGACGCGTCGCGATTGACGAAGGTGTGCTCGACGGCCGCTTCCATGGGCGAAAGCGCCGCAAGCACTTCGGACAGGCCGTCGAACAGCTGCCGCAAGCGATGGCCGAGGCCTTCATCGGAATCCGAGGTCACCGAGCCGCAGGCCACATAGCTGAGCTTGACGCCGTCGGTGTCGATGACGCCCCAGCCGGTGCGCCTCAGCCCCGGGTCGATGCCGACGATGCGAATCGCAGCCCTCATAGGCGAATCGTAGCACAGGCCGCGCCCGGGCAGCCGCCGGTCAGATCGCAGGCGCGCGGATTTTAGGACCCGATTTTGGGAACGGATTTCGCTCACCCGGCGTTAGGGGTTCGGGCGTAAGCTGCGTGGAGCTTCGACGGGAAGCCGGGAGCCTCCAAACGCCCGCAGGGATCTCTAGGGGGAGCATCCTCGTGTCTGGTGCAAGCGACATACTCGACCCTGTCGGGGTCGCCCAGGACGATATCGACCGGTCGAAGCATCTCATCGCCTCGACCCTCGATGAGCTGACGCGGCATCATAGCTGGCTCGAAAGCTACCACCGCGACGAAAGACGCCGCGCCGAGCGCCTGAGGCGCCAAGAGGCGCTGGATCGGCTTGAGCTGAGACGCCAGCGCGCGGCCTGGCTGTTGCGGCGCTTCACCGTGACATCGCCTCGCCGTGACGCGTTCGACCGCCATGTTCCTGGCGCAGAAACGGCCTCGCTTTTCTGCGCGCGGCGCGCGCCCTCACATTGCGCGCCGCCACATGGACCGCCCCGCGCGCCCGGATGCTTGCGGCGAGCTCTACGGTCCCTTGCGGCCAGTCTGGTCCTGGACCCGGCGAACCGCCCTCTCCCTCGCCCGGACCGGCTTCGCGGGCGCGTCGATCGGCTTCGCCTGGACAGTGCGCATCTCGGAGCCGCCGGCATCGCCTTCCGCAAACGGCTCGCGGCGGAGTTCGCGCGGGCTTCGGCCCAAGCGGCGGTTCTCACTCACCCCATGCGGAAGCGGGCCTCAGTCGCCTGGCTGCGGACCCGGCTGCGGTCGCGGCGCTTCGCCGCCACGGGACAGGCACGGCTTGCCACCAATTGGTCCCGGGTGCGCACGGCCACACCGATTCTCGCGCGTCGCGTCGTCCGGCGGACTGCTGTGGCGAGCGCCACGCTATCGGCGGCAGCTGCAAAGCAATCTGACCGCCGGCGCTATTTGGGCTCACACACAGTCGAGGAGGCTCACGCGCGCCGCTGCCGAAACTGCCTCGGACGGCTGGTCCCGGTCCTGCACTTGGGCCGGAGCGCAGGCCTCGCGCATCTCAATGGCATACGATTCGTTCAAGACCCCCGACTCGGCGGCATCGGGCACTGGTCGTCAGGCGGGGCACCGCCTTGGTCTCGATTGAGCCGTGGCGACCCCGGCTGCCGGCCGTGCATGGAGGCTGACGGTCCTAGCGGTCCAGATAGCGCTGTGTGAGGTCCTTGGTGCGGGCCTCGGTATGTTCGAGCAGGCAGCTCAAGATGGCGCCGCCGGCGCCTGAGCCGCCCCACCATTCGTAGCCCACCGCATCGCAATCATGCTCCTTGAACTGGATCCAAGCGCGTTGCGATTCGAGCAGTTCGTCCTTCCAGGCCTTGCGTTCCTTCGGAGGCAGATGGTCGGCGTCACCGACCCCGGCCATGACTTGCTTCCAGACGGCGTTCAGCGCCGCGTCGGCGCTTGCGTAGGCCTTGTCCAAACACTCCCGCATGGCGATGGTGGTGACGGCGTCGGCGCAAGGATCTGCCTCTTCCGCCACCGCAACACCGCCGCCACTGCAGGCCAGCATCGCGCAGACGACGCTTGTCTTGAGCAAATTCATCATCCCGTCTCTTCGCTTCGTTTGGCGTCACGGCGGCGCCGGTAGGTCATCACCGCAATTAGGACCGCCGCGGCGACTCCGAGAAAAATAATGCCGATCGCGCCGAACACCAGCCAGACGATCCGCCCCGTCGTCTCGCGGCCGACCGCAAGCACCGCTTGCGACGCCGCCTCACCTTGCGGATAGCCGGCGACCAAGCGGTACGAGCCCGGCTTGGTCACGTCGAAGGTGAGCACCGAACGCCCGGCGCGTCCGCCGAGCTCATAGCTCGACGCCGTGCCGGGCGGCGTGACCGCCAGTGGCT
Organism: uncultured Alphaproteobacteria bacterium; assembly: GCA_963793075.1. Taxonomy (GTDB): domain Bacteria; phylum Pseudomonadota; class Alphaproteobacteria; order Rhizobiales; family Methyloligellaceae; genus Methyloceanibacter. Next base: position 391,254 of record CAWBYO010000001.1, read on the forward strand.
CGCCACCATCGCTGGGCACGACCCGCACCAAGAGCCCCGACACGTCGGTGCCGGAATAAAGGCGCCCATCCACCAGGCTCTGATATTCGTGGAAGATGGTGTAGCGGCCGGGCTCGAGTGTCAGCACGGCCTCGCCGGGCACGACGATCTGCGTCAGCTCGCGCGTGAGGGCATCCAGTTTCGTGTAGCCGAACAGGGCCCCGCCCGCAAAGCCGGCCAAAGCGGCAAGAACGGCGGCGAGATACCATAAACGTCGAGGCGGTTTGCCTCCCGCCACGCCCGCGTGAGATAGAGCGCTCATCCACAACCCCTGGCGCTGAGCCTGCCGTCAATCTTCCTCATTGTCATGCCCAATGTCTCGCCACATGGGATAAATCATTGGAAATTCTGCGACTTGCCGGGCCTTCGCACCTAATCCGGCAAAGGAGACCGACCGAATATGCCGATCTGGTTGAGGCGAAACCTGCTTGCTCTCACCACAAGCCTCGCGTTCACGCTGGCGCTTGTTCCACCGGGTTCCGCCCAAGATACGCCCGATGCGGGCGTGCAGCGCCGAAGTGCCGGCCGGCGCGGCGCAGTCCACTGTTGCGCGAGCCGCCCGCCGCCAGCCACGCAGCCGGTGCCCGAAGCCCAGCCGGTGCCCGAGGCCCACGCCGGCGCCGCCGCCGGAAGCCGACGCCGCCAAGGACAAGACCGTCGCGGCGTTTTCCGACGCGCTTAAGCTTTGGGGCGAACCAGATCAAGGCCCTGGAGCAGGCCATCGCCGACGGGGCGACGACGGACGAGGAACTCCGGACCATCCCGGAGTTTCTCGAGACCCTGCGCGCCGCCATCCTCGAGCAGAAGGCCGTGCTCAAGCCCAAGCTCCAGGATATGCGCGAACGCCTGGCCAAGCTCGGCCCCGCGCCGAAGACGGACGGGCCGAAGGAAAGCGCTGAGATCGCCGCGCAGAGGCAAGCGCCTGGAGGCGGATGTCGCGGCCATCGACGGCAAGCTGAAGCAGGCCGATATCCTGTTCGTGCGCGCCGACCAGCTGATCGACGCCGCCAACGACAAGCGCCGCGAGCGCTTCACCGAATCCCTGTTCGGCCCGGTGCCGAATTTCTATTCCAGCGTGCTGCCGGCGGCGTTCGAGCGTGTTCCGCTGCAATTCAAGCGGCTGTTCGACGCCGGCGCCGATTGGGTCGCCAGCGCCTGGTCCAAGGGCAGTCTCGTATTTCGTTCTGATCTTCCTGGCTGCCGGTCGGCGCCGCCGTGGCGGGGCAAAGATTCGTCCGCAACATGGCCGGGCGCGTCGACGCCAAGCAGCGGGTCAACAAGCCCGTCGAAGCCCTCGGTCCAGCAATGCGGCGTGTGGGCCTTGCGCAAGACGGTGCGAAGCGCGCTCCCCTTCTGGCTCGGCCTTCTCGTTTTCTATTTCATCGTCGTCGGCCGCGGGGCTCGCCGACCCGACGCTCAACGGATTCCTGCTCAGGGCCCTTCTCGCCACCGGCTGGGCGATCTTCCTCATGGCCCTCATCACCTATTCCCTCCTGCCCGACGACGCCGCCTGGAAGATCATCCCGTCGAGCGACGCGGTGGCCTGGCGCGTCGCCGGCCTGTTATGGGCCGTCACCGCCGTCTGGTGGTTCGATCTGATCTTGAATCTGACCGACACGGTGGTGTTCATCGCCCTACCAGGTCTCGGTGCTGCGCTCGGCGGTCTTCGCCGCTCTCTACGGCGTTCTCCTCGTCGCCATTCTGCTGGCGATCCAAAGCGGCAGCGATGATGCGCAAGGCGGCGCTGAGCGGCTGGCGGGGCTGGCTGTTCTCCTTCGCCGGCGCCGTCGCCGGCATCATCCTGCTCGCCATGCTGCTCCGGTTATGAATCGCTCGCCCGCTTCGTCGGCATGCACGCGGTCTCCACCGCCGGCGTCCTGTGGATCATGTATCTGCTGCATCTGGCGGCGGAATCCATTTCCAGCGTCAGCGTCATCTCCGGGCGCACCATCGACGACGACCTCGACGAAGAGGACGACATGGGCGCGCCGTCCCTGCTGACCCTTCGCATCATCGTCAGCCTGCTGCTCGACATCGCCATCATCGCCGTCGGCGTCACCGTCCTGCTGCTCCTGTGGCGCTTCGACTGGGTCGAGGTCAAAGGCTGGATCCAGGCGGCTTTCTTCGGCTTTCAGTTCGGCAATTTCCGGCTGTCGCTCCAATCCGTGCTCATCGCGCTCGGCGTCTTCGCGCTCGGCCTCGCGCTGACCCGGTTCGTGCAGCGCTGGCTCACCGGCCGCGTATTCACCGGCCGGCGCGCCGATTCCGGCTTGCACGAATCCGTGCGTATCGGCATCGGCTATCTCGGCTTCGTGCGTCGCGCCCTGGCCGGCGTCTCCTATCTCGGCGTCGACTTCTCGAACATCGCCATCGTCGCCGGCGCGCTGTCCGTCGGTATCGGTTTCGGCCTGCAGAGCATCTTCAACAATTTCGTCTCGGGCGTCATCATTCTGGTCGAGCGTCCCATCAAGATCGGCGATTGGATCTCAGGTCGGCGGCTAGGAAGGCATGGTCAAGAAGATCAGCGTCCGGTCGACGGAAATCGAGACGATCCACCGGCAGTCGGTGATCATCCCCAACGCCAACCTCATCACCGATCCCGTGACCAACTGGATGCATCTCGACAAGAGCTGCCGCCTCGACATCGCCGTGGGCGTCGACTACGGCACCGACGTCGAGCTGTTGCGGTCGACGCTGCTCGCCGTCGCGGAAAGCCATCGCGGCACCTCGAAGAGCCCGCCGCCCGTGGTGCATTTCGCCGGCTTCGGCGACAGCGCGCTCGACTTCGAGCTGCGCGTCTATTTGCGTGACGTGCGCGAGCGCATCACGGTCCAGCAGCGATCTGCGCTTCGCAATCCTGAGCGCCCTGAGGGACGCCGGGATCACCATTCCGTTTCCGCAGCGCGACCTTCATATCAAGGAAGGCGGCTATATGCGGCCCGGCGGAAACAGAGCCGGCAAGCCGGCCCGGGATTCGCGGTAAATCTCGGCTCCGGCCGCATCAGCGGCCAAATGCCGCAGCCGAAATCGCGAATCGTGAGATTTTTCGCCTCGCCGTCAACCTGGCTCGTAAGGTTGTAGGGTGTTATCGGCGCCATGGCGAAGAAGAAGAGCAAAGACCCAAATCCGGGATGGCCGAGGCGCGATCTTGGCGGGGCGCCGGTGGGCCAGCGCCACCAGCACGCGCGACCAAAAACCCATTTCAGCTGCTCGTTGAGAACATCACCGACTACGCCATCTACATGCTCGACCCGCAAGGGATCGTGACGCAATTGGAACCTCGGCGCGCAGCGGTTCAAGGGGTACAAGCCCGACGGAGATCGTCGGCCAGCATTTCCGCCGGTTCTTCATCGAAGAGGACCGCCGGGACGGCTTGCCCGAGAGGAATCCTGGCGACGGCCGCCAAGGACGGCCGCTTTGAATCGGAAGGCTGGCGCGTCCGCAAGGACGGCAGCCGCTTCTGGGCGCATGTGGTGGTGGACACCATTCGCGACGAGAGGCGGCGAGCTGGTTGGCTTCGCCAAGATCACGCGCGACATCAGCGAGCGCCGCAAGGATGAAGAACGGCTGCACAGGCTCGCGCATTACGACAGCCTGACCGGGCTGCCCAACCGCGCCACCCTGCGCGACAGCCTCACCGACTTGCCATCGCCGCGGCCATGCCGGTCACCGTGCTCATGCTCGACCTGGACGGCTTCAAGGAAGTCAACGACACCTTGGGTCATGCGGCCGGCGACAGCATCCTCAAGGCGGCCGGCGAGCGCATCAAGACGTGCGTCGGCGGACGAGGGCGATGGTCGGACGGCTCGGCGGCGACGAGTTCGCCGTCATCATTCCCGATCTCGCCGATCCGGTTGCCGCCGCGTCGCTCTGCGAACGTCTGATGCGCGCTTTTCGCCTGCCGGTCGTCTGGGACGGACAGGAATCCTTTCTCGGCCTGAGCATCGGCATCGCACTTCAGCCCCAGCCACGGCGAGGATGCCGAAGATCTTCTCGCCAAGTGCCGACCTCGCTCTGTATCAGGCCAAGGCAGAGCCGCGAAAAGGCTATTGCATATTCCAGCCGAGACTAAGGCAAGCCGGCGATCGCCCGGCGCCATTGCGACCAGGAATTGCGCCAAGCCGTGGCCACGGGCCAATTGGAGCTCTACTACCAGCCGCAGGTGAGGCTCGCCGACTATCGCGTCATCGGCGTGGAGGCGCTGCTTCGCTGGCGCCACCCGCAGCACGGACTTCTCGCCCCAGGCGCCTTCCTCAATGTCCTCGAACGCGGCGCGCTTGCCCCGGTCGTCGGCGATTGGGCGATCCACGAGGCTGCGGCGCAGGCGCGCAAGATTCGCGAGTCTCGGACCGGTACACGTTCCGGGTGAGCGTCAATCTCTTCGGCGCCCAGCTGCGCCGCGGGCAATTGGAGAGTCGTCGTCGGGGCCCTGGAGGAAAATTCACTGCCGCCGGAAGCCCTCGAGCTCGAGATCACCGAGAATATTTTCATCCAGCAAGGGGATGCCGCTGATCACCCCGTTGCGGCGAGTTGCGCGAGCTTGGCGTGGGCATCGCCTTCGACGACTACGGCACCGGCTTCGCCTCGCTCAGTCTCTTGAAGCGCTTCCCCTTGAGCCGGCTCAAGATCGACCAAAGCTTCGTCCATCAATCTCTGCGCCGATTACGAGGACGCGGCGGTGGTGCGCGCCATCGCCTATCTCGCCGAGAGCTTCGGTCTGGAGGTCACGGCGGAAGGGGTCGAGAAAGAGGAGCAACGCAAGCGGCTGCGCGAGCTCGGCTGCGAAAGTGCCCAGGGCTACTTGTTCGGCCGGCCCATCGCCGCCGACGAGGTGATAGACTGATTCACGGCGCGCCCCACAAGGGGCTTGCCCGCTGGCCGCAGGCAAATGGCGACGGACGGCAGCGCTCAGACCCCGACCTGCCCCCTGCGCCGACGCAACGACCGCCGCCAGCGCGTGACAGGAACTCCCCTCAGTCCGTCGCCGACATGGCGGCCTTCGGCAATTCGACGATCTGCACCAAACCGCCACCGGGGCCGTTGGCGATGCTGATGCTGCCGCCGGCGCGCTGCACGAGCTCGCGCGCGATGGTGAGGCCGAGCCCGGCGCCGGGGATGTCCTGCCGGCGCGCCGGGTCGGCGCGGAAGAACGGCTCGAACACCTGGTCGATCACGGCGTGCGGGAATTCCGGGCCCGTCATCCTCGATGACGATCCGCGCCATCGGCCCGTTGGGCGAGCTGACGCTGACCCGCGCGCGAACGCCGTGGGTCGCCGCGTTGATGATGAGGTTGCGCAGCGCGCGGTTGAGCTTGAAGCGGCTGACCCGCACCGTCACCGGCTGCACGTCCTCGACCGTCACGTCGAGAGTTCTGCTCTCTGAGGTCGGTCGCCGATATCGCCGACCAGCTCGTCGAGCCGCACCAGCTCCGGCGCGGCGGCGCCCGTTTCCTCGCGCACCAGCATGATCGCGCTGTCGGCGATGCGCTCGAGCTCGTCGAGATCGCTGAGCCACTTGGTGCGCTCCTCCTCGTCGGCGACGAACTCCGCCCGGAGCCGCATGCGTGTGATCGGCGTGCGCATGTCGTGGCCGGCGGCGGCCACCAGGCGCATCCGGCTCTCCATGGCGCGCTTGAGACGGGTCGACAGCGAGTTGAGCGCCTTGGCCGTCGCCCGCACCTCGGCCGGTCCGCGCTCGGGCAGTTCCGGCAACAGCCCATCGGAGCCGACTGACGCCACGGCATTCTCCAGGAACACCAGCGGCCGCACCATGCGATTGGCGGTGAACACGGCCACCGCCGTCGCGCCGACGGTGATGACGAGAGCCAGCGGAACAAGACCCTTCCAGGGCACGCCTTGCGGCGGCAGATCCGGAGATCGGCATCGACAGCCAGCCGCGATTGTCTCGATCGGCACCGAGACGGTCAGCGGCGCGCGCCGCCCATCGCGCGACACGACGAGCGGCAGATCCAATCCGCGCTTTTGCGAGCTTGGCGCGCAAGGCCGCGGTCGTGCGCTCGTAGACACGGCCGGCCGACGGCTCGGGCGCGAAAGTGACGCCGCCAGATCCGTCGCGGGTCAGGCTCGACGACCATTTCCACCTGCTGCGCCGCCGCATCGAGGGCCCGTCCCGACCGTGGCGGCGGTCCGAGCAGATAGAACAGCACGACCGTCAGCAGCCCGACGACCGAAACGATCGCGAGGACGAGCAAGCACGACGATCTTGACGCGGAGCGTATTCACGCCTGGCTATCCTCGGTGTCGACCTTGACCGCGAGCTGGTAGCCGCCATTGCGCACCGTCTTGAGCAGCTGCGGGACATCGTCTCCGCCAAGCTTGCGGCGCAGACCGGCTGACCAGCACATCGATCGAGCGGTCGAAGCCGTCGCCGTCGCGGCCACGCGTCAGGTCGAGCAATTGATCGCGCGACAACACCCGTCCGGGCCGGTCGAGAAATGTCTTGAGCAGATCGAACTCCGCACCCGTCAGCTCGATATCGCCGCGGCCCGGGTGCGACCACTCGCCTGCGTCTGCGGATCGGCGGTGAAGCCTTCGAAGTGGTAGATCTTGGCCTCGTTCGGCTCGGGCGGCAGATCGGCCCGCCGCCGCAGCACCGCCCGCACGCGGGCGATGAGCTCGCGCGGATTGAACGGCTTGCCGAGATAATCGTCGGCGCCGATCTCCAGGCCGATGATGCGGTCGACGTCTTCCTTGAGCGCGGTCAGCAGGATGATCGGCACGTTCGACCGCTGCGCCCGCAAATCCCGGCACATGTCGAGGCCGGAGCCGTCGGGCAGCATGACATCGAGCACGATCAGGTCGACGTGATGCGTCGCCAGCTGATCGCGCAGCTCGCGGCAGTTCGCGGCGAGCAGCACGCGGAATCCCTGGCTCTCCACATAGCGCGCCAAGAGCTTGCGGATTTCCGGGTCGTCGTCGACGACGAGTATGCGTGGTGTGGTCGCGGTCATCGGGTCGGCTCCCTTCTAGCCTCTCGGGCTCCGGCAAGGAGAGAATTTTTGTAACGGAAACGCACGCCGCCTGGACCAGCAATGTTTCGACACAAAACTCGCTCACGCAGCAACCTTCGGACATGCGGCGACCAACAATCGCAACGATCGATGCTTAGAACATCGGCAGACACCAACAACTGAGGATGCTGCTCTATGAAATACCCCCCGAAGTTTGCCGCGATCGCCGTCGTCGCCGTGCTCAGCGTCGCCGGCCTGTACCGCGGTGACCGCGGCGCTCGCCGACAACGAAAACCGCAGCGAGTGGAGCAAGCCCGGCATGGGCAAGCACCATGGCGGCAGAGAAGATGTGCGATCGCCATGGCCGCGGCGGCATGCATGGCATGCGCGGCCCCGATACGCTCGCCAAGAAACTGAGCGTCATGGAGACGGAGATCGGCATTCGCGCCAATCAGCTCGATGACTGGCGCGACTTCACCGACGCCCTGCAAGCCACCATGACGCCGGCCGATGATGGGCCGCATGGGGTCCTGGCGGCATGGCGGCCTGGCGGTCCTGGCGGCATGATGGCAAGCCCGGCGCCGACGCCGAGCCCTTCGCGCTGGCCGACCGCTTCGCCGATAACGCCATCGCGCGCGGCAAGAGCGCCGAGGAGCTGAAGGCGGCGGTCGCCAAGCTGCGCACGACGCTGACGCCAGAGCAGCTCGACAAGGTCAAGGCCATCGAGGCGCGCTTCCGGGCGCGGATGGCTGAGGCGCATGGCTGGAGGCACGGCCCTGGCCCGGGTCATCACGGCAAAGGCCCCCACGATAAGGGACCGGATGCCGGCAAGCCCGCGCCTGATGCCGCCCCGGCCGCGGAGCCGGACGCAACCGACGGCGATGACGATGACAAGGACGATTCGCTTTAGCCCCTAGCCGATACTCTCCGCGGCTAGAGACGAAAGAGGCGGGAGCTTGAGCGCTCCCGCCTCTTTTCATTTTGTGCAGCTCACGTCTCACGCAGCCGGCATGGGCACCGCGTTGGCGAACAGCGTCTCGCCCCATTCGTAGAGCGGGCGCTGGAAGTCGGACTCGGTGTGAATGCCCTGGCCCTTCCGCGCCTCCCATTTCTTCCCGTAAGTCTCATACGGGAAGTGGCGGATGTAATAGTCGCAAGTCTCTTCCCAATGGGCGACCGACAGCGACTTGCCGTAATGCTGGCAATAGAGATCGGTCTTGACGGCGGTCGTGCCCTGCGGCGTGCGGCCGTGCCCTTCGGCGAAGTCGATGCCGGGGCGATTGCGCCACAGCATGAGAATGTCCCGCTGCTCGGGCCCATAGAAGCGGCGGAAGTCGAGCAGCGTCTGCTCCGACGTGTAAGGCGCCTGATCCTCGGCCGTCAGATAGGCGTCGAACAATTGCACCCGCACCGCGTCGCAAGGCTCGTCGCGCAAGCCCGCCACGATAGCCACGCACATCGCAGGTCACCCGCTCATCGGGATCGAAGCACAGCATCCAGTCATGCGGCAGTTGGCGCCGCGCCATGTCGAGCAGCAGCCCGCGATGGCGCGCTTCGGCGGCTTTGCGCGCCACCACGTCTTCCTCCCAGGACCTGATTGGCGACGATCAGCGCGACCTTCGGGTGCGCGCGCAGGATCTCCACCGTGTCGTCGGTGCTCGCATCGTCGTAAGCGACGATCGCGTCCACTTGGCCCTGAGAGATGCTCGAGCGTGTCGGGCAGGATCAGCGCCTCGTTGCGCATGCGGGTCATCGCCACGAGGAGATGGGGCTTCCGAGCAACGCGTCGTTGCCGGTGATGATCTGCTCCTGATCGCGGAGCTGCCATTTGGTGGCGTCGGTCACACCCAAAACCGCGCGACGATCGCCGCGGTCCAGATCAGCCCGGCGATGGCGATGACGCAGAACACGCCGGCCGAGGCGAGGTCCTTGGTGACCTTGATGGCCTCGTGCATGCCGGGATGCAGGTGATTGCACAGCCGCTCGATGGCGGTGTTGAGGAACTCGGCCGCGAGCAGCAGGATCAAGCTGCCCATCAGCGCCACCCAGATCCACACATTGGTGGCGATGAGGAACGACACCGGCAAGGCGATGATGGCGATCGCCGCCTCTTGCTTGATGGCCGCTTCGGTCTTGAGCCCTTCGCGGAATCCGCCGACCGTGTTCCAGAACGCGGCGCCGATCCGCGCCAGACCGCCTTTGCCGGGCAGCGCCGGCTGCTCGCGCAAATGCTTATACTCGGTGTCTTGCGACGGTCGCGTATCCATGGGTCGTTCTTCCGGCTCACGCGGCGGACAGCTTCTGGAACACATCCTCGTCCATGTCGAAATTGGCGTAGACCTGCTGCACGTCGTCGGACTCCTCGAGCGCATCGATCATGCGCAAGAGCTTCTCGCCCGCTTCCTCGTCGACCGGCACGTCGATCTTCGATCGCCACAGAATCTGGATGCCGCGCGGCTCGCCGAAACGCTCCTCGAGGGCCTTGGCTACTTCATGCAGCTCTTCGGGGTTGCAGTAGACCGTGTGGCCCTCCTCGCCCAATTCGACGTCGTCGCCGCCCGCCTCGATGGCCGCTTCCAGCATCTCGTCGGCGGTGGCCTTGTCGGCGTCGAACTCGATCGAGCCCAGCCGGTCGAAATTGAACGACACCGCGCCGGTCTCGCCCAGATTGCCGCCGAATTTGGTGAAGATCGAGCGCACCTCGCTGGCGGTCCGGTTGCGGTTGTCGGTCAGCGCCTCGACGATGACGCCGACGCCGCCGAGGCCGAAGCCCTCGTAGCGCACCTCTTCGTAATTGGCGCCGCCCGCCTCCTGGCTCTTCTTGATGGCCCGGTCGATATTGTCCTTGGGCATGTTCTGGACGCGCGCGGCGGCCACGGCCGTCCTGAGCCGCGCATTCATGGTCGGATCGGGCAGCCCCATTTTCGCCGCCGCGGTGATCTCGCGGCCGAGCTTGGAGAACAGCTTGGCGCGCTTCTTGTCCTGCGCACCCTTGCGAAATTGGATGTTCTTGAATTTTGAATGGCCTGCCATGGCCTGATCCCTAGTCGTTAGCGGCCTTGCCGGTCAAGACCGCGGCTGGATCTGTCCCCCGCAGCCGCGCCCGCCGCCTTAGCGAAGGCTTAACCCTAATGCCGCGATAACCAAAGACTTTGGGGCCGCGTAACGAGGGGGAACGGGCACGATGACGCCGAAACGAAAAGCGACCGACGCGAAGACGGAAGCGCAGACGCCGGCCTTGAGCCTCCCGCAGCTCTGCTCCGATGCCGCCGATCACGTGGCCCGCGCCCGCGTCGTGCTTTACGACGAAACGCTGGACGCCGATCAGGCCCTGCTCCATCTCGACGACGCCATCGCCTGCCTGAGGCGACTCTTGGCCCACGGTCGGGCCAATGGCGGGACCACGAACGGCAACGGATCGCGCCCGGACCTACGCTCCGCTTAGTTTTTTCGGTCTTATGCGTCAGCCAGCCAAAAGGCGGGCTCCGCTTGTGACAGCCGGCCGCCAAGCCTGACCGGGCCAATGGCGCGCGCCAGTCCCGTGGCATCGTCGACCTCGATGCCGACGCCGCAGACCGTGGCCTCGCCATGCGAGGGCGCGAAGCGCCGCGTGTTGATCTTGGTGAGGAAGCGGCTGATCGGCTCCTCCTTGTCCATGCCGAGCACGGAATCGAAGTCGCCGCACATGCCGGCGTCGCTGACATAGGCGGTGCCGCCGGTGAGGACCTGCTCATCCGCCGTCGGCACATGGGTGTGCGTGCCGATCACGGCGGTGGCGCGCCCGTCGACGAAATGGGCCAGCGCCTGCTTCTCCGAGGTGGCCTCGGCGTGAAAGTCGATGAGGATCGCATCGGCCCTGGACTTCAGCCCGCAGGCGTCCAGCTCGCGCTCGATGGCCGGAAACGGGTCGTCGAGATCGCCCATGAACACCCGGCCCATGGCGTTGACCACCAGCACCTCGGCGCCGTTCGCCGCCTTGAACAGCCCGGCGCCCTTGCCGGGCGTGCCCGGCGGAAAGTTGAGGGGCCGCAACAGGCGGTCGTGGCGTTCGATATAGACCAGCGTCTCGCGCTGATCCCAGACGTGATTGCCGGTGGTGACGACGTCGGCGCCGGCATCGAGCAGCTCGGTGAGAATCGCCTCGGAGATGCCGAAGCCGCCCGCCGCGTTCTCGCCATTCACCACGACGAAGTCGGCGCGGTAGCGCGTCCGCAGTTTCGGCAAGGTCTCGAGCACGGCCGCGCGGCCCGACCGGCCGACCACGTCGCCTAGAAACAGGATGCGCATGGCGTGGCGTCGATCCGCTGGGGAAGGTTCATCATTCGGGGCTCAATACAGCAATAACGGCGAGGGTCGCCAGCCTGTCGCCTGTCGGGGGGAGCGAACCGCGCCACGCCCAAGAGAGCATGGCAGGGCCGCGATGGCCGTCGGAGCTTAGATCCCGGTCTCCCTACATTAAGTAGGTGGGCGCCGAGTAACAGGGACCACAGTCCCCGCCAGGGTCAGCTCCCATAGGATCTTATAGGGCCCTGGGATAAATGCTCCTAACGCACCTCGCAGCCCGCCAAGGCGAACTATAGCGAAATTAGATTAGCAAAACGGCTAGCGGCGGTTGGCCGCATCTGACGGCGCCCCGCCCCGAATAATCTGGCTATTGAGCAGTTCGAGCCGATCGGCGGCGGCGCTTATCTGCTCGGTCAACTCCTCCTGCGCCGCTTTCGCGGCTTCCTCTGCCGCCGCTCTGTCGCGGCGGGCCTCGGCCAGCGACGTTTTCAGCGCCTCGAGCTGGCCACGCAACTCCCACAACTCGTCGCCCATCACCAGCGACGCCATCAAAATCAGCCGGTCGTCACCCACTTGGCCGAATTTCCGCCGCATCGTGTCGACATGAGACCCGAGATATTCGGCCAGCTCGATCAGGTGGGCCTCCTCGCCCTCGCTGCATTCTAGCCGGTAGCTGCGTCCGTTCAGAGCAGACATTGACCTGTCCCATAACAACAACTCCCCCGTGGCAGGCCTAGCCCGGCATCGCCGGCATCATGTCCTTGAGCGTCCCCAACACGGCGTCGAGCCGGCCGGAGACCTCGTCATTGGCAGCCTTGAGACGCCTGATGCGGGTGCGCTCGGCCTCCAGATCGATGAGGAGCTGGTCGCGCTCATCGGTCAAAAATCGAATTTCTTCCTTGAGGGCCGCGACGGAGACATCGCCGTCGCCTGTCCGCAAAAACCTGCTGCAGACGATGTTCAAGCTCATCGACCGCCGCATCGAGCCGCTTGGTTGCCTGCTGCAGAGCCTTTGGTTGCGTCATTGCGCTCGCCCCTCCCCGCCTAGGCGCCGCCAATTCATTCTCCCAGGTGGCTTACGCGCCGTTTGAATCAGCAGCCTGGCGACAATGTGGTGACGCTATGTTCGACCTTCAACGACCTCTCGACAACCCTCTTCTCGGGCCATGCCCCCGACGATTGACAGCGGCGCGAGGCGTGTGATTTGAGACGGGACCCTGTTAACGTCCCGTCAATGCGAAGTCGCCGTGGGAACCCCCTGATCATGGCTGACGCCAAGCCTAAATGCCGGCTCTACTTACAAGTGCCGGCGCCCCTGACCGCGAAGCTCGAAGCTCAACTCGCGCAAGCCATGGCGAACACCTCGGCGGCCTGCGTATTGCTTTATCCTGATGCTCAGCCATCGGAAGAGGTTCATGCCGATCGCTTGATCGATCTCGTGCAGGCGGCGGGCCTGGCCTGCCTCATCGACACCGATATCGCCCTGGCCGAGCGCCTCGGCGCCGACGGCGTCCATATCGCCGCCGACATCGATCTCTATGCGCGCGCCCGTGGCCTTCTCGGCGAAAGCGCAAATATTGGAGTGGCTTGCGGCCCGGACCGGGACGAGGCCATGCGTCTGGCCGAGCTGGGCGCCGATTATGTCGCCTTCGGGCCGGACCGCTGCCGATATCGACGCCATCGATCAGTGTGCGGAGCTCATCGCCTGGTGGTCGGAGATTTTCGTCGTGCCGTGCGTCGCCTGGAACGTGGACGATCCCGAGCAAGCCGCCCGCTTTGCCGCCCTCGGCGCAGATTTCGTGGCGCCGTCGAAGGCAATTTGGCAGGACGACCGCGCCGCGCAATTGATCGCCGACATCGACAACGCCATCGGCCGCGTCAGGAGCGCCGCGTGAAGAATATGTCCCGTGGCAATGGCGATGCTTGCCGGGGCTTGCCTTTTGGCGGCCGCGGCGCCGGCCCATGCCAAGGAGAGCGAATCCTTCACCGCCTATTTCGGAGGGAAAATATCTGACCGCCCTGCAACTCGCCGAGAAAGAGGCGCAGGACGGCTCGAAGGAAGCCTACACCCTCATGGGCGAGATCTATTCGGAAGGTCTCGGCGTCGCCCAGGACTATGCCAAGGCAGCGGACGCCTATGCCAAGGCCGCCGATCTCGGCGACCCCAACGCCCAATTCTCCCTCGGCCTTCTCGTCGCCGAAGGCGTCGGCGTGCGGAAGGACCTCCGCATCGCCGGCGATCTGTTCGAGCATGCCGCCGAGGCCGGCAACGCCGCGGCGCAATATAATCTCGCCCTCCTTTACGTGCAGGGCCGCGGCCGCGAGATGGACGACGTCAAGGCGGCCGAATGGATGCAGAAGGCCGCCGCCCAAGGCAATGTGCAGGCGCAATACGATCTCGGCGCCTTCTACCAGTTCGGCCGCGGCGTCCCGATCGACAAGGAGAAAGCGGCCGAATGGACCGGCAAGGCGGCGGATGCCGGATTGTCGGCGGCCCAGGTCGAATACGCGGTGATGCTGTTCAAGGGCGCCGGCGTCGCGGCGGATCAGAAGCGCGCCGCCCAGCTCTTCCGTCTCGCCGCCGAGCAAGGCAATCCCGTGGCGCAGAACCGGCTAGCGCGCCTTTACGCCAATGGCGTGGTGTTCGACACCGACCTCGTCCAGGCCGCCAAGTGGCACCTCCTCGCCCGCCAAGCCGGCGTCAGCGACTTCTCCCTCGACATCATGCTGGCCAAGCTCACCAAGGAGCAGCGCGTCGAAGCCGAGCGCGCGGTGGACGCCTGGAACTCCGGACGCCTCACCGAATAGCGGTTTCGCCACCGCGCTCGCCTGCGGTCTCGCCTTGACAGGAACAGGGGGCCACGTCTTAAAGGCTGCACCCCATTTCACCCCAAGGAACCCCATGAAGATCAACGGCAACGAGATCAGGCCCGGCAACGTGATCGAGCACAAGGGCACCTTGTGGATCGCGGTCAAGACGCAGGCCGTGAAGCCGGGCAAAGGCCCCGCTTACGCCCAGGTAGAACTGAAGAACGCCGTCGACGGCACCAAGCTCAACGAGCGCTTCCGCGCCTCGGAGACGGTGGAGCGCGTGCGGCTCGAGCAGAAGGACTATCAGTATCTCTACGCCGAGGGCGACATGCTGACCTTCATGGACAGCGACACCTACGACCAGGTGCAGATCCCGCGCGACTTGTTGGAAGACCGCGCGGCCTTCCTGCAGGACGGCATGAAGGTGACGGTGGAGAGCCATGAGGGCCGGGCGCTCGGGGTCGCCCTGCCGGACCAGGTCACGCTCGAGGTGGTCGAAGCCGATCCCGTGGTGAAGGGGCAGACGGCGGCCTCCTCCTACAAGCCCGCCATGCTCGAAAACGGCATTCGCGTCATGGTGCCGCCCTTTATCGGCTCCGGCGAGCGGATCGTGGTCGACACCAACGAGGCCACCTACGTCAAGCGCGCCGAGTAAATGCCCGCGTCAGCGCTGATGAACGTCATGGTCACCGCCGCCCGTAAGGCCGGGCGCAGCCTCGCGCGCGACTTCGGCGAGGTGGAAGCCCTGCAAGTCTCGCTCAAGGGCCCGGCCAATTTCGTCAGCGCCGCCGATCACCGCGCCGAGGACATTCTCTACGCCGAGCTCTCCCGGGCCCGTCCCGGCTACGGCCTGCTCATGGAAGAGCGCGGCGAGATCAAAGGCGACGACGCCACCCATCGCTGGATCGTCGATCCGCTCGACGGCACCACCAACTTCCTGCACGGCATTCCCCTGTTCGCCGTCTCCATCGGGCTCGAGCGCGACGGCGAGATGGTGGCCGGCCTCGTCTATAATCCCGCCACCGACGAGACCTTCACCGCCGAGAAGGGCAAGGGCGCCTATCTCAACGACCGCCGCCGCCTCCGCGTGGCGGCGCGCACGGAGCTTGCCACCGCCGTGATCGGCACCGGCATTCCCCATACCGGCCGGCCGGGCCACGATCTGTTCCTCAAGGAGTTGCGCGCGGTCATGGCGGCGTCCGCCGGCGTGCGGCGCACGGGCTCGGCGGCCCTCGACCTCGCCTGGACCGCGGCCGGCCGCTTCGACGGCTTCTGGGAGCGCGGTCTTGCGCGCCTGGGATGTCGCCGCCGGCATTGTCATCCTGCGCGAGGCGGGTGCCTATGTCTGCGACGGCGACGGCAAGGAGCGCATGCTCGAGCAGGGCGGCATCATCGCCGGCAACGAGGCGATTCACGCCAAGCTCTTGAAACTGCTAAAGGCTGCCGGCGCCAGCGTCGCCGGCCCGCAGCCAAGGCGGCGCTGACCAAATAGGCGTCGATCACGCGGGACCGCCGCCTGCACCGTCGCAGAACAAACATGCAGCGCGTGCAAATAAGAACTTGTCCGCCCTGAGGTTGCCGTTTTGCCCGTCAAACTATTCGGTTAATGTTTCGCGCGAAGGCCCTCGACACAACAGCGGCATAAGATGGCACCCAAGCAGTACAAGACGAAGCTCACGCGCCCGCAGGTCTTTCTCTGGCGCATGTCGCTGTTCCTGGTGCTGGCGGTGTTGCTGGCCATCATCCTCGACGGGCAAACCGCGCAGCTCCGGCGCAGCTTCATGGCCAATCCTGGCCTGAACGCGCTGATCATCGGCGTGCTTCTCGTCGGCGTCGTCTATGCCTTCCGACAGGTGTTGCGGCTCTATCCCGAGATTCAGTGGGTCAATAATTTCCGCATCTCCGACCCTGGCCTCAACGTCGACAAGCAGCCGGTGCTGCTGGCGCCCATGGCCACCATGCTGCGCGACCGCACCGGCCATCTGTCGCTGGCGACCGGCTCTACCCGCACCCTGCTCAACTCCGTCGCCTCGCGTCTCGACGAGCAGCGCGAGACGACCCGCTATCTCGTCGGCCTTCTCGTCTTTCTCGGCCTGCTCGGCACCTTCTGGGGCTTGCTGCAGACCGTGAGCTCCGTCGGCAACACGATCGGCGCGCTGGACACCACCGGCGGCGAGAACGTGATGCTGTTCGATCAGTTGAAGGAAGGGTCTGGCCGGCCCCTTGAACGGCATGGGCATCGCCTTCTCCAGCTCGCTGTTCGGTCTGGCCGGCTCGCTGATCCTCGGCTTTCTCGATCTGCAGGCGGGTCACGCCCAGAGCCGCTTCTACACCGAGCTCGAGGACTGGCTCTCCAACATCACCGAACTGCAATCGGCCGACGCCGCCGGCGCCGCCAATGTGTCGCCGCAGCTGCGCTTCGCCGTGCTCGACATGCAGCGCTCGCTTTCCGATCTCAGCGAGAAGGTCGAGTTACGCATTCTCAACGACAATACCGGCGATGCGGTGAAGGATCTCGCGCAAGGCGTCGACAAGCTGATCCGGCAAATGCGCGCCGAGCAGAAGGTCGTGCGCGAATGGGCCGATGAGCAGGCCCAGCAGCAGCAAGAGCTCGCCGCCGTGCTGCGCCAGATCACCGGCAAGCCCAAAGTGCCCGCCGGCGGGGAGCGGACCTTAGCCATGGCCTTGGCACGCGCGCGCCGCCGACGCTACGAGCCGAATTACTGGCCGGGCTTCGTCGACATGCTGTCCACCCTGCTCCTGGTGGTGATCTTCCTCATGTCGATGTTCATGGTCACCAACTACATCATCACCCAAGCCGCCAGCGGCAAGGACACCATGCTGTCGCGGCTCAACCGCCAGCTTTCCGAGCTGACCGAGCTCCTGGCGCTGGAGCGCTCGCAGAAAGCCTCGGCCGAAGACAACCTCGTCGCCCTGCAGGCCACCCTGCTCGACAAGACCAAGGAGACGGAACGCCTGACCGGGCTGCTCGGCTCCGCCACCGGCCTGACCGACAGCGCCGAGGACCGCGCCGCGGCGCTTGGCACCAAGCTGGACGACCAGCGCAAGATCACCAACGACGCCCTGGCCAAGGTCGAGCTGCTCAACCAGCAGCTCGCCGCCCTGCGGCTTCAGCTCGCCGCCTTGAACGAGGCGCTCGAAGCCACCGAGGCGAAGGACAAGGACAGCCAGGCCAAGATCGCCGATCTCGGCCAGCGGCTGAACGTGGCGCTCGCCAAGAAGGTCAAGGAGCTCGCTCAGTACCGCTCTGATTTCTTCGGCAAGTTGCGCGCAGCCTTAGGCAGCCGCCAGGATTTCCAGATCGTCGGCGACCGCTTCGTGTTCCCCTCCGACGTGCTGTTCGATCCGGGCTCCGCCGATCTCAAGCCGGGAGCCGCCGTTCAGCTCGACAAGCTCGCCGGGGCGCTGCGCGAGATCGAAGGCAACATCCCGCCCGACATCGCCTGGGTCATGCGCGTCGACGGCCATACCGACATCAAGCCGATCTCCACGCCGGAATTTCCGTCGAACTGGGAGCTGTCGAGCGCCCGCGCCATCTCCGTGGTGCGCTATCTGATGAGCCAAGGCATTGCGCCGGAGCATCTCGTGGCGGCGGGCTTCGGCGAGTTCCAGCCGATCGACAGCGGGACGAGCGACGAGGCGCTCGCCAAGAACCGCCGCATCGAGCTGAAGCTGACCGAGCGCTAGAAGCCTACTCCGCGGCGTCGGGCGCGAACTGCAGCTCGGCGAGACGGGCATAGATGCCGCCCTTGCCGATGAGGGTCTGATGCGTCCCCTCCTCCGCCAGGCGCCCCTGATCGAACACGAGTATGCGGTCGGCGCCGACGACGGTGGACAGCCGGTGGGCGATGACGAGCGTCGTGCGCCCCTCCATCACCTTGTCGAGCGCCTTCTGCACCAGCGTCTCGCTGCCGGCGTCGAGCGCGCTCGTCGCCTCGTCGAGCAGCAGGATGGGCGCGTTGCGCAACACCGCGCGCGCAATGGCGATGCGCTGGCGCTGGCCCGCCGACAAGCGTGACGCCGCCCTCGCCGAGCATCGTGTCGTAGCCCCGCGGCAGCGCCATGATGAAGTCATGCGCGAAGGCCGCTTTCGCCGCGCTCTCGATCTCAGCGCCGCTCGCCCCCTCCGCGCCGTAGGCGATATTGGCGGCGATGGTATCGGCGAACAGCGCGGTTTCCTGCGGCACCACGGCGAAGCGCGACCTGAGCGCATGAAGATCGGCTTCGTTCACCGGCACGCCGTCGATCTCGACCTTGCCCGAGACCGCATCGTAGAAGCGCAGCAGCAGCGCGAAGATCGTGGTCTTGCCGGCGCCGGACGGGCCGACCAGCGCGACGCGCTCGCCGGGCTTCACCGTGGAAGCTGACATGGTCGAGCGCGCTCGTCTCGGGCCGCAACGGATAGGTGAAGGAGACGTCGCGGAAGGCGATCTCCCCGCGCGGCGGCTCGGGCAACGCTTTCGGATTGCGCCGGCGACTTGATCTCCGAGGAGATCGACAGCAATTCGCCCAGCCGTTCGGCGGCGCCGGTGGCCTGCGCCACCTCGCCCCACACTTCGCTGAGGCTGCCGACAGCCGCCGCCGCCAACACCGCATAGATGCACGAATTGGCCGAGCGTGCCGCCGGTCATGGCGCCGGACAGGACATCTTGGGCGCCGTACCACAAGACGCCGACCACGGATGCGAAGACGAGGAAGATGGCGATCGCCGTCGAGCCCGGCCCGCGCCTTCGCCCGCGCATTGGCGGCCTCGAACGACCTGTCCACCGCCGCGCCGAACCGCGCCGCCGTCGCGTCCTCATGGGTGAAGGCTTGCAGCACCCTGACTTGCGCCAGGCTTTCGCTCGCATAGGCCGACGCCTGCGCCAGCGTGTCTTGCGCGTGGCGCGACAGCGCCCGCACCGAGCGGCCGTAGGCCACGAGCGGCAGCACGATGAAGGGAATGGCGATGAGCACGGCCAGCGACAATTTCGGGCTCGTCACCACCATCATGATGATGGCGCCGATAAGCACCAGCGCGTTGCGGAGCGCCTGCGAGATGGCCGTGCTGGCGGCGGCCTTGACTTGGGTCGTGTCGGCGGTGAGACGCGACATCACCTCGCCGGAATGGGACACCTCGTAGAAGGCGGGGCTCAAACCCGTCAGATGCCGGAACACGTCGCTGCGGATATCGGCGACCACGCGCTCGCCGAGCCAGTTCACGAAATAGAACCGGGCGGCGCTCGCCAGAGCGAGGATGACGCCGACGCCGATCAGCGTGCCGAAATAGGTGTCGATCAGGTCGGGCTCGATGCCGGAGAAGCCGAGATCGATCATGCGCCGGATCGCCAGCGGCACGGCCAGCGTCGCCGCCGCCGAGACGATGAGCGCCACGAAGGCCCCGACGACCATCGCTTTATGGCGGAACAGATAAGGCCTGAGAGCCAGCAGAGGACGCAGCGAGACGCGCTTGCCCTTTTCCTCTTCTAACTCCCCGGAAACGGGTTCCGGCTTAGCGGCGCCGTCAGCCTTGACGCCAGCCGTCTGAATTCGGTGTTACGAGTTGCACAAGAAATGCCCAGCTGATCTTTCAGTTGGCCGACTTTAAGGGCCTGAGCCCAGAGCGGAAAGGGCCTTGATGCCGCGCCTTTCCGGCGCAGTCTTGTGCCCGCCGCCAAGTTCAAGTATAGGCTCCGCTCAATGAAAACCTGCGGATTTGCAAGGCTAACGCCATGAAGAACGACATTCATCCGGATTACCACAAGATCAAGGTGGTGATGACCGACGGCACCGAGTTCGTCACCTATTCGACCTACGGGGCCGATGGCGACACGCTGAAGCTCGATATCGATCCCAATACCCACCCGGCCTGGACCGGCGGCGGGCAGCATCTGATCGACCGTGGCGGGCGCCTCAGCCGCTTCAAGAAGAAATACGAAGGCTTCCTCAAATAGCCGGTGCTATTCGGCCTCCGGGCCGAAGGCTTCCCGCAAGCGGGACAGCTGCGAGCTGAGCGGGTGGGCGACCTCGCCCGCCGGCGCCGGCTGATTGAAATCAAGCATTTGATCGAGGCGGATGACCCGCTCCTGCAGCTTGACGCTCTGCTCGATGAGGTCGCGCAGACGCTCGGGCAGTGCGCTGATATCCCGGCTCGGCTGTTCGGTCCCCGTCATCGGGCAGCTTGATCTTGCGCTGCTCCTCGACAGCCTGCTCCGGCGTCAACTCGCCTTCGCTGACCGCGCGGCGAATAAGAAGCCACGACGCCAGCTGCATTAACCGTGTGGTGAGCCGCATGCTCTCCGTGGCGTAAGCCAGCGAGTGAGGCGGACGGAGCTTCCGGGCCTCTTTGCGGCCGTCGCCGTCAAGATATGACGGCGGCCGCCTCGACCAGCGCCATGCCTTCACGAAACACGGTTTTGAACTGATCCGAACGCGCGAACTTCGCGCCGAACGAGACCGTCACGCCGTCATAGTTATCGCTTTTTGATGATCCCGCCATCGCCCCCACTCCGTCACCCTGAGCCGGCGGCATAGTATGCCATGCGGAAGCCCTGTCGTCGCGTACGAGTAACGAAGGTTAACGCCGGGAATCTAGGCAAAAAAAGAGCCGCCAAAGGCGGCTCAGGAAGTTAACAGGGAGGCGTCAAACAGAGTGGAACAGGCCACTCAGATCCAGAGGACTGGATAACGCAAACTTACCGGCTAACTCCTAACAAGCAGTTAAGACTAAGCCGGGATTTACCTAAATGAATCGCGTGTCAGAAAATTGTCAGCGTTTGAACGCGGCTTCCGCGGCGCTCTTCGACGATTGCTTGGCGGTGAGCACCTGCTCCACCCTGCCGATCTCGGCGCTTCAGCGTTGCGATCAACGCCTGCAGCTCGGCCACCGAGTGCTTGCTGAGATCCTGGCCGAGCTCGTGGCTCTTAGCCTTCTTGGGTTCGAGATCGTTAAGGTCCATTGGCTCAGTCCCGCTCGTGTTGAACATAGCACCGCACGGCATATTGTGCTCGAAAGGGAGCCAATCGTCATCCCGAGGCGGCCGCGCCTGGCGCCCCCTCGAAGGATCGGCAACCCATCAACTTGGAGACCGAGGGACACATGCTGCCACAGACCATGACTGTCATCGAGACGCGTGAGAGCGGCGGGCCGGAGGTGCTGGTGCCGGGCACGCGGCCCGTGCCGCTGCCCGCTCCCGACGAGGTGCTGATCGTCGTCGAGGCCGCCGGCATCAACCGGCCGGACGTGCTCCAGCGCCAGGGCCTCTACCCCGCGCCCAAGGGCGCCTCCGACCTGCTCGGGCCTCGAAGTGGCCGGCGCCGTCGTGGCCGTCGGCGAGGATGTCACGCGCTTCAAGGAAGGCGACTTCGTCTGCGCCCTGGTCAATGGCGGCGGCTATGCCGAGTTCGCCGTGGCGCCGGAATCGACCACCCTGCTCGCCCCGCGACGGCCTGGACGCGGTGCAAGCCGCCGCCCTCCCCGAAACGGTGTTCACCGTCTGGCACAACGTGTTCGAGCGCGGCGGTCTCCAGCGAAGGCGGCTGGCTCCTGGTCCATGGCGGGGCGAGCGGCATCGGCACCACCGCCATCCAGCTCGCCACCGCGCTTGGCGCCAAGGTCATCGTCACCGTGGGCAGCGCCGAGAAGGCGAAAGCCTGCGAGGCGCTGGGCGCCGTCCGCGCCATCAACTATCACGAAGGAAGATTTCGTCGATGTCGTGCGCGAGGTGACCGGCGGCCATGGCGCCGACGTCATCCTCGACATGGTCGGCGGCGACTATATCGAGCGCAATTTGAAGGCGGCGGCGCTGGAAGGCCGCATCGTGCAGATCGCCTTCCTGAAGACGTCGAAAGTCGAGATCGACCTGATGCGTCTGATGATGCGCCGGCTCACCCTCACCGGCTCGACCCTGCGCGCGCAGACGCCGGAAGCCAAGTCGCGCATGGCGCAAGCCATCGAAGACGCGCATCTGGCCGCTGATCGCCGCGGGCAAGTTCAAGCCGGTGATCGATTCCACCTTTGCGCTCACCGCGGCGGCGGATGCCCATCGGCGCATCGATGATCCGGAACACATCGGCAAGATCGTCCTCAAGACGGCCTAGAGAACCAATTGCTTAGACAGGCATCTGCCCCTATATAGGAGGCTATTCCCCTTCATTTTGTCGGATTGGCTCTTTCGCCTGGAGGGGGCGAGAGAGACGCCGCCACCCCTTTGAGGCTTGAGACGCTTATGACCCGTACCCCATTGATGCCCAAGGCGACCGCCGTTTGGCTGGTCGACAACACCGCGCTCACCTTCGAGCAGATCGCCCAGTTCTGCGGCCTGCACGTGCTCGAGGTGAAGGGCATCGCCGACGGCGACGTCGCCCACGGCATCAAGGGCATGGACCCGATCTCGTCCGGCCAGCTCTCCCGCGAGGAGATTGCCGCCGCCGAGAAGGATGCCAAGCACCGCCTGCATCTGCTGGAGCCGAAAGTCGAGGTGCCCGAAGTGAAGACCAAGCGCGGCCCCCGCTACACGCCGGTGTCGCGCCGTCAGGACCGGCCCAACGCCATCCTCTGGCTGCTGCGTAATCACCCCGAGCTCAAGGATTCGCAGCTCATGCGCCTGGTCGGCACCACCAAGCCGACCATCATCGCCATTCGCGAGCGCTCCCATTGGAACTCGCCGAATCTCGTGGCCCAGGACCCGGTGACGCTCGGCCTGTGCTCGCAGATCGACCTCGACGCCGACGTCAAGAAGGCGGCGGCGCGGCTCGAGCGCGAGCGCAAGAAGGCCGGCATCCCCGACGAGCCGCCCGTGGCCGAGTCCCTGCTGCCGACCGAGGAGACCATCGCCGCGGCGCAGCCGGCGC
Organism: uncultured Alphaproteobacteria bacterium; assembly: GCA_963793075.1. Lineage (GTDB taxonomy): Bacteria > Pseudomonadota > Alphaproteobacteria > Rhizobiales > Methyloligellaceae > Methyloceanibacter. The sequence continues at coordinate 414,211 of CAWBYO010000001.1, forward strand.
CTGAGCCCGAGGCGCCGATGGCCTCGGCCCTCGCACGAGAAGCCCGCGACGCCATGGCCGCGCCTGATGTGGTCGAGGACGCCCCGGATGCCGAGTCGGTCTTCGCCAAGCTGAAAGACCTGAAGCACGACGGCGACGCCGAGGCCGAAACCTCCCACGAGGACACCACGTCGGAGTAGCGGCCCGCGAAATTTGACCTCGATCAAGGCCGCTTTCCCGCGGCCGGACGAGCCTACCCCCTCAATCGCTTCAAGAAGGGGGATCTGTCATGAGCCAGGTCGATATTTTCTATCTCGCATTGGTGCTGATCGCCTTCGGCGGCTTCGCCGTCGCCCTCGCCTACTACTCGCACCGCTGACCGCATTGCTCCCGCGGCCGCTCCCCTGCCCGATAAATCGGCAGAAGAAGCGGAAGAAGGTTTGATTAGAGGCGGCCGCGTTGGCTAGGGTGCGGCGAGGAAACGCACCCAAAGGTCAAAGGCGGGGTCATGGTCAACCCTTACGACGCTGGCCTCGAAAAAAATCCGGCGAATTATCAGCCGCTGACGCCGCTCGTGTTTCTCGAGCGCGCCGCCTCCGTGCATCCGGACCATGCGGCCATCGTCCATGGCGGCACGACGATCAGTTACGCCAAATTCTATGCGCGCAGCCGCAAGCTCGCCTCGGCGCTTCACGGCAGCGGCATCGGCCCGGGCGACACCGTCTCGGTCATGCTGGCCAACACGCCGGCCATGCTCGAGGCCCATTACGGCGTGCCCATGGTCGGCGCCGTACTCCACTCCATCAACACGCGCCTCGATGCCGCGGCCATTGCCTTCATGCTCGACCACGCCGAGACCAAGGTGCTGATCGGCGATACCGAATTCGGTTCCGTTCTGAAAGAGGCGCTCGCCCTGGCCGAGGTGAAGCCGCTCTTGATCGACTATCGCGATCTCGAATGCGGCGTCGACGGCGAGCGCTTGAGCAATCTCGGGTATGAGGAATTCATCGCAGACGGCGACCCCGACTTCGACTGGGACATGCCAAGCGATGAGTGGAACGCGCTGTCGCTCAACTATACGAGCGGCACCACCGGCAACCCGAAGGGCGTCGTCTACCATCACCGTGGCGCGGCGCTCATGTGCTACGCCAACACCATCGCCACCGGCATGGGCCAGCATCCCGTCTATCTGTGGACGCTGCCGATGTTCCACTGCAACGGCTGGTGCTTCCCGTGGTCGATCAGCCTCGTCGCCGGCACCCATGTGTGCCTGCGCGCGGTGCGCGCCAAGGCCATGTTCGACGCCATCGCCGAGCATCAGGTCACTCATCTGTCCGGCGCGCCCTTCGTCATGGCGGCACTGCTCGGCGCGGCCCCTGAGGAGAAACGCGACTTCCATCACCGCGTCGCCTTCAACCATGCCGCGGCGCCACCGCCCGCCGCCGTACTCGCCGAGATGGACGAGGCCGGCTTCGAGCTGACCCATCTCTACGGGCTCACCGAGACCTACGGTCCGGCGACCTTGAACGAGTGGCACGCCGCCTGGGACGAACTACCGTTCGAAGACCGGCTGCAAAAGCGCATCCGCCAGGGCGTGCGCTATCACGCGCTCGAAGACCTCACCGTGATGGACCCTCTCACGATGGAAAAGACGCCGGCCGACGGCGAGACCATCGGCGAGGTCATGTTCCGCGGCAATATCGTGATGAAGGGCTATCTGAAGAACGCACACGCGACCGACGACGCCTTTGCCGGCGGCTGGTTCCATTCCGGCGATCTCGGCGTCATGCACCCGGACGGCTATATCCAGCTCAAGGACCGCTCCAAGGACATCATCATCTCCGGCGGCGAGAACATCTCCTCCATCGAGGTCGAGGATGTCATCTACCGCCACCCGGACGTGACCGGCGTGGCGGTGGTGGCCAAGCCCGACCCGAAATGGGGCGAGACCCCGTGCGCCTTCGTCGAGCTCAGGCCCGACTCCGAGGTGACCGAGCAGGAAATCATCGCCTGGTGCAGAGAGAAGCTCGCCCGCTTCAAATGTCCGCGCCACGTGGTCTTTGTCGACCTGCCCAAGACCTCGACCGGCAAGATCCAGAAATTCAAGCTCCGCGACATCGCCCGGGACGTGTGACATGCCCGACACGATTCAGCTCTTAAAGGCCCCCCATGCCCCTGCTCCGCTTTGACCTGATCGAAGGCCGCACCGACGACGAGATGAAGACCCTGCTCGACGCGGCCCACCGCGCCATGCTCGAAGCCTTCGAGGTGCCCGAGCGCGACCGCTATCAGATCGTGCATGAGCATGCCGCCTCGCGCATGATCGTCGAGGACACCGGCCTCGGCATCCCGCGCACGCATGAGGTGGTGTTCCTGCAAGTGACCTCGCGGCCGCGCAAGCGGAAGCAGAAAGAGGCCTTCTATCGCCTGCTCTGCGAGGAGCTGGAGCGGTCTTGCGGCATCGCGCCGTCCGACGTGGTGGTGTCGATCGTGGAGAATTCCGACGAGGACTGGTCCTTCGGGCTGGGGCGCGGCCAGTTCCTCACCGGCGAGCTCTAGCCGGCCCAATTCCGGCCAGGGCCGAATCGGCTTACCCTCCGCTTTGAGCTGAAGGGGGATCGGGCCATTCCACTCGAAGAGCACTTCAACGTCTTGGCCAGCTATGTGGCGCTCGTCATCGAGGTGGGCGCCGTCATCGTCGTGGTCATCGGCGGCACCCAGGCGCTGTGGGGCGTCCTCGGCGCCGTCTTCACCGGCCAGGCCACCGAGCTCCGCGGACGCCAGATTTGGCTGAAATTCGCCACTTGGATCTTGCTGGCCCTGGAATTCGCGCTGGCCGCCGACATCCTGCGCACCGCCGTCGCCCCCACCTGGGAAGACATCTGGAAGCTCGCCGTGATCGCCACCATCCGCACCATGCTCAACTATTTCCTGGCCAAGGACATTGCCGCCTTCGAGGCCCAGGACCCCGTCGAGGCCCAGCAGGCGGCCCAGACCGCCCCCTAATGCGTTGGACCCCTGACGGATTCTGTGTAGAGTCAGCCGAAGTCTCATGGTGCAGCGCAAAACTGTCCGCGTGGCGCCATTTGGCACCTACAGGGGATATTTGGGCGCGACGGGCCGGAGCGTCCAAATCAGAGGCGATACGCTAGCGCGAGCCCCGCTTTACTGCGCGGGAAGCGCCTCTTCACGGGATTGAGGGATGCTCAAAAGAACACCGACGGCAAAGCCGCGATTCCAATTCATCCTCATCAAGCCGTCGCATTACGATAAGGACGGCTATGTGGTGCAGTGGGTGCGTTCGACCATGCCGTCGAACTCGCTTGCCTCCGTGTTCGGCCTGGCGCAAGGCGCCGCTGACCGGGAGGTTCTCGGGCCCGACCTGCCCATCGACGTGACGGCCATCGACGAGACCAACAAGCGGGTCAAGACCAAAGAGATCATCCGCCTCATCGAAGACAATGGCGGCTTGGGCCTGGTCGGCATCGTCGGGGTTCAGTCCAACGAATTCCCCCGCGCGCTCGCCATCTCGCGGCAGTTCCGCGCCGCCGGCATCCAAGTGATGATCGGCGGCTTCCATGTCTCCGGCTGCCTGGCCATGCTTCCCGAGATCCCCGACGACATCAAGGAGGCGCAAGCCCTCGGCATTTCGATCTTCGCCGGCGAGGCCGAGGAGCACATGGATACCGTGCTGCGCGACGCCGCCCGCGGCGAGCTGCAGCCTCTCTACAATCACATGAAGGAACTGCCCTGTCTCGGTGACGTGCCCCATCCGCCCTTCCTGCCGCATGACTTCGTGGATCGCACCGTCGGCAACGTCACCAGTTTCGACGCCGGCCGCGGCTGTCCGTTCCAATGCTCGTTCTGCACCATCATCAACGTGCAAGGGCGCAAGTCGCGCTACCGCACGCCCGACAGCGTCGAGCACATCCTGCGCAAGAACTACGAGCAGGGCGTCAACCGCTTCTTCATCACCGACGACAATTTCGCCCGCAACAAGGACTGGGAAGCGATCTACGATCGCATCATCAAGTTGCGCGAGGAGGACGGCCTCGACATCCGCTTCATGATTCAGGTCGACACGCTGTGCCACAAGATCCCGAACTTCATCGAGAAGTCGCAGCGCGCCGGCGTCACCCGCGTGTTCATCGGCCTCGAGAACATCAACCCGGCGAACCTGATCGCCGCCAAGAAGCGCCAGAACAAGATCACCGAGTATCGCAAGATGCTGCTCGAGTGGAAGGCCGTCGGCATCATGACGTTCGCCGGCTACATTCTCGGCTTCCCCAACGACACGCCCGAGTCGATCAAGCAGGACTTGGAGATCATCAAGCAGGAGCTGCCGCTCGACATGCTCGAGTTCTTCATCCTGACGCCGCTGCCCGGCTCGGAAGATCACAAAGTGCTGTCGGAAAAAGGGGTCTGGATGGACCCCGACATGAACAAATACGAACTGGAGCACGTCGTCACCGGCCACCCCAAGATGACACGCGACGAGTGGCAGGAGTCCTACCGCACGGCTTGGGGCATCTTCTATACCGACGAGCATATGGAGACGGTGCTGCGCCGCGCTTACGCCTGCGGCATCAACATCCGCTCGCTCATGCCCGTGCTGTTCTGGTTCTCCAACGCCGTGCCGGTGGAAGGGCTGCATCCCCTGCAATGGGGCATCTTCCGCATCAAGCACCGCCTGGACCGCCGTTCCGGCTTGCCGATCGAAAACCCGGTGGTCTTCTACGCCCGCTATGCCGCCGAGATCGCCCGCAAGGCCACGCTGCTCGCCCTGAGCTGGCGGAGCCTGAAGCGTATCGTCAAGAAGATCGAGGCCGATCCCCTCGCCAAGTCCTACACGGACGAGGCACTGACGCCGGTAGCCGACGAAGATTCCGAACACATGGGTCTCTACAATCAGAACGAAGCGGCGCGCGTGGCGGTCGAGCGCGAGCATCGCGTCGCCGGCGTGAAGCCGAAAGAGAACGGCACCGGCAACGGGTCAGGCCAGCCCGTCTTGGCCGTCAAGAGCACCGGCAAGAAAGGCCGGCGCGTCCCGGAGCCTGCGTCTCCGCCGGCGTAGTCAGGCGGTCTTCTCAAACGAGACATGGCTCCAAGCGACGGCTTCAAGGACTTCATCACCGACCAGTTGTCCGGCTTCGGCCGGGTGACCATCCGCAACATGTTCGGCGGTGCCGGACTCTATGCCGACGGCGTGATGTTCGGGCTGCTCGCCGACGACGTGCTCTATCTCAAGGCTGACGAGGCATCCTCCCGCGCCTTCGCCGCCGAAGGCATGGGCCCGTTCACCTATGAACCGGACGGCAGGGCGCCGGTCGCCATGTCCTATTGGGAAGTGCCGCCGCGGCTTCTGGAAGAGCCCGACGAGTTGGCCGAATGGGCGCATCTTGCGCACCGCATCGCCCGCGCCGGCAAGGCAAAGACCAAATCGTCACGAAAGCCCACGGCGAAGCGCTAAGCCTAGCGGAACGCGCGATTGAGGAACGCGGCGAAGTTGGTCTTGCTGCCGCTACTGCGTGCTCGCTTGTCGGACCCGCCGCCGAGCAGCATCGGATGATACTTCTCCTTCTGCGGAATGGCGGTGACCGGCTCCGGCGTATCGATCTCGGCCGCCGCCTGCCTCACCGGCTTGGCCGGCTCGCTCTTCGGTGCGACCGAGGCCGTCACCATGCTCGATGCGAGCGCACTCCGTTCGATCCAGCCTTGCGCGCCACTCTCCACGTCGCTGACGTGGACGAAGTCGCCGTCGCGACCGATCTCACGCAATTCACGTCCCGCCGGGAAGCCATACAGCATCGGCGCGTCGTGCGACGGGCCGGCACGCACCGCCGCCGCCTTGGCGGAAACCTGGATCGCCGCAGCTTCGGCAAGCGTCTGAGGCGAGGAATCTTTCTTGGCGTTGGCGTCGGCCATCTCGATCGGAGCGATGCTGGGTGACCGCTGCGGCAAGGGCGGCGTGTGCGGCAGAGACGGCACCAGATCGACGGCAGGCGCCGTGCCCGGCACGACATGCGGCGGCGCCACGGCGACGGTCACGGGTCCGGCGTTGCCGCCGAACTGGCCGTCCGACACGAGAAGTGCCGCAGACGCCAAGGCGCCTGCGGCGACACACGCCATAGTCGCAATCTTGAGAGTCTTCGGCATCGTCATCCTCCGTCTCTATTTCTTCCACACGTAAAACGTCCAAACCTGCGGTCTCGTTCCCCCCATGTGCAATCCGCCCTATTCTCTATGCACGGCACGCACGAATACGCGCGTGAAACGCAAGATTTCGCGCGTAAGCGCAAGAATTCGCGCAAGAAAACGCGAGGATAGAGCGAGGATAAGAGCATGCGGATTCGCCGCGTGGTAACGGGGCAAACGAAGGACGGCGCATCGGTGCTGGCGAGCGATACGGCCGTTACGCCGGTCGAGACGGCGCTTCTGCCAGGCGCCAAGTTCTACAGCCTATGGGGTGCCGACACGGCGGTGAGCCTGCCCAATGATGGCGCCGAACCGGACTTCCGCAGCTGGTTCCCGCCCGAAGGCGGTTTCCGCTTCGAGCTGATCGTGTTGCCGCCCGACGGCACACGACCCGCGCCGGCCCTCGATATGGCGGCGGCGCTGGCCGAGACGGAGGCACTGCTGCCGGGGCTGATCGGCAAGATGGACCCGGCCCATCCCGGCATGCATCAGACCGACACCGTCGATCTCATCTATGTGACGGCGGGTGCGTGCGTGCTCGCGCTCGAAGGGGGACGCGAGATCGCGCTGAAGTCCGGCGACGTGGTGGTGCAGAACGGCCCGCGCCACGCCTGGCATAATCCGCATGCGGAGCCGTGCGGTCTGCTCACCCTATCGCTTGGGGTCGGCCGGAAGGGCTGAGCGGAGAAGGCGGCGCGAGTCCTAGTTGCCGCCGAGCGCCCGGTTGATCATGTCGCCGAGCCCGCCGCCGTTGCGCTTGAGCCAACCGGCGCGGCGTTCCCGCCGCGGCTCGTCGTAATAGGCTTCGCTGTCCCCATAATTGCGGCCGTTGACGCCGGACGGCGCCACCACATGGGCCTGCATCCAGCCGGTGGCCGAGCTCTGCGGATCCGTCACCTCGATCCAGCCTTCATAGCGGGACACGACTTTGAGATTGCGGCCATAGGGAAAGGCAAACAGCATGGGCGCGTCCTCGGACGCCGTGGCGCGCATCGCCGCGCCGGAGATGACGACCTCGACCCATTCCTCGGTTTTCTGATCGGCCCATTCGGTGGACTCCCGGCCGCCCCATTGTTCCGCCTGCGGCGGACCGTAAGGGTCGCCTTGGGCAGAAGGGTCGCCCTGGGCAGAAGGATCGCCTTGGGCAGAAGGGCCACCTTGCGCGGGCGGCGCGTAAGGATCGCCTGGACGGCGGCGGTCGGCAAAAGGATCGCGCTGGCCCGGCGGCGGCCCATAGCCCCAAGGCTCTTGCCGCTCGTCGCGCCATTGTTCGGCGTCGTCCGTATAGCCCTGATCGGCACCCGGCCCGGCCTCGCCCGGCAGTGGCGGCACGCCGTCATAGGGGGCAGCCTGGCGGCCCGGCACCGCGGCCATATCTTGCTCGTCTTGCGAAGGATCGGCGCCGTCGCCCGGCCATTCCGCGAAATCGTCCTGCGTGTCGGCGCTCTCGTCCGGCAACGATGCCATATCTTGCGGCGGATTATCTCCGGCAGCATCAGCGGACGGTTCGGCTGTCGCCTCCGGTTCCGTCGTCACCGTCTCGAAGGGCGGGATGTCCCCGTCCTCCGCGTTCGTGATTTTTGCGTTGGCTTCGGCCTCGGCTTCGGCTCGCTCGGCGATCGCCTGCTGATAGGCGAGCGGACGCGCCGCCCGCTCCTCGACCTCAGTTCTGGTAACCGGTGCAGGGCTGAGGACCATCCACACGGCGCCCACAGCGATCGCGCAGATGACCACGAGGGAAAAGATCAGTTTTTTGATCGCGATTCTCCCGATTTTCCTCACGCCATTAGGCGGAGAAAAGGCGGCAACAGCGTGTCCTTTACGCCCGCATTATGGTCTCGTTAAGCTTAATTTCCCGTGAACCGCGCGACTGCGTCAACGCGCCGCGAAAAAGGCGAGCCGACCCAAAGACTAAACGCGAGATCACGCCAAGTCTGACGGTTCGCACGCCGACGGCTAGGCGCGCGGTGGCGTCCTAGGCTAGGATGCCGCTGCTGACTTAGGCTTGCCGAATTCGCGTTCACCCAGCCGGATCCCGATGCTCACCTACACCGAACACGACAATGCCCAGGCGGTGGAGATCGGCTTGAGCGGCCGGGTGTCGACCGAGGAGTTCGATCACGTGGCGCGCAAGCTCGAGGCGTTCATCAAGCGCCATAACCAAGTGCGCGTGCTCGAGGTGATCACCGACTTCGAAGGCATGGACGCTGCCGCCCTGTGGCATGACGTCAAATTCAGCCTGCAGCATCTCAAGGATTTCAACCGCATCGCCGTGGTGGCCAGCCCCGACACGCATAATCTGTGGTCGAGCCTGGTCTCACCCTTCATGCAATGCGAGGTCGAGCATTTCGCCCCCGACGAGATCGACGCCGCCCGCGACTGGCTGATGTGGCCGGAAGGCGCCGCCGACGTCTAAAGGCGTTCGCCGGCGCTTACTCGCCAGCCGGCGGAGCGCTGTCCATCTCAGCCGGCTCGTCCTGGATCGAGTCCAGATAGGCGATGATGGCGTCCACATCGTGCGTTTTGAACACGAAGATCGGCATGTCCGGATGGCCTGAGACGATGCCTTCCGCCAGCGCTTCGGCAAGATCCTCGATGGGATATTTGCTGGAGAGGGTCCGGAACGGCGGGGCTTCAGGATTGGGGCTCTCCCCTTCGCGGCCAATGGCATGGCAACGCGAGCAGTTCTGCCGGACGAGCACCTCGCCCTTGTCGGTCAAATCCTTCTCCGCCGCCAAGGTGGCGGAAGAGAACGCGGCCGACGACAACCCGCGCGCCGAGGAGCGCCGTCGCCAATGCCAGTGTCTTGGCCAGTGTCTTGCTCGATGCCCAGCCGCCCATTACGCCGCGCCTCCCGTCCTAACGAATTCGAATCTTGGCACGATAATAGGGGCGTTTCGCCGCCCGGAGTCTGACCTGAGGTCACCTCGTGGCGGGTAAAGCGAAACCTTCCGCGCCCGAAGCACGCGGCAAACAGGCGCCCTATATTCAATCACTTGCTGTCGGCCAGGCTTTGAAAGGCCTAGTGGTGCGACTCCGGACCGAGCCGCTCCAACTCATCTTTCAGACGCAGTTTTTGACGCTTCCACTCCGCGATCTTGAGCGCATCGGCGGTGGGCCGATGTTGCTCTTCCACGATCTTTCGATCCAATGCGCGGTGTTTTTCAGACAACTTCACGAGGTTTGCGTCTAGCGCCATATCGGACCTCCAATGTCGATTGTCTACGGCATCCATTCTGCCAAATCGGCGGTCATTTGTCTAACGCCCAACGTCTCGCCGCGCCGGCCGCTTGCGTCACCGGCTTTCCATCGGACAGGCCCTTGCGCCCACTCCCGTTCGCCCCGATACTTCGACGCAACGGGGAGGCAAAGGAGCGGGCACGCCCGATGGAGAGCGAGGAAATTCGCGAGCTTCGGGTGATGGTGGCGAGGCTCAAACAGGAGCATCGCGACCTGGACAGCGCAATCAATGCGCTGGAGGATTCTGGCCGCGCCGACGCGTTACAGCTCAAGCGCCTCAAGAAAAAGAAGCTTTGCCTCAGGGACGAGATTGCCAGCGTCGAGGATCAGCTGCTTCCCGACATCATCGCCTGAGCTTGCGCTCCTCGGTGGCGAGCACGGCGAGACCGAGCAGCCCGCCCAAGATCTCCACGACGAAATAGACGACGAGCAGCAGGCTGGGGGGACCATCCACCACGATGCTGATCGCTCGGCCGACCGCCAGCGACAGGGCGAAGAACACCGCCCAGATCACCGCCGTGCGCTGCCAGGCAGGCCGGAAGGCGGCGATCGCCCAGAACACGGCCGCCCCGAGATACAGACACATCATGGCGCGGAAGACGTGGACCTGATCGGTCCCGGAAACGGTCATATCGAATAGCTGGGGAAGCACGGAACGAGGCTGAACGCCGTAGCTGAGCGCGATCGGCACAATCAATGCGACCACGAACAAGAGATAGAGCCGCATCAACTTGCTGTTCTGCGGACGCGCTAAGGGTTGCTGAGGCATCTAATCTCTCGCTCCTCGATGACCGGCCAAACGAAGGCATCGTTTTACGCGAGACACCATAACGGGAACAGACGCAAGACTTGCCTTGCCAAGCAAGGCCCCGTCCCTATAATCCCGCGCTTTCCGAAAGCGGCCCTCCGCGGCCGAATCCTTCCATGAGCAGCACCATGAGCGATGCGAAACCAGCCGTCGGCATCATCATGGGCAGCCGCTCGGACTGGCCCACGCTGAAAGCGGCGGCCGACGTGCTCGATGCGCTGAACGTGCCCTATGAGACGAAGGTGGTCTCGGCCCACCGCACGCCGAAGCGGCTTTACGAATATGCCGCGGCCGCGCAGGACCGTGGCCTCAAGGTGATCATCGCCGGCGCCGGCGGCGCGGCGCATCTGCCCGGCATGACGGCGTCTATGACGGCGCTCCCGGTGCTCGGCGTGCCGGTGGAGAGCCGCGCGCTGAAAGGCCTCGATAGTCTTCTTTCCATCGCCCAGATGCCCGCCGGCGTGCCCGTCGGTACCCTCGCCATCGGTGAAGCCGGCGCCACCAACGCCGGACTGCTGGCCGCCGGCATTCTGGCCTTGAGCGATGCGAGCCTCGCCACCCGGCTCAAAGCCTGGCGTGCCGCGCAGACCGCGTCCGTCGCCGAGTCCCTTGAGGATAATGCCTGAGATCAAGCTGCCGCCCGGCAGCACCATTGGGATTCTCGGCGGCGGCCAGCTCGGCCGCATGCTCAGCGTCGCCGCCAGCCGGCTGGGGCTGAAGACCCATATCTATAGCGACGAGGCGAATGCACCCGCCTTCGACGTCGCGGCCGAAGCCACGGTCGGCGCTTACGACGATGAGGCGGCGCTGGCCCGCTTCGCTGGAAGCGTCGGCGTCGTCACCTGCGAGTTCGAGAACGTGCCCGCCAAGGCACTTGAGATTGCCTGCCGGGAGGCACCCGTGTTCCCACCGGCCAAGTCCTTCGCCACCGCGCAGGATCGGCTCGTCGAGAAGGATTTCATCGGCGGCCTCGGCATCGCGCTCGCCCCTTACGCCGCCGTCGGCAGCCTGGGCGATCTCAACGAGGGCCTCGCCCGCGTCAAGATCCCGGCCCTGCTCAAGACCCGCCGCTTCGGCTATGACGGCAAGGGCCAGGTGATGATCCATACGCTCTGCGAGGCCGCGAGCGCCTGGGAGACGATCGGCGAGACGCCGTCGGTGCTCGAAGGCGTGGTGCGGTTCGAACGCGAGTTATCGGTGATCGCCGTGCGCGGCCAGGACGGCGACATGCGCTTCTATGACGTGGTGGAAAACGTCCATCAGAACGGCATTCTTGCCACGAGCCGCGCGCCCGCCCGCATCGCCGACAGTACGGTGTTCGAGGCGCGCAAGATCGCCGGCAACATTGCCGACGCCCTTGGCCATGTAGGCGTGCTGTGTGTCGAGATGTTCCAAAGCGATGAGGAGCAGCCCGGCCTGCTCGTCAACGAGATCGCGCCGCGGGTGCATAATTCCGGTCACTGGACTATCGATGCCTGCCCTGTCAGCCAGTTCGAAAATCACGTGCGGGCGATTTGCGGCTGGCCGCTCGGCGATGTCGGCCGCCACAGCGACGCGGTGATGACCAATCTTATCGGCGAGGACGTGGCGGCCTGGCCCACGCTTGCCGCCGAGCCCAATACCGCCGTCCACCTCTACGGCAAGGCGGACCCCCGCCCCGGCCGCAAGATGGGCCATGTGACAAGGCTGTTCCCGGAAAGCTGAAAGAGCCTCGCCCGGTCTGGACAACCAGCCCCCGTTTTGGTACACGAGCCTTCGGATGCGGGACCTTGGCGTTCTGGCCAGGGTCATCTTTGGCCCCGCTCCTATCCCAAAACCAACGGCCAATCGGAGATCTAAAGCGCGTGCAAGTCGTCGTTCGCGATAACAATGTCGATCAGGCCCTCCGGGCGCTGAAGAAGAAAATGCAGCGCGAAGGCATCTTCCGCGAGATGAAGCTCCGTAACTATTACGAGAAGCCCTCGGAGAAGCGTGCCCGCGAGAAGGCCGAGGCTATCCGCCGCGCCCGCAAGCTGGCCCGCAAAAAGGCGCAGCGCGAAAGCGGTGTCGCCCCCAAGCCCCGCGCGCCGCGCCGCTAAGCGCTCATTCTCGAGATTCAGGCTGCTTGAGCCGGGAACACCGTTCCCGGCTTTATTGCGCGTGGGTTAGCCGCTTAGCGCTCGGCGTCGGCCGCGGCCACCAGCTCGACTTGGCGTCCGGCGCGCGCCACCGGCACAGCCACGGCGGGCTCGGGCACGAGGCCGGCGAGAAAGTCGCGCACGCGACCCCAGGCCCCCTGCTCGAACAGATCGTTATGGCCCGCGCGCGGGACCAAGCTCAGGGTCTTCGGCTCGTTGGCCGCATGCAGAACCCGGCGCGCCTGATCCAGCGGAATGACATTGTCCCTGCCGCCATGGATGATGAACAGAGGTGCTGTGACCTGACCGATGCGGTCGATGGTCCGGTACTGATCGACCATGATGAATTTGAGCGGCAAATAGGGCCACATCAGTAGACCGACATCCACCACCGAGCTGAAGGGGGCTTCGAGTACGAGAGCCTTCACGTCGCGTTGCAGAGACAGGCGCGTGGCGACGGCCGTGCCGAGCGACTCGCCATAGGCAACGATGTCATGGGGCGCCACGCCGAGGCCGCGCAGATAATCATAGGCGCTGACCGCATCCGCGGTAATTCTCTTCTCGGTGGGACGGCCGCCCGAGCCGCCATAGCCGCGATAATTGAGCATGAACACGCCGTAGCCGTCCGCCCCGATCGCCTTGATCTTGTTAGCGCGGTAAGCGGCGTTGCCGCTATTGCCGCCGAAATAGAGCAGCGTCGGCTTGCCGATTTGCGCCGGCCGGTACCAAGCGATAAGCCGCGTGCCGTCGGTCGCCTTGAACACGATCTCCTCGACGCCGGGGAGGCCGGCATCCCGAGGCGCGACCCGCTTCGGATCCGGCACATAGACAAAATAGCGGTGGAGCAATCGCGCGACGATGCAGAACAGCGCGAAGATTCCTACGAGGGACAGGAGAAGGTTCAACATGGATCAGGCAACGCCTCTCTGTTCTTGTCGTTGTTAGTCGTCCGGACCTTACCTGACGGGAATGAACGGCGGTTGAACGGCTCGTTCATCCAGCGATAACTGACGCGCGCGCCGGCCCATCCGACGAACTGCTGGGGCCCGCTAGGCAAGATTACTATTTTTGGCGGCAAATCCAACCCGACGAAGCTTAACTCCCGGCTAAATGGAGCGGCATTCGTCGGAGTCAACGCAACGGCCATGTCTGGCACAGCCAAGCACGCCACGCGCTCTACGGACAAATTCAAGCCGGAGTTTGGCTATTCCTAGCCAGACTTTGTCGATTCTTCGTTGTCTTTGAGATTGTTAACCAACCGCGGCAGTGATCGCGCGTTGCTGCAGCAACTTGCCTAAAGCGACTTGGCGATCTCTTCCGTCATCTTCTTGGCGTCGCCCAGCACCATCATGGTGTTGTCGCGATAGAACACGGGATTGTCGATGCCGGCATAGCCCGACGCCAGCGACCGTTTGTTGAACAACACCGTCCCCGCCTTCCAGACCTGCAGCACCGGCATGCCGTAAATCGGCGAGGACGGATCGTCCTCGGCCGCCGGGTTGACCACGTCGTTGGCGCCGATCACGTAGACCACGTCGGCCTGCGGGAACTCCGAGTTGATGTCCTCGAGCTCGAACACCTCGTCATAGGGCACGTTGGCTTCGGCGAGCAGCACGTTCATATGGCCCGGCATGCGGCCGGCCACCGGGTGAATGGCGTATTTCACCTCGACGCCCGCCTCTTTCAGCCCGTCGGTCATTTCACGCAAGGCATGCTGCGCCTGCGCCACGGCCATGCCGTAGCCCGGCACGATGATGACCTTCTGCGCGTTCTTCATCAGGAAGGCCGCGTCTTCGGCCGAGCCGAGCTTCACCGGCTTCTGCTCGCCGCCGGCCGCGGGGCCCGCCACTTCGCCGCCGAAGCCGCCGAGGATAACGCTGATGAAAGAGCGGTTCATGCCCTTGCACATGATGTAGGACAGGATCGCGCCCGACGAGCCGACCAGCGCGCCGGTGACGATCAGCGCCGTGTTGCCCAGCGTGAAGCCGATGCCGGCGGCCGCCCATCCCGAATAGGAGTTCAGCATCGAGATGACGACCGGCATGTCGGCGCCGCCGATGGGGATGATGATGAGCACGCCGAGCAACAGCGACAACCCGGCGATCGCCCAGAAATACACCGGCGTTTGCTCCTGGCAGAACATCACGACGCAGACCACGAGCCCGATGGCGAGGGCGATATTGATGACGTGGCGCGCGGGCAACATGATCGGCTTGCCCGACATGCGGCCCGAGAGCTTCAGGAAGGCGATGATGGAGCCGGTGAAGGTGATGGCGCCGATGGCCGCGCCCAGCGACATCTCGATCAGGCTCGAAACGCGGATCGCGCCCGGCGCACCGATGCCGAAAGCCTCCGGCGCGTAGAACGCCGCGGCCGCCACCAGCACGGCGGCGAGACCGACGAGCGAATGGAACGCGGCGACGAGCTCCGGCATCGACGTCATCGGGATGCGGCGGGCGATCACCGCACCGATGCCGCCGCCGATGGCGATACCGCCGGCGATCAGGGCCCAGGTCAGCGGCTCTTGCGGCGGAGCTACGGCGAGCGTGGTGACCACCGCGATGGCCATGCCGGCCATGCCGAGATAATTGCCTTGTCGCGAGGTCTCCGGCGACGACAGACCGCGCAGCGCCAGGATGAAGAGGACCCCGGCAATGAGATAGAGCAGCGTGACGAGTTCGCTCGACATCTTAGCGCTCCTTGCGCCGGTACATGGCGAGCATGCGTTGGGTGACGAGGAAGCCGCCGAAGATGTTCACGCACGCCAGGATCAGCGCCGCAAATCCCAACAGCTTGGCAATGAAATGGCCGGACGAGCCCACCGCTTCGGCGGCCTCGACGGACACGGCGAGCAGCGCGCCGACCACGATCACCGAGGAGATCGCGTTGGTCACCGACATCAGCGGCGTATGCAGCGCCGGCGTCACGCTCCACACCACGTAATAGCCGACGAACACGGCGAGCACGAAGATGGAGAATTGCGAGAGGAAGTCATGCCCGCCTTCCGGCGCGCCCGCCTCCGCCGCAAAGGCGCCTCCGGCCAGGGTCACATCGGCCAGCATGGCCAGCGCGCCGACCACGAGGCCCGCATAGAGGGTCCGTCTCGTCATGTTGTCTTGCCTCCCTTGGGCGGGCGCTTGGCGGCGGTCTTCTTCGCCGGGGCCTTCGTGCTTGCCATTGCCGTTGCTCGCGGGCTTGGCATCTCGGCTTCCGCGCCCTTGCCGCCCAGGCGCTCGGCCACCATGGCGTTGACGACGGCGCCGTCGCGCGCGATGGCCGTTCCCTTGGCCAGCTCGTCGTCCCAATTGATCGCCAGCGTCTTCTTGTCCTTGTCGATAAAGGGATCGATGAAGGCCTGGAGGTTGCGCGCATAAAGGCTCGAGGCGTTGACCGGCACCTGGCCGGCAAGATTGAGCGGGCCGAAGATCCGCACGCCCTTGTGCTCGGCGATCTCGCCGGGCGCGGTCAACTCGGCGTTGCCGCCGCGCTCGGCGGCGAGGTCCATGATGATGGAGCCGGGCCGCATGCTTTCGATCATCGCCTTGGAGATGAGCTTCGGCGCCGGGCGCCCGGGGATCAGCGCCGTGGTGATGACGATGTCCTGATTCTTGACGTGCTCGGTGACGAGCTCGGCCTGCTTCTTCTTGTAGTCGGCCGACATCTCTTTGGCGTAGCCGCCGGCGGTCTCCGCCTGCTTGAACTCTTCGTCCTCGACGGCGATGAATTTGGCGCCGAGCGAAGCCACCTGCTCCTTGACGGCGGGCCGCACATCCGTCGCCGTGACGATGGCGCCGAGCCGGCGGGCCGTTGCAATCGCCTGCAGACCGGCGACACCGACGCCCATGACGAACACGCGGGCCGCGGGCACCGTGCCGGCCGCCGTCATCATCATCGGCAGCGCGCGTTGGAACGCGGCTGCGGCATCGACCACGGCCTTGTAGCCGGCGAGATTCGATTGCGACGACAGCACGTCCATGCTCTGCGCCCGGGTGATGCGCGGCATCAGCTCCATGGCAAACAGCGTGACGCCCGTCTTGGCCAGCGCGTCGAGACCCTCGGCATCGGAGAACGGATCGAGCATGCCGACCAGCGCCGCGCCCTTCTTCATGGCCTTGGCGACGCTGAGCGCCGGCCGCCGCACCGTGAAGACGACATCGGCGTTCGCAACAGCGTCCGCGTCCGTCTTGGCGATCTCGGCGCCGGCGTCGCTGTAGTCTTGGTCGGAGAAATGGGACCTGAGCCCTGCGCCTGCGCGCACGGTGACCGTGGCCCCGGCTTTGACGAGCTTCTTGACAGTTTCGGGAGTCAGCCCGATCCGCGGCTCGTCCTTGCCTTCGGCGGGTACGCCAATCGCAATCATCGTGGCTCCGTCAGCCGACGAACAGACCGCACC
This sequence comes from uncultured Alphaproteobacteria bacterium, assembly GCA_963793075.1. GTDB lineage: Bacteria > Pseudomonadota > Alphaproteobacteria > Rhizobiales > Methyloligellaceae > Methyloceanibacter. The sequence continues at coordinate 430,943 of CAWBYO010000001.1, forward strand.
GCGGTCAATGGCCGGCGTGAATTATCTTTGCGGGTAGAATGAGCTAAAGTGCCGAGAGCGCAAGCTCTGACTATGTCAGGAAATAGCCCATGAGCGCCATAACCACAGCGACGCTGATCACCGTCCACAGCGTCAACTTACAGAACAAATTGTAGGTGCCCAGGTGCTCGGCGTAGTCCATGTCTGGATGGCCTTCTTTGGGATCGATATGCATTCCACTACCCCCCGGTCGTATCCTTGCTTGGCTGCGACTCCGCGCGCCCCAGCCAGATAGCAAAATCCGGCCGGTCCCGCAATAATTGCCGCCACCGGTGTACCCGGCTCCGGGGCCTCGCTTATCCGGCCATCAGCACGATCATATGCCCATCCGGATCGCGGACTGACGCGGCTTTCCCGCCACCCTTGAGGGTCACGACCCCGGGCGAGACGAAGGGCGCGTCCGCCCCCTCCAGCCGTCTCACGAGGCCGATGAGGTCATCGACCGCGTGAACCTGGCGGACCGAGGCCACGTCGTTGGCCTTAACCGGCGCCGTCAAAGTGCGGCCGGGCGGCGTCCGGTAGTGCAAAAGCTCCACATGGGGCGTCGCCACCACGGAGGGCTGCAGCGCCACCACGTCCACAACGCAACCCTCTAGCCCATCGAGCCGGTCCTGCTCGGGTCCCTGATTCAGCGACTGGCCGCCGATCCCAAAGCCGAGCAGGCCGGTGTAGAAGGCGACGCTCCGGTCGAGATCCATCACCGAGATGGCCGTGTGATCGTAGCCGATGACCCCTGAACCCGCCGTTTGATGCCAGATGGCGGCGCCGACGCCTGGCGGAAAGTAGATCAGCTCCAGCGGGTGGCCCTCGGGATCGCGGAATTTGAAGGCGGTGACCCCGCCGGTATTGGGCGGCAGGAGCACCGGCCCGCCCTTGGTGACCACGCCCGGCGACCCGCCTTCGAGCTTCCGCCACACAGTATCGATGTCGCCGGCGACGAGGGCGACATGCTCGAACCATTGATCGTTGGAGGCGCGCCGAGGCGGATAGGACGCGCCCGGCGCATCGAAGGCGACGAGCCTGATCACGTGCTGTCCGACCGTGACATCGGCGGACCGCGCCGTGGTGCCCTCGCCAAGCCCGAGCAGACGGTTCCAGGCCGGATCGCCGAGCGCCTGTTCCGGCCCCACCTCGAGCCCCAGCCAGTCGCGGTAGAACGCGGAAGCTGTCGTTAAATCCGACACCGTGATGCTCACCCTGATGAGTTGCGTGACGGGCATCGGACGTCCTAACGAATTATTCGAAGCAGCACGGCTTGGTATCGAGCCACTCGTCGCCTTCGAGTTGGACCGCCATCAACGACAGCAGGCTCGTCGCCCACGGTTCCGGACCGGTGGCCGGACCGGCCTTGGGCATCCGGCTTCGACGTTTGATCGCCGCCGAACGAGACCTCACCGGGGCCCATCTCCACGCGCGTGCCGTCCATCGTCTCCACGAACCAGCGGCCCGAGAGAGTCACGATCCACTGGGGCTTCGGATTTGGGTGCCAGTCCCCGATCCAACCGACAGGCTGCACGAAGAACACGACATTCGCTTTGGCGGTCAACAGCATCTCGATCCATTCCGGCGCAGCCTTGCCACCGACGCTCTCCTCTTTGAAATCGGAAAGCGCACAGCGTGTCTGATGCGTGACGCCGTGCTCGTCGGCCCAAACATGCCAATAGGAAAGCTTCGGCGGACAGTCGCCGTCTTGCGAAATTTCATTGCCGGTCAAATCGGCCATGGCTCACTCCTGGCTGATGATGATCGTTGCCGGATCTTGTGAGAGCGCCGCCGCCTTCTCGATGTCCTTGCCGACGGTCTGGATGAAGCCGCTCGCAAACATCACGAAGATGAGCCCGCCGACGAGACCGAAATTCTTGAAGAAGTCCCAGACATGGGAGTAGCCCTCGCTTTGCGGCGACCAGAAGCGCGGGTAGCTCCAGAAATTATGGTAGACCACGGCCGTGACGGCGCAATAACCGGCGAGGATGAAGGCCGCGATGCCGTCATAGAAGCCGAACACGATCATCGGCGGGGTCAGCAACTCGACCGCCATGGCGAGCACCAGAAGGATCGGTCCGCCTGGCAGAACACCGGAAGTCGCCTGTTTCAGGGCGTTATTCCAGTTGAACACCTTGTCGAGAAAGCTGAACGGGAAGATCCAGACGATGAAAATCCGCGCCAGCACCGGCAATGCGTCGTTGATCAGCCAATCCATCGTCAGCCCTCCTCTCGATAGATTCGCGATCGATAACGAAGCCTCGGCGAAGTGGGCGGCGATCACAACCCTTGCGGCGCTATTCCCTCAGGTAACGGTACGCCGGCTTTAACGAACGCGTCGCGCTGGCGGCGTGCCACGTCGGCCATATCGGAGCCGGCGATCGCATCCTCGAACAGCCGGTGAAAGTTGAGCTTGGCGTCGAGATGCAGGAAGACCCCGCCGAGCCCGATCGCCGCGCGGTCCATGAACACGAACTCCCGCGGCACCTTGACCGGCCCCTTCTCGCGCAAGCCCTGATGCACCCGGAAGGCCTCCTGGCGCCCATAGGCGCCCGGCCGCACATCCTCGGCGATGGTGCGCACGCGGTCGTCGAGCATCGGCCCGTAGATGAATCCCGCCCAGATATTGAGGATGATCGATCAGCTCGTTGGAGAGCCCGGCGAAGCCCCAGGTCTCGTAGGCATGCACGATAAGCGCCCGGTCGTCGCGCAACAGCCCGTGATAGAGGTCGACCACGCCTTGAATGAATTTGGGCGCGAAGGTCCGCATGCAGCCATAGTCGAGCAGGTTGATGCCGGCGGCCTTGCCGCTTTCGCCCTCGAATACCGTGTAGTTGCCGAGATGGGGATCGCCATGGATCACGCCATATTGGCTGAACGGAAACCACCAGGCGCGGAACATGGCCCGGGCGATCTGGTTGCGCTCTTCGACGGCGTGGCCGGTGTAGTCGAGCAGCCGGTTGCCGTCGAGCCACGACATGGAGAGCAGCCGCCGCGTCGACAGCTCCGGCACGATCTCCGGCACCCGGATCAGCGGATCGTCCTCGAAGATGAGACCGTAGAGCCGCGTGTGCTTGGCTTCCAATTCATAGTCGAGCTCCTCGCGCAGCCGCGCGGTGATCTCCTTCATCATCTCCGACGTCTCGATGGCGGGGCTCATGCGGCGATGGATGGAGAACAGCACGCCGAGCTGGACGAGGTCGGCCTCGACCGCGGACTGCATGTCCGGATATTGCAGCTTGACCGCGAGCTGCCGCCCGTCATGGGTCGTGGCGCGATGCACCTGACCTAGCGAGGCCGACGCCACCGCCTCATGGGTGAAGCTTGCGAACTTCGCCTCCCAGTCGGGACCGAGCTCCGCCGCCATGCGCCGGCGCACGAACGACCAGCCCATGGCCGGGGCCTGGCTTTGCAGCTGCCCGAGCTCGGCGACATATTCCGCCGGCAGCGCTTCCGGGATGGTGGCGAGCAGCTGCGCCACCTTCATGATCGGTCCCTTCAACCCGCCGAGCGCCGCGGCCAGCGAGGCGGCATCCTTGGCGCTCTCAGGGTCCATGCCGAACAGACGCCGCCCGGCGATCCGCGCGGCCACGCCGCCGACATTGGCGCCGACGCGACGCATAGCGGGCGGCGCGGGCGGTGAACCTGTTCTTTTCGCGGTCGGAGGGGAGGTCGTTCATGGGCTGATGCAGGGCCTATCGCTGGAGCGTGAGTAATCCCCCATATAGGGACCGACAACGGCCCGCGCCCAGCCCCCGCCTTAATCAGCGTGAAAGACAGCCCCTAACAATGTCGAGACCCTTACGAGCGATTGTCGTTATCGGCCTCGCCGCCGGCGCCGTGCTGACGGCGATTGGCGTGCTGGCCTATTGGCGCACCGCACTCGACATCGTCAATAACGGCCTCCCCATTCTCACCGTCGGCTGCCTGGCGCTGCTTGGCCTTGCCTTCGCCACCGGCAAACGAACGCTGATCGGCACGGCGGCGCTTCTGGTGGCCATCAACTTCGCGCTGCTTCTCACCGGCTTGACCGGCGATGGCCCCCGAGGCGACGGCGGGCAGCGAGCGATTCCTGCGCGTGGCGACCTTCAATCTGTGGGGCCCGAACGACCACGCGGGCCGCATCGAGAAATTCCTTGCCGACACCGATCCAGACGCCATCGTGCTCGAAGAGGTGCGGCAGCATCACCGCGCGTTTCTCGATGACCTCGCCCGTCGCTATCCGCATCGCGCCGGCGATGACGGCCTCGTCATCCTGTCCAAATATCCAATTCTCGAAGGCGGTCGCGTCGACCGCGCCGGCTTCCCGCCCTGGATGTCGCTGATCGTGCGCTGGGCGCGGCTCGATGTGAACGGCACCGAAGTCGAGCTCGCCGGCGTCCATATCGCGAGACCCTTCTATCCGGAGCTGCAGCAGGCCGATATCGCGAGCCTCACCCAATTCGTGCAAGGCCGCTCGGGGCCGCTGGTCCTGGCCGGTGACTTCAACGTGTCGCCGTGGACCTGGAAGCTGAAGGGCTTTACGCGCGCGACGGGGCTCAAGCGCTACAACACGGTCCATCCCACCTGGCCGATGCAGTGGCGCGGCGTGCCGCTCCTGCCGCTTGTGCCGATCGACAATGTCTTTGCCTCGCCGCACTTCGCCTCTCTAGGGACGACGGTCGGTCCGCGGCTCGGCTCCGATCACCGCCCTGTGATCGCCGACATCGCCATAAGCGAATAAAATGCCCGTCGTTGTCCTGAGCCGGAGCGTCACTATGCCCTTACGAGCCGCCCTCGCCTTCTGTCTCGCACTTCTGATTTCGTCTTCCGTGAGCGCGGCGACCGAAAGCCCCCTCTCCATCGAGGTGTGGAAATCGCCCACTTGCGGCTGCTGCGGCAAATGGGTGAAACATCTCGAAGCCAACGGCTTCGCCGTGAAGGCCAACAGTGCAACGTCATCGACGCTGCAACAGATCAAGCAGCAGGCGGGGATCACGGAACAGATCGCGTCCTGCCACACCGCCAAGATCGACGGCTATGTCATCGAGGGCCATGTGCCAGCCAGCGACATCAAGCGCCTCGTGGCGGAGCATCCCGACGCGCTCGGCCTGACCGTCCCCGACATGCCGATCGGCTCGCCGGGCATGGAGCAGCCGGACGGCGAGACCGAACCCTACGACGTGCTGCTGGTAAAGCAGGACGGCTCGACCGAGGTCTACGCCCATCATTGAGCGGTGAAGCGCGCCCGCGTCACTCCTTGATGAACTTCTCGAGCGCTTGCCTGTAGGACCGCATGGCGCGGCTGGCGATCTCCAGCTCCGCTTCCAGCGCCAGCGTGTCGGGCGATTTCAGCCGCGGCCGCCGCGCCGCCACCAAGAGCAGCGACAGCAGGGCCATGGGCGTGAGAAAATCGGTGACCAGAATCGGACCTGCGTTGCCGGGGGCGAGATTGCCTTGCTCGGAGATATCCATGACATGGCCGATACCGGCGCCGATCAGGAAGGACGACGCGGCAATCGCCACGGCGACCCGCGCATAGAATCCGGTAAAGGCCGCATAGAGGCTGGCCAGCCCAATCCCGAGATTGGCGTAGCCCACCTCGAATTGGAACGGGCTCGGCGCCCAGCCGATTTCGACCGCGGCGCGCTCGGGAAAGAACACATGCCCGACAAAGGCCCACAGGCTCGCCACACCCAGCGGAAAAATGAACACGTAGCGCAACAGCCGGTCGATGACGAAGGCTTGCATCATCGGACGCGGGCCGCGCCATACGGCGATGCCCCAGCATGCAATCGCCGCCACCCAGACGAGGATTGGCACCAGCGACACCTGCAACATGGCGCCTAAGCCTCGGCCGCGCTCTTCTCGTCCATGGCCTCGAGCTCGTCGATCAAGCCTTCGATCACCTTGAGACCCATGGACCAGAAATGTGGCTCGGTCGCATCGAGACCGAATGGCGCCAACAGCTCCTTATGGTGCTTGGTGCCGCCCGCCGCCAGCATGGCGAGATAGCGCTCGGCGAAGCCCTGATCCGCCTTCTCGTAGACGGCGTAGAGCGAGTTCACCAGGCAATCACCAAACGCATAGGCATAGACGTAGAACGGCGCGTGAATGAAATGCGGGATGTAGCACCAGAAGGTCCCGTATTCGGGCCTGAGCTCGATCGCCGGCCCCAGACTCTCGCGCTGCACGTCGAGCCAAATCTCGCCGAGCCGCTCAGACGTCAGCTCGCCCGCCCGCCGCTCCTCATGCACTTTGCGCTCGAAGCTGTAGAAGGCGATCTGCCGGACCACGGTATTCAGCATGTCCTCGACCTTGGCCGCGAGCAGGGCCCGACGCTCGCGCTTGCTCGGCGCCTGATCGAGCAGCCTGCGGAAGGTCAGCATTTCACCGAACACGCTCGCCGTCTCGGCCAGCGTCAGCGGCGTCGGCGCCATCAGCGGGCCTTGCGCGTTGGCTAGCACCTGATGCACGCCGTGGCCGAGCTCGTGCGCCAGCGTCATCACGTCCCGCGGCTTGCCCTGATAGTTGAGCAGAATATAGGGGTGCGCGCTCGGCACCGTGGGATGGGAGAACGCGCCTTGCGATTTCCCTTCGCGCATCGCCGCGTCGATCCAATTCTCCGCGAAGAACTTGCCGGCGATATCCGCCATGCGCGGTGAGAAATCGCCATAGGCCGCGAGCACGGTCTCTTGCGCGTCGTCCCAGCCGATCACCCGCTTGGGCTCTTCCGGCAAAGGCGCGTTGCGGTCCCAATACATCAGCTTCTTCTTACCGAGCCACTTCGCCTTCATCGCGTAATAGCGGTGCGAGAGGCGCGGATAGGCCTCGCGCACGGCGGCGACCAGCGCGTCGACCACGTCCTTTTCGACGCGGTTGGCCAGGTGACGGGAATCGGCGACGTCGGCGAAACCACGCCAGCGGTCGGAGATCTCCTTGTCCTTGGCCAGCGTGTTGGTAATCAGCGTGAACAGCCGCTCATTGTCCTTGAACACCTTGGCCAAGGCTTCCGCCGCCTCTTTGCGCTTTTTCTCGCGCGGATCGAGCAACAGGTTCAGCGCCGGCTCGAGACTGAGCTTCTCGCCGTCGATCTTGAACCTGAGCGACGTCATGGTCTCGTTGAACAGGCGGTCCCACGACCCGCGCGAGGTCACCGCCTTCTCGTGGAACAGCTGCTCGAGCCTGTCCTCGAGCTGATACGGCTTCTCTTTGCGCAGATCCTCGAGCCAAGGGCGAAAATGGCCGAGCTCCGAACCCGCCATGGCGCTTTCGAGCGCTGCGTCGTCGAGCCGGTTGAGCTCCAGCGGGAAGAACAACAGCTTGGACGAGATCGCGGTGATCTTCTCCTGGATGTCGCCGTAGAATTTCTGCCGCCTCGGGTCGGCCGTGTCGGCGGCATAAAGCAGGCTGGCATAGGAGACGATGCGCCCCATCACGTCGTTCAGTGCCTCGAACGCGCGCAAGGCCTGCGCCAGCGCATTCCCGCCGCGCCCCTCGTCGAGGAGGCTTGCGAGTTTGCCGGCGTAACGCTCATGCATGGCCTCGGCATCGCGCTCGGCCCTCTCGATGTCGGCTTTCAGGGCCGGTGATTCGGGGGCGTCATACAGATCCGCGAGATTCCATTCCGGCAGGTCGCCGAGCTTGGGCTTGTCGCCATCCTTAGCCTTGGTCTTGGCCGCATGGGTGGCGGCGAAGACGGGACGCGGGAACAGAGTCGTGGAGGTGGACAGCATCGGTCGGGGGAATCCTCGTTAGCGGGGGCCAATGCCTAGTGTGGGAAGGCGCGCGGCCCCCCGCAAGGCCAAAACTGACGCTCCCTCATGCATTTTGGCGCGCGGCGCGGGCATTTCGTCTCATGGCGCGAAAGCGACTTCACCAAAATCGAACCGAGATAAAGAAGATGTTTACCCTTCCACTGCACAGTTTTGGCACAGCAGGGGCCCACTCAGGGTGAAGTGTTGCCTTGGGGGGCGCCTCTGCCTCGTTAGTATTTGCGTAACCTTAGTGAGTTTTGCGTCATGCCCAAGCGCGTCCTGGTCGTCGATGACGACCCAGCACAACGTCGTATTCTCGAAGAGACCATCAAGCGGTTCGGCTACCCCGTCGAAACAGCCGACAGCGGCGACCAAGCTCTTGCCGCGCTGAAGGCTGACAATACAGGGGAGATCTGCCTCATCCTTCTCGATCTCGTCATGCCCGGCACCGATGGCATGGCCGTGTTGGCCGCTATGCGCTCTTTGCCGCGCAAGCCCCCGGTCATCGTCCAAACTTCCAACGGCAGCATCGACGCCGCGATTGGCGCCATGCGCGCCGGCGCTGCCGACTTCGTGGTCAAGCCGGTCAGTCCCGAGCGGCTCGAGGTCTCCGTCAAGAACGCGCTGAAGATCGAAGCCCTGGCCGGCGAGATCAACCGCATGAAGGCGACCGCCAATGGCGATCTCGGCTTTGCCGATCTCATCGCCAGCAGCGAGGCCATGAGGCGGGTCGTCGACCTCGGCAAACGCGCCGCCAACTCAGGCATTCCCGTCCTGATCGAGGGCGAATCGGGCGTCGGCAAAGAGCTGATCGCCCGCGCCATCCAGGGCGAAAGCGCTCGGAAATCGAAGCCTTTCATCACCGTCAATTGCGGGGCGATCCCCGAGAACCTGGTTGAGAGCATTTTGTTCGGCCACGAGAAGGGCTCCTTCACCGGCGCCTCCGAAAAGCGGACCGGAAAATTCGTCGAGGCCGACGGCGGCACGCTGTTCCTCGACGAGATCGGCGAGTTGCCGCTCGATGCCCAGGTGAAGCTGCTGCGCGCGCTGCAAGAGGGTGAGATCGATCCCGTCGGCGGCAAGCAGCCGATCAAGGTCGACATCCGGCTCATCTCGGCGACCAACCAGAACCTGATCAAGCTCGTGCAGGAAGGCCGCTTCCGCGAGGATCTTTATTACCGGCTGAACGTCTTCCCCATCTGGGTGCCGCCCTTCCGCGAGCGCCTCGAGGACGTCCCGGAGCTCGTGCGCCATTTCACCGCCCGCTTCGCCGCCGAAGAAGGCAAGCGCATCGACGGCATCGACGCCGAGGCGACCGCCATGCTCCAGCGATATTCCTGGCCCGGCAATATCCGCCAACTCGAGAACGCGGTGTTCCGCGCCGTCGTCCTCGCCGATACGCCCATGCTGACGGTGAACGAGTTTCCGCAGGTCGCCGCGCACGTGGAAGGCTATGCGGTCACCGTACCGCCGGCGCCGGCGCCGAAAGATCTGACGCCGCGCTTCGAAGGCCCGGTCATGCTCGGTCAATCCGCCGATGCTCCCGCCACGATCCATGTGCCGTCCTCCAACGGCAAGGACGCCGTGGGTATCGCCGCGCTCAGCGACACGGGCGACATTCGCTCGCTGGAAGCCGTCGAAGCCGACATGATCCGGCTGGCCTTCGGCCGCTATCGCGGACGGATGACGGAGATCGCCAAGCGGCTTGGGATCGGCCGGTCGACGCTCTATCGGAAGATGCGCGAAATCGGTCTCGAAGCGAGGGCCAACTAGCTGGTCAAAGCGCTGATGAGGGAACGATCAGTGCATTGGGGGCAAACCTGCAATCGGCAGGAATGCAACAGTGGGAAGAAAAGTGGGTGCGGCAACCTTTAAGAGGGCCCGCGTTATGGCCATTAACAGGAAGGCCGGGCTAACGTCCGGGCGCGACACAGGCTGATTCGGCCAGAGGGAGCAAGAATTCCATGAGGCCTATCCACAGTTTTGCGTTGGTCTTGTTTTTGGCCGCGCCTCTGAGTGCGCCGGCCTTTGCTGCGGAGCCCGACGCGCCCCAAGCCCTGATCACCAGGGCCGAGGCGATCCGCATGGCCGTGCAGAACCGCCTCTCGGCAAAATTCTCCGCCACCTCGGAGCACAAGAAAGACGAAACAGGCGCGCTGGTGGAATATTACTCCACCCCCGATCAGAAGCTGCTGTGGGTCGACGGCAACGGCTTGACCGACCGCGGCAAGGCCGCGGTCACCGAGATCAGCCAGGCCGACGACTATGGCTTGCGCGCCGCCGATTACGAACTGCCGCGCATGGCGGGTTTCGATGCGGGTAGCACCACCGCGACCGAGGAGCTCGCCGATGCCGAGATCAAGATCAGCTACGCCGTGCTCGATTACGCCTACGATGCCCGCGGCGGCCGCATCACACCTTCGCGCATTTCCAAGAATCTCGATCCGACGCTGGCGCTTCCCGATCCCTTAGAGGTGATCGAGTTCGATCGCGTTCCGCTCCGATCCGGCTTCGTATCTGCGGAGCTTCCAGCCCGATCAGCCTCAGTTCGAACTGCTCCGCAAGAAACTCATCGAGCTTCGCGGTGGCGATCAGCCGGCCGATGCGGAAACGCCCACGGTCAAGATCCCGGGCGGCCCGCTCCTCAGATACGGCATGGCGGACCCCCAGGTCGCGCTGCTCCGGACCCGGCTCGACGTGCCAGCCGGAGAGAATCCCGAGCTCTATGACGGAGCAGTGCTCGAGGCCGTCAAGAAATTCCAAGTGGACCACAACACCGCCGCGGACGGTGTCGTCGGCTCCGGCACGCGGCGGCTCCTCAATCAGCCCAATCTGCGCAAGATGGGTAGCCCCGCCCAGATCAAGGCCATCCTCCTCAACATGGAGCGCTGGCGCTGGCTTCCCCATGACCAGGGCAGCTTCTACGTCGCCGTCAATATCCCGGAATTCACGTTGCGGGTGGTCAGCGACGGCGAGACGATCCACACCACGCGCGTGGTCGTCGGCAAGCCCGACAAGCAGACGCCGGTCTTCTCCAACGAAATGCAGACGGTTGTGTTCGGCCCGTTCTGGAACGTCCCGAACTCCATCAAGACCGATGAGATCAGGCCCTATGTCCGTCAGACCGGCGGTGGCTGGTTCAGCGGCGGCAGCGGCTGGAACACCTCGGTCTTCCAGCGCCATAACCTCCGCATCAAATATGGCGGCCGCGAAGTCGATCCCGGTTCGCTCGATTGGAGCCGCATCGATATCCGCAGCCTCCATCTTTATCAGCCGCCCGGCCCCGGCAATGTGCTCGGCAAGGTCAAGTTCGTCTTCCCCAACAAGCACGACGTGTACATGCACGACACGCCGCAGAAGCATCTGTTCGCGAACCAGGTGCGCGCCGAAAGCCACGGCTGCATGCGGGTGCAGAACCCCGATCAGTTTGCCGCGGTCATCCTGAAGCACGATCAGAACTGGAGCGAGGCCCGTGTCATGTCGGCCATGGAGACAGGCTACGATCAGCATGTCGGGCTCAAGCGGAAGGTGCCGGTCTACATCACCTACTTCACCTTGCGGGTGAATGACGACGGTTCGATCACGACCTTCCGGGACATTTATGGCCACGACCAACGCATGGCTGCCGCCCTGTTCGACGGCCGCTCGGTGTTCACTAGGCCGGCCGACGATGAGCTGCTGACCCAGTCGATTTCACAGCCGGCCGCGGCGCGCCGCCGGACCGATCCCATTTCGGAAGCTGTGTCCGACTTCTAAAGTCGAGAAATCCTAGAAAAACCGGTACCGGGCCCCGCTAACCATGCGGGTGCCGGGTCGTGCCTTGTCTTCGGCTGCGCCCCTCGCTCAGAGCCCGTTAACTATGCCCGGAACTGCCGGGCCAAGGTTAATGTGTTTGCCTTGTTTTTCGCCCAATTTACCGAATACTGTTGCTTAACGGTCACGAGGGAAATCGTTGTGACCGGTGACGGCGGGCTCCTAAGGGTCTGAAGTCACGGGGAAAAGCCGGTCTGTAAATGCCCGGCGAGGGAAGTTAACGGAAAGTCGGGGATGCGCATTCGGGGGAAAAATGCACGTCGCGTCATATTTGGCGCCGGAGCCGTGCTGTTGGCCGTCGGCGTGGTCCTGGTCCCCAAGGCCGGCGCCACGGGCGAGACCCGCACCCTTTCCCTCTACGAAATCCACACCAAAGAGAGCCTGACCGTCACCTATAAGCGGAACGGTCAATTCGACGAGGAAGCTCTCAAGAAGCTCAACCATTTCATGCGGGATTGGCGGGCCAATCAAGAGACCCAGATGGATCGCGAGCTCATCGATCTCATCTGGACCCTGCACGAGACGCTTGGCTCCAAGCAGCCCGTCCAACTTGTCTCTGGCTATCGCAGCCCTGCCACCAACGCCAAACTCAGGAAAGCGGGCGGCGGCCAGGCCAAAATGAGCCAGCACATGTTGGGCAAGGCGTCGGATCTTCATTTTCCTGACGTGCCGGTGAAGCGGCTGAGGGCTTCGGCGCTGATTCAGGAGGTGGGCGGCGTCGGCTATTATCCGACCTCCGGCCTGCCCTTCGTCCATGTCGACACCGGACGCGTCCGCATGTGGCCGCGCATGCCGCGACTTGAGCTTGCCGCACTCTTCCCGAGCGGCCGGACAGGCTACATCCCGGCCGACGGCAGGCCGATCACGCCGTCGGACTACAAGCTCGCATTGGCCAAGGGCCTGGTCAGCAACACCATGGTCGCTTCCGTCACAGCGCCCCTGCCGACGCCGAAGCCGCAGATCGCTTCCGCGTCCGCCTCGCAATCCCCGCTGGAGTCGCCGCAGCCCATTCTCGCCTCCTATACGCCCAACCAGCCCGCGGCCCCGATGGCGCTCGCGCCGGCCGATGATCCGGTGTCGCCGCACTTTGCCTATGCCAGCGCCGGCGGCTTCTCCTTGCCGCAAGCGCCGCGCCTTCTGCCGCAACCTCATCAGGCCAAGGTCCCGTCTTATGAGGCCCCGACCTATGAGAACGCGCAAGTCGTCGGCGCCCCCGAAATGGACGACGACCATCCCGACGAGTTGAGCTACGTGCCGTTCGAGACCGCGAGCCTGATGACCGACACCTCGGTGGCTCGGAGCCAAACGATCACGCCGCTCGTCCATCCCGAGCAGGGCAATCTCGACTATATGTTCGAGGACATGGACCGGCCCACGGACTTCAAACTGCGTGCGTCGTCGGGCTATCGCGGCCTGGCCAGCGCCCAGAAATTCTCCGGCGATGCGGTGAAGAGCCTCTACGCGGAGATGGAGGCGCCCGCTCCTACCCGCCTCGCCCGGCGCTAAGCGGTCACTTAGCCTTCCGCGCCTTCTCTAACGCGTCCTCTATCCACGCCACCCCGACCAGCAGAAACACGGCCAGCACCAGTGACAGGCCGACGATCTGCCGGGTCTGTCGTCAAAGGCTAGGCCGCCTCGGACTCCGCATCGGCGTCGGCACCCGTCATGCCGAGCGCATGGAGGTAGGTGTCGAGGATCAACTCCTCCTCGCGCCGCTTGGTCTCGTCCAGCTTACGCAAGCGGATCACCGTACGCAGCGCCTTGACATCGAAGCCGTTGCCTTTGGCCTCGGCATAGACCTCGCGCAAATCCACGGACAGCGCCGCTTTCTCCTCTTCCAGCCGCTCGATGCGGGAGACGATTGTACGAAGCTGATCTTTGGCTGATGATTGAAGCGACACGTTGGACCCTCGAAGATTTGTGATGATTCGATGAAAAGCGAGAGTGGTCCCGATCATCGACGGCAGCAAGGCGGCAGCGGCGCTTTTCCCGGTTATCCAGAGCCCCCGACGCGCGCCATCGTCCATGTGGAAACCCCGCGACGCCGGTACAAGTGATTGGTTTTACGAATTTTTATGCGGTGGCGCGGCCGGCGCTCAAGATCGTTCGGTCTGGAACTTCGCCTTCCATTCGTCATAAGGCATGCCGTAGACGATCTCCTTCGCCGCGTCCTTGCTGAGCGCGATACCGCGCTCGTCGGCGGCCTCGAGATACCAGGTCGACAGGCAGTTCCGGCAGAATCCGGCGAGTTCCATCAGGTCGATATTCTGCACGTCGGTGCGCTCGCGCAAATGCTCGACGAGCCGGCGGAAGGCCGCCGCCTCAAGCTCGGTCCTCGTCTTGTCATCCATGATGTCCGCATCCCTTCATCGCATCGGGGCCCGCGTCGGCGATCGAGCCGTGATGCTCTATGTCATGGAGCCGCTTGCCGGTGTCGAGCGCCTCGCGCACGACCCGGGCGAGATGGCCGGCCCATTCGGCCTGCCCCTCGGCCCCGAAGATCAGATCCTGACGCAGTTCGATCAGCGCGTGCGCCAGGCCACGCATGGTGGCGTGGCGGTATAGCGTATCGCCCTTGAGCTGGCCCGAATACGGCACGTTGTCGCCGACCTCGACATCGGGAATGGTCCGCAAGGCGTCGAGGAGAGGCAGCGCGAAGCGCGGGTCCTTGTCCCATAACACCGAAGCGGCCCACGGCCGTGCCACGCCCTTCCAGGCTTGGGTGAAGCTATGCACGGACACGATCACCGGCGGCTTGCCGGCGGCGATCCCAGCCTCGACCGCCCGGCCGACGGCGCGGTCATAGGGCCGATGGAAACGCTCGATCCGGGCCTCGATGTCGGCTGTACTGAGGCCGACATTGCCGGGCACCACGAGCCCGTCGGACAGCTGCATGATGAGGGTCGGGTCGTCGAGGCCACGGTTCGGGTCGATCAGAAGGCGGGAGAAGCGGCTGAGGACCGCCGGCGCGCCGAGCGCCTCGGCCAGCCCCGCCGCCACGCCTGCCGCCCCGAGATCGAAGGCAATATGCCGGTGCAGGTCCTCGTGCCTGAGGCCAAGTGTCCCATAATCCTCGGGAATCCGGTTTTCCGCATGATCACAAAGGATAAGAACGCCTGAGGCTCAGATCCCCTGCAATCTTCCGGTATGGCTTTTCGCCCGATTCTTCTTGTACAAGTGTGTCCAGTTCAGCTCCCCGCGATCCTTGTCGCGCCCTTCTAACGGCTTCCGCCCCGCAACGCGGCTACAACTAACGCCAAAAAGCCCTGCTTGCGGCACATTTGCTCACGATTTTGGGCGATGTTTGACGAGGTCCAACAGGCTTTATAATCGACTCCGGCCGGTCAGAGAAATGCAACCAATTCGATGCTACCTTTCGGAGTTCGTTAACCGAATTTCAGACTTGAGAGACTGATGTTGACTTCACACCTGACCCACGAATTGCCGGCAGCGCCCAGGACCGCTCCCCGCCGCTCCCGGTGGGGCCTCTGCGGACTACTGGTGTTCGGCCTTGCCATCTGGCTCGGGGCCACGCCCGCGCATGCCGATCTCAAGCTGTGCAATACCACTGCGAGCCGGGTCGGCGTCTCGATCGGCTACAAGGACATGGAAGGCTGGGCCAGCGAGGGGTGGTGGAACATCGCCTCGCACACCTGCGAGACCCTACTCAAGGGTGTACTAATTGGCCGCTTCTATTACATCCACGCCGTCGACTATGATCGCGGCGGCGAATGGGCCGGCAGGCTCTTCATGTGTACCGACGACAAATCCTTCACCATCCGAGACACCGCTGACTGTGAAAAGCGTGGCCACAAGCGTACCGGATTCTTCGAAGTCGACACCGGCGAGGAGCGGGACTGGACCGTCCGTCTCACCGATCCGGATGGTGAAGCAAAGTCCCAATGAGGCGTAACCGCCGGGTCAAGATCGTCGCAACGCTCGGTCCTGCCTCCACCAACGAAGAGATGATGCGGCGCCTATTCGAGGCGGGCGCCGACGTGTTCCGCGTGAACATGAGCCACTCCAGTCATGACGCCTTGCGCGAGGTGCATGCCATCACGCGCAAGCTCGAAACCGAATTCTCCCGTCCGATCGGCCTCCTGGTGGACTTGCAAGGCCCCAAGCTCCGCATCGGCACGATCGACTCCGGCGCCATCCGGCTCACGCAGGGCGACATTTTGAGTTTCGTCCGCCGTGAGGCCATCGGCGGCTTGGGCCGCGTGCAGCTACCGCATCCGGAAATCTTCGAGGCCGTCGAGAAGGGCCACACGCTTCTTCTCGATGACGGCAAGCTCAAGCTCCGTGTCGTCGAGGCGAGCGATGTCCGCATCGACGCCGAGGTATTGACCAGCGGCGTGCTCGGCAGCCGCAAGGGCATCAGCCTGCCTGACACGGTCATCCCGATGGGCGCGCTGACCGACAAGGACCGCGCCGACCTCGAATTCGCCATGTCCATCGGCGTGGCCTGGATCGCGCTGTCCTTCGTGCAGCGCGCCGAGGACGTCGCCGAGGCGCGCAAGATCGCGCGCGGCCGCTCCGCCATCATGGCCAAGATCGAGAAGCCCTCCGCGGTCAACCACCTCAAAGAGATCATCGAGCTCGCCGACGGCATTATGGTCGCGCGCGGCGATCTCGGCGTGGAGATGCCGGTGGAAAAAGTCCCCGGCTTGCAGAAGCAGATCAGCCGCGCCGCCCGCAATGCCGGCAAGCCCGTGGTCGTCGCCACCCAGATGCTGGAATCGATGATCTACGCGCCCGTCCCGACCCGGGCCGAGGTGTCCGATGTCGCCACCGCCGTGTTCGAAGGCGCCGACGCGGTCATGCTCTCGGCGGAATCCGCGGTCGGCAAATATCCGGTAGAGGCCGTGGCCACCATGGACCGCGTCGCCAAGGAGGTGGAGCGCGACCCGCTTTATGCCGCAATTATCCACGCCCAGCGCATCGACCCGCAAGCCACCGAGTCCGACGCCATTTCGGCCGCGGCCCGCACCGTCGCCGAGACGCTGAAGCTGGCGGCGATCGTCTGCTACACCGCCACCGGCGCCACCTCGTTGCGCGCTGCGCGTGAGCGGCCCCAGCAGCCGATCCTGGCGCTGACGCCGATCCCCTCGACGGGGCGCAAGCTCGCGCTGGTGTGGGGTCTGCACTGCGTGTTGACCGACGATCCGCGCAATCTCGACGACATGGTGGCGAAGGCCTGCCGCATCGCCTACCAGGAGGGCTTCGCCCTTCCCGGCCAGCAGGTCATCATCTCGGCCGGCGTCCCACTCGGCACGCAAGGCGCGACCAACCTGCTCCGCATCGCCACCGTCGGCGACGGCGACGGACGACGAGTAGCAATCTTAGATGATTTGGTGCCCGTGAGCTAGATATCTTGGCCTTCGACCTCGCGCTTGAGCGCCTCGCGCCCTCGCGCGCATCATCCAGGAACGGATTGACCTCAAGCGCCCGGCGATACGCTTCCAGCGCTTCCTTCTTGGCGCCGAGCTGTTCCAGCACCAGACCGAGATCGTTGATCGCCCGGTATTGGTTGGGATCGAGACTGAGAGCCCGCCGAAGGTCGGCCAGAGCGCGCTCGGGCTTGCCTTTGACCAGGTTCGCCTTGGCCCGCAAATACCAGACCTCGGCCTCCTGCGGCGCGATGTCGACACCGCATCGAGAATGGACGAGAGACAGGTCGATCTCGGCCTCGTTGGCGAACTGTTCCGCCCGGCTCATCAGCAAGTCGACGGTGTCGCTGCCCGAGACGGTCCATAACTCCTCGATGGCCTTCATGATCGGCTCGGCCGTATCGTGCATTCCGCGCCGCGCCGAGCTGCTCGTAAAGTTGTGCCAGCATTTTCGGCCGGTCCAGCGGCTCGATGACCGGCAGATCGCCAAGCTCGAGCTCGAGCTTGTTGTCCTTGGTTTCTTCCGCCGATTGCGGCGGCGCCGTCTCGTCGGCATTTTCCTTGAGGTCCGGCCGCAGGAGGGGCTCGTCCTGTCTGGGGCCTCGGCGGTTTGGGGGCCCCCGTCCAGACCGGGCAGGTCCATAGTCCCCGTCGAGGCCCGGCAGATTCAGATGTGGCTGGTCCTCGGCAGGCTCTTCGCCGTCTTCAGGCTCGTCACCGAGCGTGTCGAGATAGATCTGCGCCAGAACCATGGGCGGCGCCGCCAGCGCGGGCCCGCTCGGCAGGCCGAGACACGCCGCACGGACACCGCGAGCGCAAAGCTTGCCGGGTTTACGTCTTTCACCATGGTGGAAAGGTACGGGGGCGCCGCAGGACGCGTCAAAGCAATTCCGCGCGAGACAACCGGGAGCAGGAAAGCTCCCGGGGTAAAACCGGGGCTTAGCCCTGGCGGGCCTTGAAGCGGCGGTTGGTCTTGTTGATGACGTAAAGCCGCCCGCGGCGGCGCACCACCCGGCAGTTCCGATGGCGCGCGCGCAAGGACCTCAGCGAATTCTTGATCTTCATGGCAAAGCATCCATCGCTTGGCAAAAAACAGCTCAGGGCGGCAAAGGCCGCCCCGAGAACTTGGCCGGAACATATGGAGGACCGCCCCGCCTGTCAACTTGGCGCAAAGCCGTTAACACGGCCCGAAGCCATAACAAGCGGCGCCCTGCGCACCCTCGTCGTGCTCGCCTTGCGATTGGCAGGGAACCTGATTGACAGGCCCGCCGGCCCGTCTCTATACTTAACTGGATGGTTAAGTATCAAGACGCCACCCTCGACCGCACCTTTGCCGCCCTGGCCGACCCCACGCGGCGGGCGCTGCTCGCCCGCCTCGAGGAGCGCCAGACCCTGTCGGTCAGCGCGCTGGCCGAGCCATTTTCCATGTCGCTGCCCGCGATCATGAAGCATCTCGAGGTGCTCTCCGGGGCCGGGCTCATCACCCGCACCAAAACCGGCCGCACGGTGACCTGCCGGCTGACCGCCGAGCCCATGGAGCACGCCATGGATTGGCTCAATCACTATCAACGCTTTTGGTCCGAGCAGCTTGACCGCCTCGCGGCCTTTGTGGAGGACGACCCATGCCCGCCCAAGCCAACCTCGCAACCAAGCCAAGCCTCACCCTCAAACGTCGTCTCAATGCCACGCCCGAAAAAGTTTTCTCCGCCTGGACCGACCCCGAAAAAATCGTGAAATGGTTCGGCCCCGATGCCGGGCCCGTGCGGCATGCCGAGACCGATGTGAGGACCGGCGGACGCTACGCCGTTGCCTTCGACACCGAGGACGGCGAGCAGCATCACGTCAGCGGCGTCTATCGCGAGGTCGTGCCCAACGAGAAGCTAGTGTTCACCTGGGGCTGGCGCACCATGCCCGAACGCGAAAGCCTGGTGACCGTTCTCATCAAGCCCGACGGCGACGGGGCCCTCCTCACCCTCATTCACGAGCAGTTCTTCGATGAGCCGGCTCGCGATCGCCACGCTGTCGGCTGGACCGGCTGCCTCGACAAGCTCGAACGTTTTGTCGCGTAACCCCGGAAAGGACTGCTCGCCATGCAGATTGCAGCACAGATGATCACGCCGTGCCTGTGGTTCGATACCGAGGCCGAAGACGCAGCGCAGTTCTACTGCTCCGTCTTCGACAACTCACGCATCACCTATGTCAGCCACTACGGCGAGGAAGGCCAGGAGATACACGGCAAGCCGGCCGGCTCCGTGATGGTCGTCCAGTTCGAGCTCGGCGGGCAGAAATTCATCGCAATGAACGGCGGTCCTCTCTTTACCTTCGACGAGGCCGTCTCCTTCCAGGTCCACTGCCAAGACCAGGCCGAGGTGGACTACTACTGGGCGAAGCTGACCGCCGGTGGCGAGGAACATCCTTGCGGCTGGCTCAAGGACAAGTTCGGCCTGTCCTGGCAGGTGGTGCCGACCGTTCTCTACGAGATGCTGACGGCCCAGGACTACGCGGCCTCGCAGCGCGTCATGAAGGCATTCATGCAAATGAAGAAGTACGACATCGCCGCGCTGGAGCGCGCATTCGAGGGAGAAGTAGCGTGAGCGACAATCCGAAGTTCGTCATCGAACGCACATTAAACGCGCCGCTGGCCCGCGTCTGGAAGGCTTGGACCGAGCCGGAGCAAATGGCCCAGTGGTGGGGCCCCAAAGGCTTCAAGGCCGATGTGAAAACGCTCGAGCTCAAGCCCGGCGGGGTTTTCCACTACCGCCTGGAATCGCCACAAGGTCAGGAGATGTGGGGCAAGTTCATCTTTCGAGAGATCGTGCCCGAGCAACGCCTCGTCTTCCTCAGCAGCTTCTCCGACGCGGATGGAGGGCTGACACATCACCCGATGGCGCCGGACTGGCCACCGCAAATGCTCTCGACCATCACGTTCACCGAGACGGACGGTAAGACCACGGTCACGGTCGAATGGGTACCTTACGAGGCGAGCGACACGGAGCGGGAAACTTTCGCAAAGGGCATGGACTCCATGCAGGCCGGTTGGACCGGAACCCTCGACAAGCTCGAGGGCCATCTGGCCGACGCTTAGTGTTTATTTCCAAGGAGCGCCTGAATGAAACTCAATCCGTATCTCAATTTTGCCGGCACATGCGAGGAGGCGATGGACACCTATGCCAAGGTCCTCGGCGGCGAGATCGTCGCCATGCTCGCTTACGGCGACATGCCGGGCGATCATCCAATCCCTGACGACATGCGCAAGAAGATCGCCCATGCGCGCCTGATCATCGGCGACCAGGTCCTCATGGCATCGGACGCGGGGCCGGACCACTACAAGCCGATGCAGGGCGTCTCGGTCACCCTCAACATCCCGGAGGCCGACGAGGCCGACCGCGTCTTCAAGGCGCTAGTCGACGGCGGCACGGAGATCATGCCAATGATGGAGACCTTCTGGGCCTTCAAGTTCGGCGTGTTCGTCGACCGCTTCGGCACGCAGTGGATGATCAACTGCGAGAAGCCGCAGACATAGCCAAAAGGAAACGCCAATGCCCTATGTGGATGGGTTCGTCGTGCCGCTGCCGAAGACGAAAGTCGAGGCGTACCGCCGCATGGCGCGCAAAGCCGGCAAGATTTGGAAGGAGCACGGCGCGCTCGAATTCCGCGAGTGCATCGCCGACGACGTGAAAAAAGGCAAGGTCACGTCGTTTCCCCGGGCGGTGAAGCTCAAGCCCAACGAGACCGTTGTCTTCTCCTACATCGTCTACAAGTCCCGCAAGGATCGCGACCGCGTCAACGCCAAGGTGATGAAGGACCCTCGCCTGAACTCGATGATGTCGGGTATGGACATGCCGTTCGACGGCAAGCGCCTGATCTATGGCGGGTTCAAGACGATCGTCGACCTCTAGAGGATCGAAGCTACCAGCGCCGGTCGCCCGTCAGTGCTTGCGCAACTCTACGCTGCCGCTGCCTCTGGCGCTTTGGAACGTCACGGTCTGGACGGAGCCTTTGACGACGACGCGCACGCGGCCTGAAATATCATATCCGGAGTTATAGAAATCCCCCACGTAACTTGTCGGACCGACCTTGAGCAGTTGTCCCGTTTGCTGGATCTTGCGCGAGCGCGTGGCGCAGGTGGCGGTCAGGCTAAAGACCTTCTCAGTCTCCTGCTTGTAGCTGAGACGGCAGCGCACCGTCTCGCGCTGGCCGTCCTTGGGATTGACCATGCCGCTGCCGCTCCACACGCCGTCCAAGGACGTCGCGCCGGCCGCCGTCTCGAGGCACAAGCCAAGAGCGAGCGGCGCCAAGAGCAGCCGCCAGTTCCACGCTATCATTCGTGTCCCCCAGATTGCGTATTGTCGTTATGACGCGCGGCGACAGCCATGCTTGCCTTTGGTTCGCTTGGCAATACCGAACGGCCTTGCCAACGCGACGAAACAAGGATGAGCGCGGGCAGAATGACGAGGTCTGCAAGCAGCGCGAAAATCAGCGTCGAAAGGCAGATCAAGCCGAATTGGCGGGTCGGCGGCACGGCACTGATCTGGGTGACGGCAAGTCCCGCGAGGAGCACGACAGTCGTCAGGATCAGAACCGCACCGATCACGCGCATTGTGCGGTCGATCGCCACCGATGTGATGTTGGATTGCTGCTTTTCAAGCTCAAACCTGTTGAGGACGTGGATTGTGTCGTCGACCGCAAGCCCGAATGCGACCGTCAGGCCGACAATTGTCGCGTAGTCCAGCCCGCCATGCACCAATGTCAGCCATGTGCCCGTGGCGAAGAGCGCAAACAGATTCGGGATGATGCTCAGGCCGGCAAAAAGGAGCGAACGGAACGCCACGCCGATCATCGCAATCACGACGACGACCGCTCCCAGCATCGAAAGGCTCAGCTGGGAGATGATGCTCGTTGAGCGCGTGGCGCCAACGCTGGCGAGCCCCGTAAGTTTCATCGTGAACTCCGGATGACGCGCGCGCACTTCGTCGAGTTCCGGCTCGATCTCGCTTGAGAGTTTCAAGACCTCCTTGGCTTCCAGATCGCCAATATAGCCGGAGACCAAGGCAACATGGCGCTCCGCATTCATGTAGCGCGATATGACCACGGGCGGCGCCGTCTCGCTGAGACGCGCGCGGGCTTCGTCGGGCGGCAATCCGCCGGACTCCGCCCAGCGCTGAAGATCGTGGAGCGAATTGACCTTGCTGATGGCGGCATGCCGCTCCAACGTCTCGTGGACTTCCTGAATGACCTCTCGGACCGCCTTCGACTGCGGCTCGAGCCCTTCCGGCCATTCCACCATGACGCTCAACGGGAACAGGCCGCCGAGCCGGTCCTCGATACGATCGACGACGACTGCCGCCGTCCCCTGGTCTGGCAGCATGTCGCTTAGCCGGTAGCGCGGCTCCAACTGGACATAGGCCAGCGCGAAGAGCGCGGTCAGCGCCACGCCGGCAACCGCGATGGCCATTGGCCATTTAGCAACCGTAGTGCTGATCGCAGCTGCCGTATTGTCAAGGGCCGCAACTCCGCGCCGGGCGCGGCCGTCTCCCAGATACTTGGAGCCGCCTTCCTTCAGAAACAAAGCGGCCAGCATCGGCATGACCGCGAGCACAATCCCCAGCGCCATGATCACCGACAGCGCCGCCATGAGCCCGAACGAGCGGATCAAGACCGAGCTGCTCATCGCAAGCGAAAGAAGCGCGATCGATGTCGTTATCGAGGTCAGCGCGCATGCAGGCCCGATCTCCGCGATGGCTTGCTGGATCGCCTTAACTTTGGCGGTGCCCGCGTCCAAGTTGCGGCAGACCGCGAAAAGAAAATGCATTGCGTTGTTGAAGGTGACGACGAGCACGAGCGGCATCACCGCGTTCATCAGAGGGTCGATGCGCGTACCCGTCCAACCGAACAGTCCCAGACACCAAATCACCGCCAACAGGGCCGGCACATTGGCAATCAGCACGAGTTGCCAGCGGCGGAAGAATATGCCGAGGATCACGGCGCCAACGAGGAGGCCGACCGCGTTGAACACGAGAATATCGCGGCGCGTGCTGTCGATCACTTCCGCCTTCATGACAGGCATGCCCGACAGGCCCAGCCGAAGATCAGTCGCAGCAGCGCTTTCGCTCACAATGGTCCCTAGCTCGCCAATGATGACGGGCAAGCCCTGCTTCGCGACCTCATCCCGGCTGAGAGCCACCAGGAACAGCGCCAGTCGGTTCCCCTCGACGGATTTGGAAATAAGCCGGCCGTGCGCCAAAGGGTGCTCGTCGAGACGCTTGCCGAGCGCCGACAGCGTCTCCGGCCCCTGAGTTAAGTCGTCCGGAATGATGGGAGCGGGCAGACGGCCGGCCTCCAGCGGTTCTCGCAACGAGAATACCGACACCACCAATTCCACCGCGTCCGACAGCAGGAGATCGAATGTGAGATCCTGCATCTGTTGGAGATGCTCAGGGCTCAGAAGGTCGTGGCCGTCCACGGCGAGATAGACATCGAGATCGCTTGCCGGGAAGCGCTCCCGCAGGTCCTCGAAGGTCAGATAGTCCGGGGTTGCCGATCGAAGAAACTGATCGAGGGCGTCGTCGGTTTTCACTTTGAGAAGACCGACCGCCATCACCGCCGACAGCGCGAGCAGGACCACAGCCGCGCGGGCCGGCCAACGCGCCGACATCTCTCCGAGCACCAGGAAGGGCTTGGTGAAGCGGTAAAGACGGGTTTGAGGTCGCGCTTCGGCGGGCATGGCAAGGATATTTATCGCTGAAATGTGTCTTAAGGAACTCGCCGCACCCTGCATCTTTGCCCGCGGCAGATAGCTTCAGCCTATGGCTGACGCACCGGGACCGGACATTGAGCTGGGTCAACCATCGACCTGCTGCCGCCTCGTCGTGAACGCAGCCTCCCCGCATGGAACCGACAGGGCCATCGAGCGTTTGGCTCAGGTGTCCGCTAGAGACGGGGGTCTCCAATGCAAATCGACACTTTGGTCTATGTGGTTTGGGCTCACCGCGACGCCCGCAGCCTATTCGGGCCCGCGTCCAACCCTGTTATGCAGAATGGCGGGTTCCTCTGCTTCAACACTGAGGAAAGGGCGCAATCCGAGAGCGACGAGCTCAACGCTCGCTCGGGCGCCACCCATGTGCGTTACAGCGTTAAGCCAGTCCCGGTTCTGCTGAACCGGCCCGACGCGGTCGCCAAGATAGGGAGCGCAGCACCGCATTTTGCTATGCCGCGCGTAGCGCTGCCCCTGCCCGGTCTCGCCGCGACCCGACTGGCCTGAATGCACGGAAAAGATGGTGGGCGGTACTGGGATCGAACCAGTGACCCCTACGATGTCAACGTAGTGCTCTACCGCTGAGCTAACCGCCCGCTGCCCGGAGGCAAGGCGACTTCTATATGGGTGGTGATGGGCGAAGGCAACCCGCCGTTTCGCCCCTTCAACCTTAGGCCGCGAGCATGCGCTCCACCTGATCCACCAGATCGCGCAAGTGGAACGGCTTCGACAGGATCTTGGCGTCTTTCGGCGCGTTGTTGTCCGGGTTGAGCGCCACGGCGGCAAACCCGGTGATGAACATGATCTTGAGATCGGGATCGAGTTCGGACGCTTTGCGCGCGAGCTCAATGCCGTCCATCTCGGGCATCACGATGTCGGTGAGGAGGAGCATGAAGGGCTCTTCCTTGAGCCGCTCATAGGCCTCGAGGCCGTTGCCGAACGACACGACGTCATAGCCGGCTTTCTCGAGCGCCTTGACCAAGAAGCGGCGCATATCGTCGTCGTCCTCGGCAAGCAGAATACGCTGCACGCTGCGTGCCCGTGGATCGTTCGCCTCCATATTCCCCGTCCCCCTCAACTCTCGCCCGCTAGGCGTACACGACTTTGGTAAACGACCGCTTGCCCCTGGCCAGAAAGACCAATTTGGTCGCCCCTTACTGAACTCCAAATCATTGCTTCTATTTGGGCCGGGCACAAGACAGAACACGCCTAGACAGGGTCAACTCTCGTTGGCAGAGTTTACAGGCTAGGATTGGAAGGCCGGCGGACCCCGCATCACGGCCAAAATCAAGGGTTGGCGATGAGCCTGAGCGAGGCCGAGGCGATCGAAACCGAGCTAAATCCGCCCTTCGTCGTCGCGCGGCCGGCGGAATTGCGGGTTCCGCTGGTGTTCAACTCCCCCCATAGCGGCCGCATCTATCCCAGCACATTTCTGGCGGCGTCGCGGCTCGACCCGCACACGCTCAGACGCTCCGAGGATTCCTTTGT
Source organism: uncultured Alphaproteobacteria bacterium (assembly GCA_963793075.1). Taxonomy (GTDB): domain Bacteria; phylum Pseudomonadota; class Alphaproteobacteria; order Rhizobiales; family Methyloligellaceae; genus Methyloceanibacter. The sequence goes on from CAWBYO010000001.1 coordinate 456,145, forward strand.
CGAGGAGCTGTTCGGCTTCGTCGCCGATCTCGGCGCCCCCCTCCTCTACGCCCATTTTCCGCGCGCTTATCTCGACGTGAACCGGGAGCCCTACGAGCTCGACCCGGTCCTGTTCCGCGACGGCCTGCCTCACTACGCCAATACCCAGTCGGTACGCGTCGTCGGCGGCCTCGGCACCATCGCCCGCATCGTGTCGGAGTCCGACGAGATCTATCGCGAGCCGCTTTCGGTGGAGGCCGCGCTGGAGCGCATCAACCGGCTCTATACGCCTTACCACACCACGCTTTCCGCCCTTCTCCTTGAAGCAAAAAGAGAATTTGGCCTTTGCGTGCTGATCGACTGTCACTCCATGCCGTCCAATCCCGGCACCGCACAGAGTACGGGACGGCCGGATTTCGTTCTCGGCGACCGCTTCGGCACCTCGTGCAGCGGCGAGTTGACCCGGCTCGCGGCAAGCCAGCTCGAAGGTCTCGGCTATGCCGTTGCGCTCAACAAGCCTTATGCCGGCGGCTACATCACCGAGCATTACGGCCGCCCCCATAAGGCGCAGCACGTTCTTCAAATTGAAATCAATCGCGCGCTCTATATGGATGAAACCCGATTCGAAAAGTCGGCTGGCTTTGAGCGGCTGCGCGCCAGCCTCGAAACCATGGTGCGCGGGCTCGTGCCCGGGATCCCGGGGCTCGCCATTCCGCGCGCCGCCGCCGAATAGCCTGGAGTGCCGGCTGCCCAATGGCCAGAAGGCGATTTTCCAAAAAAATGGGCCGTCCGATTGAACGAACGGCCCAAGTCTAGGGAGGAAACGCCCAAGGAGGGCAGCGGCACAGCCTGGAGAGCCATGCCGCGTTGCAACAATATGTCATTGCGGCGCACAAAAATCAAGGTAGCTCTATCTGGCGCGCGGCATTCCTGAAACACTGGTGCAGAACTGTCACGTGCCTGCCGGGACGCCTAATCTTTGGCCCTTCGGCCGCGCCTGACACACGTGAAGCCTTGACTCTTAAGGTCAAATTCCGCCAAGCCAGCCCCATGTCCGAGCCACAGCAACCCGATTTTCATGCCTATATGGCCCTCGCTCACGCCCTTGCCGATAGGGCTGGCGCGGTCATATTGCCGCATTTTCGGACAGGCGCCGCCGTTGACCATAAAGGAGGCGCTTCCTTCGATCCGGTCACCGCCGCCGACCGGAACGCGGAAACCGCCATCCGGCAGGCCCTGGCCGAGGTCTACCCCTCCCACGGGATCGTCGGCGAGGAGTTCGGCGAAAGCCGCGGCAGTTCCGACTATTGCTGGATCATCGACCCGATCGACGGCACCCGCGCCTTCATCATCGGCCAGCCCCTTTGGGGCACGCTGATCGGGCTCACGGAGGCCGGCGCGCCGCTGCTCGGCCTCATGGACCAGCCCTATACCGGCGAGCGCTTCTGGAGCGGCGAACGGGAAGCCTTTTTCCGCCGCGACGGCCAAACCATGACCATGCGGGTGCGCCCCTGCGCCTCGCTCGACCAGGCCGTCCTCGCCGCGACCACGCCCGACATGTTTGAGGGCGTTGATGCCGAGCGTTTCGGCCACTTGAGCCGCGCGGTGCGTTTACGGCGCTTCGGCGGCGACTGCTATAATTATTGCTTGCTGGCCCTCGGCCTTATCGACCTCGTGGTCGAGAGCGGCCTGAAGCCGTTCGACATCCTGCCTCTGGTTCCCATCATCGAGCGGGCCGGCGGCGTGGTGACGACCTGGGATGGAAACGATCCGAGAGACGGTGGCCGCATTATCGCTGCCGGCGATTCCGCCTTGCACGCCGCGGCGATCGAATTGCTGACCGGCTAACCGGCCTTGCTCAAGGCGACGCCGGGCACGAAGGCATCGAAGGCCGCCCAGAACTGCTCGCGGATCGAATCGCGTTCCTGCAAGATCTCGTGGCGCGCGCCTCTGAGCACGAGTTGCGAGCCGGCCCTGAGCCTGGAGGCGAAATCCTCGATGGCCTTGCTCGACACGACCTGATCGTCGCCGGCCGCAACCATCAGAGCGGGTATGCGGATGCGCGGTGCGAATTTCTCATCGTCCAGTTCCGCCATGGCCTCGCACGCCGCATTCAGCCAGCCGATCGTGGGCGGACCCACGGCCAGCCAGGGTGCTGCGTGCAGCACGGAGACGTTGCGGAAAAAGCGCTCCCGATCGGAGGTCAGCGGGTTTCCCTCGAACGCCTCGCTCGTCCAGCTCTCCTTGTTGCCGCCGGGCACGACCTGCTTGCCGAAGCCGAGCAGGGTGAGCCCATCGGCCAGACGCCCGCACAGCCCTTGCGGCATGGGCAGGTTCTGGAGCTTGACCATCGGCGCGGTCATGACCATGCGGCTGAACCAGCAGCCCCGCTTGGTCGCCGCCCGGAACATCACCGTCGCCGCCATGGAATGGGCCAGCGCGTAATAGGGCGCCGGGCAGTCCGGCAACACCACCGACCTTCATGAAGTGGGTGATGTCTTCCTCGTAGTCGCTAAAATCGCGGACATGGCCCCTCATCTGGCTTCGCGTCAGCCGACTCGAGCCCCCCTGTCCGCGCCAATCGAGCACGGCGACGGCAAACCCCCGGCGGCGCAGTTCGCCGACCACCTCGAAATATTTCTCGATGAACTCGTTGCGGCCGGGAAAAATGCACACGGTGCCGCTCCGCTCGCGGAGTGCCGACTGCCAGCTCGCGTAGCGAATCCGCACACCCTTGCGGATGTCGATAAAGCCCGACGACGCCCCAAGCGGGATCGGGTTCTTCGGTGTCGAGACGAGATCCATGACTGTGAGCGGCCCCTAACCCCGGTGCGAACGCGCGCCGAGGCACAAACGTCTTATACCAGCGCGGCGGGCCAAGGCCACTGCCTTGCCGCGTACCGCCGGCCGGGCGCGCACGCCGGAGAACGCCCGCACAGCCCTTCGCGATTTGCCTTTATATTCAGCACGGTAGTCCTCTTGACGAGAATATGCCGCATTCCCATATCCCTCGCTGACGCAAGGCCGTCAGGCTTGCGTTTGAGAACGCCCGGCTCGGCAACAAGAGCGGGCTCGACCATATCGCTTCTTGCGGAGGATGTGACATGAGACACTTCGATCTGACCCCCCTTTACCGCTCCACCATCGGCTTCGACCGCGTCGGCTCATTGCTGGACACGCTCAGCTCGTTCGAGGGCGAGACCCCGAGCTACCCGCCCTACAATATCGAGCGGGTCGCGGAGAACGCCTATCGCATCTCCATGGCCGTCGCCGGTTTCGGCGAGACCGACCTCGACATCGAGGTCAAGGAGAACACGCTGTCGATTCGCGGCGAGAAGCATGGCGTGCCGGAGGACTCCACTTATCTGCATCGCGGCATTGCCTCGCGCAGCTTCGAGCGGCGCTTCCAGCTCGCCGACTATGTCGTCGTGAAGGGTGCGAGCCTCGAGAACGGCTTGCTGCATGTCGATCTCGTGCGCGAGCTGCCCGAGGCCATGAAGCCCCGCACCATTGAGATCACGACAAAAGCGGAAACCGAAAAGCCCAAGGTGATCGACAGCAAGGCCGCGGCTTAAGCCGCCCCGATCATCGTCCGGCGCTAACAAGAAGGGCGTCCTCCGTGAGCGAGGGCGCCCTTCTCAGTTCGCAGGTGCTAATGGGAGAGAACCTGCCAGGAGTGCCGCTCAGCTACGCAAAACAGTTGTGAAGGGCGGCTAAGGCAAGCCTACGCCGCACAACTTACGCGGGCCTTAACGGGTTTCATCTATTGGAGAAAGGTTTCGTTAAGCATCCGCGCCAATGCCGATGATGGCGCCGCTCACCATGAGCCCCACGAGATGGGCCTGAAGATCGAAGGCCGGCGCAGCCCGAATGGCCTTCTCCGCCGCATGTTCGAGGTTCGCCCCGCTCTTCAGTGCGAGCACGAACGCCGCGCCGCCCTCGGTCAATCGGTGCACCTCCACGTCGAGCTTGGGCCTGACCACGAGCGCGTCCTCGCCGCACGCCGGGAGCCGCGCCGGTTCGTTCTCGCCCCGCCGCGCCGCCAGCTGCCAGATGGTGACGACAGGGTAGGTCGAGCGCACGATGTGAAGCGACGGATGCAGCGTGAGGGTCGCGTTGCCGGCATCGCCCGCCGCTTCGGCGAGCGCGGCGAGCGATAGCGGCGCGGCATCCGCCGCGTGATAGGCCTGGTGCCGGGCCCATTCGAGCCGGGCAACGTCGGCGAGATAGGGCACCGGCTGCGCGGGCGGAAACGCCGCGACGAAATCGGCAAAGCCCGCGCCGTAGCGCAGCAGGACGGGTGAGTTGGGCGGCTCCGTCTCGACATGGACGCGCGCCATGGCGCGGAAGAACGCCTCGCCCACCAGCCGCGCCGTGACCGGAAAGCGGGCGGCGAGCGTATCAATCAAACTCGCATAGACATTGTTGCGGTAGACGCCGAAGCGCCGTGTCGGCGCACCCGGCGCTTTGCGCATCAGCGGTGCCGGCAGATCCGCATCCGCATCCAACACGGCGCGGGCAAAATCGGCCTGAAGCTGCGAGGCACGCGCCACCATCACACCACCATGCGATGGCTGCGCCGGTCGGCCAGGGCTGCATCGGCCGGGACTGCATCGGCGATGACCGCATCGGCGATGACCGCATCGGCCCGCTGCGCCTGGGCGAATAGGGTCGCCCAAGCAGGCACGTCGTTGTCCCATTCGATCAAGGTCGGTGTCGGACCGGTGCGGGCAAGCGCCTGTGCATAGAGCGTCCAGACCGGATCGGTCACTTCGCCGCCGTGATCGTCGATGAGCAGGGCCGAGCCGTCGTCGTCGGCGTCCTCGGCATGTCCGCCGAGATGGATCTCGCCCACATGTTCGGCCGGAAAGCTGTCGAGATAAGCGGCCGCGTCGAAGCCGTGATTGGCCGCTTGCACGAAGACATTGTTGACGTCGAGCAGCAACCCACAACCGGTGCGCCGCACGATGTCGCGCAGAAATTCGACCTCGCTCATGGAGGTCTGGGCGAAGTCTACATAGGTCGACGGGTTCTCGAGCAGCATCTGGCGCTGAAGCGCCTCCTGGACTTCATCGATATGGCGGCACACCGTGGCGAGCGTCGCCGGCGTGTAGGGCAGCGGCAGAAGATCATTGAGATAGACGGTGTCATGGCTCGACCAGGCCAGGTGCTCGGAGAACAGCGCCGGCTGATAGCGGTCGGCCAAAGCCTTGAGGCGCGCGAGATGATCCTTGTCGAGCGGGCCGCTGCCGCCGATCGACAGCCCGACGCCGTGCAGCGACAACTTGTATCGCTCGCGGACCGCCGTGAGATAGGCATGGGGCGGCCCGCCCTCGCCCATATAGTTCTCGGCGTGAATCTCGAACCAGCCGATATCTGGGACGTCATCGAGGATGTCACGATAATGCTTGGGCTTCAGCCCGACCCCGGCGCGTGGCGGGATCGGGCCGTTGCCGGTCAAGCGACCTGCCATCGCCGCTACGCGGGCGGCAGATCGCGGTCGAGCGCCTCGAGGCTGCCCTTGCGGTCGCCCGGCAACTCCATGGTAGTGCAGGTGCCCTTCGGCACGAGCTTCCAGGAATTGCCCTGATAGTCGATCTTCGACGTGCCGGCGCAAGTGGTGCCCGGTCCGGCCGCGCAGTCGTTTTCGGAAGCCTTGGCCACGCCAAAGCACTTTTCCTTCTCGTCGGCGGCCGTCGCGGCGGTGCCGGAAGCGGCAATCCCGAGTGCGGCGGCAAAGGCGCAGCCGACCGCGAGGCCGGAGATCTTCCTTGTTTCGTCAGTCATGTCAGCTCCTCATAGGTCAAGCGATGGGCCGGAACGGGGGCGTTCGGGCATGGTTAATTGCGCCTCAAGTAGGCCAGCGCCGGCGCGCTCACGTCAAATCACGCCTCCGCCAGAACGAGGTGAACAAGGCCCGGGGCCCCACCGGCCAAACGCGCCGAATCTGGCTTGTGCCCCCCTTGGAAATCTGTCAGTTTGACACTAGATAGGACAGGCTTGCTGACCTTTGTACTGGGGGCTGCGGCGCGAGGCTAAAGGCTTCTCTCAGAGAGGCGAATTCCAGTCTCGACCCCGCATTCGCTGGCGCAAAGGGCGCTGGCCGCCTAAAGGCCGGTTCTTTGCTCTAGCCCCATAGGTTTATGCTGGTGGCTTATGCTGGTGAAGAGGCTGGCTGTTCGCCAAACTCTTAACAGGCCCCGCCTCGTGCTTATGGCGAGGGCCGAGGTTCCATGAAACGATGGCACCCCGTGCGCTCATTCCCGGACCCCTGACTGTGGCGTGGCCCTCCCCGCCGCAGGCGCAAGGACTCTATGATCCGGCCTACGAGCACGATGCTTGCGGCGTCGGCTTCGTCGCCGACCTGAAGGGGCGCAAGAGCCATACGATCATCAAGCATGGCTTGCAGATCCTCGAAAACCTCACCCATCGCGGCGCCGCGGGCGCCGACCCGCGCGACGGCGACGGCGCCGGCATTTTGGTGCAGATCCCGCACGCGTTTTTCCTCGAGGTCTGCCCGCCGCTGAACATCAAGCTGCCCGAGCCCGGCCATTACGCCGTCGGGCCACATGTTCATGCCGTCCAATCAGGCGCAGCGCATCTACTGCGAATCCGTGATCGAGCGCGTGGTCGAGGCCGAGGGCTTGAAGCTTCTCGGTTGGCGCACCGTGCCGACCCACAATGCCTGCCTGTCGCCGATGGTGATTGCCACCGAGCCGGCCCATCGGCAGGTCTTCATCGGCCGCGGCCCCGGCATCGAGGACGAGGCGGATTTCGAGCGCCAGCTCTATGTGCTGCGCAAGGTCATCTCCAACACCATCAATGGCGAGAGCGGCGGCCGCGACATCGGCTTCTATTCGGTGTCGCTGTCCTGCCGCACGCTGGTCTACAAAGGCATGTTCCTTGCCTACCAGCTCGGCGCCTATTACCAGGACCTGCATCACCCAGCGTTCTCCTCGGCGCTCGCGCTGGTGCATCAGCGCTTCTCGACCAACACCTTCCCGTCCTGGAAACTGTCGCATCCGTATCGGATGGTCGCCCATAACGGCGAGATCAACACGCTGCGCGGCAACGTCAACTGGATGGCCGCGCGCCAGGCGAGCGTGTCGTCGCCGCTGTTCGGCCCGGACATCCAGAAGCTGTGGCCGATCTCCTATGAAGGCCAGTCCGACACCGCCTGCTTCGACAACGCGCTCGAGTTCCTGGTGCAAGGCGGCTACAGCCTCGCTCATGCGGCGATGATGCTGATCCCGGAAGCCTGGGCCGGCAACCCACTGATGGATGCCCAGCGCCGCGCCTTCTACGAATATCACGCCTGCCTCATGGAACCATGGGACGGCCCCGCCGCCATGGCCTTCACCGACGGGCGACAGATCGGCGCCACGCTGGACCGCAACGGCCTGCGGCCCGCGCGCTACTTCGTCACCGACGAAGGTCTCGTGGTCATGGCCTCGGAGACCGGCGTGCTGCCCTTCCCCGAGGAGCGGATCGTCGAGAAGTGGCGCCTGCAGCCCGGCAAGATGCTGCTCATCGACCTCGAGAAGGGCTGCATCGTCTCCGACGAGGAGATCAAGGCGGAGCTGGCGGCGGCCCATCCCTATCAGCAATGGCTCGACCGCACGCAGATCCGCGTGCACGAGTTGCCGGGCGCCCCTGCCCCGTCCACGCGCACCAATGTGAGCCTGCTCGATCGCCAGCAAGCTTTCGGCTACACCCAAGAGGTCATCAAGTTCCTGATGAGCCCCATGGCCCAGACGGGCCAAGAGGCAATCGGCTCCATGGGCACGGACACGCCGATTTCGGCACTGTCGGACCGGCCCAAGCTGCTGCACACTTATTTCAAGCAGAACTTCGCACAGGTGACGAACCCGCCGATCGATCCGATCCGCGAGGAGCTGGTCATGTCGCTGGTGACCTTTATCGGTCCCAGGCCCAACCTGCTCGACCTCGAAGGCACCTCCAAGCAGAAGCGGCTCGAGGCGGCCCACCCCATTCTCACCAACGAGAATTTGGAGCGCATCCGCGCCATCGGCGAGGTCGCCGACAACCAGTTCCGCACGGTGACCCTCGACATCACCTATCCCACCGAGCAAGGCGCCGGCGGCATGGGCCGCGCGCTGGAGACGCTTTGCCAGCGCGCCGAGGCGGCCGTCCGCGCGGGCGAGAACATCATCATCCTGTCGGACCGGGCGACCGGGGCCGAACGGATTCCGATCCCCTCGCTGCTCGCCACCAGCGCCGTGCATCATCATCTGATCCGCTGCGGCCTCAGGACGTCCGTCGGTCTCGTTGTCGAGACGGGCGAGGCTTGCGAGGTCAACCAGTTCTGCACGCTGGCGGGTTACGGCGCCGAGGCCATCAATCCCTATCTCGCCTTCGAGACCATCGAGGCCATGGTGCCGGAGCTGGACGAGGACCTGACCGCCGAGGAAGCCATCAAGCGCTACATGAAGGCGACCGACAAAGGCATGCTCAAGGTCATGTCCAAAATGGGCATCTCCACCTATCAGTCCTATTGCGGCGCTCAGATCTTCGATGCCATCGGCTTGCGGACCGATTTCCTAGCCAAATATTTCACCGGCACCCACACGCAGGTCGAAGGCATCGGTCTCGACGAGATCGCGCGCGAGACGGTCGAGCGTCATCGGCTGGCCTTCGGCGAGGCGCCCGTGCTTCGCAACGCGCTGGAAGTCGGCGGCGAATATGCTTTCCGCGTGCGCGGCGAGACCCATGCCTGGCGGCCGCAAGTGGTCGCCGACCTCCAGCACGCCGTGCGCGGACAGCTGCCTGAGAAATATCGTGAGTTCGCGCAAGCGATCAACGAGCAGTCCGAGGAGCTCCTCACCTTGCGCGGCATGTTCCGCATCAAGGGTGCCGAGGAGATGGGACGCGCGCCGGTGCCTCTCGATGAGGTCGAGCCGGCGGAAGAGATCGTCAAGCGCTTCGCCACCGGCGCCATGTCCTTCGGCTCCATCAGCCGCGAGGCGCATACCACGCTCGCCATCGCCATGAACCGCATCGGCGGCCGGTCGAACACGGGCGAAGGCGGCGAGGAAGTGGATCGCTTCACGCCGCTGCCGAACGGCGACTCCATGCGCTCGGCCATCAAGCAGGTGGCCTCGGGCCGTTTCGGCGTGACGACGGAATATCTCGTCAACTCCGACATGATGCAGATCAAGATGGCACAAGGCGCCAAGCCCGGCGAAGGCGGCCAGTTACCGGGCCACAAGGTCGACGCCACCATCGCCAAGGTGCGCCACTCGACCCCGGGCGTGGGGCTCATCTCGCCGCCGCCGCATCACGACATCTATTCGATCGAAGATCTGAAGCAGCTGATCTTCGACTTGAAGAACGTCAACCCCACGGGCGATGTATCGGTGAAGCTCGTCTCCGAGATCGGCGTCGGCACCGTCGCCGCCGGCGTGGCCAAGGCCATGGCCGACCACGTCACCATCGCCGGCTTCGAGGGCGGCACCGGCGCCTCGCCGCTAACCTCCATCAAGCATGCCGGCTCGCCCTGGGAAATCGGCCTGGCCGAGACGCAGCAGACGCTGGTGCTGAACCGGTTGCGCGGCCGCATCGCCGTGCAGGTCGACGGCGGCTTGCGCACGGGCCGCGACGTGGTCGTCGGTGCGTTGCTCGGCGCCGACGAGTTCGGCTTCTCCACCGCGCCCTTGATCGCCGCCGGCTGCATCATGATGCGGAAATGCCATTTGAATACCTGCCCGGTCGGCATCGCCACGCAGGACCCTGTGTTGCGCGCGCGGTTCCACGGCAAGCCCGAGCACGTCATCAACTATTTCTTCTACGTCGCCGAAGAGGTACGCGAGCACATGGCCGCGCTCGGCTTCCGCTCCTTCGCCGAGATGATCGGCCGGACTGAGGTTCTCGATAAGAGCCAGGCGATCGACCATTGGAAGGCCCGGGGTCTCGATTTCACCAAGCTGTTCCACAAGCCCGAAGTGCCGGCCGGCGTCGCCGTCCGCAATACCGAGCGCCAGGATCATGGCCTCGACGAGGTGCTCGACAGGAAGCTCATCGCACTGTGCCGCGGGGCGATCGAAGACAAGAAGCCAATCAAGCTCGACCTGCCGATCGGAAACGTCAACCGCAGCACCGGCGCCATGCTGTCCGGGGAAATCGCCAAGCGCTACGGCATCGCCGGCCTGCCCGAGGACACGATTTGGATCCGCTTCAAGGGGTCAGCCGGCCAAAGCTTCGGCGCTTGGCTGGCGCACGGCGTCACCCTCGATCTCGTCGGCGAAGGCAACGACTATGTGGGTAAGGGCCTTTCCGGCGGCCGCATCATCGTCCGCCCACCGGCGGAGTCCGGGATCGTACCGGAGAAGTCGATCATCGTCGGTAACACGGTGCTGTATGGCGCCGTCGGCGGCGAATGCTATTTCCGTGGCGTCGGCGGCGAGCGCTTCGGCGTGCGCAATTCCGGCGCCATCGCCGTGGTCGAGGGCACGGGCGACCATGGCTGCGAGTATATGACCGGCGGCGTGATCGCGGTGATCGGCCCCACCGGGCGCAACTTCGCCGCTGGCATGTCCGGCGGCATCGCCTATGTGCTCGACGAGGAAGGCGATTTCGAGCGCCGCTGCAACATGGCGATGGTCGATCTCGAACCGGTGCCGAGCGAGAACCAGGTCATGGAGCACAGGCGCCATCAAGGCGGCGACCTCGAAAGCCACGGGCTCGTGGATTTGAGCGACATGACGCGCTTCGACGAGGAGCGGCTGCACCAGCTGATCGAGAACCATCTTCATTACACGGGCTCGTCGCGCGCGCGGGAGATTCTCGACAACTGGGCCGAGTATCTGCCGAAATTCGTCAAGGTCATGCCGGTCGAGTATCGGCGCGCCTTGGAGGAGATGGCCCGGCAGCAGGTCGCCGACAAAACCGGCCTCGGAGAAATCGAGATCGGGCTGCGCGGTAACGGCAAATAATCAAGCAGGAAAGCGGCCATGTCCTGGGCTTTGCTCCCAGGCTGTGGTCCTGCTACGCGAAGGATGCGATACGCTGAAGCAGAGGATCCCGGGGACGTGGCGCAGCCACTCCCGGGTTGTTGAGATGGTTTAGGGCGGAGATTCGTGACTCTCATGGGCAAGATCACGGGCTTTCTGGAGATCGATCGTCAGGACCGGAGCTACGAGCCGGCCTCCGATCGCGTGCGCCATTTCAAGGAGTTCGTGATCCCCGCGAGCGACGCCGAGGTCACGCGCCAAGCCGCCCGCTGCATGGATTGCGGCATCCCCTATTGCCATACCGGCTGCCCGGTCAATAACCAGATCCCCGACTGGAACGACCTCGTCTACCAGGCCGACTGGGAGGAGGCCGCGCGGAACCTCCATTCGACCAACAACTTCCCCGAAGTTACGGGCCGCATCTGCCCGGCGCCTTGCGAGGCCGCCTGCACGCTCAACATCATCGACGAGCCGGTCACCATCAAGACCATCGAGTGCTCCATCGCCGACAAGGCGTTTGACGAGGGCTGGACCAAGCCGCAACCGCCGAGCAAGAAGACCGGCAAGCGCGTAGCCGTTGTCGGATCAGGCCCGGCCGGGCTTGCCGCGGCCCAGCAACTCGCCCGCGCCGGCCATGTCGTGCATGTCTACGAGAAGCACGCCCGGGCCGGCGGCTTGCTCCGCTATGGCATTCCCGACTTCAAGATGGAGAAATACATTGTCGAGCGCCGCGTGGCGCAGATGGAAGAAGAGGGCGTGACCTTCTTCTACAACGTCAATGTCGGTCATGACGTGCGCATCCAGAAACTCGAGCGCGACTACGATGCGGTGCTGCTGTCCGGCGGCGCCGAACATCCGCGCGACCTTTCGGTGCCCGGCCGGGAGCTTGCGGGCATTCATTTCGCCATGAACTATCTGCCACAGCAGAACCGCCGCGTGTCCGGCGAGCCGCTCGGCGACGTCGACCCCATTCTCGCCGAGGGCAAGAACGTCGTTGTCATCGGCGGCGGCGACACGGGCTCCGACTGCATTGGCACTGCCTTCCGTCAAGGTGCGGTTTCCGTGACCCAGCTCGAGATCATGCCGCAGCCGCCGGCGCATGAGAACAAGGAACTCACCTGGCCCCATTGGCCGCTGAAGTTCCGCACCTCGTCGAGCCAGGCCGAGGGCGCGGCCCGCGATTTCAGCGTGGCGACGAGCCGCTTCCTGGGCAACGGCAAAGTGGAGCAGCTCGAATGCATCCGCCTCGATGAGCGGATGAAGCCGATCCCGGACAGCGAGTTCACCATCCCGGCCGATCTTGTATTCCTCGCCATGGGCTTCCTGCATCCGGTGCAGGAGGGCATGATCAAGGCGCTCGGGCTCGATCTCGACCAGCGCGGCAACGTCAAGGCGAATGAGCTTGAGTATCGCACCTCGCGGTCCAAGGTGTTCGCCGCCGGCGATATGCGCCGCGGCCAGTCGCTGGTGGTCTGGGCCATCCGCGAAGGCCGCCAGGCGGCCCATTCCATCGACAAATTCTTGATGGGCAGGACGGACCTGCCGCGTTAGCGGCCCGAGTTCCGGCTAGCCCGGCGGCCAGGCGAAATCGTCGGCTCTGCCGGATTTTGGCTCAGGCTGCTCACCCCTGATCAGCACCCGGTAATAAGGCCGTTGCGACAACGGCAGCCGGGGCCGCGACGAGGCAAGCGACAAATCGGTAACCGCCGAGATCGTCGCCACCGCGGTGAACCCGCCGGGGAGTTCGCTGGTGATCACGTCGGGCTCGGTGGTCGCGATATTCACCGGCTGGGGCGCCAGATCGGCAGCCCGAAGCGGCGAATTGGTGAGGCTTGGCCTGACGACACTGATCTCGCCGACCTGGCTGTGTTGCAGATTGTCCTGCCCGCCGTCGGCCTCTTGATCCTCCTCCGACGGGGCATCGAGTTCGTCCACCTTGGTATCGTCGGACGCCGCGGGCGGCGGCGTGGGCACAAATCGGTTCATCATCTTGGCCTGCTCTTGTTCGTTGCCCGCCAGCGGAATATTCCGCTCGGCCTTGGCGAGGCTCAGATCCTTGCGCAGCTCTTTGTCGACGAAATGTGCCAGCTTGAGATAGCCGCGCATGGTGAAATGAACGCCGTCATCGGACCGGAGCCGCTTCACCTGACCCGACATGTCCGGACCGTAGGCGCTGTAGCGGCCCTGCTCGTCGACGAAGCCGTTCCACGTATCGATATATTTGGCGCCGTTGATGAACGCCTTCTCGCGGAACACGTCGTTCAACTTCTCGGCGTCACTGGTCTGGCCCGGAGCCCGCATGACCGGCAAGCCGACCCAATAGGTGGCGATGTTGGCGGCGCGCAGCTTCTTGATGAATGTCTCCACCCGCTCGCCGTAGGCCTCGCGCCACTCCTCAGTGCCGACCTTGAACCACTTCCCGTCCTTCTTGATCGGCTGGGCGTCATTGGCGCCGAACATCACCACGGCGATCTGGAAGTTGTCGTCCTTCAGGATCTGATCGATTTCGCCGTTCCAGTCGTAGCGGTCGGTATTCACGAAGCCGCTGGATTTTTGCGAACGCTGGATGAACTCCAACGTGGGATCATCCTCGAAGGCGCGATACAGTCCTTCCCAAAGTCCGTCACCGAGGGAATCGCCGAGCACGACGATGCGGTAGCGATCGCCGTTCGGAAATGGAGTGATATAGCTGCGGTGCGCTGGGGTGGCCTGCGCGGCCAGCGGCTGGGGCGCCAGAGCCATCATCAGTACCGGGACGATCGCCGCGGCGAGCGCCAAAAGTCTGGCGCGCAAGTCAGTCGCGCGGCGGCTGGAACAGGGACGGGACGCGGTACGAGACATCGGTCAATAGGACCCTCTTGGTCGGGTCTTCCCTCAATATGTCCCGGCTGGGGACCTGGCTAGTCACGTCTGGCCTGATGGCCAAGGCCCATTTCACCATTCACGCCCGAGAATAGTTGCGCCGCGAAGCTTTGTCCCGCGGCGGCAGACCGGCAGTGAAGGACACCCCTATAGCACTAATTCGGCGCGGGCGCCCCCTTGGGCACGGCCGTTGTTGTGGGGGCCACCTGTGTCGCGGCATTCGCCGCCGGGGGCGCCGGAGTCGCGGGCGTGGCTACCGGGGCCGCCTGATTTTGAGCCTTCGCGGGCTGCGGGACGGCGGGCGGTGGTGGGGGCGCCTCGGCCCGCAATTTGTTCAAAATGGTCAGCGTCGGATAGCCGTCGACTGCCAGGCCCTTGGCACGTTGATAGGATCGAACGCCCTCCAGCGTGCCGCTGCCGATGATCCCGTCCACCTCGCCCTCCAAATGGCCGAGAGCGATCAGATCCTGTTGCAGTTCCATGCGCTGTTCGAGCGATAGCCGGTTCTCTCCCGTGGGCCATGGCTTGACGAAGGGCCCATAGCCGGCAAGCCGGTCGGCCAAATGGCCCACCGCCAGCGCATAGGACTTCGCCTGGTTGTAGCGAAGGATCGAGCGGAAATTGTTGAGCACGAGGAAGACGGGTCCGTCAGTGCCTTCCGGCGCGAATAGCGTCGCCTTGTCGCCCGCACGCGGAAACGGCTTTCCGTTGATGCGGACGACGCCGAGCTTCTCCCATTGGCCGAGCGACTTATAGGTGCTCTCGCTGATCCGTTTGGGATCGAGGCCTTTCGGCAGTTTGACCTCATAGCCCCAGGTTTGGCCGGGAATCCACTTGGAGACCTTGAGATAGGCCGCCGTCGAACCGAGAGCGTCGGGAACGGTGCCCCAAATGTCGCGGCGCCCGTCGCCGTCAGTGTCTACGGCGTAAGCCGAATAGGTCGTCGGGATGAATTGGGTGTGACCCATGGCGCCGGCCCACGAGCCGTTCATCGCCTCATGGGAAACGTCGCCGCGTTGCAGGATCTTCAACGCCGAGACGATCTGCCCGCGCGCGAAACTGGCCTTGGTGCCGGAGCAGGCGAGCGTCATCAGTGACTGGATGACATTCTTGTCGCCCGGCTGATCGCCGTAATTCGATTCAACGCCCCAGATGGCCACGATGATATGCCGGTCGACGCCGTATTTGGCTTCGAGCTGGTCGAGCAGCGCCTTGTATTCGACGAGCTTCTCCTTGCCCTTCTCCAGCCGCTTGGGCGAGACGGCCCGGTCGACATATTCGCCGATCGGCTTCTTGTATTCGGGCTGATAGTTGGCGGCTTCGATCACCTCGGGATCAAGCTTGATCCCGGAGGTCGCCTTCTCGAACGTGTCCCAACTGACCCCAGCGCGCTTGGCGGCCGGCCAGAAGCTCTTCACGCAGGTCTGAAATTTGTCCGCATAGGCCGGGCCTTGCGGCACCAGGGCGAAGGTGAGCGCCGATATAGCGCCGAACATCAATGTTTTAGGGGATCCAGCGATTCGCATGCTGCAATCTAGCAACCGGACCGGGCAAAACCTAGGCAGCCCAACCCCAAGCCCAATTATATTTCGACGGCGCTACGGGCCGCTCGCACTTTTGAGCACCCGGTCGACCAGGGCAGAGCTGGGGTAGCAGGTGAGCGGCAGCTTGAATTTCTTCTCCTGCGCCCCGATGGCCTGCCGTGTCTTGAAGCCGACCAGCCCGTCGACCTTGCCCACATCGTGCCCTTGCGCCACCAGCACTTCCTGGAAGCGCTGGATACGGTCGCGGGGAAAGCGTTCGACCGGCAGCCATGCGCCGACGAACTCGGCCGGCGAATTGTAGGCGATCATGTCGGCCACATGGCCAACGAAAATCGCGTAGACGTCGGAGTTGTTATAGAGCTTCAACACCGAGAAATTGGTGGTGGCGAGGAAGGCGGGACCCTTCATCCCAGCCGGAAGGACGAGGAAGGTCCAGTCGCCGAGGCGCTCTTTCGGAAAGGGGCGCTCGCGCACGCGGCTCACGCCAAGATCGATCCACTCACTGATGGGCAGCGCCTGGTCCGGCCCCTGACGCATGCAATCGAAGTCCTTGGGAAGCTCGACTTCATAGGCCCAGGGCTGTTTGCCGTCCCAGCCTTGGCTGTGCAGCGAATTGCCGGCTGACGCCAGCGCGTCCGGCACCGAGTTCCAGATATCACGCCTGCCGTCGCCGTCGAAATCCACCGCGTAGTCCTCGAAGTCGCCGGGCAGGAATTGCGTATGGCCCATGGCGCCCGCCCAGGAGCTTCTCATCTCTGCGCGGGTGGCATGGCCGAGCTGGATGATCTTGAGGGCGCCGATAAGCTGCGGGCGGAACTCATCGGGCCGCCGTCCCATGAAGGCCTGGGTCGCGATGGCCGAGATGGCGTCGTAGGGCAGCGCCGCGCCGCCAAAGCCGGTCTCCCGGCCCCAGATGGCCACGATGATGCTCCCCGGCACGCCATATTGCTTTTGGATCGCCGTAAGCTGTGGCGCGAGCTGCCTGTATTTGCTGCGCCCCGTGGCGGCCAAGGCATCGAGACTGCTCTTGCTGAAATAGCGTTCCGGCACGTCGAACTCGGCCTGGTGACGCGGCTTCGGCTTCATCGCGGCAGGCAGCGCCGGGCCTCCCGGAAACGCCGGGTCAGGGGGAACGAGTTGCGGCAACGACCAGTCGAGCTTGAGGCCTTTCAACTGGCCGTCGAAGGTCTTGCGCGACACGCCCGCGGCTTCCGCCTCCGGCCACAATCCTTGCAGCCACTGGTCGAACCGCGTCTCGACCGCGTTCTTATAGGTGGTCACCGCATCGGCGGCCCGCGCGCCCGATGCGGTGAGCAGGAACACAAGGCTCAAGGCGAGCGCTGCCGCAAATTCAGCCCGCAATAGCGCGTATTTGCGCAAAGACATGCATTCTCCTCGGAGCCCAAGCGATTCGGCGCGTGGACCCCGATTGTGCAGATCGGATTTGACGCTGAAAAGGCGAAAACCGCGAAACCTCTAGGAGGCGGCGCGGGAGCCGGCGCGAAGACCTCGCAGGCGCTTCTCCCAGGCGAGCGCATCCTCGACGATAGTGTCGAGATTATTGAGGCGGGGCTTCCAGCCCAGCACGTCTTGGAT
The DNA here is from genome assembly GCA_963793075.1 of uncultured Alphaproteobacteria bacterium. Classification (GTDB taxonomy): domain Bacteria; phylum Pseudomonadota; class Alphaproteobacteria; order Rhizobiales; family Methyloligellaceae; genus Methyloceanibacter. The sequence goes on from CAWBYO010000001.1 coordinate 473,096, forward strand.
GCGGCCGGCGCCCGCCACGAGCGCGGCCGGATCGCCTGGCCGGGGCTCCGCAGTGCGAACCGCGAAATCCGTGCCCGAGGCCCGCTTCACCGCCTCGACCACGTCGAGCACCGAATAGCCCTCGCCATAGCCGCAGTTCAGCACGATGCTCTCCCCGCCTTCGCGCAGATAGCGCAGCGCGTCGAGATGAGCGCGTACGAGATCGCTCACGTGAATGTAGTCCCGGATGCACGTGCCGTCCGGCGTCTCATAGTCGGTGCCGTAGACTTCGAGATAAGGCCGCATGCCGAGCGCCGCCTCCGACGCCACCTTGATGAGATGCGTCGCCCGAGGGCTCGATTGTCCGCTGCGGCCTTTCGGATCGGCGCCGGCGACATTGAAGTAGCGCAAGGCCACGAAGCGCAACGGATGCGCCTTGGCCGTATCGGCCAGCATGGTCTCAGTCATCAGCTTGGAGCTGCCATAGGGCGAGATCGGCTGAAGCGTCGCGTCCTCGGTGACCGGGTTGATCTCCGGCATGCCGTAGACCGCGGCGGTCGAGGAGAAGATGAAGTTCGGAATCTTGGTCTCCACCGCGCAGGCGAGCAGGGACCGCGAGTTGCAGGTGTTGTTGAGATAGTAGCCGAGCGGATCGGCGACCGAATTCGGGCACGACGATGGAGCCGGCGAAGTGGAGTATGGCGTCGACGGAATTCCGCAGCAGAAGCCGGCGCACGAGGTTGTGGTTGCCGACATTGCCTTCAACGAACTTGGCGCCATCCGGCACGGCCCAGCGGAAGCCCGTGGAAAGATTGTCGAGGACGAGCACGTCCTCACCGGCGTCGAGCAGCTCGAGCGCCATGTGACTGCCAATGAAGCCGGCCCCGCCGGTAACCAGAACGCTCACGATCTCCGCTCCCCGCAATCGATTTGCAATTCACTGCTAGCTATCGCAAAGAGATTGAAGGACTTCTAAGCTCTGGGGTGGGACCCGCCTTCGGCAACCAACCGTTAAGCCTAACGAGGACTGAATGCCTGCTCGCGTCCGCAAGGCCGTGTTCCCCGTCGCGGGGCTCGGCACCCGCTTCCTGCCGGCCACCAAGGCCATGCCGAAAGAGATGCTGACCGTGGTCGACCGGCCGCTGATCCAGCACGTGGTCGATGAGGCCCGCGCCGCCGGCATCGAGCATTTCATCTTCGTCACCGGCCGCAACAAAGGCGCCATCGAGGATCATTTCGACAAGCAGCCCGAGCTCGAGGAAACGCTGGCCGCCCGCGGCAAGACCGCCGAGCTCGAGGCGCTCAACGCAGACCTGCCCGGCGCCGGATGCTGCAGCTTCGTCCGCCAGCAGGAGCCCTTGGGGCTCGGCCATGCCGTGTGGTGCGCCCGCGACATCATCGGCAATGAGCCCTTCGCGCTGCTTCTGCCCGACGTCTTGGTGCAGACGCCCGGCAAGAGCTGCCTCGCCCAGATGCTCGACGTCTATGACGAATACGGCGGCAATATCATCGCCGTGGAGCCGGTGCCCGACGACCAGGTCAAGAATTACGGCGTGGCCGCGGTCGGCGAGGCTGACGGCAAGGTGTTTCCCATCACCGGCATGGTGGAGAAGCCGGCGCCCGGCACCGAGCCCTCCAACCTCACCATTCTCGGCCGCTATATCCTGCAGCCCGAGATTTTCGATCTGCTGTCGGCGCAGGAGAAGGGTGCGGGCGGGGAGATCCAACTCACCGACTCCATGCTGGCGCTGCTCGCCAAGCAACCGTTCTATGCCTTGGAATATGATGGCCGCGCCTTCGATTGCGGCTCCAAGCCGGGCTTCCTTGCCGCCAATATCGCCTATGCGCTGGAACGGCCCGAGCTGCGCGACGCGGTCCTCGCCGAGATCAAGAAGCTGATCTGATTGGTCCGGCCTCAGTGCCGGATGCGCATGCCGATCCGCACTTCATTCTGGTTGAAGTCGCTGAGCCGGTCGCTGGAGAAAAAGTCCGTGTACTCGTAGCGGGCATAAACCGACATGGTCGGGTTGAAGTAGTACTCGGCGGATGCGCCTCCCTTGACCCGCTCATCGACCAGGGTGCTGCCGGCGTAGTCGGCGATCTCGTACGACCCGAAGCCGCGCACCACGAGAAAGCGCCAGAACGCATGCTGTAGCGACAGCTCATAGAAGCGATCGATGGCCCCGAGCGAGTCCACCAAGGTTGAGGTGCTCACCTCCGAGCGCGCCAGGAATTCGACCATGGTCATCGGCGTCGGCAGCCAGATGACGTCCGCGTTGAGCAGTAAGCCCTCGATGGGCGTCACGGAATCATCGATCGATGTTTGCTCGCCCCAACCGATGCTGACCTCGCCGGTCAGCGCACTGCTGGTCGCGAAGGTCATGCCGGACAGAAGCTCATAGCCGGACGAGTCGCGCGTGATCCCATTCACGCTCACCGGCTGCCGGTACACTTCCTGGCTGATCCCGCCCTCCACAAACACCCCCATCTGGGGCTTCAACTCATAGGTGCTGCGCAGCGTCAGTTCGTCCTCGCGATAGTCACGGATATCCCGCGTCGGGATGATGGTCGGTACCGAGGGATCGATGACGCCGAATGGCGTGCCGCCCAGGTCGCTGTAATCGTAGTTGGCGACGCTGCCCTCGAGCTTGAGCGTCAGCCGGTTGAAAGTGTGATCGGCTCCGGCGGTAATGTGCTGCTCTTGAACATTGGTCTGGATGCCCGCGATGTCGGTCAGGCTGATCGAGTTCCGCCCTTCCTGGGTCTGCGACTTGCCAAGCTCGAGCTCCAGATGGGTGCGCCGGGTCACGTCGAGACGGCCCCTGAGCTGGGCAAAATAGCTTTTGTCGTCCTCGACGCCGAAGTCTTTGTACCAGCTCCGGTCGGCGTCGAACGAGGCACTGAAGAAATGCCGACTCCAATTGGACTCAAGGCGGACATTGGGGGCGAACTCAAAGGCTGCATCGGGCTGCGGTCTTGTCCGCGTGCCGAGTACGTTATCGGTGAGGATGGTGCCGATCTCGGCCTCAGTGAACAGCAGAAAGCTGCCGAGCTTCATGCCGATCGGCACGTAAGGATCGAGTTCATGGCCCTTGGGCGGCAACGGCAGTTGGTCCAGATCGTCGTCGTCCGTGCTGGGAGGCTCGATCAGAGGCTCTCCGGCGGCGTTGGTGATGCCGAATTCGGGGACGGCGGGTATCGGCTCGGCCCCCTCGTCGCCCAGCCCGCCGAGAGGCGGCGGCGGCGCCGGCGGCGTGGGCGTCAAGGAGGTATCGTCGGCGAGATTATCGGGCGCGGCGGCCCCGGTATTGGTGCTGTTGCCCCCCTGCCCCGACTGGCTGCCGATGGACTGGCGCCGCCTGCGGCTGGCGGCAGAGTCCGGCGCATCGCTCGCTGCTTGTTGCGCGCCGATACTGCCGCGCAACGGCGGGCTCGCCGCATCTTGAGCGGCGGCCGGCGCCAGTACGGCGACGGTTAGGGCTGCAGCGAGAGCGCCCGCTGCGCTGGACGTGTGGCGACGCGGCAAGGACGCACCCTCGATCGGCGCTGGGAAAACGCACGGAATCCACGATATTGTGGCCTCCTGGCCCCAGGCCCGTTTGACAAGCTGAGCCTAGGAGCAAGAGGGTTAACGAGCCGTTTAGGCCTGTTTCGAAATGGCCCCGCCTTGGACCTTTCGCCGCCTTATTCCGTGCTAGAATCCCAACCGTCACAAAGGGGGAACACCAGATGCCGGTCGGCCTGAAGCGGGATCCGTCACCAATCGAGGACCGCAACGAAGCGGTCAACTCCGCCACGCGGACCCTTCAATTGGAGGCCGAGGGCCTGAGCGCACTGCAAGCCGCGCTCGGCACCCATCTCGCCGAAGGCTTTGCCGAGGCCTTGGCGATGCTCCGCGCCTGCCGCGGCCGGGTCATCGTCACCGGCATGGGCAAGAGCGGTCATGTCGGGCTGAAGGTCGCCGCCACTCTCTCCTCCACCGGATCGCCGGCCTATTTCGTCCACCCGAGCGAGGCGAGCCACGGCGACCTCGGCATGATCACCCGCGACGACGCGATCCTCGCCTTCTCCTGGTCGGGCGAAACCGTCGAGCTCGGCAATATTGTCTCCTACTCGCGGCGCTTTGCCGTACCGCTCATCGCGGTGACGTCGAACCCCAATTCGACCCTCGGCCAAGCCGCGGAAGTCGTGCTCGCCCTGCCGCATGCCAAGGAGGCCTGCCCGCACGGGCTTGCGCCGACGACGTCCACGGTCATGCAGCTCGCTCTCGGCGACTGCCTCGCCATCGCCTTGCTCGAAAGCAAGGGCTTCACCGCGATCGACTTCAAGGCGCTGCATCCCGGCGGCCAGCTCGGCGCCCGGCTGAAATTCGTCGGCGATCTGATGCACAAGGGCGACCGGCTGCCGCTTGCTGATGTCGACCTCGTCATGTCGGAAGCCATCGTGGTCATGACAGAGAAAGCCCTCGGCTGCCTTGGTGTCGTCGACGCCAACGGATTGCTTCTGGGCATCATCACCGACGGCGACTTGCGCCGCCATATGGGCTCGTCGCTCTTGAGCAAGCGCACGGTGGAGATCATGACGGCGGCGCCTAAGACAGTCACACCAGACCTTTTGGCCAGTGCCGCACTCGAGGTGATCAACGCCTCGGCCATCACCACCCTCTTCGTCGTCGAGGACGGACGGCCCGTCGGCATCATCCACGTGCACGATTTGCTGCGCGCCGGCGTCGCCTAGTCAGACACCTAATTGTCGATCAGGCGGCAGCGGCCTCGGTGGGCCGCTTGGCGCGGGAGAACGACCGCCCGGCATCCGGCATGGCACCGGTCTTATCGTCGACCTGGGCGAGAGCATGGGCGAGCGCGGAGTAGTGATAGTGCATCGCCACCTTGATCGTGTAGATGAACAAGATATGCGGCTCGCGCCAGCGCCGGCGCACCACGCGCGACAGCTGCTGTTTATATCGCGCCCGCAAAGCGTCGTCCTTCACCACCGACAATAACCTGGAGGCCACGGCGCCGAACTTCACGTAATTGAATAAGCTCCGCTTGATCCAGGCCAGGCGATGGCTTTTCCAATAGGGGAGCTCATGCATGACGAACTTGAAGTTCTCGCCGAAGAATTGGTCGTCGAGGCGCTGGAAGTACGCGTCAGGTGCATAGCATTCCTGCATCACCTGGATGAAGCCGTCGCGCAGCGCCTCCGGGGACATGCCAAGCGGCACGACATTGGTGCCGTAAAGGTCCGCCGCATCGTGATCGTTCAACCGCCCGGCCTGCTTGAGCCGGTCGTAGAGCGGCGTGGTCGGGATCGCGTGCAGGAGACCGATCAGCGCCGCCGAGATCCGCGTCTCGGCCAGGAACTTCGGCATCACCTCGAAGATGGACGGATCGTCGTGGTCGAAGCCGACGATCATGCCGCACCACACGTCCAGGCCATGCGCCTGAACGCGATGCACGCGCTCCAGCAGCGAGCCGGCATTTGGCCGCACATTCTGAAGCTTCTTGGTCTCCTTCAGGGAGTCCTCGTTCGGCGTCTCGATGCCGATGAACACGCTCTGGAAGCCGGCGAGACCCATGAGCTCCATGAGCTCGTCGTCCTCGGCGAGATCGAGCGACGCCTCGGTGAACAGGGTCAGCGGATAAGCGCGCTCTTGCTGCCAGGCGATGATGTCGCGCAGGACTTCCTTGATCGCCTTCTTGTTGCCGATGAGATTGTCGTCGACCACGAACACGATCTTCAACCCGGCGCGCTCGAACGACTCGAGTTCCGCCAAGACCTGCGCGCTCGTCTTCAGGCGCGGCCTCCGGCCGAAAGTGACGATGATGTCGCAGAACTCGCAAGTGAAAGGGCAGCCACGGGAGATCTGCAGGCTGCCGAACATATAGCGCTCTGCTTTAAGCAGCTCGACGCGCGGCAGCGGCAGGGTCGCCATGTCGGTCTTCTCGGTCTGCTCGTAGCGGACCTGGTGGATACCTTGCTCCCACTCGCGCAAGAAGCGCGGCCACGTCTCATCCGCTTCGCCGACAAAGATGACGTCGGCCTCACCCTCCAAAATCTCCGGCTCGACCGTCGCCATGGGTCCGCCGACCACGACCGTGACGCCGCGCGACTTGACCTCATCCAGAATCTCCAGAAGCCGTGTGCCCTGGATGCTCATGCCCGTCAGGCAGACGAGATCGGCGCGGCCGAGACGGTCGAAATCGATCTCTTCCACATTCTCGTCGATCAGCGTGACCTGGTGGTGGTCGGGCACGAGCGCCGCGAGCAGCGCAAGGCAGGATACCGGCAGATTGGCGCGCTTGCCGAACAGGGGCATGCAATGCTCCAACCCCCAGAACGAGATGTCGAAGCGTGGATTGATGATGACGATATCTGCCATTATTCCTTCCGGGCGGGCGTTGAGAACAGCGTTCAGTGTAGAGTAGGCACGGCAACATGGCGATAGCACGCCCGCAGACGGCAAAAGCCTTGCACAAGGCAGTTAACCCTTCCTCCAGGCCAAGAACGGCATGGCGGCGGCTTTAGGATCATAACGTCGTGACCACGGAAACGTTCGACCTCGTGATCGTTGGCGGCGGCATTCATGGCGCGGCCGTCGCCCGCGACGCCACAGGCCGCGGGCTGAAGGTGCTGCTTGCCGAGAAGGGCGATTACGCCTGCGCCACCTCATCCGCCTCCTCCAAGCTCATCCATGGCGGCTTGCGCTACCTCGAACATTTGGAGCTTAAGCTCGTGCGCGAGTCCCTGGTCGAGCGCGCCGAGCTGCTGAGGACCGCGCCCCATCTCGTGGCGCCATTGAAATTCCTCCTGCCGATCTATCGCTGGCAGAATCGAAGCCCATGGTTCATCCATGCCGGGCTCGCGCTCTACGACGTGCTCTCCATGGGTGACGGCTTGCCGGCCAGCGGCAGGCTGTCCGGCGAGGAAACCGCGCGTCTTCCACGCCTGCGCCACGAGAACCTCAGCGCGGTTCTGCACTATCACGACTGCCAGACCGACGATGCGCGGTTGACGCTCAGCGTGATTCTCGACGCCCGCGCCCGCGGCGCCGATATCCTCAATTGCCGTGCCGTCACGGCCATCGCCGGCCTGGAGAACGGCTATGCCGTCGAGCTCGATGAGCGCGGGCAAAAGCGGCGGGTCGAGACGCGCTTCATCGTCAATGCCGCCGGGCCATACGTCCCCCAGGTCGATGCCCTGACGGAGGCCGCACCCGAGCCGCATCCGTTGCGTCTCGTACGCGGCAGCCACATCGTGCTGCCCATGCCGGACCCGCCCGCACCGTGCGCCTATACGCTGCAAGACGACGGCGAGCGCATCGTGTTCGTCATGCCCTGGCTCGACGGACGCTTTCTCATCGTTGGCACCACCGACGTTCCTCATGACGGTGATCCTAGCTCAGCCCACTGCTCGGCTGACGAGAAGGCCTATCTGGTCCATGCCTATAACCGCTATTTCACCAACCCAGGCAGAACGGTCACCGAACGGGACATCATCTTCACCTGGTCGGGCGTGCGCGCGCTTCACGGCGGCACCGAGGAGAAGCCGAGCCGCATCAGCCGCAGCCCCTCGCTGGCGGCCTGCGCGCAAGGCACCGGCGGCTTCATTACCCTTTATGGCGGCAAGCTCACCACCCACCGCGCCTTGGCCGAGGATGTGCTGTTCATGCTGAGCACGTTCGGCTTAGAGATGAGCGGCCCCTGGACCAAGGACGTGCAGCTCTATGGCGGCACGCTCCCGCGAAACACGCTGCTGGCGCAAGCCGAGCAGGGGCCGGCAGCGGTGCCGCTTGCGACCCGGCGGCGATGGGCCCTCACCTATGGCGACAAGATCGATGGTTTGTTCACCCGCATCGAGGCCGACCCGGCATCAGCTGCGGAGATCGCTCCCGGTGTTCCCCGCGCCGAGCTCGACTATACGGTGGCGGTCGAGGACGCCATGACGGCGGAGGATTTTCTGCTCCGCCGCACCAAGCTCCGGCTCCTTCTCGACGAGACCGGACGCGAGGCCGTAGGGGAATGGTTCGCCAAACGCTGACTTCACGATATCGGTTGATACAAAGAGGGACCAATGCCGCGCTTCACCGTCCGCGAGGGCAAACGCTACCGGGCCACGATCCTGTTAGGCCTCTTCCAAAGCGCGGCGTCCAACGAGATGGTCGCCGCCAAGTTCCGCGACGCCGGCTTCACCGACGTCGTCGTCAGTGGATCGGGGCGCACCAGGATCGCCCAAGGGTCGTGGCCGCATGGGGAGAAATCCGCCAACATCCCCGACGAGATCAGAGAGATTCACGAGATCGGCCAGATCGAGGTCTGAGGACGGGTCTAGCCACCGCTGTCGGCCAGTGCCACTTTGAGCACCGTTCCGTCGACGCCCACCACCGTGATCCGCGCGCCTTTCGGCAGCGCGGGCCCCTCCACCCGCCAGATCGTGTCGCCGGAATGGATGCTGCCGCGCCCGTTCTCGATCGGATCGACGAGATCGAAGGACTGGCCGATAAGCTGGGCGGCGCGCCGGTTCAGCAGCGGTTGCTCGCTGTCCTGCGGATGTTTGCGGAGATAACGGTTGGCGATCAGCACCGCGGCCAGCGACAGCCCGCAAAACCAGAGGAGCTGCCACTGCCAGCCGAGATCGTAGCGGAACATGATGAGCCCAGTCGCCAGCGCCGCAAGCCCGAACCACATGAAAAAGATGCCCGGCGCCACCAGTTCAAGCACCAACAGGACAGCGGCGAGAATCATCCAGCTCCAGGCGCCAAGCTCGAGGATCGCTTCCATCACTTGGCCTCCTAGGCGTTCGGCACGGACCCGCGTCCGCGCTGGCCGCCTTGCGGCTTTGCCGGGGCCTCGTCGCCCCCATTGCCGAAGGCCTCCCGCGCGATCTCGGTGATGCCGGCGATGGCGCCGATCACCGAGGACGCCTCGACCGGCATGATCAGCACCTTCTGGTTCTTGGCTTCGGCCAGCGCCTTCAGCGCGCCGATATAATTATTGGCCACGAAATAGTTGATCGCCTGCGCGCTGCCTTTGTTGATGGCCTCGCTGACCATGGCCGTGGCCTTGGCCTCGGCCTCGGCCTCGCGCTCGCGGGCCTCGGCGTCGCGATAGGCGGCCTCGCGGCGCCCTTCCGCCGCCAGGATCTGCGCCTGCTTGGAGCCTTCCGCCGACAGGATCGCCGCCTGCCGTTCGCCCTCGGCCACCAGAATCGCCGCGCGCTTGTCGCGTTCGGCCTTCATCTGCCGCGCCATGGAATCGACCAGGTCGCGCGGCGGCTCGATATCCTTGATCTCGATACGTGTGACCTTGATGCCCCAGCTATGGGTCGCGTCATCGACCACTTTGAGCAGCCGGTGATTGATCTCGTCCCGCTCGGACAGGAGCTTGTCCAAATCCATGGAGCCCATCACCGTGCGGATATTGGTCATCGTGAGATTGAGGATGGCCACCTCGAGATTGGTCACCTCGTAGCTCGCGCGCGCGGCATCGAGCACCTGGAAGAAGGCGACGCCGTCGACGCGAACCATGGCGTTGTCCTTGGTAATCACCTCCTGGCTCGGCACCTCGATCACCTGCTCCATCACATTGAGCTTGCGGCCGATGCGGTCGATGAAGGGGATGATCAGGGTGAGGCCGGAATGGAGCGTGCGCGTGTAGCGGCCAAAGCGCTCGACCGTGTAGTTGTAGCCTTGCGGCACGATCTTGACCGCCGAGATGACGAGCACGACGAACAGGACGAGTAGGGCAAGGACGAAAATATCGAAGCCGAACATATGGCACTCTCCCCAGGGTGTCCGGCGGCGCTGCCGGTTGGGCTTAAGCGTATCGCGCGCGCGCCGATTGCGGCAGTCCATAAATAGTGGGGGGCTGGTGACGTTTTAAGGGGCCAAGCCAGCTCACGCGCCGGCTTTGTGCGGTTTGTCACTCACTGCGGCAGCAGCTTGAGGATGTCTTGCGCCGCCGCCGCCGCCGCCGCATCCGCCGCCGCACCCCATCTCAGGTCGAGCGAGCCTTTGCGGATCACCTTGATTTGCGTCACGTTGCCGAGCCGCGTGCCCTCGGGGCCGAAGACCGTCCAGTCGATGCGGATATTCTCTTGGCCGCGCTCCGCCGGCGACATCCTGACCGTCCCTTGGATTTCATAGGCGTTGACCGCGGGCGTGCCGGTGACGGTGAACCCCTCGTTCGCCAAGCGGTTGGACAGAGCGCGTTCCAGCGCCTGCTCGCCGTCGCCAGGCGCCCCGGCAACGTCGATGAACGCGGCGAGCCCGTCGGCAGCCCGCGCCGGCGCCACGATCAGCAATGACAAGCCAAGACAAATCAACGAAATGGCCGCGCGCACCATCGTCCCCTCCTCGCGCAAGATGCGGTGGCAAGATACGCGTCCGCATGCGCCTCTCCAACCCTTAGGGCCGGCGTTTGGCAGGAGTGCGACTTAGCACCGCTTCTCAGCACTGCTTTTTGGCACGGCGGAGCGCCGCGAGCTTGCGGTCGATGGCGCGAGCCCAATTACCGGTGGCGATGGAAACATTCGTGCCATAGGTGCCGCCAATGATGTTGAGCGCGGCCAGCGCTGGCGCCACGGACTGCACGCCGGCGACAAGCCGCTGATCGTTCTGGGCTTTCTCCTGCTCGAGGGTGGCGATCTGCTTGTCGATGCGGGCGCAATTGGGCTGCACCGCCTCGATCTCACGCATGGTCATGGGCGTGGCGCAACCGGCGAGGAGGAGTGCCAGGCAATAGGGCTGAAGCCGTCCCCCGCGCATGATCCCACCCTCATCGTCTCTCTACACCCAGCCCTTGAGCTCCCGCTCGATGAGATGGACGAGAACGCGAATGCCACCCTCGCTGTCATTGAGGCACGGGATGAAGCTGAATTTTTCGCCGCCATGCTCAAGGAAGATCTCTTTGGCCTCGACCGAGATCTCCTCCAGCGTCTCAACGCAATCGGCGGCGAAGCCCGGCGTGAGAACGGCGATCCGCTTCACCCCATCGCGGGCCAGCGCCTCCACCGTCTTATCCGTATAGGGCTGCAGCCACTCGGCGCGGCCAAAGCGCGACTGGAAAGTCAGTTTGAGCTTGTCGCCGAGCGGCCCGAGCGCCATGCGCAAAGCGTCGACCGTATCCATGCACTGGCACTGATAAGGATCGCCCTTGTCCACATAGGCCTTCGGCAGCCCATGGAACGAGGCGATGATGACCTCGGGCTCAAAGTCGAGCGTCGCCAGCTGCGTGTGGATGGAGTCCGCAAGCGCCGCGATATAGACGGGATCTTTCGGGTAAGGCGGCACGGTCCGGATCGCCGGCTGCCAGCGCATCGTCTTGAGCTTGTCGAAGACCGTGTCGTTCACGGTCGCCGTGGTCGCCGCGGCATATTGCGGATAGAGCGGAAACACGAGCAGCCTCTCGCAGCCCTGCTTGATCAGGGCATCCACCCCGGCGGCGATGCTGGGCTTCCCATAGCGCATGGCCCAGTCGACGACGATCTCACTGCGGTGGCCGAGCGCCGCCGCGACCTTCTTGCTTTGCGCTCTTGTGATTGTGCGCAACGGCGATTCGTCGAGCTCTTCGTTCCAGATGGAGCGGTAGGCTTCGCCACTCTTCGACGGCCGCGTGGTGAGCACGATGCCATTCAGGATCAGCCACCACAGCACCCGGTTCACTTCGATCACGCGGCGGTCGGAGAGGAACTCCTTGAGATAGCGCCGCATGGACCAATAGTCGGTGTCGTCCGGCGTGCCGAGATTGACCAGCAAGACCCCGATCTTGCCGAAGACACCCGCACGGCAATCAAAGGGCTCAGCGAAAGCGCCCGTTAGCGGCGTTTCATTCATTCGGCGATTCCTCAAAGCTCCAAGAGCCGTGACTCCACACCTAGATAGGCCATCGGGCCCAACGCGCCTAGTCTCTGGCCCGCTTCGCCTCCAAATGTGCCGCATCTTCAAGGATTTTCGCGTGATCGAAAGCGAGCCGCTGGGCCCGCCAGTCCGCCACCCATTCGGCGGCGTCCGCATCGTCGCCGGCCATCGGCGGCTCTGCTGAAGACAGCCTGGCCGTGAACACGACGCTTACCGTATGCCCCCGCGGGTCGCGCCCAGGATCCGAGTAAACGCCGACCAGCGTAAGATCGGCGACCGACAGGCCGGTTTCCTCGCGCACCTCCCGGCGGCACGCCGCCTCGACGGTCTCACCGAGATCGACGAAGCCTCCGGGCAGCGCGAAGGCGCCCTTGAACGGCTCATTCTTGCGGCGGATAAGGAGGACGCGCCCGTCCGGATCGCAAATGACGCAATCGACGGTGAGCGCCGGAGTCTTCGGCAGTTCGTGGTCCGTGGGTCCCATGGACGTAGTCTAGCAGCTTGGGTGAACCACGAAGACTCAGCGATCATCGCGCGCCAGCCGTCGCGCCTCCCTGACAGCCATGGCGAGGAGATAAGCCAGAAAGTCAAATCGCTTCGACCGCGCCACCTTCATTAAGGGTGCGATCTGATCGGCGATCTGCTTAGCGCACTCGCGCGGGTCTTCCCCGCCTCCGGGCGAATCCGGACTGCTTGGATCAACCATTATTTTTTTGCCCGGCGTTCTGGCCAGCCCCGAAGGCGCCGACTCAGCGTTCCATTTGGCTACGAACCGGTATGATTTGTAGGCATCCGCTTCTAGCACGAAGCCACCAAGAGCATCCAACCGAAATTGCCGGTGTTCCACTGGCATTTGCCGCAGCCAGCCGAACCGACATCTGAGATCGCCGCTGCCTCAACCCTTGGGCTGCGGCACGATGCGGATATAGGGCTTGGGCGACTTCCAACCGTCGGGATAGATGGTCTTGGCCTCTTCGTCCGTGACCGATCCGCCGATGATGACGTCATCGCCGGGCTGCCAATTGACCGGCGTCGCCACGCGATGCTTGGCGGTAAGCTGCATGGAGTCGATCACCCGGAGCACCTCGTTGAAATTGCGCCCGGTGGTCATCGGATAGACCATGATCAGCCTGACCTTCTTGTCCGGCCCGATGATGAAGATGTTGCGCACGGTCTGATTGTCGGCGGCCGTGCGGCCTTCCGACGTACCGGCGGTGCCCGCCGGCAGCATGCCGTAGAGCTTGGCGATCGTCAGGTCCGGGTCCCCGATCATCGGATAGTTGACCGCGCTGCCTTGCGTATCCTTGATGTCGGCCATCCACTTCTTGTGCATTTCGACGGGATCGACACTCAAGCCGATGAGCTTCACGCCCCGCTTGTCGAACTCGGGCTTGATCTTGGCCATATAGCCAAGTTCGGTGGTGCAGACCGGGGTGAAGTCTTTCGGATGGGAAAACATGACGGCCCAAGAATCGCCGAGCCACTCATGAAACCGGATTCGACCTTCGGTGGTATCGGCCTCGAAATCCGGGGCGGTATCGCCGAGTTGAAGCGCCATCACTACTCTCCTGACATTGGGGACGGGTATTTTGCGACTGAGATGTAGGGCGTCTTACGCCCCGACCGCAATTGCGGTGCGACAATAAGAATATCATTTTCGGCGCGAGACCCAGGCCGCAACCGGCTTGCCAGGCGCGCCGAAATCACGCGTCGCGGAGGTCAAAAATTTGGCCCGGGATGCGGGGTCCGGCCCAAATGTTGTCAGTCGGTGAAATCTGCGGTCAGGCGACCTTGCGGGCCTGATGGGAACCTTCCTCCACCTCCTCGATGATCTTGGCGCAGAACGCATCAAGATCGTCCGGGTTACGGCTGGTGATAAGCCCCTGATCGACCACGACCTTCTTGTCGACCCAATGAGCGCCGGCATTCTTCACGTCCGTCGCCATCGAATGATAGGACGTCATCTGGCGTCCCTTGACGACGCCCGCTTCCACCAGCACCCAAGGCGCGTGGCAGATAGCCGCGAGCGGCTTCTTGCTGTCGAAGAAGTCGCGCACGAAGGCGACGGCATCCTCATCGGCGCGCAGCAGGTCGGGGTTGATCTGCCCGCCGGGAATGACGAGCGCGTCGTACTCATCGACGGTGACCGCATCGATCGTGCGGTCGACATCGACGGACTCGCCCCAATCGCCATCCTTCCAGCCCCGGATCCGGCCGACCTTGAGGGATACGATATCGACCTTGGCGCCGGCTTCCTCGAGCTTCTGCTTCGGCACCATCAACTCCGACTGCTCGAAGCCGGTGGCTGCCAGAATCATGATTCGTTTGTCGCTGATGTCGGTCATGGGACCTCCTATGACTTTGGCTGTGGCTTCGATGATCAACGCGCCAAGCCGCAAGATTGTTTCGGAAGTCGCGAATTTGCTCGGACTTAGAACGGCCTGGCCGGTCCCAGCGAGGCCGCGAAGAGAAGCAGGCCGGCCATGAGCACCACCAGCGCCCCGCCTATGGCGCATGTGGTCCACACCGCCTCAGCCCAAGCCCTGTTGCCACCACCGAGCTTCAGCATGAGCTCGCGCGAGCCGAGCGCCAGCGTGGCCAGGGCGGCGACGGTGATGGCGGTGCCGAAGGCCATGGCGAAGGTCGCCGCGACCCCCGCCCAGAACAGACCTTGCGTGAGCGCGAAGACGAGAACGAGGATGGCGCCCGAGCACGGCCTGATGCCGACCGAGACCACCACCGCCGCCACCTTGCGCCACGACAGCGGCCCAGCGATGTCCCGGGCATCCACGATGTGACTGCACGCCTCACCGTCGGCATGGTCGTGACCGTGATGGTCATGGTGATCGTCATGGTCATGCGTGGTCGGCTCGTGAGCATGATCATGATGACGATGCGCAGGCGGCTGACCTTGCGGCGGTCCGCCAACGCCGCCACAGACGCACGATCTCGGTCACCAGCAGATAAGGCCAACCAGCGCGATCATCGCGTAGCTCACCGTCTCAAGCTGGTTGGTCCAGGCATTGACCTGGAGCCCCGTCGCGTTCAGCGCCACGAGCAGCAGGCTGACAAGCGCCACGGCGGTCAGCGCCTGGAGCCCGCCGGCAAGGAAGGAAATGAGAATGCCGCGCCGCACCGTCTCCTCGTTGGCGACGACGTAGGACGAGATGATCGCCTTGCCATGGCCCGGGCCGACGGCATGGACGACGCCATAGACGAAGCTCAGGCCTGCCAGGAACAGGGCCGCGCCCACGGCGTTGCCGCTCTTGAGGTCTTTTACGGCCCCGGCAAGCTGCCGCTGCATCTTCTGCTGGGTCTGCGCAACCCAGCTGAGCACGCGTCCGAAGGGCCCTTTGGCGCGGAGCGGAGCTGCCATTGGTGCGGCGAACGCCGGCGGCGCCGTCTGTTGGACCGACGGCGCACCGAACGCCGATGGCGGCGGCGTCTGCGCCGAAGCGGGCTTCGCGAGCAGGAGCATCGCCAATCCCACGATCGCCAGGACGACCGTTAAGCGCAGCCCGGAACACCGCGTGACCGCGACGATGTTGTTCATTGGGAATTGCATTTCACATGCATCGTCTGGGCGAATTGCGAGCCGTAGCTCGAATTGGGTCCGAGCTGGCTGAAGAAGGCTTCGCTCAGCGCCTTGGCCGCCTCCGCGCTCTCCGGATCGGGCTTGTCGACCTCGGCCGTGCAGCCTGCTGCGGGCGTACCGGCGATCTTGACCGGTGTCTTCTCGGCGAAGCCAAAGGCGACGAAGAAGGACGGGTCGTAGACGTCGATGGACACGTCCTTGGCCTTGGGTCGAGCGGCGTTTCGAGGGGCAACGTGAAATGCAAGGTCAGCACGGTGCCGTCAAATTCGACCCAGTAATCGACGGGAGGCTTGAGCGGCAGGAAAGTGTCGTCGCCGGCCAACCGGACAAAGGTGAAATAGTCGAACTCCTTCAACGAGTCGATATTGACCTTGGCGAGCGGCTCGAGCTCTTCCTTCGAATAGGCGCCGTCACCGTCGGCATCGAGGCCCTGCACCGCCATGGCCGTATAGAACTCGTCGAACGTCCAGGCGTGGCGGATGCCGGTGATCTCGTGGTCGGGACCGAAGACGATCTCCGAGCGCACGGTCGCCCAGACATGCGGATGCGCATCGGCGCGCCAAGCACTGCCGGCCAAGACTGCGCCGATGACGGCGGCAGCCAGAAAAAATTGGCGGCCCTCAGGACCCCATCGCGGCAAGGCTAAGCTCCCTCGAACTTGAGCCCGTGCTTAAGCGCGAATTATGGAGGATTGGGGGCTAGGCCTGCAACGGTGGCCGATTGCGGCGAGCGCAAAGCAGGCGGGACCCGGCTCCGGAGGAGCTGGATCCCGCCTAGAATCTTTGGATAGCTGGCTTAGCTGAAGGTCAGCTTGCCGGCGATACCCGAGTTGGCTTAGCTGATGGTCAGCTTGCCGGCGATGCCGGTGAAGAGCGTCGTCAGCGGGCCAGAGAGGGCGCTAACGGCCGCGATCACGGCAACAGCCATACCGGCAGCGATAAGGCCATACTCGATGGCCGTGGCACCCAACTCGTCGTTGACGAAGCGTGCAATAGAAGTCCTCATTTCGACACTCCCTTTCGATCCGAACTCAAAAGGCCCCGCACCGCGTCACCATGTTCGCCGGTGGAACCTGACGCACAATCTAGCGGCCACTCGTTAGATACAGGTTAAATCGATCCAACACAGTCGAGGGTCTCAAGGTAAACAAAGTGAAAATAATAAAACTCATAAATCACGCAAATTCGCCAATTTTTGCTTCAAGCTTATCAAAACTTCGTCTTGCCTTTACCATCCCTTTACCACAACACAACAACACGTGTGCCAATCGGGACCCGCTGGTAGAGGTCGGCGACATCTTGATTGAGCATCCGAACGCAACCGTGGCTGACCTCCTGCCCTACCGTCCAGGGCGCATCGGTGCCGTGGATGCGATAGGTGGTTTTGCCGAGATACAGGGCGCGTACCCCTAAAGGATTTCTTGGATGCCCCCCTGGCACAAAGGCCGGAAGGGTCGGGTTCTCACGCCGCATATCGGCCGTGGGTGTCCAGGTGGGATTCACCCGTTTGTCGCTGACATAGGTCGTGCCCGACCACCGTGCGTCGCCCGTTGGCGCACCGATCGGGTAGCTGATCGCCCGTTGCTGCGGCAGCACGAAATAGAGCCGGCGCTGGCTGAATTGAACGACGACGGTGCCGGGCTCGTAGCCAGCGGGCATGGCCACCAGGTGCCGCCCGGCCACGCGCTGGGGCTGGTAGGAATCCCCGAAGGCGTCGAAGAGCCCCGCCGAGGCTTGGCCTGGCACAAGGGCGAGAAGCATGGCTGCTGCGGCCACGGCGGACGTCGCGGACCGGGGACCAAGGATACGCATAACAAAAACCCCCGCTTTACGGTTCGCCTGTTGTCGGGTGATTCTGGTTAGCGAAATGCAAATGTCTGTCCCGGGAGGCGATGTGAGCCCGAAATCCGGGTGAAAGCAGCGCCTCCTTGACTCAGCCTTCGAACTCTGTTTAAGAACAAAACAGGAACGAGAGTGAGTAAGCGTGGAGTTGAAGTCGTGCGTAACAGCGTTCCAGACGGCGATAGTGGTGATCTCGTTCCGCTGACTGGCGTTGAAGACAGAGCAGGCGGGTTTCCGGGGAGGGTCCTGATTGAGCAACTACGCGCTTCGGTGCGTGCGCTTGAGCAGGTTCCCGTGTCCCTGGCCCCACCCCCCGCACCGGGCGCGGCCCTTCCCCGCCCCGCCTGCTCTTTATCCTCCTCTTCCTCTCACCCCTCCAACGACAACCGGGACAACCCCCTGGCCACCCTGCGCCAAGGGGGGCTTCACGAGATCAAGCCGCACGCTTATCGCGACACGCCCGCAAGTCTCGGCTTCATCCTGTCGGTCATCGCCGGGGCTCTGACAAATTGTCGCGGCCTCGTGTTGTGGTGTCTGACACGGACGGCAGGCCAGGAATGGGGCCGCCCCTATGGGCCTGGCCTTTTGCGCGCCGGTCTCGACCCGGCACGCTTCCTCGTTGTCGAGTCGCGCACTGACGAGGAAAGCGCCTGGGCCCTGGAGGA
Source organism: uncultured Alphaproteobacteria bacterium (assembly GCA_963793075.1). GTDB lineage: Bacteria > Pseudomonadota > Alphaproteobacteria > Rhizobiales > Methyloligellaceae > Methyloceanibacter. Next base: position 491,033 of record CAWBYO010000001.1, read on the forward strand.
AGGCCTGAAGAGCGGCACGCTTGCCGGGTGCCTCGCCCAACTGGAGATCAAGACCCCGCTTGCCGCCCGCCGCCTCGGCCTTGCCGCGCAAGCCGCCCGCACCCCGTGTCTTCTCCTCTCCCCCCACGGGACGGCCAGCGTGCCCGGCACGCTCTCCCGCTGGCGCATTGCCACGGAGGCAAGCGCCCATGTCCCTTTCGACACGGGCGCCCCCGGCACCGCTTGTTGGCGCCTCTCCCTAGAGCGTTGCCGGGGCGCGGCGCCAGGCGCGCGCTTTCACGTGGAGGCCGGCCATGAGCCGGATCGTCTCGGTGTGGCTGCCGCATCTTCCGATCGAGCGGTTGAAGCGGGAGAAAGCGGCAAGCGGTGGCGCGCCTCAGCCGGATGACCGGCCCTTCACCGATGACCAGCCCTTCGCCCTTGTCGGCAGCGACGCGCGCGGGCTGAACCTCACCGCCGTCAATGCACGGGCTCTGAAGGAAGGTCTGGCCACCGGCTTGAGGCTGGCCGACGCCCGCGCCATCTGCCCGCAGCTTCTCACCGCGCCGGCCGCGCCGGAAAAAGATGCCGCCATGCTCCTGGCGCTCGCCCGCTGGTCGTCCCGCTACAGCCCGACCCTCAACACCGACGGCGACGACGGGCTGTGGCTCGACATCACCGGCGTCGCCCATCTTTTCGGCGGCGAGAGCGCCCTTCTCGCCGATCTCGAAAGGCGCCTCGCCCGCACGGGGCTCACCGTGCGGCTGGGAGCGGCCGAGACTCTCGGCGGGGCGCATGCCGTTACCCGCTTCGCGGGAGGCTCGCGCCGTGCATCGTCGTGGACGGAAAACTTCGCGCCACGCTGGCGATGCTTCCGATCGAGGCCTTACGCCTTCAGCCTGAGACCGCGCATCTATTGCGGCGGCTCGGGCTGAAACGGATCGGCCAACTCATCGATCTGCCGCGGTCCAGCCTCGAGCGGCGCTTCCATTCACGCGATACCGCGCAAGCCGTCCTGCGCCGTCTCGATCAGGCGCTCGGCCAGCGCGCCGAAACGCGCACGCCTCTCCTGCCGGCGCCGGACTTCGTGGCGCGGCTTGCCTTTTCCGAACCGCTCATCACCCATGACGGCGTCATCGCCGGCCTCGACCACCTCGCAGCCGAGCTCTGCCGGATGCTGGCGCATGCGAGTCTCGGGGTCCGCCGCGTGGCACTATGGGTGGCCCGCGCCGACGGCTCCTCGGCCGAGATCGCCGCCGGTTTAAGCGCGCCCTCCCATGCGCCGGCGCACCTCCTGCGCCTGTTGAAGGACAAGGTGGAGACCATCGACATGGGCTTCGGCGTCGACCTCATGGCGCTTGCCGCGCTGATCACCGAGCCGCTGCACCCGGCCCAGATGAGCCTGACCGAGACCGCAGCAATTAAGGGGCCCGAGGCCCTTGGGTGCGAGACCCTGATCGACGCCCTGGTCAATCGCCTGGGCAAAAGCGCAGTGCGCCGCCTCTTTCCCCGGGCGAGCCACATCCCTGAACGCGCGCAAAGCCTGCGCGGCGCCTTTGCCGGCCTCCCCGCCTGGCCGCAGGAGGCGACCGCCAAGCCGCCACGGCCCCTGCTTCTGCTCACACGGCCAGAGCCCTTGAGGGTCATGGCCGAGATTCCGGAAGGGCCGCCGGCGCGCTTCACCTGGCGGCGCGTGAGCCGCCGCGTCGTCAAGGCGGAAGGGCCGGAACGCATCGCGCCCGAATGGTGGCGGGCACTCGCCCTCCTCTCCGCCCCAAGACCGCGCGATTATTATCGCCTCGAGGACGAGGACGGCTGCCGCTACTGGGTGTTCCGCGAAGGCCTTTATCGGGACGGAGAGGACGAAGCCCCCTGCTGGTTCCTGCATGGGGTATTCGCATGAGCGCTCCCCCCCGCTACGCCGAACTCGACGTCACCTCGAACTTCACCTTCCTGCGCGGCGGCTCGCACGCCGAAGAGCTGGTGGCGACGGCGAAGGCGTTAGGCCACGCGGCCATCGCCGTCACCGACACCAACACGCTGGCCGGCGTCGTGCGCGCGCATCTCGCGGCCCGCGAGGTCGGCATCAAGCTGATCGTCGGCGCGCGTCTCGACTTGCAAGACGCCCCGAGCCTCCTCGCCTATCCGACGGAACGCGCCGCTTACGGCAGACTGTGCCGCCTCCTCACCCTCGGCCAACGCCGCGCCGAGAAAGGCCATTGCACGCTGTTCCTCGATGACGTCGCGGACCACGCCGAAGGGCTGATCTTCATCGCGCTCCCGCCTGATGATTGGAAGGCGCCCCCAGTTCCAAATGTCGTTCCTTTTCCCCCTCACCCTGACCCTCTCCCCGATGGGGCGAGGGGAAACACGGCCGCACCGCCAACAACTCCCTCTCCCCGGGGGGAGAGGGATGGGGTGAGGGGGCTCATGCACCAAATTTTGCAGCGCAACTCCTCCGCATCAAGACAGCGCTACCGGCACCCCTCCATCTCGCCGCGCGGCATTCTTATCGCGGTGACGATCGCGCCCGCATCGAAGAACTGGCCGGGCTTGCCGCCCGCACCGAAATCCCGCTCGTCGCCACTGGCGCCGTGCTCTATCACGCGGCCCACCGCCGGCCGCTGCAAGACGTGCTCACCTGCATCCGTGAGAAATGCACGATCGATGATGCCGGCTTCCGGCTGGAAGCCAATGCCGAGCGGCATCTGAAATCGCCATCCGACATGGCACGCCTGTTCAAAGGCCATGAGGACGCTCTTCAGCGCACCATCGAGATTGCGGAGGCCTGCAGCTTTTCTCTCGACGAGCTGAAATACGAATACCCCGATGAGCCGGTGCCGCAGGGCAAGACCCCGCAATCACATCTGGAGGATCTAACCTGGGAGGGTGCGGCATGGCGTTTCCCCGGCGGCATTCCTCCTCATGTGCGCGACACGCTGCGCAAGGAACTCGTGCTCATCGCCGAGCTCGACTACGCGCGCTATTTTCTCACCGTCCACGACATCGTGCATTACGCACGAAGCATCGGCATTCTCTGCCAGGGCCGCGGCTCGGCCGCCAACTCGGCCGCGTGCTATTGCCTCGCCATCACCAATGTCGATCCCACCGAGATCGATCTTCTGTTCGAGCGCTTCGTCTCGCCCGAGCGCAAAGAGCCGCCCGACATCGACGTCGACTTCGAGCACGAGCGCCGCGAAGAGGTGATCCAATATATCTATGCCCGCTATGGCCGCGACCGCGCAGGCCTTGCGGCCACCGTCATTTCCTATCGCGGCCGCTCGGCCGTGCGCGAGGTCGGCAAGGCGCTCGGCCTCTCCGAAGACACGGTCGCCGCGCTCGCCACCACCATCTGGGGCCTGAGCAATGCATCGCTGCCTGAGAAATATGTGCGCGAGGCGGGGCTCGACCCTTCCGATCCGCTGCTCGCCCGTTGCCTGGAACTGACGGCGGAGCTGATCGGCTTCCCCCGCCACCTCTCCCAGCATGTCGGCGGCTTCGTGCTCACGCGCGGGCCGCTATCCGAGGTCGTGCCCATCGGCAACGCCGCCATGGAGGACCGCACCTTCATCGAATGGGACAAGGACGATCTCGACGCGCTGGGCTTACTCAAAGTGGATGTGCTGGGGCTCGGCATGCTCACCTGCATCCGCAAGAGCTTTGAACTGCTGAAGGCGCATTACGGCAAGGAGATCGCACTCGGCACCGTGCCGCGCGACGACGCGTGCGTGTACGACATGCTGTGCCAGGCGGACTCCATCGGCGTGTTCCAGGTGGAGAGCCGGGCGCAGATGAACATGCTGCCGCGGCTGAAACCCCGCTGCTTCTACGATCTCGTCATCGAGGTCGCCATCGTCCGCCCAGGCCCGATCCAGGGCGATATGGTGCATCCCTATCTTCGCCGCCGCTCCGGCGCCGAGCCGGTCGACTTCCCCTCGCCCGATCCCGGCCATGGGCCTGAAGACGAGCTCCATCAGGTGCTCGGCAAGACCATGGGCGTGCCGCTGTTCCAGGAGCAGGCCATGCGGCTCGCCATGGTGGCGGCAAAATTCTCCGGCCCCGAGGCCAATGAGCTGCGCCGCGCCATGGCGACCTTCCGCCGCCGCGGCACGATCGGCACGCTGCAGGACAAGATGGTCGGCCGCATGACGGCGCGCGGGTATCCGGCCGATTTCGCGGAACGCTGCTTCAATCAGATCAAGGGCTTCGGCGAATACGGCTTTCCCGAGAGCCATGCCGCGAGCTTCGCCCATCTCGTCTATGTCTCGGCCTGGCTCAAATGCCATTACCCGGCGGCGTTCGCCTGCGCGCTGCTGAATTCCCAGCCCATGGGCTTCTACGCCCCGGCGCAGATCGTGCGCTGCGCGCGAGACCATGGGGTAGAGGCGCGCGAGGCCGACATCAATCACAGCCAGTGGGATTGCACGCTTGAGCCTGTAAGCGCTCAAGCAGCGCGAAGCGCGGTAGCGCAAAGAAAGACCTGCGCTCAAGCAGCGCGAAGCGCGGTAGCGCAAATAAAAGATACCTGCGCGCTCCGCCTCGGCATGCGTCAGATCGACGGCCTGCACGAGGATGACGCCATGAAACTCATCGCGGCGCGCGAGGCAGGCCACCCCTATCGCGACGTTCGCGATCTGTGGCGGCGGAGCGGTGTGGGACGCGCCTGCCTGGAGAAGCTCGCGAGCGCCGATGCCTTCCGCTCGCTCGGGCTCGACCGCCGCCAGGCACTATGGGAGGTGCGCGGCCTACCGCAAGAGATCCCGCTGCCTCTGTTCGATCATGCCAAAGTGGCCGAGATCGGCGCGGAACCGCATGCCGCCCTTCCCGTGATGCCGCTGTCAGAGCATGTGGTGAACGACTACCGGACCTTGCGGCTCTCCCTGAAAGCCCACCCGATGAGCTTCCTGCGCGCCCGCGCCACGGCCGCGCGCATTGTCGCGTGCGCCGCGCTGAAATCCGCGCGCGACGGCGCGCGGGTCAGCGTCGGCGGTGTGATCCTCGTGCGCCAGCGCCCCGGCTCGGCGGCCGGCGTGGTGTTCATGACCATCGAGGACGAGACCGGCGTCGCCAATGCGGTGATCTGGCCCAAGGTGCTGGAGCGGGAACGCAAAGTCGTGATGGGTGCGCGCCTTATTGTCGTGCATGGCCGCGTGCAGCGTCATGAGGACATCATCCATGTGGTGGCGACGCGGCTGGAGGATCGCAGCGACTGGCTGCACCTTCTCAGCGAGGACGGCGAGACTTTGAGCCTGCCAATCGCCAATGCCGACGAGGTTCGCCGGCCCGACCCTGGCTCGTGGCGCTCGTCGAGCGAGGAGCCCGCCAAGCGCGACGACGACCGGCGCCATCCACGATGGCATCCGCGCTGCCACCCGCGCGACGAACGCATCATCCCGAAATCCCGCGATTTCCATTAGCTGGCCAGCCTGCGGAAACCGGATATGCTGCGCCGCATGTTGCGCCCTCTTCTCTCCGCCACGCTCGCGGCTGTGCTACTGGTGGTGCCCGCTCACGCCTTCGAGATGCCGGAAGGCGCGAGCGGGCTCGCACCCAAGCCCCTCGTCACGGCGAAGAAACACATGGTGGTGGCCGCCCATCCGCTTGCCGCGGAAGCGGGGCTTGCCATGTTGCGCCAAGGCGGCTCGGCAATAGATGCCGGCATCGCCACGCAAATGGTGCTCAACCTGGTCGAGCCGCAATCGTCCGGCATCGGCGGCGGCGCCTTCATGCTTTATTGGGAGGCAGGCGCCGACACGCTCACGAGCTATGACGGCCGCGAGACCGCGCCGGCGTCAGCCACACCGCAGCTTTTCCTCGATGCGGACGGCAAGCCACTCCCGCGCGACGAGGCCATCCCAAGCGGACTTTCCATTGGCGTGCCAGGCGTGCTGGCCGCGCTCAAGCTCGTGCACGACGAATATGGCAGGCTACCCTGGGCGGCGCTGTTCCAGCCCGCCATCAAGCTCGCCCGCGACGGCTTCCCAGTCTCGCCACGCCTCGCCGCGATGCTGAGCCAGATCGATCCCGACACGTTTACGCCGTCCGCCCGCGCCTATTTCTACGACGCGCAAGGGCGCCCCTGGCCCGTCGGCTACAAGCTCAAGAATCCGGCGCTTGCCGACACTTTTGAGACCATCGCCAAAGAAGGGCCGGACGCATTCTACGAAGGCGCGATCGCCAGCGACATCGCCCACGCCGTCCAGACCGATAAGCGCACACCCGGCACGCTATCCACCGACGACCTCGCGAACTACAACGCCGTTCCCCGCCCGCCGGTCTGCGTTCCCTATCGCCATCGCAGCATCTGCGGCGCGGGCCCGCCATCGTCCGGCGCCGTTGCCGTCGGTCAAGTTCTGAGCCTCATCGAGCCCTTCGATCTCGGCGCGACGCCATTCGAGCCTGCGGCCGCCCACGTCATCGCCGAAGCCGAGCGTCTCGCCTTCGCCGACCGCGCCCGCTATCTCGCCGACCCTAACTTCGTGACAGTGCCGCTCGCCGGGCTGCTTGATAAGACCTATCTCGCCACGCGCCGCGCCCTGATCGACCCCGAACGCGCCCAAAGTGAAGTCACCGCAGGCACACCGCCCACCGTGCCTATCAGCGCCTTCGGCCGCGATCGCACCAAGGAGCAAGGCGGCACGAGCCAAATCTCCGTGGTCGACGATTGGGGCGACGCTTTCTCCATGACCAGCAGCATCGAATACGCCTTCGGCGCCCGGACAATGGTGCGCGGCTTCCTGCTCAACAACCAGCTGACGGATTTCTCGTTCGAACCTGTCGACGAGGAGGGCCGCCCAATCGCCAATCGCGTCGAGCCCGGCAAGCGTCCGCGCAGCTCCATGGACCCAACCATGGTGTTCGGCGAAGACGGCAAGCTCAATTATGTGCTCGGGTCGCCGGGCGGTCCCGGCATCATCCTGTTCAACCTCAAGGCCATCATCGCGCTGCTCGACTGGCGGATGGACGCAGCCCAAGCCGCCGCGCTGGTCAATCTCGGCAGCACCGAGACGACGGCGCTCATGGAGCCAAGCCCGGCCTGGGATTCGCTCGCCGAGAAACTAGAGGCCGCGGGTCACGCCGTTCGCCGCACGGACATGACGAGCGGACAGCACATTATCGCCGTGACGCCGGACGGCCTTGAAGGCGGCGCCGACCCGCGCCGCGAAGGTGTTGCCCTCGGTGACTAAGCTCTGGGGACGAGCCCGCTTCCTTCATCCGGGGGCTAGACAGGCACGGCCGTCCGGGGCACCCAATAGCCGATGAGTCAACCCCTCTCCATCGCCATCCGCGGTGCCGGCATCACCGGTCTGTGGCAGGCGCTCACCCTCGCACGCCGCGGCCACACGGTGACGCTTTTAGAGCGCTCGACCGCGCCCTTCGCGCAAAGCTGCAGTCCTTATGCCGGGGCCATGCTCGCGCCCCGCTGCGAGGAGGAGAGCGCCGAGGCGGTCATCCGCGAACTCGGCGAACGCGGCATCGCGCTGTGGAAAGCCGTCTATCCAGGGCTTGTCGCCAAAGGCAGTCTCGTGGTCGCCCCGCCCCGCGACCGCGTCCTGCTCGACCGCTTCGCACGCATGACCCAAGGCGCCGAACGCCTAGACGGCGACGCGCTGGCCGCGCTCGAGCCGGAGCTCGGGCCGCGCTTCGGAATGGCTCTCTATTATTCTGGCGAAGCGCATGTGAACCCGAATGCCGCGCTCATCTTCCTGCTCAGCGAAGTGGAGAAGGCCGGCGTCGACATACGGCTCGGCGTGGAAGAAGCCCCGCAAGGCGCCGATCTCGTCATCGATTGCCGTGGCCTTGCCGCCAAGGATGACCTGCCCGCGCTGCGTGGCGTCCGCGGCGAGCGCATCATCGTGCGTGCGCGCGACATCGACATCGCAAGACCGGTCAGGCTGCTCCATCCGCGCTTTCCCCTCTATCTCGTGCCGTGGGGCGACGGCCTGTTCATGGTCGGCGCGACGGCTATCGAAAGGGAGGATGCGGGGCCCGTTACTTTGCGGTCCGCGCTGGAACTGTTGAGCGCCGCCTATGTGCTCGACCCTTCCTTTGGCGAGGCGGAGATCCTGGCGCTCGGCGCCGGCGTGCGCCCCGCCTTCCCGGACAATCGGCCTAGGATTATCGTCGCGAAGGGCTATATCTACGTCAACGGCCTATACCGCCACGGCTTTCTGCTCGCGCCGGTCATGGCCGAGCTTGTTGCCGGCTATCTCGAGACCGGCGCCATTGATCCGGAGGTCTTCATTGCAGATCCTGCTCAACGGTGAGCATTTCGTCACCAATGCCAGCAATCTCGATGAGCTTTGCGCCAAGCTGGGCTTCACCGAGGCCAAGGTCGCGACCGCCGTCAACGGCAGCTTCGTGGCGGCGGCCAAACGCTGCGCGACACGCCTCACCGAAGCCGACGAGGTCGAGATCGTAGCGCCGAGGCAGGGCGGCTGATGCTTGAGCTTTACGGTCAGAGCTTCGCCTCGCGAATGCTACTCGGCACGGCCCAATACGCCTCGCCGGACATTTTGCGCCAGGCGGTCGAAGCCTCCGGCGCCGAGATCGTCACTGTGTCGCTCCGCCGGGAATCGGCGCGCGCCCGCACCGGCCAAGGCTTCTGGTCGCTGATCGAGGAGCTCGGCTGCCGCGTGCTGCCCAACACCGCCGGCTGCCACACGGCCAAGGAGGCGATCGCCACCGCGCAAATGGCGCCGCGAGCTGTTCGGCACCTCCTGGGTCAAGCTCGAGGTGATCGCCAATGACGACACGTTGCAGCCCGACCTGTTCGGACTGGTCGAGGCGGCCGCCATACTCTGCGCCGAAGGTTTCGACGTGCTGCCCTACACAACGGAGGACTTGAGCGCCGCGGACCGGCTGCTTGCCGCCGGCTGCACCGTCCTCATGCCGTGGGCCTCGCCCATCGGCTCGGCGCGCGGGCTCATCAACAAGACGGCGCTTCAGTCGATGCGCGCCTATTTCCCCGATACGCCGCTCATAATCGACGCCGGCATCGGCACGCCGTCCCACGCCGCCGAGGCTATGGAGCTCGGCTACGACGCGGTGCTGCTCAATACGGCTGTCGCCAAAGCCGGCGATCCCGTCAAGATGGCGCGCGCCTTCGCTCAGGCGATTGAAGCGGGGAGGCTCGCCTTCGAGGCCGGTCTCGTCGAGCCGCGCGACATGGCGTCGCCGTCAACACCGGTCGCGGGCACGCCCTTCTTCAAGATTGATCACGCCTCCTGAACGGCGTCTCTTGGAGGTGCGCGTGATTCATCTCGATCCATTTTATCCCATCGTCTCCGACACCGGCTGGCTCGCGCGCCTCTTGCCGCAGGGCGTCAGGCTGGTGCAACTCAGGGTCAAGGACCAAGGCGCCGAAAGCGTCCGCGCCGAGATCGACAAGGCAATCGCACTTTGCGCAGCGCATGATTGCCAGCTGGTGATCAACGACTATTGGCGCGAGGCGATCGATGCCGGCGCCGATTTCGTGCATCTCGGCCAAGAAGATCTCGCGGCCGCCGACATCTCGGCGATCCGGGCAGCCGACATAAAGATTGGTGTGAGCACCCATAGCCATGCAGAGCTGGAGACAGCGCTTGCCGCGGACGCGGACTACGTGGCACTCGGGCCCATCTACGCCACCAGCTTAAAGAAGATGGTGTGGGAACCGCAGGGTCTGCCGCGCCTTGCGGAGTGGCGGACACAGGTCAAATGCCCGCTCATCGCCATCGGCGGGATCACCGCCGAGCGGGCGCCGATCGTGCTCGCGGCCGGCGCCGATGCCGTGGCTGTCATTACTGACATTGTGACAAACCAAAATCCTGAACGCAGGACAGGAAATTGGGTCACTGTCACAGAGCCATGGCGCCGCTTATCAACAGGGTTTCCACAAGCCTAACAACCCACTTTGGGGTTGACCCTGCCTAGTCCGCCGGGAATTATGACAGAGGGGACTTTGGACTTCAGAGCAGGGCAGCGATGAATTACGAGCTTGATCCAGCCTTGCCGATGAGCGGGGCTCTGAGAAGCGCGGCCCTCGCCGAAATTGAGATCGCCCACGTCTCTTTATCGTCGACCCCCGACCGCCATACTGGCGTTCACAGCGCCCGTAAGTGTTTCAAAAAGCTGCGATCCCTGCTCCTGCTGGCGCGCCCGGGCATGCCCGAGCCCGTGTTCAGCAATCTGAGCGCGCGCGTTGCCATTATCGGCAAGGGCCTCGCTGCCGCACGTGACGCTCAGGCGCTGCTCGATGCCGTCGATAAGCTGGAGCGCAATACCGAGCCTGGCATCGGCGAAGGTCCAATCCAGTCTGTCCGCGCTTGGCTTCACAAGCGCCGGCAAGCCGCCGAGCAGAATCTCGAGCACAGTACGGCGTCGGATGCGATGCGTCGGCTGCTCGAACTGCGGCCGGCCTTCACCGGTCTGGCGGTCTATCCCGACGATTTTAGCCCCCTCGCCAAGGGTCTGGAGCGCTGCTATCGCGCCACCCGCAAGAGCTTCAAGACCGCCTTCGAGACGGGCACGGCCGAGGAACTGCATGAGTGGCGGAAGGGCGTGCAGCATCATTGGCGGCACATGCAGCTTCTAGCGCCGTGTTGGCCGTCCGAGCTCACGGCCCGTGCCGAGGCTGCGCACGCGCTGTCGCAGTTGCTCGGCGACGACCACGACATCGCCATGCTCGTCCACTTGGTGTCAACGCCGACCATGACCTTCGGCAGTCCCGAGGAGACGGGCGGCTTCATGAAGCGCTGCCGCAAGCGCCACAAGGCACTGCGGAAGCAAGCCAGGATTAAGGGCGAGAGGTTGTTCGTCGAGAAGCCAGGGCCGTTTACCGCGCGCATCCACGCCTACTGGACGACCGCCGCAGTGGGCGCGGACAAGCCCGTTCTCCCGCCGCCGCAGCCCGGCAATGTTGTGGCAATCCGCGCCGGGCGCGGCGCCCAGAGCTAAGACTTCACCGCCATCCCATCGTAGGAGACTTCCCATCCGGCGGCTTCGACGGCCGCCCGCTCGGGCGAGTCGTCACGCAGCACCGGGTTGGAATTGTTGATGTGGATGAAGATCTTCCGGCCAATTCCGAGCGGCGCCAGCTGCTCGACCGTCCCCTCGGGCCCCGACATGTTCATATGGCCGATGCGGTCGCCGGTCTTACTCATCAGACCCTGCTCGATCATCTCGTTATTCGTGTAGAGCGTGCCGTCGAAGAACAGCAGCGGCGCTCCCGTAAGGCGAGCCCGCAAGACATCGTCAACCCGCGAGCAGCCGGGGATAAAGAAGAAGTGGTTGCCGCTGGCACCCTCGGTGACTTTCAAACCCACCGTGTCGCCTTCCTCGGTGCCGAAGCTGCCGCCGGTGCCCTTCTCCTCGTCCTCGAGATAAAGCGGGATCTTGCCGGGCACGCTGAAGGCCTCGACCGTGAGACCCACCGGACCGTCAGGCCCTTCCACCGCAAACGCCTTACCGAGTTCCATGGGCTGGCGCTTGACGAGATCGGGGTTGAGCACATCGAAAATGCTGTTGCCGGCAAGCACGTCAAGCACGCGGGCGCTGCCGTAAACCGTGAAGGGTTGCCCTTCGCGCAGACATAGGAGCCCCGCGACCGCATCCACATCGCCATTTGTCAGCACCACAGCCTTGATAGGGCTGTTGCGTGGAGGACCGTCACGGTCCGGCTGCAACTCGAGCGTCTCGTTGATTTGCTGTCTGAGATCGGGGGCCGCGTTCAGGAGAACCCATTGCCGGCCGTCGGCGCTGACTGCGACCGAGGCCTGCGAGCGCGGCTTGACCGTCGGCAAGCCGTGCCGCGCATCGGCCGAGTTGCGCCCATTGCAGTTCCACTGTGGCAGACCGCCGCCTGCCCCTGCGCCGATGACCTTGATCAACATGCCAAGGTCAATGGCTTCTGCGCCCCCGCCCCGTCAAGGCAAAAAGAACGGCCTTCGTCAGCGCGACGAAGGCCGCCATAGCTAGGAATCTTGCGAGGTGGTCGCGTCTCTTAGAAAGAGAGCCCACCCTGGAACTTGACCGCGGTATCGGACGTCATGTCGGTTAGACCGAACTGGACGCCGACATTGAAGGAGAACTCCATCGCGGGCGCGCCGGCGATGTCGTCCTCATCCTCGTCTGCTTCGCCGCCCACATCGTCGTCATCGCTGCTGGGATTGTAGAACAGCGTCGGGCCGATGCTGTGATTCTGACTCTCGAACGGGCCAGAGTTGGAGAGATCCTCGATCTCGCCGAACATCTCGACGCCGGCGCCCCAACGCTCGGCGACTTTGTATTCGGCCCGCCAGCCATATTGGAAACCGAGGCCATCGTTCTGCTTGTTTTCACCGACCTGCGTGCCGAAATATGGATTGAGCGTCAGCAGCAAGGGGCCGCTCGCCAATTCGACGATCGGAGCGAACTCAAGCTCGTCGGCCTCGCCGGCGCGGGTGGCAAAGCCGTAGCCCGCCGCCAAGGCCAAACCGAAGCCGTTGCCCTCGCGCTCGATCAACTCGTATTGTGCTTCGATCTCGACGCCGCTCAGATTGAAGTCGTCGTCAATCGGCTCGTCGGCGCTGAGCGTGCCGGAGACCATCCACCGTTCGGTAATGCCGTATTGAATCTCAAGATCGTGGCTTTGACGGAGAAATTCACCTTCGTCCTCTTCCTCCAAGGCGCCGCCCTCTTCGCCCTCTTCTTCGGCCTCTTTCCCCGCCTCGCTCTCAGCCTTCGGAAAGCCCGAGTGCACCGCGCCGCGATACTCGACCTCGACCTCGCCCTTTTCGATCTGCGATTCCTGAATCTCGAACTCGGCGAGAGCGGGTTTGATCGTGGCTACGGTGAAGCCTGCCATCGCCAGGGTCAAGATTCCCACCGTCAATACCAGACGCTGCGCACCGCGCAGTGCGTTCAGAAAATGTCGCAAGAGCCGTCCCCCAAGTTAAACTCTGCTTATGTCCCCCGCGCAGGAGGCTGACCCGAGCCTGCGCGTTCAGGCGGCGAATGCGGCGTTGCCTCACCGATCCACCAGTTTTGGGGTATTGGTTCCCCTTTGTTGGCCGACGCAAATTGCAACGACCGCACTCAACCTAGACCAGCCTGTCGGGGAATTGAATAGGCCGGTTAACTGCCGGACGGGGTAGGTTTTCCGGGAAAATTTGGCACATTATATACCAAGCCCCAACCGCGCTTCCTGGATCTATTCTGCTGAACCGAAAGGCTTTTCCTGAACCTGCCCCAAGAACTGCAGGGAGCGGGGTGGCCCGCTGGAAAATGCAGTATAGGTAGAAGCGCGTTTCTGGCGGGAAATGGCGTCTGGAGAGCGCCCCGCCAGCAAGCGAGGGAGGTTGATTCGCCCGGGTCGTCGTGTGCCGTAGCCGGGGCATTCTAGGCATCTGATGCGCTATCGCACGAAGCTCATGATCGCGGCCGGCTTGCTGCTCGCCATGTCCCTGTCGGCGGCGGCGCTGGCCTATTGGGGCGTGGCCCAGTCGCACCGCTACCTCACCCGGTCCCGCATCTCCCATGAGCAGCTCGAGCGACAGGTGCAGCTCTCCCGCCATAGCCAGCAGCTGTTCAAGGTCTGGACCGATACCCTTTTGACGGGGATGACAGACCGGCCTCTTGGCGCGGCCTATCTGAACAAGGTCATCGAATCCGACCTCACGGCACTCCAGGACCTCTCCAACAAGGAACTTACCCTTGTCGGGCCCGACGAGCGGCAAGCCGAGGAGGCGGAAATCGACCGCCTGGCCTCGATCCGGAGCGAGTACCAGCACGCGCTCGACCAACTCGCCGAGGTCGAGCAACTGCGAAGCCGCGGCCGGCCCGATATCGCCTGGCAAAATTTGATCGAATTGCTGCGGGGCGGAATCGACCAGAAACTCAACGAGCTAATCGAGGTCGCTGTCGCCGACGAGACGGCCGAGGTCCTGCGGATCGATGCCGACGCAAGCCGGCTCCTGAGCCGGCTGGAGCGCTTCAGTAAGATACATGCGGCGCTGGCCATATTGACGACGTTAGCCCTCCTCTTTCTGCTGGTGCGCGGCTTGCGGGCGCCGCTCGCCGAGCTGCTGCGCGGCACGGGCAAGCTTGCCGAAGGCGACCTCTCCCACCGCATCGCCATCTCCGGCCGCGACGAGTTCGCCGAGCTGGGCCGGAGTTTCAATGGCATGGCTGCCGATCTCCAGACCCATCAGAAGGCCCTGAAGGACGCCCATGACAATCTCGAGACGATCGTGCAGGAGCGTACCGAGGAATTGCGCCAAGCCAACGAATCCTTGCGCAAGATCGACGAGACCCGCCGCGGTTTCTTCGCCGATATCAGCCACGAGCTGCGCACGCCTCTGACCGTCATCCGTGGCGAGGGCGAGATCTCGCTACGCGGTAAGAACAAGCGCGTTGTCGAGTACAAGCTCTCCATGGAGCGGATCGTCGAGCAGGCCAAGCATCTGTCGGTGCTGGTCAACGACCTCTTGTTCATCGCCCGCCAAGGCGCCGGTGCCGCCAAGCTCAATCTTCAGCCCATCGACTTGAGCGCTCTCGTCGAAAAGGTCTGCGGCGACGCCAAGGTGATCGCCCACAGCAAGGCCATTGATATTGCCCTGGCCAATGGCTCGACCCACGAAATGGTCCGCGGCGATCCTGCCAGGCTCAGACAGTTATTGCTGGTGCTGCTTGATAATGCGGTGCGCTACTCCAAGCCCAAGGGCCAGATCGAGGTAGAGATCGAAAAAGCCAACGGCGAGGTCATGGTTCACGTCTCCGACAGCGGCGTGGGCATCGAACCGGACGAACTCGAGGGCATTTTCGAGCGCTTCCGGCGGGGCGGCAACGCCGCGCAAATGAACGCGGAAGGTATGGGCCTCGGCCTGCCGCTCGCCAAGGCCATCGCCGAAGCGCACAAAGGCAGGATCGAAATGCAGAGCCGGATCGGCAAGGGAACGACCGTAACGGTCGTGTTGCCGGCGGAAGCCGAAGGGGGACAGGCGTGAACGTGCTGCTGGTCGAGGACGAACCGCGTGTTTCCGATTTCATTGACCGCGGCCTGCGCGCGGAGAACCATGGCGTGACCGTGGCCCCCACAGGCGCCGCCGGGGTCGATCTCGCCAAAACCGGAGAGTTCGACGTCATAATCCTCGATCTCATGCTGCCGGATATGCATGGCTACGACGTGTGTCAGCGCCTGCGCCAGGACGGGCAGCACACGCCGATCCTGATGCTGACCGCCATGGATGCGCTGGAGGACAAGATCAAGGGCATCAAGATCGGCGCCGACGATTACCTCACCAAACCATTCGACTTCGACGAACTCCTCGTCCGCATCGAAGCGCTGGTCCGCCGCTCGCATAATTTCGCGCAAAGCTCGAACGTGCTGAAAGTGGCCGATCTCGAGCTCGACCGGGATCTGCTGGAGGTGACGCGCGGCGGCCAAGCCATCAAACTTACGGCCAAGGAGCTGGCCATCTTGGAGCTGCTGATGGGCGCGCCCGGCCGCGTCTTCTCGCGCACCAGGATCCTCAATCAGGTCTGGGGCTATAGCGAGGACCCGCTCACCAACGTGGTCGACGTCTATATTGCCCGGCTCAGGCGCAAGATCGACACCGAGGGGAGCGAACCCTTGATCGAAACCGTGAGGGGCCACGGCTACCGTCTGAAGGCGCAGGGCTGATGCGGGGCGGTCGCGGCGCAACACTTCCCGGTCAGGCGGCTGGCCGCCGGCAAGCCGGGAATGGAACCTTGCTAAGTGGGAATGGATCGGTAGATTATGCCCCGCCACTCTCGCTGATTATGCGCCATAAAGCTTCCGGGCCTCGCCAGACGGCCACGGTCCCGCCTGTCCGTCGGCGACTTGAGCCTCGGGCGCGCGTAGCGTGGCTAGTCCCAGACGCCTTGGATTGAATCAACCCATGTGGAGGAGCGCCCGTTGCGGTCACGTCTGTTAGCCTTTTTGTTCGTCGTCCTGGCGAGTGGTGCGATCGCGCACGCCGCGGAGCCGGCGAGCAAAATCAAGATCGCCGTGCTTAAATTCGGCACGGTCAGCTGGGCCCTCGATACCATCCAAGCCAACGGCCTCGATAAGGCCGAAGGCATCGAGCTCGATATCGTGCCTCTGGCCAGCACCCAGGCGACCACAGTGGGCCTGCAGTCGGGCTCGGTCGATGTCGTCGCCACCGATTGGCTCTGGGTCTCACGCGAGCGCAGCAGCGGCGCGGACTTCACCTTCGTCCCCTTCACCACGGCGCTTGGCGCCATCATGGTGCCGCCGGACTCTCCCATCAAAACCCTCGCGGACCTGAAGGGAAAGACGCTGGGCGTCGCCGGCGGGCCGCTCGATAAGAGTTGGCTTCTCATTGTCGCCTATGCGCTGCGCACGGCCAATATCGACCTGCGCACCGAGACGACGCAGGAGTTCGGCGCGCCCCCGCTCCTCGCCGAGCGGGCCAAGCAGGGTGCGATCGATGCCGTGCTCAACTTCTGGCCCTATGCGGCCAGGCTCGAGGCGGTGGGCTTCACCCAGCTGATCGGGCTCGAGGACGTGGTTCGCGAGCTGGGCGCCAAGGGCGAGGTCGCCATGGTCGGCTATGTCTTCAGCGAAGCTTGGGCCGACAAAAACCTCAAAGCAATTCAAGGCTTTACGCGGGCCGCGGCCAAGGCGAACGAACTGCTCGCCACCTCCGATGCGGAGTGGGACCGGCTGAAACCGCTGATGGGCGAGAACGACCCGTCCTTCACCGACGCCACCTTCGAGGCCTTGCGGAGGCGCTATCGCGAGGGCATTCCCGAACGGTCGAGCGCCGCCGATGAAGCCGACGCCAAGGTGCTCTATCAGTTCCTGCGTGAACTCGGCGGCAAGAAGCTGGTCGGCTCAGGCACCGAGCTCGCGCCCGGAACCTTCTGGCACGGTGCCGAGAAGTGAGCGTAACCTTTGCCCGCTCCGAGACCGGACGGTCCTTGCGCCTCTCGCGTGGCCCCTGGGTCCCAATTCTGTCCGTGGCGGGCTTCCTGCTGGTTTGGTTTGTCGGTGCCGAGATCGCCCAGAGCCGGCTGCTGCCGGGGCCGATCGCCGTCTTGGAATATATCTACGACGAAACGCTGCACGGGAACCTCCTCACGCAGCTTGGCATCACGCTGTGGCGGGTGGTTGCCTCGTTCTTCGTGGCGATGGCTATCGGTAGCGCCCTCGGCCTCGTCATGGGCCAGATGCCGGCGGTCAATCGGGTGCTCGATCCCTGGCTTATCGTGCTCCTCAATCTCCCCGCCCTTGTCATCATCATCCTTGCCTATGTGTGGTTCGGGTTGAGCGAGGCCACGGCAATCGGAGCGGTGGCGCTCAACAAGATTCCAAACGTCATCGTCACCTTGCGCGAAGGTGCACGCGCGCTCGATCCCTCTCTCAACGAGATGGCACGGGCTTACCGATTGTCTCCATGGAGCAAATTCCGCAACGTCACGCTGCCGCAGCTCCAGCCTTATTTCGCCGCCGCCTCGCGCTCCGGAATCTCGCTGATTTGGAAAATAGTGCTGGTGGTCGAGCTGCTCGGCCGGCCGAACGGCGTCGGCTTCGAACTTCACCTCAACTTCCAACTCTTTAATGTGACCGCCATCCTCGGCTATACGCTCGCATTCGTGGCGGTCATGCTGGCAATCGAATATTTATTGGTGCAGCCCCTTGAACGATATTCAACACGCTGGCGTAACAAGCCAGTTTAAGATCCGGGTCGAGGAGAAGACCCATGTGGGGGCTGACGGCACCGAGCTGACAGCGATCCGCGACTTCGTCCTAGACCTCAAGCCTGAGAGCATGACCGTGCTCATGGGACCGTCCGGCTGCGGCAAGACCACATTGCTGCGGATCATCGCCCACCTCGATGACCGCTTCATCGGCGAGGTTGAGTTCCCCAGCGACGCGCGCATTGGCTTCATGTTTCAGGAACCGCGCCTGCTGCCTTGGCGCACGGTGCGCCAGAATATCGAGCTGGTCGCCGCGCCCGGCTTCACCGCCGATGATCTCGACCGCCTGGCGCACGCCGTGGGCATTACCGAAATGCTGCCGCGCTACCCGCTGGAGCTGTCGCTCGGCCTGGCGCGGCGTGTTGCTTTGGCCCGCGCCTTCTCAACCAGGCCCGACCTGCTCCTCCTCGACGAGCCCTTCGTTTCGCTCGATGAGAAAACCGCCGACCGGCTGCGCCGTCTGCTGCTCGATGTGTGGTCGGCACGCCCCACGACTGCGGTCATGGTCACCCACAACGCCCGGGAGGCACTCCTGCTTGCCGACCAACTCGTGCTCCTGGCGCCGCGCCCAACCCATGTCGTCGCGATCGAGGCCATCGATGTGCCGCAAGCCGAGCGCGATCCCAAGATGATCGAGGCATTGCACACCGACCTCTTGGAGCGCTTTCCCGCCAATTTCTCCGGCCTCTAGGTTCGTCAGCCGGCAGCGGGCGCCA
Source organism: uncultured Alphaproteobacteria bacterium (assembly GCA_963793075.1). GTDB lineage: Bacteria > Pseudomonadota > Alphaproteobacteria > Rhizobiales > Methyloligellaceae > Methyloceanibacter. The sequence continues at coordinate 509,434 of CAWBYO010000001.1, forward strand.
TGGCTTTGCGCTGTTGGATGCCGCGCGAGGGGTCATAGGCCCAGACCGACAGAGCCAGAAACACCACCGTGCAGCCGACGACGATGCCAAGCGCTTCCCAATTCACCTTGAGATAGAAGGCGAAGCGGATCAACTCGACCGCCCAGGTGAAGGGGTTATAGAGGCAGATATAATAGAGCGTCAGGCTCCCTTCGCGCATCTTCCACAGCGGATAGAGAGCCGATGAGGCAAAGAACATCGGGAAGATCACGAAGTTCATGATGCCGGCGAAATTTTCCAGCTGCTTGATGGTCGAGGACAGCAACATGCCTAGCGCCCCGAACATCATACCCGTCAGGACCAGCGCCGGCAGGGCCACCAAATAGCCCCACGGCGGCAGCTCCACGCCGCAGAGATAGGCGACGAAGAGGAAGGTATAGACTTGAAAGAGCGAGACGAGCACGCCCGCGAACAGACGCGACACGAGCAGGAACCAGCGCGGCAAGGGCGTCGTCAGTAGCACCCGCATGGAGCCCATCTCGCGGTCATAGACCATGGAGAGCGAGCTCTGCATGCCGTTGAACAGCTGGATCATCGCCAATAGGCCCGGCGTGATGTACACGTCATAGGTGATGTACGTCTCGTAGGGCGGGATGATCGAGATACCGAGCGCCGCGCGAAAGCCGGCGGCGAAAATGATCAACCAGATCAGCGGGCGCACGAGTGCGGCGAAGAACCGCTCGCGCTGCTGCAAAAAGCGCAACAGTTCCCGCCAGACAATGCCGCGGAAAGCGCGGACGTAGTGCATCGTCATGCGGCGACATCCTCTCCGGCACTGCGGATCAAGAGCCTAAAGGCCTCGCCCAGATCCTTGGCGCCGGTCTCCGCCACCACCGTCTTGGCCTCGCCGCGCGCCACGATCCGCCCGCGGTCGAGCACCAACAGATCGTCGTCCGGCTCGATCTCGTCGAACAGATGGGTGGCCCACAGCACGCCGATATTGTCGGTACGCGCCAGCGCATGAATATGCCTGACGATCGCTGCCCGGGTCGGGTCATCGAGCCCGATCGTTGGCTCGTCGAGGAGAAGCAGTTTGGGGCTATGCAGTAGCGCCCGGGCGATCTCCACCCGGCGGCGATGGCCGCCATTGAGCGAGCGCACCCTCTCGGTGATACGCTCCTTCATATCGAGCGCATCCAGCGCCCGGTTCATGCGCTCGTCCGCCTCTTTGCGCTTGAGGCCCCTGAGCGATGCGAAATAGCGCAGATTCTGCTTCACGGTGAGGTCGAGATCGAGCGTCGGCTGTTGAAACACGACGCCAAGCGGCCCAAGCGCCTTGAACCCCTGCTCCGCTGCCGAACGCCCATCGATCTCGATGCGGCCGGTGGGGGCGTCGAACAAGCGCGTGATCAGCGAGAAGAGCGTGCTCTTGCCGGCGCCGTTGGGACCAAGCAGTGCCGTGACCTTGCCCGAATAGACATCGAAGCTCACGTCGTCGAGCGCACGCTTTTCGCCATACCAGTAGGACACGTCCTGGACCGATAGGACCGGGACACGTGCCGATCCCTTCTTGGGAGCTTCCTTTTGCATGGCGGTCTTTATGAGCAATCGGGGGCTATTGCCCCTCTCCTTGAGCGTCCTCGTCCCAGAGATAGCCCTGGCTGGGATCTTTCACAAGCCTTAGGCGACCCGGAACTTCGGCCTCTTTGCGGCAAACCGGGCAATCTTGGCGCGGGACGGTCGAAACGCAAAAAAGAAGCCGCCCCGAAGGGCGGCTTCCGTATTCTGCAGTTCCGAGTGGTGGATTAGAAGAAGATCACGCCACCAACCTGGAACAGATCCCAATCGTCGAAGCCCTGGTTCAGGTTCGCACCGGTACCGGTGTCCTGAAGGTCCACGTCGAGCTCCAGGTGCTGCCAGCGAGCATAGAGATGCATGGCAGCGGAGTCGATCTCCTGGACCGCGCCGAGGCCGAAACGATCAACCTCAGAGCCAGTGACGATGGCACCCGTTGCGCCACCGTTACAGACGCCGGCCGTAGCGAGTGCACCCGTGCCAGCGGCGCAGACGTTCGTACCGGCGATACCGGCGAACATGTCCTTATACTCGCCATACTCAGCCGAAGAGCACGGTAGCGCCGAGCGGGTTCCAGGTCCGCTTGATACCACCCTTCAGGTACCAGACGTCGTTGTGTTGGCGCGCAGCGCCAGCCACACCATTCGACAGAGTGTGCCGGGATGGTAGCTGCCCTGCTCGTTCTGATACATACCGTAGATGAACAGGCCCGAAGGAACGTGCATCGCAGACGCACCAACCTGGTAGAGATCGACACTCTGCTTGAAGCCGGCGCAGACCGCCAGCCGCCACCGAGGTAGCGTTCGTCCGTCAATGGGTGTAACCACCAGCGGCCGACACCTTGAAGTTGCTGAAGTCACCAGCGTATTTCAGGGCGACGTCAGCGATGTCGTCCTCGCCATAGGAGACCGAGACACTGAAGCCACCGAAGGTCGGCGTGTCGTAGCGAACGGCACTGCGGAACGCCGTTGCAGTCCGCGCCGATACCGCCTTCGGCTGTCTGGCAGAAGTAGGAACGAGCCCCAAGCTGGCAGCGGTCAGACCAGACGGTATTGCGGCCGTTGCTGGGATTAAGTCTGAAGCCAGCGCCCTCGAACATCACCGCGTTCGCCTCGATGATGGTGCCCGACAGGTCAGGAAGCAGGGCCACGTTATCCGTCGCCTGGCTAAGCACGCCCCAGTTCAGGGTACCGTACTTGTCGCTCTTGACCCACATGTAGGACAGCAGCGTGTCGATTGCCTGGACGCCATCGTCGTCGCCAGCAACGAACTGGTTCGAGCCGAAGCCGAAGGCCGTACCCGGTGCTTCGACGCTCATCGTGTAACCACCGGACCATCCCGGAGCGATCGTTGCCGAACCGGACAGCTGGAAGTGGCTCGAAAGGGTCGTGCCCTTATCGCCCACGTAAAAGTTGCTTTCGTTGCCGTCGTCCCACCAGTTGGCCGACTTGGTGACCCAACCTGAGATGGTTAGCGACACCTTCTTGTTGCCCTTACGGACGGTCGTAGCTTCAAGCTCCGCCACCCGCTCTTCGAGATCCGCGCAGCAGTCCCCACCCAGATCCGCAGCCTTGGCCGGGGTGCTCATGGCATATCCCCCGAACATCACGCCAAGTGCGGCTGCGATGGCGATGCGGCTGGATGTTTTTGTCAGTCCCCCAAACATGTTCATCTCCACCTTCCCTGATAAATTGCCTAATCCAAAACTCTCGCTTCGAATTTTGCCTTTCGGCTCCGTGTCGGCGAAATCTTGTCGAAACGGGACAGAAATCCCCGACAGAGAGTTCTAGGTTCCGGTTATACGCGTTCCCGCTAGAAGGTAAATTGCTATCAAAGCGTGCGGGGTCGTTTTTGGCCTTCTTGTGACATTTCCGCCACGAGCTTTTGATCCCCTAGGCCACCCTGAGCGCGGTCCCAATTCTGGCAAAAAACGTCGCATTGTCAAATCCTTAGCGGAAATCTTCCCCTGCGGCGTAATGGCCTGACTGGCGGATCAAATGGCAGGCAAAGGGACTGTAGACACAAGGCGGAGGGGCGGCCTCGGCGCTTAGAACTGCTTAATCCGTGTCCACATTTGGCGCATTAAACATGCATCTGCGATTCTGCCTTTCGCCCTAGTCCTTTAGCGCCTGTAGGGGCCATTTAAGGCTCGCGAAAGCCGTCCTCCTGGTCTAGAAAACGCCTCCCTTCGGGCCGGCTAGGGCCGTCTCGATCCGACGTTTTTGGGCTTATTCCGAAGCCGTGAGTCGCGGCCAGAGGCGGACGTGAACAATTCTCCCCAGGCCCCAACGCTCAACGGCCTCCGGGTCCTTGTCGTCGAGGACGAGGCACTGGTAGCGCTTCAGATAGAGGATATGTTGGCGGGGTTGGGCTGCGCTGTCGTCGGGCCGGCAAGCCGAGTCGCCCAGGCCCTTCAGCTTCTGAACGGCCAGCAGGTGGATGCCGCCGTGCTCGATATCAATATTGCCGGCGAGCTCGTCTATCCGGTGGCTGATGAGCTCTCAAACCGCGGTTTGCCGTATATTTTTGCCACCGGTTACGGCGCCTCGGGCCTGACGGAGGCCTATCGCGGCCGGCCCGTGCTCGAGAAGCCCTTCCCCAAGAGGGCGCTTCTGCAGGCCATGCTCGACAGCCTACAGCGCCGCGAATAGCGATTCCCGCCTAACAGGACGATCGGGCGCTGCCCAATGGGCCCAGGCCACGCCGTCCAAGGCGAGCTTGGCCTGCGGCACCCTGTTCAGGCGCAATTCGTTCAGGCCCTGCTTGCGCGATTCGAAACCGCCCTTTGAGAGGGCGAGGGTCGCCCCGGCAAAGGACAGCACCAGCATCGCGGCGCAGCCTGCGCCAAGCAGGAAGCTCGGCACCGAACTCCGGGCGGAGCGGTGGGCTTGGTTTGAAAACATGGACGCATTTCCCCGTATGGTTGCGGTCCGACTGACGCGGACCGTCAGCTATGAGAACTACCAGGGAGTCCTTTTGTTTCCGTAAAACGGCCGCCCGTGCCGCCGCCGGGACCGGGGCAACGCCCGCGCGTGGTTAACGAGCAGGGTTGAGCCAGGTCAAAGCGCGGTGGCCCCTCAAGACGCTATGCGACAATAGAACTGCCCCGGGAATACCCCGCGATCTCTTGTGACTGCCGCTCTATTGGGCTACTTAGCTGGGTAAGAACCCCGGTCGATAGAAGACTTTAGGCAAGCGACACAAGAACTTGCTCACTCCGGGGCGCATGTAGATATCCATTCTGTTCAGCCAATAGCTGGGTGCCGTTGGTGAACGCCAATGGTCCAGGGGAACGGAGACAGATGGATTACGAGAGCAGGTTCCGCCAGCATCTTAAATCGCTGCACAGCGAGGGCCGCTACCGGGTCTTTGCCGACCTGAAGCGCCGTTGCGGCGCCTATCCGACCGCCGATCATTTCACCGGCGAAGGCATTCGTGACGTCACTGTGTGGTGCTCCAACGACTATCTCGGCATGAGCCAACACCCGAAGGTGCGCGCCGCCATGCACGAGGCGATCGATGAAGTGGGCGCCGGCTCCGGCGGAACCCGCAACATCTCCGGCACCACGCATTATCACGTTGAGCTCGAGGCCGAGCTTGCCGACCTCCACGGCAAAGAGGCGGCACTGCTATTTACCTCCGCCTATATCGCCAACGACGCCACGCTCTCGACGCTGGTGCGGCTCATTCCCGGCCTCGTCATCTTCTCCGACGCCAAGAACCACGCCTCGATGATTGAAGGAATTCGCCATGGCGGCGGCCCGAAGCACATCTTCCGCAACAACGACCTCGGCCATCTTGAGGATTTGCTGAAAGCGGTGCCGCTCGAGACGCCCAAGATCATCGCCTTCGAGAGCGTCTACTCCATGGACGGCAACATCTCTTCGATCGGGTCGATCTGCGATCTGGCCGAGAAATACAATGCGCTGACCTATCTCGACGAGGTCCACGCGGTCGGCCTCTACGGCCCGCGCGGCGGCGGCATCGCCGAGCTCGAAGGCGTGATGGACCGGGTCGACATCATCAACGGCACGCTGGCCAAGGGTTTCGGCGTCATGGGCGGCTATATCGCCGCCTCACGCGCCTGCTGCGACGCCATCCGCTCTTATGCGCCAGGCTTCATCTTCACCACGTCGCTCGCCCCGGCCATCGCCGCGGGCGCGCTCGCCTCGATTCGCCACTTGAAGGTAAGCGAGCTGGAGCGGGCGCGGCATCGGGAGCGGGTCAGGACCCTCAAAGGCCTGATGGCCGATGCCGGCCTGCCGGTGATGGACAATCCGAGCCACATCGTGCCGGTGATGGTCGGCGATCCGGTCCACTGCAAGGCGGTCACCGATACCCTGCTGACCCATTACGGGATCTATGTGCAGCCGATCAATTATCCGACCGTACCCCGGGGCACCGAGCGCATGCGCTTCACCCCCTCGCCGGTCCATACCGACGCCCAGATGGCTTATCTCATCGGCGCGTTGGAGGAGCTGTGGGCCGCCTGCCCCGTCGCCAACGGCCAATATGTCAGGCTCGCGGCGGAGTAGGCATGGCCGCCCGCCATCTCTGCCGATCGGCCGTCATCGGTCTTGGCCTTCTCAGTTTCGCCACACCCGCCTCGGCTCAGGACGCCGATCTTTGCTTCGCCGCCGCGGAACGTGTGGAGGCTGGCGAGACGCTGAGCGATACAGAAAAGAAAAAGGCCCACGAGGCCTGCGTGCGCGCCCTCTCTGACACTGCGAGCGTGATTCAGAAATACCAGTTCCAAGAGGCCGACTTCGCCATCATGGGGACCTACCACAAATTCTGAGGCCCCCCGGCGCTGACGTCGCGCGAGCGCTAGCGCCGCAATAGCCAGGCGGCCAGGAACGAGGCCGTCAGGACCGCCAACAGGCACAGCAGCACAATCACGCCGATGGCGCCGAGTATCCCTTTAAGCGCTCCCCAGAAGCCAAACGTGGCCACCAGCGCGGCAAGCAGCAACAGAATGATGATCGGCATTTCAGTGTCCCCTGGTCATCTTCAGGTCTGACGGAGAATCGATCCGTTAAAGGCCATGCTTACAGAATATCGTGCATGCGAAAAGACGCGACCGCAGCCGCAGCTTTCCGTGGATACATGCGCCCTGTGTCCTCCACACGAAACCCGGCGCCGGGCGGCAGCCCCAGGGGCATAAAGAGCGCGGCAAAAGGGGAGTGAGTCGCCGTGGATGCTGAGCAAGGCAATCCGAGATCGAGCAGCTATTCACTCGCCTTCCAGGATTTGGAGTTTTTGCAGAGCGACGAGATGCGCCCGCTGCGGTTGGCACTCGAGTTCAGCAAGACCGACCTCGCGCTGATCGAGAAGGGTATCACCTCGACCGTCGTCGTCTTCGGCAGTTCCCGCATTTTGTCGCCGGAGCAGGTGGAGGAAGCGCTAGGCCAGGCCCGCGACCCGGCTTCCTTGGCGCTCGCCGAACGGCAAAAGCAGCTCTCGGCCTGGTACCAGGAGGCTCGCGCGTTCGGCCGCATCGTGTCGGAACGCGGCGGCGCGCTTGCCGCCGATGGTCAGCGCCAGAACGTCATCGTCACGGGCGGCGGACCCGGCATCATGGAGGGCGCCAATCGCGGCGCGGCGGAAGCCGGCGCGCCGAGCATCGGCTTCAACATCGTCTTGCCGATCGAACAGCCTCCTAATCCCTACACCACGCCGGACCTCACCTTTTGCTTCCACTATTTCGCCATCCGCAAGATGCACTTCGCTATGCGCGCCAACTCCCTCGCCATCTTTCCCGGCGGTCTCGGCACCATGGACGAACTGTTCGAGATCCTCGCGCTGAAGCAAACGCGCAAATGCGCGCAGATGCCCGTCATCCTCTTTTCGCGGGACTATTGGCGGAGGATCATCAACTTCGAGGCTTTGGTTGAACTCGGCATGATCGACGGCGAGGAGGCGGTCCTGTTCGAGATCGTCGACACGGCAGAGGAGGCCTGGAGCATGCTCATCCAGCGAGGTCTCACGTCTCATCCGCCGCTGCGTGAACGCTAGGCTGCGCCGGCAACCACCCCGGTGACCCGCCATTCCGCCTCGACCGGACCAGCTTCATCCGAACAACAGCTTGCGGATCATGTCCGTCCCCACGGCGCGCTGGAACTCCTTGAAAGCGAAGAACGGGATGAGCGCGACGCAGAAGATGAGCCAAACGGCGATGCCGCCGCCGATGCTGCCGCCGACCCGCGGCACGCTGGCGAAGAACCCATGCCCGCCGATCCATCCGACGACCATCTCCTCGATGATGTAGGCGATGAAGAGCAGCGTGGTGAAGGCGACCGCCTTATAGACGATGGGATAGATGAGCGGCTTCCGTTTCAGGTTCTCGGCGAAGCGGAATTGCTCGGCCACAAGCATGATCTTTCCGAGCAGAAGCGCGTTGATCGCCGCCAGCCCGTAGAACTTGAAGCCAATATGGTTCTGGGACAGGACGATCCACTCGTGCAGCAGAAGCACGATGAAGACGACCCAAAGATAAATGAAGATTCCCGCGAACTTCTTGACCTCTTGGAGGACGCGCTCCTTGAGGGTCGGTTTGGGCGGTTCGGCGCTCCCGGTCAGCGCCTGAATGAGGGCGTCGACATCCTCGCCGTTGGGTTCGGAAGAGGCATGCGCCGCGTCATCGGGCCCGACCTCGAAGATGGCGTCGGCAGTTTCACCGGCTGGCTCTAAAGTGCCGACCGCCTCGGCTTCGGGTGAGGACGGAAGGCTGAACGTCACCCCCGTGGAGGTCTCATTGCCCAGTTCGGAGGTCTTATCGTCCGGCTCGATAGGACGTTGCCTAGCGGCCTCGGGCGTAGGGGTCAGGCCGAAAGACGTCATCCGCCGGCTGCCACGCGTCGAACCCGGCCGTCCACACGAGATCGCCAGGCTTGAAGTTGCCGCCCTCGGCAAACAGCGAGAGTTCCCGGCCCGTCAGGGGCCCGAGCTGTTCTCCCCCTCGGGTCAGATACCAAGTCGGCTCGCTGTCCACAGCCTCGGGCTCGGCCACGCGCTTCTGCATTCGTCCCCCCAACGCCAACGCCTTTTAGCGAGTGCTTAGCTCACCTGGGAATTGCCGTCGAGATGAGACAGGTGGACGCAGCCCCAAAACAGGGTCAGTTCACATTCTAGGCGGCCTTGCCGGCGAGATGGTCGCCCAGCCTGAGGCCCCAGGCGTAGATGGTCAGCGATGGGTTCACGCGGCTCGCGCGCGGCAGCGGGCTGCCGTCGCCCACATAGAGGTTCTCCATGCCGTGCACCTTGCCGTGCGGGTCGACCACCGAACTCTTGGGGTCGTCCCCGGTCACCATGCTGCCCAGCGCATGGGCCGTGCCGCCCATGCCCATATATTTGTCGAAGCCGACGAGGCCCGCACGGAGCAGATTCTCGATCCAGTTATCGATCAGGGCGTGGTGCTCCTTCGTCGCCGCTTTGATGCGGTCGAGGCTGTAATCCATGATCGGCTTTCCGCCCGGCCCACCTGAGATGATGCGGTTCTCCGGCGACGAGGAATCTTCTGTGGTCGCCCAGAAACCGATCGCCCGTTTTCCCAGGAGCTTGTCGAGGAAGCCCGGCATCTCGGGCGGGGCTTGCGTGGCGAGGATTTCGGCGTCGATCCACCCCAAGCATTGCATAGACGAGTGCGGGAACTTGTCGTTGTAGAGCACCGCCGTCTTTCGCAGCACGTCATGGTCGGTGAACGGCGAGAAGCCGAGCACCGCCGAATTGATGTGCATCTTGAAATTGGCGCCAACCAACTCGCCGCATGGGAGTGCAATGCCACTCGCATGCAGATGATCCTGGAGAATGCGCGGGGAACTCATCGCACCCGCGGCGAGCACCACCGTGTCCGCCTCGTAAGTGGAGCCGTCGGCGCATTTGACGCCGATAATGGTGCGCGGGTCGCCCGGCGCGGCGACGAGCTCGGAGACCGGATCGCCGGCGATCAGCGTGAAGTTCGGCTTGTCGCGAATGTGGTCGATCAGGTTACGCTCGGAATCCGACTTCAAGCCGGCCGGCGAGGCAAAGCCGTCGAAATGCTTCGCCTCCTCGGGGTGATTGACGATGTCCTTCGACAGGCCGAGCGGCAGCGGGTGCAGCTTCCAGCCGGGGTCGGCGGTGGTGATCTTGTCGAGCAGCTCCTGAAGCTGCGGCTCGTTCTCGAAGCTGGTGATGGCGAGGAGGTCGGTCGCCTCGTCGTAATAGGGCTTCAGCTCGTCATAGCCGAACGGCCATCCGAGCAAGCCGTAGTCGGGCTCGGCCTCGAACTCCACGGGTCGGAAGCGAAACAGCGCGGCACCGTACCACTTGGTCTTGCCGCCCACATTGTAGAATTCGCCGGGAACGAAATCGCGGCCCTTGCTGTCCAGCCAGACGACGTGATTCTTGAACACGCCGTCGACGAAGACTTGCCTGACTTCGAGCGTGGAGGCATTGCGCGGAAGGAACGGCCCCTTCTCGATCAGCAGCACGCGCTTGCCGGCGTTAGCGAGCTTGTATGCGGCGCTGGCGCCGCCGGCGCCGCTGCCGATAATGATCACGTCATGCTGCGATGTCATGATGTGCTCCCTGTGAGTGGCGGCCAGGGCGTCACGAGAACTCATGAAGTTAGGACGTTGGCAAGGTTGCCGATGCTATGGCCAATGTCTAGGCTTATCCGTCGTCAATTGTTGTCGAGGTGAGTCGAATACGCTTGCAGCGTTAGTGGAATATGAAAAATCGTCCACTGGATGGAGCACCGCGCATGACCTTGAAAAACAAAGTTGCGATCGTCACAGGCGGCAACAGCGGAATCGGTCAGGCGATCGTGCTCGAACTGGCACGGCAGGGTGCCAACATCGTCATCGACTACGTGGCTCACCCGGATGCGACGGTGGCACTGGAGCGCGAAGTCGCCGCTCTCGGTGACCAATGCATCGGCGTCGAGGCGGACGTGAGCCAAGTCGCCGATCTCCAGAAGCTCGTCGGCGCGGCGGTCGCCAAGTTCGGGCGGCTGGACATCATGGTGAACAACGCCGGCATCGAAACGCGCACGTCGGTCCTCGATACGACTGAGGACCAATACGACGCCGTCTTGAAGATCAACCTCAAGAGCGCGTTCTTCGGCACCCAACTCGCGGCCCAGCAGATGATCAAGCAGGGTGGCGGCGGACGCATCATCAACATCACCTCGGTGCACGAGGACTGGCCGATGCCCGGCAATACCGCCTACTGCCTTTCCAAGGGCGGCATGCGGATGCTGACGCGCACGGCAGGCGTCGAGCTCGCGCCCCACAATATCCTGGTTGCCGGCGTCGGTCCGGGCGCGGTGGCGACGCCGATCAACACCGGCACCATGAATGATCCGGTCAAGCTCGAGAAACTGGATTCGGCCATCCCGCTTGGACGGATGGCGCAACCGGGGGAAATCGCCAGCGTGGTCGCCTTCCTTGCCGGCGACGGCGCGAGCTATCTCACCGCCACCACGGTCATCGCCGACGGCGGCCTCATGCAAAGCAGCCCCGGTCTCTAGCGCCATGGCGCTTCCCATCGAAGACTATGCTCTGATCGGCGACTGCGAGACCGCGGCGCTCGTCGGCCGCGACGGATCGATCGATTGGCTTTGCACACCGCGCTTCGATTCCGAGGCATGCTTCGCCGCGCTTCTCGGCACGCCGGAGAATGGCCGCTGGCTGATCGCGCCGACCGATCCGAAGGCGAAGGTCACACGACGCTATCGCCCCGACACGCTCATTCTCGAGACTCGGTTCGAGACCGATACCGGCACCGCCACGCTGATCGACTTCATGTATCCGTGTGAGCAGCATCCGCACCTCGTGCGGCTTGTGGTCGGCGAGAAGGGCTCGGTCGAGTTCGAAACCGAGTTCGTCGTACGCTTCGGCTATGGCGAGGAAGTGCCATGGGTGACCATGCCACCGGACCAGCGGTTGAGCGCGGTGGCTGGTCCCAACAAGCTCATCCTCCAGTCCACCATCAAACTGCGCGGCGAGGATTTCAAGACCAAGGGCAAGTTCACGGTGAAGCCGGACGACACGGTGTCGTTCGCGCTCTCCTACACTAAGTCTTTCGTCTCCGAGCCGCCCCTGGTCGACATCCCGAGCCTCCCCGACAAGACCGACAAGTTCTGGAAGGACTGGGCGTCCCGATGCCGCACGTCTGGTCCCTATGCCGACGTCGTGAAGCGTTCGCTCATCACGTTGAAGGCCATGACTTACCTGCCGACCGGAGGCGTGGTCGCCTCGGTGACCACCTCGCTGCCTGAGCAGTTCGGCGGTCCGCGCAATTGGGACTACCGCTTTTGTTGGCTGCGCGACGCGACGCTCACCCTGCTGGCGCTCATGAACACCGGTTATTTCGACGAGGCGCGCGCCTGGCGCGAATGGCTGCTGCGCGCCGTTGCCGGCAGCCCCCACCAAATGCAGATCATGTACGGCATCGCCGGCGAGCGCAGGCTTTACGAGGTCGAGCTTCCCTGGCTCCCCGGCTACGACAATTCGGCGCCCGTGCGTATTGGCAATGGCGCGCACCAGCAGACGCAGATCGACGTTTATGGCGAATTGCTCGATGCGCTGCACCAGGCGCGCAAAGGCGGGCTGGCGCCGGAAGAGTCAGGCTGGGAGCTGCAGCTTGCCATCCTCGAGCACCTTGAGGAGGTTTGGCAGAATCCCGACGAAGGCATCTGGGAGGTGCGCAGCGGCCCGCAGCAATTTACCTATTCCAAGGTCATGGCCTGGGTCGCCTTCGACCGTTCCATCCGCAGCGCCGAACGTTTCAAGTTGAAGGGCCCCATCGATCGCTGGCACGAGATCAGGGCGACGATCCATGCCGAGATTTGCGAGAAGGGCTACGACAAGGAACTCAGCAGCTTCGTCCGTGCCTATGGCACGAAGGTGGCCGATGCGAGCCTGTTGCTGCTTCCCGCCGTCGGTTTCCTGCCGGCCGACGATCCGCGCATTGCCGGCACCGTGGAGCTCGTCGAGAAAACACTCATGAAAGACGGCCTCGTGCAGCGCTACGATACGTCCAAGAGCGATGACGGCCTGCCGCCCGGCGAAGGCATGTTCCTGGCCTGCAGTTTCTGGCTTGTTGATGCCTATGTGCTCCTCGGCCGCCGCGACGACGCTGTGAAGCTGTTCGAGCGGCTGCTCGCCTTGCGCAACGATCTCGGCCTTCTCAGCGAGGAATACGACACGACCGCCAAGCGCCTTTGCGGCAACTTTCCGCAAGCCTTTTCGCATCTGGCGCTGGTCAATAGCGCCTGTAATCTCGGCCGTGACGGCAAACCACTCGAGCAGCGCACCGACTGCGAGCGAAGCGCCACGACCGCGACGCCGGACAAGCCCACGGCATCAACCGCAACGCCCTAACCCGCGTCGAGCCGATCATGTCTGACTCAAGCTCTGGAACTAGACCATCGAACGAGCCGCAGTCGAGCGCGAAGGCGATCGTGGCCGTTGGTCTGGTGCTCCTGGTCTCGCTTCTCGCCTTTGCCCTATCCGGCTTGGCAGAAGAGTCTGCGCAAGCGCCCGCTCAAGCACAGGCGCGTGCGCCGGTGCCGAGCTACACTGCCGACATCCAGCCCATCTTCAACAAGCGCTGCATCGCCTGCCATGGCTGCCTCGGCTCGCCATGCAACCTCAAGCTCACATCGTTTCGCGGGGTCGATCGCGGCGGCTTCGGCGAGAATCCTTATTCGAGCCATGTGCTGGCCTCGCAGCGCACCGGAATGGACGTGGTGCAGACAACCTCGGAATGGCGCGCGCGCGGCTTCTATCCGGTCTTGTCGCGCGGGGGCTCGAAGATCGAGAACCAGTATCGCTCGCTGCTCTATCAGATGGTGGAAACCGGGACGCGGCATAACCTTCCGGGCTTCTCCCGCCAAAAACTCATGCCGCTTTATGCCAACCGCTACGCGCACCAATGCCCGGCCACGGCCGATGTGCTCAGGACCCAGCTCAAGCAGAATCCCGCCGCGGGCATGCCCTTCGGCTTGCCGGCGATCGACCAGCAAGACTTCAGGACCTTGCGCGATTGGGTCAGAGCCGGATCGCCGGGACCAACGGAAGCGGAACTGCGCACCGCCGAGACGCCCAACAACGCGGCTGCCGTGCTCGCCTGGGAGAGCTTCTTTAACACGAACGACAAGAGGTCACAGCTGGTCGCCCGCTACATCTTCGACCATGTCTTCTTGGCGACCATCGTCCTCGACGAGAGCCCCGGGGACTATTTCCGCCTCGTGCGCTCGAAGACGCCGCCGGCCGCCACGCCCGCCGGCGCGCCAGCCCCCATTGAGATCATCGATACGCCGCTGCCCTACTCCGACCCATACGCTTACGCCGGCGTGGACCGCGTCTATTACCGCTTGAAGAAGCTCACCGTGCCGATGGTGCAGAAGAACCATTTCGTCTGGCACCTCAACCGTGCAGACATCGACCATTTGACGACGCTGTTCCTGGGGCCAGACTGGGGCGATCATCCCGGGCTCGACGCTCCCTGGGGAATCGGCAACCCCTTTTTGGTCTATCAGGCGATCCCGGTGGAGGCGCGTTACCGCTTCATGCTGGAGAATTCCGAGCTGATCGTCTCCGGCATCACCTACGGGCCGGTGTGTCTCGGGCAGACGGCGACCTACGCGGTCAAGGACCAGTTCTGGGTCTATTTCGTCGACCCCAAATACGATGTCTCGGTCCTCGACCCGAAGCTCGGGCTCGAGACTTGGAACACGTTCATGGATCGCTCGCTGCTCGGCAACGACAGCTATGAGGCCGCTTACGGTCAAGCCCTCGCCAAGCTCCAGCCCAAGGGCTACACCATCGACGCCATCTGGAATGGCGACCGCAAGAACCCCAACGCCTGGCTGACGGTGTTGCGCCACGAGAGCAATGTCTCGGTCATGAAGGGCCGGCAGGGCGGCATCCCGCGCACTCAATGGCTGATGGACTACAGCGGCTTCGAGCGCATCTACTACGACACCGTGGCCAACTTCGAATATTGGTCCGGCGACATTCCGAAACTCGAGACCTTGGTGTTCTTCAATTATTTGCGTCAGGAGTTCGAGGACAATTTCCTGCTGTTGCTGCCCAAGGACGACCGCCAGAAATTTCGCGATGAGTGGACTCAAGGCGTGGGCCAGATCGCCCTCGAACTCATGCCGTTCGCCGGCGAGGAGCAGCCCACGCAGATCAAGACATCAAAACGCGATCCCCTATTGAGCCTCGTCGACGACATCCAGGAGCATATGGGCGAAGCGGTCAGCGGCCCTATTGACCTGCTGAACCCGCACATCAAGCCCAAAGTGTCTTTGAGCGATCCGATTGAGAGCTATGACGATTGGGTCAAAGCGGCCTCGCTGTTGACCCAGACGCGGGCCTATAAGTTCCCGCGCTTTCTGCCGAGTGTGATCCTGTTGAAGCTCACCGACGGTGACGATAACGCGCGCGTCTATTCGCTTATCGCCAACCGGGTCTACAAGTCGCAGGACACGCTGCTGTTCCAGGACGGTCAAGAGCTGCCCGATCTCTACACCATGAGCATCTACCCGACCGTTATCGGAGGCTTCCCGAACTACTTCTTGGAGATGGATCTCACGGAAGCCGGCGACTTTCTCCGTGGCTTGCGCGACGTGCAGTCGCTCGCCGACTGGAACCGCTTGCGGGACCGCTACGGCATCTTGCGCAATGACGCTCGGTTCTGGACTACCTATGACTGGTTCACCGCATGGAACACGGCCAATCGCGGCATCAAGGCCGGCTATCTCGACCTCTCCTATTATGATCTGTTCGACTCGGTCTACTCGAGTTGGACCGCCAATTGCCCGGGCGCGTCGCTGCTGGCCGCTCTCAACTCATAGTCGTGCCGGAATTGGTTCGCCCACTAAAATTGAGTTTGTACGCACCCTGGGTTGCAGTCTAAAATATAGGCGGACCGTTAGGACGGACCAAACTCGACAAATGCTCAATTTGGGCCGTGCTCCTCTGGCACCAGACACCGCGAAAAGCAGAGAGGTCCTCGTGCCATTGAGCGCGCGCTGCCTCACTTGGGAGGCGCTGCAATGAATCCAACACCCGGATTTAATCCTGAAGATTTCCTGTCCAAGGCGAGCGAGGGCCATACCGTCGTCACGTATTCAGAAACTGATCCAATTTTCGCTCAGGGCGATCCTGCGGATGCTCTCTTTTACGTGCAGGAGGGGAAGGTCAAAGTAACCGTCGTTTCCCAGCAAGGGAAAGAAGCCGTGATCGCCTTGCTCGGAACTGGCGATTTCTTCGGCGAAGGATGTTTGAACGGTCAAACGAAGCGCCTGACATCGGCCGTCGCCATGGAAGAATGTGTGATCGTGCGGCTCGACAGGGCCGTCGCACTTCGCACGCTCCACAACGAACCCGTGTTTGCAGATCTCTTTATAGGTTATCTTCTAAAGCGCAATCTCCGCATGGAAGGAGATTTGGTCGATCAGTTGTTCAACTCCAGCGAGAAGCGCTTGGCGCGGCTTCTGCTGATCCTGGCGAATTTCGGCAAGGAAGAAGACCCAGAAACGATCATTCCGAAGATGAGTCAGGAGACACTCGCCGAGATGGTCGGGACGACAAGATCCCGGATCAGCTTCTTCATGAACAAGTTCAGGCGTCTCGGATTGGTTGAGTATAACGGCCACATGACCGTCAAACGGGCCTTGTTGAACGTCATCCTCTACGACTAACGTTCTCCGCCCCTACTCGGCATGCAGCGCGCACTGGATCACGCCACTTCTTTTTGCTCGGGAGCCGGCCCGCTGGTGACCAAGCGCTTCCGCAGGGTCGCGACCAGGGTGTCGATCGACGCCTTCGAATTGATCAACGCTTCGCGGACCTGGGTGGCGAATACCCGATTTTCGTCCTCCGGCGAGAACACCACGAGGGGGATAGCGTCACCCTCACTGTCGCGGAGATCGTGCAGCAGGTCGACGCCGGACCCAATGGCCAGGGCCATATCAAGCACAGCCACATCGAAACGGTTGGCGGCCAGCGCACGGCGAGCCTTATCAATTGAGTCGACTGACATAACCTCGGCGGTCCCGCCCAGCGCCTTGGCGACCAGTCGAAGCACGTTGGGATCCGAGTCGAAATGCAGGATGCGGGGACGGGTGCTCCCCTTGCGAACCATCGGCCGATCCAATACGCGGACCAGCCTGTCGACGTCGATCGGCGCATCGAGCCAATCCAATATATTGAGCAGAGTCGACGGCCTTCCCTCACTGGAGGACTGGCCAGGATCTGCGGACAACATCACCAGCAACGTGTTGTAAATCTCTGGCTGCGCCCGAAGACGCTTTATCAAATCGATGCCATCTCCCTCCGGGAGTTGCAGATCAACGAGAATAGCGGCATAGGACGTCGCCGCAACTTTTGCGATCGCCTCATCGGCGGTCATTGCAACGTCCGTGTGAAAACCCTCTTTATTTAGCCTTTCGCAGAGGATGATCGCAGCCTTAGGATCGTCCTCACACAGCAAGACGCTAAGGTTCGACTTCGAAGATAGGCGCGCTTTGGTTCTGACCGCCTCCTTCCAAACGGGGAGGTCGACGCGAAAGACTGTGCCGCCGCCGGACGCCTCGTCGAAGCTGACCTCGCCGCCGAGCCGGTCGACGATGCTTTTTACGATGCTCAAACCAAGGCCTGTGCCGCCCTTCTTGCGTTTGTCCGTGCCGTCTGCCTGCGCGAACTTCTCGAAGATATGAGATTTAAAGTCGTCTGGGATGCCGTAGCCGTGGTCTCGTACGGAAATACACACGGTCCCGCGGTTGACCTCAATCGCGACGAGCACTTCTTCATCAGCTGGCGAGAACTTGACGGCATTCGATAGGAGATTTGTGATGACTTGCATGAGCCGATCTGGGTCCGCCCGGACATTGACGGAGGCGGCTGCTGGGCTGAGCCGAAGCCGCACGTTATAGCCCTCGGCGAATGCGGAGTTGGCTTCTATCGCCTGCTCGACGAGCGATTTAACCTCGACGCGTTTTAAGTCGAACGTGACCTGACCGGACTCCATCTTCTCGATGTCGAGGATGTCGTTTATCAGGCGAACGAGCCTCTGACTGTTCTTGTGGGCGATGTTGATCAGACGCGCGGCGGTTTCCGGTAGCGGGCCGGCGGCGTTGCCAATGAGAAGAGCGAGCGAGCCAGCGATCGAGGTCAGCGGTGTACGCAGTTCGTGGCTGACCGTCGACACGAACTCGTCTTTCAGGCGCTCGACTCGCAGACTTTCTTCCTTGCGCACGGTGATGTCGCGGATTGCCGCCGTCACCAGGATTTCATCGTCGCTTTGCAGCGGGCTCAACATGATTTCGATCGGGAACTCGCTCCCGTCTTTCCGCTGACCCATGAGCTCGAGTTCCCGAACCGATCTGCTGGGCGAGCGCCTCTTCGGCGGAGCGGAGGTCGTCGGCAATGAGCCGCTCGGCAAAGCCTTTGGGAATAATGCTCGTTACCGGCCGGCCAAGGAGTTCGTCACGGGAGTAACCAAACCGCTTCTCCGCCTGAACGTTCACCAGGACAATCTCCCCGGCTTGGTTCACCACCACCATTGCGTCCGGGGCGGCCTCTAACAGGCCGCGATACCGGCTCTCCATCTGTGCGAGATCCGCTTCGGCTTCCTTGCGCACGGTGATGTCGCGGATTGCCGCCGTTACCAGAATTCCGTCGTTGCTTCGCAGCGGACTCAGCATGAGCTCGATCGGGAACTCGCTGCCGTCCTTCCGCTGTCCCGTCAGCTCGATGCCGGTGCCGATCTGCTGGGCGAGCGCCTCTTCCGCGGAGCGGAGGTCGTCGGCAATGAGCCGCTCGGCGAAGCCTTCGGGAATGATGCTCGTGACCTGCCGGCCAAGGAGTTCGTCACGGGAGTAACCGAACCGCTTCTCTGCCTGAACATTCAACAGGACGATTTCGCCGGACTGGTTCACGACCACCATTGCGTCCGGAGCCGCTTCCAACAGGCCGCGATACCGGCTCTCCATCTGCGCAAGATGCGCATCCGCTTCCTTGCGCACGGTGATGTCGCGGATTGCCGCCGTCACCAGGATTCCATCGTCGCTTAGCAGCGGGCTCAGCATGATTTCGATGGGAAATTCGCTGCCGTCCTTCCGCTGTCCCGTCAGTTCGATGCCGGCGCCGATCTGCTGGGCGAGCGCGTCTTCCGCTGAGCGGAGGTCGTCGGCGATGAGCCGCTCGGCGAATCCTTCGGGAATGATGCTCGTGACCTGCCGGCCAAGGAGTTCGTCACGGGAGTAACCGAACCGCTTCTCTGCCTGAACATTCAACAGGACGATTTCGCCGGACTGGTTCACGACCACCATTGCGTCCGGAGCAGCCTCTAACAGACCGCGATACCGCGCTGCCGCTTCCTTTGTCTCTGGCACGTGGTGGGTCATGTCGGATAGCTCCAGCGGCACGTCTTTCGGAAAACCGGTAATTCCCTAGGGTCGAATCCGGTCGGCGAACGAGAAGCGGGCCTAATAGTAATGGCTCGGCCACGCTCGACCGTGCAGATCGGCTTCCTCAACCGAATCAATTCAGGAACACTGCGATTATTCTCATCGATATTCGGGGTTTGGCTGGTCAAAAGTGCTCACTAGGAAGCACCAACCATGAACATCGGAGCTAACTTCGAGTAGCGTTACCAATCCGCTCCCAGCGCTTCTTCGTTGTTCCAGGGGACCGTCATCCTAGCGAAGGACTGAGTTGCCAATATCTGCGGCTTCAATCACGATCTCGCGGACGTTTCCCGTTTAGACCAATAGAAGCAGCACCTCCCCATGAAGGCACCCTCCGGCCCCTGCAATCCCACCTGGGCTCCGGCCCGCAAAGACCTCGTCGGCGCGAGTCTTGGCTCGTCACGGCTGTGGTTCACCATCGCCCAAGGCATCGTCACCGAGGTTTATTACCCGCGCATCGATATCCCCCAGATTAAGGATCTCGGCTTCATCATCGCCGACGATCAGGGCTTCTGGGTCGAGCTACGCCGGCTCGGCGACTACACCGTGACATTGCCGAAGCCTGGCGTGCCGGCAGCCACCATCGTGCATCGCCACCCACGCTTCACTTTCGCGCTCGAGGTCTGCCCGTCGGAGCGCCGCGACACTCTTCTGATACGCTATTCATTGGAAGGCGATGCCAGCCTGAAGCCTTACGCTCTGCTCGCCGCACGCCTCGGTGAGGACGCACAGGACAACGTCGGCTCCACCGCAACCCATGATGGCCGCGCCGTGCTGTGGGCGGAACAAGGGCCGTTCGCGCTTGCCCTTTCGGCCATCGACGAGGATGGCGCCGATGCCTTCGGCCGCCGCTCCGTCGGCTGCCTGGCGGTGAGCGACGGCTGGCAGGACTTCAACCGCAACGGCCGCATGACCTGGGAATATGACGACGCCGGTCCCGGCGCCGTGTCCCTGATGGGCGAGCTCTCCGGCCGGGGCGTGCTGGCGCTTGGGCTCTCATCCAGCAAGGAAGCCGCCGCAACGCTCTCAGTGTCGGCGCTGCTGGATGATTTCGACCAGGAATGGGACGCTCATTGTCAGGCCTGGCAGGAGTGGCTCGGCCAATGCCGCCGCGCATCCTTTGGCGGCGAGATTGACGATCGGCTCGCCTTGTCGGCCACGGTCTTGAAAGTTCACCAGGATCGCACCTATCGCGGCGCCGCAGTGGCCAGCCTTTCGGTGCCGTGGGGTGAGACCAGCATGAGTCGCGGCGGCTATCATCTGGTGTGGCCGCGCGATCTGGTCGAGACCGCCGGCGCTCTCGTCGCCATGGAGTCTTATCGCGACGCCCGCGACGTGTTGCGCTACCTCATCGCCACCCAACATGAGGACGGCCATTGGTTCCAGAACCAATGGCTCGGCGGCCGGCCATTCTGGCAGGGCCTCCAACTCGACGAGGCGGCATTTCCCATTTTGCTGGTCTCGCTGCTGCAGGAACGCGACGCGCTGGACAACATCCCAGTCAAGGACATGATCTCGCGCGCCGTGGGCTTTGTGGCCCGGTCCGGCCCATCCACCTGCCAGGACCGCTGGGAGGAGGACGCCGGCGTCAACATGTTCACGCTCGCCGTCGCCATCGCCGCGCTCGTCGAAGGCTCCGAGTATCTGGATGGGCCTGCCAAGGCGCATGCGCTCCGGGTGGCCGATTACTGGAATGCACGTCTCGAGGACTGGGCCTTCGTGAAGGAGACTCCACTCGCGGACGAATTGGAGGTAAGCGGCTATTTCATCCGCACTGTCCCGCTCGAAACACTCGGCGACAAACGCGCCTTCGTCGAAACGGTGATGATCAAGAATCTCGACTACAATCCGAACCTGCCGGCAAGCGGCCAAGTCTCGACCGATTGCTTGCAGCTCGTACGCTACGGCTTACGCGCCGCGGACGATCTTTCCATCACCGACAGCATCAAAGTCATCGATCATCTGTTGAAAACCGACACGCCCTCGGGGCCTGTATGGCACCGCTATAACGAAGACGGCTATGGTGAGCACGATGACGGCAGCGGTTTCAACGGCACCGGCCGCGGGCGCGGCTGGCCGCTTCTGACCGGCGAACGTGGGCATTACGCGGTTTGCGCCGACGCCGACGTCACGCCCTATATCGACGCCATGATGGCCATGAGCAGTCCACTTGGTTTAATCCCCGAGCAGATCTGGGACACCGCGCCCATCCCCGCCCACGACCTCGTCCCCGGAAAGCCGAGCGGCTCGGCCATGCCGCTGGTCTGGGCCCATGCCGAATTCGCCAAGCTTTGTCACAGCCTGGCGCTCGGGCGCCCGGTTGACCGGCCGCGAGCCACCTGGGCGCGCTATGGCGGTGTCCGCCCGACGATCGACTACGATTTTTGGGGGCCGAGCTACCGGCCGGGACGCATTCAGGCGAACCATACACTCATCATCGCGCTGACCGCCCCGGCGCGGGTTCATTTCGGCCTCAATGGCTGGAAAGACGTTCAGGACATCGACACCGAGGACACGGGGCTCGGCGTACACATTGCCGAGCTACCGACCGAGGCGCTGGCGGCGGGTGACAGCGTCCAGTTCACCTTCCTGTGGCGAGACTCGCAGGCCTGGGAAGGCCAGAACTACGAAGTGGCCATCGTCGCTCCGTGACCTGTGCCGTCAGAGCGAAGGAAAAATCAGGGGAATGGTGACGATCAGCAGAAGGATTGCCAGGATTACCGACAGGCTGAGATCGGCGACCATGCCGGGCGCGTGGATCTTCTGATCATCAAGCAGCCACCCGGTCCGCACGAAGCGGACGGTAGCCACCAAGATAAAGGCGATACCGACCAGGATAAACCCCCGCCCCGCGCCCGCGCTGAATGAGTGGGACAGCGCTTCGAGCTCCACGCGATGCTCGGGCCGGACCGCGACGGCGTCGGCCATGGTGAGGATGAAGAGATCGAACCGCTCCATGAGGAACCCGAAGGCGATCACCGCCACGCCGGTACGGAGCCAGGCGAGGAAGGTGCGCTCGTTGGCGGCGTGGTCGGTATAGGATTTGATCATGGCGGGCCTCGTTCAACCATCCGAACGGGAGAGCTTCGCAGCCGAGGCCCAAAAATGACTTAAGGCCCGGCTTTTCGGCCGGACCGGTGAAATCGATGGTTACGGAGGCCCGAACAAGGGTCCCCACTTCCGATGCTCAGAGCTTCACCATCACATGACGGGCGACGGTGTAGTCCTCGAGCGCGTACATGGAAAGGTCCTTCCCGTAACCAGACGATTTGAGGCCGCCATGGGGCATCTCGCTGACAAGCATGAAGTGGGTATTGACCCACGAGCAGCCATAACGGAGACGCGCGGCTGTTGACATGCCCTTGGCGAGATCCGAGGTCCACACCGACGAGGCGAGGCCGTAATCGCTGTCATTGGCCCAGCTGACTGCCTGATCGACATCGTCGAAGGAGGTCACCGAGACCACCGGACCGAACACCTCCTGACGCACGATCTCGTCTTCCTGCCTGGCGCCGGCAATAACGGTCGGCTCAAAGAAGAAGCCTTTGCCGCCGGGCGCGCCGCCGCCCGCCGTAATCTCGATGTGTCCTTGGCCCCCGGCGCGCTTCACAAAGCTTTGCACCCGCTCTTTCTGCGCTGACGAGATCAAAGGTCCGATCTCGTTCTCATCGTCGTTCGGCAAATTGTATTTGAGGTCCTTGGCCGCACTCGAAAGATCGGCCACGAGATTCTCGTAGATCTTGCGGCCGGCATAGATCCGGCACGCCGCCGTGCAATCCTGACCGGCGTTGTAATAGCCGAACGCCTTGATGCCTTCGACCACCGATGCCAGGTCGGCATCATCGAACACGATCACCGGCGCCTTGCCGCCGAGCTCAAGATGCGTCCGTTTCACCCTCGATGACGCCGCTTGCAGAACCTTCTTGCCCGTGGGGATGCTGCCCGTCAGTGAGATCATGTCGATCTTAGGGTGATTGATGAGCGCGTGCCCGGTCGTCTCGCCGCGCCCGGTGATGACGTTCACCACCCCTTCCGGAAAAATATCGGCGATGGTCCTGGCGAGCTTGAGCGTCGTCAGGGGGGTCTGCTCCGAAGGCTTGATGACGACCGTATTGCCGCCGGCCAAGGCCGGCGCCAGCTTCCAGGCGGCCATCATCAAAGGGTAGTTCCAAGGCGCAATCGAGCCCACCACGCCAATCGGATCGCGGCGGATCATCGAAGTGAAGCCGGCCATATACTCTCCGGCCGCAGGCCCGTGCATGTTGCGCACCGCTCCGGCAAAGAAGCGGAAGCAATCAACCACCCCGGGCATCTCGTCCTCGAGGACGCGGATGCGAGGCTTGCCGCAGTTCAGCGCTTCGAGCACGGCGAACGCCTCCGCATCGCGCTCGATGGCGTCGGCGAGCTTCAACAGCAGCGCCGAACGCTCGGCAGGCGTGGTGCGCGACCAGGCTTCGAAGGCACCGCTTGCCGCATCGACCGCCGCATCGACTTGCGCCGAAGACGCATCGGCGAGGTCGATGATGGTCTCCTCGGTTTTGGGATTGATGACCGATTCCGACGCAGCATCGCCGGTCACGAAGTTGGAGCCAATCAGCATTTCAGTATCGAGCATGGAACGTTCTCCCTTACGGCCGCGGCCGAACGGCTATTTTGTTGATCCGCCCGTGTGCTCGCCTTCGCGCGTGAGGTAGTAGGCGGCAAGGATCGGGATCAGCGTGACGATGATGACGAAGACGGCGACGACGTTGGTCACCGGCCGTTGCCGTGGCCGGATCAGCTCCGACAACATCCAGATGGGCAACGTCGCTTGGTGGCCGGACGTGAAAGTCGTCACGATAACCTCGTCGAACGAAAGGGCGAAGGCCAGCATCCCGCCGGCAAGAAGCGCCGTGCCGATTTGCGGGAGCACGACGTGCCGGAAGGTTTGAAAGCCGTTGGCGCCAAGATCCATGGACGCCTCGATGAGATTGCCGGGGAGCCGCCGGAAGCGCGCGATGGCGTTGTTGTAGACCACCACGATGCAGAACGTCGCGTGGCCGAGAACAATGGTCCAGATCGAGGCATCGATCCCCATGATGTCGAAAGCGGAGCGCAAGGAGATGCCGGTGATGATGCCGGGTAGCGCGATCGGCAGGACGAAGAGGAGCGAGATGGTCTCGCGGCCGAAGAACCGGGCGCGCGCCAGGGCCGCGCCGGCCAGCGTACCGAAGATCAGCGCGAGAAGGGTGGCAATCGCCGCGACCTCGAGTGAGAGGTACAGGGCCTGCCAAATATCGGGACGATCCGACCAGGCGACCCCGAACCATTTTATGGTGTAGCCGGGCGGCGGGAACTGAAAGCTCTTTTCCTCGGTGGTGAACGCATAGAGCACGATCAGCGCCAGAGGCAAATGCAGGAACAGCAGCCCGGCAATGGCGGCGATGCGTATCCCCAACGGCTTGTCGCGATTGACCTCAGAGGACATCGAAGGCCCCCATGCGCTTTGCCATCCAAAGATAGAAAGCCATGATCAGCATCGGCACAACGGTGAACGCCGCCGCCAGAGGCACATCGCCCGCCGTTCCCTGCAGGGTGTAGACCGCCTGACCGATGAAGAGGCGCGAGTTCCCGACGATCGTCGGAACGATGTAATCACCGAGTGTCAGCGAAAAGGTGAAGATCGAGCCGGCGATAATGCCGGGAAGCGCCAGAGGAAATATGACCGTCCGAAATGTCTGGCGCGGATTGGCGCCGAGGTCGGCGGAGGCCTCGATATAGTTCGCGGGCACACGCTCCAGGGCCGCCTGGATCGGCAGGATCATGTAGGGAATCCAAACATAGACGAACACGAGGAACGTGCCGATATAGCTGAACGACAGCGACGGACCGCCGATGATCGGCACCGCCAGAAGGCCGTTGATGAGCCACGACAGATGCACGCTCTCGGCCGCCCAGGTCAGGATGCCTTCCTTGGCCAGGATAAGCTTCCAAGCGTAGATCTTGACGAGATAGCTCGACCACAGCGGCATCATCACGGCGAGATAAAACAGCGCCTTCGTCCAGCCGCGCGCATAGCGGGCAGCGTAATAGGCGATCGGAAATGCGATGACCGAGCATGCGAGGGTGACAAGCGCCGCCATCGTCACAGTCCGCAGAATGATCTGGACGTTGGCCTCATCCAGGAGCTGCGCATAGGTCGATAGCGTAAATTTGTGAACGACGAGGCCGGAGAAATAGTCGAGCGAGTAAAAGCTCTGCAGCAGCAAGGCGAACAGCGATCCGATGTAGACGATCCCGATCCACAGGAGAGGCGGCAGCAGGAGAAGCAGCGTCAGGAGCTTGGGCCGCGCGAGAAGAACGTCCGAAACCCTTTCGGCGATCCCGCCATTCCGTTCGACTGTCACGGCGTGACTCACGCCTCGTTCTCCATGGTGATCATGGCGGATGTCGGCCAAATGAGCCGCACGCGATCGCCTTCCTTCAACGACGAGGTAGAAGCCGGCATCTCTGCGGTGATGCGGATGTCCCCGTCGTCCACGCTGAACCGGGTGACAGCGCCCTGATAGTTGATGGCCTTGATCTCGCCGTCGGCGTGGCCGTGGTCCGCAGGCACGGCCTTCCCCGACGGAACGACGCGGATTTTCTCGGGACGAAGGCTGGTCCACTTTTCCGTCCCACCATGGCAGGCGGCGAAGGCGGGGGTGAGCACATTGGAAGACCCGACAAAGTCGGCGACAAAGCGCGATTGGGGCCGCTCATACACATCGGACGGCGATCCGACTTGCACGATCCTGCCTTCGTTGAAAATGGCGACCCGATCGGCCATCGACAGCGCCTCGCTCTGGTCGTGCGTGACGAAGACGAAGGTGATTCCGAGTTCCCTCTGTAAGGTCCTCAGTTCCTCTTGCATCTGCTCCCGGAGCTTGAGATCGAGCGCGCCGAGGGGCTCGTCGAGCAGGAGCGCCTTCGGTCCGTTCACCAGCGCGCGGGACAGGGCCACGCGCTGGCGTTGGCCTCCCGACAATTGCGCTGGGCGGCGATCCGCGAACCCGTCAAGCTTCACCATGGCAAGCGAGTCTCTCGCCTTGGCCTCGCGTTCGGCGCGGCCGACGCCCTTGATCATCAGTCCGTAGGCGACATTCTCGCCGACCGTCAAATGGGGGAACAGGGCATAGTCCTGGAACACCGTGTTGACGTTGCGCTTGTAGGGGGGAACGCCCTCGGCGGTGTCGCCGAAGATTTCGATATGGCCCTCGTCGGGCTGCTCGAACCCGGCGATGAGGCGCAGACACGTGGTCTTGCCCGAGCCCGAGGGGCCGAGCATGGCGAAGAACTCGCCCTCCGCGATGTCCAGCGTGACATCGTCCACCGCCCGGATCGAACCGAAATGGCGGCTGACATTGACGAACCTAACGGCAGGCGACATGACGCTGCGCCATCGCGGGAAGAGGCCCCCCCTTGTTAGAGCTACTTCCCGAGAATGGCGATGTAGTCCTTGGCCCATTGCGAATAGGGAACGCAGGAGCCCTCTTGCTCGCATTTGGCCGTCGGCGTCCGCCAGAACCAAATCTTCTCGAAGTTGTCAAAGCCGTTGGTGGCGCAACCCGCGTCGGTCAGAAGCTCGTTGCCCTTACAGGCGGCTGGAACCGACGGGACGGAGCCGAACCACGAGGCGAGGTCGCCCTGCAGCTTCGGGCTCAGCGAATGCTCCAGCCATTTATAGGCACAGTTGGGATGCTTCGCGTCGGCGTGCATCATCGTCGTATCGGCCCAGCCCGTTGCCCCCTCCTCCGGGATGGTCGAACTGATGGGCTGCTTCTCGCCTTCCAGCAGGTTGACCTGGAACGGCCATGACGAGGACGCCACGACGCCTTCGTTCTTGAAGTCGTCCACCTGCACCATGGCGTCATGCCAGTAGCGTCCAATCAGAGCCCTCTGCGCCTCCAGCACCTCCATGGCCGCGGCATACTGCTCCTTGGTGAGCTCGTAGGGATTCTTGATCCCGAGCTCCGGCTTCTTCTTCATGAGGTACACGGCGGCGTCGGCGATATAGATCGGGCCATCATAGGCCTGCACGCGCCCCTTGTTGCTCTTGCCGTCAGGCAGTTCCTGCTCCTCGAACACGACCGACCAGCTCTTCGGCGCTTCCTTGAACACATCGGTATTGTAAGCGAGCACATTAGGTCCCCACTGGAAGGGGACGCCGTAATGCGTGCCGTCGACCGTGTGCCAGGGCGCGTCTTTCAACCTGTCGTCGACGGTCTTCCAACTTGGGATCAGCTCGACATTGATGGGCTGGACCTTCTTGCCCGCGACCAGACGCAGGGAGGCATCGCCGGAAGCGGTGACGAGATCGAACCCACCCTGGTTCATCAGAGTCACCATCTCATCCGAGGTGGCCGCCGTCTTCACATTGACCTTGCAGCCGGTCTCCTTCTCGAACGCGGTGACCCAGTCATAGGCCTTATCGGTCTCGCCACGCTCGATGTAGCCGGGCCACGCGACTATATCGACTTCACCTTCGCCCTCGCCGACAGCGGTGGGCATTTCGGCCAAGGCAGGCCCGGACACTGCAAGCAAGAACAAGGAAGCTGAGACGCCAAGTACGCGGTTCATGGTCATATTCTCCCTAAGCGTGACAGGTAAGGCCGCCGGCTTTCGGATTGCCGAAGGACCGCTGCCCCAAGTAAATACCGTCTGAAATGTTAGTCGAGGAGCCCGCCGAGCGCCACTGGCAAGCCGCCGACCGTGACAAGTCCCTCATTTCTGCTCCGCCATGGCCTCGACCAGGGCGGCGGCGGCCCGATTGCCGCTTTCGACGCCGCCGTTCATGAAGCCAAGAAAGTCGCTGCTCGTATGCTCGCCGGCGAATTGCAGGCGCCCGTCAAGAGCAGGCTCGGACGCCACCTCCAACATCGTGGTGTATTGCCCGACCTTGGCGCTGGCATAGCTGCCGAGCGTGTAGGGATAGGTGCTCCAGAACCAGGAGACGACGGCCGCCGGATCGATGCTTTCGGCCAGTTTCGCTGACATCTTCGGCAGGTCGGCGCGGAAGGCATCAAGCGCCGACTTCGCATCTTCAGCGCCGGGTTTGATCCCCAGATAATTCGTGATGATACCGGCATCGCCCGGTTGGGCGCGGCTTGAGTCCCACAGATTCTGGAAGCCGAGATCCGAGTAGAACGTACCGTTCGACGGCGCTGGCAAGCCGGTGTCGGAGCCCTGCCAAGCTCGCGACGTGGTTCCCTGCAGGACTTTCGCATTCTGGCCATAGCCGAGCTCGCGAATGCACTCCAATTTCTCGTCGCCGAGGTCCAGACGCTCAAGACCCTCGACCTGCCTCAGCTTGGTAAATGGAAGCGCCAGGATCACGGCGTCGTAGCTCTCGGTGATCGCCCCGCCGGGGGCGTTGAGACCCAAGACGATTTTCTCGTCCTTGGTGTCGAGCGACGTCAACGCGTGCCCCTGCTTCATCTCGATTTTGTTCTCGAGCGCTGCCAGGAGAGCCTTGATGAGGGCCGACGAGCCGCCCTTGATACGGTAGAGCTCATCGCTCTCCCCGAACATCTGAAACGGCTCGCTCATGTCGGTGCCAATGAAGTCCACCATATTGAGGCTGGATTGATCCTTCGTCTCAAGACCGAACTCGATGTTGTAGCCCACGTCCAGGAGATCGATCGCCCAGTCGTCGGTCTTTCCCCGGAATTGCTCCAGGTAGTCTTTGAGGCTGACCTGATCGAGCTTGAGCGCATGCTCCGTCCACTCGTCGTCGTCGTCGACAAGCTGGTCGGCGTCCGCCGCGATCTGCTTGGCGATCGGCGCGAAGGCGCCTGTCTGCGTTTCGGGGTCGATCATTTCCTTCGGCGTATGGAATTTGCCGTTGAAGAAATAAAGGTCCTCGCCGTCGCCCTCGCTCGCCAACGTCTGCAACTCGACCCCAACCTCCTTCGCGAGCGCCTGCAGATCCTCGTGATTGGTATCCACGAACTCGCCACCGAGCTCGCAGAACATGCCCTTGTAGAAGTCGTAGTGGGTGTACATGCGTCCACCCCAACGATTGCTGGCCTCGAAGAGAACCGGCTTCGCGCCGGCGGCCTGCAAGCGATAGGCGGCGGTCAATCCCGCGACGCCGCCACCGACGATGGCGATCGAGGTTCCACTCGGCTCCTTGGCGGAGGCGGTCCATTTCAAGGTGGGAGCAAGAACCGCCGCGCCGGCCGCGGCGGCCGAGAGCCGGAGCAGTCGCCGTCTCGTCAACGCAGATGAGCGAGGCCAGACGACACCAGTTTCATGGGCCGAACGGGCCAAGGCTTTCTTGAGTGCAGAGAATAACGGCGTGCGCGACATAGCAATCACCACCAGGTTGTGATCGACAAAGATCCGCCGCACCTTTGGCTTCGCAGGTGTGGTGTCAGAGTGTGTCACAAGCCGTGGCGTTGCAGAAGCGCAGACTGCTGGGGTCTGGCAGGTTCCGACAGCGTCACTTTCGCGCTGGCAGCAAGCACGACGCTGGCAGAGGACGACTGGCGACCTCCCGCAGGGCAAAGCTCGACTTCAGTCGGGCGACGCCCGGGAGCCGCGACAGCTCCTCTTTATGAATCCGCTCAAAATCGGCGAGGTCGCGCGCCAGAACCGTGACGAAATAGTCGTCCTCGCCTGACATCAAATGGCAGGAGACCACCGACGGCGCGGTCGCGATTGCCTCCTCGAAGGCCTTGAGCAGATCCTCGTTCTGGCTCTTGAGGCTGATCTGCACGACGACGGTCGTGCCAAGACCTAGCGCGTGGCGGTTGAGGCGCGCCTGATACCCCTCGATGACGTTTTTCTCTTCGAGTGCGCGAATGCGCCGGGCGATCGCTGTTGCGGAAAGCGGAATCCGCTCCGCGAGGTCCACCTGGCTCTGACGCCCGTCCTCGAGGAGCGCCCCGAGAATCGCGCGATCCAGCGCATCAAGCTCGACTTCTTTCATTTTTCTGCGCCTTTTGGCAATTTACGGGCATTTTATAGCACAAATTACCGAATTTGACTGAGAAAACGCCGAGTACCTTAGCGCGTAAAATGCCAGTCTTTCGCACCAAAAACCGCATCCCTGATGGAGTGGATCATGCGCATCGGTGTCCCGACGGAGATCAAGAACAACGAGTTTCGCGTGGGGCTCGTACCCAGCTCGGTTCGCGAGCTGACGGTGCGTGGCCACGACGTCGTGGTCCAGGCCGGCGCGGGCGCCGGCATTTTCGCCGACGACGCGGCCTACGAGAAGGCCGGAGCGCAAATCCTGCCGACGGCGGACGCCGTCTTTGCCGCCGCCGACATGATCGTCAAGGTGAAGGAGCCGCAGGCGGTCGAGTACCGCCGGCTGAAGCCACACCAAATCCTCTTTACCTATCTTCACCTCGCCCCGGATCCGGAACAGGCCCGTGGACTTATGCAGTCCGGCGCGACGGCCATCGCTTATGAGACAGTTACCGATTCCGCCGGGGGTCTCCCCCTCCTCGCTCCCATGAGCGAGGTCGCCGGCCGTCTGGCCATCGAGGCCGCCGCGATTGCACTTCGCCGTCCGACGGGCGGCCGCGGCGTGCTTATGGGTGGCGTCCCAGGCGTTCGTCCGGCCAAGGTGGTGGTGCTTGGCGGCGGTGTCGTCGGCACACATGCCGCCCGCATGGCCGCCGGCCTCGGTGCCGAGGTGTCGATCATCGACCGTTCGCTGCCGCGCCTGAGGCAGCTCGACGAGCTGTTCGAGGGACGCGTGCGCACGCTTGCCTCGACCTTGGACACTGTCGAGACCGAAGTGCTCGGCGCTGACGTGGTGGTTGGGGCGGTGCTGGTCGCCGGCGCCAGCGCCCCGAAACTCGTCCGCCGCGACATGCTCGGTCAAATGAAACGCGGTGCCGTGCTCGTCGATGTCTCCATCGACCAGGGCGGCTGTTTCGAGACGTCGCGCCCCACGACGCATGCTGATCCGACGTTCGAAATCGACGGCATCATTCATTACTGCGTTGCGAACATGCCCGGCGCCGTGCCCGTTACGTCCGCCCAGGCGCTCAACAACGCGACGCTGCCGTTCGTCATCAAGCTCGCCGACAAGGGCTTGGCGGCGCTAGACGAGGATCCCCATCTGGCTGCGGGAGTGAATGTCCGCGGCGGCCGGATCACGCACGAAGCTGTCGCCGCCTCGCTCGGCTTTGGACATGCCCCGGCGGAGCGGGTTGCCCTGGCCGCGGCTTAATCTTATCCCCGGACGCAATCCCCCCGCGTCCGTCGCCGGTCCGCTTCTCCCCCTCGAAGCGGACCGGCATTTATTTCAGGCTCGGAAAATTGAACTCGGCGCCGCTGCGAATGCCGGTCGGCCAACGCGCGGTCACGGTCTTGAGCCGCGTGTAGAAGCGCACGCCTTCCGGTCCGTAGACCGCATGATCGCCGAACAGGGAGCGCTTCCACCCGCCGAAGGAATGATAGGCGACCGGCACGGGAATCGGCACGTTGATGCCGACCATGCCGGCCTCGATCTGATCGGCAAATGCGCGGGCGACGTCGCCGTCGCGGGTGAAGATCGCGGTGCCGTTGCCGTATTCGTGGCTGTTGACGAGATGGGCGGCTTCTTCATATCCGCCGGCTCGGACAACGGCCAGTACGGGGCCGAAGATCTCGGTCTTATAGATGGCCATGTCCTTGGTCACGTGGTCGAACAGCGACCCGCCGAGAAAAAATCCGTGCTCGTAACCCTGTAGCTCGAGCCCGCGGCCGTCGACCACGAGCTCGGCGCCCTCCGTGACCCCCTGGCCAATAAGGCCCGCGATGCGCTCCCGCGCCTCCGCCGTGATGACGGGACCCATCTCGGAGTCGGAATCTGTGGCGGGTCCCACCTTCATCATGCGAATTTTCGGAGCAAGCGCTTCGACGAGCTGATCGGCGGTCCTCTCGCCCACGGGAACCGCCACCGAGATGGCCATGCAGCGTTCGCCGGCGGACCCGAAGGCCGCGCCCATCAACGCATCGACGGCCTGGTCCATATCGGCGTCCGGCATCACGATCATATGGTTCTTGGCGCCGCCCAGGGCCTGCACGCGCTTGCCGGAGGCGGCGCCCTGCCGATAGACGTGCTCGGCGACCGGCGTCGAGCCGACGAAACTCACCGCCTTGACGTCGGGATGATCGAGAAGCGCGTCGACCGCCTCCTTGTCGCCGTGGACGATATTGAGCACGCCCGGAGGGAAACCCGCTTCCTGAAACAACTCCCAGATCAGCATCGGCGCGGACGGATCGCGCTCCGACGGCTTGAGTACAAACGTATTCCCGCAGGCGATGGCGACCGGATACATCCACATCGGCACCATGGCAGGAAAGTTGAACGGCGTGATGCCCGCGACGACGCCCAACGGCTGGCGATCCGACCAGCTGTCGATCTCGGGGCCGACATTGCGGCTGTACTCGCCTTTCAGCAGGTGTGGAATGCCGCACGCGAATTCGACAACGTCAATGCCGCGGGCGAGCTCGCCGAGCGCATCCGCATGCGTCTTGCCGTGCTCTTTCGATATGGCGCGGGCGATATCGTCGGCGCGGCGCTCCAGCAATTCCTTGAAGCGGAACATGGGCTTGACCCGCTTGAGCGGCGGTGTCGCAGCCCATGGCCCGAAGGCCCTGGCCGCCGCCGCTACCGCCTCGGCAACCTCATCAGCGGTCGACAGCTTCAGGCTCGCGATCTGCTCGCCGGTGGCGGGATTGTAGACGGGCGCCACACGCGAGGATCGGGATGTGACCTTGCTTCCGTCGATGGCGTTTTGGATCGTTTCCATCGCCAACGGCTCAAGCGGCGGATTTGAGAACGCCGGAGAGAATATCGATCAGCTGGTCGATCTCCTGCTTCTCGATGATCAGCGGCGGCGACATCGCGATGATGTCGCCTGTCGAGCGGACGAGCAGACCGCGGTTGAAGGCTTCGACGAATGCGTTATATGCGCGCTTCGACGGCTCGCCGGGGATCGGCTCGAGCTCGATGGCGCCGATCAGGCCGATATTCCGAATGTCGATGACATGAGGCAGGCCCTTGAGGGATTGGATGCCATCCTCCCAGTAGGGCGCCAGTTCCGCCGCCCGGGTCAGCAGCCCTTCCTCCTTGTACGTTTCAAGCGTGCCGATGGCCGCCGCGCAAGAGACGGGATGGCCGGAATAGGTGTAGCCGTGGAAGAAATCGATCACATCCTCGGGGCCGTTCATGAACGCCTCGTGGACCTTCTTTTTCACCAGCACTGCGCCCATGGGAATGGTGCCGTTGGTGAGGCCCTTAGCCGTGGTGATGAGGTCCGGGGAAACGTCGAAATAGTCGGCGCCGAAAGGCGTGCCCAGACGTCCGAACGCGGTAATGACCTCGTCGAAGATCAGCAGGATGTCATGCTTGGCGCAGATCGCCGCCAGTCGCTTGAGATAGCCCTTGGGCGGTATCAGCACGCCCGTCGAGCATGCGACCGGCTCGACGATGACGGCGGCGATGGTCGAGGCGTCATGGAGCGCCACGAGCCGCTCCAGGTCGTCGGCCAACTCGGCGCCGTGCTCGGGCTCGCCGCGGCTGAACGCATTCCGGGATAGGTCATGGGTGTGGCGAATGTGGTCGACGCCAGTCAGCAGCGTGCCGAACATCTTGCGATTGCTGGCGATGCCGCCCACCGAGGTGCCGCCAAAATTGACTCCGTGATAGCCGCGCTCGCGGCCGATCAGTCGGACCTTGGTCGCATTGCCCTTTGCCCGATGATAGGCGAGCGCCATCTTGAGCGCCGTCTCGACCGACTCCGATCCCGAGTTGGTGAAGAACACATGGTCGAACCCGGGCGGGGCAATGTTGACGAGCTTAGAGGCGCACTCGAACGCCTTGGGATGACCGATCTGGAACGAACCCGCGAAGTCGAGTTCGCCGACCTGTTTGCGGATCGCCTCGACGATCTTCGGCCGGCAGTGACCGGCATTTACGCACCACAATCCCGACGTGCCGTCGAGAATGCGCCGTCCGTCGTCTGTCGTGTAATGCGTGCGCTCGGCGCTCACGAGAAGACGGGGCGCCTTCTTGTATTGCCGGTTCGCCGTGAACGGCATCCAATACGCTTCGAGATCGTTGGTCGTGAGCCTGGCGCTCATGGTGGCCTCGTCAGCTAAGCATGTGTTGAATATAGGGAGTTGGTTAGGCTACCGGCTCAGCCTTGCAGCACGACCGGGCTTGTCCCGCCCCAACTCACCCAGACCTTCTCGCCCCAGTCGAAATCATCCTGGTCGAACCTGGAGCGATTGGGACGCGATATCCGGATCATCGTCCCATTGGCAAGCAGCACGTGAAAGATCGAGATGTCGCCGAGATAGGAAATTTCCTTGATCTCGCCCCTGGCGACATTGTGCGCGTGGGGGGACTCCGGGATCGAAGGCGGCGCGTCGGCGTCTTTGTGCAAATTCATCTTCTCGGGGCGAATGGCGACCCAGAGCTTGGAAGATTCCTGGCCGAGTACCGCGTGGGGAACATGGATATGATGCGGCTCGAGCTCGGGGCAGGCGATAGTCGCTTCGTCAGGCTTGTCGTCGATCAGCTTGCCCTCGAACATGTTCACCGAACCAATGAAGTCGGCAACGAAGCGCGAGGCCGGAAATTCGTAGAGGTCGGACGGAGTGCCGAGTTGAGCGATAGAACCCTTGTTCATGACGGCGATGCGCGAGGCGATCGCTAGAGCCTCGTTCTGATCATGGGTGACCATGATGAACGTGATGCCGACCTTTTGCTGCAACTGGGAGAGCTCGAAGCGCATGGCTTCGCGCAACTTCGCGTCGAGCGCCGATAGCGGCTCATCGAGAAGCAACACTTTGGGCTTCTTCACCAAAGCGCGGGCCAGCGCCACCCGTTGCCGCTGGCCACCCGACAACTGGTCAGGTTTGCGATCGGCGAGCTGACCGAGTTGCACGAGATCTAGGGCTTCCTGTACACGGTCGGCCCGCTGCGGCTGTGGCACGCGGTCAATCTTGAGCCCGTAGGCGACGTTATCCGCAACCGTCATATGCGGAAACACGGCGTAGGACTGGAACACCATGTTCACGGCGCGCTTGTTTGGCGGGATGTCCCCCATGTCCTGACCGTCAATCAGGACCCGGCCTTCGGTCGGCACTTCGAGGCCCGCAAGCATGCGCAACAAGGTCGTCTTGCCACAGCCGGATGGCCCGAGCAGCGCGAAGAACTCGCCGGGCTCGATGTCGAGGGTGACATGGTCCACGCCGACCGTGGATCCCCACCGCTTGCAGATGTTGCGGAAGCTGATGATTGGCTTGACGGCCGCTTCAGTCCCGCCGGGTGACATTTGGTCCACGGTCATCATCCCTCTAAGGCTACTTCTGCCCCCTGCCCTGCATCAGCATCATCAGGGCCATGAGCACGATGGTCACAAGGATCAGCATGGTCGATGCGGCGTTGACCTCTGGGGTCACCGAGAAACGCAGCATCGAATAAACCTTCACCGGGAAGGTGACTGTGTCAGGACCCGAGGTGAAGAACGTGATCACGAAGTCGTCTAGCGAGAGCGTGAATGCTAGCAGCGCGCCCGCTATAAGCGCAGGTTTGAGATGGGGCAGCAGCACATCGCGGAACGCCTGCCAGTCGTTGGCGCCGAGGTCGCGCGCGGCCTCCTCCTGTTCCTTGTTGAAGCTGGCGAGCCTGGCACGAACCACCAGCGCGACGAAGGGGAAGCAAAACGACACATGGGCGATGATGATGGAGCCGAGGCTGAAGGGCCAGATGAGATTGTTGGGCCAGGGCAGAACGCGGGTGAAGAACAGCAGCATGGAAACGCCCATGCAGATTTCCGGCACCACGATCGGAAGGGTGAAGGCGCCCTCCACCGCCGTCTTGCCGAAGAAGCGGTAGCGCCACAGCAGAATCCCGGCCAGCGCCCCGATGACGAGGGAAATCAGCGTGGCGAACAACGCGATCGTCAGCGAGTTGGCGAAAGCGATCAGCAGGTCCTCGTTGTTGAAGAGCTTTTCGTAGTATTTGAGGGTGAAGCCACGCCAGACGATATTGCGCCTGCTGTCGTTGAAGCTGAAGAAGATGAGCGCGACGAGCGGCGCGTAGAGGAAGAAGAACACGACGGAGAGCCAAAGCTTCATCTGCCATGCGCGATTATATTCGAGAGGTGCGCGCCGTGTGACCATATCCTAGATCCCGTGCCCGTCGTCGGTTGACTTGCCGCGGGTGAGATAGGCGCGCAAGGCGATCGCCGCGAATGTCGCGTACATCAGCAGGAACGACAGCGCCGCCCCAAACGGCCAGTCATTGGCCTTCTTGAACTGGCGCTCGATGACATTGGCAATCATCTGGCTGTCGGGCCCCCCGAGCAGATCGGGCGTGAGATACGCGCCGAGCGCGGGCACGAACGTGATGATGATGCCGGAGATGATTCCGGGCAGCGCCAGCGGCACCACGATCAAGAACATCGTGCGAATGTGGCCCGCGCCGAGGTCCAGGCTCGCCTCGATGAGAGATTTGTCGAGCCGATCCAGGGCTGCATAAAGCGGCAGCACCATGAAGGGCAGATGGACGTAGACCAGCCCAAACACGACGGCAAAGTTGTTGTAGAGCATCTGCAAGGGCGTGAAGTCGCCAAGTGGCTGCAGGCCCACGAGCGTCATGACCCAACTGCCCTGATTCCAGAACCATTCGAGTGTGAAGTTCACGTAGCCTTGGGTCCGCAGCACCGCGATGAGCGCATAGGTGCGGATCAGCAGATTGGTCCAGAACGGCAGCATGATCAGCAGCAGTATCCACGCGCGCCAGCGCTCGCTGGCGAAGACGATCGAGAGCGCAACCGGAAAGCCGATGACGAGACACAGAAATGTCGTGAGCCCGGCGACGAAGATCGACTTGGCGAAGATGCCGAGATAGAGCGGCTGGAGCGCCCGCACGTAGTTGGCGAAGGTGCCACTGATGTCGACTTCGGTCAGACCCTGATTCTGACCGAAGCTGTAGGCCCATACGATCGCGAGTGGCGCAAGGAAGAACACGAGCACCCAAGCAATAGGCGGCACCGCAATCGCCCAAAAAGCTAGCCGACGCTCTTGTGTCTGGGTTGCCATGGCGGACGTCCTGTCCCTCCCTATGCCACTCGCGTCCGCTTAGCTCATGCCGCCCGGAGCCGGGTCATTGCCTCGTCGAGCAGCCGGGTGAAATCGGCGCCGAGGTAGCGCGGATATTCGCATTTGGCCATGACGTCGGCCGGCGGGAAGACCACCGTGTTGTTCTTGTAGGAGTCCGGCATCAGCGCGACGGCGGCGGCGTTGGGAGACGGATACAGAATTGTCTTGGTGATATCGGCGCCGACCTGCGGCTCGAAGATGTAGTTTATGAATTTGAGCGCATTCTCCGGGTGCGGCGCGCCTTTCGGAATGGCCAGCGTATCCTGCTGCCTCATGGCCCCTTCCTTCGGCACGACAAAGTCGATGTCGTCGTCCTCGGTCATGATCTGCGCGATGTCGCCGTTGTATTCCATCACGAGGTCGACCTCGCCGGACAAGAGAAGGTCCTGGCCATTGTCCTCGTGGAAGGCCTTGATGTTGGGCTTCTGCTTGATGAGCAGGGCCTCGGCCTCTTTGATCAGCTCGGGTAAGTCATCGTTGATGGATTTACCGAGATACTTGAAGCAATTGCGGAACAGCTCGCTCGCGTCGGACATGACGGCGATGCGCCCCTTGTACTGGTCGGAATCGAAGAGGTACTTCCAGCTATCGGGCACTTCCTTGACCTTGGACTTACGGTAGCCGATGCCGATCACGAGCCAGGTATAGGGCAGGCTGAATTTGCGGCCCGGATCAAAGGGCGCATCCTTCATGAACTCAGGCGCGATGTTCTTAATATTCGGGATCTTGGCGTGGTCGAGCGGCTCAAGCAGGTCGGCCTGGATCATGCGCTCGACAAACTCACTGCCCGGAACGATGACGTCGTATCCGGGATTGCCCGCGCGCAGCTTGGCAAACAACTCGTCGTTCGTCGCGAACAGGCTCATATTGACGTCGATGCCGCTCGCGTCCGCGAAGTCCTCGAGCGTGGTCTCGCCGATATATGTGTCCCAGTTGTAGAAGTTTAGCTTCTTCTCCTCGTCGGCGGCCCAGGCAGAGTACTTCCCGCCGGTGAGGGTGATGCCGACAGCGGCAACGCCGAGTCCCTTAAGAATTGAACGGCGTGAATGGGGGCCGAATAAAGATTTGGTGCGCTCGTCCGACATGCTCACTCTCCCTGTGATTACTGACCGTGCTGTCCGTTCCTATTTCCAAGTCCTTGGCCCCGATGGTTTCTCGCTTCGAAGTATGGCTGCTTGCAGTCATCCCCACCAGCCCAATCGCTAGCCAAGTTTCTCTGAGCCTGACCAATCATGCATCAATGGCGCCCAGGCAGATATATTTGACCTCCAGGTATTCCTCCAAACCTTCGGCGCCGCCTTCGCGGCCGAGGCCGGACTCCTTGACCCCGCCGAACGGAACGACTTCATTCGAAAAGATGCCCTCGTTGATGCCGACCATGCCGGCATCGAGCTTCTCAGCGACGCGCCAAGCGCGGCTGACGTCCCGGCTGAATAAATAGGCAGCGAGCCCGAACGGGGTATCGTTGGCAAGCGTGATCGCATCGGCCTCCGTTTCGAACCGCACCAGGGCGGCGACGGGGCCGAAGATCTCCTCGCGCACGATGTCCATATCGGCCGTGACGTCGCCCACGACCGACGGGCGATAGAAGAGCGGACCAGCAGGGGCCACCTCACCCCCGGTGAGAACTTTGGCGCCCTTCTTCACGGCGTCGGCGACGAGCGTCTCGACCTTGTCTATGGCCTCGTCGCTGATGAGCGGGCCCACGGCGTTGCCGGCCTCCAGACCAGGTCCGACAGCCAGCTTGTTCACGGACTCCACCATGGCCGCCGCGAAGCGGTCGTAGATGCCGGATTGCACGAGGATGCGGTTCGCGCAAACGCAGGTCTGGCCGGCGTTGCGGTATTTAGAAGCCATGGCGCCAGCGACGGCCTGATCGAGGTCGGCATCGTCGAAGACCAAGAGCGGCGCGTTGCCACCAAGCTCGAGAGTCAACTTCTTCACCGTGTCGGCACATTGCCGGTAGAGGATCTTGCCGACATCGGTGGAGCCGGTGAACGAAAGTTTGCGCACGCGAGCATCGTCGCACAAGACCTTGCCGATCGCAGGGGCATCGGTGGTCGTGACGATGTTGAGCACGCCGGGCGGCAAGCCTGCGTCGGCCGCCAGCTTGGCGAGCGCGAGCGCGCAGAGCGGCGTCTCGGCCGCCGGTTTGACCACGATCGTGCAACCCGCCGCGAGCGCCGGCGCCACCTTGCGGGTTATCATGGCGATCGGGAAATTCCACGGCGCGATCGCGGCGACGACGCCAATCGGCTGCTTGATGGTGATGTACCGCTTGGAGGGGGCGGTCGTCGGGATCGTCCGTCCGTAGGCGCGCTTGCCCTCTTCGGCAAACCATTCGATGAAGGAGGCCCCATAGGCCACTTCCGCGCGGGCCTCGGCGATGGGCTTGCCCTGCTCCGTGGTCATCAGTTGGGCGAGGTTCTCGGTCTCTGCGGTGACCAAGTCGAACCAGCGCCTCAGGATTGCCGCCCGCTCCTTGGCCGTCTTGGCCGACCAGTCCGGCAGGGCGCGGCTCGCGGCGTCAATGGCGCGGCCGGCATCCTCGGCGCTAAGATCGGGGACAGCCGCCACCTCAGCGCCCGTCGCAGGATCGGTGACCGCGAACGTCTTTGCCGAACTGATCCATTCGCCATCGATGAACGCGCTTGTCGGAAACTTCTTGACGATCATGTTCATCGGTAGCCTCCGTCAGCGTATCGTGATCGAGACCGATTTCAGATCGGCATATTTGTGCAGAGCGTGAAGCGAGCGGTCCCGGCCGAAGCCCGACTGCTTGAAGCCGCCGAACGGCATGGTGATGTCGCAGGCGTCCCAGCCATTGATCCACACGAGGCCGGCCTTGATCTCGCGGGCGGCGCGGTGGGCGAGATTGATGTCGCGCGTCCACAGGCCGGCGGCGAGGCCGTACACCGTATCGTTGGCCAGGCGGAGCGCCTCGTCCGGCTCCTTGAACCGGCTTACGGCGAGAACGGGTCCAAAGACCTCCTCTCGCGCGAGTTGCGCGTCCGGCGCTACGGTGTCGAACACCGTCGGCTCGACGAAAAAGCCGCCGCTATCCACACGGGCGCGCTTGCCACCGAGCCGCAAGGCGGCGCCGTCTCGAGAAGCATCCTCGATATAGCGCAAGGCCGTCTGCATCTGTTCCGCGGACACCATCGCGCCGAATTTGGTTTTGGGCTCAAGCGGGTCGCCGGGCACGATGCCCTTTGCGACCGTCAGCAGTTCGTCGAGGAAGGCATCGGCGATATCCTCCTGCACAAGGAGCCGGGACGCTGCCGT
This sequence comes from uncultured Alphaproteobacteria bacterium, assembly GCA_963793075.1. Classification (GTDB taxonomy): domain Bacteria; phylum Pseudomonadota; class Alphaproteobacteria; order Rhizobiales; family Methyloligellaceae; genus Methyloceanibacter. The sequence goes on from CAWBYO010000001.1 coordinate 549,878, forward strand.
GCAGACCTCGCCCTGGTTGAAGAAGATACCCCAGGCCGCGTGGAACGCGGCCGCCTTGAGATCAGGGCAGTCCGCAAAAACGATCTGCGGGGACTTCCCGCCGAGTTCGAGGCTGACGCGCTTCAGGTTGCTCTGCCCCGAATACTGCATCAGCAGGCGGCCTACGGCGCCCGAGCCGGTAAACGCGATCATGTCGACGTCCATGTGGAGAGCAAGCGCCTTGCCGGCGACAGCGCCGAAGCCGGGCACGACATTGAGCACGCCCGCAGGCAGTCCAGCCTCGAGCGCCAACTGACCGAGTTTAAGGGCGGTCATTGGCGACTGCTCGGCTGGCTTGAGCACCACCGAGTTGCCCATTGCCAGCGCCGGCGCAACCTTCCACATCGCCATATGTAATGGGAAGTTCCAGGGCACGATGGCGCCGACCACGCCGAGCGGCTCCTCGATCGTGAATGAGAAGCGGTCGCCGGTGCCCGGTCCCACCTCGCCATAGATTTTATCGAGCGCTTCGGCGTAGTAGCGAAGCGTGCGAATTGCGCCCGGGACATCGACAGACAACGCGTCGTTGATCGGCTTGCCGACATCGAGGCTTTCGAGCACGGCGAGGATCTCGGCATCGCGCTCCATCAGGTCGGCAAGGTCGAACAGAATGCGCTTCTTCTCGCGGTAATGGAGGTTGCGCCAGCGTCCGTCCTCGAATGCCCGCCGCGCGGCGTTCACCGCGGCGTCAATGTCGGCGCCATCGCATTCGGCGACCCGGTTGATCACGGTCCCGTTGCGCGGCGTGACGTTCTCAAATGTGCTCCCTGTCACGCTCGGCTGCAGCCGGCCGTCGATCACCGCCTGGTGGGGCAGCTCCATCACGCCGGCGATCTTTTCGAAGTGAGCGAGGGATGTCATGGATGCTTCATGCGCCTTGTGCGTACCAGAGATGGTCGAGCGGGGTCACGATACGCTCAAAATTGCTGCGTTCGGCGTTCTTCAAGCGCGAGAAGGCATTCTGAAATGTCGCGCCGAATGCGCCGCGCACGATCTCGGAGCCTTCAAAACGGTCGAGTGCGTTGACCCAAGACGTTGGCAGCGGAGGTGCCTCGATCGTTTCCGCATGGGTTTCGATGGCCGGACCCGGATCAATCTCATGCGCGAGCCCGTGGCTTATCCCTGCCAACATGGACGCAATGACGAGATAGGGATTCGCATCGGCGCCGGCAACGCGGTGCTCGACACGGGTCGCGGCGCGCTCGGCGTGCGGAATGCGCAGCGCCACTGTGCGGTTGTTGAAGCCCCAATGGGCGGCCATCGACACATAGGCTTTCGGCACATAGCGGCGATAGGCATTGGCCGACTGAGCCCATACCGCCATGAAATCGGCCATCGAGTCGCGCAATCCGCCGAGGGCGCAACGAAACAGAGGCGAGATAGGGTCGCCGGCAAAGAGATTGTCGCCCGACTGATCGAGGAGGCAGAGATGGACATGCATCCCTGACCCGGCCCAATCATGGTGCGGCTTCGCCATGAACGTCGCATCGAGCTGGTGCGCATGCGCCGCAGCCTTCACTGCCCGCTTCAGAAGCAAGCCGTCGAGCGCGGCCCCAAGGACATCAGGACGGTGCTTCAGATTGATCTCGAACTGTCCGGGCCCTGATTCCTGTATGACACCGTCGACGGGCAGGCCTTGCGCCTCGCAGACACGGAAGATGTCGTCGATGAACGGCGACAACGCATCCATATCCTCGAACCCGAATGTCAGCGGGCGCTCCGGATCGTCGGCGACGCCTTCGGGAGTCTCAAGCACGAACACGCCGGCAGCGTTTCTCTTCGTGACGTAGAACTCGAGCTCCACGGCGGCGACCGGCGTGCGGCCCGCACGCGCGAACCGCTCAACCTGATTGGCGAGAACCGCCCGGGGATCCAGCTCATCCCTGACGTCGGTTGCCACCACGGCCTGCGCCCGCTTGCCGTCATCGACCGGGATCGGCGCCAACGTCCCGCTCAGCAGATGACAGCACGCGTCCGGATCGCCGGTCTCCCAGAGCCTGCCGGTTTCTTCCACGCAGTTCCCGAACGGGTCCATGATGAACACCGAGCTTGGCATCATGAGGCCGCGCTTAGCGACGCCGAGCAGGTCCGGGCGGCGGATGCGCTTGCCCCGCGCGATACCGTTCATGTCGAACAGGAAGGCGTCGATCCATTGCACTGCCGGATTGGCATCCAGGAACGCTTGCGCCTCGTCTACGGTGAGCCGTGCGCCGGTCATGACGTCATGTCCCTCGCCGCGGCGCCGAAGCGCCGAAACAGGGCCACGGAAACGTCGTTAGCCTTTGGCGCCCATTCGGGATGCCACTGAACGCCGAGACAGAACACCCCGTCGTCGGGCCCCCGCACGGCTTCGACGAGATCGTTTTCAGCAAATGCCTCCGCCTGCAGACCGGGAGCGAGGCGCTTGATCCCTTGCCCATGCAGCGAGTTGACCATGATCTCGTCGCTGCCCAGCCAATCACGGAGCTTGCCGCGCAGAGTCACGGGGTGCACCGGACAGTATCTCTCGTCAACCGGAAGGTTGGGCCGCTCGCGGTGGTCGCTTTGGCCGGTCACGTCATGCACCGCCTGATGCAGGCTTCCACCAAGAGCGACGTTCAGCTCCTGAAAGCCACGGCAGATCGCGAATAGCGGCTTTTTACGCTCCACGGCAGCGCAAATCAGCGGCAGCGTGAGCGCATCGCGAAAGGGGTCCAGCGCCTCTGGCTTTACCGGAGGCTCGTCGCCGTAGTGGCTCGGCTCGACATTCGAGGGGCTGCCCGACAACAGGATGGCATCGGCGACCTCGAGCAGCGAGGCAATATCCGCCAGACCCGGACCGACCGGGACCAGCAAAGGCTGGCACTCGGCGACTTCGGCGACCGCCGTGGCGTATTGGCGCCCCACCGCGTCAAACGTGTAACCGCCCATGCTCTTGGTGCAACACGGGATGATGACGACCGGACGGGTCATGCGGCGATCTCTCCCGCCACATCGGAAAGCGTGAGATCGAGCGCGCGGCCGATCGCGGCTTCCGCCTCGTCGAACTGGTCTTGCGTCCAAATCAGCGGCGGCGAGGTGACCATGGTGTCAAACACCGCGCGCATGATGAAACCTTCGCGGAAGAAGTGGTCGCGGCAGATGAGTCCGACTCGGCCCGGATCGGCGAAACGGCGGCGCGTGCGCTTGTCAGCAACGAGCTCGATGGCGCCAAGCATGCCGATCGAACGGACTTCGCCGACGAGTGGATGGTCCTTGAATTTCGCGAGAACCTTGGCAAGCGCCGGCCCGGTGAATTCATTCACGCGCGGGACGAGCCGCTCTTCTTCCATGATCTCGAGATTCTTGAGCGCCACGGCGCAGGCGACTGGGTGGCCCGAGAAGGTGTAGCCATGGTTGAAGTCGTCGTCATGCGCCAGCAAGGCCGCAACGATCTCGTCATCGACGATTACGCCGGAGAGCGGGATGTAGCCTGAGGTCACCGCCTTGGCGAAGGTGATGAGATTGGGCCTGATGCCGTAATACTGCGAAGCGAACCACGTGCCGATCCGGCCGAAGCCGGTGATGACTTCGTCGGCGAGCAGCAGGATCCCATATTTATCCACGATGCGCTGGACCTCGGGCCAATAGGTCTCCGGCGGAATCTTGACGCCTCCGGCGCCTTGCACCGGCTCGGCGGCGAACGCCGCGACATTCTCGGGACCCACCGCGAGGATCTCGTCCTCAAGCGCGCGCGCGGCGCGAAGTCCGAAGTCGGCGAGCGACTCGCCGTCCTTCCCCTCCCCGTACCAATAAGGGTCCATGATGTGGCGAAAGCCCTCATAGAGCGGGTAGCTGTGCGCATGCATGTGGGCCATGCCGCTCATCGACGCAGCCGCGATCGTCGATCCGTGATAGGCGCTCTTGCGCGAGATGATGATGCGCCGCTTGGGCTCACCCTTCAAAACCCAATAGTGGCGGATCAAGCGGATGGCCGTGTCGTTCGATTCCGAACCCGACGAGCCGAAGAACACCTGATTGAGATTGTCGGGGGCGAGCTCGGCGAGTTTGCGCGACAGGGCAACGACGGGCGGGTGCGTGGTGCGGAAGAAGGTGTTGTAGAACGGCAGTTCCATCATTTGCGCGTAGGCGGCCTCGGCCAGCTCGCGGCGGCTATGGCCCACATTTGCTGTCCACAAGCCGGCCATACCGTCGAGAATGCGATTGCCCTCACTGTCCCAGACATAGGGACCGTCGCCGCGAACTATGACGCGCGCGCCGCCCGCCCGAAGCGACGTGTGATCCGAGAAGGGATGCAGATGATGGAGAGCGTCGAGTTCTTGTAACTGCGTCGTCTGATATTGATTGGTCACCGATAAACCTCCAGCAGAACGTGACCCGAGGGCCGACATCGAGTTAGCGCTGGAAGCTCGCGGGCGGGGTATAGCCAATGCGGGCGCAGAGCAGCAACAGCCGCGCCTTCCGGTTCAGTCCGCTCAGAATCAGATCGCTTTCAGAGGCAAACCTGCGGCCAGGCTTCAGGCGCGGCCTGAGCGACTGTCGGGTTGTGGCGGTGAACGGCCTTGAAACGGGCACGCAACTCCTCCGCTGCCTAAGACCCGCCGGGTCATCCTTGACAGGAACCTTCGAGCGGGTATGGCTACGATCAACTTATTGGCTACGGTGTAGAATTGTCAACACAATCAGCCCGCAAGGCGACTCCCCGGCCACGTGGGCGGCGTGGCCTGGACAAGAACGACATCCTGGATGCGGCGTTCGACATGCTGTCGCGCGACGGCGAAGCCGGGTTTTCGGTGCGCAAGCTCGGCTTGCGCATTGGCGTGGACCCGATGACCGTGCTGCACCACTTCGGTTCTAAGGACGAGCTGTTACGGCGGATCGCCGACAGGGCGCTGTCGACGGTCGAGCCCCCCACGCCCAGCGCCGACTGGCGCGCAGATCTGCGCCACGTCGCTGCGGCCTACCGGGACCTTGCCCACCGTCACCCGCGCCTGTTCCATCTCCACTTCCGGTTTCACACCACAGGGCCGGCCGATCACGCCTCGAGCGAGGTCGTCTATCGCGCCTTGCGCACGGCGGGATTGCCCGACGCCGAGGCGGCAGGGCTTGGCCTCGCGTTTTACGCTTTCATCCTCGGCTATGCGCTGGCCGAGACCGAGGGATTGCTGCATCCGATCAGCGATCAGGATGAAGCCGAGCTTCAGGCCCTCGATCCGCTGGCATATCCGGCGACATTGGCGCTCATCCCGGCATTCAAGGCCCTCGACCGCGACGCGGCTTTCGATGCCTCGCTCGGCGCCTTTATCGATGGGGTTGCCTGCCGCTGCGCGCGCTACGTCCGACCCTAGTGGTCGAGGAAGTGCCAGGGATCGGACACCAGATCGGCGGCCTAGGTTTCCCTGAAGGTGCGCGCAATCTGATCCTTGAGCGGCTTGATCAGGAAAGAGATCACCGTGCGGGGCACGGTTTGCATGAAGACCTCCACGGGCATGCCGGGAACGAGCTTCTGGCCGTTGAGCTCCGTCAGCTTCGATTGGTCGATGGCCACGCGCACGAGAAAGTAGCGCGCGCCGGAGTGCTCGTCCTCGGAAAGGTCGGCCCCGATACGGCTTACGCTGCCCGGGAGCTCCGGGGTGGTGCGCTGGTTGAACGCCGAGAAATGCAGCATCGCATGCTGTCCCGGCTGCAGCTGGTCGATGTCGGTGGGCGAGACTCTTGGCCTCGACAATCAGCTGATCGGCCTTCGGCACGATCAACATGATCGGCTCGCCGGGCGACACCACGCCGCCGACGGTATGAGCCTCGAGCTGGTGCACGACCCCGTCTTGCGGCGCGCGGATATCGATGCGCTTGAGCAAATCTTCGGCTGCGACCTTGCGCTCGCCAAGCTCCGACAATTTACCGCGGCCCTCGGAAATCATCTGGGCGACCTCGCTGCGCATGTCGCCCTCGACCTGGATGATCTGTAGCTCGACCTCGGCAATCTTGCCCTTGGCCTCCGCGATCGCGGCAACAAGCTGCCCGCGTTCGCCCGTGAGCCGTGCCGTGTCGCGCTCGAGCGCGGTAAGGCGATTGATCTGCACGAGCTTCTTTTCCCAAAGGATGCGCACGCCCTCGAGCTCTTCCTTGACGAGGCTAATCTCCTCCTCCTTGGAGCCGGCCTGCTCCTCGAGGCCCGAGATTTCCTTCTTGAGTTGCTCTATCCGCTCGCGAAGTTGCGCTTTTTGGCCGTCACGCGCGCTCTTTCTCAGATCGAAGACCTTCTGCTCTCCCCCCAGCAGCTTGGCGACAACGGGATCGTCTTTGCGCGACAGGAGGTCTTCGCTGAAGACAATCCCTTCGACTCCTACCTTTTCCGCTTCAAGGCGCGCTTCCCGGGCGGTGAGTTCATCGATGGTCCTGTTGACGATACTGAGATTCGCCCGCGTTTGAGTGGCGTCGAGACGAAGCACGATATCGCCGGCTTTGACGTGGTCGCCTTCGCGCACGAGGATTTCGCCGACGACACCGCCGGTCGGATGCTGAACTTTCTTTACGCTGGACTCAACAACGAGCAGACCGGAGGCAATCACGGCCCCGGAGATTTCCGTGGCCGCGGCCCAGATGCCGATGCCCCCACCAAAAAGGGTCGCGATGGCGAAGCCAGCGAACACATGGCGCTTGAGCGAAGTGTGGACTGTTGACGTTTTGATGAGGGTCGTCATGGGGGCTTCCCGCTTTCTATTCCGCTGCAACGACGGTCGGCCGCATCAGGCCGCGTAGCACGTCTTCCTTGGGGCCAAAGCGCTGCTTGCGACCGTCCATCACCACGAGGACGAAGTCGGTAGCGGCAAGCGCGCTTGGCCTATGGGCGATGACCACGACGATGCCGTTGCGGTCACGCACGTTCATGATTGCCCCGGTCAGTGCCCGGTCGCCTTCCTCGTCGAGGTTGGAGTTCGGCTCGTCGAGCACGACCAAGAACGGCTCACCGTAGAGCGCCCGGGCGAGTGCGACTCGCTGGCGCTGACCGGCGGACAGAGTCGCCCCCGATTCACCAATCTGCGTTTCGTAGCCATCCGGCAGAGCAAGGATCAGGTCGTGCACGCTCGCCGCTTTGGCCGCAGCCAGCACCGCGCCAGGGTCCGCGTCGGGATCAAAGCGTGAGATGTTCTCGGCTACCGTCCCCGCCAACAGTTCGACGTTTTGTGGGAGATAGCCTACATACTGGCCGAGGATTTCGGACGACCATCGATCCAGGCTTGCACCGTCGAGGCACACCTTGCCACGGACGGCGGGCCAAACCCCGACCAGCAGGCGCGCCAAGGAGGACTTGCCGGAGCCGCTTGGACCAATAACGCCGAGTGCGCTGCCGGCCTTCAACGTGAATTCCATCTCTTGAAGCACGATGCGCCGGTCGGCCGGCGGCACGGCGGTGACATGGTCCACAACGAGTGTGTGTTGGGGTTTGGGCAACGTGAGGGGTATCGGGCTCGGCGGCATCGCCGCAAGCATCTGGTCGAGGCGGGAACGGGCTTGCCGCGAGCCCACAAAGCCTCTCCAGTTGGCGATTGCGAGCTCGACGGGCGCCAGCGCGCGCGAAACGAGGATAGAGCTGGCAATGATGATGCCGGGGCTTGCAGCCTGCATAATGACAAGGTAGGCGCCGAGGCCGAGAACGAGAGACTGAATGAGAAGCCGAACCGCTCGGGATAGTGTACCGAGGCCGCCGGCCACGTCGGAGGCACGGCGCTGGTTTTGCATATACTCTGTATTGACCCGGCTAAAGCGTTCGGCGAGCCTCCCTCCCATCCCCATTGCCTGGACAACTTCGGCGTTTCGGCGGCTCGCTTCCAAGAATGCGTTGCGCGTCGCGCCGAGCTCGGACGCTGCCTTGGTCGGCGCGCGTGTGAGGAACTCAGTGGCAAGCGTGATGATCAATAAGATGATCCCACCGACAATTGCAGCAACGCCGATGAGTGGATGGAACAGAAAGCAAATGCCCAGATAAAGGGGTATCCACGGCATGTCGAACAACGCGGTCGGCCCGCTGCCCGACAGGAACGAGCGGATCTGGTCGAGATCGCGGACCGGTTGGAGCCCGTCGCCATGGCTGCGCGTGTGGAGCGGCAGCCGCGATACCAGCCAGTAGACTCGAGAGGACAGCGCTTCGTCGAGCGAGGCGCCGATACGCACCAGCACGCGGCTGCGCAGTCCCTCAAGCAGCGCCTGGAAAGCATAGAGAGCTGCTGTCAGAACGGCGAAGCCGAGCAAGGTTGGAATATTACGGCTTGGTAGGACGCGGTCGTAAACCTGAAGCATGAACAGGGGACCGGTGAGCATCAGCACGTTGATGAAAGCGCTGAACACCCCCACGCCGATGAAGGCGCTGCGGCAGCGTGCCAAAGCGTCTCCAAGCTCGGAGCGGGCAGCTGCGCCCACATCCTGGTACAAGATTTGAGTCATGACGTAAGATATCTCCCAAGAGGCGCCGCGCTACTCGGCCTAGAGCAGGAAGTCGTGGGCGTTGAGGGCGGCGGCGTGGACCATGATTTCGAAGTCGGCCTTGCCGTCGCCGTTGACGTCGCCCGAGACCAGGCACTTCGATCCGTAGTCCTTGTAGTGCAGCTCGCCCTTCACATGATGGAAGCCCTTGGTGCCGATGAACTTGAAGGCGTTGTTGCCGCTGCCTGATTTGGCGTCGATGGTGCGAAGGTCGATGTCATCGATGCCACGCTGGAAGTCGTAAATGGTGTCGCGGTTCGAGCCCTTCACGGACTCCTTGATTGAATTGAAGTCGAAGATGTCGCGGTCAACTCCGCCGTAGAGCTTATCCTTGCCCGCACCTCCCGTGAGCGTATCGACACCAGCATAGCCGTACAGAGTGTCGTTGCCCGAGCCGCCGAAGATCACGTCGTTTCCGCCAAAGCCTGAGAGGACATTGTTCCCGCTCGATCCGTAGAGGAAATCTTTGAACTCGGTGCCGTTGACGTTCTCGAAGCCAGTGATCGCTTCGCCGGCCGTGGCCGCGTTGAAATCGTCGGCCGAAAACGCGGCGTGGCCGCTATGGGCCAGCTTGTCGAGATTGATGGCGACGCCTTGTACCCCCGATTGGGTCGCGTCATAGGTATCCACACCGGCGCCGCCATCGACGGTGTCCATGCCGTCGTCACCGCCGGCCAAGAAGCCGAACCAGTGATCGTTGCCGCCGCCGAAGGAGATGCTGTCCTTGCCCTCGCCGTCCCGGACGATCTCCCGGTTGGCGCCACCAAAGAAAGTGTCGTCACCCTTGCCGAGATCGATGGTGCCATTCACCGTGCCATTCAGGACGCCGCCGAAAACATTGGCAAAGACATCGTTACCGTCTCCGAGATGAACGTTGCCGTTCACAGTCCCGGTATTGACAATCTGCTCGATGCCGTCCTCGCCGAGGATCCCATACTCGCCGCCGGTTATCGTTCCGAAGTTGAACATCTGGTGTTCTCCCGAAAAGGAGAAATGAAGTCCGTACCGGCCGCCTTCTATGATGCCGTTATTGAGCATGCTGACGTCACCGGCACCGGATTCATTGATGCCGGTTGCGCTGCCTCGGATGGTGCCGTAGTTGAAGACATCCGTAGCATGCGCTGCGTTGATACCGATGCCGGTGGCGCCTCCCGCGATGACTTCGGCACCGACCTCGAGTGCAACCTGCGAGCTGGCAACGCCCGCGTCCTTGAGATTGATGCCATGGCCATTGTCGGCCAACACCTTGCCGTTGACGATAACGTCCCAACCCCCTGAGCCGAGCGTCAGCGCGGTCGTGTTGGCCGTGTCGGCGTGAATGATGGCGAAGGTATCGACAATAACCTGATCCGGCGCATTCAGCGCCGTGGCGCCGTAAGTGGTTCCGTTTTGGAATTGGAGTGACATTGGAGTTCTCCTTGGCGTTGGGGGACGGCCCTACAATCCGTTGGTATTGGCCGCTGCTACGCGGTAAATAGGGGGTGGCAGGACGCGGGCGTATGATCGCGCGACCGGCTTACCTGACTGAGCGTCCAATTCAGGACGGCACCCGCCCCGTGGACCCGCTTTCGGACGTTTTGCATTCGCTCAGGCTGACCGGCGGCCTCTTCCTGGAGGCGGCCTTCACCGCGCCATTTTCGGTCAAAACGAAGGTTTTACCTGAGGCGTGGCAGCCCTTCCTCGCGGCGCCGACGCAGGTGATCGCCTACCACGTCATTCTCGAGGGGACTGTGCTGGTGTCGGTCGACGGCCAGCCTCCTTGCGAAGTGCATGCCGGCGAAATCGTGTTGTTGCCGCGCAATGAAGGCCACACGCTTGCGAGCGGAATCGGGCTGAAGACCGTGACCGGACTATCCCTCTTGGAAACGGCGGAAAAGCGCGATCTCCTGCACATTGCCTATGGCGGAGGCGGGAAAACGACGCGGATGGTCTGCGGCTTTCTGGGCAGCGAGGATCTCAACAATCCCCTGCTTCAAACCTTGCCGAGAATTTTGAAAGTCGATGTGCGCGAGGGATCGTCCTACGATTGGATCGAGGCGTCCGTGCGCTTTGCGGCCACCGAACTTGCCAATGGCAAATTGACGACGTCGAGCGTGATTTCGCGCCTGTCGGAGACGCTGCTGGTCGAGGCCGTTCGTCATTACGCATCGGCGCCGACCGACAGCCAGATGGGATGGCTCAAGGGCCTCAGCGATCCCTACGTCGGACGGGCGCTGGCCATCATTCACCAGGATGTCATGACCCCCTGGTCGGCGGACACTCTCGCCCGGGAAGTCGCGCTATCGCGCAGCGCCTTCATGGAGCGGTTCAGTTCTCTCGTGGGCATGCCCCCCTTCCGCTACCTGACCCTGTGGCGCTTGCAGACGGCGAAGCTTCAGCTTCGCGAGTTCGAGCAAATCGATCAGGCAGATCGCGCACGCGGTCGGTTATAAATCGGAGGAGGCATTCATCCGGGCCTTCAAGCGGGAAACGGGGCTCCCGCCCGCGAAATGGCGTATTCAGGCGAAAGCCGCCTGACGGCAATGTCAGAGCAAATTAGCCGTCCCGACCGTACTAAAGTACGACGGCGAGCCGCCAAACGGCTCTTTCCCTACTGGGTTGGCGAACCTACCATTCCTCCATAATGGGATTGGAGGTCCTTCATCGGCATCGTCGACCTCTTGGTGTGGGATAGTTTCGGCCCCCCCAAAGACGCAAAGCCGGACATCACGCAACCCTACGTCATGTGGCCGGGCACGCCCTTCGAGCATTTGATGCTACCCGTGGAATAGCGGGCGGCTGTCTTCTCTCCAGCCCTGCTTCGCGGGTTCAGTCGGAGCGCAAGCAAGATTCCGAGTGGAGCCTAAAAAGGAAAGGGCTGTCCAGGGAACTACGAGAGCAAATCAAGTACGCGACGGCAACTCTCGACCTCTGGATCAAGTTCCTGTCTTCCAGCAAGCCTAGAAAATCGACCATTCCGTTCTTGCCGCGAGCTGCTCCAGCACCTGCGTGCCGATCAACGAGTTACCCTGCTCGTTGAGCGCAGGCGACCACACGGCGATGGAGGCCACGCCGGGAACAATGGCCAGCACGCCGCCGCCGACACCGCTCTTGCCCGGCAGACCAACCCTGTAAGCGAAGTCTCCGGATCCGTCATATTGACCGCAGGTCAGCATAAGGGAGTTGATACGCCGGGCTCGTCGAGGTGATACGACCTTTGCTAAGGGCGCCGGCACCGCCCCTCGATTTGCCAGGAAAAGCCCGGCTTGCGCCAACTGACGGCAGTTCATGGCGATGGCGCATTGATGGAAATACACACCCAGCGTCCAATCAACAGAATGGTGCAAGTTGCCGAACGCCCGCATATAGTTGGCAAGAGCGCGGTTGCGATACCCAGCCTCTGTCTCCGAACGGGCGACAGCCGGATCGATCACGACACTCTCATCGTCCGCGAGAAACCTTACGAAACGGAGGATTTCTCCGATGGCTTCACGGGGTTGATGACCGGCCAGAACAATATCCGTGACGACGATCGCCCCGGCATTGACGAAGGGGTTGTAGGGAATTCCCCGGTTGTGCTCGAGCTGAATGATGGAATCAAACGAACTGCCCGAGGGTTCGCGGCCGACACGCTCCCAGAGGATATCGCCCACCTTCCCGAGCGCCATGGTGAGCGTGAAAACCTTCGAAATGCTTTGGATCGAGAAGAGCTCTTCGACATCACCGGTAGAGGCGAAGTCTCCCGTCACAGTGGCGACGACGATGCCAAGCTTTTTCGGATCCACCTTGCCGAGTTCAGGAATGTAGTCCGCAAGGCGCCCTTCACCGAGATGCGGCTCCGCCTCGCGCCTGATCAAGTCGATCAAGGACTGCAGACCCCTCTGAGTTATGCGTTTCAACATATCGCTCGCGAGAAGAGGCTCGGTCTGTCGGATGACGACGGCCTATTTTGCCGCGAGAAAACTACACACTTTCTCGGCAAAGATCTCCGGCGTGTCATGCGGAATCCAGTGCGATGCATTTTCGACCCGCACCAGCCGCGCGTTGGGAATATCGCGGGACAGACTTTCGCCGTCACGGATCGTCTGCCACGGATCATGGACACCCCATAGACAGAGCGTTGGAACCGCGATCTCCGCATGCCTCTCGGCCAGCATGGTGGTGTGATTGGTGTTGAGCGCGCTGGCATTGCGGATAAGGGATATCTTGCCTTCTTCATCGCTGTAGGGCGCAATGATGCCGGCCTCGAACGCCGGCGTGAGCCGATCCTTGTTGAAAAGTCCATCCGGTAGGCCGGAGGCCACGAAATCGGCGACCTCCTTTGGCGACTTGCTTCGCCAGTTTGGATTGCCGAGGTCGATCATGTCATCGATCGGCCAGGAGTTGTAGGCCACAGCATTGGTCAGCACGAGGCGTGCAACCCTATCCGGGTGGTGTATCGCCATGATCAGGGAAACCCCACCGCCGGTATCGTGCCCGACAAATGTTGCCCGTTCGATACCAAGGAGATCCATCAGACCGATGATCATGTCTGTTTGGGCTAATAACGAGCGATCAAAGAAGTCACGCTTGTCGGAATAGCCATGCCCGAGAAAGTCGGGAGCGATCACCCGTGCGTGCTCGGCGAGCAGCGGGATCACCTCATTGTAGAGAAACGACCAAGTCGGAATCCCGTGCAGTAGGATGATTGGATCGCCCTCGCCCACATCGGTCCAGGTGACCTTCAGCGGCTTGTAGCTCAGGCCGTCAAGCTCCGCAGTCTTCTGGCGCTGACGAAACGCCTCAAGCGAGAGAGGCGCCTCAGACTTGGACATGTCGTCTCCCATCCCTCAGCATCACGGCTCTCAGTACTGCGCCGACTTTTCCGAAACTTCCTGATACCAAATGCGCCGCGTTCCGATCTTCGCCCGCATTTTCCAACCCAAGGTCTTCGGCGCTTCATCGATCACTCTGAGGAGTTCGTCGATGCGGGTTCGGACAACCGCATGATCCTCCTTTTTCATGGACGGAAACTCGCCCAGGTGGTTGGGGACGAGCTTAAGATTGGTGGTGAAGGTATGATAGAATCCCCAATCGCGCCGCATCAGATCGACGATGTAATCGGTGTCGATGGATTTTGGCCCGGCCTGTTGATGCGACAGCGGATGCTCAAGCATCAGCACGATCGTATCTTTGAAGTCCTTGAGATTGATCTCGACAATCTGCATCTTCTCGAGCAGGAGGTCGGTCGTGCAGATGGTCGGGCTGTCGAGATCGAGACGGTTCTTGAACGGGATGCGATGGCAAAAATAGAGCTCGTCGGCAAATACATCGACATTCAGATTTGTCTCTTTGTGAAGATACACATGACGAGATCCCTCTGAAGCCATGTAGACGCCCTCATCAGGGACATAGTCGCGGGCAATGAGGAACTCACGGATCGCTTTGTTCTGTTTCTTTTCGGCGCCAAAATCGACATCGGTCAAAACCCGCTTGGTGTCTTCGAAGAGATGAAGATTATTGGGGCATTGGAGCCGGTACGCAATCGATCCCAAAATGCGCAGGCGTATTCCATTTGCTTCTGCGTCGCGGACCAGAGCGAGCGCCTCGTCCACAAACTCCAAATTCAGACCCGGATCTGTTGGCATTTGGTTCACACGCGCCTCCAGCGGCTTCGGTTGAGATGAACATGGGACCTCCCGGGCCCCACGCTTTGTGCACCGCAGAACTGCGGAGAGCGGAAAAGGCCGCAGGCCGGATGGGAGGAAAGGGGGTTATCCAACCGACCCATCCGGCTTGCAGCACCCGATCACTCGATCGGGATCTCCTTGAAGGCCAGGGTCACATCGATTCCTTGCGATGCCCTGATCATCTTCATGACGTAGTAGAACGCCAAACCGATGACGAACACGCCGACGACGATGGCAACCTGGGTCGGGTCGTGACCAGCTGCGTTTGGATCAAAAAACAGCGTCCAGAAGTAGAACTGCGCGGCGAGGAAGCCGAGGAAGCAGCCCACCGTCATGATCGGCAGCCCGAATACAGTCTTGCCCGCGAGCGGAGACTTGTCATAGAGCTCCGGCCGCTTGTACGGGAAGAAGACGCCCGCAAGCAGCACCACAGACCACGCCAGCACGGCCGCTTCGATCAGGATCACGATCTTGGAGAACCAAGGCGTGAACACGAACAAGGCCATGCAGATCAGGTTGAAGATCGTGGTCACGGTGATCGCGACCAACGGCGTGTGGTAGGTCTCCGAGATCTTGGCGAGCGGTGCCGGTGCGACACGGTCGAACGACCAAGCAACGACAGCACGGACGCCGAAGGTGTGCATCGCGGGGATCCACATCCACATCCACAGTGCGAGACCGAGCGACGTCAGCACGGTCACCAGCGGGCTCTCGGTGAGAATCCCAGTCAGCAGAGCAACGGCCGGGTCCGTTGGGGTCGTTATGCCGGTTCCCATTACGCTGTTGTAGACAGCTGTCCCTAGGAACTCGAAGCCAAATACCCTGTAGGCCAGCCACACTGTAGCGACCCATACGACGGTTGCCACGAGCACCGCGCCGAGCATGGCCACGGTTTGCGACTTACCGACCGATTTGATCTCGCCGCCGATCGCGATTGAGAACGCTGCACCGACCAGAGGCAGGAACGGCCAGTTCGAGACCAGGATCGTCTGCCATGTGGTGGCGTCGCCCGCCGCCCCAGCCGTTCTCCTTACCGCTGGCTATAATCGCATTGTAGGCATCAGGAACACCGAGCGCCGGGCCAACCAGTTTGTTCAAATGGCTGACGAAATCTTCCCGCGTGTACATGGCCAGCGTGATGAGCAAGAAGGCCGAACTCGCCATCGCGAGAATGAAGACCCACTTATTCAGCGTGAGATAGAAGCGCATCCCGTACGAAAGGACGATCTGAGACAGTACCAGAATCGTCGCACCGATGAGGAATGTCGCCCACGGCTCCAACATCGTTGCCGATATCGACTGGAATGTTTCGTTGCCTGTTAACAAGCTCAAGGCCGAAAACATCGGCGCTAGCGCCAGCGTAACGATCCAGTAGGCTGCGATGGCACAGTAGAAGAGCCAGGCCGTGATTTCGACGAGGCTCATCGTTAGCGCCAGCGCCGGAGGCAAAATTCGAGACCCGAACACGTAAATGCCGCCAGAGCGCGGCAAGGTTATCGTCCAGGTGATGAACCCGAAGGCGATGAGCGCCATGGCAACGCCAGCGAGCACACAACCCCAAATAAGGTCGCCTTGCGGATAAAACGCGGGACCATAGTAAAGCATCGATCCCACGCCGAGGCCGATGCTCACCACGCCCAGATTGTAGATGAATGTGTCAGTTCCGCTCGCCGTCCGGATCAACCCGGACGCCTTGCGAAGGAATATTCGCTTATCCCCTCCGGCATCAGTAACGGACATTTTCCCCTCCCATATTATCAATTATTGGGGGCCCCGAAAGCGCCCCCTAGCCTTGCGTCAGATTCGTCTGGGCAATCTTTCCGTCTTCAAGAACGATCATCGCTCCTTGCAGAATCCCTTCCGGATAGACACTTCCGGGGTTGATGCAGACGGTGTTGCCGATGTTGATCTTGGCGCGCCCCTCGTGGATATGCCCGTGAAGGCCGAGGAGGGGCTGGTGCTCTTTGATGATGTCGTTCAGGGTCTGACAACCGGCATGGATCTGAGCCGGCAGGCCCATCTCGTAGACGACCTGCATGTTCTCATCGAGCTTGGGGCAGGCATCGAGCGCCGTGCCAAGAGGCGGCACGTGAACGTTGAAGATGCACCGGCTCATATCGCGAACCTGGGGCAGGAGCTCGGCGAAGCGTGAGGCGTACTGTTCCTCGGAAAATTCGCGCTCGGTGTCCCACGGCGTAGGCGTCGAGCCCCCGCAGAACAGCATCTGATACCCGCCTTTGAAGTCGCAGACCCTCATCTCGTTGAAGTCGACATGGGCCGACTGGGTCAGGATTTCGTCGATTTCGTGAAAGTCGTCATTTCCAGGCAAGGCCACGAGCGGGATGTCCGTGCCTTTGAGTTTGCTCTCGGCGAACTCGGCCCATTCGCGTACGCGCTCAAGCACGAGGCGCTTGAATAACTCGGCTTGGGCTTCAGGATCTTCTCGCAGAGACTGATACTCAGTTTCCGAGATGACTGCCGGATAGAACCCTATATTCCCTTGGCGTTTGATGAAATTGTCAAGCTCGCCCTTGTCCGTAATGCGCACGGACTCGCCGTGCTGGAAAGCAAGATGAGAGCCGTCCGCCTGCTCGGCGATCGGGATCACCGCTTTGCCCGTCAGATCTCCGCCGAGCACCAACACATCGGCGCCGTAAAATTTGGCGCTGTTGATAAACTTCTTGAAGCAGACGTTCGACCCGTGGAGGTCGGAGGCGAAGAACATCTTCACCTGATCGTTGGTAGATTTGTTCTTCTTTCGCCAAAACACTGCGATTTTCCTCCGCGCTCAGAACTTCGTCAGATAGTTGTCGACTTCCCACTGCGAAATCGACCCATGGTAAGACCACCACTCGGACTTCTTGAGCTCGACGTAGGACTTAAAGAGCGCATCGCCCATCACGCGGCGTCCGAGATCGTCCTCCTCGAAGGCGTTGATGGCGTGCAGCAATGTCTGCGGCAGCTGTCTGATACCGCGGTCGGCAAGCTCCTGGTCGCTCAACTCGTACATGTTGACCAGTTGCGGATCGCCCGGATCGAGGTCCCGCTCAATGCCGTCAAGACCGGCTGCGAGGAACATCGCGGCGGACAGATACGGATTGGTGCAGGGATCGACGGCGCGGCATTCCCAGCGCGTACTGGAGAGATTGACGTGCGCGTCTCCTCCCTGCCCTTCGATATGCGGTCTCAGCATGGGCACGCGGAACATATGGGTCCGGTTGTTGCCGCCATAGGAGATGAAGATCGGCGCCCACGTGTAGCCGGTCATCGAGCCCGTCTTGATCAGCCTCTTGTAGGAATTGACGGTTGGGCAGCTCACCGCGACGATTGCGTTGGCATGCTCCCTGAGCCCGCCAAGAAACTGATAGGCGCGCTTCGACAAGCCGCAGCCCCGCTTGTCGCCCGCATCGCCTGAAATGTTTTCGCCCGTCTTCACGTCAGCCAGCGACATATTGAAATGCGCGCCGGATCCCGTCCGGTCGGCATATGGCTTGGGCATCATGGTGGCCTCGAAGCCGTGCCTGCGCGCTAGCTCCTTCATCATGATGCGCCACACCACGAAGCGATCCGCCATTGTCATGGCATCAGCGTAGGCGAAGTCGAATTCAAACTGCCCATTGGCGTCTTCGTGATCGAACGAGTGAACCTTCCAGCCGAGCGCGTTCATCGACGCCACGATATCGTTTAGGAGGTCCATATTGATCAGTGTGAGTGAGACGTCGTAGGCGGCCTTTGCAAGGTGGTCGCGCGGATCGTTGGGCGCGAAGCCGTTCGGCGCGTCGGGATCCATGCGCACGATGTAGGTCTCGCACTCGATGCCGAGATTGAGCTTCAGGCCCATCTTGGCGGCCCGTTCGATCTGCTTGGCTAGGGCCGAGCGCGAACACATCTCGTAGGTTTGCTCGTGATACATAAGCTGACCAGGAATGAGCGCAACATTCGGCCGCCAAGGCAACTGCATGACCCGCTCCGGATCTGGCAGGACCGCTAGCTCATCGTCATGCGGGCCTTGTCCAAGTCCATCGAGCGCGGCGCCCGTAAACAGCTCCGATCCGCGCATCATTCTGTCGAAATGATCGATCGGCACCGTCTTGGTCTTGGCAATGCCGTGCACGTCGACATAGAACGGCATGCAATATTCCACGCCCTTCTCCATCAAGGTCTGCATGGTCTCCTTGTTGGATTGGGATTTGCTCGCTGACGCCTCGATCTGCGCTCCGGTCCTCAGCTCGTTCATATACGCCTGCCCTCCCTCGGACCTGCACGCAACCGTCGGTCCCTAAGCTTGTCTGCGTCGTTGCCCGGGTCCCCCAAGGCGAAGGCGGGGCGGAATGCCTCACCGCGACACCTCCGTCACTGTCGCTCCATCTAATTAAACAGTCAATTAGTTTTCTCGATCGCGCGATTTGAGATTCGTAATCGGTGCGGCAATCCCACCGGCGCACGAAAGCGCTGAGCGCGAATGTCCAGCGCATTCCATACATTCAACCGCAGAAAAAGATGGTCGGAAGCGAGATCTAGCGCCGTTGGCTCTTCATGCGCTGCTTGCCGGAATATTCCAGCATCTCCCACACCCGGGCATGAAGATCGCGCACGGCTCCATCCAGATCGAAGTCGGAGAGAATGACCGACCGCACCATGCAGCCGTCGAGATGGGTCGATATGAATTGAGCCATGCGGATCGGATCAACGGGCTTGAATATCTTCTGGCTGATTCCTTCGCGGATGACCTTTGAAAGCATCTTACGCTCTTCGTCGTAGAACCTGTCGATGGATTGGGCGACCGCCGGGTTGCCTTCATGTGAACCTCGGAAGTCGAGTGCAATTTTCACGAAGCGGTGAATCTCCGCGTACTGGCTCACGTGATTCTCCAGCCAAGCCGTAAGGATGCTCGCGGGATCCGCGTTCCTGTCGTCCAGCGCACGGACGTTATCAAACGCGCGCCCGACGGCATGCTCAATCGTTGCCCGGAACAGGTCCGTTTTGCTGTCGAAGTAATAATAGATGAGAGCTGTATTAACGCCGAGAGCTTCCGCAATGTCCTTGATCGTAACGGACGCGAAGTTGCGCTCGGCGAAAAGTTCGAGCGAGGCGACAAGGAACTTGTCTACGCGATCGGCGCTCTGGCCTATCCGTCGCCCACGGCCACCCGCCGGCTTGGGTCCTGCTTTGCGCGCCCGGCTCTCTGTCCTCTTGGCCAGTTGATTCATTCCAATCGACTCTCCCGGGCATATGCCCACATCCAGCCCCGTGGGACCGCATTCAACTGGCCACCACACCACACTCGTTGACCTTTCGCCCCCGCACGTTTGCACCAAGTCTTAAGGGAGAACTCCGCCTTACGGCCCACACGCACCCATTCCGAGCGGCAGTTCGTCGCCTCGTACTTGCATTAACCGAACAATTAAGGCAACACTCTTTTGCTAATTAATTGGCCAATTAATACGCCATATGCACATAGCAGACGAGCGTGATCATGCAGGCCCGGTTTCGGGCTGCGGTGGGGACATTTTGTCGTCATCATGCCTGACGCGGCAATCGGCGGGTGGAAGGGAGCCATGACGCAGCACTTGACCTATCGGCTGGGCGACGTTCCGCTGCAATCCGGAACCGTCCTGAAGGACGCGCAGCTCGCCTACATTACATACGGCACCCTCAACGAAGCGGGCGATAATGCGATCCTTATACCGACCTTCTACACCGGCACCCATATTCGCAACGAGGCCCTGTTCGGAGGAGGCCGCGCGGTCGATCCAGCGCGCCATTTCGTGGTGTCGGTCAACTTGCTCGGGAACGGCTATTCCTCCTCGCCAAGTAACACCTCCGCGCCACAGGACGGGCCGCGCTTTCCGGGTGTGACCCTGTTCGATAATGTCGCCTGCCAGCACCATCTCCTAACGGAGGGCCTCGGCGTCACCCAGCTCGCGCTCGTGTTCGGCTGGTCTATGGCCGCCATGCAAGCGTATCAATGGGCCGCGCAGTATCCCGACATGGTCAACGCAATCCTCCCCTACTGTGGCACCGCGCGCTGCTCAGCCTTCAACCTCGCTTTCATCGAAGGCCCCAAGGCTGCCCTTCAGGCCGACGCCGCCTGGAATGGCGGCAATTATGCGGCGCCGCCGGAGAAGGGCTTGCGGGCTTTCGGCCGTGTCTACGCTCCCTGGGCCTACTCTCACGACTTCTTTGTCAGAGGCTCTACCGGGAGATGGGATTTGGCACGTTGGAAGATTTCTTCCGCGACTGGGAGGAGGACCACCTGAAATGGGACGCCAACGATCTTCTCGCGAAGATCTGGACTTGGCAGCATGCCGACATCAGCGACAACGAGCTCTACCGTGGCGATTTCAAGCGGGCGCTCCAGGCGATCCGCGCCCGCGCGATCGTCATGCCGTGTAGCACCGATCAGTATTTCACACCGGGTGACAACGCGACCGAAGTCGCGGCAATGCGCCATGCCGAGCTTCGCGTCTACGACTCCCCGTGGGGGCATTGCGTGGGATCGCCGGGCCGGGTGCCGGCGTTTCAGCGCGCTGTTGACGACGCCGCCGCCGAGCTATTGAGGACATAAGACCATGAAGGCTCTCGTGCTGTCTTCGAGCCCCCGCCGCAACGGTAACTCGGCACTCCTCGCGGAGGCCGTCGCGAGCGGCCTGGCGGAGGCTGGTCACGAGGCAGATTTCATTTTTGCCGACGACTTCTTGGAGGGGTTTTTGCGCGACTGCCGCCAATGCCGCAAGCCCGACGGAGAGTGCGCAATCGAAGACGGCTATCGCTCGGTATTCCTCGATCGCTATCTGCCAGCGGACGGCTTCATCGCCGCGACGCCAATCTATTGGTATGGCACGTCGGCGCAGTTGAAGGCCTTCTTTGACCGCACCTTCTGTTACTACGCGGCCTCCTATCCGCAATCTGAAGACGTGATCAGGGGCATGTCGGGCAAGCGCATCGGGCTCGTGCTAAGCTCGGAGGAGACTTTCCCCATGGTGTCCGGTGCAGTTCTCTGCCAGATCCAGGAATTCTCGCGCTACACGCGATCGACCTTCGTCGGCGTCGTTCATGGCTACGGCAATGCCAGAGGCGAAGTCCAGCACGATCCCAACGAGCCCCTGAAGGCGGCGCTGCGTTTTGGCAAAGAGTTCTTCACAAGGCATGCAAGCGACTATCAAATCGATACGGTTCGTTCCGGCCGCGTCTGGGGTTAGGAAGTCACGAACTGCTGAGGACGGCCGTGCCCACCGCGATGGCCACGATGGCCGTCCACTGCGTGGTGCTGACCTCCTCGTGCAGGATCAGCCTCGCGAGCATCACAGTCACCACGCTGAAAGCGGACGCAATTACCATCGTTACATGAGGCGCTACGGTGGCCGCGCCGGCCAGAAAGGCCAAATAGCCGAGCGAATTGAGCGCGCCTTGCAGCCCGACATAGGGCAGCCACTCAGAAGGAATCTTCAGGTTCGCCCGTTGATAGATCAAGATGAACCCGACAAACACGAGACCCGACCAGCGTCCGATCCACATCGTCTGGGTTTCTCCGATCAGCGGCACGGCGGCTTGTCCAGTGAGGACCAGCGCCGCATAGGCGAGACACGCACCACACGCGATCAGCAGGGTAGCGCGATCAGCACTAGACTTTTTGTCGCCGCCCTCCGCTGGCGCAGCCGTAGCCGCGATCACAATGCCGCCGACGACAATTACCGTCATGGCGACCCATTGCGCCAGGCTCGGCCGCACGCCCATCGCAACGTTTGCGGCGAGAACCAGAGCCGGGTGCGCCGCGACGATGGGTGCGACCACAGCGATCGGTCCTCGCGCCAGGCCGGTATAGAGCAGCATGCACATGAGCGCCACGAAGAGTCCGTGAACGGCTGCGACTGCACAGCCGAGCGGAGACCAAACGAGCGGTGTGTCGCTGAGCAGCACCCAGAGGCTTGTCCCAACGGTACCGATCAAGAGCACGGCGCCATAGGTCAGCGGCGCGCCGAGCGCACGAGCGCTGAAGCGAGACATAAAATCGGCTACGCCCAGTCCCAGGGCCGCGGCGAGCCCGAACAGCGCCGCGTTCATGACTCGCTCGACCGTTGGATGAGATGTCGTATCGCGGGCGTCCCCCGATCCACAGAGATCTCAACCGCTGTTAGCCGTTCATCTGCCGTTGAGTACGCAATGAGAGGGATACCGTGATGCTTCGCCCCATACCCAACTTCTCTCGCAACGTAGATTGGAATCTGTTGAAGACTTTCCACGAGATCGTGGAAGCCCAAGGGGTGAGCCGTGCCGGAAGAGCACTGCGGCGTAAGCAGCCCGCACTTAGCTTGGCGCTGAAGCGGCTCGAATCCGCGTTGGAAGTAACGCTCTGCCGGCGTGGCCCTCGAGGCTTCGAGCTGACCGACGAAGGCTTGCTGGTCGCCGAGACCTGCCGCTCGCTTAACACTCTCGTGCGGAACGTGCCTAAGCGGCTCAGCAATCTCACCGAGGATTTGCGCGGCAGGGTTTCCATTCAGATCATTTCGAGCATGGTCAGCGAACGGTTCGATGCCGCCATCTCGCGCTTCCATGCGCGCTATCCCAAGGTTGAGATCTTGATCGACGTCACGACGTGGGATTCGGTCGCGGCCGCCCTCCTCCGCGACGAGATCGATGTCGGCGTGGCCCCCGCACTGACCCTGCGCTCCGACCTCAGCTATGACTTCCTGTTCGACGAGGTCCATGGTGCGTATTGCGGTCGTAACCATCCGCTTTTTGGCAGATCGTTCGACGATCCGTCGGCACTGTCGACCGAGGCCTTTGTGCTTACCGGGGCTGACGAGCCTGATCTGCTGACGGCCTTCCGCACGCATCACGGTCTCGGTCTCACGGTGGCCGGCCTGTCCGAGCATTTGGATGAGGCGAAACGGCTGACCCAGCTCGGCATCGGCATCTGCTTCCTTCCGGAAGGCTTCGCCGCTCCCGATGTCGAGGCGGGCCGATTGTGGTCCCTGCTAAAAGGGACCAAGCAGCCCTCCATGCCCATTTTTGTCATCACCAATCCACGCGCGCCGCACAAGTTGGCGCGCCAACTTCTCCTCGCGGAGATCGGACTCGGTGGTCAATCGAGCTAATGCCGCCGCGCTGCACGACCGGCATTGAACTCCCGAAATTCATTATCAGGGGGTGCTATTTTCAGGCAGTCGTGCGCTGCACCATTGATCCGATCAATCCTGCAGATTGAAAGATTCGGTGTGTTTTGCGCCAAGAGCCCTGCGCTACGCTTCGCTTTGTCTTTAAGCGCGAGGTGCACCGGTCATGGCAGGAAACAAAGGCGAAACTGAAAAAGCCCACACGCACGGTCACGGGCATAGTCACGGCGTGAGACGCGAGGACACTCACGGGGCGCGAACGATGGATGCGCTGTCGCGGATCTCGCAGTCGAAGCAAGACGAGGACATCCGGCGCTCGCTGGAGTTCGGTCTGGATGCGGCGGATTCGGTGATCGACCGTAACATCTCGCTTTTCAGCCGCGGCCATCAGCCGGCCTTCGCCGGCATCAATACCTTCATGAAGGCGCCCTACTGCGAAGACATCCGCAAGATCGGCGATTTTGAAGCGGCCTTTGTCGGCGCGCCGTTCGACTCAGCCACCACCTACCGTCCGGGAACGCGCTTCGGCCCTCAGGCGGTGCGGCGCATATCGGCGCTCTATGATGGGTACTGGTTTGACGGCGGAGTTGACATCTACGAGGAGCTGGACTTCTGCGACGCGGGCGACATCTTCGTCATCCCCGGCAACATCGAGAAGACCTTCGACCAAGTGACGAAGGCGGTCTCCCATATCTACACCTCCGGTGTCTTCCCCATCATCTGCGGCGGCGACCACAGCCTCGGCTTCCCCAATGTGCGTGGCATTGCTCCCCATATCGACGGCAATGTCGGCATCATCCACATCGACCGGCACATCGACATCCAAGAAAAGGACATGGATGAGCGGATGCACACCACGCCGTGGTTCTGGACGACCCATGAAGGGACGTCCACGACACACCGCGATCACAGCCATATGCATGACGTCGGCCTGCCGAACTGCCATCCGAAGAACTTGGTGCAGGTCGGCATCGGCGGTTGGTACGGCAACCGGCCCGGCACCGCGGTCGCGAAGCGGCGCGGCACCAGCGTCCTCACCATGCAGGATGTCGAGCTGCACGGCCCGCGCAAGGCCGCCGAGATTGCGCTCGAGATGGCGTGGGAAGGCTGCAAGGCTGTCTATCTGTCTTTCGACATCGACTCGATAGATCCGGGCTTCGCCCCGGGCACCGGATCGCCCGAGCCCGGCGGGCTTCTGCCGCGCGAGGCTTTGGAAATGATCCGTACCATCGCCGCGGAAGGCTTATGCGGGATGGAAGTGGTGGAGGTCTCCCCGCCCTACGACGTCAACGACAATACCGCGCAACTCGCTTGCCGGGTCATCCTCGACGTGGTGGGCACGCTCGTAGCGTCCGGCCATCTCGGCCACCGCAAAGAAGTCACCTCGTGAGAAAGGCTTGCATCATGTCAAAGACCGCAAAATTTGTCCTGACACTCGCAATTCTGGGGCTGTGCTCGGCGCCGGCACTGGCGCACCCGGGTCACGGGATTCCCGACACCCTGGCACACGGCTTCGTCCACCCCTTAGGCGGGATCGACCATGTCCTAGCCATGATCTCCGTCGGCATCTTGGCCTTCGCCATGGGGGGACGGGCCGTCTGGGCTCTCCCAATCGCCTTTATCGTCATGATGACGGCGGGCGGTGTACTCGGCGCGAGCGCCGTTAACGTGCTTGCCCTTGAGCAAGGCATCGCCACCTCTGTTGTCGTCTTGGGTCTTATGGTGGTGTTCGCCGCACGGGTGCCGCTCAGCGTCGGCGCGGCTCTTGCCGGCCTGTTCGCCGTTTTCCACGGAGTCGCGCATGGCCTGGCAGGAACCGTCGACGGCCAATTATCACTTCAATATTTCGCGGGCTTCCTGCTCGCCACAGGGATCTTGCTCGGTGCTGGCATTGCTCTTGGAGGGGCCTTCTCGACCTCAACGAAATGCCACGGCTTTCAGCGTGGCGCCGGCCTTGCCGTGGGGCTTGCTGGGCTGATGATGCTAATGAGCTGATTGGGGCAAGTGGAACAGTGGGTCGCCCGCGCCGCGGGCGTGTCTGCTGCCGCCGCAACGGACGAATGGCGGTTCTTGAGGCCACCGAATGCATCTGGGATAGATTTGTCTGACAATGCCGGAAATCGTTTTCCCGCAGAGTAGGGAAAATCGCTGGCTAAATTTTCTGTGCTCGGCGCCATTGCTCAAAGTTAAATCGTGCGATCCTGTAAGCGTCCGGAATTGAGAGCGCCCAAACGAACAGGCCACCCGCCGCGCGTCCGATGAATGATTGATCAGGCGTCGTCGTGTGCCAGGAGAGAAGCGCGAGCAGAAGCGCGAAAAAGGCGAAGCCCAAGCCCCGTAGCGGCTGACCAACCGCGACGTGACCGGCGCCAGGCGCCACTATAGCAAGTGCGAGAACCGCATAAGGTGGCCAAGGGCCCCTCGTGCTCACGCCGCCCGCTTCTGCTGGCGCTCACCGATAGCGCTGCGCAGCAATTCGAGGTCTTCAAGCAACTTCGCGAGGTCGCCCGCCGAAACCTCAGCGCGATCAAAAACCGCCTGGCGGAGCAGCAAGTGCTCGCCGCGGCGACCCTCGGCCGCTTGGGCGATGATGCGCAAGCCCTTACTGGTAATGGCGATCTCCTTGACTCGCGGATCCGCCATGCTCGCCGCGAGTTGTGCCGTCAGGTGTCGCAGTAATTGCTCAGAGCGTGCGTCCGATCCGCGAATAAGGACCTCCTGCGGCAGGGCTGCTGGAGGGTCCAAAGCGTAAGTGAGCCGGCTGGTGAGCGAATAGAATTCGTACCCTGCCGGCCGGGCAAGAACGGCGAGACTTGGAACATCGGTCAGCCTGTCGAGTAGCGTGACGCAGATCCAGAGCTGCGGTAGGCGGCGAAGCACCATCGTGTCCGAAATTAGCTCCACGTGCACGCGTCGTCCACGATGCCCGCCGACCAGGCTGGGAAACCCATCATGACCGCGCAGACTCTGTGCGCCATCGAGACTCTTGGCGCAGTTCATGAGCAGAGAGTGCCTCGCAGCGCGGACCAACCGGTGCTCACGTACCGCCAACGCGCCAAGCGCACCCACGATGCCAAGTGCAATCAACACGGAGGAAAGGACTGACATGCGCTTCCTTACCGCTTGGGGGCGTGCCGCGACTGAGTGCTGCTGATCAAATCGCTAGCAGCCGAAAAGACGTCAGTACCCCTGAGGCCGCGGCCAGGCCATGGTGAATTGGTCCCCGCGGCGTACAAATTTATAGCGATGGAACGCGAACCAGAGCGAAGCGATAATGTAGAACACCATCATCGCCACGAGCTGCGTGCCATAGCCCAGGAACACCGCAAAGTAGGTGACGGCGCACAAGGCCAGCAACACGATCGCCGGCAGTGGATGGAATGGGTGCTCGTAGCCCCGCTTGATCGTGCCCAGAGGCCACTTGGTCCGAAACATGATCACGTTGAACGACATGTAAGTGTAGCCCAAGAGCCCCGACAGGATCGAAAAGGTGATGACCTGATCGAGCGGCGCGAAGTAGGCGAATACCAACGCCACAGGCACCAGAAAGACAATCGATCGATAAGGGGTCCGCGTCTTGGGATGAACAGCGCCGAACCAGACCGGCAGATAGTGGTCACGTCCCATAGAGAACCATGCTCGTGAGGCGTCGTTGATGCAACCATTCGCCGAGGCGAGCGTCGAGAACATCGTGCCGACGAACAGAAGGACCATCAGCGCTGTCGATCCCGTGAGGCGCGCCGCGTCGAAAAGCGGGGTGATAGCCTGGCCGAGATATTCCCAGGGCATCAGTCCGGAGCAGACATACCAAGTCATCGTCGCTGCAATTAGAAGTGTAATAATCCCGGCCATGGTGCCGAGCGGCAGCGACCGTGGGGGAGAGCGCACCTCTTCGGCTGCCTGACAGGTTCCCTCGATGCCGAGGTAGTACCAAAGTCCAAAATGCATCGCGGCAATGACCCCGAGCCATCCGTAAGGCAGTCCATTCAACAGCGCATCGAGCCTAAGCACTTCGTTGCCCCAAGGCTTCACCGCTGCAAACAGGATGACGATGGCGATAAAGGCGATAGCGGTAATGACGAGGTTGAACGTCAACGTCGCGTAGACGCCGCGATAGTTCAGCCAAGCCAGGAACAAAATGGTCAGCACGATAAACGGTTTGTCCGATACGCCCTCGAAGCCGGCCATGGTGCCAACGGTTTGCACGAGGTAGCCCAAAGTGATGGCGTTGGCGGCCTCGAGCATCGTGTAGGCAAAAACGAGGAATAGGCCAACGTTGAACGCCGCGAGCGGACCAACGATGTGCTTCGCCTGCGCGTATTGGCCACCGGCGGCCGCCACCGTCGAGGTCACTTCCGAATCGATCATCGCCACGCAGGTATAGAGAAGCCCCGCTACCCAACAGGCGATCAGCGCAGCAATCGCGCCACCTTTGCCGACGGCGAAGTTCCAACCCATATACTCGCCGACCAGAACAATGCCGACACCGAGCGCCCAGACATGACCGGGCCCAAGGACGCGAAGCAGCGAGACCTTCTCGCCGTGCACTGCTGTTGTTTGTGTCACCGGTGTCCCCCTTGATGAGTTGGATCGATGACGAGAGCGTCATCGATATCGCCTTCCCTCGACGAAAGAAGAAGCTCTTCCGAATAGGCACGGTTCGTGCGGATAAGATCGACGATCATCCAAAGGCCGAGGAGGATTGAGATGGCCCAGGCGACGTATTCGAGAATCTCAAAGCTATTCATCGGCCCCACCTATTGGTTGAACTTTTCGGCGATGACTTCCTTGTATTCCTTCTTCGACCAGTGAAAGAGGATGAAGAAATAGGCGATCACCACGATGGCAGTCACAAGAAGTGCGGTCAGGCTGAAGGAGTAGTCGAACCGGGACGAAATCAGTTCCGCGGCGGTCTCGGGTGTGTAGCCGAGCTTCTCCCACTGAGCGGCCATCGTTGCGTTTTGGCCTAAGCCGCTCCAGGTCTTGTCGGCAAAATCGAGCGTGGTCTTTCCGCCGCCAGCGAGCCCGAGATAGAGGGGAGCGAATAGGGCCACGAAAACGAGCCCAAGTAGAAATATGGTGTCAACAACCTGACCGAGCTTCGATTGTTGTGGCGGCTGATACGGTACTTTCTTCGCCATGGACGCCTCCCCTAGCGTTTTGCCCTCTGCATGATGTCCAGGTAATGCAGGTCGAGGCCATAAATGTGCTCTTTGTCGTCGGAGTAGTGCCTGATCATCGCGACGATCGACGCTGTGTTGAATAGCAGAACGCATCCGCCGCCAATCGCCAACGCGAGGGCCACGTTGTCGTTGCCGGTGTTGGGCCAGACCTCATAGAAAACGAACGCGTAGAGCAGCCACAGCACGATCAGCAACCCGGACGCCCAAAGGCAATCTTTCCTGAACATGCTCGCGATGCGTGGATCGCTCGTTCTTTGCGGAACGCCTGCGACAGTTGCCTCGATGGGTTTTTGCTGCATGCACGCCCCCTCCCCAATTAGTTCAGTTTTCTTTGCTATGCGGCTAGCCGCGCAGCACGCGTTAACTGTCAATAAACAGATTAAACTAAGGGGAAATACGGTCTATTAGCTGGACGTTGCGATGCTTTAGCCGAAAGCGCAGCACGCCTACGCCATTAGCTTAGGAGGGCAACGTTCGGCGCGGTCTGACCAGCGCATGCTTATTGATCGTTAGTGGGGCGCCAAGCATTGCTGATCCACGCCGAGCAGATCGGCCATGCGCACCAATTCAGCCAAAGACCTAGCCTCCATCTTGCGCATGACGTTTGCGCGATGGACCTTCGCCGTGGCATCGCTGATTCCCATCGCGGTAGCTATCTGTTTGTTGGACAGCCCCGCGCTGATGAAGCCGATCACTTCCTTCTCACGCGCGGTCAGCGAGTCGAATAGTGCGTGGAGGGAAGCAAGCGCTTTCTCGTCCCGGCGTCGGCCACGGTCTTTTTCTAGGGCAAGGCTGACGGCTTCAAGCAGATCCTGGTCACGGAACGGCTTGGTGAGAAATTCGACTGCCCCCAACTTCATAGCGCGCACGCTCATGGGAATATCGCCATGACCGGTGATGAAAATGATCGGCAGTGGGATGCCCAGCCTCAAAAGTTCGTTTTGAAACTCAAGACCAGTCAGACCTGGCAGTCTCACATCGAGGACAAGACAGCATGGAGTGTCGGGCCGGCGAAAGTCGAGGAAGGCCTGCGTCGAGTTCGAAAAGTTCCGCATGCAACCCAACCGACTCAAGAAGATTCCTCAGGGACTCACGAACCGAAGCGTCATCATCGATGACAAACACAATAGGTTTAGGATTCTCAGTCATTGGCGCGATTGCCACTGGGCAAGCTGACGTTAAACACCGATCCGCAAGGGCCGGCCGCCGAAGCCGTGATACGGCCCCCATGCGCCTCGACGATCGAACGGCAGATCGAAAGTCCCATGCCCATGCCCTCGGGCTTCGTGGAATAGAATGCTTCGAAGATCCGCTCGCTATCCGTCTGAGCGATCCCTGCTCCGCTATCTTCAACAGCTATAAGTATGCCACATCCGTCCGTCTTTTGGGAGCGCACGGTTAGCACCCTTGCACGGTCCCCGACGGCAGCCATCGATTCGGAGGCATTCGCAATCAAGTTCAGAAGGACTTGCTGCAGCTGGATGCGTACCGCCGAGACGAGCGGCAGGCCCTCAGCCAATTTGGTTTGCACCGCGATGCCGTGATTTCGCAGATCTGCCCGCACAAACGTCATGACCTCGCGGATGAGGTCGTTCACATCAAGCTCCACTCGCTCCTGACCACTCTTTTCCAACAAGGCGCGGATACTGCTAATGACCTCGCTCGCTCGCGCTCCGTCGCCGACTACGCGCTCGAGTGCTGAGCGGGCCCGCGTGACATTCGGCGGGTCCTGACCAAGCCAGCGCAAACTCGCATTGGCGTTGTTCACGATGGCCGCCAGTGGCTGGTTGATCTCGTGCGCGATGGACGCCGCCATCTCGCCCATTGTGGTAATCCTCGCAACCCGGGCCAGTTCGGTCTGCATTTCACCCCGGCGCGCGGCGTCAATCGCCTCCCGTTCACGTGCCGCCGCAAGATCCGCAAGCATCGTATTGAAGGCAGCCGCAAGTCGGCCAATCTCGTCCCGACTTTGGTAATCGGTACGAAGTTTGTAGTTTTGAGTTTGACCGACCTCGTCGGCAAGGCGTTCCAGCTTCAGCAGCGGTTGCACTATGTGCCGGCCGGTCACCACGGCGAAGGCAAGGCTAAGTGCGACCAGCAGTCCGTTCCACAGGAGGCTGCTCCGGAGCTTGCTAAGGAGGGACGATAGGCGAGCATTGAGCAAATGCTTAAGCTCGACAAGGTTCACGGACCAAGTTTCGATCGCGCTGCTTACTGCAGACGAATACGTACGATCGAGGGTGCTCGCATTGTTTGCGCCAGCCAGGCTCGCCTTAACGGCCTTAAGGTAGGATTTCCAGGTTAAGACCATGGTCTCCACGTTGCCGTCGAGCGCCTTGCGTAGTTGAGCGCCGCTGCCGCCGCGGTACGACGCCTGCAAATCCCTCTCGATTTCGTCGAGGGTCGATTGAATCATGCCGTCCAACGCCAGCGCACCCACTGCTAGGTTCTCCGTAGAGGAACTGCCTGAGGACAGCGTTTCAAGCTGGGAGTGCAGTTTGCCAATCTGGCTGAGCAGCATCGGTACTTTGGCGACGACGATGTCTTGCACGTAGTAGCTGTCGAGATCGGGATCGAGCGTGAGATTGGAGTCATCACCGATCCGCGAGGCGAGACGCCGCGCTGCGGTTAATGCATCAACAGAGAGGCTTCGTCTTCGGTCAGCATCTTCAGCCATCGTAAGCTTGTCGATCGCGCCCGCGAGCACCCCTTCGAGCGCACTCGTATCCAACTGATCGAAGTCGGCGTTCTCTGCTTCGGCAAGCGTGCGCACTGCGTGCTTGCTCGCCGTGGAGACTCCCCACTTGTTTGTCAGTATGGCTGCGTAGACGCCACGAAGAGCCTCCAGATACTCCACGCCAACGAGTTCCTTGCGAACGAAATCGATGGCAATTTTCTTCTCGGCAACGAGACTATAGGTCGCCACCACGATGGCGCCGACGAAAACGCTGCACAGAAGCAAGAGTTTGGTGCTGGTTCGAAGACTCTTGAACATTGCCAAGCTCGGCTGATGGAGCTGCGCCTTGAGATCGGAAAACCGGCATGCGTTCGTTTCGGGCATAGCGGAGCCCGCAGCGGACCCCGGCAGCATCCTAAACCAAAGTCGAACGCGCGCTATCGCTTTGGGAATGTCTCCAGCCCCCTAGCCAATAGAGCTTCCCGTCTTCGTTACCTATCCTGTCGAGGGCCCAAAGCCAACATGGCGAAAGACGACGAAAGTAAACGTCGCGCGGCTCGACCAAGGCAGAGAGGGGGCGCTCATGTTGCAGAGATTAGCTGGACCGCTTTTCCCGCCACTAAGGCTGAACGCCTAAGACATATCGGCCTCGGGGCGAGCAATTCGCGCGAGGACATGATGAGAAGAGGGGGCAATATGGTCGACACCGCTGGGACTGCGCATGGGGGCACCCGGGCTCAAAAGGGGGCCCGAGGAGAATCACAACTCCATCGGGTCATCGGTTGGAAAGACGCCTTCTGGGTCGCCAGCGGCGTCCCGGCGCTGGTGCTGTTCTCCATCGGCGGCATCGCCGCGACGGTCGGGACGCCGTCGGTCCTGGTGTGGACCTTGTCGGTTCTATTCGGCTTCATCCAGGCATTCACCTATGCCGAGATCGCCGGACTATTTCCGAACAAGTCGGGCGGTGCCTCGGTCTATGGTGCCGCGGCGTGGGTACGCTATAGCAAGTTCATCGCGCCCCTATCGGTGTGGTGCAACTGGTTGGCCTGGACGCCGGTGCTCGCTATCGGCTGCGGCATTGCTGCGGGTTATATCCTGACGGCATTGTTCCCGGCCGATGCCGCGATCAGGACATGGGAGATCCAGCTCGTCGATCTCAGCTCCTTCAAGGAGGGGCTCGGTCTCCGCCTGAATTCGACATTTTTCATTGGCGCCATTCTCATGCTGATCTCGTTCGGCATCCAGCACCGCGGCATCCTCTCGACGGCCAAGGTGCAGACCATTGTCGCCGTGTCGGTCCTCTTGCCGCTCCTGATCATCGGCATCGTGCCGCTGTTTACTGGCGACGTGTCGATGAAGGCGTTTGAACCCTTTGCTCCGGGCACTGACATCGGCACCGCCGCCTGGGATAAGGCCGGATGGACGCTTTTCTTCGGCGGCCTTTTCATCGCCGCGTGGTCGGCTTACGCCTTCGAGACGGCGATTTGCTACACCAGCGAGTTCCGCAATCCGGCGACGGACACCTATAAGGCCATCCTCTATTCCGGCCTGTTGTGCATCGCGGTCTATGTCCTGGTGCCGCTGTCGTTCCAGGGTGCTCTCGGCCTGGCTGGTGTGATGGCGCCGGGCATCGTCGACGGCTCCGGCGTGGCGCAGGCCATGGCCACCATGGTCGGCGGCGGTGCGTTCATCACCAATCTTCTCGTGGTGATGCTCCTGCTCGCCTTGATGCTGGCGATCACCACGGCGATGGCCGGCAGTTCGCGGACGCTCTATCAGGGTTCCGTCGACGGCTGGCTGCCGCGCTATCTGAGCCGCGTCAACAAGAACGGCGCGCCGACAAGCGGCATGGGGACGGACCTCGCGTTCAACCTCATTCTGCTGATGATGTCGGATTACCTGTTTGTGCTGGCGGTTTCCAACGTCTGCTACATCGTCTTCAACTTCCTCAACCTCAACGCGGGCTGGATCCATCGCATCGACAACGCGAATGTGCCGCGCCCGTGGAAGGCACCGACCGTGCTTCTCGGCGCGGGCGTGGTGCTTGCCTTCGTCAATGCGTTCCTGCTTGGCGCCGGCGCCGAGGTCTGGGGCTCGGGCACGCTGACCGCGGGCGCCATCGCCATCGGGCTCGTCATCCCGGTCTTCATCTTCCGGCATTTCATCCAGGATAAGGGCGTGTTCCCGCCGCAGATGCTGGCCGATCTTTCGGTCGACGGAAACACCATCAGCGCGCCGAAAGCAGGAGTCTTGCCTTACGTGGCGCTAGCTGGCGGCGTCCTCACCGCCACCATCGCCTATGTGATTTTCTGGACTTGAGGAGAGTTATGGCGGCGGCGCCGGCCGCCGACTTTCTCGGCAGACGTCTGCCGAGGTACCAAAGAATTCCCACCTGTCGTTAAGCCCATTGGCGGCATGTGGGCCCTTCCCGTATCGCCAACCCAGCGAGCGGGGAAAGGAACCCCTGCTAGGCTAACCCCCCGGCAGGGGTTCCCTTTGCTCCTGCAATCGATAGCAACGATTAGCGGGCCGTTTGGGCCTTCGTCCTAATCCCGTGCGTGGCGTGCACTGCAAGTTGCCCCGCAGTTGATTGCGAAGACATTGTAGCCAAAAGCTTGGCAACTTCACGCGTCCGCTTAGGGTCATTAGCGGACATTGGGCTCGGCGCCATACATGCCGGCCAGGCCTCCTCCCGATCCACAATATGTGGCGGGCCACTTCAGCAATGAGGTGAGCCACGGCCTGATTTGCTAGCCAGCTTGCGCTGCATCAACGTCCCGGCGCTCGAAGGCGGACTACACAAGCAGATGGACAGACGTCTCCTTCGTGGCCAGCCCCCGGGCCGTCCGAATTGTCGGCTTTACCGGACAACGTCCAACGCCCGGCCAGTTAGGCTGACCTAGTCCGAATCAGGGGCTCAGAGGGGGAGAGACATGGGCACGAGGCACGCGGCTCCCGGGGCGGACCGGGCCCTTTGGCTCTCGACAATCGCCTTCACGGTGTGTTTCGCCGTGTGGACGATCTTCGCTATCATTGGCGTGCGCATCCAACAGGATCTCGGGCTAAACGAGACCGAATTCGGCCTCCTCGTCGGCACGCCCATCCTCACCGGATCACTGTCGCGGGTGTTTCTCGGCATCTGGACCGACCAGTACGGCGGCCGCATCGTCTATGTGCTGACCATGCTGTCGGCGGCCGTCGCGACCTTCCTGCTCTCCTACGCCACCACCTATCCATGGATGCTCGTCGCTGCCCTCGGCGTCGGCCTTGCCGGTGGTTCCTTCGCCGTCGGTATCGCTTATGTGTCCAAGTGGTTTCCGCCGGAGAAACAGGGGACGGCGCTGGGATTCTTGCGCCGGCAATATCGGCGCGGCCGTCACCAAATTCGTCGCACCGTTCGTCCTCGTCGCGTTTGGCTGGCAGATGGTCGCGGTGGTTTGGGCATCGGTGCTGGCGGTCACGGCGATCATTTTCTGGCTCACGACCGACGACGATCCGGAAATCAAGGCCCGCCGGGCGCGCGAGGAGAAGCCGCGCTCTACCGCTTCACCGGCACCCGGGCCTTCTCTTCAGTCTTGCGGCGCTTTGCCCTCTTCGATAACAAATTTAGCGCTTCGATGAAGGCTGAGAACAGCATCGCTGCATAGACGTAGCCCTTGGGCACTTTCGCGCCGAAGCCTTCGGCAATGAGAGTCATTCCGATCATCAAAAGAAATCCCAGGACCAGCATGACCACGCTGGGGTTCGCGTTTATGAAATTCGCAAGGGGTCCAGCAGCGAGCAGCATCACTGCCACCGTTATCACAACGGCGATGACCATGATGGCGATATGATCGGTCATGCCCACGGCGGTGATGATGCTGTCAATCGAGAACACGGCGTCCAGGAGGAGGATCTGCCCAATGGCTGCGGCGAAGCTCATACTCGCCCTACTGGAGAACATGTCGGGCCCGGGGTCAGGATCGACGTTATGATGGATCTCCCTGGTCGCCTTCCACACGAGGAAGAGCCCGCCTGAAATTAGAATGATGTCGCGCCACGAAAGCCCAAGCCCGAAAGCGGTAAAGACCGGCTCTGTGAGCTGGACGATTACGAACACCAAGCTCAAGAAGACCAATCTAAGTACCAGTGCTGCGCCTATACCCACCAACCGAGCTTTAGAGCGCTGATGTTCTGGGAGCTTATTGGTCAGGATCGAAATGAAGATGAGGTTGTCAATCCCAAGCACGATCTCCATTACAATAAGTGTTGCAAGCGCAACTAGATTGGCGGGGTCCGAGAAAATCGCCACAAAATCGAACATTAGACGTTTTTCTCTTCGGAGGCTTGCGCGGGATTGGCGTTAGCTGCCAGCTTCAGCCGGCAGTAAGTACCAAGTCGGCTAACGCGCGTCTACGCGCTGCCAGGCTTGAGGCCCCGAGGGACAGGGCCACGGTCGAGACGGGCAGATGGTCGGCAGAAAGCACGAGGTTGGAGGAACCCCATAGACGCCCCGGCCTCGACAATTGTGCGACCCGGGAGGTCCGGCGCCACGCCGGCAGCTTCTATCTCTCGGCGCTCGGCGTCGCCGCGTTCATTTTTGGCGATTTTTTTGAGGCGTCCCCCGCAGCGGCGTTTCCGTCCCGCTCCTCGATCTCCTGGCCGAGGCACCACTCGGCCATCTTGAGATGCTCCTTGACCACATCGGCGGAATGCGCGCCGGCGGCGCGGTTGATGAATTTCTTGGCCTCGGTGACGTAGTCCATGGGAAGCCTCCTTGGTGCGGCACACGCACCCCTTGCGGGCGCTCCTGGGAGATGCGGACCCATCGCGCCTGCGGTAAGGCCTCTCGGGGGCGATGGCGCGAAACACTGTCAGCTAGCGTACGGAGTTCACGCAGCCCGCACCTGTGCGCCTCGGCTCAAGCGCCCATATGCCTCCACGCTGGGGGCGTTCCAAGCCTAAGGAGGAAACGCGAAAGATGAAGAAGCTAATCGTGACGAGTGTCTTTGCAACCGGCCTTTTCGCCGCCGGACTGGCGACGACTGCCATGGCGGCGGAGAAATATTTCGTGACCGTCGATACGGTCGGCATGTGCTCGGTAATCCTGGATATTCCGGGAACCGAGTTGAGCGCCGGCAAGACATCCATCGGCGCCGCCGAGGGCTACGACACCATGGAGGACGCCAAGGCGGCCCTTGCCGAGATCAAGGACGAGAAGTGCGAAGGGGTCGTCGTCGGGTAGACGACGCGGTCCTTGCGGGATGCCCGGGTCACTCTCCCCGGGCGTCTCGCTTCTCAGCTAGCGAGAAGCTCGATCTCGACGGCCGCGAAGAAGGCGGAGATCACGATCAGCATTTTCCGCTTTGCCTTCGACGGCTCCCATTTGTCATGCTGCAGGCGCAGGGTGCGGTAGCAGCGGCAGGCGATGCGCTCGAGGGCGCGCCGGTCCAGGATGCGGATCACGCCGCGGTCCCTGGCGAAAATGCCTCCGCGCTCGAGATCCTTGAACGCGGTGGAGACCGTCGGGCGGCGAACGCCGAGGCTTCGCGCCAAGAGATCCTGCGTGATGGGAAGGCAGTCCATGTCGCTACGGTCATGCGCCGTCAGCAGCCAACGGGCGAGCCGCGGCAGGAGCGCGTGGCGGAGGCCGCACGCCGCCGATTGCGAACTCTGCATCAGGGAGTGGTGTAGATAGCCCTTGAGCGCCTCGCCGAGGCTCGGGCATTGCGAGACCGCACGACGCAGATCATCGACGCCAATCCGCAAGGCGCTGCCGCCGATCTGCACGAAATGGCTTAAGTTCGAGGTCTCCCCGCCGAGGAGCACGGTGCTGCCGACCACCCCGTCCCGCCCGATCAACCACACCTCGGCTACCTGGCCGTCGTCCACCTTGGCGAACACGGATACGAGACCGTCCTCGATGAAATAGAGATGCTCGATGGGAAGCCCGGCATGTTGCAGGACGCGCCGCGGGACCAAGGCGACACGCGCGAATAGGGGCATAACCTGCGCAAGCTCGTCCTCAGGCAGCGATTTCAGGAGAAGATTTCGCCGGCGAGGTGCCTCCGCGCAACAGGCCGTGCCCGAGTCAGGCCCTTCGGTAAACATGCGGACGCCCCTTCGCGAGGTTGAGCCCAAAGCTCCAAAAACCTGGCAAATCCGTCGGATCCGTACCAGTAAAAGTAGATAGGCACGACTTGGCCCAGTTCAAGAATGCCTCGTGAAATCTCGGCTTCGCCGTGGGCTACAGGCTCGCGGACTCGCGTCAGCAATTTTGCATGCTTTTAGGATAGTCGCCTGATCGCGTCGTCGTCGGCAAGCACTTGCGGGCGTCGAGACAATTCTGCGCCGGGTGGTCAGATGGAATTTTCCGAAAGGACAGGTCACCGTCGCGTGAAAATCGCTCCGCGCATAACACGCAAACGCTCAGAACGTTCGATTTTTGTATAGACCGCAGACCGGCCGTTGATCCAAACTCGACCGTACCTGGCGTAAACCAAAGCGGCCCTCACCCACTTGACGACTTTCATCGAGCAGCATCAGGCGGTCATTGCGATCGTAATCCTGGCCGCAACTTTTGTCGCGTTCCTGTTGGAGCGCTTTCCACCGTCCGTGGTCGCCACGGCGGGCGCGGCCGCTTTCCTCGTGCTTGGCCTCATCAATACCAAAGACGTGATGGGCGTGTTCTCCAACAGCGCGCCCATTACCATTGCGGCCATGTTCATCCTGTCCGGGGCGTTGGTCAGGACCGGAACCTTGGAAGCAGCAGCGGCGTGGATCACGTCCCGGGCCACACAGAGCCCGAAGACAGTCCTATTCATGTTCTTCGCCGGCACCATTGTCGCGTCAGCTTTCATGAACAACACACCCGTTGTGGTCGTGCTTATCCCGATCGCCGTGCGATTGGCGCGAACCGTGGGGCTCGCGCCCACTCAGTTGCTGATCCCACTCTCGTATGCCGCGATCCTGGGTGGCACCTGCACGCTCATCGGCACCTCGACCAACCTTTTGGTGGACGGCGTGGCGCGAGAGAGCGGGCTGCCCGAGTTCTCCATCTTCGAAATCACGCCGGTCGGACTCGTGGCCGCGGTGGTGGGAACAACCACCATGCTGCTTCTCGCGCGCGTGCTCCTGCCGGCCCGCATGAGCGCCTCGGATCTCATGGACGAAGAGGGCAAAGTGCTTTTCCTCACCGAGTTGGCGGTCTGCGAGGGCTCCGCTTTCTCCGGCAAAGCGCTCGACCAGATCAAGGCGCTCAACCGCGCGGGCATCGAGCTCGTGGCCTTGCATCGCGCGGGCACGTCACGCCGCGAGCAACTCAGCGACCAGGTGCTACAAGCCGGTGACCGCATCGTAATTCAGGCGACGATGCCCGAGGTGCTGACGCTGCATGGCGAGCGCGGTTTCGATATTCTCGGCGTGGGTGGCGGCGAAAGCGATAAGGACCACATCATTGTTGAGGCGGTGCTTGCCCCGGGCCGCGGCGCCTTGCGGACTTTCAGCGATATGCGGCTTGGCCGGTTCGGGGTCCGCCTGCTCGGCATCAGCCGGCATCGCTACCTCCCCGGTCTCGATCTCGAGTCGGTTCAGCTCCGTGCCGCCGACCGGTTGCTTCTCGAGGGGACGCCCGAAGGTCTTGCGGCGGCGGCTGAAGAAGCGGACTTCATAAACATCACCCAGCCCCGCTCACGCAGTTTCCGGCGCAAGAAGGCCCCCGTGGCCATCGCCGCGCTGGCTGGCGTCGTCTTGCTCGCCGCGCTGAACGTGATGCCGATCGAGGGTCTGGCCGTGCTCGGCGTGGCCCTGATCCTCCTGCTCCGCTGCATCGACGCGGAGGAGGCATGGGAATCGATCAACGGCGGCATTCTGGTCCTGATCTTCGCCATGCTCGCTATCGGAGTCGGTCTCGAGAAGACAGGGGCGGTGCGCGCCATTGTGGACGGACTCGAGCCGCTTCTCGGCCAAAGCTCCGGCTATGTTACGCTCGCCGTCGTCTATTTCCTGGCCGTGATCCTGACCGAGCTTATCACCAACAACGCCGTGGCCGTGGTGCTGACGCCGATCGCAATCGGCCTGGCGGAAAGTCTGGGGCTCGATTCACGCCCCTTCCTCGTCGCCATCATGATGGGGGCGAGCGCCAGCTTCGCGACGCCGATCGGCTATCAAACCAACACGATGGTCTACGCCTCGGGGAATTACCGGTTCGCCGACTTCCTGCGCATCGGGGTGCCGATGAACATCATTGTCGGGATCGCCACCTGCATCGCCATCGCGCTGATGATGCCGCTCTCCAAGTGAGCGTTTGGCGAACAAGCCAGCACATAGGTCTGCTTCGGGTCACTAACGGACATTAGGTCAATGATCTGCGATGTCCGCTAAACTCGAGAAAGCAGAAGCACCCTGAGCCGCGCTTCAAAAAATTTGGCACCCAGGGAGAATGAACCCGGGCCAACACAGAGCCACCCTTCCGGATCACGAAGCTCCGCTTAGCCAAACCGAGGCGCAAGCGGAGCTAGTTCAGTTAGTCCGCCTGCTTGCCCGGCAAGCTGCCAGCGAACTGGTGATAGCCTTCCCGAATGTCACCGTTTGACACCGTTTTACACCTTGAACAGCTGTGATGAAGGAACTCTACCATGACACCCAATAAAAATACCCCAGAAACAATTTGGGTGACTCTGCCCATGTGCTGGCAGTCTTTGGCGAAAGACTCTCTGGGTTCAAATTCCCTGATGAAGCCGAGAACGCCGCGCCGAAGACCCGTCAGAACCTACTGCGGGAAGGTCTTCAGATAGGCAATGATGTTCGCCCGCTCATCGGCGTCCGGAATCCCCTGAAACGCCAACGCCATCATGGACGCGGGAAGCAGCGCCTTGGGGTTGGCAATCCAACTGTCGATGTGCTCCTCGGTCCAGACATAGCCATCATCGCCGAGCTTCTTCATGCCAGGCGAATATGCGAAACCCGCCACGCTGCCGGCCTTGCGCCCCACCACACCAGTCAGCGGCGGGCCGACGAGAGCCTGCGCATTTGGACCAATCTGATGGCAAATGCCGCATTTGGCGAACGCGGCCTTGCCCGCTTCGGCATCGGCCGCATCCGATCTGGCCGGGGCCATAAAAAGCGCAGTAGCAGCACAAGCCAACCCAAGTAGAGCCGCCTTCCTCATTCCAGCTATCCTTCCCTGCTTCGTCTTTGTTTGATTGGAAACGAGCTCGCGGCCTAGCGGCTCATGCGGGCGGCCATCAGCCTGCCGGTCAGATGCGCCTTCACCACATCCCCCATACTGATAATTCCAACGAGTTCGTCACTGTCCTTCACCGGCAAGTGCCGAATGCGGCGTTGAGTCATCAAATTCATGACGTCGTCAATGCTGTCTTCTGACGTGCAGACAATAACGACCTTCGTCATCAGCTCCGACACCTTCATGTCCGGCAATTTTTGTCCGTGCTTGGACAAGCCATAGGCGATGTCGCGCTCGGAAATGATCCCCTCGAGTATGGATCCGTCATGCGTGACGATCATGGCGCCAATTCGCTCATCCTTCAGATGCTGCGCGAACTCTTGCACGGTCTCATCCGGCTTGACGGTCTTGTAGACGCGCCCCTTGATCTTGAGGATGTTGCCTACCGTCATGACCATAACCGCTACTCCTCTCAGCGCCGCACACGGGCGTAATCGCGCAAGACCTCGGCCTCCAACTGAACCTCGCTCAGACGATGCTTGAGCACGTCGCCGATGCTGATGATGCCGACAAGGTCCTCGCCGTTTTTGACGGGCAGGTGGCGGATGCGCTTCTGCGTCATCGTTCGCATCACCTCATGCACGGTTTCCTCCGGGGAGCAGACCACGACGACCTTGGTCATCAGCCGTTCGACGGCCACGGTGGGGAGCTTGCTGGCGTGCGCGGCCAGCCCATAGGCAAGATCACGCTCGGAGACGATGCCATCGATGGTCGTGCCGTCAGCGCTGACGATTGCGGCGCCGATATGCTCGGCCCTGAGCTGCTCGGCAAGCTCCAGCGCAGTCTCATCGGGCCGCACCGTCTTTACGGCGTTGCCTTTGGCTTTGAGAATATCCGCGACGTTCATGACGTTCCTCCCGGCCCGTGAACGTATATCGAGGCGCTGTGATGCGGCCTCGCAACAGCCAAAGTCTAGGCCCGCCGCGACCTGTGTCAAGTAAACTTGACGCTAGGTTTAGTCTAACTGTCAGGTGATTGTGGTTACGAAAACCGCTGCCGCTGCCACAGATCCGCCAGATGCGCGGCGAGCGAGGCCGCGAGCCAAGCGGCGATGGCAATAGGGTCCGTGGCTCCCAAGGCGGAACGGAGGGCAAGAAGAAGGCAAACACCAGGCAAAAGCATAAGCAGGATGCCGAGCGGCCTCAAACCATGACCCGTGGTCCGGCGATAGACCAAGAGACCAATGGCCTCCACGACGACGAAGACGAGGATTAGATCGACAATTCGTCCGCTGGCGACGAGGTTGTCCATCGCCGCTAGCCGCCACCGAATTGGCCGTTAAGACGCACGATCTCCCAGTTGAGAAAGGCGGCGAACGACACCCAAGCCAGGTAGGGAACGAGGAGCCAGCTGGCCGTCTTGGCGTAGCGAGCGAACACGATGATCGGCACAAGGACGGAGAGCCACAGGAATCCGACTTCGATGAGCGCCCAATCGGGCCGGTGCAGCCGGAAGAACAACGCGCTCCACAGCACATTCAGCGTGCCGTTGATGGCGAATAAGCCAATGATCCATTCGCGCTGGGCATCCGTGGGCGCGTTTCGCCAGGCGATGACGCCAGACGCCGCGGCCAATGCAAAAATGAGTGTCCAGGCCGGGCCGAACAGCCAATCTGGCGGCTGCCAGGAGGGCTTGTTGAGAGCCTGATACCAGGGGCCGAGATCGGTCATGGTGGCGCCCAGGCTCGCAACCATGATCGCGGCGGCGGCGGCGCCAAGCACCGGCAGCCAGAGGCTGGAGCGTGACGACGTCATGGCGACACCAGCCGGAACAAATGGGCCAGGTCCTTGAAGAAGATTCGTATATGCGCGACGGGTCGCGAACGCGTGAGCTTCTTGTTCATGTACGATTCCCAGGTGAGCCGCTGCACGTCGCGATCCTTGCAGATGGTCACGAAGCGTTCGCGGCGCCATTCGCTGGAATACCAAAAACGCTGCATGATGCCGAGGATCCAGAACACGCGGCCATGCGCCTTCATGAAGCGCTTGCGCGCGGTAGCGAGCGCCCGCGCATCACCGGTGACGAGGAATTGCTGCACGGCATCGGCGGCCAAGCGTCCGCCAGTCATAGCGTAGAAGATGCCCTCCCCCGAGGCGGGCGCGACCACACCCGCGGCGTCGCCGGCAAGCAGCACATCGCGGCCATTGTCCCACCGTTTGAGCGGCCTCAACGGGATCGGTGCGCCTTCCCGGCGGATAGTCTCGGCGTGTTCGAGGCCGGTGGATTTGCGCAACGCCCCGACAGCGCCGCGCAAAGAGAAGCCCTTATTGGCGGTGCCCGTGCCGACGCTTGCCGTGTCGCCATGGGGAAATACCCAGGCGTAGAAATCCGGTGAGTAGACACCCTGATAATAAATGTCGCATCGCGTGCCGTCATACGCGGAGCCATCGACCTGCTCCGGCGTGCGGACGATCTCGTGATAGGCGAATACGTAAGGCACCCGGTTCGCGCCCGGGACCGCTTGACGGGCCACGAGCGACAGCGCGCCATCGGCGCCGATCACGCTCCGTGCCCGCACGCGGCCTTTCACCGCCACGCCGTCGTCTGTTTTCGTGGCGTAGTTGATGACAGCCGTTCCATCGTCATCGCGCGAGAAGGTCTCGAACGCCGCATCGAGTCGCTTCGCCCCCGCGCGCGCGGCACGGTCCCGCAGCCATTCGTCGAATACCTCGCGGTCGACCATGCCGACGAATCCGTTATCGATCGGCATGTCGACACACTTGGCACTCGGCGCAAAGATGCGTGCCCCTTGGGCCCGCGCGACCAGCAGCGACTCCGGAATGTCGAACTCGCGCATGGCCACGGGCGGGATCGCCCCGCCGCAGGGCTTGATACGGCCGGCCCTGTCAATCAGCAGCACCGAGCGGCCTTGCCCGGCGAGATCGTAAGCCGCCGTGGCGCCGGCGGGCCCGCCGCCCACCACGACGGTATCGTATGTCTCAACCTCACGCATCACTCACCCCCTCGTGGTTCCCATGACGGCGGCCGGCTCGCCGGTGCGCAGAAGCGGCGCCGGAATCGTGCCCCGATGTGGCTGACCAAGACGTGCGGCAAGGACTGCGGAAAAGAGGAACAACACGCCCTCGCCGGTAAAGACGATGGCGTAGGCCATCGCCGTGGAATCGAGCAGGCCGCGCGCCACGTCGACCCCCACCGTGCCGAGAAATCCACCAAGGCCAAAGGCGATCGCCTGCGCCGCACCCCATAATCCAATGCGGGTCCCTTCGCGCGAAGTCTGCCCCTCGCCCGCCAGCATCATCATCGAGCCGATCGCCGCGACGGCGAACACGCCGTTGCCGGTGCCGAGCGCGAAGACGGCAAGCCGCAAGGGGAAGTTGGGTCCGGCGAACGCGCCCGAGGCGATGACCAAGAGCGCCAAGGCCGAGGCGATGCAACCGCCAACGGTCCAGGCACGCAAGGAGCCCCGCGCGCGTCCAAACCGTCCGCTGCCGAGAACGCCCGCGAGCAACATGCCTGCGAACACGCCCGCGTGCTGGACGCCGGCGAGCTTCGTCGTCTGTCCCGGCGGCAGCCCGAACACGGAACCGGCAAAGGGCTCGAGGATGAGATCCTGAGCGCTGTAAGCCAGCATCGAGAGAAACACGAACACGGTAAAGCCGCGCGCCAAAGGATCGTCCCAGACTTGGCGCAGCGCCTGAAAGAACGGCTGCTTGGGGGCACGCGATACCGGGTCCGCCGAGATCGAGGGCGCCCGATCGACACCGAGAACTGCGAGCAACGTCACGACAAACGCTATGCCCGCAACCGAGGCCGTCACCGTGACGAGCCGAGACGGCGAGAAAGGATCGAGAAAGTGTCCGGCGCTGGTTGCCGTGACGACGATGCCGGCGATCATCATCATCCACATAATCATGGCCGCTGCGGCCCGCCTGTCAGGCGCGACCCGTGCCGCCATCAACGCCAGCAGCGACGTGCCACACGCGCCGACACCGACCCCGATCAGCGCGAAGGCGCCGATCGCAAGCGCAATACCGGCAGCCGTGTTGGTGGTCATCCATGCCGTGGCAAGCGCCGCGCCGACGCCGCCCATGGCGAGGACAGCCATGCCGCCGATGATCCACGCAACGCGGCGTCCGCCTTCATCCGAGCCGTATCCGAAGCGCGGCCGCAAGATCTGGATAGCGTAATGCAGCGTCACCAGCGCACCGGGCAGCATGGCGGGCAGCGCGAGCTCGACAACCATGACACGGTTCATGGTCGAGGTCGTGAGCACGACGATGGCGCCGAGCCCGGTCTGCACGAGACCCAGCCGCACGATGCCGAACCAACCGAGCGATGTATTGCTCATGCGGCACCTGCCGGGCTCGAGCCGAGCGCGAAGGCCGTCACCAGCATGCCCAGAACATAGAGCGTGACGCCGGTGCCATTATACCAGGGCGCCCTCTCCTTCGGGCTTTCCAGGAGCCGCATCATCAACCGGAGCTGCACGAGGAGCACGATGGCGACGATGGCCGCGTGGATGGGATAGCCCCACGACACCAAGAGCGCGATGACGAC
This sequence comes from uncultured Alphaproteobacteria bacterium, assembly GCA_963793075.1. Lineage (GTDB taxonomy): Bacteria > Pseudomonadota > Alphaproteobacteria > Rhizobiales > Methyloligellaceae > Methyloceanibacter. The sequence continues at coordinate 594,745 of CAWBYO010000001.1, forward strand.
GACCTGCGGGAGCGCCATGACCCAGCAGGCAACGACGTCCGGCTCTGTCGGCGCCAAGCTGCACCGGCAGCGAGCCGATGCCCGAGCGCTTGTCGCCTTCGATCGACTTGAAGTCGTTGAGAGTCATGATGCCGTGCGCGCCAAGACTATAGAGCGCGGCGACAATGAACACGCGCGCGCTCGGCACGGCCCCGGTCATGACCGCCGCACCGGTGAGCCACGGCAGGCCCTCGTAACAGGCGGCGACCGCCGTGTTGCCCCACCAGCCATTCGTCTTGAGCCGGAACGGCGGTGCGCTATAGGCCCATGCCAGGGCGAGGCCGACACAAGCGGCGGCAAAGACGAACAGGCCGAGTTGGCTCGCAACCACCAGCGATAGGCCGGTCCAGATGAGACCGATATAGAAGCCCCATTGGCCGGGGATGCGGCCCGAAGGGATCGGGCGCTCGGGCTCGTTGATGGCGTCTACGTGCCGGTCATACCAATCATTGACGGCTTGGCTGGTGGCGCATACCAGGGGCCCTGCCAAGACGGCGCCGGCGACGATGAGCGGCCAGCGCCCGGCGAGCGGCACGCCGGCGGAGACCACGCCGCAGCCAAACGCCCACATCGGCGGAAACCACGTGATAGGCTTCAAGAGTTCAACGACGGCAGACGGAGCAGGTCGGGCAATCGCAGTCATGAGGAAACCACGCAGCTGAGTGTACAGTTTACTTTACACTAGCCATGGCCGGAGTCCATACGATCCGGCCTTGGGCGCGCGAAATTCAGCTCAAGCGACGATGAATTTCGGTAACAAGGAGAGCGTGTTGCCCGAAACCAAAAACGGACTGACCCTGCGCCCGGCTGTGGATGCACCGCGCCGCGAGTTCACCGGAAAGGCAGGCCGCTTGAGCTACTATGTGGCGGGCGAAGGGCCGCCAATGCTGCTCGTGCACAGCATCAATGCCGCCGGGTCCGCCTACGAGGTCCGGCCAATCTTCGAGGAGATGATAAAGTCCCACCAAGTCTATGCGGTGGATCTTCCAGGCTTCGGCTTCTCCGATCGATCCGAGCGCAACTACACCCCGCGACTTTACACCGATGCCGTTCACGACATGCTGGGGGTGATCGCCAAGGATCATGGCGATACGCCGATCGATGCCCTTGCGGTCTCACTCGGTTCGGAGTTCCTGGCGCGCGCAGCGGTCGAGACTCCCGATCGCTTCCGCACGCTGGCCCTGGTCTCAGCCACCGGATTCAGCGAACGGTCGGGACATTTTCGCCGCAAGCGGAAAACGCGCGAAGTCCCCGGTCTCTATGCCTTCTTCACCTTCCCGCTGTGGAGCGACGCCATCTTCAAGGCGCTCACGTCGAAGCGGAGCATTCGCTTCTTCCTCCGCAAGACCTTCGGATCGGACGATTACGATCGCGGTCTCTTCGACTACGACTATCTCACCACGCATCAAACCGGGGCCAAGAATGCGCCCTACGCCTTCGTCTCTGGCCGGCTGTTTAGCGCCGACATTCGCGAGCTCTACGCCCGGATCAAACACAAGGTCTGGCTACCGCACGGGACCAAAGGGGATTTCGGGAATATGAGCGACGCGGACTGGGCGCGCAGGCAAGCCAACTGGAAGGTCCAGCCCTTCGACACGGGCGCGCTCCCGCATTTCGAGCAGCCCGAACAGTTCTTGGCGAATTATCGGGACTTCTTGCGCACAGGCGAGAGTTCGGCAGGCAGCTAATTTAGCTGTCGTCGTCGGAGTCGAGATCGCCGAGACCGAACCGGCGGAGCTTCGAGTAAAGACTCTGCCGGCTCAGGCCGAGCATTTCCGCCGCCGAGGCGCGATTGTCGCCGGTCAGTTCGAGAGCGGCCTCGATGCAAAGCCGTTCGATGACATCGGTCGTCTCCCGCACAAGCTCTTTCAGCGTCACGCGGCCGACCAGCTGGGTCAGCTGCTCCGCCGAGCGCGGCAGCTCCCGTGGCCGGTTTGGTTTGGCTGGCTCGCGGCCGCCGACATTGCGAATGGTGAATCCGTAACAGGGATACTCGCCGGTCAGAACCGAGACCGCGGAAATTTCGACCTCTTCACTTGCGCCGTATTCTCCCCGCAGGATCGTCGAGAAGTTCCGGACCGAGCCATGCTCGCGAATGTTCGCAATTAGCGAATCGAGGTCCACACCAGGACGTCCGACCCAACGATCGAGCGGCTCGCCCCGCGCCTGCTCCTCGCTCGCCAGCTCGGCGAGATCGAGAAAGGCCGGATTGGCCGTGACGATGCGACGGTCGACGCCGGTGACCACAAATCCCTCGGGCAAGCTCTCAACGACGCTAAACAGTTTTGATCCGACCCTGGGCGTGGTGGGGTCGCTCTCGACAGGCGACAGCCGCACCAGGAAGTGCGACGCGTTCTCCTGGCGGAACAGCGAGGCGCCCACCACAGTCTCTGTGTTACCCTCGTTAAGTCTGGCGGTAATCTCGTCGGCGCGACCGTTGGCGCGGACTTGCGCGAGATGCGTCTGCACGGCCTTCGTACTTTCGGCATCGAACAAATCCGGGAAGGCCCGGCCCGAGAGCCGCTTGACGCTCTTGGCCAGCAATTGGCCGGCCGCGGGATTAGCCTCCACGACCTTCATGGAATTCGAGTCCACGATCAGCACGGGCTGAGAGGCGATCTGAAACAGAAGCCGGTACCGCGTCTCCGCATGCCGCAGGCGGGCATACTCGCGCTCCATCGACTGCTGTGCCTCGACCAGACGTTGCTGGAGGGCGGCAATGGCGCGCAGGTCGCGGCCGATCGCAATAACCCGACCGCTGTCGCCGACCCGCAACGCCGAATATCGAATCGGGACGTCCGTTCCACTTTTGCTGGGATGGTTGACTTGGCGCCATCGCGGCGGCGCCTTCTTTGCCGAGTTGCGGAGCATCTCCTCGACCTTCGGGCGGCTTTCGACGGTGACTGTTTCAGTCCACGGCTGGCCGACCCAAGCGTCGAATCCCTCTCGGGCGAGCTCCTCGCTGCCAAAGGAAACGTCGCGGATGACGCCCTTGGCATCGATGATCAAGGCGATATCTGCCGCTGCTGCAATAAGCTCGGCCGCAATTTCGGCATCCAAATCGCCGAGCGTTTTCTTCGGGGCCCGGAACACGTTCCCTTCTTCTCGAGCGAACTACCACGGCGATTCCTGTCAAGTTGATTTGCCCACTGGCAGCGTACACTTAGCGCAACGCAATCGTGCCGAGCAAGCTCGAAACCTTCAGGACCGCCCGCCGCCCGTTCTGAGCGCTCGCGTCGGCTCCAACGCCCGACACAGCTTCGGGATGTTCCAGGAAGAATCGACCCCCCACCATGACTTGGAGCCCGGGGGACGGGGTGATCTTCCGGATCGTGTGGATAACCGCCGCAAATCTCGTCCACAGCCACCTCGTTGCTGGCCGAGAGGCCCACGAGGTCATACCGACCACTTTCCACCAGGCCAAAAAGCTCTTCGTTTGAAGCCACGCCGCCACCGTTCACATCCCAGCCTGCGCGCCGGAAGAACTCCTGTAATATAAAGACTCCGAAGGTGTGCTGATCCCCCGGCGCCGCCACCAACAAGGCTCTTCGCCCGATCTGCGCTGGCATGGTCTCTATTTCAAACGCGGCGCCGAGCTCGCGGAGGAGCTGCTGAAGCCGCGACAGTGCAATTGTGACGTCTGTAAAGTCACAAACATCCTCTTCCCATAACTTACCAAGTACACGTGCGGCAGGCGTGAAGAGATGAAGGAAAATAGATTCAATAGATGTGCCTTTATTTCCCAACTCTTCAACATAGACGGATGCCACGGCCACATCGTTTGAAAGCAATAATCTGACAAATTCTATAACTTGTTCTACATTGGGATGAAGATGTCCTTGGCCCTCAACTGAGCGGCCCCCCGAAGATGGTTTATGAGTTTGAACAAGCCGCGGGATAATATGGGTCTCGATGGCCTGGCTCAGCAGCTTCCGGCTGCCATTCGCCAATTTGCGCTTGGGGACCGCTCCCGCTTTGAACTTTGATATATCAAAGGAATCGCGCCCGCAGCTGCCCCAGTCGCTGCTCGACTGCAAACGCCCTCATGCTCGCCATTTCCTACCCCCTTTGGGAGCAACCCCAGCGGCAAACACGCCGCCTCAAAGCGGCCCCTTTCTCGGTACCGGCCCTCTCCCTGTCTCCTGGGTTTGACACTTTTTATTGTTGAGACGCGGGTCTAGAGTTAATCTGGACGGCATCGGGCCCTTTCGAGCCGGCTCTATTGGACCCCGGCCCGAGCCAAATGTAAATATATTTTTACGTCCAATTCAGTTGACAGTAGCGAGAGGCCAGACTTAGTCTCCTCCTAAGGCCGTCGCGCAGGACCCCTTGCGCGTCGGGAAATGGGAGGGGAAACGCGATGGCTCTGTCGCGGGAATCTCGGGGCAAGTCTCTTTATAATGTCGACGAGCGCCGGCGCAGAGATGCCTCTCCCTGGACTCTCGTACAGGGCATTCTTGCACCCCTCCAATTCGCGATCTTCCTCGTCAGCCTCGGGCTCGTCGTCCGGTATCTCCTGACCGGAGCGGGCTATGAGGCCGCCACGATCTCCATCGTGGTAAAGACGGCCGCTCTTTACGCCATCATGATAACCGGCTCCATTTGGGAGCACGAGGTCTTCGGCCGCTATCTGTTCGCGCCCGCCTTCTATTGGGAGGACGTGTTCAGCATGCTCGTCCTGGCGCTGCACACGGCCTATCTCGGCGCGCTGTTCACGGGCTGGCTTGGCCCCACTCAGCTGATGCTGCTGGCGCTGGCCGCCTACGCATCGTACGTGATCAACGCCACCCAATTCCTGCTCAAGCTGCGCGCCGCTCGGCTCGAGGGCGCGCAAGCCTCGCAAGTGATGGGACTTGGGGAGGCCGCGCAATGAACGTGCATCCCGCATTGGCGCGCTCGGCTCAAGGATGCGGCGACTCGCCCGTCTTGAAGGAGCGCGGTCAACGCGAGGTATTCTGCGGACTCACGGGAATCGTCTGGCTCCATCGCAAACTTCAGGATGCATTCTTCCTCGTCGTCGGCTCGCGGACTTGCGCACACCTGATCCAGTCCGCCGCGGGCGTGATGATTTTTGCCGAACCGCGTTTCGCCACCGCCATCATGGAGGAGCGCGACCTCGCGGGGCTCGCGGACGCCAACGAAGAGCTCGATCGCATCGTTGCGCAACTGCTCGCCCGGCGCCCGGACATCAAGCTTCTATTCCTTGTAGGCTCGTGCCCGTCGGAAGTGATCAAACTCGATCTGAAGCGCGCGGCTGAGCGCCTATCGGCAAGCTATGCGCCGAGCGTGCGCATCCTGAACTATTCAGGCAGCGGCATCGAGACGACATTCACGCAAGGCGAGGATGCCTGCCTCGCAGCGCTCGTGCCGGAACTTCCGCAAGCCGCGGCAGGAGCCGACATCTCGTTGCTCGTCGTCGGCGCGCTCGCAGACGTCGTCGAGGATCAGTTCCGCCGTCTGTTCGATGACCTTGGCATCGGACCCGTGGCGTTTCTACCGCCCCGGCGCTCGACCGATCTGCCGGCGATTGGCCCCAACACACGCTACCTACTCGCGCAGCCGTTTCTAGGCGACACCGCGCGTGCGCTGGAAGAGCGTGGTGCCCAGCGCATTGCCGCGCCGTTTCCCCTTGGCGGCGACGGAACGACCCAATGGCTTCGAGCGGCCGCGGATGTTTGGGACGTCGATACACACAGGTTCGATGCCGTGATCGCCGCACCACTGGCACGCGCCCGGACGGCGCTCGAGCCGCACCGCTTCAAGCTTTCCGGCAAGCGAATCTTCTTTTTTCCCGACTCTCAACTCGAGGTGCCCCTCGCTCGATTCGTTTCGCGCGAGCTCGGCATGTATCCAGTCGAGGTCGGCACACCGTATCTTCACCGTCAGCATCTCAGTCAGGAACTCGACCTCCTCCCCGCCGATACTGTTCTTAGCGAGGGGCAAGACGTCGACAAGCAGCTTGATCGTTGCCGTGACGCGCGCCCCGATCTCGTCGTGTGCGGGCTCGGACTTGCCAATCCACTCGAGGCGGAAGGCATCACCACGAAATGGTCGATTGAGCTCCTGTTCACACCGATCCAGGGTTACGAGCAGGCAGGCGACCTCGCCGAACTCTTTGCGCGACCGCTTGTCCGGCGCGCGCGGCTGGAGGTTTAGCACCATGCAGCTGACGCTTTGGACATACGAAGGGCCGCCCCATGTGGGCGCCATGCGCATCGCCACCGCGATGGAAGGCGTTCATTACGTACTGCATGCGCCGCAAGGCGACACCTATGCCGACCTGCTGTTCACCATGATCGAGCGGCGCGACAAGCGGCCGCCGGTCACCTACACGACGTTCCAAGCGCGCGATCTCGGCGGCGACACGGCCGAACTGTTCAAGACCGCGGCGCGCGATGCCTTCGAGCGCTTCAAGCCCGAAGCGCTCATGGTCGGGGCGTCTTGCACCGCCGAGCTTATCCAGGACGATCCGGGTGGCCTGGCGAAGGCTCTTCAGCTTCCGGTCCCCGTCATTCCGCTCGAGCTTCCCGCCTATCAGAAGAAGGAAAACTGGGGCGCGGCCGAAACCTTCTATCGCATGGTCCGCACCTTCGCAGGCCCACACGCACCGGCCGCCGACTGGCTGCGGGAACCGCGTGAGCCGTCCCGGGCACCGTGCTGCAATCTGCTCGGCCCAACGGCGCTCGGCTTCCGCCACCGCGACGATGTGCAGGAGATCACCAAGCTCCTCGGCAAGATCGGCATCGAGGTCAATGTCGTGGCTCCGCTCGGCGCTTCGCCCGCCGATCTCGCACGGCTCGGCAAGGCCGATTTCAACGTCGTGCTCTACCCGGAGATCGCGCGCACCGCGACCGACTGGCTTAGCCGCACCTTCAAGCAGCCCACCACCAAGACCGTGCCCATCGGTATCGGCGCGACGCGGGACTTCATCGAGGAGGTGGCCGCGCTGGTCGGCGTCGATGCCAGTCCCCTGCTCTCGGATCAGACCTCGCGCCTGCCATGGTATTCGCGCTCGGTCAACTCGACCTATCTCACGGGCAAGCGCGTCTTCATCTTCGGCGACGCCACCCACGCAATCGCCGCGGCCCGCATCGCCAGTGAAGAGCTCGGCTTTTCCGTGGTCGGGCTCGGCACCTATTCGCGCGAACTCGCGCGCGACGTGCGCGAGGCGGCCAAGATCTACGGCGTCGAGGCGCTGATCACCGACGATTATCTCGAGGTCGAAGCTGCCGTGACCGACCTAGCGCCCGAGCTCGTGCTCGGCACTCAGATGGAGCGCCATATCGCCAAGCGACTGGGTGTGCCCAGCGCTGTGATCTCGGCGCCGGTGCATGTGCAGGACTTTCCGGCACGCTATTCCCCGCAAATGGGCTTCGAAGGCGCCAACGTGATCTTCGACAGCTGGGTGCATCCGCTCATGATGGGCCTCGAGGAGCACCTGCTCGCGATGTTCCGCGAGGATTTCGAGTTTAACGACGCCGCACCGCCCTCGCATGTGGACCGCGGCGTCACCCCCCTGGAGGACGAGGCTGCAGCGGCTTCGCCTCCTCTTTTATTCCGATCTGGCGAAAAGCTCGCCTGGCACGAAGATGCCGAACGCGAGCTGCAAAAGATCCCCTTCTTCGTGCGCGGCAAGGCGCGGCGCAACACCGAAGGCTTCGCGAACGAGCGCGGCCTGAACACCATCACCTTAGAGACGCTGTATGATGCAAAAGCCCATTACAGCCGCTGATCCCACGCCCATCAGGGTGGCGATCGTCACGCTCGACGGGCATCTCTCGAGCGCGGTGGAGCGCGTCCGACCGCGGCTCGCGGCCGACATTCCGGGCCTATCACTTTCGCTGCATGCGGCCTCCGAATGGGACGCCGAGCCGAAAGCGCTGGCGCGTTGCAAGGCTGAAATTGCTCGTGCCGATATCGTGTTCGCCAACATGCTGTTCCTGGAAGACCATATCCAGGCGGTGCTGCCCGAGCTTCAGGCCCGGCGCGACCATTGCGACGCCATCGTCGGTGCCATGTCCGCACGGCGAGATCATCCGCCTGACGCGGCTTGGCGGGTTCAGCATGGACAAGCCCGAGAGCGGCGCAATGGCGCTGCTGAAGCGACTGCGCGGCGGCAAAAAGAAGTCGTCGAGCGCGGGCGCGCAACAGGTGGCGATGTTGAAGCGCATCCCGCGAATCCTTCGCTTCATCCCGGGCACGGCCCAAGACGTTCGCGCCTACTTCCTCACGTTGCAATACTGGCTCGCGGGCACTGACGACAATATCGAGAACCTCGTCCGCCACCTCATCGATCGGTACGCCGATGGGCCGCGCCGCGCGTTGCGCGGCAAGATGAAGCCCCAGCTTCCCGTCGAGTACCCCGAGGTTGGCGTCTACCATCCGCGCGCGCGCGGCCGCATTGGCGAGAACGCCGACATGCTGCCGAAGAGCCGTGAAGGACGAAAAGGAAGAGTCGGTCTGCTGGTCATGCGGTCCCACGTCCTCGGCCGCGATACCGCCCATTACGACGGCGTGATCGCCGCTCTCGAAGAGCGCGGGCTCGACGTCGTTCCGGCCTATGCCACGGGTCTCGATGCCCGACCCGCGATCGATAAGTTCTTCCTGAAGAAAGGGCGACCGACCATCGATGCGCTCGTCTCACTGACCGGCTTTTCGCTGGTCGGCGGCCCTGCTTACAACGACGCCGCCGCAGCCGAAGACATCCTCGCACGGCTGGATATTCCGTACATCGCCGCTCATCCCCTCGAATTGCAGACGCTCGAGCAATGGGGCGCCTCGGAACGCGGCCTGTTGCCCGTCGAATCGACGATCATGGTCGCCATTCCGGAGCTCGATGGCGCAACGGGACCGATCCCCTTCGGTGGCCGGTCGGACGGGTCGGGCGCCGCATGTACCGGATGTGGTCGCGCCTGCGTGTTCCCGGCCGGCAACGGCGCCCGCAGCATGCATGGGTGCATCGAGAGGGCGAACATGCTGGCCGAGCGCGTCGCGCACCTCATCGCGCTGCGGAAGGGTCCGCGGGATGAACGCAAGCTCGGCATCGTCCTCTTCAACTTCCCGCCCAATGCGGGCGCCACGGGCACTGCCGCCTATCTGTCCGTCTACGAATCCCTGCATCGGACGCTTCTGGCCTTGCAGCAGGCGGGTTACACGGTCGACGTCCCGGCGAGCGCCGATGCGCTTCGCGATCGGATCCTGCAAGGCAATGCCGGCCGCTTCGGCGCGCAGGCCAATGTCCATGCTCGCATTGCCGCCGACGACCACATCCGCCGCGAGCCGCATCTTGCCGAAATCGAGGCGCAATGGGGACCGGCGCCCGGCAAGCAGCAAACCGACGGCGGCTCGATCCATGTCCTCGGCGAGCGCTTCGGCAACGTGTTCGTCGGCGTGCAGCCGGCCTTCGGCTACGAAGGCGATCCGATGCGGTTGCTGTTTGAGAAGGGGTTCACACCGACCCACGCCTTCTCGGCGTTCTACCGCTGGCTGCGGGAGGATTTCGGCGCGAACGCCGTGCTGCATTTCGGCACCCATGGCGCACTTGAGTTCATGCCCGGTAAGCAGGCGGGCATGTCGGGCGATTGCTGGCCCGACCGGCTGATCGGCGCTCTACCGAACTTCTATCTCTATGCTGCCAATAATCCGTCCGAAGGGCACGATCGCCAAGCGCCGTTCGGCGGCCACGCTGGTCAGCTATCTGACACCGCCCGTCGCACAAGCCGGGCTCTATCGCGGACTTCTCGATCTGAAAGCCTCGATTGACCGCTGGCGCGGGCTGGAGCCGGGCGACAACGCGGAGCGCGCCAAACTCGCGCCGACAATTCAGGCGCAGGCCGAAGATCTCAACCTTACCGAGGCCGATCCGGCCTGGACGAGCGATGCCGAGCAGCAGGTGGCGAAGCTCATGGCCGCGGTTCAGGAACTGGAATACGAGCTGATTCCCCACGGGCTCCATGTCCTCGGCGAGGCGCCCACCCACCAGGACCGCCTGGAGCTGCTGCTTGCCTCAACAGAGGCCAAGGGGCCAAGGCCGGAGCAGACGGCCGTCGAAGCATTGCTGGACGGCGCCACCCCGCAAGAGGCGGCTCGCCAATCCGGCCTTCCGCAAGACGAGGCGACCCTCGCGCTATTCGAAGCCCTGGCGAAGACGGCACGGCTGCTTGCCGAGAATCATGAGCTGCCGGCCCTGATCCATGCGCTCGACGGGCGGTTCACGCGCCCCGCGCCCGCCGGCGACCTTTTGCGCAATCCGGAGATTTTGCCGACGGGACGCAACATGCATGGCTTCGATCCATTCCGCATTCCGAGCGCCTTCGCCGTCGCCGACGGCAGGCAGCAGGCAGACCGCCTGCTTGCTCGTCATCTCGAGGACGGGCATGGCCTCCCGAAGTCCGTGGCTTTGGTGCTGTGGGGCACCGACAATTTAAAGAGCGAAGGCGGTCCCATCGCACAGGCATTGGCCCTGATGGGCGCACTGCCGCGCTTCGATAGTTATGGTCGGCTCTGTGGGGCCGCATTGATCCCGCTTGAGGAGCTTGGCCGACCGCGCATCGACGTGATCATGACCTTGTCGGGCATTTTCCGCGATCTCCTGCCGCTCCAGTCCAAACTTCTCGCCGAAGCCGCCTACCTAGCGGCCTCCGCCGACGAACCGCTTGAACAGAACTTCGTGCGCAAGCATGCGCTCGAGTATCAGGCAACACATGGCTGCGATCTCGAGACGGCGGCGCTGCGGGTATTCTCAAACGCCGAAGGCGCCTACGGCTCCAACGTCAATCTCTTGATCGACTCAGGCCGGTGGGACGACGAAGACGAGATCGCGGAGGTTTACACGCGCCGGAAAAGCTTCGCCTACGGCCGCAACGGCGCGCCGCAACAGCAGCCGGCTCTGCTGCAGAGCATCCTCTCCAGCGTTGACCTGGCCTATCAGAATCTGGAGTCGGTCGAGCTCGGGGTCACCACCGTCGACCACTATTTCGACACGCTGGGCGGCATCAGCCGGGCGGCGCTCCGAGCCAAAGGCAAGTCCGTCCCGGTCTATATCGGCGATCAGACCCGCGGTCAGGGCAAAGTGCGGACGCTCTCAGAGCAGGTGTCGCTCGAAACCCGCACCCGCGTGATGAATCCAAAATGGTACGAGGGCATGCTGAAGCACGGCTACGAGGGCGTGCGTCAGATCGAAAGCCACGTGACCAACACGGTCGGTTGGTCGGCAACCACGGGCCAGGTGGCCCCCTGGGTCTACCAAGACCTCACCGAGGCATTCGTCCTCGACGACGCGATGCGCGAGCGCCTCGCCACGCTCAATCCGGTCGCCTCCGCCAAGATGGCCCACCGCCTGATCGAGGCGCATGAGCGCAACTATTGGACGCCCGATGAAGCCACGCTCCAAGCCCTGCGCAAGGCAGGCGAGGAGCTTGAAGACCGCGTCGAAGGCGTGGGTCTGGAGGTCGCGGCATGAACATCGCACTCAAGACGCCGGTGAAGCCCGGCGATGGCGAGGGCAGCGTTCAGGTCCAGCTCGACCCGAATTTGGACCTGGGCACGACGCAAGTCTTCGCGATCTATGGCAAGGGCGGCATCGGCAAGAGCACCGTATCGTCGAACCTTTCTGCTGCGTTCTCCAAGATCGGCAAGCGCGTCCTGCAGATCGGTTGCGATCCCAAGCACAATTCGACCTTCACCCTGACCAAGAAGCTCGTGCCCACCGTCATCGACGTGCTCGAAGGCGTAAACTTCCACAGTGAGGAACTGCGCAAGGAAGACTTCGTCTATGAAGGCTTCAACGGCGTGATGTGTGTCGAGGCCGGCGGACCGCCGGCCGGCACCGGCTGCGGCGGCTACGTGGTCGGCCAGACCGTGAAGCTCCTCAAAGAGCATCACCTGCTCGAGGACACCGACGTTGTGATCTTCGACGTGCTTGGCGATGTGGTGTGCGGCGGCTTCGCTTCGCCACTCCAGCATGCCGGCCGCGCGATCATCGTCACCGCCAACGACTTCAACTCGATCTTCGCCATGAACCGCATCGTCGCGGCAATCAACGCGAAATCGAAGAATTATGCGGTGCGGCTGGCCGGCGTGATCGCCAACCGCAGCGCCGCCACCGACGAGATCGATCGCTTCAATGAGGCGACCGGGCTCAAGCGCCTCGCGCATATTCCCGATCTCGACGTCATACGCCGCTCGCGCCTCAAGAAATCGGTCCTGTTCGAGATGGAACCGTCGCCGGAGCTGGAGGCCGTGCAAGCCGAGTATCTGCGGCTCGCGCAGTCTTTGTGGGACGGCACGGACGCGCTCGATCCTCGACCGATGAAGGATCGCGACATTTTCGATTTCCTGGGGTTCGATTGATGCCGACGATCTCATATTTAGAGCGCCGCGGAGAGCTTGAGACCTATTTCGACCGTACGGCGGTCGAGGCCTGGTCGAAGCTCACCTCCGACGCGCCGCTCGGCCGCATCAGGGCCACGGTGCGCGAGGGCCGCGAGCGGATGCGGCAAACGCTGCTGTCGTGGCTTCCGGACGACCTTACCGGCGCGACGCTGCTCGATGCCGGATGCGGGACGGGCGCCCTTGCCGTCGAGGCCGCGCGCCGGGGCGCCAAGGTCCTGGCGGTGGATATCTCGCCCACCCTTATCGAGCTTGCTCGGCAGCGTTCGGCCACGGATCTCGGCCAAGGCCGATCTTGAGTTCCAGGTGGCCGACATGCTGCAGCCTGGCCTCGGACGCTTCGACTATATCGTGGCGATGGACTCGCTGATCCATTATCGCGCGCACGATATGGCGCGGGTGCTCAGCTTCCTCGTGCCGCGCAGCGAGCGCGCCGTCCTCTTCACCTTTGCGCCACGGACCGCACCGCTTGCCCTCATGCATGCGATTGGCCGCGCCTTCCCGCGCAAAGACCGCGCGCCTGCGATCGAACCCGTGAGGCCGGCAGAGCTTCACCGTCTCATCGGTGACGAACCGACGCTGGCCGGCTGGCGGGCCGCGCGCGCCACGAGAATCATCAACGGCTTCTATACGTCGGAAGCGCTGGAGCTGACACGGAGATGAGGGGTATCAACCAGAAGCTCGCACAGGGTTGGACCCTGCTCGATCCGCGCTTTCTGCCCTTCGCGGACGCGGCGAGCGCTGAACTGCCGCTGTCGCGCCTGCTGCGGCTGTCGCTGTTCCAGGTCTCCGTCGGCATGGCGCTCGTGCTGCTCAACGGCACGCTCAATCGCGTGATGATCATCGAGCTTTCGGTGCCGGCCTGGCTTGTGGCTTTGATGGTCTCATTGCCATTGCTGTTCGCGCCCTTCCGGGCCTTGATCGGATTCCGGTCCGACAATCACCGCTCGTTCCTCGGCTGGAAGCGCGTGCCCTATATCTGGTTCGGCTCGCTGCTTCAGTTCGGTGGTCTGGCCATCATGCCCTTCGCCTGATCGTGCTGTCGGGCGATGCCAACGGACCGGTGTGGATCGGCTATACAGCTTCGGCGCTCGCCTTCCTGCTGGTCGGCGCCGGGCTCCACACCACCCAGACCGCCGGCCTTGCGCTCGCGACCGACCTCGCGCCGGCCAACTCGCGTCCGCGCGTCGTGGCGTTCCTCTACGTCATGCTGCTTCTCGGCATGGTCGTGTCTGCGCTTGTCTTCGGATCGCTCCTGGCGAATTTCACCCAACTCCGGCTTATCGAGCTCATCCAGGGCGCGGCCGTCGTCACCATGGTCCTGAATTGTGTGGCGCTGTGGAAGCAAGAGGCCCGCAACCCCGCGCAGACCGCGCACGACCAAGCGCCCGCCTCATTCCGCGACGCCTGGCACGGCTTCCGCTCGGGCGGCCGTGCCAGTCGCGTTCTGAGTCACCGTCGGGCTCGGGACGGCCGCCTTCAGCATGCAGGACATTCTGCTTGAGCCTTATGGCGGCGAGGTGCTCCGGCTCGGTGTCGGCGCCACCACGGCGCTGACCGCGCTGCTCGCCGCCGGCACGCTCGGTGCCTTCGCGCTCGCCGCATCGCTCCTGAACCGTGGCGCCGATCCCTATCGTCTTGCCGGATTCGGTGCGCTGATCGGGATTTTCGCCTTCGCAGCGGTGATCCTCTCGGCGCCGCTCGGGTCGGCTGCGCTGTTCCGGGTCGGCACGGTGCTGATCGGCTTCGGCGCCGGCCTGTTCGGCGTCGGCACGCTCACCGGCGCCATGGCGCTCGCCGATGGCGGCAATAGCGGGCTTGCGCTCGGCGCTTGGGGCGCGGTGCAGGCGTCGGCCATGGGTCTTGCCATTGCCGCCGGCGGCGCCATTCGCGACACCGTGTCAGGGCTCGCCGACGCGTCTCTGCTCGGCCCGGCGCTGACCGGTCCCGCGGTCGGTTACGGCGTCGTCTACCATCTGGAAATCTTGCTTCTGTTTGCCACCCTCGTCGCGGTCGGTCCGCTCGTGCGCCCAGCACGGGAGCTCCAAACGCGATCATCCCAGGCCTTTGGGCTCGCCGAATTCCCCGGCTAGCCCGTCATGTTGTGGAGGTAACCCAATGCCGAAGGGCGCCATCACCGAATATATCGACGTCGCACAGATCGTGCTTTACGCGTTTTGGATCTTCTTCGCCGGACTGATCTACTATCTCCGCCGCGAGGACAAGCGCGAGGGCTATCCCCTCGTTTATGACGGGCCTCAGAACCGGCCTTATCTCAACTTCCCGCCGATTCCGGAGCCCAAGACCTATCTCTTGGCCGACGGCACGACGGTCATGGCGCCGCGCGCCGGTCACGAGCCCGCTGAAATAAACGCGGTACCGTCCGCCCTGTGGCAGGGCGCGCCTCTGATCCCGCTCGGCGATCCGATGCTCGATGCCGTCGGCCCCGGTGCCTACGCCATGCGCCAGAACGTTCCCGACCGAACCTTTGAAGGACATCTCAAGATCGTGCCGCTCAGGGCCGCTCCTGGCCTGACGCTCGAAGAGCGCGACCCGGACCCGCGCGGGATGACGGTGGTCGGCGCGGACGGCGTCGCGGCCGGCACGGTCAGCGATGTCTGGGTGGATCGCGGCGGAAGTCACCGTCCGTTACCTCGAGGTCGATCTCGGCGGAACGCCGCCAAAGCGGGTCCTGCTGCCCATCAATTTCTCCGACATCGACGGACGGCGCGGACTGGTGCGTGTCGGTGCGATCCTAGGGTCTCAGTTCGCCGGCGCACCGGTCTTGGCAAAACCGGATGAAGTGACGTTCCTCGAGGAGGATCGCATCTGCGCTTATTACGGCGGCGGCACGCTCTATGCGACGCCGTTGAGGGGGGAGTCGATCCTGTGAAGGAGCACGATTTCGAGCCGATCAGAGGGTTGCCGGAAGCCCTGCCCCAAGGTGAGCACATCTTGTGGCAGGGCGAGCCGGCCTGGTGGCCACTCGCCATTCGTGCGCTGCATGTCCGGCTGGTACTGGCCTATTTCGCACTCCTCTTCGTCTGGAGCGTGGGCGTGGACCTTTTGAACGGCGCACCCGCCGGCGAGGCGCTGTTGACGGCTGTAAAACTCGTTCCGGTGGCGCTCGCCGCCGCCGGCCTGCTGGCGCTGTATGCGTGGCTCGCGCACCGTTGCACCGTCTACACGGTCACCAACCGGCGCGTGGTCATGCGCTACGGCGTGGCGTTGCCGATGACGCTCAATCTTCCCTACGCCGTAATCGAGAGTGCCGCGCTCCGGACATACCGGGACGGCAGCGGCGACATCCCGCTCGTGCTCAACCAAAAAGACCGCATGTCCTATTTCGCCCTGTGGCCCAATGCGCGTCCATGGCGCACGGCCAAGCCGCAGCCCATGCTGCGCTGCATCGCTGACGCCGACAAGGTGGCTGCGATCTTGGGCGAAGCGCTGGCGCAAGCCGCCAAGGACCGTGGCGGGGCACAGACGCGCGTATCTTTCTCGACCGACGGCACAACACACGGCGCGGCGCCACGCCCCCGCGGCGGCCTGACAAGGAAGCATGGCATGAGCGAGCTCAAGACATCACGCCCCTTCCCCCGCGGCCCTCTATTTGGCGCGGCCGCGCTCGTGATCCTCACGCTTCTGCTGGCAGGGATGTCCCGCTTCACCGGCGTGGGAACCGTGACCGTCGAACCAACGACGCCGGTGGAGACCCGCATGCTCCGCTTCGAGGACCGTGCCGACGGCTCCGTCGCCGTGCTGGATGCCGGCGACCGAAGGGCTATCGAGATTCTTGCCCCTGGCACCAACGGATTCGTCCGCGGCGTCATGCGCGGCTTGGCACGCGACCGGATGCTGAGAGGGCTTGGCGACGAAGCCCCTTTTGAGTTGATCCGCTGGGATGACGATCGCCTGTCGCTCAGGGACACCGCCACGGGACACGAGATCGAACTCGTGTCCTTTGGCATCACGCAATTGGAGGTCTTCGCCGAAATGTTGCACGCCGGCAAAGACACAAGTGGCTTAACGAGAGTTTCGAATGTGAAGGGGAGCAACCAATGAAGCCTGGCTGGATCGCAATGCGAGAAAGATTCGACGTGCCCTGCACGATCGATATCGAGAACACCTTCGAGAGCTTGCGGGCAACCGTGGATCTCGACGGCGATATCCCAATCAATGCCGGCGATGAGGTGCTCGTGCACGGTGAGCCCGTGCGCGTGCCTTATGGCGAGAAATTGACCTTGCGCCGCACGGCCACTGTCACCCGCGCTACGGCCGTCGAGCGGCTGTGGACCAAGCTTCTTGCCCGGCTCGAGCTCACCGAGCTTTACGAAGTCAGCTTCTCGTCAGGAGGCAGGCTATGACCATCGAGACCATCGGACTAACTCAGAACGATACCATGGCCATGGCGAAGGCCGACACCGTCTTGAGCCCGCGCTTCTACACCACCGATTTCGAAGAACTCGACCGCATGGACGTGAGTGGTGTGCGCGATGAATGGGACCCGCTCATCGCCGAACTCAGGGCCGACCTCAACAAGGATCACTTCGTGCGCAACGAAAATGGCAGGTTCCCGACCTCGCCAGCCTGCCGGAGGGCTTGCGCAAGGAGTTCATCGACTTTCTCGTGAGCTCCCTCACCGCCGAGTTTTCCGGGTGCGTGCTCTACGCCGAGATGAAGAAGCGCGGCACCAATCCCGACATCTGCGAGCTATTCAAGTATATGAGCCGCGACGAAGTCCCGCCATGCCGGCTTCATCAACGATGCGCTGAAGGATTTCGGTATCGGTGTCGATCTCGGCTTCCTGACCAAGACCAAGAAGTACACCTTCTTCCGTCCGAAGTTCATCTTCTACGCCACCTATCTTTCCGAGAAGATCGGCTACGCCAGGTACATCACCATCTATCGGCATCTGGAGCGCAATCCCGATAAGCGCTTCCATCCGATCTTCATTTGGTTCGAGAAGTGGTGCAACGACGAGTTCCGTCACGGCGAGGCGTTCTCGCTGTTGATGCGGGCGAACCCGCAATTGTTGGCCGGCCACAACAAATATTGGGTCCGGTTCTTCCTGCTGGCCGTCTACGCCACGATGTATGTGCGCGATCACGCGCGGCCCGAATTCCACAAGGCGCTCGGCATCGACCCGACCGAGTACGACTATCAAGTATTCCGTATCTGCACGGACATCTCGCGCCAGGTGTTTCCCGTCATGCTCGATACCGACAACCCGCGCTTCCGCGCCCGGCTCCAGCGCTTGCGTGAACTTGGCGAGGCGATGGGCCAGGCCAAGGCAAAGGGCGGCGTGCTGGGCACGCTGTCGCGCGCCCGGCTGGGCGCTGCGGTCGCCATGACCTTCGCCAAGCTCTACTTCATGCGGGCCAAGCCCAATGATCTACCGGCGACAAGCCGTCTGGAACCGGCCTGGTAGCCGAAGAGGAGACTGTCTTGGAATACGCTTTGGCCGTGGTGTTCGCGCTTCTGCTCTGGTGGTTCTCCACCGGAGCGGTGCTCTACGTTGTGGGGCTGCCGAAGCGCACATTCGGCCGGAGCATGGCAGTGGTCACGATCTTGGCTCTCCTGGCGCTCGTCGGCATGGTGGTGTCGAGCAGCGATGTCACCACGCTCGGCGCCTATTGCGCCTTCACCTGCGCATTGTTGGTCTGGGGCTTGGCACGAGATGAGCTTCCTGACCGGCGTCGTGACCGGCCCGCGCAACACGCCCTGCCCGCCCGACAGCAAAGGCTGGGCGCGCTTCGCCTATGCGGCGCAGACGCTGCTCTACCATGAGGTCGGCGATCCTTCTGACCGCGATCCTCATCGTGGCGCTCACCTGGGGCGCGCCGAACCAGATCGGCGTTTGGACCTTCCTCGCTCTTTGGGTCATGCGGCTCAGCGCCAAGTTCAATGTCTTTCTCGGCGTTCCGAACCTGACCGAGGAATTTTTGCCGGACAATCTCGTGTTCCTGAAGAGCTATTTCCGCAAGCGGCCGATGAACCTCCTGTTCCCGGTCTCGGTCACGGTCTCGACCATCGTGACCTGGGCGCTGTTTCAGGAGGCCAGCGACGCCGAAGCGTCGGGGTTCGTCATCGCCGGCTACACAATGCTGACGGCGCTGATGGCGCTGGCGGTCCTCGAACACTGGTTCTTGGTCTTACCGCTCCCGGCCGCCGCGCTGTGGAGCTGGGGACTGAAATCGCGCGAAGCCGCCGCGCCGCGCCGCACATGGAAGAACGATCGTGGGGGGCTCGCCAGTGCAGGCCCCGCTTGGGCAAAAACGGTGGTGAAGGAGGAAACACCACTGGTGACCTTACCGGGGAGGTAGTTATGGATTACGAAACCAGGTTCCGTCAGCATCTCGAACTCGCTGCACAGGGAAGGCCGTTACCGCGTTTTCGCCGACCTGAAGCGTCGCTGCGGCGCCTATCCGACGGCACACCACTTCACTGAAGAGGGCACCCGCGACGTCACGGTGTGGTGCTCCAACGACTATCTCGGCATGAGCCAGCACCCGAAGGTGCGCGCGGCCATGCATGAGGCGATCGACGAGGTCGGCGCCGGCTCCGGCGGCACCCGCAACATTTCCGGCACCACCCATTACCATGTGGAGCTCGAGGCCGAGATCGCCGACCTCCACAGAAAGGAGGCGGCGCTGCTGTTCACCTCCGCCTATATCGCCAACGACGCGACGCTGTCGACGCTCACTCGCCTTATCCCCGGTCTGGTGATCTTCTCCGACGCCAAGAACCACGCTTCGATGATCGAGGGCATTCGCCATGGCGGCGGCGCGAAGCATATCTTCCGCAACAACGACATCGGGCATTTGGAAGATCTGCTCAAAGCCGTGCCGCTGGAGACTCCGAAGATCATCGCCTTCGAGAGCGTCTATTCCATGGATGGGCATATCTCGCCGATCGCCGCGATCTGCGATCTGGCCGAGAAATACAATGCGCTGACCTATCTCGACGAGGTTCATGCGGTCGGTCTTTACGGCCCCGCGGCGGCGGCATCGCCGAGCGCGAGGGTGTCATGGACCGCGTCGACATCATCAACGGCACGCTGGCCAAGGGCTTCGGCGTCATGGGCGGCTATATCGCCGCCTCGACAAGCCTGCTGCGACGCCATTCGCTCTTATGCGCCGGGCTTCATCTTCACCACGTCGCTCGCCCCGGCTGTCGCCGCGGGCGCGCTCGCCTCGATGCGCCACCTCAAAGGCTGTGAGATTGAGCGAGCCAGGCACAAAGAGCGTGTGCGGACGCTGAAAAGCATGATGGCCACGGCCAAGCCTTCCGGTGATGGACAATCCGAGCCACATCGTGCCGGTGATGGTGGGCGATCCGGTCCACTGCAAGGCGGTCACCGATACGCTGCTGACCCATTACGGGATCTATGTGCAGCCGATCAATTATCCGACCGTGCCCCGGGGCACCGAGCGCATGCGCTTCACCCCTTCGCCGGTGCACTACCGAGACGCAGATGGCCTACCTCATCGGCGCGCTCGAGGAGCTGTGGGCCGCCTGCCCGGTCGCCAACGGCCGGTATGTCCGCCTCGCCGCGGAATAAGAAGTTCAGCGCCGTCCCATGCGGGGCGGCGTAGGGCGCCGAGGCGGACCTCGAGAGGCATCGTCAGGCGGCCTGATCGCGCCGGTGCTTCATCTCGGCGATCTTGCGCAGGACGACGTCACGCTGCTTTACAAGCGTGCCATGCTCTGGACTGACATTCGGGCTTTCCGCGATCGCTTCGTCGTAATAGCCGACAATGCGTTCCTCGCCGTCTATCAGACCAGGCAGAACGCTCTCGTCGAGTCCGGTGATCACCGAGCGAATGCTGATTACGGCGCGATGCACGGTCGACATGAACGAGCCCTTCGAGTCCACCTTTTCACCCATGGCACGCAGATGCTGGGCCAGCGCCGCTGCATGCTCGGTCCGCAACGCGATCATCTCGCGGAAAAGCGGCGTCAGGCCTTTGCCTTCGGCGTCCTCTACGGCTTCTTCATAGCCATTGCGGCTATCGACCAAAGCCGTGTGTAAGCTCTTGAGAGCGTCTGCATGGTCCGTCATTTCAGTGTCTCCTCGTTATCCGGCCCGGCTTGATGGCCGGGGCGTCCGCTGGAAACGCAGACAAGGCCGAGCTGTTCCGGCATAACAGGAGCAAGCCACTAAGAGGGTCATTTTAGCGGGGCGTCGATGCCCGACTTCACCAGCGCGGCACTGGCTACTGGCCGGCGTCGGTTGTGATGGCTCCAGGTATGTGCTGTGAGGCGTCCGAAGAGCCGGTGAATTGGGCGGCGGCCGCGGCCGCCGCCCTCAAGACGCTATTGCGCCAGTCTCTTCTTGCGGCGATCCATCAGAGTTCGCCGTGGCGCCACCTTGGAGCTCTGGGAAGGTCTTGACCAGGTTCGCGCCCATAAGCGGCTTGCTCGCGCCTTGATGGCAGGTCGCGCAGTTCACTTGCGGGACCTGCGCCATGGGGGCCGAGCCGGTTGGCCGGGAACACCGTCTTCAACGGGTCGATATAGCTCATGTTCAAATTGCGAACCATCTGGATGCCATGCCACGCGAGAAGGCGTCTGGGACTGCTCTGATCCCAATCGAAGAACGACCGGGAGTTATGGCAGAAGACGCAGTTCACCCCGAGCGACTTCGAGATGGTCATCATCAGGCCGTAGGTATATTCGGCCTGCTTGATGGACGCGCGGTTGCCTTCCTGGAGCGCCGTCGTGCTGATGACGCGGATGCTGCTCGAAGTCCTTGGCGTCCTTGGCGAAGAACCCGCTATAGGGATCCGAAGGCAAAGACGTGGAGGCCACGACGTCCGAGGGATGGTTCTGGCCTGCGACCGTATTGCCGCCCGGCTCGCTGAACCAGATATTTGCCGGCACCGGATTGCCGCGGTGGCACGTGTAGCAGGTGACGCCGGTCGTGGCGACGTGGGACTTCCAGTTCTCGTTGATGCCCCGAGTCATCTCGATCATGCGCCGCGCCACCACTTTGGTGTATTTGGCGTCCGACGCCAGATCCGCGCCATCATGACAATAGGCGCAGCCCTCCTTGGGCGAGACCCATGCCGTAATCGCCGCCATGAGGCGGATAAACTCGGCATTCGACACGTCGTTGAGGACTTTCACGTTCTTGTACGTCTCGCCCGCCGTCGGTCCTCCCGCCGGGACCTCTGGGAATCGACTGCCGGCAGCTTGTCGACGGCCGGATTGGCGAGGTACCGGCGCAAATTGGTGGTCTGCACCATGCCGAGGCCGCGATAGCCCTCCTGCACGCTCTGCACCGGCGGCCTGTCCCAGTTGATGGTGAGGAAGCCGTAGCCGAGGACAGCGGCGACGACGACTGCGATTGGGTGCCACGCTCTCATTGTCCCCCCCCTGAAAGAGCTGGATCCAAGACCGTCCCGAAGACATGCGGATACATCGGGGCGACATGGTGCTTGACGGCCCACAGGTACCAATTGTCGACCACGGTGCCCGTGAGAAGAATGCCGATGCCGCCGGTCAGCGGGCAAAGCACGGCGAACCACCACGCCCAGCGATGGATCAACTCCGCCGTGGCGTTGAAACCCATGGTCCAGCGCCAGAACAGAGCACCGCGCTCAAACGCCGTCCCGCGGTCGATGACTTGCTCGATCTCGCGCTCGGCGCCGTAGCGGCTCGCCGCGAGCACGGTTGCGCCGTGCATGGCGAAGAGCAACGCCGAACCGTAGAGGAATGCGATCGAGAGCATATGGAACGGGTTGTAGAAGAGATTGCCGTAACGGATGGAGAACGCAGCCGTCCAATCGAGATGCGGGAAAATGCCAAAGGGAACGGCCTCCGCCCAGCTCCCCATGAGGAGCGGCCGGATAAATCCAAGCACGAGGTAGAGCCAGATTGCCGCGGCGAACGCCCAGGCCACATGCGTTCCCATGCCGAGCGCGCGGGCCCGTCGATACATCCGCGCCCACCACAGAAGGATCGCCGTGGTGAGGAAGAAGCCCGCCATGAGCCACCATCCGCCCTCCTTGAGAGGCGGGAAGATCTTCGTGCCGTAAGATGGTGCCGGCGGCTCCAAGCGCGAGCCAGGGCAACTGGCGCACGAACTGGATTGGATCCCAGTTAACCGAGGCCCACATATTGAGCCCGATGATCTCGATGGCAAAGAAGCCGCAAATCAGAGAGGCGATCCCCAGCCAGCCAAGATAGAGCGGGCCGATCTGCGCATCGCCAATCTTGCCAAGCCAGTAATCAAACCTGCCTGGACCGAGGCGCGGGAGAGATCCTATCGGTAGCGCGACGCCATCGTCCGGCGCGGCGCCCCGCACCTGAACTTGCGTGAAGATATTCTGATACGTGGCCATCTCGTTCCCCCGGGCCTAATGCCAAATTGGCAAGTTGAGCCACCAATTCCACCATTCGGGCCAACCGCGGGTCCAGAACGGGCCACTGATGACGATGCAGACAGCACTCCAGAAGGCAGCGCTGATAGCGAGAAACAGTCCAAGCCGATGAATGCCCAGCGTGCCGATCGAGTAGCCGATGGTGTCGCGGAAGAAGGTGTTCTCATGCTCGGCCGTCTTCACCGTCTCCCCCTTCTTGGGATTGGTCGCCGAGAGAACGAGCCCGCCATGCAACGCGAGCGCGAGCGCGTTGGTGAAGAAGAAGCTCACCGCGATCATGTGCGCCGGATTGTAGTGGAAGTGCAGATATTGGTAGCCGACGTTCGACACCCAATCGAGATGGCTCATGATCCCGTAGGGGAAGCCGTGCCCCCAGGCGCCGAGAAGCAGCGGGCGCACGACCACCAGGGTGAAATAGGCGAGGATGGCGAAGCCGAAGGCAAAGGGCACGTGATAGCCCATGCCGAGCTTGCGCGAGATTTCGACCTGTCTCAGCGCCCAGGACACGAAAGCGCCGAGCGCGCAGAAGGTGATCAACTGCCACAAGCCCCCTTCGAGCAGTGGCGCCAGCGCCAGTCCGTATTTGAGATCGGGCGGCGCGATATTGATCTGCCAAAGATTCCAGGTCGTCCCCTGCGATGCGCCCCACAGGATCAACGAGGTGCCAAGAATGGTGAAGAAGATTGTGGTGACGCCGAAGAAGCCCACATAGAACGGCCCCACCCAGAAATCGAACAGATCGCCGCCAATCAAGGTGCCGCCGCGGACGCGGTACTTCCTCTCGAAACTGAGCATTGCCATTCTTTGACCCTCCCAACCTTCGGGCAGGCTTCGCCCCTCAAGGCTTCGTTATTTTTGGGCGGTGGCGAGCTTCGGCTTGCAGCCGACGCTCGCCACTTGCCCGGAATTCGCCGTTCCTAAGGGTTCGGCGCAGCTTGCGACGCGGCGTTGGCGTGAGCCGCGGGGCCTTCCAGCCAGTTGAACCGGTCGGTGCTGAGCAGAATGAAATGGATCAGCAACGCCAGCACGAACAGGAAGGTGAACAACGCGATCAGCGTCCGCCGCGGATCGAAAAGTAGCCACATTCTCCACATGTCAATTCCTCCTTATGCCACCAATGAAATCAGGTGGCTGGCTGCGCCCATCACACCGTCGAGAGCTGCATAGCCCTTCGGGCCGGGCAGCCACGGACGCCACATCCAAACCAGGATGTGCGCGATGATCGCGATGACCGTGAAGATGATGAAGCTCGTCATGAATATGCTGTGGAACTCTTTGGCTTCATTTTCGGTCAAGCCCGAAAGTGAGCCGGTTCTTTCTATTGCCATCTGCGATTCTCCCTATGCTGGCCTTCCACTCGTTGCCGCGCATCCCCCGCGGCTGGGACCACCGTGACGTCGAAAGGCCACGGTCAACACCGCCCGGCTGGCCGAGCGAATGGCTTTCCTCTCACGCCATGAACGCGTAGGTCGCGCAGATGCCCGCAGCGTTGCGCGCCTGATCGAGAACCGATTGGCGCGCCCCATTCGGGCGATCGTGAAACCACGTCCATGGCAGCAATCTCTGTATGACGGCCGCAAACAGGAACACCGCGAAGCAGACCGCGTAGAGAAGTCGAAATTGGATCGGATCGGAGTCCCCTCGCCGATCCAAGCGCGCTGCCGTGTGTGCTGACATGCATGCTCATGGCTTTCCCTCACACTTCCACGTTTGCTCCACTTGGCTCGGCGCCTTCGCGGGCATCCGAGTTGCGTCGCTGCCACCCGTTAGGGCGCAGAAATAGGGAAGCGGGGAGGGCTTGGGGGACATCACGCCGCTTGACCCTCCATGACCGTCGCGCGTGCCTGGCCGACGCGCACTGCGGTCACCCGCTCCTCTCCGGCGCGGCGAGTTGCACGCTCGGCCGCGTCGCGCAGACGCTTGGCCGCAGAGATGCGGACAAGCACCGGTTGAGATTCGAGAAGTTCGTCGAGCGCCGCCTTGGCCGCATCGTCCCAGGGAAGCTCTTCATGCAAACGCGCATGCGTCGCCTCGACCTTGTCGAGCTCGGTGCCAAGCGGCAGGATATTGAACAGCGCATCGAACAGCGCGTTGCAGACTTCCTGAAGGATGTAGGTCGCCCCGGCATAACCCATGAACGGCGTGCCGGTATGCCGGCGGATGATCGAGCCCGGGAAGGACGCGGGGATATACATGGCCGGCGAGCCGAGCTCCGCCAGATACATGCGCTCGTTGTAGCTCCCGAACATGATGAGCGGCGGCTTCTCGGCGATCGCCGCCCTGATCGCCTGGTTGTCCGGTTTGACACCAGCGCGGCGTGAGGCCGAGAAGGTGCATGGCAGCCCAAGCTCGGCCTCGAGGAAGTTCCGCACTCCCCGCGCGTAGGTCTCGTTGGCAACGATGGCGAAACTCGCGGTGCCGAAGAAGTCCTGCGTCACGGAGCGCCATAGATCCCAGAGCGGCTTGATCGTCGTATGCTTCTCACGCTCGATGAAGGGCTCGGCGTCGATCCCGACGAGTTCGCCCAGCGCTCGCAGAAACTTGGTGGTCGAGTGGAGCCCGATCGGCGCCTGCAAATAAGGCCGCTCCAGCGCCTCGCAGAGCAGGCGTCCGTATTCGCGGTACATGCAGATATTGACGTCGGCGTCGACGAGCTTCCGCACATCGGCGAGATGGCTGCCGAGGGGAAACACCATGTTCACCTCGCACCCCACGCCCTCAACCAAGCGCCTGATCTCGGCGAGGTCGGACGGCGTGTTGAAGGTGCCGTAGATCGGGCCGATAATGTTGACCCGCGGCTTCTCGCCGTCCTTGCGTTCCGTGACGCGGTGGAATCTTCTTCCGGCCGTATTGGGTCCACAGCCAGGTCATGGCGCGGTCGGCGCTCTGCCATTGATCCTCGTCGATGGTGCGCGGCAGAAAGCGCTGGATGCCGGTGCCCTCAGGCGTCACGCCGCCACCGATCATCTCGGCGATCGATCCCGTCACGACGACGGCGGGCAAATCCGGGTCAAGCGTCTTGTGGGCCCGGCGCATGGCGCCTTCGGTGCCCTTCTGGCCGAGTTCCTCTTCGGCCAGGCCCGTGACCACGATGGGCAATTCATGCGGCGGCAGCGCGTCGGTGTAATGCAGCACCGAGGTGACGGGCAAATTCTCGCAGCCCACCGGACCATCGATGATCACCTGCAGACCCTTGATCGCCGTGAAGACGTAGACCGAGCCCCAATAGCCGCCGGCGCGATCGTGATCGAGGACGAGCATCTAGACCATCTCCTCGGCTTTGCGCTTCTTCGCCTCTTTTTCGAGGCGGCGCTTGGTCTCGGCGCGGAAGTCCGGCTTGTCCTGCGGAACCTCTTCCCAGATGCCCGCGGCGTAGCCCTCGCCGACGCCGTCGAAGAAGTCCTTCATTTCGTCGAAGCGGGCCTTGCCGCCGAGCGCGGCATTGATGACTTGCGCCAATGAGCCTGCGCCCGCCGGCCCCATCAAGCGGCCGTGCGGAGATCAGATTGGTGAAATAGAGGGACGGGATCGCGAGCTGCTTCGCTTTCTGCACGACGGGTGTCGTGCCGATGGCGAGATCGGGTTCGAACTCTTCGACCGCGGCGAGATCCTGTTCGAGCGAGGCGCGATAGGTGACGCCGACGCCCTTGGCCTCGAGCCACTCGCGATCCGGATCGGACCAACGCGTGCGCGGGCAGGCCGTGCCCACATAGCGCACATCCGCCCCGCTCTCGATGAGCAACCGCGCCACCAGCAGCTCGGAGCCCTCATAGCCCGACACGGTAATGCGCCCATTGATCGGCATATTGGCAAGCGCGCCACGGATGGCCGGCAGGACCCCGTTCTTGGCGGCATCGACGGTGTCGCGGGCCACCCCGCACATGTCGCCAATCGCCTCGAGCCATGCGGCGGTGCCGTCATAGCCGACAGGGCCTGAGCCCACGATGCCGCGGCCAGCGGCCTCGAACTCGCGGAACGAAGCCGTGTAGAAGGGGTGGATCGCCGCCACCGCGGCGCAATCGAGCGCGGCATAGAGCTCACGCCATTCGCGCGTCGGCACGACGGGTCCGGCTGCGAGACCGAGAGGCTCGAGCAGCCTGCCAATGCCGATCGGATCGGCGGGAAACATCTCGCCGACCAAGGTCACGGTGGGTTTATCCGTCTTGCCGCCGCGGGGCGCTTGCACCGCGCCCTGCTCCGCCTCGGTCCGCGCGTAGCGAAGCATCGCGGCGGCAAGCACGTCCTTGGCTTCCGCATGCGTCGGCACGCCAAAGCCTGGGACATCGATGCCGATGATGCGAACGCCGTTGATAACATCGGGCAAAAGCTTGAGGGGGACGCCGGACGCCGTGGGCACGCAAAGATTGATGATTACGACGGCGTCATAGAGATCTGGGTCGGCGAGATCGTGCACCGCCTCGCGAATGTCCTCGAAGAGCTTGCCGGTCACCAGCGTCTCGGAATTGAACGGCACATAGCCGACCGAGCGCCGCGCGCCGTAGAAATGCGAGGTGAAGGTGAGGCCATAAACGCAACAGGCGGAGCCTGACAGCACCGTCGCTGTGCGCCGCATGCGCAACCCGACGCGCAACGACCCAAAGGCAGGACACATGCTCTGCGGCTGATCGTGCGGGCCCACGGGATAATCTTCGGCGTAGCGCTGCAGCGTCTCGCCCTTGCCTGCCGCCTCGGCGGCGCGGCGCATCTCGTCGGCGCCGGCATGGCATCCCATCCCGTCGCCTTTGACCGCCTCCTCATTGATGGTCGGAACGGTCTCGATCGCCGGGCCGATATCGTCCAGCAGCGGAACCGTAGCAGCCTGGTCGTAGACGACCTCGGCGCTCTCGTCCGCTTGCTGCCCGAAATCTTTATCCAGCGCACTCATGGTGCCGATCGCCCCCTCACCCTTCAAACCGTCTCGTAAACAACCTCTAGCGAAGGCTTCTCGACGAGCGTGCCCTCCGCACATGTCTTCTGCCGTAGCCGGCTGGAGCACCACGCCACGGCCCACGGCCTCGCCACTGAACAGGCCGAGAAGCCCGTCTTGGTCGAGCGGGGTCGGCCGCACCGGTGGCGCATCGCCGACATTCTTCGCAAGTCCCTCGAACAGTTCGCCCCATTGGTTGCCGGGGCGCCCGATGATTTCGTAATTAGCGCTCTTGCGGCGGATGTCCTCATGCGCGGGGATTGCCGCGAGGACGGGAATGCCGACCTCCTTGCAGAACGCCTGCGCCTCGCCGGTGCCGTCGTCCTTATTGATCACCATGCCGGCGACGCCGACATTGCCGCCGAGCTTGCGGAAATACTCGACCGCGGAGCAAACATTGTTGGCAACGTACAGGGATTGCAGGTCGTTGGAGCCGACAACGATCACCTTCTGGCACATGTCGCGTGCGATCGGCAGGCCGAAGCCCCCGCACACCACGTCGCCGAGAAAGTCGAGCAGCACATAGTCGAAGCCCCAATCGTGGAAGCCCAATTTCTCCAACAGCTCGAAGCCATGAATGATGCCGCGGCCGCCGCAGCCGCGGCCGACCTCGGGGCCGCCGAGCTCCATGGCGAACACGCCGTCACGCTTGAAGCAAACGTCGCCGATCTTCACCTCTTCGCCGGCGAGCTTCTTTTTCGACGACGTCTCGATAATGGTGGGACAGGCCCGGCCGCCGAAGAGCAGCGAGGTGGTGTCGCTCTTCGGATCGCAGCCGATGAGCAGCACGCGCTTGCCCTGTTGCGCCATCATGTAGGAGAGGTTGGCGAGCGCGAAGCTCTTGCCGATGCCGCCCTTGCCGTAGATCGCGATGATCTGCGTTTCCTTGGTCGGCGCACTGGTGGAGACGGGATCCGGCTCGACGGCGGCTTCCTCGCGCAGGAAATCGTAAACTTGCGAGCAGCTGGGTGCCGCGGCGGCTGAGACATTGGAAATGCTCATGCGTAGGCTCTCCAATCCAAGATCATTTTGAGGCAGGACGGATCGTTGAAGGCGGTACGGTAGGCTTGGTCCGCCTCCTCCGCCGGCTGCCGGTGGGTGATGAGGCCGCCGAGAGAAAGGCGCCCGCTTTCGAGAAGATCTATGACCGCCGCCATATCCGCCGGATGCCACTCGGCGGCGACGCGAATGCGCGCCTCTTTCATGAAGGCTGGCGGAAACGTGAAACTGAGCGGCTCCGAATAGAAGCCCGCGAGGACGATCTCGCCGCGCGGCGCCAGCCGCCCGATGAGCGTATCAAGCAGCGCGGGATCGCCGCTCACGTCGCAGATGATGCCGTAGTCGCGGCGTGGATCGTCGTCGGGCGCAACGACGGCATAGCCGTCGGCGCCGCTGGCCCGACCGGGATTGTGCTCCCAAACGGTTGGCTGGTCGCCGAGCGCTACAGCGATCCGAGCCAGAAGGCGACCGAGCA
This sequence comes from uncultured Alphaproteobacteria bacterium, assembly GCA_963793075.1. GTDB lineage: Bacteria > Pseudomonadota > Alphaproteobacteria > Rhizobiales > Methyloligellaceae > Methyloceanibacter. Next base: position 623,963 of record CAWBYO010000001.1, read on the forward strand.
CGCCATGGCCCACGATGAGCTGCGGCGGCGTGCCGTTGACGCCGATGGCGTGATAGGCGGTTGCGGCGAGCGCGAGGAGGACGCCCTCCTCCGCGAGGGCGTCGTCGAAGGGAATGACCCGGCTACCGGGCACCACTAACCGTGACGCCGCGCCCCCGAACAAGCCGCGGATTTCGCCGAAGCAACGCGCTCCCGGCACGAAAACCCGGTCGCCGATGCGCGCGCCGGAGTCCGGTCCCGCGCTCGCGATACGGCCGACCAACTCATAACCAGGAACGAGCGGGTAGCCCATGCCGGGAAAGGAGGGCATCCGACCCGACCAGAGCAGCCGCTCGGTCCCGGTGCTGATTCCGCTCCATTCGATATCGACGACGACGTCTTCATCTCCAGGAGCGGTCAAGTCGATGCGGCTCAAGACGAGGCGCTCCGGCTTTTCCAGCACAACAGCGACGGTATTCATCCCCAAAACCCACAGTTTGGAGCCATGCCAAAGATGTCCCTACACGAGCCATTTTGCCTGACTGTCAGTTTATTCTGACTATCGGATATGTCAAGCTAGCTTAACAGTCAGGGCTGTGGATGGGCGATGACAATGCCGGTGCGCAGCACCCTCCCTCCGCGACGTAGGCTGACGCGGTTGAAGCCGGCGGCCGTCAGAAGCGCCTTCAGCTGCGGAAAGCTCCGTGGCCGCCCCCGGCCCATGGCCATGAGATAGAAGCCGAAATAGGCGTCGCCCATGGCCTCCGCGCCCGGCGTATCGGCCAGTTGTTCAGCCACGAGGAGGACGCCGTCAGGCGGGAGCGCCTCGCGTACCGCCTTGAGGATGCGGAGCGCATTTTGATCGCCGTGGTCGAGAATCACCCGCACAAGGGTGATCACGTCCGCGCCCCGCGGCAGTGGATTCGTCAGAAAGTCGCCGCCAAAAACCATGGCGTGATCGAGGCCTGCCGCCGCCAGCCGGGTATGCGCGCGCGCCGTCACCGCCGGGAGGTCAAACAGCATGAGGCCGAGCTGGGGGGCGCGGGCCGAAGCGGCAGTGATGAAGACCCCCTCCCCGCCACCGACGTCTAGCAAGCGCCGGTGACGGCCAAGAGGATAGGCATCGAGGACCTCCTCGGCCACGAGCGGCAAGGAAAGCGCCATCAGGGCGCCATAGGCGGCGACCTGATCGTCCTTTAACTGAGCGGGATTGCCAGATCCGGCATAGGGCCAGTAACCGGAAAGCGCCGTGTCTGCCTTTTCTTCCCGCAGGAGCGCTATCGGATCGGCGAGGTCCGCGTAAAGATGGGCATGGTGCTCGACCATGGCGCCGATGCCCGGATTGGCGGCCACCGCTGCACCAAGAGGGCCGAGCCCATAGAGATCGCCCCCTCGCTTCTCCACGAGACGCAGAGCCGCAGCCGCGGTGAGCAGCCGGGTCGAAGCTTCGAGCGGGAGGCCGAGACGCTGAGCCAATGCGGCGCTCGACCGGGGTCCTTCGCGCAACACGGCAAAGAGATCGAGCTTCACGCAAGCAAACAGGATCTGCGAATAGACGAAGCCGGCGCATAGATCGAAGAGTTCGGCGGCGCGGCGGCGCGCGACGATGCGGGTCAATGGGAAAGCGGCTGCCCAGTCCAGAAAACGTTGATTAGTCAGCAGCCTATCGCGCAACGCCCGGAGGCGCCCTCGTCCCCAAATCGGCATCGGCAGAGACTCGAGGCGATCAGCCATGGACGGCGCCTCTCGCATGGACAGATCAAGCTGCGCGCAGCGAGAATCCTTTCGGCAGGAACGGCCGCGACTGGACGGCGATCGCCACGCGAAGCTGCTCCGCCCCTTCGCAGGGCGGAATGGAGGACATCGCTTCGTCGAGAAGTGCCTCGAGGCGTCGCGCCGCGCCATCGACCCCGAACGTCGCGGCGGCGTTTGGCCTGGCATGGGCCACGTCCTGATTGCCTGGCTTGCCGCGCTCGACGGGGTTCGCCGTCAGGTCGCAGATATCGTCGGCCACCTGAAAGGCCTCGCCCAAACACTCGCCCAGTCGGCGCCACTGCTCGGGTTGTGCCCCGGTCGACAGCGCGCCGGCGACGGTGGCGGCGGCGAACAGTGAGCCTGTTTTCGCTTTGTGATAGTCGGAAAGCCTGACGCTCGGCTCGCACTCCCAGGCCTGACCGGCGACGATTCCGCCCGGGGCGCCAACCGCCTGCGAGACGATCAGCAAGAGCGGCGCCAAGCGGTCGGGCGCACTGGCCCCGCACCGCGCCAAGGTTTGAAAGGCCAAGATAATGAGCGCATCGCCGGCGAGCACGGCAAGCGGCTGACCGTAAGCCTTATGCACCGAAGGCTTTCCGCGCCGCGTGTCGGCGTCGTCGAAGCTGGGCAAATCGTCATGAACGAGAGAGGCGCAATGAAGCAGCTCGATTGAGGTGGCCGCGGCGGCGGACATGTCCGGGTATGGATCGCCGCAGGCCTGGGCCACCGCCAAACAAAGCCGCGGCCGCACCCGTGCCCCGCCCGGAAAAACGGCATAGCGGAGGGCCGCAGAAAGTTGGGGCGGTCCATCGCCCGTGCTCGATATGGCGTCCCGCAGGGCCTTCTCGATTCTCACGCCCAAATCCATCGGCCATCCCCCGTCTAGTGTCAGGCTTGCCTGTCAGTCTAGAATGACATGTAGTATAGACAGTGATTATGGGAACGCAACGCGATTTCGTGAGGTGAGTGTGGCGCAGGCGGAGCGTGTGGTCGTGATCGGGGCCGGAATTGGCGGTCTGACTGCCGCGCTGGAACTCGCCAACAAAGGGCTCGATGTGACCGTGGTCGAGCGAGCATCTAGCCCGGGCGGCAAGATGCGCGAGGTCATGGTGGCCGGGCGTCCGATCGATTCGGGTCCCACGGTCCTCACCATGCGCCGGGTTTTCGACCAGCTGTTCGACGGGGTCGGCGAGAGCCTTGCCGATCATGTCACCTTGCGCCCCGCCGAGATCATCGCGCGCCATGCCTGGAGCGATCACGAACGGCTCGATCTTTTCGCTGACCTCGACCGCTCGGCCGACGCAATCGGCGCCTTTGCCGGCGCGGGCGAGGCCGAAGGCTTCCGGCGCTTCTGCGCGCGTGCGCGCGCCACCTATGCCACGCTTGAGGGTCCTTTCATCACGTCTGCCCAGCCGACCCCGCTGTCGCTCTCATTAAGTGCGGGTCTCAAAGGTTTAGGCGATTTGTGGCGCATCTCGCCGTTCGTTACGTTGTGGAGCGCGCTCGGCACCTATTTTCACGACCCGCGTCTGCGCCAGCTCTTCGGCCGCTACGCCACCTATTGCGGCTCCTCGCCCTTCGATGCCCCCGCCACGCTGATGCTTGTCGCTCATGTCGAACAGGAGGGCGTCTGGCTGGTGGACGGCGGCATGCATCGCCTTGCGGCGGCCGTGGAATCCTGCGCGAAAACAAAAGGTGCGGCGTTCCGCTACGGCAGCGAGGTCCGCGAGATCTCAATTGGAAGCGGGCGCGCCAACGGTGTGACCTTGGCGACCGGCGAACGGCTCGACGCCGACATCGTGCTTGTCAATGCCGACGCTGGCGCAGTTGGCGGCGACTGTTTCGGCCCTGCGGCCAAGGCAGCGGTGCCGCGGATCAAACCGGCGGCGCGGTCGCTCTCCGCCGTGACCTTCTCGATGTTGGCGAACACGCACGGCTTTCCGCTCGTCCGCCACAACGTCTTCTTTTCACGCGACTATCGGAGAGAGTTCGACGAAATTTTTGGTAGCAAGCAGTTGCCCACCGATCCTACCGTTTATGTATGCGCCCAGGACCGCGGCGCAGAGCGTGTGCAGCGGCCAGCGATGCTCGGCGAGCCCGAACGATTGTTGTGCCTCGTCAATGCGCCGCCGACTGGCGATGCGTGCAGCTTCCCACCTAAGGAGATCGAGCTATGCCAGGAACGCGCCTTGGCCCAGCTGCAACGCTGCGGACTCACCGTCAATCCGGTCGGGTCGGTGGCGACGACGCCGGCGGACTTCGACCGCCTCTACCCGGCGACCGGTGGCGCACTTTACGGCCAGGCCTCGCATGGCTGGACCGCATCGTTCACCCGACCCACAGCGCGAACGAAGATCCCCGGCCTTTATCTCGCGGGGGGCAGCACACATCCGGGGCCGGGGGTGCCCATGGCGGCGCTGTCGGGACGCCTCGCGGCCGCGAGCATCCTGTCGGACCTGACTTCAGCCAGGCCGTCCCCCAGGGCGGCTATGTCTGGTGGTATGTCGACGGCATAAGCGACGACGGCAGCCATGCGCTCACCAGCATCGCCTTCATCGGCAGCGTATTCTCACCTTATTACGCGGCGGCGCGCCGCTTTGGCCGCGGCGATCCCCATAACCACTGTGCGCTTAACGTGGCACTGTACGGCCGCTCGTCCAAATGTTGGGCCCTCACCGAGCGCACACGCGCGGATCTGCGCCGTGACGCGCGCTCCCTGCAGATCGGTCCAAGCCGGCTCGACTGGGACGGAGCGACGCTCACCATCCAGGTCAATGAGGTCACCGTGCCGTTTCCGTCACGCATCATTGGCACTATACGGGTCGAACCGAGCGCACTCATCGGCCAGGTTTTCGATCTCGATCCCAAGCAACGTCATCATTGGCATCCAATCGCGCCGTGTGCGCGGATCGAGGTCGACATGGAGAAGCCGCGTCTCAGATGGACGGGGCACGCTTATCTCGACTGCAATTTCGGTGACGAACCTCTCGAAGCCGCCTTCGTCGAATGGGACTGGACCCGTGCGCAAGTTGGAGACAACACCGCGGTTCTCTACGACACCGTCCCACGTCAGGGGCCACCGCTCTCGCTGGCGCTCCGCTTCGATCCGCGTGGCGGGATCGAAACCTTCGCCGCGCCACCTTTTGCGGACCTGGCGTCTACATTCTGGCACATCCGACGTCGGGCTCGCGCGGACGATGGCCATCCGAACCTGATTAAGACGCTCGAGGATACGCCGTTCTATGCCCGCTCGCTGGTGGCGGCGAAGATAGGCGGCGAACAAACGCTTGGGGTACACGAAAGCCTGTCCCTCGATCGCGTCGCGAGTCCCATCGTGCGGGCGATGCTGCCGTTCCGCATGCCGCGACGCAGGTGGCGGGGCGCATCGTAATTCTCAAGCCGGTGGATCGTCGGGCGGCGCATCTTCTTCATCGCGTTTGCGCTCATCCAATTGGCGGGCGACGCGCTCAAGGACCAGCCAGCCGATGGCGAACGCCAGCACGACGAAAAGTTCCATAAAGGCGAGCGGGCTGAACCCCATCTAGTCCTCCCGAGGCGTCAACGGCTCCCGTTTCCGCTGGCCCAACGCGCGTCTCGTACGAACCAGCTCGATAACCGCGAGGGCCAAGACAACACCGAAAACCAAGATCAGCTCGATGAGTCCGAGTTGGTCCGCCATCAGGCGTGGCCGCTGGCCACCATCGCTCCGAGATCGCGCCCGAGCGCCGCAAAAACCGTGGCGACGATGCCCTTCGCGTCGAGGCCCGCGTTGGCGTACATCGCCTCGGGCTTGTCCTGATCGAGGAACAGGTCGGGCAACACCATCGTGCGCACCTTGAGCTTGCCGTCGAGCAAGCCTTCGAGGCTTAGAAGCTGCATCACATGCGACCCGAACCCGCCGAGCGCGCCTTCCTCGATGGTGACGAGCACCTCGTGATGGCGAGCGAGCTGCAGGATCAGCTCCCGGTCGAGCGGCTTGGCGAAGCGGGCGTCGGCAACGGTGGCGGGGAGCCCTAAGGCGGCAAGCTGGTCGGCCGACTTGAGGCATTCTTGGAGGCGGCCGCCGAGAGACAGAAGCGCCACGGAACCGCCCTCCCGAAGCACCCTGCCCTTGCCGATGGCAAGTGGGACGCCCTCAGCCGGCAGGGCGACGCCTGTCCCCTCGCCTCTTGGATAGCGGACAGAGCTCGGACCGTCGTCGATGGCCGCCGCCGTCGCCACCATGTGACGCAGCTCGGCCTCGTCCGCCGCGGCCATGACGGTAAATCCGGGCAGACAATTGAGATAGACCACATCGAAGGAGCCCGCATGCGTCGGCCCGTCCGCCCCGACCACGCCCGCCCGGTCGATGGCGAAGCGGACCGGCAGCTTCTGGATGGCCACGTCGTGCACGACTTGATCGTAGGCGCGTTGCAGGAAGGTGGAGTAGATCGCCGCGAACGGTTTCATGCCTTCGGCGGCCAGCCCCGCGGCGAAGGTCACCGCATGCTGCTCGGCGATGCCGACATCGAAGCTGCGCTCGGGGAACTCTTTCGCGAACACATCGAGACCCGTGCCATCCGGCATCGCCGCGGTAATGCCGACGATGCGCTGGTCCTTCCGCGCCTCAATCGCGAGACTTTCGGCGAAGACCTTCGTATAGGACGGTGCCTTGGCCTGCGGTTTGTCCTGTGCTCCCGTAATCACGTTGAACTTGGTCACGCCGTGATATTTGTCGGCGGAGGCCTCGGCCGGTGCGTAGCCTTTGCCCTTCTTCGTCACTACATGAACGAGGATCGGGCCCTGTTTTGTGTCGCGCACATTCTTGAGTACCGGCAGGAGCTGGTTCAGGTCGTGTCCGTCGATGGGCCCGACATAGTAGAATCCGAGCTCTTCGAAGAGACCGCCACCAGACCAATAGGTCCGTGACAACTCCTCCATGCGCGCCGCGCGCCGTTCCCACTCCTTCGGCAGCCGGTGCGCAAGCTGCTTGGCGATGTCGCGAAGGTGCAGATAGGTGCCGCTCGACGTCATGCGCGCGAGATAGCGCGACAGCGCGCCTGACGGGAGCGCGATGGACATATCGTTGTCGTTGAGCACAACGATCAGCCGGGAGTCCATGGCGCCGGCGTTGTTCATGGCCTCATAGGCCATGCCCGCACTCATGGCGCCGTCGCCGATCACCGCGATCACGTTGTTCGTCTCGCCTTTGAGATCTCGGGCGACCACCATACCGAGGCCGGCCGAGATCGAGGTCGAGGAATGCGCCGCGCCGAACGGATCGAATTCGCTCTCGGCGCGCTTGGTGAAGCCCGACAAGCCGCCGCCCTGACGGATCGTGCGAATGCGATCGCGCCGGCCGGTCAAGATCTTGTGCGGATAAGCCTGATGGCCGACATCCCAGATCAGGCGGTCGGCGGGCGTATCGAATATGTAGTGGAGGGCAACCGTCAGCTCGACCACACCAAGCCCGGCGCCGAGATGGCCGCCCGTCACCGAGACGGCGCTGATCATCTCCTGCCGAAGCTCGTCGGCCAGCTGTTGCAGCTGACTTTCGGGAAGCTCTTTGAGATCCGCGGGAACATTAACACGGTCGAGGAGCGGCGTTGCGCTTTCACCCGGCGCTTTCTTGATGACCTTCATCGCTTACCCCCATCTTCGCTCATGCTGTTGCGCGCTCGGCGACGTCGGTTGCTCCTGAAGCGCGGCGGCGCTCGATCCGCTCAAACAGATCGATCACCCAGATGACGCGCGCCTGGAGATCCCACCAACGCAACGCCGCAGCCGTCCCAGAGTTCGTTGGCGCTTCCGCAAGGCCCGCGAGCAGGAAGCTTGCCTGCTCGAGGCAAGGCGCGCCTTCCAACTGTTGGTCGCGCCCGGACGCGGCCAACACACCCGCAAGCAGTCCGAGCTTGCGCCTTGCGGGCACCACGGCGCGTTGCGTCACGGAGTCGAGGCCTTTGCGGCGGAGTTCTTGCCCGATTTCGGCGTAAAGCAGCCGTGCGGCGCGGATGCCGGGACGGCAACTTGCAGGCAGTGCGGCGATCCCAGTGTCGGCCCGGGCATAGAGACCGTCGGCGACGTCGAGCAGGCGGTCGATCACACCACCGAGGGCGGGCGTATAGCGGGGAGAGGAAAGCCAGGCGTCGGCTTCGATACCCGCTTCCCTGAGCCAGTCGAGTGGGAGATACACGCGGCCCGCCCGGGCATCCTCGCCCACATCGCGCGCGATATTGGTGAACTGCATAGCAATGCCGAGATCCGCGGCGCGCGCCAACGGTGCGGCCCCGCGAACGCCCATAAGCAGTGCCATCATCACGCCGACCGTTCCGGCGACCCGCGCCGCGTAGCCATGGAGCGCGGCGAGGTCCTCGTAGCGGCGACTAGCCTCGTCCCACGCCAAACCTTCTATCAGGGCCTCCGGCAAATGCTGCGGGATAGCGAAGCGGTCCACGAATTCGGCCATGGCGCGATCGGCTGGGTGCGCCTCAGGCGTTCCGCGGTAGACGCGGGCAAGGCGCGCCAGCAGCCGCACAACGGCAGCCGGTCCGCGCTCAATGTCGACGGAGTCGTCCGCGAGCCGGCAGAAGGCATAAAGGACTGACGCCGGCTCGCGGACGCGGCGTGGGAGGAGAAACGACGCCGCATGAAAAGTGCGCGACCCAGATCTCAGCAGGGCTCGACAGGCCGCGATGTCGGCAGTGCGCCGCGTATCTTCAGAGAAGCGCTGCATGAGGCACTACCTTGTCTAGAATTTTCGCCGAGCACAGCACGCCGGGCACGCCGGCCCCAGGATGCGTGCCGGCGCCCACCAAATAGAGCCGGTCGATGTCCTCGGCCTTGTTGTGCGGCCGGAACCAGGCGCTCTGGCTGAACAACGGTTCAAAGCCGAAGGCCGCGCCCTTATGAGACAGGAGACGATCATGGAAGTCCTGCGGCGTCATCAACCGCGAGGTGACGATATGCTGCTGGAATCCCGGCAGTGCCACCTCATCCAGAAACTCGGCGATGACGCGCCGATAGGCCTGCGCCTTCATGCTCCAATCGACGCAGGCATCGAGATGCGGAACAGGAGAAAGCACGTAGAAGGCGTCGCAACCTTCCGGTGCGAGGGAAGGATCGGTCGCCGTCGGCCGATGCAGATAAAGGCTGAAATCCTCGGCGAGGACACGGCGCTTGAAGATGTCGCTCAGCAATTCCTCATAGCGCGGCCCGAGCAGGATGGTGTGATGCTTGACGTCGGGATATCGCCGCGACGTGCCGAAATACCAGACGAACAGCCCCATCGAGTAGCTGGCCCGATCCAGCTTCTTGTCGGTCCAACGGCGGCGCGCTGCGGCGGGAAGAAGTTTCCGGTAGGTCCAAGCCGCGTCGGCATTGGACACGACGATGTCGGACTTGATGTATTCGCCTGACGTGAGCCGCACGCCTGTCGCGGCACGCCCCTCTACGGTGATCTCGCCGACTTCGGCGCCATAGCGGATGTCGTTGCCTTGACGCTCAATGAGCCGCGCCAAGCCTTGCACCAGCTTGCCCATGCCACCCATGGGGAAATGCACCCCGTAGCGACGCTCCAGGAAGGCGATGAGGCCGTAGATCGAGGTCACTTTGAACGGGTTGCCGCCGACGAAGAGCGGATGGAAGCTCAAGGCGAATCGCAGTCTCGGATCGCGCACGTATTTCGACGCAAGCCCATACACGGTCTTATAGCTTTGCAGGCGCACAAACTCGGGGAGCACCTTGACCATGTCGGACCACGAACTGAAAGGCACCGCGCCGAGTTCCTCGAAGCCGACGCGGTAGATCGCCTCGGCCTGCCGCATGAAGGCGTCGTAGCCCGCGAGGTCGTTGGGCGAGAGGCGCGCCACCTCGGCCCGCATGGCCTCGTCATCGCCGAGGCAATCGAGTTCCGTGCCATCGTGAAAGCGGATGCGGTAGAACGGATCGAGAGGACGCAGATCAACATCATCGGCAAGCTCACGTCCGCAGAGCGCCCATAGCTCCTCGAGCAGGAAGGGGGCTGTGACGATGGTGGGACCGGCATCGAAGGTGAAGCCATCCTGACGGAAGACATAGGCGCGGCCGCCCGGGGCATCGAGCTTTTCGAGGACAGTGACCCGGTAGCCCCTGGCACCGAGCCTGATCGCGGCGGCCAGGCCACCAAAGCCACTGCCGATCACGACGGCATGCCGGCCCGGCTTACCGACCCGCGCTGCCTTCCCCCTTGCAGGTGCGGTTGTCAACATAACTTGACATTAGCGGTGTCACTTATTTTTGCCAAGCTGGAAAGCGAGGACTTCAGGCCTGGGCCGGTACACGGGTGCGATGAGCCACTTTGACCACGATTTCCGCGATTTCCTCGGGCCGCTCCTCGTGGGCGAGATGGCCCAGCCCGCGTAGCACCACCACCTCAGCCTTGGCCACCCGGCTGCGGACCTTGAAGGCATCGTCCGACGAAATCGCCCGGTCCTGGCTTCCGACCACAAGGACAAGCGGCGTCTTTAGCGCGCCGAGGCGCTTCGCGAAGGCCACCAAATCCCATCTGGACATCATGCCGAGCGCCGCGGCGACATGGCTCTCGCTGCGAAACAGGCGCGCGTAGTAGCCGACAGACTCGGGTTCCAGGTGGGAACCTGTATTTCGGATCAGGCGATTGACCGCGGCCGTATTGGAGGCACGCCAAGAGAGCAGCCGGGGTACGACGGGGTTTAGCGCGAGCAGCTTGGCGAGCGGCGAGAAGAACTGGCCGGCCACGCTTTCGAAGGGCAGCAGCGCACCGTTGAGGCTCAACACCACATCGGGTGCGATCAACCCATCCAGGCACATCTCGATGAGGATGGCCGCGCCCGCCGAGTGCCCGACCGCGATGACGGGCCTAAGCTTGAGCACCGTCAAGAGCGCCCCGACATCCCGCGCCATGGCCGGGAGAGAAAGCCGCGACGCCGGCGGCAACTCGGTAAAGCCATGTCCCGGCAGATCCGGCACCACGACCGTGAAGGCCTTGGAGAGGATTTGCGCGAGTTCGCCATAAGAGTGACTAGAGGCGCCGGTCCCATGCACCAGCAGTACCACCGGGCCGGAGCCCATCATCTGGACGTGCCAAGTCAAGCCGGCGGCAGAGACAAACCGGCTTGCTTCGCGATTCGGCCAGTCCTCGCTATCCCGTTCAAAGTCGAGCTTGCCGGTCACGCTGGGCTCCCGATCCTCGCCTTGACCTCGTCGGAGAGCGCTTGTGCATCGGCATAAGGTAGGGGCACGTATTGCGCTCCCATGGCCTCGGCGAACCGTGCGGCGGCGACCTCGACCCGCTGCGAGGTGTCGATCAGAAGAACGGCAATGCCGGTGTCGCGCAAAGCGCGGGCAGCGCCCATCGCATCGTGTTCGGCCGCTTCCCGACCTTTACTGCCGTCGCGGGCAATATTGGGGCGTCCGTCGGTCAACACCACGATGGTTGGCGTCTGGTGCTTGCGCTTCATCGCGGTCGCCAGTGCTGCCGCCTGGTCCAAGGCCTCCGCCAGCGGCGTTCCCCCGCCACCTGGAAGATCGGCGAGGCATCGCTTGGCCCGGGTGAGCGATCGGGTCGGCGGCAGCAACAGCTCGACCCCCCGGCCACCGAATGAGAGTAGCGCCACCTCGTCGCGGCGCACGTAGCAATCGGCAAGAAGCAATTCGACCGCGCCTTTGGCCTCGGCAAGGCGATGGAGGGCGCTCGACCCCGATGCGTCCACCACGAAGATGGTGACGGTCTCGCGCCGGTCCTTGAGGCGCTTGATCCGGAAGTCGTCCGCCCGAACCTCGATACGCCGAGGACCGCTTTCGCGCAGCGGCTGAATGCGGATCCGCAGGCGCTGCCAGGGTGCGGCGGCCCGCAGCGTCTCGAGGATGTTCAACCGCTCGCCGCCGCGCAAGTCGCCGCGCCGTGTCCCGGCGGGCCGGCCGCGCCGTGTCGTCTGCTGACGTTGACCCGCGCGGCCTGGGGCCGAATTGCGCGCCCTAGACGACTGCCGGCCGATAAGGCGCGCGAGGAGGCCTGGCGGAATCGCGGCGCGGGCCGCCGCCAAAACGATCTCTTGCAACTCGGCGTCGCTCGGCGTCGTCTGTTCGGACGCATCATCCGGCCGTTGCGGATCGGGAGCGTCCTGTTGCTCTTCGTCTGGCGGTTCGGGGTCCTCCTCCTCTTGCTCCTGAACCATGGGAATCCCCGTAGCGCGCGGAGCGAGCACGAGCCGGGCCGCGGTCGCCACGTCTTCGTCATCCACCGTGGCGTGGCCACGTAGCGCTGCGACGCAACAGGCGGCTTTCAGGGCGAGAAGCGGTGCGTTGAGAGAGGCGATGCCAAGCGCCACCGCGACCCCACAAAGGGCCTCGATGGCCTCGGCCGTCACGGCGACATCGCTCAGGCGGTCTCTTGCCTGAATGACATCTTCCGGCGAGACATTCGTGCCGGTCTCGGCGGTGCGAATGTCGCCGCCCCCGATGTCGTCGAGGCTGATATGGCAGGCGAGCCGGTCGAGGAGCGCCGTGGGCGGCTGCTCATCCTCGCCGATCCCCTCATCGAGAGCGACAACGCCGAACCGCGTTGGCTGGCGTTGGGTGAGGCCATCGCGCTCCATCGCCACCTCGCCCTGGTCCATGGCGGCAGCGATACGCGCCGCGATCGCGGGCGACATGCGCTCGGCCAACGGCACGAGGAGCAGGCCGCCGTCGGTATCCGCAAGCACGCCGCGCTCGACGATGGGGCGCCCCGCAGCCAGGGTCGCGGCGAGATCGAGCCCCCCGAGGAGCCGGTCGTCGGTGATGTGGGCCGGCAGCCGGCGCAGCCGCGTCGCCGCCGGCAGGACTTTGCGCAGCAGGCCGAGCCATGTCTCGCGGGCCCCGCCCGCGCGCCCGCGCAACGCGACGCCACCCAGTCCGGTGGGGTCGATGGCGAGGAGGACGGCCGCGAGGCGCGCATCGCCAGCGCGGGAAGAGACGGCAGGGTCGCGGGCGTCAGACACCGAAGAGCTCCTCGACGGTGCGTTCGATCCGCACCGTGGAGCCTCCTTCGTCGAGGGGGTTGCGTCTCAGCCGATGGCGCAGCGCGGGCGCGGCCACCTTCCGAAGATGATCCTGGGTCACCGCCTTGTCGCCCTCGAGCGCCGCAAACGCGCGGGCGGCGCGCATCAGGGTCAGTTCCCCGCGCAAACCGTCTGTACCAACGCCGACGCAAAGCTCGGCCGCCTTGGTCAACTGTGCATCGGGGGTTTTTATTGCGTTGAGCCGCTTGCGGGCGGCGCCAATGCGCGCACGCATGCCCTCCTCCTCGGCCTGCCAAGCGCCGATGAATTTTGCCGGGTCGCGCTCGAAGGCGTCGCGGCGGCGCACCACCTCGACACGGGTGGCGATCTCGTCGGGCGTCCGCACTTCGACCGAGAGGCCGAAGCGGTCGAGCAATTGCGGGCGGAGCTCGCCCTCTTCCGGATTGCCGCTGCCGATCAGCACGAAACGCGCCGGATGCCGCACGCTCAAACCTTCGCGCTCGACGACATTCTCTCCCGAGGCGGCCACATCGAGCAGAAGGTCGACGAGATGGTCCTCGAGCAGATTGACTTCGTCGATATAGAGGAAACCGCGATGCGCCCGCGCGAGCAGTCCGGACTCGAAGCATTTCTCCCCACTCGAGAGTGCCCGTTCCAGATCAAGAGCGCCCACGACCCGATCCTCGGTGGCGCCGAGCGGCAGGTCGACCACCGGCACCGGCACGAGCTCGCTCTTGAGCCTGCCTTGCGCGGCGCGCTCATGGCATTCCTCGCAGGCGGCTCCGTTGGCGCCGGGATCGCAATGATACCGGCAGCCGGACACGACACGCATGGGCGGCAAGAGTCCGGCGAGCCCACGCACGGCGGTCGATTTGCCCGTGCCCCGATCCCCGAACACCAGCACACCGCCGATTGCCGGATCGATCGCGGCTAGAAGAAGCGCGAGCTTCATTTCGTCTTGGCCAGAAATGGCCGTGAATGGAAAAACGGGTTTCACTCGTCCCCCAGAAACGCTTAGAGCCAGGCGCGCATTTCAGGAGAGGCTAAGCGGTCAGCCTCTCCATATCACCGATGCGCTCGGGTAGCTGGAACCTTACCTTCTCTTCGACGCCGTCGAGATCCTCGACCGAGATCAACCGCAGCGAGCGCAAGCGGCAAATCGTTTCTTGAACGACGGTCTCGGGCGCGGACGCTCCCGCCGTGAGCCCGACCGTCTCGACACCATCGAGCCAAGCCGGATCGAGCGCCGCGGCGCCTTCGATCAAGTGGCTTGCGACGCCTGCCGCCTCACCCATCTCACGCAGCCTGTTTGAGTTCGAACTGTTGCTTGATCCCACGACAAGCAAGAGCTGAACGCGCTTGGCGAGCTCAATCACGGCTTTCTGCCGGTTCTGCGTCGCGTAGCAGATGTCGCGGGTATCGGGCCCGACGATGGCGGGAAACCGCCTTCGCAAAGCTTGGATGATGTCCTGCGTGTCGTAGATACTGAGCGTGGTCTGAGTCACATAGGCGACGCGCGCCGGATCGCAGACATCGAGTCGAGCCACGTCCTCCACGGAGGAAACGATATGGAGATTGCCCGGAATTTGGCCGCTGGTGCCCTCCACCTCCGCATGGCCGTGATGGCCAATCAAGATGACGTCGCAGCCCTTCTCGGCATAGCGGCGCCCCTCGTTATGCACTTTGCGCACGAGTGGACAGGTAGCGTCGATCACGTCGAGCCCCCGCACGCCGGCGGCCCGCTCTACATCTTGGGAAACACCGTGGGCGCTGAAAACGGTGATGGCGCCTCGCGGAATCTCATCCACGCTGTTCACGAAGATGGCGCCGCTCGCCCTCAGGCGCTCGACCACGTGCTTGTTGTGGACAATCTCGTGACGGACATAGACCGGCGGGCCGTACCGGGCGAGCGCCCATTCGACGATCTCGATAGCGCGAACCACGCCGGCGCAAAAGCCCCTTGGTCTAGCTAAGATTACACGAAGATGTGTCAACTTCGCTGACATCCCCGGTTTATAACATGGACTGTGGAACCCGTCACGCATGATATTCGTGGACGATCTGCTGCCCAGGAGGCCCCGAAAATGATGACCTATCTGCTCGCTTACGTGATCGCACTGGTGCTCTTTGGGGTGATCGACGCGCTGTGGCTCACCACCACGGGGGCCTCGCTCTATCGCGCCACCCTCGGCGATGTCCTGGCGCCGGCTGTTCGGCTGGGTCCGGCCATTGCCTTCTACCTGCTGTTCCCGATCGGCATCGTGTTGTTCGCGGTGACCCCGGCGCTCAGGTCCAATTCGGCTGCGGAGGCCGCTCTCTATGGAGCAATTCTGGGGCTGGTTACGTACGGGACCTACGACCTCACCAACTTCGCCACCTTGCGCAACTGGACGCTCAAGATCACCGTCATCGACCTCGCTTACGGCGCGGTGGTGGTCGCCGTCGTGGCTGTCCTCACAACGCTGATCTTGCAGTGGCTCGGGCGAACGCCGGGTTAGCCTCTAGGTTGGCACCGGCCGTAACAGGTGATGGCTCACGCCCCACTCTTGGCCGCCGCGATGTCCGAACAGGCCGGCGGTCGCTAGGAAGAAGAGACGCCAGCGGCGCTGCCAAAGCTTGGCATCGTCGCCGTAGACGGGCCGCAACACCTGCGCCACGGCCTTCTCGTTACGGTCCATGTTGGCAAGCCAGTCGTCGGCCGTTCGCGCATAGTGCCGACCGCTCCACCTCCAGTCATCGACGACCTCGAACAAACCGTCAAACTCCCGGATCAGTGCGTGGCTCGGCATGATGCCGCCAGTGAAGAAATGCTGGGCGATCCAATCGGTTTGATCGGTGTGGTCGAAGGCGTAAGGCACGCGGGCATGACTGAACACATGCATGAAGAGAAGCCCGTCAGGCTTGAGCCAAGACCTTACCTTTGACAGAAGCGCCGCCCAGTTCGACACATGCTCGAACATCTCCACCGACACCACCCGGTCGAAGACCCCGTCAGGCCGAAATCCGTTTACGTCGGCGGTGACGACACGAAGATTGGCGAGTTCGCGAGCCGCGACTTCACCCTCGATATAGGCGCGCTGGGACCGCGAGTTTGACACGGCAAGAATGTTGCTCTGCGGGAACGTCTCGGCCATGAACAGGGACAGCGAGCCCCAGCCGCAGCCAAGCTCCAAAATGCTTTGGCCTTGGGCGAGCCGGGCATGGGCCGCGGTCTCGGCCAGCGCATGATCCTCGGCTTCTGCTAGCGTGCCGCCCTCCCCCGCGTAGAGGCAGCAAGAATATTTGCGCCGCGGCCCGAGCACGAGGCCGAAGAAGTCAGCAGGCACCTCGTAGTGCTGCACGTTGGCAGCTTCTGTGTAGACGGCGATGGGACGCGTCTGCATGGCCTGAATGAAGCCGCGGGTCACTGCGTGAGCATCTTCCGGCATGGCGCGCCGCGTCCGGCTGACCAGCGTCTCGATGGCCAAGCGCGTCACCGAATCCGGGATAGGCACCCGCTCGAAAGCGCCAATAGCCGCTTCCTTGAAGCTCATGCCGAGCCCTCCGCCGGCGGACGCGGAAAAAACACGCTCGTGCGCGCCTGATAGGCTCGATAAGCGTCACCATACTTGGCAACCATGTGCTGCTCCAAAGGCGGCACGCCGGAGACATAAACGAGCAGCCAATACATGCAGACGGGGGCAACAAGCGCCAACCATCCCGATGCATAGCCGCCGCCGAGCTCGATGGCGAAAAGTGGGAAGGCAAGCCAGAACACCCATTCGAAAAAATAGTTCGGATGCCGCGACCATCGCCACAGCCCAACGTCGCAAATGCGCTCACCTTCCTTGCGTGACGCGAGCCAGCCGCGCAGCTGCCGGTCGGCAAGCCCCTCCCCGAGCACGCCGAGCAGGATCACGAGTATGCCGAGCCAATCCTGCATCCGGCCGAACGGCGCCGGGTTGTGCGCCGCCACGAAAATGGCAATGGCCAATGGCAGTGTGACCACCGCCTGTTTCTGCAACAGGATGAACATCTGGCGGCGGGCATGGGAACCCCATTGGCGGATGAGCGCCCCGTAACGCGGATCGTCGGCACGTACCAAAGACCGGCGGACGATATGAAGCCCAAGACGTAATGACCAAGCCAGCATGATGAGGGCGACGGCAATCTGTCGGGTCGACGTCTCAACGCCGTTGAGCGGGATCAGTGCCGAGACAATGCCGACCAGGCCAAGGCCGAATGTCCAAACCGCGTCCACGAATCCGCTGTTGCGCGTACGCTGCTGAATGACCCAGGCCCCGGTCATGATGACGGAGAGCGCCAGCATTTGAGCGAAGATCACCGAGAGAATGGTCGTGAGGCTCATTGCCCTTGCGTTCCTGGAACGACACCAGCCAAGATACGGTGTCTGGGAAACGGGGGATGCACCGCCCGCCACCCCATGTGGACTGAACTTCCTGGCCGGAGGGCGCGCGCATTGATCCTGGATGCCGATGCATCCAATCGACTGCGGCGCTCGTAACTGGAACTTGGCACGTGCCTCCTGGGTGCTGCCATGACCCCGGCTTGGAATTGACGCTTCATGCAGACCTCCGAAAACCAGCCTCTCTCAATCGCGATCATCGGCACCGGAATCGCCGGGCTTTCGGCGGCTTGGCTCCTCGCCAAGCATCATCGCGTGACGGTTTTCGAGAAGGCTTCCCGCCTCGGCGGCCATACCAATACCGTCGAGATTCGCGGCTCGGACGGGCCCATCCCCATCGATACCGGGTTCATCGTCTATAACACTGTCAACTATCCTAACCTAGTGAAGCTGTTCCAGCATCTTGACGTTGCGACAAAATCATCCAACATGGGCTTCGCCGTCTCACTGGGCGGCGGCGCTTTTGAATACGCAGGGAACAGCGTGGCGAGTTTGTTCGCGCAGAAGAAAAACCTCCTTCGTCCGCGGTTTTGGTCGATGCTCTCGGAGCTCTTGCGCTTCTATCGGCGGGCGCCCGGGGATCTTTCAGCGATCACGGATCCTGATCTCTCTCTCGACAACTATCTGCGGCAGCATCGCTTCAGCCTAGCCTTCCAACGGGATCATTTGCTGCCCATGGCGGGCGCCATCTGGTCGGCGTCGCCGGAAACGCTCCTCGATTATCCGGCAGCCTCCTTCATCCGCTTTTTCGACAATCACGGCCTCCTCAAACTTCAAGACCGGCCGGTCTGGCGGACCGTCGTGGGCGGCAGCAAATCCTATGTGGCCAAGCTGACGGCAGGATTTGCCGATCATGTGCGCCTGAACTGCGCGGCCGTTGCCATCACGCGGGATACGGGCGGCGTGGAGGTACGAGATTCAACCGGAAGCCTGACCCGCTTCGATCATGTCGTCGTCGCCAGCCACGCCGACGAAGCTCTGGCGCTGCTGACCGATCCGTCGCCGCATGAAGCCGATGTGCTCGGCGCCTTCCGCTACAGCCGCAATCGCGCTGTGCTCCACGCGGACGAGTCCCTGATGCCGAAGCGTCGGGCGGCCTGGTCGAGTTGGAATTATCTGGGACCGGACACTGACAAGGGTGATGGTCTCTGCGTGACCTATTGGATGAATGCCCTCCAAGGCATCGCCGGCGACCGCCAATATTTCGTGACCCTGAATCCTGTCCGCGCGCCGCGCGCGGGCAGCGTTTATCACACCGATATCTACGACCATCCGATCTACGACGCCCGCGCGCTTCGAGCGCAAGCCAAGCTGTCCACGTTGCAGGGCGCGCGAAACACTTGGTTTTGCGGCGCCTATTTCGGCGCAGGGTTCCACGAAGACGGCCTGAAATCGGGACTCGAAACCGCCGAGGCGCTCGGCGGTTTGGCGCGGCCTTGGCATCGCTGTGGCCTTGAGGATGCGGCCGCGCCGAGCAACCCCACGACAGAGGCCGCGCTCGTCCCGTGACTACCGCCTCCGCCCTCTACGTGGGTCGCGTGACCCACCACCGTCTGCGCCCGCGCCGCCACAGCCTTGCCTATCGCGCCTATTGGATACTGCTCGATCTCGACGAGGTGGCCGCGCTCAGCCGCCGCCTCAGGCTCTTCTCTCACAACCGCTTCAATCTATTCAGCTTTCATGACGCCGACCACGATGGCGGCGAGTCCCAGCCGCTCCGGGCGGCGGTGGAGGGGCATCTGGCATCCGCCGGCATCGCGTTCGACGGCGGCCCGATCCGGCTGCTCGCCATGCCGCGCCTGCTCGGTTACGTGTTCAACCCGCTCAGCATCTATTTCTGCCACCGGCAGCGACGGCTCGCTCGCGGCCCTCCTATACGAGGTGCGCAACACGTTCGGCGAACACCATACATATCTGATCGCCGCGCCCGAGGCAGAGAGCGGCGCCATCCGTCAGCATTGCGCCAAACGCTTCTATGTCTCGCCGTTTCTCGGCATGGACATGCGCTACGACTTCAGCGTGGTCGAACCGGATTCGACGGTCCGCGTGGTCATTCGCGGGTCCGACCCGTCGGGCGACGTGATCGTGGCCTCCCTCCTCGGCCGGCGTGTGGCGTTGACCGATGTCGCTCTGCTCAAACTCCTGTTCACGCATCCGCTCATGACCCTGAAGGTGACGCTCGGCATTCACTGGGAGGCCCTTCTGCTCTGGCTGAAAGGTGTGCGCCTCCAGCCAAAGCCTACCGCACCGGAGGAGACGGCAACGGCCATGCCGGCATCAACGATCCCACGGAGCTCGACATGAGTTGTGACGATGTGCAAAGCGCGCGCTCCGGCGCGCTGCGCCGAACTCCGGCCAGGAGACTGGCGGCGGAACCTTTGGCGTCCGCCGTGCTCCGGCGCCTGTTGCGCCCCTTCGACACCGGCACGCTGACGATCACGCTGCCGCTGGGCGGGAAGATAGAGCATCACGGCGCGCGTCCGGGTCCGAACGCCCGGCTCGATCTCAAGCGCTGGCGCGCGCTCCGGCGCGTGATCGTGGGCGGCGATATCGGGTTTGCCGAGGCCTATATGGATGGCGATTGGTCTACCCCGGATCTTGTGGCGCTGCTCGACTGTTTCCAACGCAACGAGACCGCGCTTCAGGCCGCCTGGCAGGGCCTGTCGCTCAGCCGGCTGGCCATGCGCCTGCACCACGCCGCACGCGCCAACACGCCTCGGGGCAGCCGCCGAAATATCGAGGCCCATTACGACCTCGGCAATGACTTCTACGAAGGCTGGCTCGACGAGGGGATGAACTATTCTTCCGCGCTCTATAGCCGCCCCACCCAATCGCTGGAGGAGGCTCAGATCGCGAAGCTCGACCGCGCGATCTCTCTTCTCGACGTGCGACCTGGCGATCAAGTGCTGGAGATCGGTTGCGGCTGGGGCGCGCTCGCCGAGCGCCTCGCAGTGGGCCATGGCTGCAACGTGACGGGCATCACCCTGTCCCATGAGCAACTTGCGTATGCCCAAGCGCGCATGCGCTATTCAGGATGCGCCGAGGCCGTGGCGATCAAGCTACAGGATTATCGGCGACACGTCCGGAACCTTCGATGCCATCGTCTCCATCGAGATGCTCGAAGCTGCAGGGGAGGCCTACTGGCCCACCTACTTCGAGAAGCTAAAGGGCTGCCTGGCGCCGGGCGGTAACGCGGTCCTGCAAGTCATCACGATCGACAAAAAAAGCTTTGCCGAGTATCAGCGCCGACCCGACTTCATTCAGCGCTATATTTTCCCTGGTGGCATGCTCCCGACCGTGACGCATGTCGCGCAGCACGTCGAGGCTGCGGGCCTGCGCTTGAGGTCGAGAGACATGTTCGGCGAAAGCTATGCGCGCACGCTGGCGGACTGGCGCGCGCGATATGAGAAAGCCCGCCCGCCGGCAGATGCCCCGCATCTCGGCAGCGAGCGGTTCAAGCGCATGTGGCGCTATTACCTCGCCTATTGCGAGGTCGGCTTTCGCACCGGCGTCCTTGACGTCGGCCTATACCGGATCACGCATCGTTAGGCGGTTAGCCGACCGATCTTAGTGCTTCGTGGCTCCGTTGATCGGGGTGAGCTCCCGCATCAACCGTTGCAGGCGCGACAGCGCTATCGACACCTCGGTGAAGTCGCAGCGATCGCTCCGCCACCAGTCCCCCACCAATTGGGCCGCCGGGGCAAACAGCGAAAGGTAAAGCGAGCCGAGCGTGGCGCCATGGCAGCGCATCGTCTCTACATAGGCCACGATGACGCTCAGATCCTGCGTCAAGAGCAGGCGCGTGAGCTCCGCAACCTCTTCCTCTCCGGCCACGAACTCTAAGGGCGGTAGTGGCGGCGTCTTCCGCTCATCTCCCTCAAAGCAGTGCATCAACAGGAGGCGCGGAATGATTTCGCCTTCGATGATGCGATAGAGCGAATCGTCGCCAGCAGCGTTGGTGCTTGGTTGGGTCTGCGCGGCCTGGCCGCAGTCCTTGGCCCCGTCCAGTGGCTTTAGCCAACAATGCGCAAGTTGGCCGACCTTGGTTTCCCAGTCTTCGAGTTCCAACGGCTTCACCATATAGGCGTCGGCCCCGGCCCGGTAGCAGGTGTCAATATCTTTCGGATGAGACGAGGTCGACAGAACGATGATTGGGACCGTCCGATCGGGATCGCGCGCGCGGACCCGCCGCAAAAGTTCCCGTCCATCAATTCCGGGCAGGTTGAGATCAAGCATGATGAGGGAGGCCTGCTCGGCAAGCGAACGTCGCTCCGACAACAGGTATCCAGCCGCTACCCTGCCGTTCTCGCACCGCTCGATCGGGTTGGTCACGCCAGCGACCTGCAGGGCATGACGCAAAGCGAGGAAGTCGGTATCGCTATCCTCGACGGAAATGATCGTACTGACACTCATTTGGGCGCCTCCGGACTGAGCGTGAAGTAGAAGGTCGAACCCCGGCCCATTTCCGAGTCGACCCACATACTTCCACCGTGGCGCTCCACGATTTTCCGGGCGATTGTCAGGCCCGCTCCAACGCCCCCGCCAAATTCCTCGGGTCCGTGGATACGCCGAAAAATCTCAAAAATGCGTTCCCTCACGTCGGCTTCGATGCCGATCCCGTTGTCCCTAACATAATAGCGCTTTGGGCCGTCCTGTTCGACTCCAATCTCGACCCATCGTTCGGCCTTGTCGTTGTACTTGACGGCGTTGGTGATGAGGTTCTCGAAAACCTCGCCAAGGCGCACCACGTCGCAATGGGCGAAGCCAAGCGGAACGGGCCTTCTGATATCGGTATTTGTATCTGATATCAGTACCTTGCAGGACATTAGCGCCTCCTCGACCAGGATGTCGAGGTTGGTCCGCTCCATTGCCAGATCGGTCCGGCCCGTGCGTGAATATTGCAGAAGCGATTCAATAAGGTCGTCCATGCGTCGGCTGAGCTTGAGGATCGTCTCCAACTGATGCTGTTCCTGCGCGTCCAGGCCGCCGGCAAGCCCGCGCTTCAGAAAGGTGGCCATGTGGTGTATGCCGCGCAGAGGCTCTTTCAGGTCGTGCGAAGCCACATAGGCGAAGCTGTCGAGCTCGATATTGGCTTCGGCCAGCGCCCGGTTGGCCTGCTCGATCTCCGCGGCCCGGTTGAGGATCACCTCCATGATGGCTTGCCGCAGCTCGGCTACGGCCTCCGTGTCGTGCTTATGCCAGGGATCGCAACGGCCCGTGACGCTCTCCTTCCATAGGGCAAAAGAGCTTCTCGGCATCAGCCGGACCTCGCCGTCGGTCTCGCTAACCTTGACCGGCTTTTTTGGATCGCCGGCCCACTTCACGATCTCGATATGCTCGGGGCGGAACCACAGCACGTACTCCCGGTCGCTGCTCGACAGACGCGCGCTTAGAACTCCGCTCGCCACCGATTTGAAGGCTTCGGCTGGCGGGTAGATCTCGGGCAGACGGTCGGTAGCGAGAACGGGCTGGTTCGCCCTCACGAGCCACGCCGCGAGGTCCAGCACCTCCTGCTCGGTGGGCGTTTCTCCCATCAACGAGACAAGACCGCGGGAGACAACGGCGGCGCCCTGGGCGTCGATCAGCGACAGGAGATTGAGTTCCCGATCGCGATCTCCGAGCGAAACATGGAGGTCGGGCTCCCGGCACAAGGCCTCAACCAGTTGATCGATAACGCCCGTCATCCGCAGCCGCCGATCGGCGCCTTCGGCATCCTCCTTGGCGGCGGTGAGAAGCGACAGCATATGGGCCAGGAATTCGGCGGCCATGCGCGCCTCATAGGGCACATGCCGCGGCCCGCTGTGATGCATGGACGAGATGAGGCCCCACAGAGCCCCTTCTTTCATTAGTGGCATGACCATGGTGGATTTCACGCCCATGTTTTTGAGGTAGTCGGAGTACATCACCGACACGCTCCGCAGCATGGCGTAGCTCATGTCGATGGCCTTCCCGGTCTCCGGGTGATTTTCCGGGACCAGCGGAACAGGCACGTAATCGACGTCAGGCAGATGCCTGAGCCAGCTCAAGGAGAACATGCGCCGCGCCGGCGCCGGAATGTCGGTGGCGGGATAATGCAGCCCCAAATAAGGCTCCAAATCCTCGCGTTTGGCCTCGGCGATCACATGGCCACTGCCGTCCTCGGCAAATTTGTAGGCCATGACCCGGTCATAGCCACTGAACGCGCGGATACGTTCCACCGCGAGGTCGAAGAAATCCTGCAAGCCCTTCGTCGCTTGCAGCAGCGCGATAGTGGCGCGTACGTCCGAGTAGAGATTTCCGTTCCCGTTCTCCCAATTGAGTTCGTTCGAGATGAGTTCGAGTTCGAGAATCAGGACGCCATCGCAGCGATGGGCAAAAATGTTCACCCCCCGCGCCGAGCCGGCGAAGAACTCCCGCACCACGTGGACCGGCGTATTGTCGAGCGACATGAGCCGGAGACGTGCGAAGAATGCTGGGCGCCCCCTCGCCCAGGACCTCGGCGATACTCTTGCCGAGCAGGTCCTCGGCCGCCACGCCGAGCAAATCCGCGCAATTGGCGCTGGCCTGCAAGATGACAAAGTCAGGCTCACCAATGATGAGCATTGCGCCATGCGGCTGGATAGCAGCCGGAAACTGCACGAGCTCACGGTCGCAGTTCGAAAAATCCACGTTCTTGGCCGTGACGGGGGTCTCGTCTGGTTTGACGCCGGTCATGGCTGCCTCGCGTCCTAGGGTCGGGCCCGGCCTGCCGCGTATGCCGGCGGCGGCGCCCACGAGGGCTGATCCGGCGCGCGCGGCGGGAGAAGCGCGCCGTGGTCCGTGGCAACCAGCCCCTCACGGAACATGAGAAAGGTCCCGGTCGCAGCCTCGACCGCGCGATCGGCATCAGCCGACGAAGGATCAATAGCGTTGATGGCAGTCACACAGGCGCGCCACAGATCTCCCGTCTCGCGTCCAAACCCGTAAAAGAATTTTGCGCCCCTCTCGGCATCAAGCCCCAGCGCCGCCCTGATATCCGGGAGGATGGCCCTCGCACCCTTGGCCGAACCCTCCAACACATAAAGGCAACCCAACCCAGCCGGGATGGTTTCTAGACGCGGCACAGTCGGCAGATCGGTGCGCCGCAACACGTCGGCGGGAATTCCGAGATAGGCGAGATCCTCCTCGATCAGAGCCGATCGATAGGGCGCGGGATAAATGAAGCCGAAACGCGAAAAATCCAATGACTGCAAGGCCTTCTCGGCTGCGGCATGCAGCGCCCAGAGCCTCACGAGATGGCCGGCATAGCGCTGCCGCGAAGCGAGGCGCTCGCCGATATTCACCGCACGCTCCAACCCATCATGCAGCGGCCGCGTAGCGGCGCGGAGCCGCTCGTGGAGACTGCCCTTGGACGCAGACATGGCACCCCTGTTGATCTAATTGTTAGGTCGAGGTGTAACTCCCGCCTTACAGTGAAGCGATCTGAGCGCCGGACGTCAATCGCGAACAGCAGGAGCGGCTCTTGAGAGACATGCAATTAATCTATGCCTCACGCCCGTTCGGCTACGATGAGCTCGTGCTGGCGGGAATTCTCTCCGCGGCGCGACGCAACAATGCGCGCGACGGCATCACTGGCGCCCTGATCTGCCGCGAAGATCTGTTCATGCAGCTACTCGAAGGCCCGCGCGACGTGGTGACCGCCGCGTTCTCCCGCATCCTGCAGGATGATCGCCATGTGGACGTGGTCAATCTGTGGTCCGGCGACATCGAGGCCCGGCTCTTTCCCGAGTGGTCGATGCGTCACGACCCCGCTCGAAGTTGGATGTGGACCATGGAAGAGGTTGAGAACGACGCCATCGGCAGAGCCTCGATGGCCGAGATTCGCGGCATCTTTGAGCGACTGTCAAAAGAGCCCGCCGGGAAACCCTAGGGCTGCCGAAGAAAGGCCGCGACCGGTTCGAGCGACTCCACGGGCGCTTCCTCTTGCGGCACGTGCCCGAGCCTCGGGAAGGTCACGAGGGTGCTATTCGGCAGCGCTTTGGCGTAATCGGCGGCGTTGCTGACCGGAATCATGGTGTCCTTCTCCCCCCAAACCAGCAAGACCGGCGCGCGAATGCTCTGTAAGAGGGGGAGCGGATCTGTGCGCACGGTCTGTTCCATACGGGCGATCAAAGCGCCACGCGCGCCGGGCGCAAGCATCAGATCGTAGTAGCGATCCACCGTTGCGTCGGTCAGGGCTGCCGGATCGCCATAGGCCGCTGTGAGATTGGTGCGGAGCAGCGGCTTGGGGAGCACGTAGCGCATCACCTCGGCCATCGCGGACGCTTCGGGCTTCTGGTCATAGGCGATGCCGGGGCTTTCGAAACCGTCCGGTGAGATGAGCACGAGCTTCGTCACCCGTTCCGGATGACGGGCGGCGAAGGTCCAGGCTATCCTGCCGCCAATCGAATTGCCGATCAGGCTGGCCCTCGCCACGCCGAGCCGGTCCATGAGCGCGGTGAGCAGATCGATCGTGCGGGCATCGGTATAAACGCCGGTGGAATCCGGCTCCGATAAACCGGCGCCAGGCAGGTCGAGGCGAATGACCCGGAATTCCCCCTGAAGCGCGCGCGCCCAGGGCTCCCACGTGTGAAGGCTCGAGCCGAAGCCGTGAATCATGATCACGGCCGGCGCGTCTTTCGGGCCGGTGTCGCGCACATGCAGCCGCTGACCCGAGACCTCGATCATGTCGCCCGGCGCATTGAGATACTTAGCCTCGAGCGCCGCCCGCGATTTATCCGGCGTCCAAAGCCAGAGTCCGCCGGCGACGAGAGCGATCAAACTGAGCGTCAGGATAACGATAGGGCGACTTTTCACGTTGCTCACGGGGTGCACAAGTTGAACAGGCGGTTTGAACGGGCGGCCCGTCAGGGCTCCCATCGCCAACCGGACCGAAGGGAAACCAAACTATCCGATCTTAGCAAGCCCAGTAGAGTCCTGTTTCCTCGCCCGCTTGGCATTCGGTGCTGCCCGGTTCCGCTTCTGGTTTCTCAGTCCATGGTCTTTGAGAATAACCCACGCCGGCGCGTGGTCGCTGGCGC
The DNA here is from genome assembly GCA_963793075.1 of uncultured Alphaproteobacteria bacterium. Classification (GTDB taxonomy): domain Bacteria; phylum Pseudomonadota; class Alphaproteobacteria; order Rhizobiales; family Methyloligellaceae; genus Methyloceanibacter. The sequence goes on from CAWBYO010000001.1 coordinate 650,137, forward strand.
CCTCAGCCCCTCTCACCTCCCGGTCGACGCCGGCGTCGGTCAGGCGCCTTGCGGCTCGGGGTTCAGCAGCAAATGGTCGAGGCGGAGGCCTGCGTCCCGCGCCCAGCGGTTTCGCTGATAACCCCAATACGTGTACATGGGCTCGGGATAACTCTCCCGGATGGCGTCGATCCACCCTTGCTTCAAGCAACGTGCGGAACAGCGCCCTCGGCTCTGGCTGAACGAGCGCGTTCTGCGCGTATGACTTCGAAGGGTAGATGTCGCCGTCGGTCGGCACGATGTTGAAGTCGCCTGCCAAGACGACTGGCGCATCGAGGGCACAAAGCTGGGCTGCATGCTTTAGGAGGCGCTTCGATCTCGATGTCGATTGCACAGGGACCATCATGATGGGGGCGAGCGCCAGCTTCGCGACGCCGATCGGCTATCAAACCAACACGATGGTCTACGCCTCGGGGAATTACCGGTTCGCCGACTTCCTGCGCATCGGGGTGCCGATGAACATCATTGTCGGGATCGCCACCTGCATCGCCATCGCGCTGATGATGCCGCTCTCCAAGTGAGCGTTTGGCGAACAAGCCAGCACATAGGTCTGCTTCGGGTCACTAACGGACATTAGGTCAATGATCTGCGATGTCCGCTAAACCCGAGAAAGCAGAAGCGCCCTGAGCCGGTATCAGCGTGCGATTAGCACTAGTCGGACGGCGCCCAAAAGACCGGGCGCAGTCGCGAAAAATTGGTTGCGGGGGCCCGCAACCATCTTGATTTGCAGCTTCGACTTTTGACGACTGTCGCCCTACCCTCAGATTCCTAATCTGAGGGTCACAGGTTCGAATCCTGTCGGGGTCACCATTTAAATCAGACGCTTAGAGATAGAGCAGCTGGAAGCGATAAGAGGCTAGTGCCAACCTAGTGCCAGTGTCAGCTCAACTGGGGCCTCAGTAGCGCGTCGTAATGGATAATAAGCATGGGGCATTTCCTGGCTTGGCCGCGCTCATGACGCGACGACGCAACACAAGGCTTCCCTCCGGCGAAGGAACATTGCCCTACTCAGATTCGGGCTTCCACACGATGCCACCAGACCGGGCGCGTGCCCTCTCACGGTCAGGTACCCGCAGGCTTGTCGATCTAGCCAACGACTATGCCTTCACCTATGCGCCCTTCATCCGGGCCGCGGTGAGGGACGTTGGCCACAACTACTACCAAGTGGCGCGGTGGCTCACGCGCGAGCGCATCCCAGCTCAGCGCGACGGAAGATGGGCGGCTCAGAGCGTCAAGAACCTGGTGGTGCGCTACCAGCGTTTGACAGGCAGGCGCCTCCTCATACCGCACCACACGTTTCCGGCGTCAGCGCACCGTAACTCTCCCGTCTCCATGCAGGACGACAACCTGAGAAGTAAGGGCCCACCTGGCTAACTGCAGCCAGATTAGGGCGCGAGCTAGCGGTCTGATCCGTGAGAAGGCCTTGCCTTGGCCGTCCGGCATGGGCGCCAAGAATTAAGGACCCTGGCCTAAGTGGCGCACGGCGTGCCTGGCTCCAACGGTCCACCCCTACCACGACGCGTGGTGCTGAGGGTCTGTCAGCACCGGCATCGGATAGCTCGAGCCTTGGCCGTACAAAAGCGCCGTGGGGCCGCGCCTCACGGCCAACCGGTAGGCCTCCCCCACCCACCGTCGGCATCGACTTCGGCATCACCCGTGGTGCTGGGGGTCTGCGCCAGCCGAGCTGACCCCTTAATGTCCGCTATGGAGCGGCGCCAATGGCATCGGCTTCAGCGCCGCACAAGTGGTAGGAAAGGCGCTGCACCGCCCTGTCGGCGCACGCTAGCCCGGGGACACGGCCGGTCATCGACGCCGGGCTGAACCCGCGGACTAAGGTTCACTGCCAATTCAGGGCAGGTTCAGCCAAACCTTACGCGTCCGACCACGGCATCAGCGCGCACTTAGGCATTGCGTTGAGGCTGCTTAGGCTCGGAAGCAGACCTAAGACTGGGGCCGACAGGACGTCCGCTTCGTGCCGATAAGATGCGTTAGTCTGACCGACAACACCCTAGACTTTATTCGTTAGGTTTTGGGACTTCCCTTAACGCTTGGTAGGCCATGACTCCGAAAGTGACCGAAATGGCACCTGGCTCCGCCCTCGCCTTAAAGACCCGCTTGCTACACCAAGCAGCTTGCCCGACCGCGCTTAGGCTGGAGCGAACCTTCGGTTTCTAGAGAGTGCTGACGCCTGGACGAGCGGAAGTGAGTTGCGATGCGCCGAGCAGTCAATAGTTCGGGAGGTGCCAAGAGACCGGACGCGACGAACCGCTCCGCTGCTCAGACAGCTGAGCAGCTCCGCCGGACTGAGTTAGAAGTCGAGATTAGCTCCGCAATTGAATCTGGTCATATCCATCCCTGCTACCAGCCGCTAGTGGATTTGCGCACGGGGATAGTAGTTGGATGTGAGGTGCTCGCGCGGTGGCGACATCCAACGCGTGGATTGTTGACACCGTCCGAGTTTATCCCTGCGGCCAAGGCTGCGGGCGACATGAAGAGGCTGACATACAAGCTGCTTCGCCAAGCGGTTGCGGATGCTCGGTCCTGGCCTGACGCTCTCTCCATATCCCTGAACTTGTCAGCCCGCATGGTGGACAAACGTCTCCCAGAAGAGATGCTGCAGGTGCTGGCGGAAACCGGCTTGCCTAGCCGTCGCCTGGTGGTGGAGATAACGGAGAAAACCCTCATCGGGCGCCCCGATGAGGCGAGAGTCGCCCTGCAGTCGCTGCGCGAGGCTGGCGTACGCGTGCAGCTCGATGATTTTGGAGTTGGTTATTCGGGGCTATCGTATCTACGCAAGTTCGAACTCGACGGCGTCAAGATTGATCGCTCCTTCTTGCGCGAGATACTGATCGACGCCCACACGCGGGACCTCGTCGATGCTATGGTTAGATTCTGCCATAGTCTCGGACTTTCGGTTACAGCGGAAGGCATTGAGGACGAGGCGACTCTAGATCAAATGATGAAACTTGGCTGCGATGTCGGACAAGGTTACCTCTTCTCAAAAGCCAAGCCACACCGGAGTTTCTTACGCTATCTCCGCCAGTTCGCAGGAACTAATGCGCTGGATCGCGCTAGCCGTGACTTGGCGCAAGGTCCATGCAACGAGAGTGATGACCCCACCGGAGCGACTGGCCTAGAGGCTCTTGACCTGCTGCCTGCCCAGATTGCCGTGCTTGATCCCCACGGTGACGTCCTCTTCACCAATCAAGCTTGGGAGGAGACGGCGAAGGGACGATTGGCCAATCGCCGATGGAACTATCTAGAGGAATGTCACGCCGCAGCTGATCGTGGATGTCCTGATGGTAGGACCATAGGCGACGGTATAGCCAGTATTCTTAACCGCGGGCTTCAGCAGTTCGTTGCGACCTATTCCTGCCCGTACGATCGTCGGCATCACTGGTTTCAGATTTCGGTTCGCCAGCCCCGTGAAACGGATGAAGGAGTTGGTGCCATTGTCATGCACACCGATGTTACTGCATTGCAGCATGATCATCTCACCGGCCTTGCGAACCGCGCGCTATTCGAATCCCAGGCGCAGTATGCGTTGGATATGGCCCGCCAGAACGCGTCTGCAATCGGGTTCGCCCTCATTGATCTGGACGACTTTAAGCCAATCAACGACGAGTTCGGTCATTTAGCCGGAGACGAAGTGCTGGTTGCAATAGCGCAGCGGCTAAATTTTGCCACCAAGGATCGTGGATTAGTTGCGCGTCTAGGAGGAGACGAGTTTGGGGTCGTCACTTGGCTCGGCTGCGACGAAATATTCCTTAGCCGTCTGTCGCGGGACCTACAGCTCGCGTTCAAAGAGCCCTTCACTCTACATGGTGCAACGACGGTCCTCGCACCAAGCATCGGAACGGCGCTCTATCCCAGCGACGGCGAAACACTCTCAGATCTGTTGCGGGCTGCCGACTCGCGAATGTATGGCGTGAAGCGAGCACGTAAAGCCCGGCACGAGAAGTGGATCGCGTAGAGCGATCGAGCAAAAATTCAATTGAATGTCCGACCGCGCGTCGTAAGCCTCATACTGCCCACCCTCGGGTGCGTATGTCCGCTTGGGTCGATGCTGTCCGGGCTCGTACGAGCAATAATTAAATCCGGCGTGCGCCTTTTTTGAATCAATGTTGCGCGCCGGACTTCTTGAAACAATGTTGCTCACTCGCCCCTCGAGAAGCCTTGTCGACAGCATCGGTCATTAGCGGACCTGGGTGCTCAGATCACGAATGTCGGCTTTTACTCGCAGGAGCGGAACTCCGGCAGACGCTTCCAGTGGTCCTACCCGGTTGGATACTCGTCGGCGGGAGGAGTGAGTCTTGGCCTCCTAAGCGTCCGGGTGCGGGACCTGATGTCTCTAATTGCTGGGGCTCCCCGACCTGGGCATGGAACTGCCCCACCTTCGATTTATTCGCCCGACTAGCGGAAGTCTTTATTGCTCATAGGTAGCGGCGAATGAAAGCTGCTACTCTGCGTTACTTGGGTTTTTTCTTATCCTTGATTATTAAGAGTTCAGCTACCCATTAAAGCAGATAATACTGGCTCTTGGAGCCTAGGCGCTGGCGGCCGAGACTACCGTGCCGATGACGTGCACGCCCCCTCTCCCGAATACAGCACACCAGACCATCCAACACGGACCAGCCCCGCGTGGTTTTTATGCCCACGAGAAAGCAGTCTGGGATCTAACTCGACGAGATCGAGGATCAGGATCGGCGAAGCGCGAGCCCGCGGCGGACTTCGGTTTTCTTGAAGGCCAATCCATGTCAGCACCAGCTTTTGATCTCAAGGCTTTCGTAACCGGGGCCGCCGAAGGCGGAACCGTAGCGACGTATCAAGATGGTCAGGTGATTTTCGCCCAAGGGGACCCGGCAGACGCCGTATTTTATTTAATGGCGGGGAGGGTCAAGAGGACCGTCGTGTCCGACAAAGGGAAGGAGGTCGTGGTTGCCCTGCTCGGACGCGACGAATTCTTCGGCGAGGGATGCCTGAGCGGGAAAACCCACCGCTTATCATCCGCGATCGCCATGGCGGATTGCACGATTGCGCGACTGGAGAAGTCCGTCCTGGCCCGTGCGCTGCATCAACAAACTGCCTTCGCAGACTTCTTTTACACTGATCTGCTGACGCGCAAGCTAACGCACGGAGGCTAATCTGGCTGACCAGATGTTCAAGCTCGGCGAGAAGCGCCTTACGTGCCCGATCATTCCTGATTTAATCAACCTCATAGACGCGATCCCCGACGCGATAATTATCGCCGATCGCTATGGCCACATCAGATTTATCAATCCGGCAGCGGAAAGGCTCTTCGGCTATTCGCACGACCAATTAATCGGTCAGGATATCGAGATCCTGGTGCCCAAAAAGGACCACGACGCGCACAAGGCCCATCGGGAGGCTTATATGGCAAAACCAGACCGGCGCCGGATGGGAACGTTGGGGGGGATATATGGTGTGCGGGCGGATGGGACAGAGTTTCCCATTGACGTCAGTCTTGGCTATGCAGACACAGAGTTGGGCCGGGTGGTGATCGCTACGATTTTCGATCAGACCGAGCGGCGCCGGCGCGAAGAAATGAAAGAGGCGTTCATCGCGACCATGAGTTACGAGTTGCGTACCCCTCTGACCACAATCATGGGATCACTTGGTCTTGTGGTCGGGGGTGCTGCAGGCAGTTTGCCTGATCGAGCAGCAACTCTTCTCAAAATTGCCAACGAGAACAGCCAACGCCTTCTATCCCTCCTCAACGAGATTTTGGACTTCAAGAAGCTCGAGTCCGGTGAGATGGAATTTTACATGACGCGGATAGATGTTCGCGCGCTTATTGATCGTGAGATCAAAGCTAACCAAGGCTTGGCTGAAAGTTGCGGCTTGTTGCTCCAATTCGATCCTGGTGACGTGGATTGTACGGTTGAAGCAGATGCCGGTCGGCTGGCTCAGGCGGTCGACAACCTGCTGTCGAACGCGATCAAATATTCTGATCGCGGGTCAGAGGTCGTAGTGGCCGTTGAAAAGCGGGACGGTATGATCCGTATTTCCGTCCGTGACCACGGACCGGGAATCCCAGTCGAGTTCGCGGATCGCATTTTCGAGAAGTTCACCCAGGTTGATGACAGCGACGCGCGTCAACGAGGCGGCGCCGGCCTGGGCTTGAACATCGTAAAGGTTATCGTCGAACAATTTCATGGTCAGGTTGATTTCGAACCTGCGCCGGGCGGGGGCACGATTTTCTACATCATGCTTCCGCAATGGGTAAAGCCGTAGGAACTCGTACCCGGTAGGCCATAGGAGAACTTTCCGCGCTGACCCCAGGCTTGGGCCAGCTATCGGTCGCTTCCTGTCGGTTCACGGATGTGTGGCGGCGGGAGTGCCGACGGTACCGGCGGCAGGGGCCAGGGAGGCGCGGGGGGCGCCGGGAATTGTAATTGTGCTTTTGGCAGTGTTCGGGCCGCGGGCGGCGGTGGCGTTGTGGGAGGCGTACTGGGAGTTCAAGGCCGAGGCGGCCGAGCGGGAGAAGCGGCCCCGGGGCGCGGATTAGGACTGCAATCCACCCCCCGGGGGGGGGTCGGCGTGTGGTGCGCAACGCGTACGGCCGTCCGAGAAATTTTATGATGAAAGCTGCATCTCGCCTGTGGGGGCGCTAGCGGTCTTCAGAGGTTGCTTTTACTAGGTCGCGGTGGTCATTACGGTGACCATGCTTCACCAATTTGCCAAACTCGGCCATGTGAGCCCGGATTGATCAGGGTCGTGCGCTGGCGCACGAACAGTTGCCGGGTCTGATGCAGCATCAGTACCGATTGCTGCTCCTCCGTCTTGACGGCAACAAAACGCATGGTCGGCCGCGTCACCGCCTCGCAGATCGCCTCCGCATCCGCCGCGTCGTTCTTGTTCCGCTTGACATAAGGCTTCACATATCTGGCAGGCATCAGCCGGACGTCATGCCCGAGCTTCGCGATCTCCCGTGCCCAGTGATGCGAGGTAGCGCAGGCCTCAAGGCCCACAACACAGTCCGCTTGCTTCTCGAAGAATGGCAGAAGCTGGCTACGTCTCAGCTGCCGGCACGCGACAACCTGGCCTGATGCATCAATGCCGTGGACCTGAAACACGTTCTTTGCGAGATCAAGTCCGATCGTGGTAACTTCGATCACGCCCGCTATGCGATGCTAGCCAGGATCGAGAACAAGGACACCGCCAGTGTCGTGGCCGCGCTTGCCAGACAGGTACAGCACCTGCCACGGGAACTGCGCCGGTCGCTCACATGGGATCGGGGCAAGGAACTTGCCGATAACAAGCGCCTGACGCTCGCCATGGACCTCGACATCTACTTCTGCGATCCCCACAGCCCTTGGCAGCGCGGCACCAACGAGAACACCAATCGTCTTCTGCGGCAATACTTCCCAAAGGGCACCGACCTCTCGGTGCACAGCCAAGCCAGGCTCAACGCCGTGGCCCGCGAGCTCAACGAACGGCCCAGAAAGACCTTGCAGTATCACTCACCAGCAGAGAAGTTCGCCGAGTGTGTTGCGGCGATCGGTCGAATTGCAGTCATTAGCCGACATCGGCGAGTCCCAGGACGTCCGGCAGAGCTTCCGGTGGTACTACCCGGTCGGATACCCGCTGGCCTGAACAGCTACTTCCCCTCTAAGCGTGCGCCGGTGCGCGCACAGACGCCTCTAATTGGGCACGGGGGCTCCATAAGGCCCCGGAGCATTTACGGCCCTGTGTGGCCGGACCGGTGCGCGCTCCTTGCAGTCCTCATTTGCAACGCGCCAACAAATCGGCTTCGCCGGCACCGGCCGGTGGTGCTTGTCCTGGGCTTACAGCGAGCACAAGAGGACATCATAACAAGGACTCCGCGAGCTTCACGACATCCGTCAACACCAGCGCCACGCAGATCAGGACCAAGGTGAGCATCAGTGCGAGAACGATGGCTACCGGTTTCCAGGGCGTGCGTAGCGGCATCGAAAGTGACCCTACTGACCGAATTGCGGTGGTGTCTTCTTCCAGGGGTACCCAGCTTTGGCCAGCTTGAAGCCAACGTCGTATAGCTTCGTCATATAGACCGGATCAAACGCCTGCGTGCTGGTATCGGGAAAGTCGCCAGGAATATAAGCGACGTTGTAGTCGATGTTGTTCCGTTTAGCGAAGACGTAGAGTTCGTTGAGATCGCCAACACCCTGGCTTTTGATCAGACTCGAAACCGCCCGTCCGGCGATCGAAAGGGTTCGCGCCTTCACTGCCTTGTACTCAGGCGCGACGCGGCCGTTGCGGATGATGTAGGCGCGCCTGATGGGATCTATGCCAACGCGGCTATCAACCTTCTTTGCCATGAATTGCGACGGCAGGAGGAAGACTTCGCGCGTTGCCCCGCCGTCTACGTGCATTTCCTCATAGACGGCACCTCCTGCGGACACCTTGATAAAGCCTGGCGGAAAGACCGCGGGTATAGCCGCCGAGGAGAGAAGCACCTTGCGGAACAACTCCAGCGCCTCGGGGCGTCCGCTAGTGGCGATCGCTCCCATGTCCCAAATCACCGGGCGCTCGGCATCGAGATTGGTCGTGCCAATTAAGAGCCTACGTCCCTTGCGATGCTCTTCGGCGACCTCCTGCAGGAAGGCCTCGTCAACATAATGCGCGACCACTTTTGCCAGGGGCGCATTGCTCGCCAACGAATCGCCGCCGAGAAGCCCTCTGACAGGGTGCGCGGTGGCAATCTCATTCGTGGTCGAGTGGGTGAAGACATCTGTTAGGGCCTCGTCGTATTTAGGACCCAGAAAGGCGAAGGGTGCGGTGAGAGCGCCAGTTGACACGCCGGTGACGAGATCAAACTCTGGCCGCTTGCCCGAGGCTGTCCAACCGTTGAGCAGCCCTGCCCCGAAAGCTCCGTCGTCGCCGCCACCGGACAGTGCGAGGAAATTGACAACTGGACGCCGTCCTCCGGCGACGAGACTTGGCCGGGCCGCACGCGCCTGCGCCCACTTTTCTTTGACCATGGCATCGGCGTTTGGAGGCAGTTGATCGCCCCAGAAGCGGATCGGCGCCTGGCCCATCCCCACCACCTCAGCCTCGCCTTCGAACGAAGCGGGCACCGCCGTGCGCGTGATTGCACCTGCGCAGCCGACAAGCGCCATTAAGGCACTTATAATCGCAAAAAAATAAGCGGGACGACGCACTGTGCTTCCCTCACCCCAAATCTACCAACCGTAGGACCTCATTCATGAGGCCCTACGGTCGGCGCGTCTCAAGCCGGAACGCTTAAGAGGTCCCCAACCTCGTTCCAGGCATTTCGAATGACCTTAGTACGGATAGCAAGGTGGGTAGGGATAGTACCCGCAAGCCGGAGGGTAAGGATTGTAATACGGTGAGGCTGCTGCTGCACCGATGGCCGCCCCTGCTGCAACTGCCGCACCTGCGCCATACCAAGCGGAGCGGTAAGCGGTTCGGCGTGCGACACCCGCAAACGACAGGGGCGTGCGCGGCAAGCCGATGATGTCGATGAAGATCGAAGCGGGACCATCGGCACCTGCCAGATCTCCTTCGAGAACTTGCACGGCGAACGTCAAACGATCCCCGTCAAGCTTCGGCGATTTAAGCACCACCACAGCATCACTGACCTTCGAACCATCTTTGTTGAACACCGAAACCGTGGCGTTGGGTGGATCCTTGGCGAAACTAGCGCCGCCATCAGGGTCCGGCGTCCATTCCTCGAGCAGATGCGTGGTCAGCGCATGTCCGGCGGACCTGACAGGGCGGTCCGCGAACACGATGGAATTGGAGGCCACCCCGTTTAATGTGAGGGTCTCCCCCTCAAGGCTCGCGCCTTTGGCATTCATTACGATCAGCGACGGCACAATCTCAGTCTTGGCTTTACCAATGGCCTTCTTCGCCGGTGCGCTGATAGCGTCTTGAGCGTGCGCCAACTGGGGCACGCTAAGCAGGCCGGCGATGATCGCAAGTGTGCAAACGAAGTAGTGCAAAGCTGTACGCCTCGTCATGAAATCTATTCCTTTTCTCCGACTAGTGATGTTTGCGTTTATGGATCCAAAGGACCAGGATTGAGGCACTAACCTAGCCTTCCGGCGCGCCGCCACTGAAACAAATTTCAGAACGCTTGTGCGTCCTGAGCTAGTTCAGCGAAGCGCGCCGGCAGCGTGCTAGGCTAGGTTCCTCTTACTCACCGATCTTCTTGAGCTCGGATTTCTCTTCCGGAGTGACCTCGCCGGCGTCTTCGAGTGCTTTGATGCACTGCGGGGAGAGCTCCTTGCCGTGCTGCTGCATGCAAAGGGCCAGCAGTTGACTTCCGAGCCCGTCTTGATTGCAATAATCCCGATAATTGGCAGCGCAGTACTTGCTTTCCTCATCGGTGACGGGGCCCGCGAAGGCCGCAGTGGAGAGAGCCCCAGTCAGGGCGGCGATTACCAAAACTGATTTCGTCATGTGTTCCCTCATAGGTTTCGCTACAGGCGGCGGCACGATAGGCGCCGGATTTTGTCCGGAATTAAGGCAGCCACGGGGCTTCTGATGCGCCGCAGCTGGCCGTTGTTGCCAACTTGCAACTCATGTCCCCAAATGAACTGGTCTCGCCCTTGATTTCAGAGGTAGTGGAGGCCCGAGACGCTAGTCTCACGGCTATGCCACGCCCCATGAGGGAGAGCCACCGTAGGCATGAGCGTTGGGAACCCGGTTGCTGACTTGATTAGCCTGCCGTTCCAGAACAACACGAATTTCAACGTCGGCACGCTCGACAACACGCAGAACGTCCTCAACATCCAGCCGGTGGTTCCGTTCAGCCTCAATCAGGATTGGAACCTGATCACCCGCACGATCATGCCGGTCATCTATCAGCCGCCGTTCTTCGAGGGTGACAGTACCGACTTCGGATTGGGAGATTTGACGCCTGCTTTCTTCTTTTCGCCGAAGAAGCCCATACCGATTAAGCCGGGCGTGGGCTTGGTGTGGGTGCCGGGCCCGTCTTTGCGCTTCCAACTTCGACCGATCCCTGATTGGGAACCGAGAAGTGGTCTGCCGGACCGACATTTGTGGCTCTGCTGCTAAGGAAGGTCGTTACTGGCTTCTTGATCAATAACCTCTGGTCGTATGCGGGAGAGAGCGGCCGGGCCGACGTCAATGCGATGACGCTACAGCCCTTCTTCAACTACAACCTGCCCAAAGGCTGGTATCTGACGACAAGCCCGATCATCACGGCAAACTGGGAGGCGCCCAGCGACGAGCGCTGGACGATACCCTCGGTGGCGGCATCGGTCGCGTCTTCAAGCTCGGTAGTCAGCCGATCAACGCCCAAATCAATTACTACTGTAATGTCGAGAGACCAGACCTGACCGGGGGGTGACTCGCAATTGCGGGCACAGTGGGCGTTTCTCTTCCCGACGAAATGATTGGAACCTTCCCCAGAAGATAGTAACGGTCGTGGCGAGGGTGTGAGTGGCCCCACCTTTGTCAGAACAAACGCCAGCCATGGCCTAAACCGCCGGGGCTTCTTTTTTCGGGCGCGGTGGTTTTCTGACTTTGGTGGCGCCGCTCTGATCTCAGCCTCTTGGGTAATGCCATTGTCATTTTTGCAACAGCCGCGTGAATTTCATCGCTCGTCATCGGCCAGGCGCCATTTTGCCGTTATTTCGGGGCGGAAGTTGTGCCTAATGCCGACCGCTTCAGCCCACGCATTTGCGTCTGGTGAGTGCACAAAGAGGCTCTGATGGGCAAAGGGTACCAAATGACATTCATCGCCGGCGATTTGGCGACGCCCATGGCGTGCGCGTTGGGCATTCTTCTTGCTGCTACCATAAGTGCTTCCCCCACAAATTCGCTGGCTGCCGGCCTGCAGAGCGCCGACGGCGAAGTGTACGTGGCGCCGATGCCAGCAGCCCCCTCAGACTGGCAATTCCGCGTCACCCCTTATGTCTGGATCCCGGGCGTCAGCGGGGACGTCGCGGTGCGCGGACACCCGGTCGATATCGACGTCAATGTTTTTGATCTGTTTGACTCCGGCAATTCCAAGGTCGACCTGGATTCTCTTGCGGCTTTGATGGGCTACCTGGAGGCCAGCAAGGGACGTTGGTCCATTTATGGGGACGTCGTCTGGGGCAAGTTCGGCCTTTCGGGAGACGCTGTGGCGCAGCGCAACCCAACTGCGAATCTATCCTTGTCTGCCGGTGCGAATGCCGGATTGGACTACGAGACCACCATGATCGAGAGCGGCGTTGCCTATCAGGTGGCCAACTGGTCTGGGGCACAGTCCTCCACGGCGTTGGATTTGCTTGGCGGCGCCCGCTATTGGAACCAGGAGCTTGACCTCTCGCTGGCAGTGACCGGGGCAGTCGATTTCGGTCGCCTTGGTCTCGAGAGGTCGGGTTCGCGCGCGGTTGCGAGATCCGGCACGATCGATTGGGTTGATCCTTTCGTTGGGTTGCGGGTGCGGCACGAATTAGCCCATGGCCAAGAGCTTCAGTTTCTCGGCGACGTTGGCGGATTCGGCGTGGGCAGCGACTTTTCTTGGCAGCTGTTTGCGGGATACAGCTTCGACTTCTCGTTCTGGCAATCGACACTTCACGGGCTTGTTGGCTATCGTGCCCTGGCCGTCGATTACAGCGAAGGAAGCGGCGCCAACGCGAACAGCATCGACTTGGTGCTGCATGGTCCTGTCGCTGGCTTGAGCTTCAGGTGGTAGCGGCAATTAACCCCTAGTGGGCCCCATCTTCTACACAAGGGATGAAGTCTATGAAGATCAATCGCCAATTGTGTCTCGGGACGCTTGCGCTGTTGGGTGCCGCCATCGCGGCAGTCGCGCCGGCAGCCGCACAGGATAAGAAGCCCAATATCCTGTTCATCATGGGCGACGACATCGGCTGGATGCAGCCGAGCATCTACCATCGCGGTTTGATGGTCGGCGAGACGCCCAACATTGACCGCATCGGTCAAGAAGGCGCGATGTTCACCGACTACTACGCCGAGCAGAGCTGCACGGCCGGTCGCAACGCCTTCTTCACCGGCATGCAGCCGCTCCGGACCGGCATGATCATGCCGCAACTGCCGGGTAGCCCCAGCTATCTCCAGCCCGGAACTCCGTCGCTTGCGGTCTTCCTGCGGGATCTAGGATACTCAACGGGCGAGTTCGGCAAGAACCATCTCGGCGACCATACCGATGCCCTGCCGACCGCGCACGGTTTCCAAGAATTCTGGGGGTATCTCTATCATCTTGACGCGATGCAAGGGGTGAGCTTCCCCGACATCAACAAGGCGCCGACGGACCAGGCCGTGGCGCCGCCCTGCAAGAACACCCCGATCCCCGGCCTTACGGAAGTCGCTGGAGCGGTGGACCCGAAGACGACGATCTGCCTGACGCCGCCGCGTCCGATGATCCATTGCACGTCGTCCGACGGCACGTCAGCCAACCAGACATGCACCGACGAAGGGCCGCTGACGCTGGAGCGTTCGAAGACCGTCGACGAGGAGATCTCGGCCCAGGTCATCGACTTCCTCGACCGCAACGACCCCAAGAAGACCAACAAGCCGTTCTTCGTCTGGTACAACCCGGCGCGCATGCACATCACCACAGTGCTGTCGGACAAATACGCCGACATGCTCGGAACCAAGGGCGGCAAGGACTGGGGCGCCAACGAGGTTGGCATGAAGCAGATGGACGACAACATCGGCTATGTGCTGAAGAAGCTCGAGGACATGGGTGAGCTCGACAACACCATCGTCGTCTTCACCACCGACAATGGCGCGGAAACAATCACCTTCCCCGACGGCGGAACCACCCCGTTCAAGGGCGGCAAGCTCTCCACCTGGGAGGGCGGCATGCGCGCGCCTGCGGTCGTGCGCTGGCCCGGCCACATCAAGCCCGGCACCGTATTCAACGACATCTTCGCGTCGCTGGACTGGATGCCGACTCTGGTCGACATCGCCGGCGGTCCCAAAGCCAACGACCTCAAGGCCCAGATCGAGAAGGGAGCGTATCCCGGCATCGTCAAGACCACGCTCGACGGGGTCAATCAGAGCGACTACCTGCTGGGCAAGTCCCCCACGGCTGCCCGCGACACGTTCATGTACTACTCCGGCAAGGACCCGTCGGCAGTGCGCTACAAGAACTGGAAGATGTACTTCGCGATGGTGTCGGACGATCCAGCGGGCTTCATCACGGGCGTCGTGCCGTACCACTGGACCCAGATCGTCAACATCAGGCGCGATCCGTTCGAGACGTCCACCGGACAGCAGATCAAGACGCTCCAGGGTGTCGGTGGCGCGCTCGCCGGACCGATCACCGCTTATGCCTATGACTGGAACCTGCTGCCCATCGGACAGGCACTGTGGCTTAGGGAGCTTGAGTCTTATCGCGACTTCCCGCCGATGCAGGACCCCTCCAGCTACAACCTCGAGGATGTCATTCAGCGGGTGAAGAATATGAACACGGTCAGTCACGCGGGCCAATAGAACTCGTCAGGGCTGCAACTGAGCGGGCGGCTCGCAAGGGCCGCCCGCTCACCAAGCCAGGTGCGCATGCACACGGCTGCGACAAGGCCTCCAATCGTCGAATGCAACGTCGGGGAACTCTGGGCATGAACAGGAACGTCTGGCTTGGTCTATTGGCATCGCTCACGGTTGGAACGGTGGCGGTCGCGCCAGCGTCAGCGCAGCAGCAAAAGCCAAATATCCTCGTCATCATGGCCGATGACATCGGCTATTGGAACATCAGCGGGTATAACCGCGGCATGATGGGCTATCGCACGCCCAACATCGACCGCATCGCAGAAGAAGGTGCAATTTTCACCGATTATTACGGCCAGCAGTCATGCACAGCCGGGCGGTCGGCGTTTATCACGGGCCAGAGCCCGATGCGGACCGGTCTTCTAAAAGTCGGGCTGCCCGGCGCGAAGGAAGGACTATCGGACAAGGACCCAACTCTCGCGGATCTGCTCAAGCCGCTCGGCTACGTCACAGGCCAGTTCGGCAAGAACCATCTCGGCGACCGCAACGAGTTCTTACCGACCGTCCACGGCTTCGACGAGTTTTTCGGCAACCTCTACCACCTCAATGCCGAGGACGAGCCGGAGCATCCCGACTATCCAAAGAACACCGAGTTCAAATTGAAATACGGCCCGCGTGGCGTGCTCAGATGCAAGGCCACGACCATCGACAATCCGGAAGAAGACCCACGCTTCGGTAAAGTGGGCAAGCAGAACTGCGAGGACACAGGTCCGCTAGATAAGAAGCGCATGGAGACCGTGGACCAGGAGTTCCTGACAGCGACGCTCGACTTCATCACCGTGCTGCCGAGGCAAAGAAGCCATTCCTTGCCTGGTTCAACTCCAGCCGCATGCATATCTGGACGCGGCTTAAGCCCGAGGCTCAGGGGAAGACGGGTCTAGGCGTATATCCCGACGGCATGGTGGAGCATGACGGTCACGTGGGCGAGCTCCTGCAAAAGCTTGACGATCTCGGCATCGCCGACAACACGATCGTGATCTACACGACCGACAATGGCGCCGAGACATTCACCTGGCCAGATGGCGGCACCACGCCATTTCGTGGTGAGAAAAACACCAACTGGGAAGGCGGCTACCGCGTGCCCGCGCTGATGCGCTGGCCGGGGACAGTGACGCCGCGCTCTGAGATCAACGACATCTTTTCAGCAGAGGACTGGGTTCCGACACTCGTGGCGGCCGCCGGCAATCCCGACGTCAAGGAGCAACTCCTCAAGGGCTATGAGGCGGGCGACAAGAGTTTCAAGGTGCACCTTGACGGCTACGACCAGAGCGAACTACTGGCCGGCAAAGGGGCCGACAAGCGCCGCGAGTTCTTCTATTGGACCGACGATGGCGACCTCGCAGGCCTCCGCTTCGACCAATACAAAGTGGTGTTCCTGGAGCAGGAAGCCCATGGGTTGGAGGTCTGGATGAAGCCTCTGGTCCCACTACGAGCGCCGAAGATTTTCAACCTGCGCTCAGACCCATTCGAGCGTGCGGAGCATGAAGCCGGCGCATATGACACATGGTTCGTCGAGCACTTGTTCGTCCTCCTTCCGGCGCAGACCATCGTGGGCAAGTACCTGGCCAGCTTCCAGGAGTTCCCGCCGCGGCAAGAGCCGGGCAGTTTCTCGGTTGAACAGGTCATGAAAAAGCTGAAAGAGCAGAACGCCAATTAGGCGCGCGTCGCCCTAGCGGAAGCGAGCACGCTGTTGCGCGAGCCTCAGAGTCCGTGGGCGGCCTTGCAGCACTCATTTGTGACGCGCGTCAGCCGTAGGCCTACGCCGGGTTTTTTACTTTCGCATGATGTCGTCAAACGAGACCATCACGTTCTCTAAGGCCTTCAACTCCATGAACCGCTCACGGACTTCCTCGTCGAGGCGGTCGTAGCGCCCCAGTTCATAGAGACCGTCCGGCCTTGGTCGGATTAGCCCCATCTCCACAAGAATATCGCGCGCCCTCTTCAGCTCCTGGCGATGCCATCGAAGCTGCAGGGCGGATAACGTGACCCCTATGGTACCTCCTAGGAAGAGACGCTGTCTGATATGGCGCCACAGGAGATGAGCGTGGAGACCAGCCTGTGTAGCCGGAAACAGTTTCAGCCCCTGATTGGTAAGGTCTGCCCGACCCTCCCGAATATTATTCCGGACCTCCCTCACCCACTTTGGAGAGGGGGAAGAAGATTTCGTCTTGGGTCTTGCTTCAGCGTCAGACCGTGTGCTCTCAGCGCAATTCATCGGCTTCTGCTTCGTGCATGGAGGCTGGGAGTTTGGCCTCCTGGCTAGAACCCGACCGGCTGCACTCATCAAGGCGTTCGTGCGCCCATTCTGGGA
>CAWBYO010000002.1:0-667521 GCA_963793075.1 uncultured Alphaproteobacteria bacterium
TAAACATCTTGATTCCGGTGTATTGATTCATACGCAGGGGACCATCCATATGGAGCAAGGGCGACCCGTTTTGAACGTCCTGCTCAATATGGGCGAGTGGCCTCCTGGGCGCTATGTCGTTGGAATAAGTGGCGACCCGTTCTTTGGCTATTGCACAATTGATTTCGTCGATTGAGGCGTGAGTTAGCGTGAAGCTTTCGCCCGTTCGAGTTTGCTTGCTTTCCAATAAAGATGCCCTCGACTGGTTCGCAGAAGAACACGCGCCGTAACAACCTTTCACCCTGTCAACCTTTTCACCCTAGACATCATGGGAAGTGTGAGCTATCTTATATTCAGGTGAATAAGAATCAATGTTAGGTAATTTCAAAGACTTAATAGCCAGTATGGAAGCCCGGAAGGAGGCCATAGATCAGGCCATAACTGTACTGCGGAAGTTTGATGAGAGTGATTCGAGCGACTCCGCTCCGCCCAAGAAGGCAAGGGCGAAAAAAGCTGTCAAGAAGCGTGTCATGAGCGAGGCTGGGAGAAAGGCTATATCCGACGCAGTGAAAAAGCGCTGGGCCGCCAAGAGGAAGGCTGCCAAGAAGGCCGCAAAGGCGGCCTAGTTTAAAGAGCTGACTGAGTCTTGCCGTTCCTTTCCCTCCTTGGTCTTTAATTCATATCGACCGAGTCGCAGTGTGCCGGGGACACGCTAAGGAAAAGCCAGTCGTGGCTGATTAGCTTTGCACTGCCTTAGAATTAGATTCGAGCGTTACTGGCTCATCCTTGGTAACTCCTCGGCGGGACGCCCGCCCACGATTCCCTCCGCATAATAGTTGTGCAAGGGATCACGTCCGGCTGGTGTTGCGTGAAACTGTTCCATGTTGAGTCGCCCGCTGCGGTCGTAATTGACTCCTTGGACGCCGAAACTAGAGACTCGGTTCCGGCGACCCCAAATTTTGATCCGAAGGAGCGTTATGAACATGACGCCGCACGCGTCGTTGCCGTATGCTGTCAGCGAACTATTCAGCCCGCCCAGATAGCAGAACGATCGCGATACAGTAGCGAACAGTAATGCATTCAAGTTCTGTGTTTCCACTTGCGTTGGCCGTATGCTCGGCGACGCACATCTTCGCGGCTCCCGCCTACGTCCGCATCGAGCAGCAGGGAAAACGATGGCTTGTCGGCAACGACTTTATCCAGCGGACCATCTCATTCTCAGAAGAAGATGGCCTCCGCACGGAATCTCTAATACGCAAATCGACCAAGACCGATTTCACCGAATGCGGACGACGGAATAATCAATTCGGCGCTGAGTTCGGTTTTGCCGTTGATGGCATTCCGTTGAATGGGCATAAATCATTTCGTTTCGGAGAGGCTAAAAGCATTGTGGTCCCCGGAGGCCAAGCCCTTCAGATCTTGCTGCACCAGCGAAAAGGCACTCTGGACGTGACAGTGTTCTATGCAGTCTTCGATCACTACCCGGCGGTCCGGAAGTGGGTCACGGTGACGAACAATAGTTCCGCCGTAGTCGTTCTGACTCACTTGTGTTTTGAAGATTTAAGCATCGGTCCAGGATCGCCGGGGGAACTGCAACTTTCGGCGGGTTACGGAGCTATACCGCGAGAACTCTTTTTCACTGGGCGAGCCTCTGATGCGGCCATCTTCTTGCGCAATTCGAGAACAGGCGAGGGAGTGACGATCATCAACGAAGCGCCGGGATACTTAAAGCGAACGGAAGTGGGCTACGGGTGGCGCGAAGAATCAAAAGTAATGTACGATACCGATCTTTTCCCGTTCGAACGTAGCGTGCAACCAGGAGAGACGTTTGAGTCGGCGAAGAGTTCGCTGGTGTTGTTTCAAGATGGTCGCGGTTTCGACAATCCCAGGTGGGCAGTTCCGAGCTACATGTCGAATGTGGTCATGCGGCGCAAGGGGGCTTATAAACCCGTTTGGCTTTATAACACTTGGGAACCATTTCTGCGCGGTATCAACCAGAAGACGGTGAGGCAACTGATCCCAATAACCAGTCGAATGGCAATCGACGTTTTCACGATTGATGATGGCTGGCAGCAGGAATACGGCGCAAATGAAGACAATAGAGCGAACTTTCCAGACGGTGTGAACGATGTAGTAAGACTCCTTCGCGACAATGGCATGGGTCTGGGACTGTGGGTTCCACTCGCCGCAGTCAGCATCAAGACGGCGGAATATGAGCAGCACCCGGAGTGGGTATGCCGCGACCGCCAGGGCCATCCAAAGTTCACAGAGACGGCATCAGGCACCCAGGCGGTGATGTGCCTCGGCAGCGGATATCGAGATGCCGCCTTGCAACGCTTGAATGATCTGGTCGACCTATACCACCCGCGCTATTTGAAGATTGATCTTACGACGGTCTTCAACACCTACGGCGAGGAGCCAGGCTGCAACGCGCCAGGTCACTTACATAAGAGTTGGGCGGAGTCGCTGGATCGCATTTATGAAGGTTTACAGTACATCGGTGAACAATTCCACCAGAGTCATCCGGAGGTGCTGGTGGATTACACGTTTGAGTTATGGGGCGAAAAGCATTTGATTGATGCCGCCTTGCTTGGCTGCGCCGATTTGGACTGGCTTAGCAATGTCTCCGATGCCAGGGTTGGCGACGCCGGGCCCGTGCAGGCGCGTACCCTGTTATACCAACGCTCCTTATCGATTCCCGTGGAAACCATGCTGATTGGCAATCTGCGGGCAGAAACTGGTTCAGCTGAGGAACGCGTGGGCGTAGCGATGGGATCGGGACCGGTGCTGCTGGGCGACCTCAGACAACTGAGTGAAGCTGCCCAGGACGATTATGGGAGATGGACTCGTTGGTACAAGGACTTTAGAACGCGCGTTCCGTTGTCCGATTCGTTCTTTCCGCAGGGTTCATGGCAGCAGCCGGGCCAGGGACGTTGGGATGGTTTCGCGCGGTTAAGTCGGGAATCCGATGGCCTTGTAGTGTTGTTTCGCAACGGAAGCGGCGCATCCACTGGCGAAGTGAAAGCGATAGCGCCAGTGCGTGCGAGATATGACGCGCTTTCAATTCTGGACGGGCAAAAAATGGGCGAGGTCAGCACGGCTGATCTAGCGGCGGGTTGGACGGCGAAATTTGATCCGAACCGAACGGTTACCATTGTGGAACTGAAACGCAAGCGTTGAGGAACGTCACAGGCGTTGCTGACCGCACCACGGTTGGCGCACAACTCTTCAAAATAAAATTTGCATTCTCTGTAAGGTGCCATGAATTACTCCAGTTGTCCGACGGGTATCGTCAACGCGCCAGTGGAACTTGTTTGGGCGCTTCTCACGCATCCAGAGCGATGGGGCGATTTTTACGATGTGCGCATTACCGCCGTCGCTCCTGCTCGGGTCTGCCGTAGTGGGACAAACAGTTTTGGCAGAGTCCGGCCCACGGTTCCTGCATCTAAAACTGCAGTTCCGGTTCGTGGAGATCGACGCATCGAATTATAAGCTTGGACTTGATGCACCGATGCCCATTCAGGCGTCACTGTGCGGGAAGACTTGACCTTACCCTGGGACAGAAGCAATGCCGCATCAACTATAACTGTGGTTTTGGCTTTCCAACAGGATGGCGTGGTGCGGTTCTGCATTTTTTGATGCGTACCGCCAACTTGACAGCGGCCCGGCAGATTCGCTTACTCGTCTACGGAGAAAAGCGGAGAGGCTCCATGCTATGCCTCCAAGTGTGCCGTCTGCGCGTGAGTAAAGCAGCCAAAGCATCAATCCAGTAAGCCGTTCGATTTGGTTTGCATAATGGGTGGAGGGAGGAGCAGGATGCTCTCGAATCAATCGATGCCCGAGCGACTGTTATTCCAGTGCTGGCATATCCAGATGTGAATCAGGCTGCCACGTGGCTGTGTGATGCATTCGGATTTAGCGTGCGTCTGCGCATGGGTAACCATCGCGTGCAGTTGAATGTGGGCGATGCATCGTCGCATTCAGTGCGGCTTCAGCCGAAACCAGCGCAAGCGCGATGAAGATGTATTTCAACGGGGCCTCTCCCAGATTCCACGATAATTTAGAACGTCCGGCAGACTGCCAAACTACCTGGCGGATTTCCAGCGACGCACGTATTACGACGAATCCACCCTGCAACCGCTCGACCGCTATCCGCAACTGGACGCGGCGATCCTGTTTTCCGACATCCTCACCATTCCCGATGCGATGGGCCAGGGCCTGTACTTCGAGACTGGTGAAGGGCCGCGTTTCAAGAAAGTCGTCAGCACCCTGGCGGACATCGAAGCGCTACCGATCCCTGATCCGCACAAAGACCTCGGCTACGTGATGGACGCGGTCAGCACCATCCGTCGTGAGCTGAACGGGCGCGTGCCGCTGATCGGTTTCTCCGGCAGCCCGTGGACCCTGGCGACCTACATGGTTGAAGGCGGCTCGTCGAAAGACTTCCGCAAGACCAAAGCGATGCTCTACGACAATCCGCAAGCCATGCACTTGCTGCTGGATAAGCTGGCGCAGTCGGTGACCTCGTACCTCAACGGCCAGATCATGGCCGGCGCGCAAGCGGTGCAGATCTTCGACACCTGGGGCGGCAACCTGTCGGCGGCGGCGTATCAAGAGTTCTCGCTGGCCTACATGAAGAAAATCGTCAGCGGCCTGATCCGCGAACACGACGGTCGCAAGGTGCCGGTGATCCTCTTCACCAAGAACGGCGGCCTGTGGCTGGAAAGCATCGCCGAGGCCGGCGCTGACGCCCTGGGCCTGGACTGGACCTGCGACATCGGCAACGCCCGCGCCCGCGTCGGCGACAAGGTCGCGCTGCAAGGCAACATGGACCCGACCGTGCTGTACGCCAAACCGGAAGCGATCCGCACTGAAGTCGGGCGCATTCTCGCCAGCTATGGCAAGGGCAGCGGCCACGTGTTCAACCTTGGCCATGGCATCACGCCTGAGGTTGATCCGGAGCACGCCGGTGCCTTCCTGCGCGCGGTGCACGAGCTGTCGGCGCAGTATCACGAGTGATCGCCACACCATAAAAAACGCCCGGCTTATGCCGGGCGTTTTTGTTTCCACGATTCAACGTCGGACACAGATGAAATGTGGGAGCGAGCTTGCTCGCGAGAGCGGTGGATCAGCAACTTTTGCATCAACTGACACAACGCCTTCGCGAGCAAGCTCGCTCCCACATTGGGTTTTGTGTCAGGCTTTGACACCGCCGAGCGGCGGCAACTTCGCCAGTTTCAACGCCACCAACAGCGCGATCAGCAACAGTGCAGCCTATAAACAGACCAATCCCGTTCCAGCCACCCAAATGCCAGAACACCCCGCCTGCCGTCCCGGCAATACTCGACCCCGCGTAATAACTGAACAGATACAACGACGACGCCTGCCCCTTGGCCTTGGTCGCGCGCCGACCAATCCAGCTGCTGGCCACCGAATGCGCGCCAAAGAAGCCAAAGGTGAAAATCAACATGCCGACAATCACCAGCAACAGCGGCGTAAACATCGTCAACGCAAGGCCGGCAAACATCAGCGCAATGGTCGCCCACAGCACCTTGCGTCGCCCCAGTTTGTCCGCCAGCGAACCAATCTTCGCCGAGCTGTAGATCCCTGACAGATACACCACCGACAACAATCCAACGAACACCTGATCTAGGTTGTACGGCGCGGCCAGCAAGCGATAGCCAATGTAGTTGAACAGCGTGACGAACGCGCCCATCAGCACGAATGCTTCAAGAAACAGCAGCGGCAGGCCGGCATCGCGAAAGTGCATGGTGAAGCCGTCCAGCAAACTGCGCGGGTGCAGCGAGCGCGAGCGGAAGTTGCGCGACTCGGGGAGGATCTTCCAGAACACCGCTGCGGCGATCATCGCCAGACCGCCGATCACCAGCATCGCCGTGTGCCAGCTGACGAAGTCGATCAATACCCCGGTGATCAAACGCCCGCTCATCCCGCCAATCGCGTTGCCGCCGATGTACAAGCCCATCGCCAGGCCTATGTGTTGCGGATGGATCTCTTCGCTCAAATAAGTCATCGCCACCGCTGCCAGGCCGCTGAGCGACAGCCCGATCAGCGCGCGCATGAGCAGCACGCCTTCCCAACTCGGCATCATTGCACTGGCCATGGTGCACAGCGCCGCTGCAGAACAGCGCAGTCACCATCACCGGTTTGCGCCCGACGCGATCGGAGATCGGTCCGGTGATCAGCAGGCCGATGGCGAGCATGCCGGTGGCCACCGAAAGAATCAGGCTGCTCTGCGCCGCATTGATGGCATACTCGTGGGACAGCAGCGGCATCATCGGCTGCACGCAGTACAGCAGGGCGAACGTCGCGAACCCGCCGCTGAACAGCGCCAGTACCGTGCGCATGAACATCGGCGTGCCTTTTTCGATGTAGATCTCTTGCAGTTCGGCGACGACATCGTCCGCCGCAGCAGGCGGGACTTCGTGGGCAAGGGGCGCGACAGCAGTTTTCACATCAGACCTCGGGGTGCACGGCCAGGCAGGCAATGAAAAAATCATATAGCTGGCTAATGTTTCTATCCAATATATTGTTCGACCTGTTTGATAGCTTTAACGACCTAATGAGGTGTTCATGGAATTGCGTCACCTGCGCTACTTCATCGCCGTTGCCGAAGAGCTGCATTTCGGCCGCGCGGCACAGGTGCTGGGTATTTCCCAGCCACCGCTGAGCCAGCAGATTCAGGCGCTGGAGCAAGAGGTCGGTGCGCGGTTGTTCGAGCGGACCAATCGTCGGGTCGAACTGAGCGAAGCCGGCAGATTGTTTCTGGAGGAGGCGCGGCTGGTGCTGGCGCAGGTCGACAAAGCGGCGGATGTCGCAAGACGTGCGCAATTGGGGGAGCTGGGCGAATTGAAGATCGGCTTTACCTCATCGGCGCCGTTCAACTCGACGATTCCCCAGGCGATCTTTGCCTTTCGCCAGCGTTTTCCGGCGGTGCACCTTAACCTTCGTGAGATGAGCAGCACGCAAGTCGCCGAAGGGCTGGTGGATGAGTCGATCGAGGTCGGCATCATGCGTCCGCTGGGCCTGCCGGATTCGCTGAGTGTGGTGGAACTGATGCGTGAGCCGCTGGTGGCGGTGCTTGGCTCCAAACATCCGCTGGCGCAGGGCAGCGAGGAAGGGCTTTTCCTTTCGGCGCTGGCGCTGGAGCCGTTCGTGTTCTTTCCGCGCAGCTACGGCAGCGGGCTGTATGCGCAACTGCTGAGTCTGGCGCGTGATGCCGGATTCAGCCCGCACTTCGCCCAGGAGGCCGGAGAGGCGATGACCATCATCGGTCTGGTCGCAGCGGGGCTGGGGGTTTCGGTGTTGCCGGCGTCCTATCAGCGGATGCGCATTGAAGGCGTGGTCTATCGACCGCTGCTTGATCCGGAGGCGGTGTCGGCGGTGTGGCTGGTGCAGCGCAAGGACCAGAAATCGCCGATGGCCAAGGCGTTTGTCGACCTGCTCACGCGCAAGGTTGAGCCTTCAATTGGGTAATGGCGGCTGGCCGCTTGGCATGATGAATCCTGTCGTTCGCAGTTCAGGCAGAATTTTGATAGTTGGGTCTTGAGTTGCGGTGACGCCTGTCAAACCCGCCGGCAACCGTTATTGCTGTGGAGGGGCACCGGTGGGATACCTTCGTTGTCTAAAATTCCTCTTTGTCACTATCAATGACAACCACTGATACTGCGCAATAAATGGTTTTAGATTGAATCGTATCTTGAATCTGTTCGCTGTAGGTGCCGGGCAATAGAAGTTCGTTTTCTATGGCATCGTCAATTTCAAATACAAAGTGTTGAATGGATATGTTTTCTGTGGAGCCATTGGCTTCAACTTTTAGAGTGAATTCATGATCCTTGTAGTCAATTTTTTCCTCTGTTTTCCTATCTCCCGCTGTTTTCTTTTTGTCGTCCGTGACAGTTTTCATCATTTCCCGGATTTTGTTTTCAAGGTTTTCTATGGGGGTGTACATGGTCGCTACCTTTTGAGTGAGATTGGCGCGAAAGTTACGGCATAATATTTTTTTGCTGGGAGGTAGTCAGTTTTTTGATAATAAGGTTTTGAGTTCGGCGACGCCTGTAAAACCCACCAGTGGCCGTTTATATGGGGTAGGAGAATCGGTGGGTTACATTATTTATTTAAACTCTCTCCTAGAAAATTATGATTTCCAATGATACTGCGCAAAAAATTGTTTTAGAATTAATCGTTTCTTCAATCTGTGCGTTCCAGGTACTGGATTCTGTTGGAAGGACGTCCAGGAAGTTGTCAATGTCCGCTATGAAGTCTTTAAGGGGTATGTTTTGCTGGGGAACATTTGCTTCAACTTTTATTTCAACTTGAAAGTGCTCCCTGTAGTCTATTACCTGCACTATTTTCCTATCTTTCCCTTTTTTCCAATCGTCGCCCGTGACACTGATCATCATTTCTCGAATATTGTTTTCAAGGTTCTTGTCTTCACGGCCGTAGTCTTCAGCGTTGTAGTTTTTCATGGTCTCTTACCTTTGGAATTAGGTTAATGCGAAAGTTAGTGTCAGATTCGTTTCACAACAATAATTTAGCCGGCTTTAATGGTTCTAGCACCTGTCAGAAATGACAGGTGTTTAGACTGTATGGCTATCGCCGCAATTTCTCTTATGTTTTTTTTGCGCTGTGTTTACGTGGCGGTTATTTGCAAGACGGTTTGAAGGGGTTGTTCAGTAAGTGAGACAGTGCAGGCGTGTGAGTTAAATAACGTTCTGATATATCGCAGCTTTTTCAGCTCACCGGTTAAACAACCAGAGACAAACCAGCTCAGAGCAAGCGTGTCGAAATTGTTCATGACCAGATGCAGTTGGAGCCGTGGCGGATGAGTGCCTTGCTCTAGGACACGCTACGCGGCGTCAAGGGTCAAACAGGGTGATGTCAGTCGTTCAGCGTAAGCAAGATCACCCCCGCAACCCCTCACGCGATACCTTTTGCGCAACGAAATGCACCGAGTGGTTGGTAGAGAAAAATGTCACTTGGCGATTTTCCAGTTGGTCAGGGTTTTGTCTGTCAGGCATCTCGGCGATCAAAGGCCGCTTTTGCCCCGTCTGCACGCGGATATTGTCACCAGGCGCTGTAGTCCGTGTCGGTGAAGGTAGCGAAGCGAGGGCGCAGGCAACTACACTCGGTCATTCTTTGATACACGGAGGTTTTGTCATGCGGCGCGTGGTGTTCAATCAGAAAGGTGGCGTGGGCAAATCCAGCATTGCCTGCAATCTGGCGGCGGTCAGCGCCAGCGAGGGTTATCGCACGCTGTTGGTGGATCTCGATGCCCAGGCCAACTCCACTCAATATCTGACAGGGCTCACCGGCGACGACATCCCGATGGGCATTGCCGATTTCTTCAAGCAGACGCTGTCATCGGGGCCGTTTTCGAAAAAGAATCAGGCCGATATCTACGAAACCCCGTTCGATAATCTGCATATCATCACCGCCACCGCTGAACTGGCCGACCTGCAGCCCAAGCTCGAGGCCAAGCACAAGATCAACAAGCTGCGTAAGTTGCTGGATGAATTGTCCGAGGATTACGACCGGATCTACCTCGATACGCCACCGGCGCTGAACTTCTACGCGGTATCGGCGCTGATTGCTGCGGATCGCGTGCTGATCCCCTTCGATTGCGACAGCTTCTCGCGTCAGGCGCTGTACGGGCTGATCGCGGAAATCGAAGAGCTGAAAGACGACCACAATGAAGGCCTGGAGGTCGAAGGCATCGTCGTCAACCAATTCCAGGCCCGGGCGAGCCTGCCGCAACAGATTCTCGATGAGTTGATTGCCGAAGGTCTACCGGTGTTGCCGGTGTATCTGAGCAGTTCGGTACGCATGCGCGAATCGCACCAGGCCAGCATGCCGCTGATTCACCTCGACCCGAAACACAAACTGACGCAGCAGTTCGTTGAGCTGCACAACTTGCTCGAAGACCACTGATCTCTTGGGCTACGCAGATCCCCTGTAGGAGTGAGCCTGCTCGCGATGGGGGCCTGTCAGCCAGCACTTGAGTGGACTGACAGAACCCCATCGCGAGCAGGCTCACTCCTACAATTTGGTTTACGGTGTGTCAGATGCCTTGGCTATGCAGCCACGCCATCAACTGCGGCAATGGAAACGCGCCGCTCTGCCGCGCTACTTCCCGGCCGTTCCTGAACAGAATCAGGCTCGGAATCGAACGAATCCCCAACTGCGCCGACAGTTGCTGATTGGCCTCACTGTCCAGCTTGGCCAACCGGCACTTGCCCGCCAACTGCGCCGCCGCCTGCTCGAACACCGGTGCAAACGACTTGCACGGCCCGCACCAGTCCGCCCACACGTCCACCAGCAGCGGCAGATCACCCTTGATCTGGCTGGCGTAGTCGCCTTGTTTGAGTTCGAACGGCTTGCTCAGCAGTACGGCGGATTTGCAGCGCCCGCATTTTGGCTGGTCCGCGAGGCGCTCGGCCGGGATGCGGTTGAGGCCGTTGCAGGAGGGGCAGGGGATGAGGAGTGGGTTGGTCATGAGGGCATTCCGCAAGTGAGCTGATAACACCTAGTTGGAGACGTTTGTTCACATTTTCAATCATGCGGCTTTCAACGTAAGGCCTGGGCCAAGACGTACCGGCGTGGCCGTTGGTCTGTCTTGCATTATCGCAATTTGCGATATGCAGTCGACGAGATCCTCGAAATAACCGGCGATGAGGAGTCGCATCCACTCACGAGTCTGGTGGAGATCATCAGTGACTGGATTGCGGAATGGGATCGCACACATCACCCCATGGACGAGGCAAGTGGCGAAGAGGTCCTCGGTACATGATGCGCGAGCATGGCCTGACCCAGAGCGACCTGCCGGGCGTTGGTGCTCAATCGGTCGTTTCAGAAATTCTGAGCGGCAAGCGCCAGCTGAACCTGCGGCAGGTCCGCTGGCTGGCAGAGCACTTCAAGGTGCCTGTAGACATGTTTATCTAGACGTCGCTTAACGACGAACAACTGATCTCCAGATGCTTGCCCCAATCCGGCGGCCGCTGCGGCGTAACTGCTCCATCCCCGGCTGTTCGTTCGAACGGTTTGCTCAGCACCTCATGCAGCCGCCGCACCTCCGTGTAATCGCCTGCTCGGCGGCATCGATGGCGTTCTGCGCCAGATAGTTGCGCAGGATGTACAGCGGGTTGACCGCATGCATCCGCGCGCGGCGCTGTGCCTGGTCGGTGTCACCATCCCGGGCAACACGGGCGATGTACGTTCGGCCCAGGCATCGAAGCCCGGATAGTCGACGAAGTCATCGCGCAGCCGGGCCACGGCCAGCTGCCGCTGGCTCTTCGCCCAGGCGGCGGAAGAACAGCGTGTAGTCGACGCCGCTGTTCTGCATCAGTTGCAGCAGGCGCTCCACCAGCTGTCTGGTCGTCGTCTTCGGCCGTGGTGAGGCCCAAGCGGCGGCGCATCAGGTCCAGGTAGTGCGCCTGGAACAGCGGCAGGTACAGGCCGAGGGTTTCCTGCAAGGCTTCGACGCTGATGAACGGCGTCAACGCCTGGGCCAGCGCGCTGAGGTTCCACTGGCCGATCGGCACCTGGTTGCTGAAGGAGTAGCGCCCTTGATCATCGGAATGGTTGCAGATGAAGTGGGCGTCGAAGTCATCGAGGAACGCGAACGGGCCGAAGTCGAAGGTGATGCCGAGGATCGACATGTTGTCGGTGTTCATCACGCCGTGGCAGAAGCCATAGGCCTGCCATTTGGCGATCAGTTCGGCATTGCGCTCGACGATTTCGCGGAACATCGCCAGATACGGCTCGGGCTGTTCCACGGCACTCGGGGAAGTGCAGGCCAACACGTGCTCGGCCGAGTTGCTGTCTGCTGCTCGGGCCGCTTGGTGTAGTAGAAGTATTCGAAATGGCCGAAGCGGACATGGCTCGGTGCCAGGCGCAGGACCATCGCCGCCGCGTTCCTGCTTCTCGCGCCACACCGGGGTGTCGGAGCCGATCACGCACAGCGCGCGGCTGCTCGGGATGCCCAGCGCGTGCAGCGCTTCGGAGGCGAGAAATTCGCGGATCGACGAACGCAGCACCGCGCGACCATCGCCCATGCGCGAGTAAGGCGTCATGCCCGGCGCCCTTGAGGTGCAAGTCCCAGTGCTCGCCAGCCTCGTTGTAGACCTCACCCAGCAACAACCCACGGCCATCACCCAGTTGCGGTGTGTAGCCGCCGAACTGATGCCCGGAATAGACCATCGCCCGCGGCTCGGCTTCGGCCCACAGCTTGTGGCCGCCGAACAGTTCGGCGAACACCGGCGGTTTCGGCCACCGCCGGGTCGAGGTCGAGCAAGGCCATGGCGGCAGGGCTGGCCACCACCAGGCGCGGATCGTCGATGGGCTCGGGCAGTACGTGGGTTGAGAACGCGTCGCCCAGGCGGGCGAAGCGGTTGTCGAAGGTCAGTTCGTCGAGGGCTTTCAACGGCCATCTCCAGCAGAATGTCCGAGCATTCTGCTGGGGATAGGCCGTTAGTCGAGTTTGGCTCGGCGGCGGCTCTTGCAGCGGTCGCCGTCGTTGGCGAGCTGGGCACGATGGTTTTCGTTTCGGCTCGATCGGCACCATTTTGTATTCCTGGCCGTGAAGGTTCTTCAGGTAGACCTCCATCTGGCGGAACGAGATGTTGATGTGCTGCTTCTTGAACTCGCGGTTGATGAAGCGGTTGACCTCGTCGATCACCGGGTTGCGGTCGCCCAGGTCGCGCACGTGCATGCGCAGTTCGTGGTCGAGGGTGCTTTCGCCGAAGTTGAGGAAGTACACATGCGGCTCGGGCTCCTTGAGCACGCGCGGGTTTTCCCGGGCAGCCTTGAGCAGCAGTTCCTTGACCAGATCCAGGTCGGAGCCGTAGTCCACGCCCAGTTTCAGGGTGACGCGGGTGATGGTGTCGGTCAGCGACCAGTTGATCAGTTGCCCGGTGATGAACGTCTTGTTCGGGACAATGATGTCCTTGCGGTCGAAGTCGGTGATGGTGGTGGCGCGGATGCGGATCTTGCTGACCGTGCCCGACAGGTTGCCGATGGTGATGGTGTCGCCGATCCGCACCGGGCGTTCGAACAGGATCATGATGCCGGAGATAAAGTTGGCGAAGATCTCCTGCATGCCGAAACCGAGGCCGACCGACAGCGCCGCCACCAGCCATTGCAACTTGTCCCAGCTCACGCCGAGGGTGGACAGGGTCGAGACGAAACCGACGCCGGCGATCACATACGACAGCAACGTGGTGGTGGCGTAGGCACTGCCCTGGGCCAGATCGAGCTTGGACAGCACCAGCACTTCCAGCAGGCCCGGCAGGTTGCGCGCCAGGGCGAAGGTGATGCCGATGATGATCAGCGCGCCGAGCATGTCGCCGATACTGATCGGCACCATGCTCATGTTGGCGCCGGTGCCGCTGGTGTATTCGTAGAGGGTGACGTTGTCGAGGTACGAGAACACGGTGATCAGGTCCGACCAGACCCAGTACAGCGCCGCGATGAAGCCGCCGAGCAGGGCCAGGCGGATCAGGCGCAGGGACTGTTCGTTGACCTTCTCGATGTCCAGGGTCGGTTCTTCGATCACCGCTTCGCCGTCGCCGGCTTCTTTGGCCGCCTGGCGTTTGGCCAGGGCGCGCTGGTAGGCCAGGCGTCGTGCGGCAACCGCCAGGCCGCGGACGAAGGTGGCTTCGATCACCAGCCAGAACATCAGCAGGTACAGGGTGTTGATCAAGCGGTCGCTGAGTTTCAGCGCGGTGTAGTAGTAGCCGAAGCACACGGCGACGAACAGGGCGATCGGCAGCAGCGGTGAACATCACGCCCACGGCCTTGCGGAACAGCGAAGCATTTTCGTGGGCCGGGCTGCTGAGCAGCAGACGGCTGAGCAGCCAGGCCATCAGCGCGTAGCAGGTCAGCACCACGGCGATGCCCAGCACGTCGTCGGCCAGCGCGGCCGGTTGGAGTTCGGCGACGGCGACTACGGCCACCAGCGCCATGACCACCAGCCCGAGGCGGCGGATCCAGCCCTGGAGGAATTCGACCTGGGGCTTTTCCCAGCGGAAGTGCAACTCTGCCACGCCACCTGGCGCGAGAATCCGGTAGGCGGTGTAGAACACCAGCCATGCCTGGGCCATCTGCAGCAGCGCCGCGCCCATGTTGGCGTTTTGCCCGCGGGCGTCGATCTGCAGGGCGTAGCCGCACAGCGCCAGGCCAAGGGCGACCGGCATCGCCAGCAGAATATTGATCAGGATCGCCTGCGGGGTGTGCCACTGGCTGTCACGCTTGAAGTGGCCGATGTCCTGGTGAACCTTGTTCAGCCGCGCATACAGGGCTTTGCGCCGCCACAGCAGCGCGCCGATCAGCAATGCCAGCGGCAGGAACAGCAGCGGACGCTGGGTCAGGCCGTCGGTCAGTTCGCTGAGGCTGGAGGCCCAGCGGCAGGGTGTCGATCTGGCTTGTTCAGGCGCTCCGGCACGGCCTCGCATCCATTCCGGGTCCAGCGGCTTGTTGCTGGGAATCCAGAACATCTGCTCATCGAGGGTCGCGCGCAGGTTTGGGCGGTGCTCAGCAGTTGTTTCTGGTTGAGTTGCAGGGTGATCGATTCGTTGAGCACCGCGCTCAGTTCGCGGTTCAGGCGTTCCAGCAGGTCGGCGCGGGTGATTGGCCAGGTCCAGCAGGCTCTTGCGCAGTTGCGGGGTGACTTGCTCCGGCGGCTGGGTGGCCAGCAGGTTATCCACATAGGTCGCCGGGTTGCTCATCAGTTCACGCTGCTGGTTGACTTCGAACTGATACAGGCGAATGTCGGCGATCTGGTCGGCCAGGTCGCGATCGACCTTGAGGCGTGGCAGGGCCTGCTTCTGTTTATAGAGAATCTTCGACAGCAGCAGGCTGCCCTTGAGCACGTTGATCTGTTCGTCCAGGGCCGAGTCGCTCTGGGTCACGGTGTCGAGTTGCTGTTTGGTCTGCAGGTTCTGCTGGGTGACTTCGTTGAGGCGGTCGGTGCTTTTGAGCAGGTAGTCGGAGAGCTTGAGGTTGGCCGCGCTTTCGGTGGCGAGCAGGCTGCTGCCGCCGGCCTTCTGCGCTTCGATCGACTGCTGGGTAACGGTCTCCTGGGACTGCGCCAGGCGCTTCTGGTTGATCAGGGTTTGCAGGTCCTGGATCTCCTGGTCCAGGCGGTCGGATTTCTCCGAGAGCAGGTCATGCTGGCTGTTGCCCAGGTCTTGCAATTGGCTGTTGCCGGCCAGTTCCTGGCGACGCAGCGGGATCAACGCGTTGAGGGCGGCGAGTTCGGCGTTCAACTGGTCGCGCTGCTCGGCGCTGAGGGTTTTGCCGGCGTCTTTGCCGGCCTTGAGGATGTTGTTGATCTGCTGGATGCGCGTCTGGCTGCTGGAAATTTCCGCCTGGGCGCGCTCGGGGCGGGTCTGCGCGGTGATGATCAGGCTGTTGGCGTCGGCCAGGGCTTTTTGCAGATCGCTTTGCTGGGTCGTGCGATCGGTGAGCGATCTGTTCCAGCTGCGGCATCGTCCTTGGCGATAGCGCTGCGCCACCGGCACCACTTTGGTGGCCTTGAGGCGCGCCAATTCGCGCTGTGTTCTCGATGGTCTGCTTCGGGGCGCTTGCCAGTTGCTGCTTGAGGTCGATCAGGCGTCTGTTCGTAATCCTGCTTGTTGTTCAGCTGATGTCAGCGTGTGTTGCAGGACGGTTTGCAGGGCCTTTTTGTCGGCGTCGGGCAGTTTGCGGTCGGCGAGTTTGTCCAGGCTGTGCTGGATGGCTTCGCTGGACGGCGGTTCGGCGGCATAGAGCGGTGCCGACGGAAAGACTCAGGCCCAGCAGGGCCAGCGACTAAGAAAGTGCGCAGGGTAGGCATAGAGACCGGTCAAGCAAGGTGAAGAGTGGAACGCAGTTTAGAGGAAGAGTCCGGGGCCCGGGCGACTTCCTTCGGGGAATCTGACGCCCACTTTGCCGATCTTGTTCCCGTCCATGACCGCGACCGTCCAGATGGTGTTGTTCCACTCCACCTGGTCGCCGACGATCGGTGCACCGCCGACTTTCTGGGTGATGAAGCGGCCCGAGCGGCATGTCCGGATCGATGCCGTCGAGCTTGCAGCCCGTACAGCGCGGAAACCGCGCCCAGCTGGGCGTCGCCTTCGAGCACGAAGTCGCCGAAGAAGCGCAGATCGAGGCCGCGTTGCGGTGCCTGGCTGAACAGTTTGCCGAGGGCCGGCAAGGTTGTGTTCATGGCCGATAACGCAGAGCAAATCATCGACTTCCAGCACCGTACTACCCGACGGATGGAGCAGTTGCTGGCCACGAAACAGCGCGGCGATGCGTGTGCCTTCGGGCATTTTCAGCTCGCGCAGGGCGCGCGCCGATGCACCATTTCTCGGCGCCGAGGCGGTAAACGAACAGCTCCCACTCGCTGGTGACGTGCACTTCCAGGGCGGCGCGGGAGATCGGCGCCGGCTCCGGCGGTACCGTGACCTTCAACAGCTTGGCCACCCACGGCAGGCTCGTGCCCTGCACCAGCAGCGACACCAGCACGATAAAGAACGCCAGGTTGAAGTACAGCTGCGCGTTGCGGCAGCCCGGCCATCAGCGGGAACACCGCCAGAATGATCGGCACCGCGCCGCGCAGGCCGACCCAGGAAATAAAGGCTTTTTCGCGGCCGTGGAAGGCCTTGAACGGCAGCAGGCCGACCATCACCGACAGCGGCCGGGCAAACAGGATCATCCACAGCGCCAGGCCCAGTGCCGGCAGGGCGATCGGCAGCAGGTCATGGGGCGTGACCAGCAGGCCCAGCACCAGGAACATGCCGATCTGCGCCAGCCACGCCATGCCGTCGAGCATATGCAAAATGCCATGACGGCTGCGCACCGGGCGGTTGCCGATCACCAGGCCGCACAGGTACACGGCGAGGAAGCCGCTGCCGTGCAGGGCGTTGGTCAGGGCGAACACCACCAGGCCGCCGGCGATCACCAGGATCGGGTACAGGCCGGTGGCCAGGTTGATGCGGTTGACCATTTGCAGCATCAGCCAGCCGCCGCCCAGGCCGATCGATGCCGCCGATGCCGAATTCGCGGATCAGGTGGGTCAGCAGGCTCCAGTGCAGGCCGGTCTGGCCGCTGGCGAGCATGTCGATCAGGGTGACGGTGAGGAACACCGCCATCGGGTCGTTGCTGCCGGATTCGATTTCCAGGCTGGCGGTGACCCGTTCGTTCAGGCCCTTGCCGCCGAGCAGCGAGAACACCGCTGCGGCGTCCGTGGAGCCGACAATGGCGCCGATCAGCAAGCCTTGGATGATATTGAGGTCGAACAGCCAGGCCGCCGCCATGCCGGTGAGGCCGGTGGTGATCAACACCCCGACCGTGGCCAGCGACAACGCCGGCCAGAGTGCCACGCGAAAACTCGCCACCCGTGTGCGCAAACCGCCGTCGAGCAGGATCACGGCCAGGGCGAGGTTGCCCACCAGGTAGGCGGTCGGGTAGTTATCGAAGATGATGCCGCCGCCATCGACGCCGGCGGCCATGCCCACCGCCAGGATGATCACCAGAATCGGGATGCCCAGGCGCGAGGAAAGAGAACTCACCAGAATGCTCGCACCCACCAGCAACGCGCCGATCAAGAACAGGCTGTTGATGGTCGTCGCATTCAAAGGCAGTACTCCAGAAGCGGGGAAGACGGGCGCAAACTGACCATGCAGTCTGCGTGCCAGCGATTCTAACCTGTTGAATTGCTGATGCTGTCAAAAAGCGTTTTCACGCTCTGCGTGGGAATGCCTCGATTGGGCGCTCGGCGTCCGCTGTCAATGTGTGAGCTGGCTTGCCTGCGATAGCGGTGTATCAGTCACTGGGGTTATTGACTGTTAGATTGCTATCGCAGGCAAGCCAGCTCCCACAAGGGATCATTGGTGTCAGTTAGAGCCTGAACCGCCCCACCATCCCATTCAAATCCACCGCCAGGCGCGACAGCTCGTTGCTCGCCGCACTGGTCTGACTGGCGCCGGTGGCCGACTGCACCGACAGGTCACGAATATTCACCAGGTTGCGGTCCACTTCGCGCGCCACTTGTGCCTGCTCTTCGGCCGCGCTGGCGATCACCAGGTTGCGCTCGTTGATCTCGACGATCGCGGTGTTGATGGTGTCCAGCGACATCCCGGCGCCTTTGGCGATGTTCAGCGTCGACTCCGCGCGTTCGGTGCTGTTGCGCATCGAATCCACCGCATGCTCGGTGCCGGCCTGAATGCTGCCGATCATCCGCTCGATTTCGCTGGTCGACTGCTGGGTGCGATGGGCCAGCGCGCGCACTTCATCGGCCACCACGGCAAACCCACGGCCGGCTTCACCGGCGCGCGCCGCTTCAATGGCAGCGTTCAGGGCCAGCAGGTTGGTCTGGTCGGCCAGGCCGCGAATCACGTCCAGCACTTTGCCGATATCGCGGGATTCATTGGCCAGGTCGCCGATCAGGGTGGCGGTGGCTCTGCACATCGCCGCTCATGCGTTCGATGGCGCTGACGGTTTCCTGCACCAGGTCACGGCCGTCACCGGCGGAGGTGGTGGCGTTGCGCGAGGCTTCGGACGTGCTGACCGCGTTGCGCGCGACTTCTTCAACGGCGCTGGTCATCTCGTTGACGGCGGTGGCGGCTTGTTCGATTTCGTTGTTCTGCTGGGTCAGGCCACGGGCGCTTTCGTCGGTGACGGCGTTCAGCTCTTCGGCGGCGGACGCCAGCTGGGTGGCGGAGCCGGCGATGCGTTGCAGGGTGTCGCGCAGCTTGTCCTGCATCTTGGCCATGGCGGCCAGCAAGCGGCCGGCTTCGTCGTTGCCGTCGACCTTGATCGGGCGGGTCAGGTTGCCTTCGGCGATTTCTTCCGCTGCTTCCAGGGCCTGGGCAATCGGCAGGGTGATGCTGCGGGTCAGCAGCCAGGCGAACAGCAGGGTCAGCGCCGGTGGCGATCACAGCAGGCCCACGACCAGGTTGAAGGCCATGTCGTATTGGTCTCTGGCGTCTTGGTTAGTGGCGGGCCATTTTGTTGTTGATCTCCAGCAGGCGCGTCAGCACGGCGTTGACCGCTCGGAGTTACTCAGCAATTCGGTGTTGAGCACGGCGCGCAGTTCATCGACCTGATTGGCGCGCGACAGGCTCTTCATGCGCTCTTCGAGTCTGGTGGTACTGGCCGAGCAAGCGCACGTACTCGTCGTAGGCCGCACGCTCTTGCGGGCCATTCGATCAGTTTTTCGTAGACGCGCCTGGGCGGCGGCGATCTGCTGGTTGCGCAGCTCGAACGGCTTCCAGGGTTTTTTGCTGCACGTCCGGCTCGCGGTTGGTCAGCAGGCGGTACGACAGCACCCGCAGGCGCAGGGTCAGTTGGGTGAACTCGTCGAGGGCGCGAATGCTCGGCACGCTGGACAGGGTGATGTCTTCGGTGGCTGCGCGAATCTTGCTCATCTGGTTCAAGGCGAACACACCGAGAAACAACATCAGCGCGCCAATCAACGCAAAGCCAAGGAAGGCCCTCGGAGCGATATTCATATTACGAAGAGACATGCGGGAATCCTGGGGAGGAGCGCGATCCGTGCGGCCATGAGACGGTGTGTGCATGGCTTATCGGTCATGCGACTAAAGTCTTAAGGGGCGCTGCGCGTTTTTGTCGCATCTGACGAGGGGTTGGCGACGGATTCAGGAACCAGATCGGGTAAATGCAGTCACTTAAGGCTCGAAAGTGCGGCCCGGCCCTTAGAAAAATCGGGCTGCGCGCCGGGGATAACCCTGGCATCCGAGGTGAATTTTCTTTATCGTCACCGCCCTTTGAAAAATGCCCGAGAAATCAAAATGTTAGAAGCATCCCTCAGCCAATTGGAACAACTGGTCAGCGACCTGGTGCAACAGAACCAGGACCTGCTGGGCAGCAACGAATCCCTGAAGGCGGAACTGGCTCAGCGCCAAGGATGAAAACGACAGCCTGCAACTGAACCTGATGGAACAGGAAGAGAAACACGGCGCCACCGCCGCGCGCATCCAGGCCCTGGTTGAGCGTGTGAGCGCAGGGCCTGTCAGCGCATGAATGAAGGGATAAAGGTCGTTTCGATTCTCGGGGAGGATTACTCGATCAAGGCGCCGGCCGGGGAAGAACAGACCCTGATGGACGCCGTGATGATGCTCAAGGCTGCCCTGGCCGACCACCAAGAGAAAGTACCCGACCCTGATCGGTGACAGATTGCTGGTGCTGGCGGCGATGAACCTGTGCGCCGAGCAGATCGAAATGCAGAAGCATCACCAGCAGGAACTCGACCGTTACCAAGAGCAAGTCAGCGCCACGGTCGAAATGATCGCCAAGACGATCAACCAGGGTTGAGGCGTCGCTACAGGGCGCTCCATTCCGAGGAGCGCCCTGGTGAGGCATGAATAATCAGATGGTTCAGCCAAGCCTGAATACATAGCCGTTTTCCAGTTTCACAACTTCCTTTCTCTTCACCGTCCAAGGATCATCGGGGAATTCGGGATCTGTGAGTAAATCCCCCTTTTCAGCCCATAGAGTCAATTCCTCACGGTTGACTTCTGTTGCACTGCGCCACGGCTTGGTCGGGTCTGCGTCGACTGTTATCTCGATAAACCAGCCGCCTGCCGACTCTTCGAATGATTTGGTCAGCACTGTGGTTTCTGTACCTT
Organism: uncultured Alphaproteobacteria bacterium; assembly: GCA_963793075.1. Taxonomy (GTDB): domain Bacteria; phylum Pseudomonadota; class Alphaproteobacteria; order Rhizobiales; family Methyloligellaceae; genus Methyloceanibacter. The sequence continues at coordinate 20,628 of CAWBYO010000002.1, forward strand.
TGAGTGGGTCTAGAATCTTTTGACCAACCCGAACGGCTTTTAACATCTCATCCCGACTCAGGGACGCAGTGCTTTCAATTTTGCGTTCTCTGCTCATTTTTGACTCCTCGGTTTTGGGTTTTGCCAACGAAGAGTAGGGCTTCAAGAGGCCACCTGCACCTGACAACCTTGACAGTAGACGTGGGGTTGTTTTCGTGGTTTTTTTCAGCTCCGAGCTTAGATTGCGAAACAATAATTCTGATTTTTGTATACATTTGGCGCGACAGTTGCAGTGTTTTTGCCTCTTATTCTTTGGGGGTGCTCCATGCAGTTGTGGCGACGCAGTATTCAATGGCAGCTGATTCTCAGCATGGGCACCGCCCTGCTGGTCAGTATCCTGATCGTGGTTGGCATTTATACCCTGGTGGTCAACCGCCTCGCCCAGAGCTATCTGGTCGAACAAGCGCTGCCGTCGAGCATCGAAGCGACGCGCAACGATATTGAGCGCATCCTCGTCCAGCCGCTGACCGCCGCCAAAGACATCGCCAGCAACACGATGGTCCGCGACTGGCTGGCCTCGGGTGAAGACAGCGGCAAAACGGCGGCCTTCGCGCAGTATCTGGAAGGCATCCGCGCCGAACACAAGGCCTTCACCGCGCTGATCATCGGCACCGAATCCAATCACTACATCACCGAAAAAGGCCTGGACCGCACCCTCAGTCGGGCCAAACCGGCCGATGCCTGGTTCTACTCCTTCCTCGACAGCCATCAGCCGCGCACCCTGAATATCGACAACGATGGCGCCACCGGGGAGTTGGCGCTGTTCATCGACTTGAAGGTCGAGCAGGCCGGCAAAGTGGTCGGCGTGGCCGGGCTTGGTTTGAGCATGAAAGAGTTGTCGGAGTTGATCCACAACTTCAGTTTTGGCGAGCGCGGCAAGGTCTATCTGGTGCGTTCCGACGGTTTGATCCAGGTGCATCCTGAAGCGCAGTTCAGTGGCAAGCGCACCCTCTCGGAGCAGATCGGTGCTTCGGCGGCACAAGCCGTCATGGGGCAAAAAGCTGCCGTGAGCAGCGGCTTCCAAAGAGACGGCGAAGACTTCCTCGCCTTCAGTCTGCCTCTGCGTGATCTGGGCTGGACCCTGGTGGCCGAAGTGCCGCAATCGCAGATCTATGCCGAGGCGCGCAAAGCCATGTGGATGAGCGGCGGCATCGGTCTGGCGGTGGCACTGGTGTGCCTCGCTTTGGTGGTGTGGTTGGCGCAAGGTTTGGTGCGACCGATTCGCCAAGTAACAGCCGCGCTGGTAGCAATCGGTAGCGGTGGTGGAGATTTGACCCACCGGTTAGATTCCAGTCGCGCCGACGAGTTGGGCGATCTGGCTCGGGGCTTCAACCGATTCCTCGACAGCCAGCGCGCAATGATTGGCGAAGTGTTGGCCACCAGTGAGCGTTTGCGCACGGCTGTCGGCCAAGTGGCCAAGGTTGTGGATAACACCGCCGAGCGCTCTGGTCGTCAGCAGGAGATGACCGACATGGTCGCCACCGCCGTTCATGAAATGGGCCTGACCGTGCAGGAGATCGCGCAGAACGCCGGCAACGCCGCGCTGGCCTCGCAAACCGCACGGGATGAAGCCCTGCAGGCGCGGGAAGTAGTCGGCGGCTCGATCCGCCATATCGAAAGCATGTCCGATGAGATTGGCGTGGCCGCCGGTGCGGTGGGGGAGCTGGCGCAGCAAGTGGCGTCGATCGACTCGGTGCTGGCGGTGATTCGCGGGGTGTCCGAGCAGACCAATCTGCTGGCACTCAACGCCGCCATTGAAGCGGCGCGGGCCGGGGATATGGGGCGCGGGTTTGCCGTGGTGGCGGATGAGGTGCGCACCCTGGCACGACGCACGCAGGCGTCCACGGACGAGATTCAGCAGATGATCGGTAGCCTCAAGCAAGGCGCGGAAAATGCCGTGTCGTCGATGCGCACCGGGCAAGCTGCAACCGGCACCGGGGTTGAGTCGAGCCAGCGTACCGGCGCGTCGTTGACCGCGATTACCGGGCAGGTCGAGCGCATCAGCGACATGAACCATCAAGTGGCGACGGCGACGGAAGAGCAGTCGGCGGTGACGGAGGAGATCAACCGCAATGTACAGGGGATTTCTGATCTGGCGCGGGCGACGGCGGGGGAGGTTCGGGCCTGTCGCGAGGATTGTCAGATGCTGCAGAAACTGGCGGATGATCTGGCGCGGCAGATGGGTGGGTTCAAGCTGAGCTGAGTGCTGAGCCTGAAAAGCCCCTCACCCTAGCCCTCTCCCGGAGGGAGAGGGGACTGAATGCGGGATACTTGAGAAATACGCCGACCTGAAAGGGCTACACCGAATCCATAATCGACTGGATTTTTCAGGTCGATGTATAGCGCCAGACACCTCGGTCGGCCCTATCTCCCTGCGGGAGAGGGGACTGAATGCGGGATGCTTGAGAAATACGCCGACCTGAAAATGCTGCGATGAATCCATAATCGACTGGATTTTTCAGGTCGACGTATAGCGCCAGACACCTCGGTCGGCCCTCTCTCCCTCCGAGGGAGAGGGGACTGAATGCGGGATACTTGAGAAATACACCGACCTGAAAGTGCTGCACTGAATCCATAATCGACTGGATTTTTCAGGTCGATGTATAGCGCCAGACACCTCGGTTGGCCCCCTCTCCCTCCGGGAGAGGGCTGGGGTGAGGGTTGGCTTTCAGAACCACGCATCCTGCATCGCCAGACACGTCTCATCCCGCGCCTCCAGCAACGCCAGTTCATGGTGGCAACCCGGCACTTCCCACGTCAGGAAATACCGCGCCGCCTGCAACTTGCCCTTATAGAAGTCGGCATCCGCTGCATTGCCCTTGGCCAGGCCTTCCTCGGCGCGAATCGCCTGCTCCAGCCAGCGCCAGCCAATCACCGTATGCCCGAACACCTTCAGGTACAGCGCCGAATTGGCCAGGCTGCTGTTGACCTTGCCTTGCGCCAGATCAGTCAGCAGACCGATGGTCACCCTTTGCAGGCGCGCGACCAGTTTCTCCAGCGGCTCACGCAATGCGGTCAACGATTCGTACGCGGTGGCGCGCTCGGAAGTGTCGGCGATCAACCGGATCAATTGCTTGAGCCCCGCGCCACCGTTCTGCGCCAGTTTGCGCCCGAGCAAGTCCAGCGACTGAATGCCGTGGGTGCCTTCGTGGATCGGGTTCAGGCGGTTGTCGCGGTAATACTGCTCCACCGGGTATTCACGGGTGTAGCCGTGGCCGCCGAGAATCTGGATCGCCAGTTCGTTGGCCTTGAGGCAGAACTCCGACGGCCAGGATTTGACGATTGGCGTCAGCAGGTCCAGCAGCTCATGGGCCTGTTTGCGCTCGGCTTCGCTTTCCAGTGTGGTGGTGTCGTCGAACAGCCGCGCCGCGTACAGGCCGAGGTCAAAGGCCCCTTCGACGTAGGATTTCTGTGTCAGCAGCATGCGTCTGACATCCGCATGCTGAATGATCGCCACCGGCGCGGTGGTCGGGTCCTTGCTGTCCGGCACCCGGCCTTGCGGGCGCTCGCGGGCGTACTCCAGCGAGTACAGGTAACCGGCGTAACCGAGCATCACTGCGCCCATGCCGACGCCAATCCGCGCCTCGTTCATCATCTGGAACATGTAGCTCAAACCGTGATGCGGTTTGCCCACCAGATAGCCGACACACTCACCGTTATCGCCGAAGTTCAGCGCGGTCGAAGTGGTGCCGCGCCAACCCATCTTGTGAAACAGCCCGGCCAGCAGCACGTCATTACGCTGGCCGAGGCTGCCGTCATCGTTGACCAGAAACTTCGGCACGATGAACAGCGAAATGCCTTTCACCCCCGGCGGCGCGTCCGGCAATTTGGCCAGCACCATGTGCACGATGTTCTCCGACAGCGGGTGATCGCCGCCGGAAATGAAGATCTTGTTGCCCTTGAGCCGATAAGTGCCGTCGGACGCCGGCTCGGCGCGGGTACGAATATCCGACAGCGATGAGCCGGCATGGGGTTCGGTCAGCGCCATGGTGCCGAAGAAGCGGCCGTCGATCATCGGTTGCAGGAAGCGCTGTTTCTGCTCGTCGGTGCCGAAGCTTTCGATCAGGTTGGCCGCGCCCATGGTCAGGAACGGATAGGACGTCGACGCGGCGTTGGCCGACTGGAAGTGCGCGAAGCAGGCCTGGGAAAGCAGCGTAGGTAACTGCATGCCGCCGGCGTCGAAACTGCGGGCGGCGTTGAGGAAACCGGCTTCGAGGAAGGCATCCACGGCCGGTTTGACTTCCGGAATCAGAATCGCCTGGCCGTTTTCGTAGCGCGGCTCGTTTTCGTCGCCCTTGCGGTTGTGCGGTGCGAAAAATTTCTCGGCGATGCTGCGCGCGGTGCCGATGGCGGCGTCGAAGGTTTCGCGGTTGTGCTCGGCAAACCGCTCACGCTGGGTCAGGCCCTCGGCATCAAGGACTTCATACAGCTCGAAAGCCAGATTGCGGGAACTGAGCAGCGTCTCGGACATGGCGGCTTACCTGAAATAGAGTATGCCGCAGTCTAGAGAGGCTTATAAAAAGGCTGGAAGGAAGATTGATAAGGGTGATGGAGGCGGCACAACGTGTACAAGGCTTCGAGGCGGTCAAGTAATAGCAGTTTGCTCTTGTACTTGCCAGACTTGTACCGCTCGCAAGCTAGCCCGCTGTTAGTTATCCGATGGTCATCAAGCTCGCGTTACCACCCGCCGCAGCGGTGTTAACACTCAACGCACGCTCGATCACCAGACGCTCCAGGGCAATGTGGTCTCGCCCTGGGACAAGCCCTGAACCCCGACAATCGCGCCGGCCACGCTTGGCAACTTGCTGGCAAACACCGCGCAACTGGTCGGAATGGCCGTGATGCAGAACCGCATCAAACACCACCTCGTCCTTGGTCCAGTCAGCAACCCGCTTGATCTTCGCCTGAACATCCTTCGGCAGGCGTGGGAACAAGGCCTTGGTGAGGTCGGTTTCCGGCCATACCGCCGAACCACCTACGGCCAATACCGCCGCCAGTTGCGTCAGCAGATCGCCTTCCACTTCCGCCAGGCACAGCACGTGCTCGCGCGGCAGGATGGCGTAGCTGTTGCGTCTCGCCGGTCGGGCCGGCCAGTTGGCGGGTGATACCGCTTTGCGACTGCGCGGCGAACTGCGCTGCACAGGGCGCTCAGGTCGCTGAACTTGTTGCTGTCGGCCCAGGCTTTCAGGGCGGTCAGCGGTTGGCTCATGGCGTCGCGCAGACGCACGTCCGGTGCGACAACTGCATCGCCGCGAGCGAAGGATTGCTCGATCGCATCGGCAGGACGAGTCGACAGCAGGCGGTACAGGTACAGCGGGCCACCGGCTTTCGGGCCAGTACCCGACAGGCCTTCGCCGCCGAACGGCTGCACGCCGACCACGGCACCGACGATGTTGCGGTTGACGTAGACGTTACCGGCGTTGACGTTGTCGATCACCTTGGCGATGGTCTCGTCGATGCGCGTGTGCACGCCCAGGGTCAGGCCATAGCCGGAGGCGTTGATCTGGCCGATCAGTTGGTCGATCTCTTTGCGCTTGTAGCGCACCACGTGCAGCACCGGGCCGAAGATCTCGCGTTGCAGTTCGTCGAAGCTTTCCAGCTCGATCAGGGTTGGCATGACGAAGGTGCCGCGCTTGATCTTCTTCGCCGTCGGCAATTGCCACCTGGTACACGTTGCGGCCTTTGTCGCGCATGGCCTGGATGTGTTTCTCGATGCCAGCCTTGGCTTCGGCGTCGATCACCGGGCCGATGTCCACGGACAGGCGCTCCGGGTTGCCCAGGCGGCATTCAGCCATGGCGCCCTTGAGCATTTCGATGACACGGTCTGCCGAATCTTCCTGCAGGCACAGTACGCGCAGGGCCGAGCAACGCTGGCCAGCGCTGTCGAAGGCCGAAGACACCACGTCGATCACCACCTGTTCGGTCAGTGCCGAAGAGTCGACGATCATCGCGTTCTGGCCACCGGTTTCGGCGATCAGCGGAATCGGACGGCCCTGGTTGTCCAGGCGACCGGCGATGTTGCGTTGCAGCAGGCGCGCGACTTCGGTGGAACCGGTGAACATCACGCCTTTGACGCGATCATCACCGACCAGACCGGCACCGACGGTTTCGCCCGGCCCGGCAGCAGTTGCAGCACGCCTTCCGGGATGCCGGCTTCGAGCAGCAGGCGCACGGCCTGAGCAGCCACCAGCGGGGTTTGTTCGGCCGGTTTGGCCAGTACCGGGTTACCGGCGGCCAGTGCGGCAGCGACCTGACCGCTGAAGATCGCCAGCGGGAAGTTCCACGGGCTGATGCAGACCACCGGGCCCAGCGGGCGGTGGGCGTCGTTGGTGAAATCGTTGCGTGCCTGCACCGCGTAATAACGCAGGAAGTCCACGGCTTCACGCACTTCGGCGATGGCGTTGGCGAAAGTTTTGCCGGCTTCACGGGCCAGCAGGCCCATCAGCGGCTGGATCTCGCCTTCCATCAAGTCGGCGGCACGTTCCAGGATCGCGGCGCGTTCGGCGGGCGGCGTGGCCTGCCAGATCGGCGCGGCGTTCAGGGCGCATTGGATGGCGTTGTCGACGTCTTCGACGGTGGCTTCCTGTACGTGGCCGACCACATCGCGCAGATCGGACGGGTTCAGCACCGGTGCCGACGCTTCGTTGCTGGAAGCGCAACCGAGCATCGGCGCGGCTTTCCAGTTGTTGTGCGCGGTGGCCAGCAGGGCGCAGGACAGCGAGGCCAGGCGATGTTCGTTGGCCATGTCGATGCCGGCGGAGTTGGCGCGCTCGCTGCCATACAGGTCACGCGGCAGCGGAATACGCGGGTGCGGCAGGCCGAAGCCGCCTTCCAGCGGTCGCCATCTGCTCGATGCTGCGCCACTGGATCGGCCACCAGCTCCTGAATCGAAATGGACTGGTCGGCAATGCGGTTGACGAACGAGGTGTTGGCGCCGTTTTCCAGCAGGCGACGCACCAGGTACGCCAGCAGGGTTTCGTGGGTGCCGACCGGTGCGTACACGCGGCACGGACGGTTCAGCTTGCCTTCGGAAACTTTGCCGACAACCTGCTCGTACAGCGGTTCGCCCATGCCGTGCAGGCACTGGAACTCGTACTGGCCCGGGTAATAGTTCTGACCGGCAATATGGTAAATGGCCGACAGGGTGTGGGCGTTGTGCGTGGCGAACTGCGGGTAGATGACTTCCGGCACCGACAGCAGTTTGCGTGCGCAAGCGATGTAGGAAACGTCGGTGTACACCTTGCGGGTGTAGACCGGGTAGCCTTCCAGGCCTTCGACCTGGGCGCGTTTGATTTCGCTGTCCCAGTACGCGCCTTTTACCAGGCGGATCATCAGGCGATGACGGCTGCGGCGGGCCAGGTCGATCACGTAGTCGATCACATACGGGCAACGCTTCTGGTACGCCTGGATGACGAAACCGATGCCGTTCCAGCCGGTCAGTTGCGGCTCGAAGCACAGGCGCTCGAGCAGATCCAGCGACAGTTCAAGGCGGTCGGCTTCTTCGGCGTCGATGTTCAGGCCGATGTCGTATTGCTTGGCCAGCAGGGTCAGCGACAGCAGGCGCGGGTACAGCTCGTCCATTACGCGCTCGTACTGCGCACGGCTGTAACGCGGGTGCAGGGCCGAGAGCTTGATGGAAATGCCCGGGCCTTCATAAATCCCACGACCGTGGGAGGCTTTGCCGATCGAGTGAATGGCTTGTTCGTACGACGCCAGGTACTTCTGTGCGTCGTGTTCGGTCAGGGCCGCTTCACCGAGCATGTCGTAGGAATAGCGGAAACCCTTGGCTTCGAACTTGCTCGCGTTGGCCAGCGCTTCGGCGATGGTTTCGCCGGTGACGAACTGCTCGCCCATCAGGCGCATGGCCATGTCGACGCCCTTGCGGATCATCGGCTCGCCGCTCTTGCCGATGATGCGGCTCAGCGACGAGGTCAGGCCGGCTTCGTTGTGGGTGGACACAAGCTTGCCGGTCAGCAGCAGACCCCAGGTTGCCGCGTTGACGAACAGCGACGGGCTGTTGCCCAAATGCGGATGCCAGTTGCCGGTGCTGATCTTGTCGCGGATCAGTGCGTCGCGAGTGCCTTTGTCCGGAATACGCAGCAGCGCTTCAGCCAGGCACATCAGGGCGACGCCTTCCTGGGACGACAGGGAAAATTCCTGCAGCAGGCCCTGAACAATGCCTGCACGACCGCCGGCACTTTTCTGGTTACGCAGTTTTTCCGCGATGGTCGCGGCAAGTTTGTTGGTGGCTTCGGCCATCGGTGCCGGCAGGCGCGCCTGCTCGATCAGCATCGGCACCACTTCCGGCTCAGGGCGACGGTAAGCAGCGGTGATCGAAGCACGGAGTACCGATTGCGGCAGGATGCTTTCGGCGAATTCGAGGAAGCACTGGTGGGCATGATCGGTGTGGACTTCACCGGCGTCGTCGGCGTCCTTGGCGGTCAAACCGTTCAGCTCGGTCAGGGTTGCACCACCCTCGAGTTTTTCCAGGTAATTGAAAATTGCCTGCTTGATCAGCCAGTGCGGCGTGCGATCAATCGAGGTTGCGGCCGCCTTCAGGCGTTCGCGGGTCGGGTCATCGAGTTTGACCCCAAGGGTGGTGGTAGCCATATTTTTATCCTCATGGTTGCCACAGTTGCGTGGCATCAGCTGGCCGCAAGATTAGCCGCGCGCTGAGAGAGGTGCAACCGGGTGCAACCCTTTTTTTGTCGGAATAATAGGCAGCTCGTCAGGAATTAATTTCTGGTACGAAAGTGCTGCTCCTGCTTGGTGCTTTTGCTTCTAGCCAACGGTGATGACTGCCACAAAAGGGAGCAAAAACGCGGTGATTGTCGATAAATCCGACTAGGTGCAACTTATTCGCTCGAAACTGGTTGCACCTTATTTGATTTGTTGCATAGCATTCGCGCCCTAGGTGCAACCGGGAATAACCCGGTGTACCGGCTGATGGCTTTCCTGGGGAAACATCAGTCCTAAATGCGCGGGATCCCGGATCGTCTGCCAAACGTCAGTCGTTTGCGAGCGGTTCACCACCGCCGCTACATAAAAACAAAGCCAGGGCGTAACTCAATGAGCGTAAGCAATCCAACCCTGATCACGTTCGTGATCTACATCGCAGCAATGGTGCTGATCGGCTTGATGGCCTATCGCTCCACCAACAACCTTTCTGACTACATTCTTGGCGGTCGTAGCCTCGGCAGCGTCGTGACGGCTCTGTCTGCCGGTGCTTCCGACATGAGCGGCTGGTTGTTGATGGGCCTGCCGGGCGCCATCTACATGTCCGGTCTTTCCGAAAGCTGGATCGCCATCGGTCTGGTCATCGGTGCCTACCTGAACTGGCTGTTCGTTGCCGGCCGTCTGCGCGTGCAGACCGAGCACAACGGCGATGCCCTGACTCTGCCAGACTACTTCGCCAGCCGTTTTGAAGACAAAAGCGGCCTGCTGCGGATCATCTCGGCGATCGTGATTCTGGTGTTCTTCACCATCTACTGCGCTTCCGGCATCGTGGCTGGCGCCCGTCTGTTCGAAAGCACCTTCGGCATGTCCTACGAGACGGCGCTGTGGGCCGGTGCTGCGGCGACGATTGCCTACACCTTTATCGGCGGTTTCCTCGCGGTGAGCTGGACTGACACCGTACAAGCCACGCTGATGATTTTCGCCCTGATGCTGACGCCGATCATCGTGCTGCTGGCTACCGGTGGCGTCGACACTACGTTCCTGGCCATTGAAGCCAGGATCCAAGCAACTTCGACATGCTCAAGGGCACCACTTTCATCGGCATCATCTCGCTGATGGGCTGGGGTCTGGGATGTCATGGTGCTGCTCGCCGTCAATTTGCTCGTGGCTCGCATTGGACTTGCGCCCCTACGCACTGCGGCGAAACAGGCGGCAGCTATTGGTCCTGCTGCAGTGTCGACTCGGCTCAGCGAAAGCGGGTTGCCACGCGACGTCCACGCTCTCGTCAGCGCCGTCAACCGAGGTCTGGACCGGCTGGAAACGGCCTTTGATGCGCAACGCCGCTTCATCGCCGACGCTGCCCATGAGCTTCGTACACCGGTCGCGGTGCTGAAGACGCATTTAGGCATCCTCTCCAAGTTTGACGGTCACGCCGAGCTTGTCGAGGAAATCAACAGTCTCGAACGGCTGGTCAACCAGTTGCTCGACATGGCGCGCCTCGAGGTATTGCAACTCGAGGCCGACGACGTGGCAGACTTGACCCATATCGCAACCGAGGTTGCCTCCCTCCTCGGACCGACGGCAATCAACGCCCACCGATCTATCGAGGTGCTGGCTCCCGACGGCCTGTCCCCATCAGGGGGGCGCGCGACTATCTGTTCAGGGCGCTGCGTAACTTGGTGGAGAACGCCTTGAGGCACACAAAGGAGTGGACCACAGTTTCCATCGTGGTCGGGACAAATCCACCCTCAATCAAAGTAATCGATCACGGACCCGGAGTGCAGCAGGGTCAGAGGCAGGCGATCTTCCGCCGATTTTGGCAAGGCGGTCGGGATCAGAAGGGTGGTGCCGGGCTGGGCTTAGACATCGCAGCGCGAACCGTGGTCGCCCATGGCGGGATCATCTCAGTCGATGAGTCGCTGGGAGGGGGCGCTGTCTTCACCATGCAGTTCGATGCGCCTTCCGCCGGGGACTCCACGGTTAATTTCCCGCTCGGAGAGGCATCAAGCGGCGCCCGATCGCGTTTACGATTATGATCTTTTGGCGGCCGTAAGGCCTCTGTAAGCCGCTCCACCGAACGTTCTCCCTCGCGCAAACACGGGGGAAATCGTGATGCGGGTCATACTTACGCCGCGCGACGATAACTTGCGGCCAGCAGTAGAGCGATTGATCGGCGAAACCTATGCGAGTCACTACGGGGCGCGCATCGTGACCTTTCCTGACACGCTCATTGCCATGGTCGGCGATGATGGCGCCGTCTGGTGCGCAGCGGGCATGCGCGTTGGCGCCGAGGGATTCTTCTCAGAAGCCTATTTGGATGCACCCATCGATGCATTGCTGTCAGCGCTGCGCCCCGTGCCGGTCCGCCGCGAGAAAATCTTCGAGGTCACCTCGCTCGCATGCCGGGCGCCGCATCTCGCCGCTAGCTTCCTGCGCGAGATAATAGCCTGCGGCGAGAAAGCTGGGTTCGAGTGGTCGTTTTTCACCGCTACCGCTCCGTTGAAGGCTCTGTTGGAGCGGATGCGTCTTCCTCTCCTGACTCTCGCCGAGGCCGAAAGCTGTCGCGTTGCCAATCATCAGACTTGGGGAAGCTATCACGCATTCGCGCCGCGCGTGTACGCCGTCCATCGCGACAGTATCGGGTTTTGCCTGCGGCGCGAAGCGGGAGCAGTTGCGTATGGCTGAGATCGTGAATGTACTGCGCAACGGATCCGCTATCGCCCCAGTGCCGTCGCGATGGCGGATGATCATAGCGTGGTGACCGGCAGCGAACTCGTGAATCGGGTCGCGAGCTTGGCGGCGGTGTTGCGGACGCTGCCGCAAAGAATTGGCCTGCTCGGCGGCAACGGAACGGAATGGGCTGTCGCTAGCTCGCGGCTTGGACCGCCGGCAAGACCGTGGTGCCGCTGCCGTCGTTCTTCAGTGAACTCCAGCTCGAACACGTGATCAGGGATGCGGGCATCGATCAAGTCGTCGCCACGCGGGAGGCAATCGACCTTGCCGCCACGCTCGGGATCGGCATCACACCCGCTTCGGTGCAATGCGAGGAGTCTTCCCGACCCCGGAAGAGGGGGCCGGTGTCATCGTCTATACGTCTGGCACCACGGGTTGGCCGAAGGGCGTCTGCCTGGGTCTTCAACAGGTCGACCGGCAAGCGCGGACGCTTGCTGAGGCGATCAAAGCCACACCCGACAATTCCTACCTTTCGGTGTTGCCGCTCGCTCTGTTGCTGGAGATCATCACTGCCATCTGCGTGCCAGTGCTGGTCGGGGCCAAGACCCAATTTGCATCTGGCGTGGCTGAAGAAGTTGGCTCAGGCCGGTTTGTGGACCTGCTTGCCGCTTTCGAGCGATGGCGACCGAGCACAGCAGTCCTCGTGCCGCAGCTACTGTCGAGTTGGATTGGCCAACTCGAGGCAACTCGGAAACGAGCGCCCGATAGCTTGCGCTTCGTTGCCGTTGGTGGCGCCGGCTTGGTGGAGAGCCTTGCGGCTCGGGCGTGGGACCTCGGCATTCCGGTGCATGAGGGCTACGGCCTCACTGAATGCTGCTCCGTGGTAGCGGTAAACCGGCCGGGAGAGCGCCGGGCAGGGACGGTCGGTCTCCCGCTACCCGAACTCGATGTTTCGATCGAGCGCGACGAGGTCATCGTTCGTGGACCAACTGTCATGGACGGCTATCTCAACGGGGCGCCGACGGCCGATCGATGGCAGACCGGCGACATCGGCACGCTCGAGCGTGACGGTTTTCTAAGGGTCAAGGGCCGTAAGGACTTCTCATCGTTACCGCTTCTGGCCGCAACATCTCGCCTGAATGGGTCGAGGCCATGGTGATGACCGATCCGCGCGTTGCCGCCTGTGTCGTGCTCGGCCAGGGCATGGACCATGTGTGCGTGCTCATTGTCCCCTCCGCGCTCGGCGAGCGCTGGTTGATGGAGTCCCCTCGCGCCCACGTCCTCTTATGGCTCGAGCAACTTTGCATCGAGGCGCCTGGCTATGCCGTACCCAAGGACTTCGTCGTCTGTCCGGCATTGCAGGCCAAACGCCTCGGTCTTATGCGCGCCAACGGGGGTGTTGTACGCGATGCAGCCCTGACCACCTATCCGGCGCTCAAGCTCGCCCGCAGACCGGCCGCAGCCTAAGTCAAGGGATGGCAGTAACCAAGGAGGGAAACCGTGTCGTTCTACGATCGGCTGATTGCTGAAACTGAAAAAGAGCGGATTGGCTTCACTTCAATCCCCCTGATCCGCGAAGCCCTGCGCTCAGGGGCCTCGTGCGAGCTCTATGTCGACTTCTTGACCCAGGCTTACCATCACGTGAAGCATACCTTCCCGCAGCTCGCCTTCGCCGCGGCGCATACCACCGACGAGACCTACCAAGACGCGTTGGTCGAATACATGGAGGAGGAGCGCGGTCACGAGAGATGGATCCTCGCCGACATCGCGGCGATGGGCGGCGATGCACAGGCGGCAAAGGACAGCGCTCCGGGCATCGCCTGCCAGGTGATGGTGGGCTACACCTATTATGCCACCGAATGGATCAGTCCCTATGCCATGCTCGGCAGCGTGCATGTGCTCGAAGGCATGTCGACGCTTCTCGCCGACAAGGCCGCCGACGCCATCCAGTACTCGCTGGGTCATGGCGGCAAGGACGGCTTCTCCTATCTTCGGTCGCACGGTGCGCTCGACATTGAGCACGTGGCTTTCTTCAAGACACTTGTAAACGGCCTCACCGATGCCGCGACGCAGAAGATCGTGATCGACGCGTCAAAGGTCTTCTATCGCCTCTATGGCGACATCTATCACGAGTTGTCGACACGCCACCCCTCCAAAAGCCATGCAGCTTGAGGGCAAGCGCACGCTGATAACCGGCGCGGGCTCCGGCATCGGCCGCGCCCTCGCTCTGGAGGCGTCGCGGCTCGGCATGAAAGTAGCTTTGTGCGGTCGCAGGGCCGAGGCCCTCGAGGAGACGCTGTCGGAGATGACGCCGTCGGGGCAACACTTGCGCCTGCGCGGCGATATTACCAATCCCGCCGTGAGGCGTGGGATGCGCGATTATCTATGGCGCCAATGGGGCAGCCTGGACGTGCTCGTCAACAACGCCGGTATCATTGCCGTGGGTCCGCTGGCCTGCGCTACCGACGCCGAGTTCGAACGGATGATGGCGACGAATGTCATCGCGCCGCTGGCCTTGACCCGGGAGATGCTGCCTTTGCTGCGGCGAGCGATGCCGTCACGCGTGGTCAATGTCGGATCCATGTTGGGCCATATCCCTTACCCGCTGTTCGCCGCCTATTCAGCGTCAAAATTCGCCCTTCGCGGGCTGTCTATCGCGCTGCGCCGCGAGCTTAGCGGCTACGGTGTCGGCGTCACTTACGCCGCGCCGCGCGCCACCAAGACTGACGCGGCACGGGTCCTTGATCCGCTGATCGAGCCCATGCAGATGCGGATGGACAATCCGGCGCGCGTTGCCACGAGATCTGGCGGGCAGTGACCAAAGAGCGGGACAGCATCTACGCCAAAGGCCCCGAGCGGCTGTTCGTTTTTGTGCAGGCGCTTCTGCCGAGGCTGGTCGACCGAGCTATCGCCGCGCAGATGGCGGACAAGCGGGTGCAGGATTATTTCGACCAACGCTACGAGGCCGCCAGAGCACGGGCAGGGGGCCGCCAGCCCGACCAAGAGCCGTTGCGCAAGGCCCGGGGGGCCAATCCAATCGAAGTGACAAGAGCGAGCCCGGGCCGCAACCGCGTAACGTCGGGCGGCATCGACATGGAGGTTATGTCATGAGGTATGTGGCGATACTGGCAATGTTGGTGCTGTGTGGCTGTGCTCAGCAGCAGCGCGATCTGCCGTCATCGGCAATCTCTTCGTCCTCTGCCGCGAGCAATAACTAATTCCGCTTCGCTGGGCCCATGCGCGTCGAACGGCCTAGGTACGACAGGTCCTTTCCTTGCGCGCCGTCGCCAGAAGTCCAACCACACCTAAACCGCAGTTGACGCCTTCGATACTGAGGCATTCCGCCGAGAAACCGGCCTCGACAAGCAGCCTCCGCAGTCGAGTGCGATCGAAGAGACGATGAGAGTGGCGTCCCGCGAAAGGCCAGCGTCGCATCACTGACCGATCAGTCGCATAGAGGACCATCCGCCCGCCGGGGCGCATCACCCGACACGCTTCCCGAGCAGGAGCATGATCCATGAAATAAATCACGTTGACTGCCAAGATCGCATCGACGGTTTCGGTGGAGAAGGGAAGTCTGGCGAAGTCGCCTCGGACCAGTGCCAGACGGCCGACGTCGAGCGCCGGCCGGTTCCGCTTCGATGCCTGCGCGAGCATGGTCTCGGACCAGTCGAGCCCTATGGCTTCCCCGAGCTGCGACGAACGCAGGACCTGATGCAGGGCGAGCCCCGGGCCGCAACCCAATTCCAGCAGCGTTTCTCCGTCTCTCAGGCTGAGTGCCGCTAAGGCGAGCCGATTTGGTTTGGCATTGGCGCGAGCCATAGCTATCCCCGTCAGCCGGCCATGCAATCCGGCCGGGTGGCGCAGCTGAGCGCCGATGCTTTGCCAGAACGGGTTCAAGCGATGGTTTCGCAAGCAGCATTAATTTGTTTGGGCGCTCGCCGTTTGCGCTTTGGCCATCAGCTCACGAATGACCGCTCGGCAATTTTGTCCCATAGCGGGCGATCCTTCTGTGGCGGCAGGGTCAGGGCATGCTTAAGGATCTTGTAGGCGGCGGCATATTCATGCTGGCTCATCAAGAAATCGGCATAGAAATAATTGGCGTCCATGCCGTTCGGGGCTAAAGACACCGCCTTTACGAGCAGCTGGCGCGCCTTATCTTTGTCGCCGAAGCCGATCGGCCACCCCGGCACGCGCGAGTAGAGCACGCCGAGACTGGTTGGGGCTCCGGCGTCGAGTGCCGCTGGATCCTTCGCATAGGCCTGCTCCAGCATGGCTCTCGCCCTTTTTGCATAGCCGAGAGCGCTCATGGTGCTGGCCATGCCAGCCTCTTCGCTGGTCACGATGCCTTCCCAGATCAACGGCTCTACATGTCCGGGATATTCCGCCGTGAGGTTAGCGGCAAACTTGGCGAGAGCGTCTATATGGGCAAACTGGTGGGGCGATCCGCTTTCTTCGAACTTGATGTGCTCCCACTGAAGTTCAATCGAATGAATTTCGGCATCCATAGCCTTGTTATTCGAAGCGAGTGCAGCGCCCGATGCAGCGACGGTAACGGCCATTCCCGTGAGTACCCGTAATAACCTGTTTGCCATCATTGAATTCCCCAGAAGCCTTTTGATCTTGTGGAACGGGGACCCAACTCTCCACGCGGTAGCGGACAAGCGCGCAGACGCCGCGTCGGACCTGGGCTCCGCCGACGGCATGGAGACCGGAGTGCCGCCGGCCCCAAGCAAGAGATCATTTCAAGCTTACGTGTGGCTTACACCTGTTGCCGCCGTTGACATTTACCGGCGACGTGAGTCTAAAAGTCTGCCTTTGGCCACTAGCGAACGCCGCGAAGGCCCAGCGAATGTGGCTTTATGCCCCTAGCGGATGGTACTCGCCGGCATTTACGAATTGTCAGGGCTGCGCTGTTCAGTCTGGTTCCAACACCAAACATCGGCGGCCTGTCCTCCTCCAACGTTTGGCCGCTAACTTTTAGGCGCTCGCTCAGGTGGGCGCCTTTTTGCTGGCGGATTAATTCGTTTCGCAAAGTTTGAGAAGCTCATGCGATCCCAGCAAACCTCTGCCGCCAAACTTCGATAAATCAGCTTTTGGAACACGTGATCCTTGGATTGAAGCACGCTGGGGCCATCGCTGCTAATCCGTCGCCGAAGTCTCTGTCTCTGCCGACGGTTTGGCATCGCCCCAGGCGCCGGCGGCTATGGGTTGAGTTTTGACTTTGCGAATGATGATGTCTGATCGAACGGTCGACACAGCCTCCGTTTTCGTTCTTTGAAGGCTGCGCGGCTGCCCCAGCCCCCCACTGGCCACTTGCGCCGGTGGGTCGCTCGCAAATTTAGTCGGAGCTGTGGAGCCCCACCACACTATCGCAGCAAGAGCCAAGGTAGGCAGAATTGACGAGAATAAGAAGATAGCGGCGACATTGCTAATGCTCACTTTGGCAAAGCCTGCGGGCGACCTCGTCGACTGATTCAACGCGGCGCTTCTTGGCGATGAAAGTTTAACCGTTGGTCTAGCCGCTACACCGTTCGCATAGAAACTTGCACATGACTTGATGAGCTCTAAACCCCGCGGTGTTCGGGAATTTTGAGTGGCGCCGTGGTGGCCTAAGCTGGGGACGACGCCAGACTGACGAGCACCAATTTCAACGTTGCACTCACCCATGTCACTCCCCAAACGCCGACTACGCGACGTGAAGAAACTCCAGCCAAAGTGAGCCAGGAGATCGATTTACTCGAATGACGCGGTGACGCCTTACTCAAAGCAGAGACCAACCAAGAGGGTAAGCGCTCAAAATCGGATAGATAGGCGTGGTGTCCACGGTGCTAGCCTAGTGCTCCATTTTGCGCCCGGTGAAATGGCACGGCAAGTTGCATTTGAGCCACTCATAAAAGCTACGTCTTTTGACCTGCGTGCAAAGTGCTGGCTCGAAGAGCAACCTATCGCCTGTTTTGGGGTTGGCTACGTCTCCCAACCCCGGAAAGAGGACGCAATAGCATGAGAGAAAATTTTTTCAAGCCTAGGCCTGTTATTGCCCGTCAGGACGCTTGCCAGCGGTGTGGCATTTGCGGAAACCAAACTCGCAGGCGGTATTCGAACTCAAACTACCTTTGACGCAAGGCGGGCAATCCGAAGTCAACACAAAGCTTCCCGCGATAGCGCCGCCTACAAAAGCCTTGTCGCAAAACACAGATCTATACCGGGCCGGCAGCCCTCTTTGGCCAAGACGACGATGCAAACTACGCGCCCCTAGTGCTGATGGCAAACTGACCCGCGCTCTGTTCGTGGCTGTGCCTAAATAGTCGCGATCCCGACCGGGGCCTTTTTCGTCGGTTCAACACGCCGCCTTATGGCACTTGGGGAGACTACCAGTCACGAATGTCCACTTTTAGACGGCCACCCGCGGCGCTAAAGTCAGTCGTGCCATCCTCCTCGCATCGGTTAGGAGACGAGACATGCCTCAGGCTCTGAAGATAGGTTTTTCGTTAGTTCTGATAGCAGGTTTTGCTTTGTGCGGACTTCAGCCTGCCGAAGCAGGCTGCCAGCTAATAAAGGCCACCCACAGCGGTGCCTCGAAGGCCGAAGCCGCGCAGAGCTCGCGGGCACTTACCGTTCAAAGCGCCTCGGAACTGAAGCGAGCCAGGGGATGGAGCTATGTCCACCTCTCTGCCCACAGAGTGAAAGGCGATCCGTTCTGGAAAGCCGTTCGGCCCAACGGAGTGCCTCCTGAGGCAAGGCTCAAGCCCGATCTGGTAAGCGCGCGGTTCTTCACGACCTGCTTTACCGGCGTGGTTGTCCCTTATGTATGCACGACCGGGTCGACCGCCTGTGGCCGTTAGCGTCCAATATCCGTAAAGTCCGCCCTCGGCACTTAGCAGACACGCCTAATCTGACGTCCGCTGAACCCGAGCCGACATTGCTGACCCCTTCCGGTGATAGCTGTGACTGCCGCACGCGAAGTCGTTACAACTCGGGCTTAAAGCGGCCCTTCACAAGCAAATGGAGGAGCCCGTGTCCGTCTATAGACCGGAGCGGACCATGAAAGGCGAGATCAGCCGAAGCTCATGTCGCCGAATGACCCAGAGCGGACAAACTCCTAGTTGAAGTCTGCAATGAGCTTCACAGCCCGTCGTCTGGTGCTAGCGATGCTCGCCACGCCAGCGATGGGACGAAACATCTGTCGATACTGCCCGGGCGTAAGGCCCGTGCAACGCTTGAACAGCCGGCGGAAGAACGCCGTGTTCTCGTAGCCAAGGTCTCGGGCGATGTCGTCGAATGGCTTCTCTGCGCTTTCGAGCAGTCGCTTTGCGTCTTCGATCCGAAGATTCTGCACATAGCTGATTAGAGTCGTTCCCGTAGCCGCCTTGAACCGCCGCTTGAGGCTCCGCTCCGGGATACCACACGCCACGACTGCCGCAGCGACTGCGTGAGGTTCACGAAAATTCTCAGC
This sequence comes from uncultured Alphaproteobacteria bacterium, assembly GCA_963793075.1. GTDB lineage: Bacteria > Pseudomonadota > Alphaproteobacteria > Rhizobiales > Methyloligellaceae > Methyloceanibacter. Next base: position 39,472 of record CAWBYO010000002.1, read on the forward strand.
GAGCCAGGCCTCAGTGTGGCGGACAACCGAGTTCCGCATGCGGCTGACGCCGGACCAGGCTGGCGTAGGGAAGCTGCCCCTCGCCATGCAATTTCAAGAGATAAACTTTCGCGATACGCAAGGCTTCCCCGGGGCCGCAGTGGCGAGAGATGATGTGGATGGCGAGATCGTGCCACGACGTCGTCCCGCCCGCCGTCACAATGCGTCCGGTCGGATCAGCGAATAAGAGGTTTGGCTCCGGATTAAACCGGACCTCAGGAAAACTCTTGCGGAAGAGGTCAGCATAAGCCCAATGCGAGGTCGCCTCACGGCCCTTGAGAAGGCCGGTGGCCGCCAACAACACGGAGCCGGAACAGGCGGAATAAACTGTACATCCGCTGCGATAGAGACGGCGAATCCAATCCTTCAGCTCCGCATAGCGCTCGCGCATGTCATCGCTCGGCGCAAGCCATAGCTCCGGCAGGATCAGGATATCGGCTTTGCTAATATCCTCGGTGGCGAGATCCGGCGTGACGGGAATGGCATTCCCGCAGCGGAACGGTTCGCGGGACAGTGAGACAATCCGCGGGCGAATAAGCGCTGTGCCAGCATCGTCCCCCACCAGCTGACGCCAGAGCGTGCCTGTCGCCGCGAGTACGTCGACCATGCCGTACAGCGCCGAGCCGGCAGTCTCCGGCAGGGCGACAATGATGGCTTCGAGGACCCTGGGAGCCCTTTTCAAGCGGTTGCCCCCATAGTTGGCACAAAAGGATCGTTCTTGGCCAAAGTCGATCTGATGCCCCGCTGTGTCCAGCCCCAATTTGCATCCATCGGCGCCGCCAAAAGCGGTCGCCGCCCCGAAGACCTCTCTGAGGAGAATGAATTATGAAGCAGCAACACGCCGTAGCAGTGAAGGCCAGTCACATTAATGGTTTGGACGTCCAGGCAGCCGCCGACACCATAGCGGCCCTGAGAGCCGACAAGACCCTGGCAAAGTTCCAATTCCGGGCCAAAAACGTTTGGATCAACGGTGGTGAAAATCGCTCGACCATCCGAGACTTCTATGGTGGGGGTCGAGAGGACACCTCTCGCGGCGAAGCCTTCGAATTGATCAATGGAGAGCCCCCCGTCCTACTGGGCGACAACGAGGGAGCCAACCCCGTCGAATTTCTGCTCCACGCTCTCGCCGGCTGCATCACCACGACTTTCGTCCTGCATGCGATGGCGCGCGGTATCAACATCCGTGAGCTTTCCACCGCGCTCGAAGGCGATATCGATATGCAGGGTCTTCTGGGTCTCGATGACGCCGTCTCGCCAGGCTTTAAGCAGATCCAAATCCAGATGCACGTCACGGCGGACTGTTCGGATAAGGACCTCGACGACCTGCTGGCCTACACGCAGCAGCACTCACCGGTGTGCAATACGGTGTGCCGACCTGTCCCGGTTAAGGTCCAACGAGACTCACCTCGTAGCCAAAAAAAGCGGCTCCCCGTGCGGGGAGCCGTTTCCCAATGTCTGCTTGATCACGAAGCTGACATCTGCGAGCGCCCCGTCGATTGTGCGGTAAAAAGCCTTAGCAGACTGAGAGTTGGTGGACCGGAGGTCGCGGGCAGACCGCTGAGAGAACAGCTTTCGGGACGGACAAAATGGCGCAGCAACAAGACGCTCAGCCGTCTTCCGACCATCGAACGCCCACGTCACAGCAATGGGCTATTTCTAAGGAGAATCACATGAGACAATATGCAATCACGGGTCTCTTGCTTGCGAGCCAAACGGTGCCAGCGCTCGCTGCCACCGCTGTGCCTGGCGCAGGAGATGGCATTAATTGTTAGGTCAGTGGCAATCCTTCTCGTTTCGGTCGCTTCATAAGAAACACCAGCGGCACGAGGGCGAAAGTCACCCAGCCGATGAACCAGAACAAATCGATGAACGCCTGCATCTGCGCTTGACGGGCAACTCCTAGCGCCATGATTTTAAAAGCTCCTGGTGAGGGGGGATTGTGACCCGAGTCGGTGAGATAGGGCGCGAGTGCCGGACTGAAGGGATTAATATTCTCGATGAGGTGTGACCAGTGGACCTGACCTTGGCGCACCAACAGCCAACTCACCACCGCAATTCCCAGCGAGGAGCCGATACCACGCATGAGAGCCATTAGGCCCGACGCCTCGTCGAGCTTGGCATCGCTAATGCTGCCGAAGGCGACTGCGTTCAGAGGCACGAAAAATAAGCCCATGCCTGCGCCGGCTATCATGCCGGGCCAAATCAGGCCCCAAGCGTCCACGTAAAGCGTTAGTCGCGACATCACCATGGCGCCAATCGCTGATAGAACGAGGCCGGCGGCAACCAGGTAACGCGCGTCGATCAGGCGCAACAGAAGACCTCCCGTAATCGCCAGTGCGATCGCACTCACCACCGCCCGAGGCATAAACAGCAAGCCGGCGCTCATTGCCGGGTAGCCCATCAAACGCTGCGTGAGGAGGGGCAGCAGAGCGATGGTGCCGAAGAGGGGGATACCGTAGGCCATGCTTGCGATCAGACCGGCGGTGAAATTTCGGTCCTTGAGCAGGGAGAGGTCCACGATGTTGTCGGGCTTGCTCCAGCCACGCATCAAGAAGGCCGCGCCGGCAAACAGGGTCGTGATGGTGAACATCTGAATGAAGCGGAAGTCGAACCAGTCCCGCGTTGGACCCTGATCGAGGACCAGTTGGAGTGAGCCAATCGCCAGAACCAAGAGTGTTAGCCCTGTCCAATCGGTCTTTAGGTAATTCAGCGGCACACGGGCCAGTTGTCCCATTGCCAGCAACAGCGCAATCGCTCCGATCGGCACGTTGATGTAAAATACCGCTCGCCAAACGAACGTGTCCGTCAACCAACCACCCAAGACGGGGCCGAGGACGGGAGCCACCATGATGCCCAGGCCGAAAACGGCAAGCGCTTGGCCGTGCTTTTCGCGGGGGAACGCTTCAAGCAGGATCGCTTGGCTGAGGGCTACCAGCGGAGCTCCGCAAATCCCTTGGGCGATCCGGAAAATCACCATGCTGAAAAGATTCCAGGACAGGCCGCATAGCGCCGAGGAAATGACGAAGCCTACAATCGAGTAAATCAGCAGGCGCCTGCGCCCGAAAACCCGCGACAAATAGCCTGTCAGCGGCATCACGACCGCAGCGGCGACGAGATACGACGTGAGTACCCAAGTGATCTGGTCCGAGGTTGCCCCAAAAGCGCCCAGCATATGTGGCATCGCCACACTCACTATCGTGATGTCGAGCACTTCGAGTATGGCGGTAAGCACCACGGCCACTACCAGAGCGATTGAGGGCCTTTTTTCGGTTTCTGGCTCAATAGGGGGCGGTGGCGACCGATCGGTTGGCGGACGTGGGCGCTGTGATTTGGACACTCGACGAGTCATAGGGTCTCGAGATTATACGGATCACGCAGACACAAGGGCGGGTCAAATAGGCTTTTTTGCGCAGGCGCGGGCTCACGGCTAACCCATTGCCATCAAGAATACCAACTGGGGCGCAACTGCTTAAGCCGTTACGTCGCGGTTGGGATGACTCAATATCGAATATTGGGGGCGGCTAGTTGTCGCGTGTGGGGGTTTAGCGAACCCGCTCGTAAACTAAGAGATCGCAATCACTCAATATCAAAAATCTGACAGAGCGGGGAAATATGTGCGGCATTGCTGGATTGATCGACCTCGCGGGTCCACGCGAGCCAGATCGCCTCATGGTACGGCGTATGGCGGCGGCCTTGTCGCATCGGGGTCCGGACGATAGCGGTTTCCTGTTTGCACCGGCAGTTGGACTGGCGCATCGCAGGCTCAGCATCGTCGGTGTCGAAAACGGCCGCCAGCCAATTTTCAACGAGGACCAGACCATCGCGGTGATCTGCAACGGGGAATTCTTCGATTTCCCCGAGCGGCGGGTGGAGCTCGAAGCCAGAGGGCATGTGTTCCGCACACACAGCGACTCCGAGCTGATCGTTCACCTTTATGAGGAGCATGGCGAGGAACTGTTTCCTCAGCTTAAAGGTCAGTTCGCCTTCGTTCTCATCGATTTCGCGCGTAACGTCGCGATCTTGGCGAGGGATCGCGTCGGCATCTGTCCTTTGTTTTGGTCGCGTCAAAACGACGTCATCTATTTCGGCTCCGAGATCAAGGCGCTTATTGCCTCCGGGGCGGTCAGGCCGGTGGCCGACCGGCGCGGGTTGGATCATCTTTTCACATTTTTTGCGCTCGGTGGACGCCGCACAGCGTTCCAAGGCGTGCAGGCCGTGGCGCCCGGTCATTATGTGAAGCTCACCTTCCCTGGCCGCGGTAGGGCAACTGCTCCGGTCGAACACAAATATTGGGATTTAGACTTTCCGGACTGGGGCGACGAAATAGACAGCGCCGAGGGAGGCGAACTCACCGATGCCTTCGAGGCGGCATTCGCACGTGCCGTGGAGCTCAGGCTTCGCGCCGACGTCCCCGTTGCTGGTTATCTGAGCGGCGGCGTGGACTCCGCCTATGTCCTCGCCATGGCGAAGCGCGTTGCCGGTCATCCGCTGCCGAGCTTTACTCTGCGAATTCCCGACAGGGAGCTCGACGAGGTTGATGCCGCGCTGGGATCCGCTCGCGCGATCGGGGGCTGGCGTCCGACCATCGTGGAAGCAGGGCCTGACCGCATCATGAACTCCTATCCGGCCCTCACCGAAGCGGCGGAAAGCCCGGTGCTGGATACATCCTGCGCCGCGTTGCTCGCGCTTTCCGGCGCGGTGCATTCTGAAGGCTACAAAGTGGTTCTCACCGGCGAGGGAGCGGATGAAGCCTTCGCGGGTTATGTCTGGTTCAAGATCCGCGAACTCGCGCGGACATTCGACGTGGGCGACGTGTTCCGCCCAAGTACGCTGATGAGCCGCTTGGCCCGCAAATGGGCTGCACCCAATCTGAGCTTCGCCGAGATTGCGCAAGTCGACGCCACCATCGGAGGGCCGCACGCTCAGTCACTGATGTATAATCTCGTCGCGACATCGCGAGATCGATATTTCAGTGCGGGCTTCAAGGAAGACCTCGGGGGCCATCTCGCCTACGAGGACATCGACCTCGACCTGGAACGAATGGCCCGCTGGCATCCCCTGAACCGCTCACTCTATGTTGGCTACAAGATTCAGTTGGCCGGCCTGCTGCTTGGCCCGAAGGGCGACAGGGTCTCCATGGCCAACGGCGTGGAGGCCCGTTACCCATTTCTCGATGAGAACGTTATTGCTCTTACCTCTCGCCTTCACCCGCGGTGGAAGCTGAGACGCGGATTGCGCGACAAATATCTTCTCCGCCAAGCAGCACAGCGCATTCTGCCTGAAGCGGTGGCACAACGGCCAAAGCATATGTTCCGGGCGCCGCTGGCGGAGAGCTTTCTCACGCGGCCTAGTGCCTTCATGCGTGAGCTGATCAGCGCCGAAAGTCTGAAGCGGACCGGCTATTTCGATGTTGCGCGCGTGCGGCGCGATTGTGATGGATTGGCCAAGCGTGAAAGCCGCGGGCTGGGCACCTTCGCGAGTCTGGGCCTGACCGGTGTCGTGGCGACGCAGCTCTGGCATCACCTCTATCTCGGTGGAGGATTGTGCAGCCTGCCCGACAGGACCGATCACGTCGACCCCACGGCTGCCTCGCCTCTCGTGGCATAGCCAAGAGGGTTGGTAAAATTGGACCGGCCGGTCTGTCGCTAATGTCTCCAACACGGTAAATTCAATAGACGGCCCGGCGCACCTATCTGAAGGGAAGGGGGCCGGGCCTAACCAACACGCTTGTTCCGGGATGGTCCCAACGAGCTGGCTACAGCAACAACATCACAACCGTGCGCTTCGTTCCAGTGAGCCATCGCCCTTAAAGAAGGGCGCAACATTTCTAAGCAATTCCGTCCCAACCCCGCTCACGAACAAGCTCTCGCTCGAAGTCAGTGGCGCAATTTCGGTCCCAATCCGCCAATAACGGCCTCATGATTCGCCGCCACAGCGGCGGCGTCAGCGCAATGAATGCCATTGTCTGGTAGCCGTAGGGTAGCATCGGAGCCTGCTGTTGCGCGTGCAGCTGCCAGAAGTCCTTGGTGGCGGCCATATGGTGGTCGGAGTGACGCGGCAAGTTGTAGTGCAGGGAATTGGAAATCGTTCGATAGCAATCCCAACTGTGATGCTCCTTCACGGGAAAATTCTCGATGCGCACCAAGCCATAATGCTGAACGTAGTTGATGAGCTCGTGGAACAGCCGCCCGAGCAGCCCGGCCGCGACGATCACGAATACGCCTTGGGCGCCGGCAAAGATGGCGGCGAGGATAATGATTGTCAGAGGCGCGAGGTGAGCCAGGATCAAGCGGTTACGCCAGGTCCATGGCGACAAGCCGCGGCGGCGCAGCTGGGTCGCCTCGATCTGTGCCGCCTGGACGAATTGCTGCACGAGAGTGCGCGCCATGAACGTGCGCAGCCGTTCCCCACGCCGCGCTGTGGCAGCGTCGCTATAGGTGCCGACCTGCCGGTGATGGGCGTAAAGGTGATAGGTAACGAATGACGCGTTGCCGGTAAAGCCGAGCAGCACGTATGCCGATGTTTTGGCCAGCGAACTCGACCGATGACACAACTCGTGAGCAACCGTGGCGCCGACAAGCGCGAACAAGTACCCGGCGAGCCAGAGCACGCCGATCAGTTGCATTGGCTGCGCGGTGAGGTTCGGCTCTACTGCGGCGAAACGTATAAGGGCGAGAGCTAGCAGGCAGACCAGAGGCAGTGACAGGTAGAGATTGACCTTGCAGAACCAACAGGCACCGTCGTCGAGCGAGGTGCGATCGTCGCCATTGACCTCGTCGGCAAACGATCCCAGCAGCATGGCGACGGCTAGTACCAGCCAAGGCGTCCAGCCGCCGGCGAGAATCGATGCCGAACCGAGCAATAGGAGAACATTGGCCGAGCAATAGCGCCAGGGTATCGACAGTTCATAACGCTGCAGGGCCGACCGCGCCGGCAATTCGAGATCGGGCGCCACGGCAGCGCGTTCACCGGGACTATGCTCGCTCGTGCCGTCTCTCGCCATGACGATCTGCCTACTCAAAACAGGTACGAGGTTAAGGCGCTGGCGGGAAAGTGTCTGTAACAATTGGGCAACAGCGGCCACCTCTCGACTGAGCTCGGCCGCCACACGCGCGGGGGAGGAATGACGAATGCCAACAGTGCTGATCACAGGAACCTCCACCGGCATCGGTCGCGTCACTACGGAAATTCTGGCGGCTCGAGGGTGGCGCGTATTTGCCACCATGCGCGACCTGAAGAGAAAGGATTTGTTGGAGGACGCCTTGCAGGCTGCAGGTGTCTGGGGCCGGGTTACGATCTGCCAACTAGACGTGAACGATGGGGACTCGATCCGCGCCGCGGTTGCGTCCGTCCTGGCGCAAAGCGAAAATGCGATTGACGCCGTGATCCACAATGCGGGGGTCGCCGTCGCAGGCGCGCTCGAGGACATACCGGAAACCGAAATACGACGCGTGATGGAGACAAATTTTTTCGGCGTGCTCGAACTGACGCGGTCTCTGCTGCCGACTTTTCGTGCGCAACGAAGCGGTCGCATCGTCGCTGTCTCAAGCCAAGCGGGTTTTGCAGGCCAGCCAGCAAACTCGATCTATTGCGCCTCAAAATGGGCGCTCGAGGGATGGGCCGAGGCCATAGCCTTCGAACTCGACGCTTTCGGTATCCACGTCATTCTCATCGAGCCTGGTCCCTACAAAACACAAATATGGACAAGCACGCCTCGCCTAATGCCTGAAGGCAGCCCGTATCTCCCCTGGCTGCGCCGAGTGTTCCGTAGCGCCGACCAGCACGAGGCAAGTAGGGCTCGCGATCCGATGGAGGTTGCGATCACAATCGCCAATGCGTTGGAAACGCCCCGACCGCGGTTTCGTTATCCGGTCGGCTTTTTCGCCCGCCTCGATCATTTCCTGCGCGGCAAAATTCCCACGCGCCTCATCCGCAGAGGGACCACGCGGTATCTGGGCCTTCCCCGCACACGCTAATGTTATTTCAGGTCCGTGCCTGGCACAAAGCGGGCCTAGATCCCGACCACCACGATGTCAGCGTTTTACCCAAAGCGGAAGTCGCTGGGGCGGTGCGTAAAGTCGGATTAGCTTTGCGCCGCCCACCAAACCAAAAGCCCTAAGCTCAAAGCGTAAAGGCCACGGGTGCGCTTCACAGATGATATGACTGATCACGATGATATTAACGGTGCGGACAGCCAGCCCAGCAACAGGGTCTCCGCTTTCCATCGTTCAGGCTGGAACAGCCCCATTTGATCCGGCGAGCTCTTGTTTCTGCTTTTTTTGCCGTCTCGATCCAGCAGATCCATTCATTGCGCGCGAGCGGCGTAATGTCTTCCCACGTCTCCAAAGCTTTTGTGTCTGAGGTCAGCGCCATTTTTAGGTCTTCGGGGAGGTCATGGACCACCCCGCCTGAGATCTCGCTTTCGCTCAGAGCTTCGCTCATAAGTTGCGACCTGACGGCGGTTCCGGATGGTCTCTCGCCGACCAAGCTGGATCTATTTCGTGTCTCGGGGATGGAACCTTCGACCGGCCTCTTGCAATCGCCCGAAGCGCTCCCGTCCGCATAAGTCAAGCAGGCCTTAGGGATATCGCCCGGCCCCATAGTCATCGGCAGCGTTATATGTCCCACCGCGCAAGCTGCAAGCGCTAGGGTCGGCAAGAGGACCAAAACGAGCTTCGACAATGTCATCTCCCTGATGGTCAAGATGCGTCCCAGCCTTTAAAAATTACAGACGATTGCGCCAATTGAACGGCGGTCGGGCAAATCGCGCAAAAAGCTCCTGCCTATCCTCACACGCAAGCCACCAGCGGCTTAGGGAAATAAGGAGATAAGCGCCGCCTTGGGGGTACTGCACGGCAAGATGGGAACGGATTTCTAGTCGGTAACCAAGTATCAGCCCGCTCCTCGGCCGCAGCTCAGCGCGATCGTGCATAACTGGGAAAACACTAGAAAATCCATTGACCGCCATGGGGCCGTATTTGCTTTAATAAGAGGCGGATTGGAGAATTGTCGTGCGTGCCGTCGCCTTGGGAGGGACGCACGATGACAGAAGCTGAGTTTCTGAGCAGATTTGAGCGTCAGCCAACTGGCATTCTGGTCCTGCACAAAACCAATCGAGATTGACGGTCCAAATGGGCCCTTGTTTATCATGCCAGGACAAGGGTTCGGTCCGGGCGCCTTGTTCCTAGGAATTGATTTGGCCAAAGAGCTTGACCGAATGGCCGCAATTCAACGCGCAGCCGCTAGGCTCTCGGGTGAGGCTTTCGCCAGCGCAGCATAATATGCGGTACCTCGACGATCGGAGGCCTCATGCATGATATTCGCAGCGATCTGCGAGATCGCATCGACTCCGTTTCTCAGCAGATTAATGCTGAAAACGCCGGTTTCGATCGTTTGGTTGCGCAACTCAACGCCAAGCAAGAGAGTGAGCTGGAGCATCTCAAGGCACAGCTTCGCCTGGCGAACAAGCTAATCGACTTCACGGTTTGGCATGAAAGGTTGTGCGCCGAACTTTCGGCTCGGATTGCAGTAGCCGAAGCGGCTGAAAACTTGATCAATCCAAAACTTGAACTGGGTTCCGAGGCCTGAACAGCTCAGTCGGATTTGGCATCCGGTGAGCTGAACTTCCCCTGCGTTTTTTCTCAAGGCAAGTCAGCGGCATAATGGCATTAAGGGAAAATCGCGATAACGCATGCCAGCGTCCGCTTTTTTGCCCTTAGCGGACTGAGGAGGGCTACCTTTCTGGGCAGGTTCGGTCAGTTTCATGAAACGTCAGCGCCCCTCTGATGCAGTGCGAATTGGAACAATTTTCCCGTCCGGTGATGCAGTAAAGGCACAGGCCTAGCGGAAAAAACGTTTAACTTCTTAGGCTTGCGGGAGCGGTGAGTATGCGTAAAACGCGGCGGGAATTCCTTCAGGTCACCGGATCGATCGCCCTTGGGGCTGTCGTGGCGCCGAAGCTCTCCGCGGTTGCCCGCGCCGAAACTCAGAGCGCCGATTTCGATATCCAGCAGGCGTTCGCTCAGTTCATGCGCGATTTAGGGGGTGACCCGTCAGATGCCGGAGGCGAGGTTAATTTCGCCGGCCGCGATCCGCTTCTCCGCAGCCATTTCCGCATCGCCACATCAATGGCGATCCCTGCCGCCGCCGCCGCCACGGGCGCCGCCGCCATCTGGAGAGAGCGAACCGGCGAAGGTCAGGACATCAGCGTCGATCTCCGCGAGGCGATCTACAATGTCAATCCGATCATCACGCTCGTCCTTCAGCACAAACAGGCTGTTGGCGCGATTCCGACAGACGATCCGATTCCGAAGAGCCTGACGTTCGTTCCAGGCATCAATGGCGGCTGGTATCAGGCGCCGTGGGGACTCGGCAATCCTTTCTCCTTCGCACTTCTGAAGACCAAAGACGACCGATGGGTCACCATTACCGGCGCCTATCCGCATCTCTATGACCGCGCACTCAATCTTTTGGGCGCCATGCCGAACCCCGAGTCGATCGCTGCCGCCGTCAAGCAATGGAACGCTGCTGATCTCGACGACGCGATGGCCGAGGCGCGAGTGATTGGCGCCATTCACCGCTCGGCAGCGGAATGGGCGGAGCACCCTGAAGGCGAGTATCTCGCGGCCACGCCGGTGATCGACATCCGGAAGATCGGCGAGTCCGACCCCGTGCCGTTCACGCCCGACGCCAAGCAGCCGCTTTCGGGAATCAAGACGCTCGCGCTCACTCATGTGATCGCCGGCTCCTGTGCCGCGCGGACGCTCGCCGAAAATGGCGCGGAGGTTCTACACATCGCCCGGGATCAGTGGTTCGAGCATCCGGTGATGTGGGCCGACGTCAATGTCGGCATGCGCTCCTCGTTCATGGATCTGACCAAGAGCGAGCAGGCGGGAACGCTCTCGGGCCTCTTGCCGCAGGCCGACGTGTTTATCGAGAGCTTCAGTGGGCGGGCTATCGAACGACTTGGCTTTGGCGTCGAGGAGGTAGCAGCGAAGCGGCCCGGCATCGTCTATCTCACTCTGCGCTGCTATGGCTGGGACGGCCCCTGGCGCAACCGCGGCGGGTTCGACATGGAAGCGCTCACCGTGTCGGGCTACACCATGGCCGAAGGTGCGGGCGGCGCGCCTGCGTTTGGGCCGAGCTATCCCTTGGTCGATCGACCCGATCCAATCGATGCGCGGCCAGCTTTCCCGCCGACACTTGTGCTGAATGACTACATCGCCGGCTATCTTGGTGCGGCAGGCGTGATCGCGGCGCTCAGGCGCCGCGCGCGCGAGGGCGGCTCTTATCATGTGCGCGTGAGCCTATCGCGCGCGGCCATGTGGTACCAAAGTCTCGGCACGTTTCCCAGCACGGAGTTCGATGCGACCGACCCCGAGCATCGCATGACCGCGCCGCGATCGGTAACGAGCAAGACCTGTTACGGCAAGGTTCTGCGCCTTGCCCCGCTTGCCAAACTGTCGAAGACGCCGAGCCGCTGGCGAGAGCCTTTGCTGGTGGTTCGCGGCGGCGACTTGCCGGCGTGGGAAGGATGACCGGCAATGTGGACTAGGTGGGCCTTCCCCATCCTCGGCGCATTGGCAATCCCCACCCTGCCCACGGCCGCTTTAGCGCAAACCGGATTGCAGGCCCAACCCCAGGTAGCCCAGAGCGACAGTTATCCGCCGGACTATCCGCCAAACCATCCCGACCTCCTTGATGGCACGCTGTCGGGCAAGGGCGATCTTGAGGACGACGAGAAGCCGAAACTCGGCGTTCCCCCCATACCCTCCCCGCTCGCGCCGTGGTTTGCTTTCAAAGAAGGTCTCGCCGAGCGCTACGGCCTTCATCTCGGGGGCTCATATGGCATTCTCTATCAGAATTATTCGCAGAGCCTGATTGACCAGGAAGATGCCGCCGGTGGCAAGTTCACGTTCAATCTCTCGTGGGAGATGCTCAATCGTGGTCGCCCCAATACGCTTTGGTACGAGGTGGTAGCCGAGCAGCGCGGACCGATCGGCACCGTGCTGCCTCCGCTTCAGGCTGGTCTTGGCACCGGCTCCATCGTTCCGACCGCCGCCACTTGGGGAGAGTTCGATTTTGGAGTGACACAAAACTACATTCGCCAGGATCTGTTCAATCACGCTGTGCAATACGCAGTCGGCAAGATATTCGCGCCGAACTTTATCGACGCCTTTCCATTTTTTGATGACAACCGGCAATTCTTAAACCAGACCTTCTCCACGAGCCCGACCATCCCGGCGCCCCTGCGGGGCTTTGGCATGGTCGGCGCGGTCTATCCAACTCAAGGCAATCTCTACGTGCTGGGCGGGATCTATACCAATCACAGCGACGACACCGGCGTCACCATCGACAAGTTTTTCGAGGATCCTGAGCACTTTTATCACGTCGAGGTCGGATTGAGCGGGCTTGCCCGGAGCGGAGTGCCGGTACAGGCGCGCGGTCCGATGGACACGAACAATATCAGCGTGACCTTCTGGCGCCGCGATCCCCAGGAATTCGGCGACGAGATTTTCCATGAGGGATCCGAAGGCATCGCCTTCAACTTTAACTATCTGATTGCTGACAATGTGATGATCTTCGCTCGTGCCGGATGGTCCCAGGGATGGGCGATCGACCGTGCTGGCACGGTCGGGTTTGGTTGGCGTCCGCTCGGGCGTCCTTCAGATCTAGCGGGCTTTGGGTTCAGAGTCGCAAATCCTGAGAACGAGTTCCTTCCAATGCAAAAAACGGCAGAGATCTTCTACCGCTGGCAGGTCACGCAGAATTTCGCGATCACGCCTGACCTGCAATTCATCGCCAATCCGCCGCTCGATTTCCTCGGCGATGACGAGGTTTGGGTGGGAAGCATCCGTTCTCGCCTCACGTTCTGAGGTCCATAGAGTGGCTTGACCAGGCATCCCCATTGCCTTGGGGACCAGCGAACGTCCGCTTTTGACCCAAAGCGGACATCCGAACCCCGGCTCGCCCTAAAACAAGCCGAAGTCACGGAGTCTCGCCGCGGCTAGCGTTATTGCGCCATGCGTTTGATGCCCGGGGGCTGCCAGGTGCCTTCGCCCGGCGGCAGGATTGACGGGGCTTCTGTCTTCGGCCAGTACAGCCGCATCACAAGGTAGATTGGGCCATCTGGCGCCGGCAGCCAGTTGGATTCCTTCTCGGCGCCCGGTAAGTCCTTCTGGACGTACAGCGTGAGCGAGCCGTCCGGGTTCTTTTTCAGGTTTGGCAGCATCGGCGAGTTGATCAGGTAACGATTGATGGAATTCTCGATCAAGAGCTGCGTCTTGCCGTCGTACATGGTCACCGACCAGAACGCGTTCACCGGCGGGTACTCGCCCTTCGCAAATGTCAGCGTGTAGTTGGCCTTGCTACCGTCGAGCGTCTGGCCGTCGCCGTCGGAACGGGTCAGTGGGTAGGTCGCCTCCACCGCATCGTTTCCGTAGATACCGGCTTTGGCGCCACCGGCCCGCAACAGCCAATTGCCGTTAAAGAACGCACGATCGCCGAACCAGGAGGAGAGCTTCCAGCCGTTGATGGTTTTGGGGTACGTCGCAATGTATTCGTCGACCTTCTTGTCTCCTTCCTTCATGCCGAGAGCAATCTCCAGGCGGTGGCCGAGCGGTAGCTCATGGAAGTCGAAGCTCTTGCCGGCGCCGACGCCGATCTCGGCGAGCTTGGCGCGGATGTCCTTCTCGTCCTCGCCGGGCGGGGCAAATTGCAGGGCGAAGTCGAGATATTCGAAGAAGTTGCTCTTGACGAGATCCTTGTCGATTTTTGGAAAGTCGATCTTAGGAGCGGGCGGTGGCGCCGGCTGCTTCAGATAGGCGGACAGCGACTGCACCTTGTAGCCGGCCTGAACCTTCTTCACGTTGTCAATGTCGTCCGGGCCGAACAGCTGCGTGCGATAGCCCGCCAACGAGAATTGCGTGGAAGAGCGGAACACCTTCTTGATGCCGGGCGGGGTTTCGCCCTGCCAGTCTGGGCCGACCACCATATAGTCGCCAGCCTCGTTGCCAGTGGCGCGGCTGCCGATATAGCCGTAGTTAAAAGTGTTGCCGTCCTCGAGCTGCACCGCGTAATAGCGATCCTTCTCCACTGCGGGAACGGAGAGGACGATAGGCTCCGCCCGCAAATCCATCCATAAGAACGAATAGGGCGTGTCGCTGTTGGGTGTGACGACCGCCGTGTCCTTGTAAGTGAACACGCGCGGCTCGTTCTTGATTTGGTTGAATGGCGCCTTGAACTGACCGGAGTCGGGGTCGACAGCGTAGGCATACATCACCGCATAGTTCATCACGATCGGCAGACCGTAGATGAATCCCTCCTCGGCGATGTCCTTTGCCTCCAGGATGCCGGGCCATTCGGCTTTGGCCGCCGGTGCCGAGAGCAGCAGCAACGCTCCAGCGAGAGCGATAGACACAGGTTTGGTCAGACGCATCGTTCGTAACAACATCAATTCTCCACCACCTAGTTCATCTAGAAAACTTCGATTTACGATATTCGGCATGAGCGTGGCGCTTTTGTGAACCGCCAAGCGGGGTCAAACGAGGTCAGCTGGCTAGAGCAATGTCGGCTTGTGGCACAACTCGGACTTAGAAGGTTGGGCAGAGCATGTCCGCTGCTGCCCAGGTGATTCAGGCATTTACCTACTCGGCGGTCGTCACTAGGCTTTGGATACGCGAGTTCATGTCCGCTTTCGGCCTGATTCGGCCCACAGGACGGGATGATGGTCAGATCGTGGGGCAGGAAATGAGCCATAACGGACATCGGCAGGGAGCCGGAGGTGCCAGCGCTCTCGGGCACAGCCCAAGTCTATCGGACCTCGATTGCCGCCACGTCACGGACCGAACGACCACCATGCCATCGCCCTGCATTCGGCAGCGGCTCAAGCCAACTACTTTGACAATGCCCGATCGAGCGGCACCAGCAGGTTCTTCGCGCTACTCAATTCTTCGGAGAGTGCTTGGGCTGCGGCGACCATCTCAGCCGTTAGGCCGCGAGTGCTTGCAATATTCTGTTTGGCATGGTTTTCGGGTGAAGGATCCAGGCGTAGCAGACATCAAGAGCAGCGCCACGCCCGCGATCTTGTTTTCTTTCACACCCTGGCCGCGCACATACAGCATGCCTAGATTGCCGATGGCCAGCGCATCCCCTTGCGCCGACGCCTTGCGATACCACTCATTGGCTTTTGCGAAATCAATCTTCAGTGCCACGACCATTTTCGTAGAGCACCCCTAGATTGAATTGCGCGGCCGCATTCCCTTGCGAGGCGGCTTTGCCATACCAAACAACCGCTTCCTTCTCATCTTTGCCAACCCCGATGCCTTGCTCATACATCAAGGCCACATTGAATTGGGAATCGGCGTGGCCTTCCTTGGCAGCTGCGAGAAACTCTTTGTAGGCGAGTGGCAGGTCGTTGGCTTGATAAGCTGCGATCCCAGCCTCGAAATTGGCATTTTCCTCAGCTTGAGCATGGGTCTCGACCGCAAATGCCATGGTGGCTAGGAGGCATGCGCCGAGCCCAAGGATTGTGGATCTGCATGGTTTTAGTTTGTGTGGTTTCATTTTTCACTCACTTTACGCGTTTAGCCTTCAACTTAGCTCCACGACACGTGTTGTCGCGCAGATGCGCCGGACCTTCGCTCAACGATGCTTAAATCGCCAGCCTGTCGAGGCTCGGTGCCGAACAGCAATTTCCAGAAACGGCGATTAAAGCCGCTCTCTAGGAGGTCTGTGGCGCTGGGGCCATGTCGATCATGCTTTTTGCGAGTAACCCGTTGTTCGAAGGTCCGGGTAGCGGGCGCGAGGTTGCTACGGGATTTCAGTCGAGACTCGAAGCTATTCACCGGGAGCAACCCCAACGCCTTAGGTATTCACTGTTGTGGAAATCGGCAGAAGCGAAGTGGACAGGCTTAATGCCGCACGCTGGCCTTATAGGCCGCGCACAAATTTTGGGCTTTGCCTAGTAATCGATCGGTTCAACCCACTGAGCGCGCCCAGACCACGGCTCGAAGGGGTCACCGAAGTACTGAGTCTCGCGAAAGACCTTTCCATCCCTGAATTCCATGATGCTGACAGTGTGGGACGGATTGCCATCGTAACTGATGACATATTCGGTAACCCAAAGATCGCCGCGCCCAATCATCCGCCGAATGGTGAAGTGTTTGTTGGGAAGCAACCCCCGCGTCGTCCGGATGGCGAGCCGACCGCGGATGCGCTCGCCGGACTGGGGATACTCCAGCACGGCGTCGTCGTGGTAGATCTCATCCTCAGCATCGTCGTCACCGGCCTCAGACGCAGCCCAGTGCCGGTCCAGCGCAGCTCGGATATCTTGATCTCCCATCTGGCACTCCTGTCTGCACTAAACGACTAGGTGCGCCTCCGACACGCGGATCTAGCTTCACAAAGTGGTCGGGTGTTGCGTCCTTACAGAAAGCATTAGAGAAATGAGCGTGCCAGGCAAATGTCTGCTTTTGGTCATTAGCGTAAGCTTCTGGAGACCTGGATGTCCGCTCTCGTTCCCAGAGCGGAAATGCGCATGTCCGCTAAATGTCAAAAAATAGACATGAGGGCGCGATAGCTCACACTCTCGGCCTCTGCATCCGTTAGGTTTTGGCACTTTCCTTAAAGCTTGGTATTCCTTGACCCAAAAAGTGATGGGGATAGCACCGGCTCCGACTCCCGCCTTAAAGTGCCGCTCGCTACGCTAAGTATTCGCCCCGTCCCGCTCCGCGGCTGGAGCGAATGTTCGTAACTAGGGAGTGCTGGAGCATGAACGAGGCCGAGGTGAGTCGCGATGCGCCGACCAGTCAGGGGTTCGCGGGCCGAAAAGGAATTGGACGCGACGAACCACTCCGCCGCTCCGACAGCTGAGCAGTCCCGCAACACTGAGTTAGAAGTCGAGATTGCGCGCAATCAAATCTGGTCAGATCCTTCCTTATTACCAGCCGCTAGTGGACTTGCGCACGGGGATAGTAGTCGGATGTGAGGTGCTCGCGCGGTGGAAACACCAGACGCGTGGAACATTGCTCCCGTCCGTATTCATTCCGATAGCCAAGGCTACGGGCAAAATCAGCGAGCTGACATATGCGCTGCTTCGTCAAGCGGCTGCAGACGCCCAGTCTTGGCCTGACGCTCTCTCTATATCCCTCAATTTAGCAGCGCGCATCGTGGATAAGCAGCTCCAGCAGGTATCCTACAGGTTCTGGGGGAAACCGGCTTACCTAGCCGTCGCTTGGTGGTGGAGATAACGGAAAAAACGCTGATCGAGCGTCCCCAGGAGGCGAGGGTCGCGCTGCAATCACTGCGCGATCTTGGCATACGCGTGAAGCTCGATGATTTTGGAGTCGGGTATTCTGGGCTATCGTATCTACGCCAGTTCGAACTTGATGGCGTCAAGATCGATCGATCCTTCTTACGCGAGATATTGACCGACCCCCACACGCGGGACCTTGTCGAGGCTATGGTTAAATTCTGCCATAGTCTCGGGTTGTCGGTCACGGCGGAAGGCATCGAGGACACGGCGACCCTAGATCAAATGATAAATCTCGGCTGTGACGTCGGGCAGGGCTACCTCTTCTCAAAAGCCAAACCGAACCGAGACTTCTTGCGCTATCTCCGTCAGTTCGCTGGAAGTGAGACGCTGAGCCGCCAGGCCGTGGTCCAGCCCAGCCTCCCTGCGACGAGAGCAATCACCGCGTCGGGACGGCTGGATTTGCGGCTTTTGATCTGCTGCCTACCCAGATCGCCGTGCTTGGTCCACGGGGCGATATCCTCTTCACCAATCAAGCCTGGAGGAGACGGCTGAAGGGCGATTGGCCAAGCGCAGATGGAACTATCTAGAGGAGTGTCACGCTGCAGCTGATCGTGGATGTCCTGATGGTCGGAGCGTAGGCGACGGCATAGCCGGTGTTCTTAACCGCGAGCTGCGGCAGTTCGTGGCGACCTATTCCTGTCCGTTTGATCGTCGGCATCACTGGTTTCAAATTTCGGTTCGCCAACCGCGCGCCTCGGATGAGATAATTGGCGCAATTGTCATGCATACCGACGTTACAGCGTTGCAGCATGACCATCTCACCGGTCTTGCGAACCGCGCTCTGTTTGAATCCCAAGCGCAATACGCGTTGGACACGGCCCGGCAGAACGCATCTGCAGTTGGGTTGGCCCTCATTGAACTTGACGGGTCTCAACCGATCAATGACCAGTTCGGCCATGAGCCGAGACAAAGTGCTGGTTGAAATAGCGCAGCGGCTGATTTTGCCGCCAAGAATCATGAGTTGGTTGCGCGTCTAGGGGGAGATGAGTTTGGGGTTGCACTTGGCTCGGCTGCAACGAAATCGTCCTGGGCCGTCTGTCGCGGGATCTACAGCTCGCGTTCAAAAAGCCCTTCACCCTAAATGGCGCAACGACATATCTCGCAGAAAGCATCGGAACCGCTCTCTATCCCGGCGACGGCGAAACACTCGTAGATCTCTTGCGATCTGCCAACTCGCGAATGTATGGTTTGAACCAGGCTGTGGAATGCGCACTTGCCGATGATTGCGCGGCCGCGTTCTTACGCCGCAGCGCGGTTTCTGATCAGGACACTTACATTGTGCAGGGCGCAGCATGGCCGGCTGATCTCCAACCTCGGGAGACACTAAAGACTGGCAGGTTGTCAGTTAGACAGAAGGCGCGGTGGCCGGCGATGCTCGCCAATCCGATTGTGATCGACGCCTACCGGGCGGGAATTCCCGACAGTGCGCTTCACTCAATGATCGCCAACAAAGGAGGCAGTCATGAAGGTGTTGATGGTCATCACATCCCACGACCAATTGGGTAACACCGGTCGCAAGACGGGCTTCTGGCTCGAAGAGCTCGCCGCTCCCTACTTCGTTTTCAAGGATTCTGGGGCTGAAATCACGCTCGCATCCCCGAAAGGCGGTCGTCCCCCGCTAGACCCCAAGAGCAACGAGCCCGAATCCAGGACCGACCTCACGGTTCGATTCGAAAAGGATGCCAATGCGGAAGCTCAGCTTGACAAAACCGTTCGCCTCGACAGCGTTAAGCAGGAGAGTTTCGACACAGTCTTCTATCCGGGCGGCCATGGCCCGATGTGGGATCTCGTCGAAGACAAGAACTCCATCAAACTGATCGAGTCCTTCCTTGCCGCCGGGAAACCCATAGCCATAGTGTGTCACTCCACGGGCGCGCTGCGTCACGTCAAGACGCCAGACGGCAAGCCTCTGGTCGAGGGCAGGGAAGTTACCGGCTTCACCGACGGCGAGGAAGAAGCCGTCGGCCTCACCAAAGTGGTGCCCTTTCTTGTGGAAGATGAGATGCTAAAACTAGGCGCCATCTTCTCGAAGAAAGCCAACTGGGCGGTTCACGTCGTCACCGACGGCCTGCTGATCACGGGACAGAATCCCGCATCCTCGGGCCCAGCCGCGAGAGCCCTGTTGGCGATGCTGAAGCAAAGGGCCAAATCGGCTGCCAGCACTGCCGCTTCCTAGATCGAAGGATCTATGGAGCGACTGCAGAAGTAGCGGCTATCGGTCCGTCGGGCATCAAATACATGGATCTCGGCGACGATCCGCGCGAGCAAAATTGCAAATAAGGGGCAAGCCTGCCGATGCAGAAATCCGTGGGACACCCCACCTTTTATCGAACGATAGAGATACACGGGCTCGACATCTTTTACAGAGAGGCTGGGCCTGAGGACGGCCGGCCGACGCTTCTCCTGCTGCACGGACTTCCGTCTTCATCGCGAATGTTTGAGCCTCTCTTCGCCCGACTTTCCGACTACTATCACCTTGTAGCACCTGATTACCCGGGTTTCGGACACAGCGATTGGCCGGACCCCAAGACGTTTGCCTATACGTTCGATAACCTCGCCGACATCATGAATCGTTTCACTGAAGCACTCGGGCTTTCGCGTTACACTCTCTACATGCAGGATTACGGCGGCCCCGTAGGATTTCGCATGGCCTTGGCCCACCCGGAACGGATCGTAGCTCTCATCGTCCAAGATGCCGTGGCACACAACGAGGGGCTCAGCGAGAATTGGAAGCCGAGACGGGCGTTTTGGGCAGATCGAACCGCCAACGAAAGCACGCTTCGCACGAATCTTCTGTCGCTGCAGGTGACGCGGACGCGCCACGTGGGAAGCGATCCCAACGTGGAACGCTATGACCCGGATCTATGGACTGATGAATTTGCCTTCCTCAACCAACCAGGTCAGGCAGACATTCAAAGCGATCTCTTCTACGACTATCGCAAAAACGTCGAAGCCTACCCGAAATGGCAGGCATGGATGCGCGAGAAGCAGCCCCGCCTATTGGTGATCTGGGGGAAGTATGACCTGTCGTTTGACCTCTCCGAACCGGAGGCCTATCAACGCGACGTTCCGAATGCCGAAGTCCACGTCCTCGATGCGGGCCATTTCGCGCTTGATACTGCGGCCGATCAGATTGCGACGCTTGTCCGTGGCTTCATGGAATAGGCTTGCCCACTTCACTGCACGTCCAGCCGTACGAGATTTCATTCAGCCCTGGTACGTTTACATCCGGTAATGGCACTTAGCGGACTTTGACGCGGTCGCACCGCATGTCCACTAGTGACCCATAGCGCACTTCGGGAAGTTGCCGATACAAGGGACTCTGGTGCCGTTAGCGCAGCGCCGAATTCGCGAGCCGGGGCGTCCAAATTGTCCTTGGGCGACACTCTTAAGCGTTTTGGGCGGGGCGCATCTGCGTCGAATCCTGTGAGCTTTACCCGCTATTACAATGACATCAGAACGCTCTGGTCGCGCTGGACAAAGATGCGCCGGTTTCTCGTCCCCTTCGCCTGCACCAGAATCGTTACGTCACACGCCATCCTTGGCGGACTTCATCACCACTCCGTCCGGATTTAGGTTTTCGGTACACACACCGCGCAATCGAGTTCTTGTCGAAGGAGCCTGCCATGGAAATGAAACCGCCACTGCCACCTTTCACTTTGGAGACGGCGATCGAGAAAGTGCGGCTTGCCGAGAACGCATGGAACACGCGCGATCCACAGCGTGTGGCGCTGGCTTACACGCCGGACAGCCAATGGAGAAACCGCTCCGAATTTCCGAGAGGCCGTGATGAGATCATCGCATTCCTTACGTGCAAATGGTCTCGAGAGTTCGACTACCGGTTGATCAAGGAGTTGTGGGCGTTTCGCGACAACCGCATCGCCGTACGCTTCGCCTACGAATGGCACGACAGCGATGGACAGTGGTTCCGTTCCTACGGCAACGAGAATTGGGAATTCGACGTCAACGGCCTGATGCAGAAGCGCTTTGCTAGCATCAACGATCTCGCAATCGAGGAAGACGAGCGGAAGTATCGTTGGCCGCCAGGCTTGCGCCCCGGGGATCATCCTGGATTGACTGATCTGGGTCTCTAACCTGAGCGGACCCTCGTTCTATCTATCTGGGTGCGCAGTCGTTGACGTCGCTTCAGCATGCTTCGCGCTAATGAGCCTTAGGAGAAGTTCCGTGACGCCGTAGGCCAGCACCCTTCGCGGTACCGCCAAGGTTTGTCGGACAATGCCGAGCGCAGAAATCAGTAGATCGGGTATTTCTCGCACAAAGCCGCCGCTTCCTGGCGGACGGCGGCGATCGTCTGTGTGTCGGCCGAATG
The DNA here is from genome assembly GCA_963793075.1 of uncultured Alphaproteobacteria bacterium. Lineage (GTDB taxonomy): Bacteria > Pseudomonadota > Alphaproteobacteria > Rhizobiales > Methyloligellaceae > Methyloceanibacter. The sequence continues at coordinate 61,155 of CAWBYO010000002.1, forward strand.
GAGCAGCACGCGGTCGATCATGCGCGCGACGGCCTCGAAGTCGGCAACGTGAAAGCCGCGCGTCGTCCCGGCGTTGCTGGAGAGGCGTAAGCCTGACGGTGCTTCGGGCGGGCGGGGATCGAAGGGAATCTGGTTCTTGTTGACAGTGAGACCCGCGGCCTCGAGGCTCTTCGCAGCGACATCGCCGGTAACGCCTCTCGACGTGAGATCGACCAGCATCAGGCCGGTGTCGGTCCCGCCCGCGACAATGCGCATGCCCACCTCGGTCAGAACGCGCGCCAGGGCCTTGGCGTTGTCCAGCACCGCCTGATTGTAGAGTGCGAACTCGGGGCGCAGCGCTTCTCCGAGGCAAGCCGCCTTGCCGGCCACATGGGCCAGCATCACCGAACCCTGAACGCCCGGGAAGATTCCGCCGTTGATCTTGCTGCTCAGCGCCTCATCGTTCCACAGCACGAGGCCTCCCCGCGCGCCGCGCAAGGACTTATACGTCGTCGTAGTGACGACATGGGCGTGGGGAAAGGGGTGCGGATAAAGCCCGGTGGCGACGAGTCCGGCGAAATGAGCCATGTCCACCATCAGGTAGGCGCCAGCCTCATCGGCGATGGCGCGGAAGCCGGCGAAGTCGATGGCGCGGGAATAGGCCGTGCCGCCAGCGATAATCAGCTTTGGTCTCTGGCGCAGCGCCAGGTCCCGGATCTGGTCGAGGTCGATGCGCTCGCCGTCCCGGGTGACGCCGTAAGTGGCGATGTCGTAGTCGCGCCCCGTCAGTGTCGCTGGGTGCCCGTGGCTAATGTGGCCGCCCGCAGCAATGTCCATGGAGAGGATCTTGTCGCCGAGCCGCAGCAAACCGAGCAAGACGCCGGTATTTGCATTTGAACCCGAGTGGGGCTGGACGTTGGCGAAGCGGCAGCCAAACAGCGCGCGGGCGCGATTGACCGCGAGCGCCTCGATGGCGTCAGCGAATTCGGCCCCGCCGTAATAGCGGCGGTAGGGCGGCCCCTCGACGGTCTTGTTGGTCAGGACCGAGCCTTGCGCTTCGAGCACGAGACGCGAGACGATGTTCTCGGACGCGATCAGCTCGATGCCGTCCTGCTGCCGTCGCAAGTCGCCCCGAATCGAGGCGGCAAGTTCGGGATCGGCGTCGAGGCCGGACTTGAAGTATCCGTCATGCAAGCGTGACATGGTAACCTGTGTGTACCGAAAACCTGTCCTTTCCTAAAATTCCATCCGCATGAGATTCAGCCAGCTATTTCCTTGCTCTGCGGGAAACAATTCCCTGTTTAGCTCGACAAAATTCCCTGTTCGGGTGCGTAGGGAATTTGGGTGTAACTAGCTGACTGATCGTAGGAAAACCCAGCGGTCTTCCCGTTTTTGCGGCGAGATCTAGGAAATTGCCCTGTATTTTCCCGCGTATCAGGGAATTTGAACGCAGAGAGCATTTCGCCGAAGACTGCCCAGCCACCCAATCGCGGCGTCTATCGCTCTCAGCAGAAAAACAGGCCCGAAGAAGCGCATAAATGCGCCGCCAATTGGCGGTGGTCCTGCGGAGGGTGACCCGAGAGACGACACTTGCGGGTGACCAGATGGCCTCTCGATCCGCCTAAGACTTCGAAGCGCCTGGACCACCCCTTTTTGTCGGCGGCTTGCCCCGAAACAGCAGTCAGATCGGCATGCAATATTTTTTCAAATCTTAGCAAAGGAGTCAGACGGCTGGTTCGTCTAACCTTCTGAAATGCGCATGCCGACCGGGGACAATAAACTGGCTGGATGGGCAGCGGCAGGGGATGCCGACGCCTTCCGCGCGCTATTGGAACGACACTATGACGGCATTTTCCGACTGGCCTTCCGGTTCACCGGCAACCGCGCCGACGCCGAGGATATCGCGCAGGACGTCTGCGTCGGGCTGGTCGACCGCCTCGGAGCCTTCCGAGGCGAGGCCAAGTTCACAACCTGGCTCTATCGGATCGTCGTCAACGCCTGCTGCGACCGGGTGCGGCGGCGGGCGACCGTACAACGAGCGACGGCGGACTTCGCAGCAGTCGAGGACCTGCGGCGGGCGGCGGATGCGGATCGCAGCGAGCAGATGGCCTGGGTCTGGGAAATGCTCTCTCGGTTCTCCGAAGACATCCGGGAGACGGCCATCCTCGTGCTCGCCGAACAGCTCAGCCACGGCGAGGTGGCCGCGATCCTTGGCGTGAAGGAATTCGACAGTCTCCTGGCGCATGCACGAACTGCGTAAGGAACTGAAGCGAAAGGCGGACGACGACAGATGACGGACCATTTCGAAAGACTGAAAGAAGCGCTTGAGCGCGACCCGCCGCCGCCTGATCCCGATGCGCGGCAGGCAGCATTGGCGACTGCCATGACCCGCTTCCAGGAAAAAAATGCGGCCGGTGCCCAAGGATTTGCTGTGCAAGCGCGTCCTCTCTCCAGCGACGGCTCGGGGCCGTCTTCAATCCGGAGCAAGATCATGCATGCTTTAAAACCTTCGCGTTCAGCTTGGACGACGGTGCTGGCCGGCACTGCGAGCCTTGCCGTGCTGATGCTCGCCGTCATCTCAACCGGTGTGATCAGGCCGGACCTGTTCGAGAGGCGAGAGATCGCTTCGCCGCCCATGGGGAATCCGGCGTCTGTCGAAGCAGACAAGGCGGCGGATTCAGGGACGCAGCCGGAAGAACGACCCGCGCAAGACTTTTTTGCGCGAGATGCGCCCCAGCCGAGTAGCCCTCAAGCCGATGTTTTCGGGCAATCGGCGAAGCGGTCGTTGCCGGCGCCGACGGCTCAGTCCGCCCCGCCGGCGCTGAGGTTTTCTCGTGGCGTCGGGCAGTTCGCGCCACGGGCGCGCGCGTCCCAAGGCTTCGTGCCGTCTGCTCCGGATGCGGAGGCGCCTGCACAAGTCTACCGCGATCAGGGCCGCGACCGCTTTGAAACATTCGATCCGAATTCGATCAAAGTCGTCTCGGAAGATCCGGTCTCGACCTTCTCAATCGACGTCGACACTGCGTCCTACGCCTTCATGCGCGCGCGGCTCAACCAGGGTGTGCTACCGCCTGCGGACTCGGTTCGCGTGGAGGAGCTCATCAACTACTTCCCGTACGATTACGCAGGCCCCGACAGCCAGGACACCCCGTTCAAGGCAAATGTCTCCGTCATGCCCACGCCATGGAATGCCAAAACGAAGTTGATGCGGATCGGCATCAAGGGCTATGTACCGGTGGCTACAGAGACGCCACGCGCCAATCTCGTTTTCCTCATCGACGCGTCCGGATCGATGCAGGCGCCGGACAAGCTGCCGCTCTTGCGCAATGCTTTCGGGCTGCTGCTAACGTCGCTTCATCCGGACGACACCGTCGCCATCGTCACCTATGCCGGCTCGGCCGGGACGGCGCTTGAGCCGACGAAGGTATCGGACAGAACGAAGATCCTCGCCGCCCTCGACAATCTCGCTGCTGGCGGCTCGACGGCAGGCGCGGAGGGCATCCGGCAGGCTTACGCACTGGCGGAGGCGAACAAGGTTGACGGCATCAACCGGGTCATCCTCGCCACCGACGGCGACTTCAACGTCGGCATCTCGGACAGCGAGACGCTCAAGGACTTCGTGGTAAGAAAGCGCGCGACAGGCGTATCGCTCTCCGTGCTCGGCTTCGGGGCAGGCAATTACAACGACGCGCTAATGCAAGCGCTCGCTCAGAACGGCAACGGCAACGCCGCTTATATCGACACCCTGACAGAGGCGCGCAAGGTCCTGGTCGAGGACGTCCACGCGACGCTCCAGACGATCGCGAAGGACGTCAAGATCCAGGTCGAGTTCAACCCGGCAACGGTCGCTGAGTACCGGTTGATCGGCTACGAGACGCGGCTGCTCAACAGTGAGGACTTCAACAACGACAAGGTCGACGCCGGTGAAATCGGCGCCGGGCACACCGTGACGGCGCTCTACGAGATCACGCCCGTCGGATCGGAAGGAAGGCTGGTCGAGGACCTGCGCTATCAGTCTGCAGGCCGGCCAGCAGCGGGGTCGGGCGACGAGATTGCCTTCGTCAAGATCCGCTACAAGCGACCTGACGGCGACGAGAGTACGCTAATTACCACTCCGGTGACACACGCCGACGAGGTGGCGTCCATCGAGGCCGCCGATACCGAGGCGCGCTTCTCGGCAGCCGTCGCCGGCTTCGGCCAAGTGCTCAGGGGCGGGCGGTATACGGGCAACTGGTCCATTGATGATGCGATCACGCTAGCCGAAGGCGCGCGCGGCACCGACCGGTTCGGCTACCGAAACGAATTTGTCAACCTGGCCAGGCTGGCCAAGACGGCGGCGGCCATGGCGCCGCTCAGGCAGTAAGACTGGCTTTCCGAACGGAGAGCGGAGTGACGAAACGCTAGGCACAATGGGAGAAGTCTAACCCTCAACAATTAGAGTCAAAGAAGCGCGGAAAGCGAGACCAATTGGCGGTGGTTCTACCCAAAGATCCCGACTTGAAGATTATTTCTATCAAGATGGAACTCGCGCCTTTGTCGCTAATTAAACTCGCCGGGAGGGGGCCGTCCAAACATCTGCTCTCCGGCCTAGTATGCGCCTATGGTCGTCAGGGGAACCAAGCCCAAGTCTCGAGCGAAGCCGCCAGCCGCGCTTCCTGAACGCGCTTTTAGCCCGGGCAGCCTCATCGCAGTTGCGCCGCCCGAAGCCGCTCCACGCGCCGCACGCCTTGACGTCTGGAACTCCGTCCCCGGCTTGAGCAGCGGGGTCGCCTCCACCGAGGGGGATAATCTCGAGATCGCCGTCAGCGCCGAGATGTACCAGAAGGGCGGCAGCGTCTGGTTCAGGGCGTTGGTCGATGGTGAGGCCGCCGAGCCTTCCGACGTTATGTTCAAAACGGGTTCGGTTGAGTTCGACGGTGTGCGCAGCTTCACCTTCGTCAAGAAGGCGGTGAAGGTCGGTCAGCACCTCGTCGAGATTCAATGGCGCACCGGCACGGCGGCTAAGATCAGGGACCGCACACTTACGGTCTACTCAGCTTCGCCCTTCATCGGGCGCGACCATCTCGCGGTCGCCACCGCGCCCAGCGGCCCGGATATCGAGAAGAAGAATTCGACCTATGAGGATATCCCCGGCATGGCGGCGACGCTCAATGCGCCGGTCCAGGGCACGCTCGCCGTCACCTTCAGCGCTGAGGCGTCCGCCAGCTCTGGCGAACTCATGGTCCGCGCGTTGCTCGACGGATCGGCGTTCGGCGTGACGACTTTCTGCGAAGGCGGCGATCCCAATCGCGGGGGCACCCGTTCCTTCACCTTCACCAAGTCGCCGGTCTCCGCGGGTACCCATGAGGTGAAGCTGCAATGGAAGTCAACCCGTGGCACCTGCCGCCTTGGCGACCGGACCATGTCCGTGTCGGCCGCGCATAACAGCGCGCAGAGCACGGCAGCCGTCACGACCTCGTCCGCGCGCATCCTCAAGCAAGCGGGAGTATGGACCGATCTACAGTCCGTGCCCGCCACTGCGCTTGATCCGGTCTCGACGCTCGCGGTGACCTTCTCGGCGGATGTTCACTCCGACAGCGGCCGGCTCTTCCTGCGGGTGCTGGTCGACGGCGTGCCGGCATCGCCGGGCGATGTCACGCTGATCCAAGGCGGCACGAAATGGCGTGCTGCCTCACATATTTTTATCGTGAAGAATTCTGCAGCGCGGGGCGGCACCAAATCACCGTGCAAGGCATGGTGGACCCGTCCACCCGGGCGCTCGTGCGCCACCCGTCCACGCGAGCCTTGTGGAAGCGCCGCTCGGGCTCCGATTTCGTGCAGCCCTTCCTTGGCATGACGCCGCTGGTCAGGACGTATCGCATGCTGGTGATCGGATTCGATCCAATGCGTCCCGGACACGACCGCCCACCCTTCGCCATGATCAAGGCAACTTTCGAGGGGGCCGGCATCGTGATCAGCGATCCGGTCGTTACGCTCGCCACGGCAAGGGGCCCCGGCACGCTCGACGAGGGTCCTAATGTCAGAGGCTGGCTTGCGGAGAATTCGGGCGGCGTCGCAAGGCTCGGCGAGGTCCGCTATGTCGGGTGCCTCGATGGGAATTGGTATGTCGCACCGCCGGCGCGGCAGGGGAACTGGTATTGGGATACAGGCGCCTTCGAGCAGATGTGGAAGGACGCGCTCGCCGCCGCTGATGCCGATGTAAACTTCCACAGCTACGACACAGACCATAACAACGTGCTCGAGACCGACGATCTGCTCGTCGCCATCGTGCGCCCGCAGAGCGGCCCTTACGGCACGCTTAGGCGGACCACGGCGGTCCTTGACGGCGAACCCGCGCCACTCACCGTGCCGGTGCTCGATCTCTATCTCTCCGCGCGGCCCGAGGGCTTTCTCAGCGGGGTCGGCGTCTCATGCCATGAGCTCATGCATTTGATCGGCGGCACGGTAGATATGTACGGCGTATGTCCCGCGATCTCCGCCGGCTATTACAGCATCATGGACGGGCATTGGCAGGCAACCCATCTCGATCCGTTCGAGAAGATGAAGAACGGTATGGTGCAGCCCACTACCATCGAGTTGACCACACAGCAAACGGCAACGGTTACGCTGCCTTCGGTCGAGCGCCATCGGCAAATTCTGCTGCTCCATGACGCGGCGCATGCCGCAAGCGAATATTTCATCATTGAGAATCGCTTTCCCGGAACCTCGCCTTTCAAGAACTATGACGCCCCGCTTGGGCAGGGAGCCGTGGTGGTGTGGCAGATTTTCGAGGATCGGAATCTCGTAGAGGCCGCAGTCGTCTGCCAGGGCGATCCGCGCTTCATCCGCCGCCGTGCGGTGCTTACTCAGCCTTCCCAATTCTTTGATCTCGCGTGGGCAGATGGGAGTTCGGCGGGCTTCCGTGTCTCCGCGCCGGAGCCGAATGCCGAGCAGGCGGAGGTGCGGCTCGAAAGGCTACCCACCGTGCTACCGCCCACGACGACTGCGGCCAAAAGGCAGGCGGCCAAAAGACCGGCGGCCAAAAAGTCCACTAAAGTCGCGGCCCGCACCAAGTAAGCGTCCAAGGGGGCCACAGCTCCGAGGAATCGGGCTCTTTGAACGGCCGCCTGATCCGCGGTCCGAGGTGACCCAAAGCGGACATTTCGCGATAGGTGGCCCCCAACACCTTCGAAGGCTTGGCAATCAGCCGATCCGGGCAACGATTCTGGCGGCTACCATCTATCTGGGAGATGTGCGATTGGATGAAGGCAACGGACGGAGAAGCCTGGGTTGGGATCGGATTGATCTGAATGAATGAGAGTCAGGCAAAAGCGAGACCCGATACGCTGGAGAGCGCCGATATCATGCGGCTTCTGCCGCATCGCTATCCCTTCCTTCTCGTAGACCGAATTATCGACATGGACGGTGATCGTTCGGCTACGGGTATCAAGAATGTGACTGCGAACGAGCCATATTTTCAAGGTCACATTCCGGGTAATCCTATTATGCCCGGCGTGCTCCTAATAGAGGGCATGGCTCAGACGGCCGGTGCGCTCTGCGTTAGCCTTGCCGAAGATCTCAAGGAAGCTCCCCTTGTCTACTTCATGGCAATAGACAAAGCTCGCTTCCGACGCCCCGTGTTTCCCGGCGACACAATTTTTTATCACCTAAAGAAGATGCGCGGCCGCGCTCGTATCTGGCGTTTCAGGGCGCAAGCTATCGTCAAAAGCACCCTTGTCGCCGAGGCTGAGATCAGTGCGGTGCTAATGGAAGAAGAGCGGCGCTAAGGTTGTCTCTATCAAAATTTTGATGTCGGCTTTTGATGCTGTGGACGGCTCCTCCACCGGCATCCAGGTGCCACACTGTGGTTTCTGTTGAAGCGATCCCAGTTGAGAGGAGCCATCCATGCAAGAGATTACAACGATTGGTTTGGATATCGCCAAGTCGGTTTTTCAAGTTCACGGGATTGATGCATTCGGCGCGGTGATCGTCCGTCGGCAACTGAGGCGGTCTCAGGTCTTGCCCTTCTTTCGCAAGCTGTCGGGGTGCGTGATCGGCATTGAGGCCTGTGCGACTGCGCATCACTGGGCTCGAGAGCTTGAGAATGTGGGCCATGAGGTGCGGCTAATGCCGCCGCGATATGTGAAGCCTTACGTCAAGCGCAACAAGAACGATGCTGCCGATGCTGAGGCGATCTGTGAAGCGGTTCAACGCCCCACGATGCGCTTTGTGCCGATCAAGAGCCCTGAGCAGCAATCGGTCCTGATGCTTCACCGGACCCGGCAGTTGTTTATTCGCGAGCGTACGGCGTTGATCAACGCAATCCGGGCGCATCTTGCAGAGTTCGGCATTGTTGCCGGTATTGGCCGCAACGGCGTCGAGAAGTTGTTGGATCTCATCACCAGGGGCGAGGATGAGCGCATACCACCGGCAGCCCACGCGTGCCTGATGGCCCTGGCGGCACAGCTTGCAATGGTGAAGCGCCAGATCCTGGAAGCCGATCGACGGTTGCTTGCATGGCACTACCAGCAAGACCAGCAAACGGCTTGAAGCGATCCCCGGTGTTGGTCCGTTGATCGCTACAGCCCTTGTTGCCAGCATCCCTGATCCAAGTGTCTTCCGTTCAGGCCGTGACTTGAGTGCCTGGATCGGGCTGGTCCCAAAACAGAGTTCCACCGGCGGCAAGGAACGCCTCGGCTCTATCACCAAGGCGGGCAACCGATACTTACGTTCGTTACTGGTCGTTGGCGCCCTGTCGGTCATCAGACGAGCAAAACAGTTGGGCTACACACGCCATCCCTGGCTCGTCAGGCTCATGGAGCGCCGATCGGTCAAGATCGCCGCTATTGCCCTTGCCAACAAGATCGCGCGCATAGCCTGGGCGATGATGGCCCGCAATGAGAGCTATCGAACACCGCTGCCGGCATCAGCATAAGGCAGCAACACGAACGCGCGGGGAACTTCCCGTGCAACGAAGTTGGAAAGGGCAATGATCGCATAACGCACCCAAGCCAGTCGGCCCACGGACCGGGACAACCCACAAGTGCCAGAGCGCCACTTGAAGCGCGTGCTTTTGACCGGGACCCGATCTGCGGAGAGCATTATGGCCAGCGGCCATGAACAGCGCCGCATCAACAGGCCGAACACATGGCAGCTCCGACCAGCCGTGCGATAGCGATCAAAAAACCCTTGCCAACATGGAGCCGTCCACACATGGCACTTAGATGGGGTAATCGGCCGACGTACTTGTGGATAGCTGAAGATTAGGGGTGCTGCGCTTCAGGCTGATGGTGAAACGAGGTCACCATTACGGGCCTCAAGCATCAGAAGGAGAAGCGCAGCATGGACCATTTTGCTGGACTCGACGTGTCGGTCAAGGAGACGAGCTTGTGCATTTTGGACGATGCCGGCAGGATCGTCCGGGAAATTAGGGTTGCAAGCGAGCCCGAGGCGCTGCTGTCGGTGCTGACGAACCCCGACTGGCACTTCAAGCGGATCGGGTTGGAAGCTGGGCCGCTGTCGCAATGGCTGTTCAACGCTCTCGCCGAAGCGGGTTTGCCGGTGATATGTGTCGAGACGCGGCATATGCGTGCGGTGTTGAAGGCACAGATCAACAAGACGGACCGCAACGACGCACGTGGCATCGCGCAGATGATGCGGGCGGGGCTTTATCGTCCGGTGCATGTGAAGACGTTGCGTAGTCAGAAACTGCGCATGCTCTTAACGCACCGCAAGCTGCTGCAGTCGAAAGCCATCGCCATCGAGAACGATCTGCGCGCCACTTTGCGCAACTTTGGTCTCAAGGTGGGTGTAGTCGGCACGGTGAAGTTCGAGGCACGCATCAAGGAACTGGTGGAGAACCTTCCCGACTTGATCCTTCTGGTCGAACCGCTCCTCGTTGTCCGGCGGGCTCTTCGCGAGCAGATCGGCGTCCTGCACCGCCGCTTGCTGGCCATCGTCCGGGATGATGAGGTGTGCCGGCGCCTGATGACGGTTCCCGGGGTCGGCCCGGTGGTGGCGCTGACCTATCGCGCCACCGTCGACGTGCCATCCCGCTTCAGAAACTCCAAGGCGGTCGGGGCGGTCTTTGGACTGACGCCTTCTCAGCATCAATCGGGCGAGAGCAACCGAACTGGCGGAATATCACGGTGCGGGGATGAGATGATGCGGGCAATGCTCTACGAAGCGGCCCAGATCCTGCTGGTACGCTCAACGCGGTGGTCCTGGCTCAAGGCCTGGGCGATGCAGATCGCCAGGCGCCGCGGCATGAAGAAGGCAATCGTGGCCCTGGCACGCCGGTTGGCTGTGATTATGCACCGCATCTGGGTCGACGGCACCGAGTTCCGCTGGACCCGGGAGGTCGCAGCGGCATGAGAACCGCATTGGATCAAAGGCAGTAGGAGAACACGCGAGTTCCGCCGAACGGTGGAATGATGTCCCTCACGGGACGACGGATGAGGTGAGATCGTATGTCCGCTTGGACCTGCCGTCATTGATGGTGAGGCCGCCACTTAGATTGTTCCGCCTCGTTCTCGAATCCCATGATGGAAGGGCCTTGGTGTCGATTCCGAAGAGAAGCACGAGCCCGTGAGCGACATCCACACTGGCAGTGGAGAGTTCTGATAGCGCTTGACCCCAACCGGCCGATTAGAGAAGCGGACATCCATTTCGACGCCGAGGATGTCTGCTGTTGGGGGTGAAGCGGACATCACCGATCCGCACCCTTACTTCCGCTTTCCCACCAACCTCGCGTGGTAATCGCAACGGCTAGAAGAGCAGAAACGCCACTCCAAACAAAAACAGAATGAGCCCAAAATAGAAGACGGGAAAAATCCAACGGCACACGTGATCGACGCGATGCGCGACATCGTGCCTTCCCCGCTGATCAAGCCCACCCACCACCAGATTGATGATGACCGTTCCGACCATCAGTAGGAAGCTGACGTTCAAAAAGCCGTTTATCCACGTCGGGTAAGCGATGCGGGGCAATATGTCATTCATCACGACCTGGTAGGCGACAGCGGTCAATATGCCGATGAACGAGACGCTGATCCGATCGCCCAACGATGCTCGATCCATCCAGAACACCGAGAAAGAGAGCAAAACAATTACGATAAGGGGGAGGATGACCAAGCGGCTAACGTAAAAAGGCTTTCGTTGAACATCGACGCTCGCAACGAGCGCGGACTTAACATCTCGGCCGCCGGGGTAGGATGCGTCATGATCCCGGATCGACATTGCGATCCCGGTGATGGTCCATTGAGGTACCCATACTTTACCCGCCGAAACAGGGACCTTTGAGTCCACCTCCAGCACAACCTCGCTGTCGTCGAAACCCAGGATTTCGAAAACGGCCTCCAACCGTTGCTCATCGAACGGGTAACGCCTCAAGTTGAATTCCGTTTTGGCGACGGCGGTCAGCTTCACCATCAGGGTCTGGGCACCGTCCGGCAGCACTCGGAGCACAACCCCTTGCTGTTCGAATGATTCGGAACTGTTGACGAGAATAACTTGGGGATACCAGCTCGGAGAGAGCTCGTTGAACTGATAGTCGCCCTGGTAAATTCTTTCGCTTACCCCCACCACCGCAGGGTCGAAGGCTTGTCTCTTGTCTTGCCATCTGAGCGTAAGGACGCCTGTGAATTCGAATGTCTCGTTCTCCTCGCTGATTTGGTCGATGTCTTGAAATTCGAAGCCGGCTCGAACCACGACGGGACCGTCGTCCTTCGGAGGACCCAGGACAAAGGCGGTACTCGGGGCGACTTGAAGGGGCTCGCCAGAGGGCTCTACAACCGGCTGGGCTCCAGCGATTGCTAGGCCATACAGAACAGCCACCGTCAGGGTCACGGTTAGGAAAACGAGCTTATTCATTCTTCGTCACGTCTCGTGAACAGCGAAGGCGGATGTCTGGAGAAAAGTGCGGCGAAGCTTCACGACGCTCGGGTCGATGCCATATTGCCTAAAATAAGTCCAGATGTGCATCGGTGTTGGCCAAGGTCGACGTGACCTTCGGCGAGACGTCTCCGGTGTCGGCGGTAAAGCTGGTATGCTGCGGACATGCCAATCGGCCCGCCGATGTCAGCTAATGACCCAATGCGGCCGCTCTCTCAAACGAAACGCGGTCGTGAAGAACCGCTTGGAATCCTCTCGTCTATTCCTGCCACTGGCGCTTGGCAATCCGAGCATGTCGCCTGCACAACATTCGTACTGTTCGGTCTGTGAAGGCGGCATTGAGATCAGGGCGAGATGCTTTTCGTGGTAGCGACCCTTGATAGCCTCGCAGAGTCGGCGCTGGTAAGTGGAGGTAGGTATGAGCAAAGTCGCCTTTGAAAAAGATCGAAAGTTTTATCAAGAGCATGGATTCGGAGGTCGAATAGGGTTCGGCAAGAAGCCGGCCGTTATCGTGATCGACCTGCAACTAGGATTTACCGATCCTACTTGCCCTCTGAGCGGCGACCTGGATCGCGTGGTCGAATCCTGCAGGGAATTGATTTTTTGCGCGCACCAAAAGCAAATTCCGGTTTTCTTCACCGCTTGCGCGTACGAAGAGCATCTCAAGGATTCCGGGCTCTGGGAAATAAAGGTTCCCGCTTTAAGCTGGTTGAAAGTCGGCAGCGAGTGGGTGGAGATCGATCCGCGCTTGGGAAAAGCGCCTGAAGACATCCTGGTGATAAAAAAATATCCGTCAGGCTTTTTCGGCACTCACCTGCAAGCGACCCTGACGAGCATGGGAATCGATACCCTGATCATTACCGGTTGCACAACTAGCGGCTGCGTGCGCGCCACATCCATCGATGCCCTCCAGTACGGTAATCACGGAATCGTGCCGGAAGAATGCGTTGGCGACAGAGCGGAGGCGCCCCATTTGGCGAACCTTTTCGATATTGGACAGAAGTATTGTGATGTGATGCCGCTGCGCGAGGTGTTAACTTGGGTCGAAAACTACAAACCGGTCAGCGATTGAAGTTCTCGATTGGCTCGGAATTAGTGGTCCCCTCCGAAATTCCACCCAGTGTGAATACCGAAAACCTCATCCGCATTTGATTGGCTGAAGGTAGTGCGACCCATCTCGTACAGCTGAGTCCATAGGGGCCTGGGGGAGGCACAACGCCGCAATAGAGTTCAGTCACGAACCACAAAAAAGGCCCGAGGCTGAGCCCCGGACCCTTGATCCTAATCGCGAAGTGCTTTGGAGACCTTCCTAGCGAGCCTGTGGCTTGAAGGCATTCTGTGCCAGGCTGACATACATCTCACCGAGCTTCGTCAACTGGGCCATGTGGGCCTCATAGGCTTTCTTGACGTACTCAGACTGGATTGCGACTGCGTGCTCGACCGACTTCGCGCCGACGAGCTGCTCAAAAGCGCGAGTGCCGTCCTCAAACGCCTTCTTCGAATAATTCGTGAACTCAGCGGCAATGGCCTGAAGGCCCTTGTTTGCGTTGCCGTAAGAGCGGACTGCGGCGTCAAAGCTATCCTTGCCGACCTTCTGAAACTCATCACCAATCTTGGACTGCTCGGTCATCTCATACCTCTTGCTAGATCTAATTTAGTGGATTGCTGCGGCGCACAATCGCTTGGCGCGCTGAAAATCCATTGATCTAGATCAAGTGATCCATCCGACGGTATGTCGCACTGATAAGAACAAAAGGGCAGCTCCTGGCAGATGATGAAGGGGTGTGCCGCCGTAGCCGCGCGTCTAGGAGCGCGGAATGTTTCCCGGAACGGCCTGGCACCAATCTACAAAAAGTTTTCTTGGGCTGTCGCGCCCGGTGCCTACGGATGCTTTGTCTACGACTGCAACTGGCAATGCATGTCGGGTTGCTTCGTGGGCTTCAAACTCGCCTGCATTCGCTTATGGCTGTGCTTTTATGAGCCCACGGCTTAGTAGGGCGGCGCCGCTCGGCTGACCCAACCATACTTGCAGCGAGAGCAGCCTTTAGTCGTTTTTTGGAAATGCTATGCTCAGCTTCAACTTCGGAAAAGGTACAAAATGACTCAAGCGACGGCCCATCCAGGAGACCCGCATTACATCACTCGAAGCGGGTGGTTACGCGCTGCCGTCCTTGGCGCGAATGACGGGGTCGTTTCCGTGTCCTCCCTGATCATAGGTGTGGCTGCGGCCGATCCAAACCCAGGCACAGTCGTCATCGCCGGCATAGCGGGGCTCTCGGCGGGTGCAATGTCGATGGCTGCAGGCGAATATGTATCCGTTTCTTCGCAATCCGACACGGAACAGGCCGACATCGCACGAGAAACCAAAGCATTGCAGGAGCTTCCGGACGCCGAACTTGCGGAACTCGCCGCCATTTATCGAGAGAAGGGTCTTAGTGAAAAGACCGCCCTAGCGGTTGCTAAAGAACTCACCGCGCACGACGCGCTTGGAACGCATGTGCGAGACGAACTAGGGCTGTCAGAGGTACACGCGGCCAACCCACTTCAGGCCGCGTTCACATCGGGCGTAACGTTCAGTGTCGCGGCCGCAATCCCCTTGTTGGCAGCAGTTGCGGCCCCCGCAGGTTTGATCATTCCGGTCGTCCTCGTAGTCACAGTCATCACTTTGGCTGCTCTTGGCGCGTTGGGGGCAAAGGCCGGCGCTGCCCCGGTTTTGCGCGCTACGATGCGTGTGGTGATGTGGGGATTGTTCGCAATGGCTGTCACTGCGGGCGTGGGCTGGCTTTTTGGTGTCAGCGTCTGAGTCAGACCGGCAAATACGGGGTAGCAAAGGCACAATAAGACAAAGACCCCGCCAATTGGGACAGTGGGCGGGGCCTTCCATGGGAGTGCTTAGGACCGTTCGCGGTCGTAGCCTAGCAACTTTAGCGTGTCTGGAAATGGCTTCCAGCGGTGTCAGCTTGGGAGGGGTAGGTACCGAGGGACTCGTCGGCCCCAAGATTTTGTGGGCGCCCCCGATTTAGACGAGCGCTTGTGCCTCCTTCCAGCCAGCACTTAAGTGCAATCTCACCCGCTTAGGTCGGCAAATGGCACTTAGCGGAAATTGTTTTGATCCATTACGAACTCCGCTAGCGAGCGTAGAGCGGAACACGCGGCCGAGTCCTACGAAGGCGAGCGTCCGGCTCCGATGACCTGCTGCGGCTTAAGCTGCCCCAATCCACACGTCTGGGACGAGTGGATGGAGTACGCCAGCTGCCCAAAGTTGCTGACCCAGATTAGTGGCGACTAAGACCTGGCTTGTCGCTTTCTTGTAATTGAGCTCGATCCGCGCACCGAAGAACCTGAGGCGAGGCCTTTCGATATTGATATCCAAGTGAAGTGAGGGAGCGCCGTGCAGAACTGTTGGCGGCGCTCTTGACCATCTGGCGCTGGGGTCGCACCTCTGGCGAAATCAAGACGGGCCTCACACTTGGTAGCTTTGAAAAGTGGAGCCGCTGGGTCCGCGACCCGCTTGTCGCCCTCGGCTGTCAGGATCCGGTAGCGAGGGTGAGCGAGACCAAGGAACGCGATGGGCGTCGGCAGGCCTATGTCGACCTCTTCAGAATTTGGCACCAGAGGCACGGCAATCTACCAGTAGCACTTAGCGAGCTCGATGACGACGTGTCGACTTCTGGCGTGCAGCGCCGCTCGGCGCTGCGGGCTCTTACAGCTCAAGCGCTGGCCATCGCGTGCTCATGGCCAAGATCCAGCAGCTCCTGCCCCGTCTGGAGGTGCTCTAATGGGTCGGGCTCAGGCTAGCGGCATCGCGCTTGATGCTCATGGCGCCTCGTTGGTGAAGGGCATGTTGGCTCGCGGCGACCGTCAGCACGACGTCGCGGCCTGGTTCGGTGTAAACGGTGGGCGGATCGCCGAGTTCGCCACGGGAGCCACGTTCGCGAGCGTAAAGGCAGCGCCGCAGGCGGTGCTTCCGCCTCCCGGTCCGTACCTCAGCGGTCGTCCCGCTCACTCAGTGGTCATCGATCTGGTAAAGGCGAAGGCGGATCTCGCCGCCGTCCTACGTAAGCTTAAGTCGGGAACCTAGCCCGGCGGAATGAAAACGAGGGCCCTCGCGCTTCAGGCGCGGGGCCATCAACATGAGCGGCGACCGAGGGAGAATATCCTGGTGACATGGCGGTGACACGAGATCACCCAAGAATCACCAAGTCATAAAGTCGTAGAATTTTGTTAATTATTTCAGGTATTTAGTGGTGGGCGGTACTGGATTCGAACCAGTGACCCCTGCGATGTGAACACAGTGCTCTACCAGCTGAGCTAACCGCCCGGTCCCAAGTGGCGCATTCATCGTGCCAAAAACCGGCTGTCCGGTCTTTCCCGATAATGCGGCTGGAACGGGGGATTTAGCGAGTGGGTCCGGGGTAAGTCAAGGAAGCCGCGCAACCAGGCACCCTTGGCGTCGCCGAGCAGGCCTACTGATCCGGCGTCGTGACCAGTTTGGCGACGGCGGCCAGCGTCTTGTTGGCCTCCCCGACATTCCCTTCGGTGCAAAGCGCATCGGCCTCGTCGAGAAGCATGCTGGCCTTCTCGACCGTCGCCTCGTTCAGGGGATCGGCGCCTTCAATCTTGTCGTGGAAGAGCCCTTCGACACGGGCCAGCTCCTCTGCACACGCGTCGACCGCGGCCTGGTCGTCTGCGGCGTAGGCCGAACCGCCCATGAGCAACACAAGGCAAGCGCCGGTCACGATGCGTCTGCGCATTCCCATCTCCTTTTGCGTCAGCGTCCCATTTCCCCAGAGGCCGACGAGACTATCTGCTGAATATGGCTCTACGTTTGCGACGAGCCGGCACGCATTAGGCTCGATCTCGGGCGGAATTGCGGCCTATTAGGAGGGCGTGCCGGCCGCGTCTGTCAAGGGTTTCAAGAGGTGGCGCGCGCGTTCGTCCAGCGCGTCGAAATGGTCGATGATGGCGTCGGCATGGGGCCCTCGGGCGGTGGCGGGGCGTAGCCGAAGCTGACCAGGATGGAGGGCACCCCGGCGGCTCGCGCGGCGGCGATATCGGCGGCGCTGTCGCCCACCATCAGGGCGCGCGAGGTGTCGCCGCCGGCAAGGGCGATCACACCGGTCAGATGGCCGGGATCGGGCTTTGACACGCCAAGCGTGTCGCGGCCGGCCAAGGCGGCGAAATAGCCCTCGATCTTGAGCGCCTGCAGCAGCATGCGGGTGAGGCGCTCGCGCTTGTTGGTGCATATGGCAAGCGTGGCGCCCGCCGCCGCGAGCCGTTCGAGGGCGGCCACGGCGCCGGGGAAGGGGCGGCTCATCGCGGCGATGTTGGCCTCGTAATGCACGAGGAAGTCGGCCAGCATCTGGTCCACGTCGTCTTCCGCCTTGCGCCATAAGAAGTGCCTGCTCGATCATCACCCGCGCGCCACGCCCGACCGCTTCCCTGGTGGCGGCCGGCGGCACGGGCGCGTGGCCGCGGGCCGTGAGCACGTGGTTCAGCGCGTTGGTAAGGTCCGGCGCGGTGTCGACGAGGGTGCCGTCGAGATCGAAGACGATGGTCGTGCCTTTGAGCATGGCGCCTCTCTCACACGTGCTTCTTGGCCTGGCAAGCGCAGCTCTTGCGGCCCGGCGAGCGGCGGCGTAGAGACGTTCGGCGGGGCGAAAGAGTTCGGACGGGCCCGTGCAGGTTCCCATCATGGGATCGACGCGTTCCTGGAGTTGAAATACGTCATGATGGGGGGGCTCGAAGGCTGATGGCGGAGTACCAAGATCGATGACTACAAGGCGCAAGCTGCGTATGCGGCGATCGATCTGGTCAAGCCCGGCATGAAGCTCGGCCTCGGCACCGGATCGACCGCCTTTCACTTCGTGGAGGCGGTGGGCGAACTCGTGCGGAACGGCCTCGAGGTGCTTTGCGTGCCGACCTCCGAGGCGACTAGGGCCCATGCGGAGAAGCTCCGCATCCCGCTGTCGTCCCTCGACGAGACGCCGCAACTCGATCTCACCGTCGACGGCGCCGACGAGATCGACGACCAGCTTCGCCTGATCAAGGGCGGCGGCGGCGCGTTGCTCCGCGAGAAGATCGTGGCGACCGCCTCGGACCGCATGGTGGTGATCGCCGACGACAGTAAGCTGTCGCAGACGCTGGGTTCGCACCCTTTGCCGGTGGAGGTGGTGCGTTTCGGCTTGCGGTCGACCACGCGGCTGATCGAGGCGCTTGCCGCGGAGGCGGGCTGCGAGGGCGAAGTCCGGCTGCGGCCGGGGCAGGGCGACCTGCCGTTCATCACCGACCAGGGAAATCTCATCGTCGATTGCGCCTTCCACACGATCCCCGAGCCTGAGGTGCTGGCTTTCGCGTTGAAACGCGTGCCGGGCGTGGTCGAACATGGGCTGTTTCTCGGTCTCGCCGACATGGTCATCGTTGCCGGCAGCGGCGGGGTTCAGGCGATCAAGCGTCCGGGAGCCTGAGGTCAAGTGGCGGAGTACGATTACGATCTATTCGTCATTGGCGCGGGCTCGGGCGGGGTCCGGGCGGCGCGGCTGGCATCGGAGCTCGGCCGGCGCGTCGGCATTGCCGAGGAATATCGCATCGGCGGAACCTGCGTGATCCGCGGCTGCGTGCCGAAGAAGCTACTCGTCTATGGCAGCCGCTATGGCGGCGAGATCGAAGACGCGCGCGGCTTCGGCTGGACATGCGAGGCCCTGCGCTTTGACTGGCCGACGCTGATCCACAATGTCAGGCGCGAGGTCGACCGGCTGAATGGGGTCTATACGCGCACACTCGAGAATGCCGGCGTCGACCGCTTCCTGACGCGCGCCACCGTCGAGGGCCCCCACTCCGTCAAGCTCGCCGACCGGGATGCGCCGATCTCGGCGAAGTATATTCTGGTGGCCACCGGCTCGCATCCGTCGATGCCCGACGTGCCGGGTGCGGAGCACTTGATCAGCTCCAATGAATGCTTCCAGCTGGAGGCGCTGCCCGACAGTATCGTCATTATCGGCGCCGGCTATATCGGCATGGAGTTCGCCTCGATCTTCGCCGGGCTCGGCGTTGCCGTGACCGTGCTGTACCGCGGCGATCAGGTGTTGCGGGGCTTCGACATGGATCTGCGCGACGGCCTGGCCGAAGCCATGCGCGATCGCGGCGTCGATCTTCGCATGGATACGGATGTCGCGGCCATCGAGAAAGCGGATGTCGGTTATCGGGTCATGCTGAAAGACGGAGGCTCGGTGTCCGCCGCTCTGGTGATGGCCGCCACGGGCCGCACGCCGAACACGACAGGCTTAGGGCTTCAGAAGGCCGGCGTCGAACTCGGCTGGAATGGGCATGTGGTGGTGGACGAATATTCGAAGTCGTCGGTGGACAGCATCTACGCGGTGGGCGACGTGACCGATCGGGCCAATCTGACGCCGGTGGCCATTCGCGAGGGCACGGCCTTCATCGAGACGGTGTTCGAGAACAAGCCGACGGCCGTAAGCTACGAGTTCATCCCGACGGCCGTGTTCTCGGAGCCAGAGATCGGCACGGTCGGTCTGTCCGAGGAGCAGGCGCGCGAGATGTACCGGGTGATCGACATTTACAAGTCGAGCTTCCGGCCCATGCGGGCGACCATTAGCGGTCGCGCCGAGAAGGTGCTGATGAAGATCGTGATCGACGCCGAGACCGACAAAGTGCTGGGGGTCCATATTCTTGGGCCCGACGCGGCGGAGATCGTGCAGATGGCGGCGATCGCGCTCAGGCTCGGCGTCACCAAGGCGCAGTTCGATTCAACCATGGCGCTGCATCCGAGTGTCGCCGAGGAGCTTGTGACCATGCGCCATAAATGGGAGGCGCCAGCCCCCATCAAGGGGTCCGATGCGGCGGCTTGAGGACAAGATTGCGCTGGTCACGGGGGCGGGGGCCGGCATTGGCCGCGCCATCGCCGAGACCTTCGCCCGCGAAGGCGCGCATGTCATCGTCGCGGATATCGACGGCAACGCGGCCAAAGAGGTGGCCGACGCCATCGTCAAGTCGAATGGCGCGGCGAGCGCACATGTGGTCGACGTTGCCGACACTGCGCAGGTCAAGGCGCTGATGGACGCCATCAAGGAGGCGCACGGCCGCCTCGACGTGCTGGTGAACAATGCGGGCATCGGCGAGCGGGCCGACTTCCGGCACATGGACGACGAGGCCTGGGACCGCGTGTGGCAGGTCAATGTGGACGGCACGGTGCGCTGCGCGCGCGAGGCTTTCGATTTGATGCGCGCCTCGGGCAAAGCCTCGGTGATCAACCTGTCCTCGGTGATGTCGGTGAAGCATACGCGCCAGATGTCGGTCTATTCGGCGACCAAGGGCGCGGTGTCCGCTCTGTCGCGCAGCCTCGCGGTCGAATACGCGCCCTACGGCATCCGCGTGAACACGCTGCTGCCGGGCTATGTGGAGACGGCGCTGATCGGACGTTATCTGTCCAATCCGATGATCGCCAAGGCGCTGCTCACCCAGACGCCGCTCCGGCGCTTCGGCGAACCTCAGGACATCGCCAACGCCGCGCTGTTTCTCGCCTCCGATGAGGCGGGCTACGTCACCGGTGCGGCGCTCAATGTCGACGGCGGCATGGGTACGACGCTTTAGGGCGTTTTGCAGTGGCCCAAGGACGGGTGGCAATGACGCGCGTGAATTGAGCGAATTCAGCGAGGCGGGCACGCATCGGCGCCGCCGTCGCGCTGTCGACCATCTTGCTGTTGTCCAGCAGCGTGCCGGTGCTTTCGGACGATGCGGCGACGGCGGTCAAGGCCGCCTTGACCCAATGGATGGCCGACTTCAATGCCGGCAAGACGGACAAGGTTTGCGATTTGTTCGCGGCCGGTGTTCGCGCCGACCTTCGCGGGTATCCCACGCGCGATCACCAAGCGGTTTGCGACCTGCTTATCAAGTCGTTGACCGACCGCACGCGGGATTTCAGCTACGCCTTGGACATCAAGGAAATCTTGGTGTTGGGCGATGCGGCGGTGGTGCGCCTCGTGTGGACCCTGACGATCAAGGAGAAGGATGGTCGGGTCATCAAATCCGTTGAGCCGGGCATGGATATTTTCCAACGACAAGCGGACGGCAGCTGGAAGATTATTCGCTACATGGCCTACGAGGAGTAGTGCCCGGTCCTAAATACTGGCTTCCGCCCGGGCAGCTTTCGTCTTCGGCTCCGGCAGGATCAGCGTTTCCTCGACGATCTCGTCGACCACGGCGATGAGGGCCGCGTGCTCGGTGCCGCCCAGCGCCTTCACTGCCTCGTAGCGGGCGAGCTGGCGGTCGGCGGAGGTACCGCGCTGCAGAATGGTGCGGGCGTGTGCCACCTCGGCGGTGCAGCCGAAATGAGCGGCATCCTCGGCCACGAGATCAAATAGCTCTTGCAGCAGGGTCTCGAAGGGCACGATGGCGCCTTTGCCGAAATCCACCATGCCTTGCTCGACGCCGTAACGCTGTGCGCGCCAGCGGTTCTCGCGGATGAGGAAGGGCGGGTAGTGGCGCCAGCGCTGGTTCTGGCGGCGCAGGCGATAGAGCAGCCGCAAGATGCAACGGTAGAGCGCGGCGATGGCAATCGTGTCGTCGATCAGCGGGCAGACATCGGTGATGCGCATCTCCAGCGTCGGGAAGCGGGCGGAGGGGCGCATGTCCCACCAGATCTTGGTGGCATCCTCGATGAGGCCGGCGCTGACCAGAAGGTCGATGGTGCGCTCATACTCGCTGAAGCTCGAGAAGTTGTGGGGGATGCCGGTGCGGGGCAGTTCGTCGAACACGGACAGACGGTACGACTTCAGCCCGGTCTGCGTGCCCTGCCAAAAGGGCGAGGAGGTCGACAGCGCCAGGAGATGGGGCAGGAAATAGGGCGCCTGGCCGAGGAGGTCGATGCGCATATCGTCATCCTCGATGCCGACATGAACATGCATGCCGCAAATCACGAGGCGCCGCGCGACGTGCTGGAGGTCCTTGGCCAGCACGTTGTAGCGCTCCTTGTCGGTGTGGTGCTGGCTCTGCCATTTAGCGAAAGGGTGCGTCGAGGAGGCGATGGGGGCGAGGCCGAACTCGTCGGCGATCTTGCCCAGGGTCGAGCGCAGGTGAACCAGCTCATCGCGGGCCTCTTGCACCGATCGGCACACCCGCGTGCCGACTTCGATCTGCGAGCGCAGGAACTCGGGACTCACCTGGCCGCGCAACGCCTCCTCGGCCTTGGCGAGGAGTGCCGGCGGTGGCTCGGGCGCGAGGTCGCGCGTCTCCTTGTCGACGAGGAGATATTCTTCCTCGATGCCGATGCTGAAGCTTGGTTCCGGAGTGGCCATGGCGCTTATGGTGGCATAACTGGCAAGGCTTCGGGTAGAGCCAATGCCCTTAGACAAAGCCTTTAAGGAGGTCGCCGACAAGGTAAGCGACGCCGGCGGCAAGCATGCCGATGGCAACGGTCTCCAGCCCGGCGCGCCACCACGGCGTCGGCGACCAATAGCTCCTGAGCGAGCCGATGGAGAAGAAGGTCAGTCCGGTCATGATCGTTGACGGCAGCTCGGGCTCGTCCAGCCCGAGAATGTAGGGGATGAGCGGAACACTGCCGAACAGCAGGAAGGCCGCAAACGTGAAAAGCGCAGCGTGCAGCGGTGAGCGGATCACGGCGGGCATGCCATGCTCCTCGGCCATCATGGTGTCGATCCAGCGCTCGCGATGTTTGGTGATGACGCCGACCGCAGTTTCCAGCGCGTCCCCCTTGAAGCCCTTGGCCCGGAAGATCTGCCTGATCTCCTCGCGCTCACCCTCCGGCGCCAGCTCCACATGACGCTCCTCCATGCGGCGGAGCTGTTGGTATTCGTCCTGCTCAGCCTTGGTGCCGGTGAAATTGGCGGCGGCCATGGAGAATCCGTCGGCGAGCAGGTTGGCGACGCCGAGGATGATCACCACGGTTGGGGAAAGGCTGGCGCCGACGACGCCCGCCATGATGGCGAAGGTGGTGACCGTGCCGTCGATGCCGCCATAGACCCAGTCCCGCAGATAGCTGACGTGAGGGCCGTCGCGCAGGCGCTTGGCGATCGCGCTGGGGGTATGGCTGTGTTCGAGACGAGGACGCAAAAGTCTGTTCCTTTCCCTGACCTTAAGGGATATCTGGCATGGTCGGCGTGGTTCGGCAATTCCGCAAGCCGCCTAGCCACAGTCATTTCGATCGCTTATATAGCGGGGACTTTTTTAGGAGAGTGCAAGAATGGCACCGCGTTGGAGCCCCGAGAGCTGGCGTACGAAGCCGATTGAGCAGGTCCCGGTCTATCCCGACATGGATCAGCTCGCTCAGGTCGAGCAGCAGCTTGCCACGTTCCCGCCGCTGGTTTTTGCCGGCGAGGCGCGGGAGCTGAAGGCCAAGCTCGCCCGCGTCGCGCAAGGGGAGGCCTTTCTGCTGCAGGGCGGCGATTGCGCCGAGAGCTTCGCCGAGCATAGCGCCGACACGATCCGCGACTTCTTCCGCGTGTTCCTGCAAATGGCCGTGGTGCTGACCTATGCCGGCGGCTCGCCGGTGGTGAAGCTCGGCCGTATCGCCGGCCAGTTCGCCAAGCCGCGCTCCTCGCCGACCGAGACGCAAGACGGCAAGGAGCTGCCGAGCTATCGCGGCGACATCATCAACGGCATCGATTTCACTGAGGAGTCGCGGACGCCGGACCCGCAGCGCATGCTCATGGGCTACCGTCAGGCGGCCGCCACGCTCAACCTGCTGCGCGCCTTCGCGCAAGGCGGCTACGCCAATCTGGAGCATGTGCATCAGTGGAATCTGGGCTTCGTCAAGGATAGCCCGGCCGGGCATCGCTATCGGGAGCTGTCCGACCACATCGCCGAGACGTTGCGCTTCATGCGCGCCATCGGGCTGACACCGGAAAATGCGCCGCAGCTTCGTTCCACGAGCCTGTATACGAGCCACGAGGCGCTGCTGCTCGGCTATGAGCAGGCGTTGACCCGCGTGGATTCCACGTCGGGCGATTGGTACGCGACCTCGGGCCATTTCCTGTGGGCCGGCGACCGGACGCGCCAGCTCGATAGTGCTCATATGGATTATCTGCGCGGCATCAAGAATCCGGTCGGTGTGAAATGCGGTCCCAGCATCAAGGCCGACGATCTGCTCAAGCTGATCGACTTGCTCAGCCCGCAGAACGAGCCCGGGCGGCTAACGCTGATCTGCCGGTTCGGCGCCGAAAAGATCGGCAGTCATTTGCCGGCGCTGATCCAAGCGGTGGAGCGCGAGGGCAAGTCCGTGGTGTGGGCCTGCGATCCGATGCACGGCAACACGATCAAGGCCGGCAGCAGCGGCTACAAGACGCGTCCCTTCGACCTGATCCTGTCGGAGGTCGAGGCCTTCTTCGACATTCACCGCGCCGAGGGCACTCATGCCGGCGGCATCCATGTGGAGATGACCGGGCAGAACGTCACCGAATGCGTGGGCGGCGCCAAGGCCGTCACCGAGACGGATCTGTCGGACCGGTACCACACCCATTGCGATCCCCGGTTGAACGCCGATCAGTCGATCGAGCTTGCCTTCATCGTGGCCGAGAGGCTGAAGCGCGAGCGCGAAGGGCGGCCGGAACCCAAGATCTCCATCGCCGCCGGCGAGTAGCGGCGATATCCGCTTGGCGCTTGCCAGGCCAGCGACCACCACTAAGTTCTACCCATGACCGGTGACACCAGGGACTCCTTCAAGCTCGCGCTGGCGCAGCTCAATCCGGTCGTGGGCGATATCGCGGGCAACCTCGCCAAGGCCCGCAAGGTGCGCGCGCCCCTGGGCACGGCCGGCGCCGATCTCATCGTCTTCACCGAGCTTTACCTGACCGGCTATCCGCTCGAGGACTTGGTCCTGAAGCCGGCCTTGCAGGCAGCGGCGCGCGAGGCCTGCGAAGCGCTGGCGCGCGATACCGCGGATGGCGGGCCGGCGATCCTCATGGGGCTGCCTTGGGGCGAGGCGCCGTTCGTCTATAACGCTGTGGCGCTGCTCGATGGCGGCCGCATTGCCGCGGTCCGCTACAAGAACAACCTGCCGAATTATGGGGTGTTCGACGAGAAGCGCGTGTTCGCGCCGGGCCCGGTGCCGGCGCCGATCCCCTTCCGCGGCGTCTCGCTCGGCGTGCCCATCTGCGAGGACATCTGGTCCGAGGAGATCTGCGAGGCCCTGGTGCAGGCGGGCGCGGATATTCTCATCGTGCCCAACGGCTCGCCCTATTGGATGGGCAAGCAGGAGACCCGCTACGGCGTGGCCGAAACGCGGGTGGCCGAGACGAGGCGGCCGCTCGTCTATGTCAATCAGGTCGGCGGCCAGGACGAACTCGCGTTCGACGGCGCGTCGTTCGTGCTCAATGCGGACGAAGAGCTCGCCGTGCAGCTTCCCGCCTGGGAAGTGGCGCTTGCCGTCACCGAATGGCATCGCGAGGGCGGCCGCTGGCATTGCCTGCCGGGCCCTGTCGCCGCCGTGGAAGAGGGCGATGCGGCCAACTATCTCGCCTGTGTGGTGGGCTTGCGGGATTACATCGACAAGAACGGGTTTCCCGGCGTGGTGCTCGGCCTATCGGGCGGCATCAACTCGGCGCTCTGCGCGGCAATGGCGGTGGATGCGCTCGGGGCAGAGCGCGTGCATTGCGTAATGATGCCTTACGAATACACCAGCAAGGAAAGTCTGAGCGATGCCAAGGCCATCGCCGAGGCGCTCGGCGTACGCTACGACATCGTTCCGATCCACGGCAGCGTGGAGGCGTTGACCAAGGACATCTCCAAATTGTTTGCAGGCCTCGCCAGCGACGCCACGGAAGAGAATTTGCAGTCCCGCGCGCGCGGCACGCTGCTCATGGCCATCTCCAACAAGCTGGGGCCGCTGGTGCTTACCACCGGCAACAAGTCGGAGGTCTCGGTGGGCTACGCCACGCTCTATGGCGACATGAATGGTGGCTTCAATCCGATCAAGGATCTCTACAAGGGGCAAGTCTACGCGCTGTCGCGCTACCGCAACGCGCACCGGCCCAAGACGTGCCGGGGGCCGGAGGGGCCGATCATCCCCGAAAGCATCCTCACCAAGGATCCCTCCGCCGAGCTGAAACCCGGCCAGCGTGATCAGGACACGCTGCCGCCTTACGAGGCGCTCGACGACATTCTGAATTGCCTGGTCGAGTTGGAATTGCCGGTGGGAGAGATCGTCGCTCGCGGTCATGCGCCGGAGCTCGTAAAGAAGGTCGAGCGCATGCTTTATCTCGCCGAGTATAAGCGGCGGCAGGCGGCGCCCGGCGTGAAGATCACCGCTAAGAATTTCGGCCGCGACCGGCGCTATCCCATCACCAACAAATTTCGCGAGAAGCTCTAGATGCCCGTCACCGTCCGTTTTGCGCCGAGCCCCACAGGACGGCTCCATGCCGGCAACATCCGCACGGCGCTGCTCAACTTCCTGTTCGCGCGGAAGCAGGGCGGCACCTTCATCCTGCGTCTCGACGACACCGATACATTGCGCTCGACGGCGGAATTCGCGCGCGGCATCGAGGAGGACCTCGCGTGGCTCGGCATCGTGTGGGCGGAAGAATTCCGTCAGTCGAACCGCTTCGAGCGCTATGCCGATGCGGTCGAGAGTCTGGAAGCCGCAGGACGCCTCTACCCCGCTTACGAGACGCCCGAAGAGCTTGATCTGAAACGCAAGCGCCAGCTCGCCCGGGGCAAGCCGCCGGTCTATGACCGCGCGGCGCTGCAACTTACCCCTGACGATTGGGCGCGGCTGGAAGCCGAGGGGCGGAAGCCCCATTGGCGGTTCAAACTGGAGACGCGCGACGTCGTGTGGGACGACCTTGTGCGCGGCGAGCAACATGTGGACGCGGCCTCGCTGTCGGACCCCGTGCTCGTCCGCGCCGACGGCACCTATCTCTACACGCTGCCGAGCGTGGTCGACGACATCGATCTCGGCATGACCCATGTCATTCGCGGCGAGGACCATGTGGCCAACACCGCGCCGCAGATCCAGCTGTTCGAGGCGCTGGGTGCGACGCCTCCCGCCTTCGGTCATCACAATCTCTTGGTGGGTGCGGACGGTCAGGCGCTGTCGAAGCGCGACCGCTCGCTCGCCATCGAAGGCATGCGCGCGGAGGGGCTGGAGCCCATGGCCGTGGCCATCTACGCGGCCACCATCGGCACGTCGGATCCGGTCGCGCCCCATGCTGATTTCGACGAGTTGGTGGAGGCTTTCGACTTCTCAAAGCTGTCGCGCGCCCCGGCGCGGTTCGATCCCAATGATTTGCGTCTCTTGAACGCCAAGCTGCTGCACGCGCTGCCCTTTGCGGCGGTGGCGGCACGGCTGGACGCTGTGGGTGTCGGCGGCGGGGAGGCCTTTTGGGACGCGGTGCGGGGCAATCTCGCGGTGCTGGCGGACGCCAAGCTTTGGTGGGGCGTGGTGTCGGGGCCGCTTACGCCGGTGATCGAGAGCCCCGATCTTTGCCGTCAGGCAGCGAAGCTGCTGCCGCCGGAGCCCTGGGACGAAGAGACTTGGCCCGCATGGTGCGCCGCCGTGAAGGCTGAGACTGGGGCCAAAGGCAAGGCGCTGTTCCACCCGTTACGGCTGGCGCTGACCGGGGCGGAGAACGGCCCGGAGCTCAAGCATCTCTTGCCGCTGATCGGCCGCGACCGGGCGCAAGCGCGGCTCGAGGGCAAAACGGCCTAAGCGAAACAGCAGAAGACTGGATTAGTCCGCGGCGGCGCGGGGCTGCTTGGTCACGACCGACTGTCCCGGTTCCGGCGGGGCAGGAGGCGGGGCGATCTCGGTCGTGACTTCGGTCGCCGGCTCTTGCTGCACCTCGGCCGCCGGGGGCGGTTCGGTGCTGCCGGTGATATCGAGATCGAGTTGCGGCATCTCGCCGGCATCGGCGGCAGGCTCGACCGCCGCCGCCGTCTGGGCCGCACCATCGGCCGGCTCGGCCGCGGCCTTCTTGTTGGCGGCCTCGATGTCAGTGGGATTATATTCAGCCTGCTTGCAGGAGCAGCCCTTGACGTATTCCTTGCGGAATTTGAGCGCCACCGGCAGGTCCATATAGGCGGAGCCGTGCAGCGAGATCGCCTGCTCGATCTCCTGGCCGGGGTTGCGATAGACGTAAAGCTCGGCGGGCGCGGCGCAATTGGACTCGCACTGCGCCTTATCCTGCTCAAGCCGGCTGCCATAGGTCGAGTAGCTGATCGGATAGTAGAAGCCGTCGCACAGGCGCACGCACACCGAACGATAACGGCCGTTGGGATTGATGCTGCGATAGACCGGGGTCTGGAAGTCAGGCTCGCGATCTCCACCGAAAAAGTCGAACAGGCCGCCGCCGCGTCGCGCCGGGGCGCCGCTACAGCCGCTGCGCTGCATAGCCTGTTGTAGTTCCGCCTGGCGCCGTTTGTTGCCGCCGCCACGCTGGAGCGATTTGCTCTGCTCTTGCAGGCGGGCGAGCTGCCGGCGCGCATCCTCAACGCGGGCATTCATGCTGAGGCATCTTGGGTTGCGCTTGAGGGCGCGGCCGAAGATGAACAGCCGCTCGTAGCAGCCGGCGTCCTCCATCGTGGCTTGCGTGCCCTGGTAGATACGGTCCTGCTCGGAGATCTGCTGCTGGAGGAGGGCGAGCTCTTCGCCGCCGGCGCCGCCGCCCGAGGCCGCGGCGAGCTCCTGCTGAAGCTGCATGCAACGGATCTGCTGCTCGCTCATGCCTTGCGCCAGGACGCCGCTCGAGGCAGCCAGAGCGGCCGCCAGACCGAAAAGGGCGAGCGCAACGATGCCCGGACGGCCGACCGACCGCACAGACGACGCGAGAACGCGCCGAAGATGGCGATTAACGTTCAAGATTGCTTTCCGATCCCCGGGGAGCCTCTAAACCCATTATGCGCCCTTAAAATCCGGGGTCAATGAGGCATGAATATGATTGGCCGGCTTGACGATTTGGCCGTTTCCCGCCATAAGCGGCCCCATCATGATGCCAGAGCAACCCATCCTTATGATTTCGTGCTGCATCATTACCGGCTAGCAATCAGCTCGCGCGGGTCGTTCCTCCTTTAACTTTATTTCCTTCTGCAGACGAACATCCGGCGAGCCTCAAGCCGAAGGGGCTTGGCAGTGGCGCTTACGCTTTACAATACGCTTTCCCGCAAGAAGGAGCTCTTCGAGCCCCTCGATCGCGCTCGCGTGCGCATGTATGTGTGCGGCCCGACGGTCTACGACTACGCCCATATCGGCAATGCGCGGCCGGTCATCGTCTTCGACGTGCTGTTCCGCCTGCTGCGCCACCTCTATGGGTCCGAGCACGTCACCTATGTCCGCAACATCACCGACGTCGACGACAAGATCAACGCACGCGCCGCCAAGGACTATCCCGGCCTGCCGCTGAACGAGGCGATCGGCCAGGTTACCCGGAAGACGGCGGACCAGTTCCATGCCGACATGGCCGCGCTCGGCGCTTTGCCGCCGACCGTGGAGCCGCGCGCCACCGAGCATATCGGCGAGATGCGGACGATGATCGATCGCCTCATCGCCAATGGGTGCGCCTATGTGGCCGAGGACCATGTGCTGTTTCACGTCGCCGCCATGGCTGACTACGGCAGGCTGTCGGGGCGGACGTTGGACGAGATGATCGCCGGCGCTCGCGTCGAGGTGGCGCCGTTCAAGCGCGACCCGATGGATTTCGTCTTGTGGAAGCCGTCCAAGCCCGGTGAGCCGTCATGGACGTCGCCCGGCGGCATCGAGAGGCCGGGGCGGCCCGGCTGGCATATCGAGTGTTCGGCCATGGCCGCGGCGCATCTCGGTAAGGTATTCGACATTCACGGTGGCGGGATCGACCTCGTCTTCCCGCATCATGAGAACGAGATCGCGCAATCGCGCTGCGCCCATGGCACGCAAGTCATGGCCAATGTGTGGATGCATAACGGCTTCCTCCAGGTGGAGGGAGAGAAGATGTCGAAGAGCCTCGGCAACTTCGTCACCGTGCATGAGCTACTCACCGGCTGGCAGGGCTATGCCTGGCCGGGTGACGCGCTCCGCTTGAACATGCTCAGGACCCATTACCGCCAGCCGCTCGATTGGACGTTTGTCGGGCTCGACGAGGCGCATAAGACATTGTGGGAGTGGTATGGCGACGTCGAAGGCGCCGAGCCCGGGCCCACTGCACCAGACTCAATCCTCGATGCATTGTCGGATGATCTCAATACGCCCAAGGTCATCGCCGAGCTGCACAAGCTGCATAGCGCGGGCCATTTCGAGGGCTTGCGTGCGGCACTTGGCTTGCTCGGATTCTCCGGCGAAAGGAGTAAGATCGAACGGATCCGGCAGAATGGCGCCGGCAGCAACGCCGATGCCGGTGCGGCCGATGCCGACGCCGTCGACGCGCTGATCGAAGCCCGCAACGCCGCGCGTAAAACCAAGGACTTCGCCGAGGCCGACCGTATCCGCGGCCAGCTCGAAGCCATGGGCATCGTTTTGAAGGACGCCAAAGACCCGAAGACCGGCGAACTGGTCACCAGCTGGGAGGTCGCCCGATGAACGCGCAAGCCCATCCCGTGCTCGCGGTGCGGCCGATGCTGCCGGGCGAGGCGCCGCTGCTCGCCGAGATCTTCCGCGCCAGCATCACGGAGCTGACGGGCGAGGACTATACGCAGATGCAGCAGGAGGCGTGGGCGGCGGCGGCCGAGGACGAGCCGGCGTTCGCCAAACGGCTGGGAGACGAGCTGACTATCGTCGCCACGCTCGGCGGCGCGCCCGTCGGCTTCGGCTCGCTCGAGACGGATGAGAAGATCGGCTTCCTTTATGTGCACCCGGCGGTGACTGGGCAGGGCGTGGGCGCGGTCCTGGCCGACGCCTTGGAAAAAGTCGCCCACGGGCGCGGCGTGGCGACCCTGAAAGTCGATGCCAGTGATACGGCGTCGGGCTTCTTCGCCAAGCGCGGTTATGTCCCCCAGCAGCGCAACAGCGTCCGGTGTGGCGATGAATGGCTGGCCAACACCACGATGCATAAGCCGCTCGGCGGATAAGAGGTCATGCAATGAAACCGTTTCTCAAAGACGTGCCGTTCAAAGGATCGCGGCGTGTCTATCTTGTGATCAAGCTTGTCGTGCTGGTGCTGGCGGTGTTGCTGACACTGCACTTC
Organism: uncultured Alphaproteobacteria bacterium; assembly: GCA_963793075.1. Taxonomy (GTDB): domain Bacteria; phylum Pseudomonadota; class Alphaproteobacteria; order Rhizobiales; family Methyloligellaceae; genus Methyloceanibacter. The sequence continues at coordinate 92,126 of CAWBYO010000002.1, forward strand.
TTCTTTGGTGTGGTGTAGGTCATGGCTCGCGAACGGCTCTCGCTCTACGATACGACGTTACGGGACGGCGCCCAGACCCATGGCGTCGATTTCTCGCTCGAGGATAAGTGGCTCATCGCCGAACAGCTCGATGACCTTGGTCTCGATTATGTCGAGGCCGGCTATCCCGGCGCCAACCCGACGGACACCAAATTGTTTGCCGAGCGGCGCGCACTTGGCGCCAAGCTCACCGCTTTCGGCATGACCAAGCGGCCGGGTCGTTCGATCTCCAACGATCCGGGGTTCCAGGCGCTGCTTGCCGCGGATGCGGATGCGGTCTGTCTCGTCGGCAAGACATGGGACTTCCATGTGGACGTGGCGCTCGGCATCACGCCCGAAGAGAATCTTTCCGGGATCAGTGAGTCGGTAGAAGCCGTCGCGGCGTCGGGGCGCGAGGCGCTGCTCGACTGCGAGCACTTCTTCGACGGTTATAAGGCGAACCCGACTTACGCGATCGACTGCGCCAAGGCGGGCTATGCGGCCGGCGCGCGCTGGGTGGTGCTGTGCGATACCAATGGCGGCACGCTGCCCGAGGAGGTCGAGGCCATCGTCGCCGAGGTGGTGAAGCATATCCCCGGCGATCATGTCGGCATCCATGTGCATAACGACACCGACAACGGTGTGGCCAATTCATTGGCCGCGGTGCGGGCCGGCGCGCGTCAGATCCAGGGCACGCTGAACGGTCTCGGCGAGCGCTGCGGCAATGCCAATCTGACTTCGATCATCCCGACGCTGATGCTGAAGACGGGCTATGCCGAGCGCTTCGAGACCGGGGTGACGCCCGAGAAGCTACGTACGCTGACCCATGCCTCGCGGGTGCTCGACGAGATCCTGAACCGCGCGCCGAACCGGCATGCGCCATATGTGGGCGAGTCCGCATTCGCCCATAAAGGCGGCATCCATGTCTCCGCCGTGCAGAAGGACCCGCGCACCTATGAGCATGTGCCACCGGAATCAGTCGGCAATGTCCGCAAGCTGCTGATTTCCGATCAAGGCGGCCGCTCCAACATCATGGCGCAGCTCGACCGCATCGGCATCGCCGTGCCCAAGGACGACCCGCGCGTTACCCGCCTCCTCGATACGGTGAAAGAGCACGAAGCGGTGGGCTATGCCTATGAGGCGGCCGAGGCGTCCTTCGAGCTTCTGGCGCGGCGGATGCTCGGCAATGTGCCGCAATTCTTCGACGTGGATTCGTTCCGCGTCATGGTGGAGCGTCGGCACAACGCCTTGGGCGAGCTCGTCACCGTCTCCGAAGCCACGGTCAAGGCGCGCATCGACGGCGAGACGGTCATGTCGGTGGGCGAGGGCAACGGTCCGGTCAACGCGCTGGACAATGCGTTGCGCAAGGACCTCGGCCCTTATCAGAGCTATATCGATGACCTCAAGCTCGTGGACTACAAGGTGCGTATCCTCACTGGCGGCACCGACGCGGTGACGCGCGTCCTAATCGAGAGCCGCGACGGGGAGGGGAACCGCTGGTTCACCGTGGGCGTGTCGCCGAATATCGTCGATGCCTCTTTCGAGGCGCTGCTCGATTCGATCAACTATAAGCTGATCCGCGACGGCGCTCCGGCGCCCGGCGCCTAAGGCACGTTTGGAGGTTCACATCGTGAGCCAGGAAGACGGCATTGAGCGTACGGCGCGTTGTGCTTGCGGCAACCTCACGGTCACGGCGCATGGTGAGCCGCTCGATGTCTATCTGTGCAGCTGCGCCGACTGTCAGCGCGGAACGGGTAGCGCATTCTCTTATGCGGCGCTCTTCCCGGAGCCGGCGGTGGCGATCGCCGGGGAGCGACGGCAATACACGCAGCGAGGCGACTCGGGGCGCGCTATCGACAGCTATTTCTGCCCGACTTGCGGGACGGCAGTTGCCTTCCGGGCCGAAGGGCTGCCGGGAGCTGTTGGTGTGTCCGTAGGCTGCTTCGCCGATGCGAGCTTCGCGCGGCCCTCGAAGCTCTTCTGGGCTTCGCGGCGGCACCACTGGCTTGAGCTTCCCGACGGCATCGCGCTGATCGAGACCCAGTAGGGCGCGGCCTAGAACTTCGCGGCGATCTCGGCTTCCGCCTCCGCCTCGGCTTCTTCGGGATAGGCTTCGAGCCTGCTCTCGATGGCCGGGAGAATTTCCTCGACGCGGTCGGCGACGGTCATTTTGAGCTCGAGCCCGGAACGGATGAAGCTCTCGCCGGCCATCTTGTCGAACAGTTCGAGAAGCGGATTCCAGAAGCCCGCGATATTGGCGAGCACGATGGGCTTCCGGTGCCGGCCAAGTTGCGTCCAGGTCAGCTGCTCGACGAATTCCTCAAGCGTGCCGAGCCCGCCGGGCAGCGCCACGAAGCCGTCGGACTTCTCGAACATCAGATGTTTGCGCTGGTGCATGTCGTCGACGACGATCAGCTCTTGAGCCTCGATCAGCATATTCTCGCGCTGGCGAAGGAAGCCGGGAATGATGCCGGTGACGTGACCGCCATGCTCCAGGACCGCATGGGCCACGGCGCCCATGAGCCCAAGATCGCCGCCGCCATAGACGAGGCCGATGCGCGAAGTGGCCAAGATTCGGCCGAGCGCGCGCGCCGCCGCCACGAAGGCGGGGTTCCGGCCGGCGCCGGAGCCGCAGTAGACGCAGATATTCTCAATGTTAAGCGTGTTTTTGCTGTCCTTCATGGGCTCATCTGCCACTGGGCTTTCGCGCGCGTCAAGCAACCCTATTTCGTCTGCCTTGTGGCGGCGGCACGGCCGATCCGCTAGGGTCCGGCCCAAGCTGGCGGAGGCCACGACTCTCGCTTTCCCCGGCATGATGAGCAGTTTGTGGAGGAAACGACCAGATGATCGGTAACAAGTTCATTGCCCTGATCGCGGCAATAGCGGCCGTCGCCGGCACGTCTTATCTCGCACCCGTCGCGGCAGCGGAGAATGACCCGGCCGACGTGGTCGGCGAGGCGTCATCGCCGTCGGCGAAATCGCCAATCAAGGTGACCATTGTCGATTACGCCAAGGCGGAGGAAGGACCCGGCACCTTGAAGCTCGCCGGCACCGCTATCGCCAACAGTAGCGTCTATATTTACGTGGACAGTGAGCCCTTCGGCCAGGTGCTCGCCGACGGCGATGGCAAATGGAGCGTCGAGGATAAGGCGGCGCTCGATGCCGCGGTTCACCAGGTTCGGGTCGAGCAGTTCGACGACAAGACGCACCTGCTGGCCGGCCGGGCGATGTTCAGCATCTCGCTCGCCAAGCCCAGCGAGGCGGACATGCGCCCCTCCGGGCCCAAGCCCTGATCGGAGGGGCCGCCGGCTAAAAGCCCCAGGCGGCTTGGCGCGGGCGGCCTGCAGGACTATATCCTTGTGACAGCAGGGGCAGCTCTTGACGCTGCCCCTTTTGCCGCGCGCTAACGCGCTGATAGAAAAGACTTTCATGCAACACCGGCTGCCGCAATCGACAAGCGATGCCGTGCTCCAGGGGCGCGCGGGGCAGCTCTCCGTCTTGCGCCAGCTGGTACCTTATGTATGGCCGGCGAACCGGCCGGATCTGCACCGCCGCGTGATCCTGGCCTTCGCCGCTCTCGTGCTGGCCAAGGTCATCACCCTGGCCGTGCCGATCGCCTACAAGAATGTCGTGGATTTGCTCACCGGTGAGGGCACCGCCGGCGCGAGCCAAGGCGTGAGCGCCCTAGGCCTGGCTATCGTTCCGGCCATGCTCATCGTCGCCTATGGGGTCGGGCGTATCCTCATGGTGCTGTTTGCGCAGCTGCGCGATGTGGTGTTCACGGTCGTGTCCCAGAATGCAGTGCGTCGGCTCGCCAACCGCACCTTCCGTCATCTGCATGCGCTGTCCTTGCGCTTTCATCTCGAGCGGCGCACCGGCGGGCTGAACCGCGTCATCGAGCGCGGCATCGCCGGTGTCGACACCATCATGCGCATGGCGGTGCTGAACTCGATCCCGACCGCGGTCGAGCTGGTCATGATCGCGGGCCTGGTCGCCTGGTATTTCGGGTGGATCTACGTGGTCGTCGTGCTCGCCACCGTGGCGGTCTATGTGTGGTTCACGTTCTTCGCGTCCGAGCGGCGCATCGCCATTCGCCGCGACATGAACGAATCCGATACCGAGGCCCATGCCAAGACCGTCGACAGTCTGCTGAATTTCGAGACGGTGAAGTATTTCGGCAATGAAGAGCTCGAGGCGCGGCGCTTCGATGCTTCCATGGCGCGCTACGAGGGGGCCGCCGTGCGCGCCTACACCTCGCTCGGCGTGTTGAACACCGGCCAGGCGGTGATCTTCACCCTCGGCATGGTCGCCTGCATGCTGCTGGCGGCGCGGGACGTGAGTAGCGGCGTGCTCACCATCGGCGACTTCGTGATGATCAACGCCGTCCTGCTGCAGCTCTATATGCCGCTCAACTTCATGGGCATGGTCTATCGCGAGATCAAACAGGGTCTGATCGACATGGAGACGATGTTCGCGCTGCTCGACGAGGACGCGGAGATCGTCGATCGTCCTGGCGCCAAGCCGCTTGAGGTCAGGAAGGGCGCGATCAAGTTCGACGATGTCTCCTTCGCTTACGACCCGGACAGGCCGATCCTGAAACATGTGAGCTTCGAGGTGCCGGCGGGGAAGATGGTCGCCATCGTCGGCCCGACCGGCGCGGGAAAGTCCACCATCTCGCGCCTCCTGTTCCGCTTCTATGAGCTGACCGGTGGGAGGGTGACCATCGACGGCCAGAACATCCAGGACGTGACGCAAGACTCGTTGCGCGCGGCAATCGGCATGGTTCCGCAGGACACGGTGCTGTTCAACGATACGATCGAGTACAATATCCGCTACGGCAAGCCGGATGCGAGCCCGGCGGAGGTTCGCGAGGCGGCACGGCTCGCCCAGATCCACGACTTCATCGTGACCCTGCCGCAAGGCTACAACTCGCTCGTCGGCGAGCGCGGGCTCAAGCTCTCCGGCGGCGAGAAGCAGCGCGTGGCCATCGCCCGCACCATCCTCAAATCGCCGCCGATCCTCATGCTCGACGAAGCGACCTCGGCGCTCGACAGTCATACGGAGATGGATATCCAGGACGCGCTGGAGCGCGTGGCGCGCGACCGTACGAGCCTGGTGATCGCCCACCGCCTCTCCACGGTGGTGCATGCGGACAACATCATCGTGCTCGATCGCGGCGTGATCGCCGAGCAGGGCACGCATCTGGAGCTGCTCACCAAGAATGGGCTCTATGCGAGCCTGTGGGCGCGTCAGCGCGAGGCCGACGAGGCGCGCGAGCGGCTGGCCCATGCGCTGGATGAGGAAGATCTTCCCGCTTCGCGGGCAGCCGAGCGTCTCGAGGACGAGGCGTTGGCCTCGACCTGAACCGAATGGATCTAAAGCAAAACATGAACGACCGGCATAGTCTTCTGGACACCATCACGGGCGCCTTCGTGCCTATTCATCGGGACGGCTACAAATTTGTCGCCGCCTTCGCGGTTGCGACCTTGTTCTTGTTCTTGCTCGTGCCGCCGCTTGGCTGGCTCGCCGCCATTCTCACGGCGGCCTGCGCGTATTTCTTCCGCGATCCGGACCGGATCACGCCGGATCGGCCGGGCCTCGTGGTGAGCGCGGCGGACGGCAAGGTTGCGGCCGTGGTCGAAGGCATGATGCCACCGCGCGAGTTGGCGCTCGGCACCGATCCTTTGACGCGTATCTCCGTATTCCTCTCGGTGCTCGACGTGCATATCGTCCGCGCGCCGGTCGGCGGCAAGATCATTCACAGCGCTTACGTTCCGGGCGCATTTCTCAATGCCGAGCTCGACAAGGCGAGCGAGGAGAACGAGCGGCAGGCCTTCGTCATCGAGACCGCGACGGGCGCCAGAATAGGCGTAGTGCTGATCGCGGGGCTGGTCGCCCGCCGGATCGTGACTTTCATCGGCGAGGGGGCTAGCGTTACCGCGGGCGAGCGGATCGGCTTGATCCGCTTCGGCAGCCGCGTCGATCTCTATTTGCCGGAAGGCATCGAACTCCTCACCGAGCTCGGTCAGACGGCGATTGCCGGTGAGACGGTGCTGGCGGCATTCACGGGTGACGCGCGTCGTGGTTCATCCGCGTTAGGTGAGGCGTAGGCGGTCATGTTTCCTCCTTTCGAGCCGGGGCGCGAGGATCGCAAGCGGCGGCAGCTTCCCTTCTCCCGCGGCCAAGTGCCGGTGCGGGTGCTGATCCCCAATATCTTCACCTTGGTCGGACTCTGCGCCGGCCTCACCGCGATCCGCATGGGCATCGAGCATCGTTGGGATCTGGCGGTCGCGGCGCTGGTGTTCGCGGCTTTTCTCGACGGCATCGACGGCCGCGTCGCGCGCCTGCTGAAAGCCTCCTCGCGTTTCGGCGCCGAGCTCGACAGCCTCGCCGACTTCGTCAATTTCGGCGTGGCGCCGGCCATCATCATGTTCAACTGGGCGCTGGAGGATTTGCGCAGTCTGGGCTGGATCGCCGTTCTCGTGTTCGCGGTCTGCTCGGCGCTCCGGCTCGCCCGCTTCAATGTGTCGCTCGACCAGACAGACCAGCCTCCCTGGAAGAGCGCCTTCTTTGTCGGGGTGCCGGCCCCGGCGGGGGCCATCATCCTCTTGCTGCCGATTTATTCCCAGGATCTGGGCCTCCACGTGCCGGTTCTCACGCCGCTGATCTTGGTCTACACGCTCGGCATCGCGCTTCTCATGGTCAGCAATGTGCCGACTTTCTCGGCTAAAATGATCGGTCAGCGCATCCCTCGGGAATATGTGCCGCCGGTTTTTGTGCTTGCCGCACTTTTCATTGCCATGCTCTTGACCTATCCATCCCTGACGCTTGCCGCCGGCTCGGTGATCTACCTCGCCCTGATCCCCGTTAGCGCCTATCGCTATCTCGCCGAGAAGCGGAAAGCCGAGGCGCATGCCAAGGCCCAGAACGGCAAGGGCTCCGATAAGGAGAAGCCTGCAAAGGCGACCTCCCGGCCCGCAGCCGATAAGACCAAGAGTACGAGTGCCTGACCATGAAGCAGCGTCTTTCCAGCTATCTCCACGAGCTCGAGGCCGAGAGCATTCACATCATGCGCGAGGTCGTGGCCGAGTTCAGCAACCCGGTGATGATGTATTCCATCGGCAAGGACTCCGCGGTGATGCTGCATCTCGCCATGAAGGCGTTCTATCCGGCCAAGCCACCATTCCCGCTGCTGCATGTGGACACCACGTGGAAGTTTCGCGAGATGATCGCCTTTCGTGACAAGGAGGCGAAGCGGCTCGGCGTCGATCTCATGGTGCACACCAATGAGCAGGGCAAGCGCGAGGGCATGTCGCCGATCACCCATGGCAGCGCGCTCTATACCGACGTGATGAAGACCGAGGCGCTCAAGCAGGCGTTTGCCGCGCATGGCTTCGATGCGGCGTTCGGCGGGGCGCGGCGCGACGAGGAGAAATCGCGCGCCAAGGAGCGCGTGTTCTCGTTCCGCAACGCCGCGCATAACTGGGACCCGAAGCGCCAACGGCCGGAGCTGTGGCACCTCGCCAACACCAAGGTCAGGCCGGGTGAGAGCATGCGCGTTTTCCCGCTATCGAATTGGACCGAGCTCGATGTGTGGACCTACATCCATCTCGAGAATATTCCCGTGGTCCCGCTCTATTTCGCCGACGTCCGGCCGGTGGTCGAGCGGGGCGGGGCGCTGATCATGGTGGACGACGAGCGGCTGCCGCTGGACCCCGGCGAGACGCCGGAGATGGCGAAGGTGCGCTTCCGCACGCTCGGCTGTTATCCGCTGACCGGCGCCATCAGGTCCGACGCGGCCACGGTGCCTGAGATCATCGACGAGCTGATCGCCTCGCGACACTCCGAGCGTCAGGGCCGGGTCATCGACCACGACCAGGCCGGATCCATGGAGAAGAAGAAGCAGGAGGGCTACTTCTGATGCCGCAGTTGAGCGTAGTCGGCGGCAAGACGGAGAGCGCTAGCGATCGCCTGGCCGCCAGGATCGCCGCCGAAGAGGATCGCGGACTATTGCGCTTTCTCACCTGCGGCAGCGTGGATGACGGCAAGAGCACGCTGATCGGCCGCTTGCTCTACGACTCCGCTCTCGTGCTTGAGGATCAGCTTCGGAGCATGGAGCGCGACTCCAAGCGCCCGAGCGCCAATAGTGCAGGGGAGATCGACCTTTCCCTCCTCGTCGACGGCCTGCAGGCCGAGCGCGAGCAGGGCATCACCATCGACGTGGCCTATCGGTATTTCTCCACGCCGCGGCGAAAATTCATCGTCGCCGACACGCCGGGCCATGTGCAGTACACGCGCAACATGGCGACGGGCGCGTCCAATTGCGATTTCGGCGTGCTGCTGGTCGACGCGCGGCAGGGCGTGCTGACGCAAACCCGCCGCCATGCCTGCATCCTGTCGCTGCTCGGCATCCGCAAGGTCGCGGTCGCCGTCAACAAGATGGATTTGATCGACTTCGATCAGGCGCGGTTCGAGGCGATCACCGAAGAGTTTGCTGAATTCGCCCGGCCGCTCGGGTTCGAACTGATCACGCCGATTCCATGCTCGGCGCTCCGGGGCGACAATGTCACGAATCCCAGCCCGCACATGCATTGGTATCACGGCCCGACATTGCTCGGGCATCTGGAGACGGTGGACGTCAGCCATCGGGTGACGAACGCGCCGTTCCGCTTTCCCGTGCAATGGGTGAACCGGCCGCATCTCGATTTCCGCGGCTATGCCGGCACCGTGGCGAGCGGGAGCATCCGAGCGGGCGATGAGGTCGTCATCCATCCTTCGGGCAAGCATGTTCACGTGGCGCGGATCGTGACCGCCGACGGCGATCTCGAGATGGCGCAAGAAGGGGACGCGGTGACGCTGACCTTCGCCGAGGAGGTCGATGCCAGTCGGGGCGACGTCATCGCCGCGGCGGTGCCGGAGACCGCGCCGTCCGTGTCCGATCAGATCGCCGCGAAGGTGATCTGGTTCGACGAGGAGGCGATGCTGCCGGGCCGTGCCTACACCATCAAATGCGGCAGCCAGGCGACGAGCGCCACCGTCTCGGCGCTCAAATACAAGCTCAATGTCGACAGTCTCGACCATGTCGCCGGCAAGACGCTGGAGCTCAACGAGGTCGGCTTGTGCAATATCACTCTGGCGCGGCCGCTGGTGTTCGACCCTTATGGCGACAACGCCGAGACCGGCAGCTTCATCCTCATCGACCGCTTCACCAATGCCACCGTGGCGGCCGGCATGATCGAGTTCGGCTTGCGCCGGGCGACCAATGTGCAGTGGCAGGAGCTGTTCATCGACAAGACGGCGCGGGCCGGCCTCAAAGGTCAGAAGCCGTGCGTGCTGTGGTTCACCGGACTATCCGGATCGGGCAAGTCGACCATCGCCAACACGCTCGAGAAGCGCCTGCATGCGCTCGGCCGGCACACATACATGCTCGACGGCGACAATGTCCGCCACGGCCTCAACAAGGATCTCGGCTTCACCGACGCCGACCGGGTGGAGAATATCCGGCGCGTGGCCGAGGCGGCGCGGTTGTTCGTCGATGCCGGTCTCATCGTCATGGTGTCGTTCATCTCGCCGTTCCGCTCGGAGCGGCGCATGGCGCGCGAGCTCATGGGCGAGGGCGAGTTCATCGAGATCTTCGTCGATACGCCGCTGGAAGTATGCGAGGAGCGCGACCCGAAAGGTCTTTATCGCAAGGCACGGGCAGGGTCTGATCCGTAACTTCACCGGCATCGATTCAAGCTACGAGCCGCCGGAAGCGGCCGAGCTTGCCCTATCCACGAGCGACACGAGCCCCGAGGTCCTGGTCGAAACGCTGATCGCCGAGCTCAGGCGGCGCCACGTCGTCTAGCCAACATCTTCAGGCGTTGCACCGCGCCGGCGTGACCCTCCCTGGCGGCGTATTCGTACCAGGCGTTGGCGATGGCAGCGTCGGTATCGACGCCGTGAATGCCGGCGTGATCCAAGACTTCCCGGTCATAGGTGAGGGCGAGCTCATAGGCCGCATCGGCGTGACCGTCCTCCGCCAAGCTGGTGAGGAGGCGCCGTGCCGCGGCGAAATCGCCTTCCCCGAGCAGGACTTGTGCGCGCTCGCGCAGTGTGTTCGCATCGATTGCGGGCGATGGCGCAGGGCTGGCCTCGGCCGGCGGCGTTTCCGCAACGGCGGCCGGCCAGCTTAGACCGTCTCCGGCCGCCTCGGCTTGCGGCGCCGGATCGACGCGCAGAACCAGACGGCGCCGTGCCTGGGGCCCGCTGCCGGAAGCCAACAGATAGACATCGAGCGGATAGTCGCCCTCGGCGCCATTGCCCACTGTCAGCGTGAGATCGGTCATGTCCTGGGCTTTGACCATCCAAGTGCCGGTACCGGTCCGCCGTCCGGCGGAGAGCACGGCCTCGTCGGGCAGCCCCCGCAGCATGAGATAGCCCGCCGAGCCGAGCGGCAGCAACGGGGCCAACGCAAGCGGGCGGTTGGACGTGACGCGGATCACGCGGGCGTCCAGGGCGGCTGGGACCGGGTGCCGGCAGCTCGGCTTTGGCGCGGATCAGGAGCGGCTGAAGACGCGGGGCCACGAAGTCGGCGGTGCCGCGCGGCGCGGGCGACGGGAGGAGTCTTGTCCTTCGGTGCGGCGTCCTCGCGCGGTTCCGGACCTGAGCCGGCCACGCTGAACAGCAAGATCAAACCGCCAAACGTCAGCACGAAGGCCGCGGCGATCGAAGCGGCCACTATGAGGCTCGCCTGGCGTTGGCGCCGGTAGAAGGCTTGGACCAGACCTCGAAGTTGCAGCAGCTCAGCCCGGTCGAGCATCTCGTCCTCCCCCGATGCGTCCTCAGACGGGCGCATTCGGGGCGGTAACATCGTTGGCATATGTGACAGGCGACTGACACGCGGCGATATCTTCGTCCACCGGCAGCAGGCCGAGAAGCGTCTGCAGGGTGGCCGGAGGGGCCATGCTGACCGGCCCGTTCACGAGTTCGATCGGTGCGGGGTCGAGGCGGTACATGCGCTCGCCCCAGATCTCCGCCGGATCTGGCCGGGGCGCGGCGGACGTGAGTAGCGCCTGGCGAAGCAGCGCGTTGGCCCGGTGCACCGGATGCCAGTTCGGCTGTTCGACCAAGGGCAGTGTGGAACTGATCATCTTCAGGCTCCCTCGCTTGGCCGTGCGGGTTCCCCACCGCGCGGCCTACGCCCCCCATTCCCCAATTTCGGACGTGCGCTCGTGCCCCTGAGCGCGGCAAGATCATCGACTGTCTAGGTGGTGCCTCCTCGCGGATTGGCTTGAGTTGGGGTGGGACAGACCGGCAGCGCCAGGGGTCCAGCCGCCACATACGTGGCTCCGAAGCAGTGGTCGCGGCATTGGTGAGGTCCCTCCAAAGACCGGCGGCCAAAGTCCCCTGCCGTCGGTCCTGCACCTCAATGCCCCAAGTCCCCATTCGGTTCCCAAGTCCCGATCCGGTTCCCGAGATTGTTCCATTGACCGATGATTTCGGGGGAGTGCGGCGCCAGGCCGGCCTCAATGGGGCGAAGCGGCGGCTATGTCTGGGACGGCCTCGCGTCCGTCAGCATGTCTGGCGCGAGCTCATCGAGCATCCGCACATAGAGACGATAAGCGAGGGCGTTGAGCCCCAGCCTGGCGGCAATCGCCGCGGGCAGGATAAAGCGGGCATAAACCGACAAAAGCGTGCGCGGATACGTGCGCGGTATTGTGCGCAATTGCGCGATAATGTGCGGGGCTTGCGCGTAATAGCGCGCGATTTCCTGCGCGCCGCCCGGCTGCTTGGCGAGTACCTCGTCGCGGTAGCGGCGAAGCTCGCGCAGCTCGAAGCAATCGTCGGCAAGCCAAGCAGCTCGCAGCAGGCGGTGGTGATGAAGCAGCCCTTCCGGCGATGCGCATTTGTCATCGTCGCGTTCTTTGGCCAGCGCGTCGCGGCGCGCACCCGCCCAATCGAGCGCTTGACGCAACGTGGCCGTGTCAACCTTGAAGCGGCAGTCCGCGTCCTTGCCGGCGAGCCTGATGGCCAGCTCGACGCTAGTCTCCTCGCGGAACAGGGGCGCCGTGGCCAGCGGCAGCACGATGCTCACCTGGTCGTCGTAGATGTCGGTGCAGTTGCCGCAAAGTTGCTCGTCCACCGCGACCTTGCCGGCGGCGGTCTTGGCGATCAGGCGGTTCTCCGGCTTCACCAGAAACTCCTCCGGCAGTTCGTCGGGCGTGCCGGTGATGAAGATCTTCGCCTCGAAGTCCGTATTGGCCTGGAACTGCATAGTGAGGTCGCAGGCCTTGGAGTTCGAGGAGGGGGACTTCGGCCAGGGTTGCGCCGGCGCTGCGGTCGCTGGCCTGCGCCTTCCAGGGGCCGAAGGCCTTGGAGTCGTAGCACTCGACCGCGTCGGTCGCCTCGGTGCCGGAGTCTCGGCGGACGAATTCCGGCGGACGAGTCCTCGGCATCGGCGCCTTCGGCAGCGAAGGCGCGCGGCGTCAGCGCGATGAGGCGGCTGCCGACGCCCGCGGCGAGGAGGAGACCCAGCGCGCGGCGGCGCGTATGAATGAGCATGGACCGACCTTATTGAGGGGGCAGGGAATTTTTATGGCCGGAGACTAGCAAAGCCCGCTCCCTTGCGGGAGCCTCATTGGCGCGCCAATTCGCGGGCAATCGAGAATCTGCTAGGGTTGGATCTCCTGGGGCTGGCCTCATTGCGGCGGGGAGAGGCGGGGCTATGGCTGGGTTGATGAGGAGCAGGGCGGTTCATGCAGTCCTGGTCCGTGCAGCCTTGGTTCGCGCAACCCGGTTCATGCCGTTCTGGCGCTGGCTGTCATGGCGGCCGGCATCGGTATTTCGTCGCCGGCGCTGGCCCAGGGCGCCACGGACTATCCCATCCCCTCCAGCGCCGAAGAAGCCTTCAGCCCGATTAGCGAGGGGTTCGCCACGTCCGATCGATCCGCGGGACGATCTGCGGGGACCCAAGCACCATGTCGATCCACGCGAGGAGCGGCTCAAGGCGATGCGCCATGAGCGCATGCCGAACGCGCCGGACTTCTTTCGCGATACGGAGCTCAAAGCCAACAGCCGCACCTATTGGTTCGACGAGGACGATTTCGGGTATGACGATCCCGAGGCGCTGACGACCGGCGGCTCGCTGTCCTACGAGTCCGGGTTCATCGCCGACTTCTTCCAGATCCGCAGCGTGCTCTATACGACCCAGCCGCTCTACGGGAATGCCTTTGCCGGGAACTCGGTCAATCTCACGACCGACGGCGATCAGATCACGACGCTCGGACAGCTCAATGGTCGGATTGAAGTTCGCCGGTCAGAACCTCGTCGTGGGGCGGCAGCTGGTGCGGACCCCGTATATCAATCCCTACGACGTCAGGATGATTCCGCTCACCTTCGAAGGCATCGTCCTCGTGCCCGAGCACAGCGCCGAACAGAAGTTCGACTACATCGCGTCCTATCTGACGCAATACAAGCCGCGCGACACGGCGGACTTCGAATCGTTCAGCAACGGGCTCGGTGTCGCGCAGGATGAAGGGGTCCTGGTCAACGGCGTGAGCTATCACGGGAGCGCGTGGAACGCCGGCATCGCGAATTATTGGATCAAGGATACGCTGAACACGGCCTATGGCGAGGTCGACTATACGCTGCCGTTCGGCGGCGGTGAGAATGGTCCGAGTTTCCGCGTCGGCGTCAACGATCTCGATCAAAGAACGGTTGGCGCGGATCTCATCGCGGGCGGGCCCTACAATACCTATCAGTCCTCGGCGCGGCTCGTCGCCAGCTACGCCGGATTTGTGTTCACCGGCGCGGTGTCCCAGACCGGTGACGAAGCAGACATCCAAAAGCCGTTTGGCTTCAGCACGTCGTACACGGCCATGATCGTCACGAGTTTTCATGAGGCTGGCGTGCAGGCCTATCTGTTGTCACTGTCCTACGACTTGGAGAAGCTTGGCCTCGAAGGGGTGAAGCTCCATGCCGCTTGGGGCAAGGGGACCGGCACGCCCGATCTCGCCACCAATGGCGGGTTCGCCAACCAGGAAGAGCTCGACCTTCGCTTCGTCTATGAGCCCCATCGCGGCCAACTGCAGGGACTTCGCGTGGAGCTGGAATATGTCGACTGGCAGGTGTTCGACGCCGGGCTGCCGAGCGACGACCTCACGCAGTTCCGGGCGATCGTGAACTACGCGGTGCCGCTCCTATAAGTCAGATACAGACGACTTTAGCGGTCAATATTACGTCTCAGCAACCTCGATTGGGCTGCGGTCTTTGGAGTTGGGCCGAGAGTCGCTAGCATTTGTCGTCGCAGCGAAACCTCGCGCGACAGAGGGCCTAGTAATTGGGAGTTTGCTGCGCGTGACTTCACTCCAAGTCCTGCAGGTCGAGGATCAGGACGACATCCGCGATATCGTCACTATTTCGCTGAGCGTCGATCCTGGAATCGCACTCAAGACGGCGGCCTCCGGGATGGAGGCGCTGAATCTCCTGTCGGGAGGTTTCCGGCCGGATGTGATCTTGCTCGACGTTATGATGCCTGAGATTGATGGAATCGAAACGCTTTCCCGTCTTCGGAGCCTGCCGGGTCACGCCCATACGCCGGTCATCTTCATGACGGCGCGGACCATGGAGCAGGAGCGTTCCCTCTACATGGATCTCGGCGCGCTAGGGGTCATCGCGAAGCCATTCGACCCGATGACCTTGGCGAAGAACGTCCGCGAGATTCTTTCACGGTCGACCCACTGATTGTGGCGGCTTCGGGCCGCGGTATTCAATCCATCGAGAGCCGAGGAAGGCCGCAGGCGGTGTTGCAATTCCTTGTTGTGCGCTCTTTAGCCGGCCATGCGCGTTTGGGCCGGAGCGCCGGACTCGTCCCGCAATATTAGCGTGAACGTGCTGCCCTCGCCGTAAAGGCTGCGGAAGGTCACGTCACCGCCGAGCGAGCGGGCGAGGTTGCGGCTCAAATGAAGCCCCAGACCGGTGCCGCCCTCGTTTGCATTCGGGTTCAATTGCGTGAATGGCTGAAAGAGCTTGCCTTGATCCTCCGGTCTGATGCCCATGCCGGTATCGATGACGTGGATGCGCGTGGCCGCCTGCTTGCTCTGCGGCCCGCGCTCGACCACGACCCGGACCACCCCTTTTTCCGTGAACTTGATGCTGTTATTGGCCAGGTTCAGCAAAATCTGGAGAATGATGCGGCGGCTGCTGCGGTTGAGGCTGTATTTCGGCGGGCAAGCGATCTCAAGCGCCAAGCCTTTTCTCTCGGCGAGGGGACGCAACGAGGTTTCCACCTCATCCACGACGGACCTTAGATCTACGGGCTCGAGACTGATCTCCTCCGTGCCGGACTGGACCTTCGCCAGGTCGAGCAGGTCGTTGAGCAAGGCTAAGAGATGCGTGGCGTTGGTCTCAATTTTGGCGACCTGCCGTTCCTGCTCGGCGGTCAGCGGACCGGCAATCTTCATCATCAGGGTCCTGACGAAACCGATGATGACGGTCAGCGGCGTACGCAGCTCATGCGACATGTTGGCCAGGAAATGATCCTTGGCCTTGGCTGCCCGCTCCAGCTCGACATTCTTGTCGTGCAACGCCTCGAAGAAGCGCACGCGCTCGCTGATGTCGCGAATGCTGCTGATGACGAGATCGCCGGCGTCCGTTTGGACGGGGCTCAAGGCGATCTCGACGGGAACTTCGCTGCCGTCCTTGCGAAGGCCGGCAAGCTTCGATCCCTGGCCCATCGGCCGGGTGCTCGGGGCGCGCCAAAAGCTATCGCGTCGGTTCACATGCGGATGTTGGTGTTGCGTCGGCACCAGCATGTCGACGGACTGCCCCAAGAGCTCATCGTGTGAATAGCCAAATAGCTTTTCGACCTCGGTATTTGCCATGATGATCGCGCCTGCCCGGTCGACGACGAGCATTCCATCGGGCGCAGCCTCCAGAACGTTGCGAAACGTGTTCTCGGCGCGCTTGCTGGCGACGACGGCGGCGCCGAGCCGCTCCCGTTCGACTTCGCCGCGGGCGAGCGCTTCGATCGGTAGCAAAATGAAGGAAAGGACGATGATGAGCGTAATGGTGATGAGGAGGGCGACGCCCATCTCGGCGGTGATGAGGCCCGCAATCTCGGCCTCGATCCTAAGCCAACCAAGCAGGGGGAAAAGAAGGACACTGATCAACACGAGCCGCCGCGCGAGACGGCTGCCTTGGCCGCGGCTGATCAGCAGCCGGACAATGCCTGTCTCCGGCGAGGCGGCCATCGTGCCCACACCGAGCAGCAATTGGCCCACCGCCGTATGGAAAGCCACCGAGACGAACCCGGGGATCTGATAGAGCGAACTTGCGGACAGGCCGTAGCCAATCAGCGCCACGTAGGACAGCGTGAGCACCGGGACGGCAACCATCTGCGCCGCGGCTCGAAGCGCTGTGACCTTGGTATAAAGCAGGATAAACGCCACGCCGAGCAGAGTGAAGTTGAACGCGGTTATGGGCGCGGGCCGTCCAGGCAGGAATTCATTGTCGTCGTTCGGGAACAGCGCCTGATCGATGCCGAAGTCGACATGCACGAAATATTAAATCAGGGTGATCACGCCGAGCGCTGCCGTAGCTACGCCACAGATGATCACAACGGGTGTGACCCAGGGTGACGCGGCGCGGCGGGATAGGAGCCACAGAGCAGTGCCGCCGAGGATGAATCCGATCGCCGTGTTTGCCTTCATCGCCGCCCAGCCGGGCTGGATGGACTTGATGGACTGCACGTCGAACACCCAAGCGGCGAGCACGACGAGCCCGAGCAAATCGAGGCGACGCCGATCATCGAGGCCACTGTCAGCGATAGCCTGAGCCGCTTGGCGAATGGGGCGGTGCCGTCGGCGGTATCTGGGTCAGTCAAGGATATCAGCATGTCTCTTTTAGCTGGCCTGGCAGCGAAAATGGTCACCCGCGAGGGGTCATTCTTACGACCTATGCATTTCCAAGATGCTCTCGTGTTCGGACGAGCTGGGAAAGGTTCTATGCCGCAGTAAATAAAGGATAAATCTCCGCTGGCGGAGAGCCGACGGCAGGCCGCGCCGGGGGGTTCCTGACCGTTTGGCCCGAAGCGGCCCGCAACGCCGACAATCGGGCTTCCCGGCCCGTCTGGGGCTTACGGGCAGGGGCGTCAAAGCGGAGCCCGGCCGCCCCAAACCTCTGATCGCGCCGCCATAAAGAACTCTCTCACCTAAGACAAAGAAAAATTTCTATGGACAAAATGTTTTTGGCTTTCTATGGAAGGGCATGAGTTCTCAGCTCGATTTTGACCTGGTCGCGGGCAAGCTGGCGGCGCTGTATGGCAAGCCGTTCGGCGGCAAGAAGAGCGGCCGCTACCGCATTTCGGCGCGCCTGCTGCGGGAGCTTTTCGGCTGCCGCCGGCTCTATGAGGACGATTTGCGAATGCTGACGAGAGCCTTGGCGCAGCAGGGCTATGTCCTCGTGGACATGGACAATTTCTTCGTCGTGATGGCCGCCAATACGTTCGTCAACTACCGGCGCGCCAATGAGGACAGCCTGTCATGAAGCGCATGGGGCTTCGTGCCGCCAAGAGGTTGCGCTCGTCCCGCGAGATTGGCTGGCGCGAGCATGTCGGCCTGCCGGATCTCGGCGTCGCCTCGGTCCGGGCGAAGATCGACACCGGCGCGCGAACCTCCGCCCTGCATGCGGCCGAGATCGAACGATTTGAACGCGACGGGGTGACCTGGGTCAGATTTGCGCCGCTCACCGGGCGGAAGAGGGAACAGCGGTGCGAAGCGCCGATCATCCATCACCGTCACATCAAGAACACGGGAGGCAGCTCTGAAGAGCGCCCCATTATCGAGACCACGCTCGTGCTCGGTCGCTTCCGGTGGGTCATCGAGGTCTCGCTCACCAACCGAGACAATATGGAGTTCGACCTTATCGTCGGCCGCACGGCAGTCCGCCGCCATCGCCTGGTCGTCAATCCAGGCCGATCCTATATCGCCGGCTTGCCGCTGGGGCCTGCGGGTGCGGAGCCTGCGTCCAAATTGCGCGCCGGATAGAGCAGAAACGGAGATTTTCATGAAGATCGCAATGCTGGCCCGCAATCCCAAGCTTTACTCGCATCAACGTCTCAAGGAGACGGCGGAAGCGCGCGGCCACGAGCTCGACATTATCAACACGCTGCGCTGCTACATGAATATCGCGTCCCGGCGGCCGGAGATTTTCTACAACGGCGAGAGATTGCCGGTGTATGACGCGGTGATTCCGCGCATCGGCGCGTCGGTGACGTTTTACGGCCTCGCCGTGCTGCGTCAGTTCGAGATGATGGGGGTGTACCCCCTCAACGAGTCTGTCGCCATTGGCCGGTCTCGCGATAAATTGCGCTCCATGCAGATCCTCGCCCGCGACGGCATCGGCCTGCCGGTGACGACTTTCGCCCACGACCCCTCGCAGACCGAGGAAGTGGTGAAGCTGGCCGGCGGCGCGCCCCTGGTGGTCAAGCTTCTGGAGGGCACCCAAGGTATCGGTGTGGTTCTCGCCGACACCGATCGCTCGGCCAAATCGGTGATCGAAGCCTTTCGCGGCGCCAACGTGAACATCCTGGTGCAGGAATTCATCAAGGAGGCCGGCGGCAGCGATATCCGCGCCTTCGTGGTCGGCGGCAAGGTGATAGCGGCAATGAAGCGCCAGGGGGCGGAAGGCGAGTTCCGCTCCAATCTGCATCGCGGCGGCAGCGCGCAAATGGTCAAGATCTCCCCGGAGGAACGGTCGACGGCGGTCCGCGCCGCCAAGTCGCTCGGCCTCAATGTCTGCGGCGTCGACATGCTGCGCACAAACCATGGCGCGGTGGTCATGGAGGTCAATTCCTCGCCGGGCCTTGAGGGCGTGGAGAAGGCGACGGGCATCGACATCGCCGGTAAAATCATCGAGTTCATGGAAAAAGAGGCGAAGCCCGGCAAGACGGGAACGCGCGGCAAGGGGTAGTGGTGGCACGTAGCGCATTCGAGATCGGCGGCCGTAGCGTTCCGCCCGGCACACGCCAGACGGTGGATTTGCCGGTCAGCGTGCTGTCCGATCACACGCCGATTACCATGTCGGTGCATGTGATCCATGGGAAGCAGCCGGGCCCGACGCTGTTCGTCAGCGCCGCGATCCACGGCGACGAGGTGATGGGCGTGGAGGTTGTCCGCCGGGTGTTGCGGATGCCCAATCTCGACACGCTCAAGGGCACATTGCTGGCGGTGCCGATCGTCAACACGTTCGGCTTCCTCAATCATTCGCGCTATCTGCCGGACCGCCGGGACCTCAACCGCTCCTTCCCCGGCAGCGCTGTCGGCTCGCTGGCCGCGCGGCTCGCGCATCAGTTCATGACGGAGATCGTATCGCGGTCCGATGTGGGCATCGACCTGCATTCGGCGGCAATCCACCGGACCAACCTGCCGCAGATCCGCGTGTCGCCGCGCAAGCCCGACACGATGCTGCTGGCCGAGGCGTTCGGCGCCCCGATCGTCATGACCTCCAAGATTCGCGATGGGTCGCTGCGTCAGGCCGCGCAAGCGCGTAACGTGGACATTCTGTTGTTCGAAGCGGGGGAAGGCTTGCGCTTCGACGAGCACGCCGTGCGCACCGGGGTGATGGGCGTGCTGCGCGTGATGCGCCATCTCGGCATGGTCAAGGCCAAGGGCGTCGCCCAGCCGCAAGTCGCGCCGATGCGGTCATCGTCCAGCTATTGGCTGCGTGCGCCGGCTGGCGGGCTTTTGCGTACGCTCAAAGCCCCCGGCGGCCACGTGGAGGCGGGGGATATCCTAGGCTTGGTGTCCGACCCGTTTGGCGATGTGGAAACCGAGATCCTCGCCGAGGAGCCGGGCTTGATCGTCGGCCGCACGAACCTGCCCGTGGTCAACGAAGGGGACGGGCTGTTTCATGTCGCGAGAATTCGCCCGCGCGACGACCCGGCCGCCACGATCGACCTGCTTGCCGGTCAGCTCGAAGAGGATCCCCTGTTCGACGAAGACGAGATTATTTGAAGCTCGAACAGGTAGGATGCTGAACTCGAATGACCACTAAGAGGAAGAGGAAGACATGAGCCGTCTCCGCCTGCATTCGGAGCACCACCTCGTCGACCGCATTGGCTGGTTGAGAGCTGCGGTGCTCGGCGCCAACGATGGCATCGTCTCGACCGCGAGCTTGATCGTCGGCGTCGCTGCGGCCGCCGCGACACAGAACGATGTTTTGATCGCGGGGGCTGCGGGCTTGGTCGCCGGCGCCATGTCGATGGCCGCCGGCGAGTATGTCTCCGTCAGCTCGCAATCCGACACCGAGCAGGCGGACCTTGCGCGCGAGCGTAAGGAGCTATCGGAGGCCCCAAGGGCCGAACTCGAGGAGCTTGCCCAAATCTACGTCAAGCGGGGTGTCGATCGCCCCGTTGCCCTGCAAGTGGCCCAGCAGCTGATGGCGAAAGACGCCTTGGGGGCGCACGCGCGCGATGAACTCGGGATTTCCGAAATTACGACGGCACGTCCGGTGCAAGCCGCACTGACGTCGGCCGCGACTTTTTCGGTCGGAGCGGCCATGCCCCTGCTCATGGTTATCGTATCGCCCGCCAGTATGCTGGTCCCTATCGTGTCGGCTGCATCCCTGGGTTTTCTGGCTCTTCTGGGTGCAATCGGAGCAAAAGCCGGCGGCGCGAATATCCTGCGAGCAACCGCCCGCGTGACTTTCTGGGGTGCGCTGGCGTTGGCTCTCACCGCCGGTATCGGCAAGCTTCTCGGGACGGTTGTCTAAAGGCCGAGGCCCAAAGCAGGAAACTACCGAGCAGGTGGCTGGGGGACTAGGATTCGAACCTAGACTGGCGGAGTCAGAGTCCGCTGTCCTACCATTAGACGATCCCCCAATGAGCAGGCGCCCGTCCTTCTAGCCGCAGCCGCGCGGGCTTGGCAAGACTGTGGGCGAAGATTGGGGCATCCAGTCCCCGGTGCAAGGGGGTCTAACCCTTTCTTTACCCTCCCGGCCAAGATGACGGGCGGGCTCGAGAGCGCTCCCGCAGGTAACCAATTCGGCAAGGCTTCTCGGCTAAAATGCCGGGCATGGAGACAGCTTCGCCATCCGCCGACCGTATCGGCGCCGCGCTCAGGGCGTTGCGCGATACACACTCCGTCGAAGACGGGGACGTCGCCGCGCTCGGCGCCAAATGCCTGCGGGCGGTGATCACCCAGCTCGCCGCGGACGGCGTGCGGGCGGAGGACTTGCAGCCGCTCGTCGACCTCCAGGCCCATCTCGGGCGCCAAGCAGGAGAGGCGGCAAAGCCCGATGGACTTGCCGCGTGACCGGCGCTACGGCTCCGCTCCCAGTCCGATTTTGCTGGCGCGCGCCGCCGCCGTGATCGACCTCTTGGTCAAGGCCGGCCAAGACGAGAGCGAGGCGGCCCAATCGGTCATGCGCCGGCTGGTTGCCGCAGGCGTGCCGCCACCCGAGAAAGGCGGCGATGCGCGCGGCTGGAGGCGCCTCCTGGAGTGGCGCAACAGCCTGCTCCATGGCGTCGGCCCCGAGGACGCCAAGCACGAATATCGGTCGTTCGCGCGCGAGCTGGAAGCCATTCCGCCAGCGGAGCGGGCCAAGCGTGTCCTCGACGAAAGATTGTGGGACCGCAGGCGGACGCCGCGCTAGCGATCCCATCGCGGGCGCTCCACGGCCGCAGAGGCCATTTGGCCGGTTAACGCAGATTGCGAGCGCGATGCCGCGCCGCGGGCTTCCCCTGCTAGTCTCGCCGCCGCGCGGCCCCAGCGGGCCAAAGCAAAGGGGTGCAGTTTGTCCGAGCAGAGAGTCATAGGGCGCGATTTGGGACGCGATTTGGGGCGCGGTTTGCCCGCATCGGCCCCGGGGGCTTCGGGCGCAGGGGCGGGCCGCGACACGGCACGGGACAAGCGCTCGGTGCTGTTTCGGGAAACGCCGCTCCAGACCTGCGAACGGCTGGTGCTCGGCACGGCCTGGGCTCTGAAGCCGAGCCGTGTCCGCACGCTGGCGCCGCTGGCGCGCATGTGGCTCGCCGGCCTCGTCACCTCCAATCGCACCTTGCCGGATGCAAGCGCACTGAGCGACAGCCGCGAGCTTGCCGGGATCACGCCGGATCTGTCCGTGCCGACCTTGCTCGCCGCCTATCGGCGGGGGCTGTTTCCCCATGGTCATGTCGGGGCGCCGAAATGGTTGTCGCCTTCCATGCGCGGTGTGCTGCAGCTCGACAATTTCCGCATCTCGACGCGGCTGCGCAGTATGATGCGTCAGGGCCGTTATGCGATCACCTTCGACCGCGACTTCGAGGGCGTGATCAAGGCTTGCGCCGGGCGCCGGCCTGGCCAATGGCACCTGACCTGGATCACGCCGCGCATCATGCACGCTTATGCGGAGGCCTATGACGCGGGCCATGTGCATTCGTTCGAAGTCTGGAACAAACAGGGCGAGCTGGCCGGTGGCGGCTACGGCGTGGCTGTCGGCAAGGTCTTCGTCATCGAATCGCAATTCTTCCGGGAGTCGAACGCCTCCAAGATCGGCTTCTCGGTCCTGGCCTGGCATCTGGCCCAATGGGGCTTTGAGCTTGCCGACAATAAATGGCTGACCGCCACCACGGCGCAGATGGGATTCCACGAGATGCCGCGGCGGGAGTATTTGCAGCGGATCGCCACGCTGACTGACGCGCCGGGGCAGGTCGGCCGCTGGGAAGCGGAGCGGGACTCAAAGACGATCGCCGATTGGCGTCCCGGCGGCGTGTCCGCCTAGATCGAAAAGCCAGGCCATGTCATGATCCGGGCATGGACCTAGGATCCCCGCAGAAAACCCCGTCCATGCTGGGCGGAGTCATTTCCAAGAAGCACGCGTTCTTGATCGTCGCCGGCCTGGTTCTTGTCGTGGGGATCGGTCTGCGCGCGAGCCACTATTTTGGTGAGCCGGCCGGGGAGGCGACAGCGCCGGCGGCGGTTGACGCGACGCCGCTCGAAGGGAACGCCTCGCCCGAGGCTGTCGCGGCGCCTGAGTCTGCCAAGGGACCTGAGGTTCCTGCGCTCCCACCTGCCGCGGCACCAGAGGCCGCCGCGCTTCCCGAGCCTGCCGCGACGCCAGAGCCCGCGGCACCGTCCATCATAGACACGACGTCAGAGCCGGTTCCTGAAACACCGCCCGCCGCGCGGGAAGCCGCGACCACTCCGAGTGAGCCGGCCGATGCCGCCGGGCAGGCCGAGCCGTCCCTGCCGGACGCCGGCATGATCCTTGTCGCCAGAAAGCCCGTCGAGCTGCTGGCCAGTCCGTCACCGTCGGCGACGGTCATGTTCGGCTTCCCGGCCGGCCGGCCGTTCCGCGTGATCGGTGAGGAGGCGGGCTTTGCCCATATCCGGGATTTGAAGAGCGGTACGACCGGCTGGATCGATAAAGCCGCGCTCGCGCCGCCGCCGCCGCTTGCGACCTCGGCACCCCCGCGCGCCACGCCGGCTACAGGGGGCGGGAAGCCGTCAACGGCATCGTCCGGTCCGAAGCCGAAAGCGACAACGAACGAGAACTCCAGTTGCCGACGATGCCGCGACGCCCGTCGAGCCGCGCAAGCGTCCCGGCTTGTTCGGTGGAGATGGCCTCTTTGGCGGCCTTTTCGGTAAAGGCAACTAGCGCCGCGCCGGTCTTGCCTATTTTGACACGCTCTGAATGCCCGGCGGCTGCCAGTCGCCGTTCAGCGCCGCTTCCTTGGGCCAATAAAGACGCATCACCATGTAGATCGGGCCGTCCGGCGCCGGCAGCCAGTTAGCCTTATGTTCCGGGTCTGTGGGTTCGTCGCTTTGGATGAAAAGCGTCAGCGAGCCGTCTTTGTTCTTTTTCAGCTCGGGCAGCATCGGTGAGTTGATCAGATAGCGATCTATCGGGTTCTTGATGAGGAGCTGCGTCTTGCCGTCATACATCGTCACCGACCAGAAGGCGTTGACGGGGGGGAGCGCGCCTTTCGGGAAGGTCAGTGTGTAATTTGCCTTGGACCCGTCCAGTGGCTTGCCGTCGCCGTCATGGCGGGTGATCGGGTAGACTGCTTCCGCCGGATCGTTGGCAAGGATGCCGGCCACCGCCACGGCCGCCCGCTGCGTAAAGTCGCCGTCATAGACGGCGCGGTCGCCGATTCCAGAGTTCACGACGGTCCAGCCGTTCACCAGCTTTCCCATCTTCTCGATCTTGAGCTTGATCGCCTCTTCGGCGGATTTGCTGGCCTCGGCGAGCGCCGCCTTGTCTGCGTCGGTCAGGGCTACGGTCGGGAATGGCTTGCCGGCCTCGATGCCAATCAAAGCGAACGTCTCCCGGAGTGGGACTTCAACCGCAGCAGGTCCGGTCGCCGGTGCGAACTGGAGCAGGAAGGGGAGGTAGCCGAGGACGTCTTTCTTCTCCGTGGCCTTGTCGATCTTCGGCCAGTCGACGGCCGGCGCGGCGGTCGGCGCTGGTTCGCCGAGAAACGCCGACAACGGCTTGGCCTCATATTTGGCTTGGATCGCCTTCACATTGTCGATGTCGGCCGCGTTGAAGAGCTGGGTGCGATAGGTGGCGAGGGCGAAATCCGTCTCCGAGGTGAAAACCTTTTTGATCCCTTTGGGGGTTTCGCCCTTCCAGGCGGGCCCGGCGACGGCATAGCAGCCGGCGACATTGCCAGTGGCGCGGCTACCGATATAGCCGAAGTTGAAGGTGTACTGCGAGGTCAGCATGACCGAGTAGTAGCGGTCCTTCTCGATCTCCGGCACGCAAAGGACCATCGGCTCTGCGCGCAGGTCCATGAACGCAAACGAATAGGGCGTGTCGCTGTTGGGCGTAACGATTGCGGTGTCCGCCGGCGTGTACACTTTGGGTTCGTTGGCGATCGTGTTGAAGGGCGCCTTAAATTGACCGGAGTCCTTGTCGACCGCGTAGGCATTCATGATGCTGTAGAACATCGACATCGGTAGGCCGTAGATGATGGCCTCTTCTCCGACCTTTTCCACGTCCGCCGCACCTGGGGTGGCGTCCGGCTCGGCCAAAGCCGGGCTGGTCCCCGTCAAGGTTAGCAGACACAAGGCCAGCACGGCGGCCGGCATAAGTTTGGTCATTGGAAGTATCCCCGCGCCAAATTGTGCAAAGCCAAACGTCGGAAAGGCTACTTGGCCTCGACGATGCCCGGCGGCTGCCACGAGCCTTCACCGGGCGGGAGCACGGACGGCGCCTCGGTCTTGGGCCAGTAAAGCCGCATGACAAGATAGATGGGGCCATCGGGGGCGGGGAGCCAGTTGGACTCCTTCTCGGCCCCTGGCGACTCGTTCTGGATGTAGAGAGTCAATGAGCCGTCCTCGTTCTTCTTGAGGCTGGGCAGCATCGGTGAGTTGATGAGATACCGGTTGATCGGATTCTCGATCAGAAGCTGCGTCTTGCCGTCATACATCGTCACCGACCAGAAGGCGTTGACGGGCGGCAGGTCACCTTTCGGGAAGGTCAGCGTGTAGTTGGCCTTGCTGCCGTCGAGCTGTTTGCCGTCTCCGTCGACGCGGGTCAGCGGATATGTCGCTTCCACCGAGTCGTTGCCATAAATGCCGGCTTTCGCGCCGGCGGCGCGCAATAGCCAATTGCCGTCGAAGAACGCGCGGTCACCGAACCACGAGGCGAGCTTCCAGCCGTTGACGCTTTTAGGATAAGAGACGAGGAATTCGTCGATCTTCTTGTCGGCCTGCTTCATGCCAAGGCCGACTTCCAGCCGGTGGCCAAGCGGGAGCTCGTGGAAGTCGAAAGCCTTGCCTGCGCCGACGCCGATTTGCGCGAGCTTGGCGCGGATCGCCTTCTCGTCCTCTCCAGCGGGCGCGAACTGAAGTGCGAAGTCGAGATATTCAAAGAAGTGGGCCTTCACGAGGTCCTTGTCGATCTTGGGGAAATCGATCTTCGGCGCGGGCGCCGGCGCCGGCTTGCCGAGATAGGCCGATAGCGGCTGTACCTTGTAGCCGGCCTGCACCTTCTTCACGTTATCGATGTCGTCGGGGCCGAAGAGCTGCGTGCGATAACCGGCCAGCGAGAACTGCGTCGAGGATCGGAAGACTTTCTTGATGTCCTTCGGCGTCTCGCCCTGCCAGTCGGGACCCACGACCATGTAGTCGCCGGCCTCGTTGCCGGTCGCTCGGCTGCCGATATAGCCGTAGTTGAACGTGTTGCCGTCCTCGAGCTGCACCGCGTAGTAGCGGGCCTTCTCGACCTCTGGCACCGACAAGACGATGGGCTCGGCGCGCAAATCCAACCAGGCAAAGGAATAGGGCGTATCGCTGTTCGCCGTGACGACCGCTGTGTCCTTGTAGGTGAACACACGCGCCTCGTTCTTGATCTCATTGAACGGCGCCTTGAACTGGCCGGAGTCCTTGTCGACGGCGTATGCGTACATCACCGCGTAGTTCATCACGATAGGCAGGCCGTAAATGAAGCCTTCCTCGGCGATGTCCTTGGCTTCCACGATGCCGGGCCATTGGGCTGCTTTTGCTGCCGGACCGGAAAAGGCGAGCAAGACGCCCGCGAGCGCCATCGCCGTCACGGTCTGTGCCATACGTGTTACCCGTTTCATGATGGGATAAACTCCTATCCTCGGCATTCTTATACGTTCTCGTCGGTCTTATGCGTACTCGTCGGTCCGTTCAGCCAACAGCGCCCGGAGAACCGGGCGCTGTTGTGATTGACGGCTAGCAGTAATAAACGCCGACCGCGCAGCGGCGTACCGTGCGGCGTGCGACTCCGGCATAGCTGAGCGGTGTCAGGGGCCGTCCGATGATCGCCTGAGCCTCCGTGACAAATCCCGACTTTGAGGTCTGGGTGATGTCTCCATTCCAGAGATAGGCGGTAGCGCCGACAGCGATGGCTGCGGCAACAAGCATGAGAGTCTTCGCTGAATTCTTCATGGCTATTGTCCTTTCGCGGGTGCTGCTGGTGGAAGCTCATCGAGTTTGGCAAGGGCTTCCAAATCGAGCTTCGTTGCGCCATCAGGAGGCGTGAACTCAAACGCCGCCGGATCCGCCGTCACGTCGGTCTTGAAGTCATTTATAACGAGGGTGTATTGCGGCGCCCCGCCAATGGCCTTGCTCGTGATCACTAGCTTCCGCGGGATGGGTTTGCCGCCAGCCTCGACCCATAGCTGCCAGTCGACATCCTGGTTCCGAAAGGCCAGATGATTACACTCGACCCCACCGACAACGCCAAGGCCGATGTGCTTGGACTCGATTACATCAGCCATCATGGTGCCGTAGATGTCACCGAGAAGCAGATCCGCCCCTGGTAAGGCCCAGCCACGCTCACGCAAAGTGTCTATCAACTGGTCAACCGATCCAGGCGCGTCCAGCTGCGTATAGCCGTTGATGTTCTTGCCATACACAGTGAGCGTCTTCCCATTGAAGAACATCTCTACGTCTGCATATCCGCCGGTGCGCGTCGCCTTGATCTCGTTTGGGCGATGCATGAGCAGGGTGCCGGAACTGGCGAACTGAACCTTCTCCATTTGAGGCGTGATCACCTCAAGGCTGGAATCAAAGGTCAGAGATATGGTTTTCTGGCCTGCCAGATAATCCGACATCGACTTGAGAATTTGCCCGGCGTCATCGTCCGCCGCCTGGGCATGTCCAATCGACATGACCGCCGGTCCGCAGAGCGAAACGGCAAAGGCTAACGCGGCTAAAGTCAGTTTTCTTGGCCACAACATTCGATGGTCTCCCTCTGATGGATCTTGGAACGATTACGGAAGCTGCACGTCGACGGCGACGGCTTGTTTGATCTGAATCGTCACGCCGTCACCCGCTTTCAACTGCTCGATCGCGACCTCCGGACCGACCTTCACCCGACGTGACAATCCGTTTTGGCCGGCCAAGGTGACGATGCGGGTATCGTATTCGACGGCCTCAATGGTCGTTTCGATGGTCACGACATCTCCCACCGCGGCGCCGGGCTCGGTGCCTTTGGCTGCGACGACCGCTCCCGCATCGACCTGCACCGACGCGGAAGGGGGAGCGTCCATGCCTCCCTCGGCATCTTCAGCAAGGTCTTCTTCCTCTGTCATCGGGGGCCCGTCGGACGGGGTATCGGTGACAACAACGGAAATATCCTCGTAATAACTGGCAACGACGTCGTCTCCGGCCTTGATCCGATCGAAGTTCCTCACTTTGGGGCCAGCCTTAATGACCACGGTGTTGCCCTCCGGCCCCGTCAACGTGATCAGGCGATCCTTTTTGTCGATGGCATCGACCGTAGCGGTGACCTGGATCAAGTCCGCCGTCGAGCCTTCAAAGGCTATCGACTGCGCCAAACTGGGGGTGGCGATCATTGCGACGACCGCGAACGCAATAGCACCGGATCTGCTTGTGACCATAGTTTGCATGAGTGGGTGTCCTCACCTTGCATGAGATTGTTGTGGCGTAGTCGCGCCGACGCGCTGAATCGCGGGAGGTTCGGGCTGTTCGGCCTTGGCGTGATGCCTAGTTCTTATCCATCCGTTCTTCGATCCTGTTCTCGATCTTTTCGATCATCGTACCGCTCGCCTTGCTGCCGGGTCCGACCAGCTCGATTTCGGTCGGCCGCCAGCTCTTGTCGAAGAACGACGGCAGCGGGCTGTAGAGCCGCAGGATCGTGAACCAGCCCTTCTTGGGGTCGGTCTGGATCCAGTTGCCACGCTTGATGCCATCGGGCTGCTCGGGACCGAAATAGACGGTCGTCGAGCCGTCCGCGTCCGCTTCGGCCGCAGGCGAGGGGTAGCTTTGGCTTCCGGCGCGCGGATATTTCTGCGGCGTCTGCAGCATCGAGCGCGTCTGGTTGTCGTAGAGGGTGAAGGACCAGAACGCTTTGGCCGGGACGTCTTTGGGCAGCGTTACCTTGTAGGTCTTGGCGCCGTCGAACGGGTTCCCTTCGGCATCGAGGAAGCCCATGAGGTATTGCGAGCCCACGCCCGGAATGCGCATGATCATGCCGGGCGAGTCGAGCGTGTAGCCGTAATAAAAGGCTGCGCGCGAATCGAGCGTGCGCGCGCCCGTCGGCGGCAGGGGCTTGAACATGCCGTTCTCGAAGAGTGGCGGCGGCGTCTCGAAGAAAGCGCCACCCTCCCAAAGCATGCTGCCCCAGTGCGAACCCTCGTAATACGCCCAATCCGGGTGCTGCATCGCGTAGCGCCAGTTGAGCGACCGGCCCGTTGCCTGGCCGAACGCCGCCGCGTCTGACAGGATCTTCTTCATCCGGTCATCCGGCTTGAATGCCTTGCCGTGGACAATGCCGATGGCGGCAAGCTGCCCGGCGAGCTCGACGTCGTAGCTCGTCGCCGGCTCGTTCTGGACGTTCTCGTTGATCATCTCGAAGAAGCCGAAATCGCTCGGCGGGATCGTGTTGAACGACAGGTGGCTCGCCTCAATGAATTTCATTTCGGGGATTTTCGGCTCGCCGGCGATGCGCACTGTGCCCTCGAGGGCCTGCGCAATGCTCGTGCCGAAGGAGCCCGGCTGGTAGGGATAGATCTTGAGGTTCTGCTTGACGTTGTCGACGGCCGGCTTGGGGTCGTTGTCGACGAGATAGGCGCGCGCTGCGTAGAGGGCGAGGTTGGTCTTCGAATGCGCGATAAAGTAGCCGCCCTCGGGCAGCGGGCCGTCATAGCCCGGCCCGACGATCAGATACTTGCCGCCGAGCCCCCGGTCCGGCCCGGGGCCCCCGATGTCGATGATCCAGGAGAACCACATATCGTTGATCGTGCCGACGGCGTTCGACGGCTGTTCGATCACCACCGGCCCATTGCTCAGATCGAGCGCTGTGAGGTAGTAGACCGTGTCGGCGTTGGGCGTCAGGAACAGCGAGTTCGAATCCATCAGCTCGGAGAAGATGGCGACGTCGCCGGGCTTGACGCCGATGCCTTCGAAACCTTTGACGATCGCCAGCGCGGAGGCGCCGCGGAAGCTGTTGTTGTAGACGTTGAGGGCGCGGGTGAAGTCGAGCGTGTCATAGACTTTCTTGGCCGTATCCGCAGTCGGCGCACCGTCCTTGAACTCCAGCGTGCCGATGCTCGTCTCGATCTTGTCCGGGGCGGAGAGCGCGTCGAGTGTCTCTTGAGAGACCTCGGCGAGGACGGGGCATACGCTTGTGAGGGCGGCTCCCAAGGTCACGGCCGTAGCGAGCGCGGCGAATTGGATAGGCTTCATGATTTCCTCCGGGCTGGGCATTTTCGTTTTCGCCTTTCGTGCGCACGCTCGCGCCCAGCAGGGCGACGATCTGCGCGAGGCGTCCCGGATGGCCCGGGCAGGTTGCGTAATGCCCTAGCAGGGAATTCCGACAACCTTAGAGTTCGGGCCATCCGTTTGGTCCGCAAGGGGAAGCCTTCGCCTTCGTGGGCTTCGCTTATTCGCCCTTCTTGTCGAGTTCCGCTTCCTCTTCCGGCGTGACTTCGCCGGCGTCTTCCAGCGCTTTGATGCACTGCGCGGACAGTTCCTTGCCGTGCTGCCTCATGCAAAGTGCGAGCAGCTGGCTTCCGAGCCCGTCCTGATTGCAATATTCTCGATAATTGGCGGCGCAGTACTTGCTTTCTTCGTCGGTGACAGGGCCGGCGAAGGCCGCCGTGGAAAGCAGCCCGGTGAGGACGGTGATTGCCAAAACTGATTTTCTCATATGCTTCCCCCTAGGGTTGACGTTGGCCAACCTTGTTGGCCAACCGCTGATATTAGGGGTCTTATTCGCTGCGGCAATAACGAGTCTTGCCATTTGGCGCCAAAAAGCGCCGCCGGAGGCGTCCCGCTCAGAGGCGTCCCGCTCAGAGGCGTCCGCTGTGCTCCACCTCGAGCGTCACAAGCCTTGCCAGCAGCGTTGCCGGGTAAAGCTGGCCGATCATGGCTTCCACGAGGGTCAGGCTGCGCGCGATGGGATGCATCGCCACGATATCCCCTGAGCCGATGCCGGTCAGTACCCCGAAGCTGAAATAGATCATGGTGTCCGCGAGGCCCGGGCTGTCTTTTACGACGAACCCCGCGAAGGCCGTCTCGTTGACCAAACCAATGAACGTGTAAAGCGCGACGAAGGCCAAACCCATGGCGAGATAAAGCAGAACCGCCCCCATGATGCGGTGATAGGTGACGCGGCCTGGACCGAACACGGCGCGGCCCACCTCCAGGATCAGCGCCAGACTGATCAGCAGCCAGGCGCTGGCATCGAGAAAAATGTCCAAGTTGGAGCTCAGCTGGAGGCGGAAGATGGCGGCGGCGGCGGCGAGGCCGGTTGCCAGCAGCAATGCTGTGACGGCAACCGGATTGCCGGAGAGAACGAGGACCGCGCCAGTCACCACGGCGACGATGCCGAATCCGAGTTCCTGGATGCCGGGAATGTCGTCGGCACGAAGCGGGGCGAGGACGAACATCAGCAGGGCGAGAAGCAGCGTGAGCGCCGTCAGAAGCGGGTCGCGCCAACGCTCTCGCAGACTACTGAGTTTCATCCCCACCATTCACTTAGTATATCACAGCCCGCCGAAACGAGCGGCGCGCGACGCCCGCGTAGGACAGCGGCGTCAGGGGCATGCCGATAATGTCGATGAACACAGCGACGTCCTCGCCCTTGGCCGGCATGTCGCCTTCGAGCACCTTGACCGTGTAGCTCAGATTGTCGCCGTTCAGCACCGGGTCCTTCAACTCGACCACGGTCTGCTTTAGGGTCTTGCCGTCGACAATGGAGATGTCGGCATTGGGTGGGTCGGACAGGAAGCTGTCCTTGCCCGTACCCCAGTGCGGCACGAAGGCGGCCGTCTTCATGTTGCCGGCGATGCGCTCAGGCCGGTCGGAGAAGAATACCGTGACGGGGCTGACATTCTCCAGCGTCAACTTGTTCGTCGCGGGGTCGAAGGTCATGCCCTTCGCGTTCTGCACAAAGAGGAAGTCGGCTTGCTTTTCCTCCGCCGCGGTGGCGAAGGTAACGGCCGCAAGAAGAGAGGCGGCGAGGATGAATGCGGTGGCCGCAACAAGGCTGCGTCGTGTCGGCATGGTGAGATAACTCCGGATCAGGTGAGGGGCTCGACGGACGAGACGCTACCGGGGCGCCGGTCTATAAGTCTTGCCATTTGGCGCCAAAGGAGAGTTGGCGATGTCGGGCGAGGTATTCGCGCATAACCCTCGGACGTTGCTCCATATCGCGCCGTATCTGCGAAGCCGCTCCGTCAATCCCATCGAGATCTTCAATCGCGCCGGCGTTGCGCCCTCGGCTCTGTTGGGCGCGAACGGCTGGATACCGCGCGATCTGTGTTTCAGTCTCGGGAACGAGATGTATGCCGCCACCGGCGAGTTGTTCCCCGGGGCTGCGGTCGGGCGCTTGTTCAGGCTCACCGATCTTGG
The DNA here is from genome assembly GCA_963793075.1 of uncultured Alphaproteobacteria bacterium. Classification (GTDB taxonomy): domain Bacteria; phylum Pseudomonadota; class Alphaproteobacteria; order Rhizobiales; family Methyloligellaceae; genus Methyloceanibacter. The sequence goes on from CAWBYO010000002.1 coordinate 124,459, forward strand.
GCCTTGGGGTGCGGCAGTCTGCGGCGCGTCGACTCTTCGGCAGGCGTGCCAGGCGGCCATAGGCGGCGTGGGCCTCGTCCATCAGGGCACCGATTTGCGACTGGTCGAGTCCGATGGCCGTGCAAAGCTCAGTTTTGCGTTCGCTGGCCGAACCAGCGCCGACCCCCGGCACCACATCCACGGTGCTCTTGCGGTTCTGCGCAGCTTGGCGCTGCTTGCGGGCGTTCCGGAAGCGGTGGGAGTGCAGTTCTCTCAACCCTATGGGCGAGGGGTCGATGGTCTCGAGGAGACATTCGGTCCGTCGCTCCAGTTCGGTTGCGACTGCGACGCAATCGTCATCGATCGTGCGATTCTGGATTTTCGCGTCGACCGCTCCGTATGCGGCAAACGGCTTGGACCCGATGGAGACCGCAACGTCGCTCGGGGCGCTCCTTAGAGAGCAACTGCCCTACGGTAATGTGACGGTGGAGCGGGTGTCGGCGCTATTGCGCATGAGCACACGGACGCTGCAAAGGCGGCTCCGGGACTGGGGCTTCGCGTTCGAGGAGATCGTCGACGATGTCAGGCGGGTGGAGGCTGTCCGCAGGGTCGTAACCGGCGACGGCTCGTCGATGGAAATCGCCTTCATGCTCGGATATTCGGATCAGGCGCATTTCACTCGTGCCTTCCGGAGATGGACGGGCATGGCGCCGCGCGACTACGCCAGCCGGGCGTGAGAATCGCAGCTAGGATTTGGCCGGTTTCCCGCTCTTTCAGACGTCGAGCCGGCCTATGGTCAGTCCGATGCAAGCCCGATAGTTTTGCGCCAAAACCGGCCGGGTGGTCGAAACGGGGGATGCCGCGTGGCTACGGATGTGGGTGAGATCGGGGCTGGCGCGACGCGCCCCACGGCGCGGCTGCTATTTCGCATCGAGGCAGCACTGCTCGGGCTTCTCTGCTTCGCGTCGCCCGGGTTTCCGCGCCTGCTGCCGTTCCTGCTGGGACTGCTCGGCGTCGTCGCCGCGATCCATGTTTTCACCACGGAGCCTAAACGCCTGCTCGCTTTGTTGCGCTCGCCGGTCGGCATCGGGCTCGGCATCTTCATCGCCTATCTCTTCGTCAATACGGTTTGGACAGGCAGCGCCCAGTTCTCCAAGGCGGCCGCCTCGCTCGGGCTCGTGGCGGCGGGCTTCCTCGTCGCCGCGTCCTTCCTGCTGCGCGACACACCGCAGACGCGGGTGCTCGCCAAGTCGGCGCTCACCGGACTTCTGCTCGGGGTCACGTTCCTCCTGATCGAGCTTGCCTTCGACGAGCCGATCAAGCGCTTCGTCACCAACAACATCGTGCAGTTGTTCGACCTCTCGCCCAAGAAGATGAAGATCGTGAACGGCGAGATCATCAAGGTGCAGGCCTCGGTTCTCAACCGCAACGTCACGAGCCTCGTGCTCCTGCTGATCCCCGGCTTGCTGTTCACCAGAGCGCTGCCCGCGCGGATGACCGGGCATGCGGTACTGGCGGGGCTGGTCTTGGCGGCTTCGCTCTGCGTGCTCATGTCAGAGAGCGGCACGTCGGTCGTCGCCTTCTTTCTCGGCGCGCTGGTGCTTGGCTTTAGCGCGCTGTCGCTCAAGGCCACGCGGGCGGCGCTGATGGTGGTTTGGACGATCGTCATGGTGTTCGCCGTGCCGCTGTCGGCGCTGCCTTATGAGCTCGGCTGGAACCGATGGACGTGGCTGCCGCCGGAGAGCGTCGCCGCGCGCTTCTATATCTGGAAGCATATGGCCGACGAGGTCGGCAAAAATCCCGTCATCGGTCTTGGCATCCGCGGCGCCCGCGACCTCAAGCTGCAACTGCCCGCCAATCCGAAGACGCTGCGGGAGGCGAACCCGGCGGCCGACGGACGGCGCGTGCCCCATCCGCACAATATCTTCCTGCAGATATGGCTCGAGCTCGGCGCCATCGGCGCGGCGCTGGCGCTCGGCGCTAGGGCTCGTGGCGCTATGGCAGATCGGCACCTTGCCGGGCGTGGTCCAGGCCGGCGCGAATGGGCTGTTCGCGGCGGGCGCGGCCGTCGCCGCGTCCGGACTTCGACCTGTGGCAGACATGGCTGTTCGGCTCCTACGTCGCCGCCTGGGTGGCGATCTGCTGGCGAAGCGGCTGGCGACAGGCGGCGCGAGCGGCCAGGGGAACCCGGGCGCTTAAGACGGAGGGGCTATCGTCAGCTTTTCGCACTTCTTCTCGCACTGCCGATACGTGGCTAGGGCGTAATCCTCGGTTAGCTGGGCTGCGTCGCAGGGGGGGCGAGGGGTCGAGAAATCCTTACGGCACTCTTTGAGTTTGCTCTGCACACGGTCGGTCTTCGCTTTGTAAGTTGCAGTGCACGCCCGCTCACAGACCATCCGAGCGCTCTCTGCGAAAGCAGGTCCGCTCGTCACAGATGCGGCGAGTAACATCCCGATCAAATAGATATTGCGGTTCATTCAGCGACTCCCGACTGTCGGTTCGACCCATGGATCTTCCATTCGGGACCCGCGGCTTGATCGCCGCGATGATGGCTTTGGGTGGAGCCGCGAGCCTGATCCGCGTCTTTGGGGGCTCTAGCACGTTAATGGCTTTGAGTCGTCTCGCGTGTCCCCGCGCCTGAAAGACGACGCTCTTAGCCTCCGCCCGCTCTTTGACCGCGCGCAGACGTGGGGCCTGGCAAGGCTTTCGGCCTGTCCGCGGCGGCTTTCCGAAAACCCGCTTTACCTGCCCCCTGAGCTTGTTAGATTAGTCACATAGGATCAATGCCGTAGCCGCTGGCTGGGCTTAAGAGACGCTGGCGGCTCTCGGCGAACGAGGTTTGACCATTGTGATTGGGCCGAGCGGCGATCCCCGCACGGCTGCCATAGCTTCGCCTGACGCCAGCGCCATGCGAAGCGAGACAGGCGACAGCGCCCCGGCCCGGGCTGGGGCAACGGTGCTCGCCAGCGCGCCGGTCGAGGGCCTGGCGAGGGCAGCCGAGGGTACTAAGGCGACGGCCGCGCTCGCGCGAGGGCCGGCTGACTCGGTATACGGGGCGCTCGACCTCGGCACCAATAACTGCCGGCTGCTCGTGGCCAAGCCGTCGCGGCGCGGCTTCGTCGTCATCGACGCCTTCTCCCGCATCATCCGCCTTGGCGAGGGCGTCCTCAGTTCCGGCAAGCTCTCCGACGCCGCCATGAAGCGCACCGTCGATGCGCTCAGAGTCTGTGCCGACAAGATGCGCCGCCGCGGCGTGACGCGGTCGCGGCTCATCGCCACCGAGGCGTGCCGGGTGGCCACCAACAGCGCCGAATTCATGGACCGGGTGCAGAACGAGACCGGGCTCAAGCTCGAGATCGTCGGGCGCGAGACCGAAGCCAAGCTCGCGGTGTCGGGTTGCGCCTCGCTGCTCGATCGCAATTGCGATTGGGCGCTCGTATTCGATATCGGCGGCGGCAGCTCCGAGCTGATCTGGCTCGATCTGAAGCGGCTCGGGCGGCAATGGCGGCGTACGCCTCACGACCGCGCCGACGTGCAGAACTGTGTCGCCGCGTGGACCTCGCTGCCCATCGGCGTGGTCAGCCTCGCCGAGCGCCACGGCGGCCGCGATGTCTCGCCGGCCAATTACGAGGCCATGGTGGAAGACGTCATGGTGGCGCTCAAGGGGTTCGAGTCGCAGCATCGCTTCAGCGAGCGGGTGGACCAGGACCGTACGCATTTCCTCGGAACCTCGGGCACGGTGACGACGATCTCCGGCATCCACCTCAAGCTGCCCGCCTATGAACGCTCGCGCGTCGACGGCAGTTGGCTGACAGCAGGAGACGTGCGCAAGGTGTCGGGCGATCTGATCGCCATGAGCTATGCCGAGCGCGTGGCCCAGCCGTGCATCGGTCATGAGCGCGCCGATCTCGTGCTGGCCGGCTGCGCCATTCTCGAGGCGCTGCTGCGCATGTGGCCGTGCCAACGCTTGCGTGTGGCCGATCGCGGCTTGCGCGAGGGCATCCTCACCACGCTGATGGCCGAGGACGGTCACGACCGCCAGGCTTCGCAGCGGCCCAACCGCCGGCGGCGCGGTAACCACGCCCATCCCGGCCGCGGTTAGCGCGCCGTCTTTCGTTACATCTCTTGCAGCGTCTCTTGCGGCTCGCCGACTGCATGTGCGCGTCGCGACAAGCTTGAGCCCGCCGTCTTCGGCAAGCGCATGAAGATGAAGGCCGAGCTTGCCGCCAGGGTCGCCACGAGGAGGAAGGCTGCCGGGAAGTCACTCGCCAGCACCTGATGGGAGTCGCGGCCCATGCGCTCTAACTCGAGCACCAGCGCGCCGGTGGCGACGCCCGCCGACATGGACAATTGCTGAGCGACGCTGGCGAAGCTCGTCGCCTTGCTCATCTCCTTCTCGTCGATATCGGCATAGGCGATCGAATTGATGGCCGTGAACTGCAGCGACTTGAAGAAGCCGCCGACCAGGAGCACGACCAGGATCACCGCGCTCGGCGTCGCCGCCGTGAACAGCGCCACCGCGGCAATGAACACGGCGGAGATCACGGCATTCCACACCAAGATGCGCTTGAAGCCGAGGCGGTGCAGAATGGGCGCCGCCGTGGTCTTCATGGCGATGGCGCCGACAGCGGTGGCGAAGGTGAGGAGGCCCGACTGTAGCGCGGTCATGCCGAAGCCGAGCTGGAAGAAGAGCGGCAACAGAAAGGGTGCGGCGCCGACGCCGATGCGGAACAGGAAGCCGCCGACCACGCTGGCATAAAACGTGTCGATCTTGAGGAGGTCGAGATCGAGGAGGGGGTTCGAGACTTTATGGGCGTGGCGTATATAAAGAAGGACGCTCGCGACGCCGACGGCCAAGAGGCCGAGTACGACCGGGGTGGGGAGCAGCCCTTGGCCGATCGTGGTGAAGCCGAAGGCGATGCCCGCCAATCCGATGCCCGACAGGAAGAACCCCTTGATGTCGAGCGGCGGCACCGTCTCTTCGCGAAAATTCTCGATGTAGCGGGTGGCAAGGACAAAGCCGAGCAGACCGATGGGAATGTTGATCCAGAAGATCCAGCGCCACTCGAACACGGTGGTGACGAAGCCGCCGAGCGGGGGACCCAGCACCGGGCCCATCAAGGCCGGCACGGTGAGCCAGGCCAGCGCCGAGATCAGCTCCGCCTTGGGGATGCTGCGCAAGATGACGAGGCGGCCGACCGGCACCATCATGGCGCCGCCCATGCCCTGGAGAATGCGGAACATGATGAAGTCAGGCAGGCCTTGGGCGAAGCCGCACGCCGCCGAGCCGAGAGTGAACACGACGATGGCGGCGCGGAACACCGTGCGGGCGCCGAAGCGGTCGGCCATCCAGCCGCTGATCGGAATGAATACGGCAAGCGACAATAGATATGACGTCAGCGCCAGCTTGAGCGCGATCGGGTCCTCGCCCAAATCGGCGGCGATCGCCGGCAGCGACGTGGCGATGACGGTCGAGTCCATGGTTTCCATGAACAAGGCGACCGCGACGATGAGGGTGACGAAATAGCGGGGCATGTGGCAGGTGTTAGAGGGCGGACAAGGCGGACATGGGGCCGGGTGGCCCGTCCGGTCAAGGCTGGTGCGGCGATGGGCGTGATTAACATATGGTGAAATCAACAAAAGGCGGCGGGGCCACGGGCGGGACTGCCACCGGCGGCGGGCGCCGCGGACTCACGGTCCGGGTCAAGACCGCCAAGGGGCGGAAGATCGCCTCGACGCGGTGGCTTCAGCGCCAGCTCAACGATCCCTATGTGGAGGAGGCGAAGCGCCAGGGCTATCGCAGCCGCGCCGCCTTCAAGCTGATCGAGATCGACGACAAATATCATCTGCTCAAGCCCGGCAAGACGGTCATCGACCTCGGCGCGGCGCCGGGCGGCTGGAGCCAGGTGGCGGCGGCGCGGGTCAAGTCGGCGGACGGCAAGGGCAAAGTGATCGCCGCCGACCTCAACGACATCGAGCCTGTGGCCGGCGTCGATTTCATGGTGCTCGACGTGACCGATCCGGAGGCGGGCGAGAAGATCAGCGCGGCCCTCGGCGGGGAGCGCGCCGACGTGGTCCTCTCCGACATGGCGGCGTCGTCCATCGGCCATCGCCAGACCGACCATTTGCGCGTCATCGGGCTTGCCGAAGCGGCACTCGACATCGCCGAGAATACGCTCACCCCTGGCGGGGCCTATCTCGCCAAGGTGCTGCAAGGCGGCGCCGGGCAGGAATTGGTGACGCGGCTCAGGCAGGATTTCACCAAGGTGGCGCACGTGAAGCCGAAGGCATCCCGCGCCGATTCCTCGGAGGTCTATGTGCTGGCCACCGGGTTTCGCGGTGCGCGATCGGACTAGGCCCGCGATGCGCGGTTCACAGGACTGTGCGTTCGCGTGTGCTCCCCTCAGCAAAAGACTGCTGCTAGTGTCGCGTTCACGGTGACGGGTACGGCGAACAGGGAGCACGCCATGAATATCGAGGTGGTGAAGGAATATTACGGCAAGGTCCTCAAAGGCTCGCAGGACCTCCAGACGTCGGCCTGTTGCGACGGCGGCGGGGTGCCGGGCTATCTCGAAGCGGCCATCGCCAATGTGCATGACGAGGTGCGGTCGAAATATTACGGCTGCGGCATCGTCATTCCCCCCGCACTCAAAGATTGCCGCGTGCTCGATCTCGGTTCGGGCTCGGGACGCGACGTCTATCTGATCTCGCAGCTCGTGGGCGAAGCCGGCGAGGTGGTCGGCGTCGACATGACCGACGAGCAGCTGGCCACGGCCGAGGCCCATAAAGACTGGCACATGGAGCAGTTCGGCTTTGCGCGGCCCAATGTGCGCTTCCTCAAGGGCTATCTGGAAAAGCTCGACGCGCTCGATCTCGAGCCCGGCAGCTTCGACGTGGTGGTGTCGAACTGCGTCATCAATCTCTGCGTCGACAAGCTCGCGGTGTTGCGCGGCGCGCATCGGCTGCTGAAGCCAGGCGGCGAGATCTATTTCGCCGATGTCTATTGCGACCGGCGCCTGCCCGACGAGGTGCGCGCCGATCCGCTGCTCTATGGCGAGTGTCTCGGCGGCGCGCTCTACTGGAACGATTTTCTGCCCATGGCCAAAGCGGCCGGCTTCCTCGATCCGCGCCTCGTCACCTCACGGCCGATCACGGTGGAGAACGAGGCCATGCGCCAGAAGCTCGGCCAAGCGAAGTTCTTCTCCGCCACCTATCGGCTGTTCAAGCTCGATGGGCTGGAGCCGGCCTGCGAGGATTACGGCCAGGCGGTCATCTATCGCGGCGGCGTGATGGAGCAGAGCCAGGCGTTCGCGCTGGACGAGCACCACACAATCGAGCGCGGCAAGGTGTTCCCGATCTGCGGCAATTCCTGGCGGATGCTCGCCGACACGCGGTTTCATCCCTATTTCGATTTCATCGGCGACTTCTCGACCCATTACGGGATCTTCGCCGGCTGCGGCACGTCGCTTCCCTTCGACACGGCGGCGCCGGCGCAAGGCGGCGAGGCGAACTGCTGCTAGGCATCGTTGCCGAAAATTGTCGTGAAATTGTCATGCCCGGAAAGGCGCGTCATCGGGTAGACACATCCAGCGTGACGGCGACATGGGGGCAGGCGACGATGACTTTCGATCTGACGCGGCGGCTGGTGGCCGAGGCGCTCGGCACGTTCTTCCTGGTCATGGCCGTGGTAGGCTCCGGCATCATGGCGCAGAACCTGGCCGACGGAAACATGGCGCTGGCGCTCCTATGCAACACGATTGCGACCGGCGCCGTGCTGTTCGTCATCATCACCATCTTCGTGTCTGTGTCGGGCGCGCATTTCAATCCGGCGGTGAGCCTCGTCATGTGGGTGAGGGGCGATCTCGGACGCGGCGACGCACTTATTTATATCGCCGTGCAAATCGTCGGCGGCTGCCTCGGCGCCATCGTCGCGCATCTGATGTTCAGCTTGGAGCCGCTGCAGTTCTCGCAAACCACGCGGACCGGGTTCGGCCAATGGGTCGGTGAGTTCGTGGCCACGTTCGGCCTGATCGCGACCATTCTCGGTTGCGTGCGCTTCCGCATCGATGCGATCGCGCCGGCGGTCGGCCTCTACATTACCGCGGCTTATTGGTTCACCTCCTCGACGTCCTTCGCCAATCCGGCCGTCACCATCGCGCGAGCGCTCAGCAACACCTTTTCCGGCATCGCGCCGCATGATGTGCCCGCCTTCCTGGTGGCGCAAATTCTGGGCGCGCTCGTCGCCGCGGCGCTGTTCGGCTGGCTGCTGAAGGTCGGAAATACCGACAAGACCTAGTGAACTTTCGCGCCGGCTAAGCGTGCGCGGCGAGCGCGGCGCGCAGGCGCGCATTGTCGGCTTCGAGCGCGGCGACACGCTCGGCGAGCCCGGCCACGTCCTCGGCGAAGAGCATCTGCGGGATGTGTTGCGGGCAGTTCGTGTCCCAGGACGCGACAGTGAACAGGATCGCCGCTTCGCCGCGGGCGCCGTAATCGGCGGGCAGGAGGCTGGCGATCAGTTCGTGATCGTCCTCCACCACGCGGGCGGTGCCCCAGATCTTCACCCGATGACGGGTCGTGTAATCCATCAGGAACAGCATCGCCTTCGGGTTCTCGGCGAGATTTCCGGTCGAGATATATTGCCGGTTGCCGGTGAAGTCGGCGAAGCCGAGCGTGTTCTCATCGAGAACGCGCAGGAAGCCTGGCGGCCCGCCGCGGTGCTGGATGTAAGGCTGACCATTGCTGCTCGCGGTGGCGAGGTAGAAGGACCGCATGCCGGCGATAAAGCCGGCAAGGTCGGCATCGATATGGGTCCGGTCGGAGCCCTTCGCTTCCATGCGGGCATAGCCTTGGCGGGAGCCGCGCCGGGACTGCACGTCTTTGACCGCGCGCGAGAAGGCGATGTCCATCCAAGTCGGCATGGCGGGATACTCTAGAGCGCCGGCATGGTGATGAAACCGGGCAGCGCCTTGATGCGGCCGATCCAGGCTCTTATCGCGGGATAGGGCTCCAACGACACGCCGCCTTCATGGCCAAGCGCGACATAGGGCATGCAGGCGATGTCGGCGATGGTCGGGCGGTTGCGTGCGAGCCAGTCGTTCGTTTTCAGGTGCGCCTCGAGCAGGCCCTGGATGCGGGCCGCGTTGTCGCGGGCGCGATCGACATCGATGGGAAAACCGAATTTATCGTGCAGCCGGGCGTCGCCCGGACCGCGGGCGATCTCGTTCTCGGCGACCATGAGCCAGCCGACGACCTCGGCCATGGCCACCGGATTGGTCGGCAGCCAGTCCTCGCCGCCAAATTTCCTGGCGAGGTAGACGAGGATGGTCTGGGAATCGCGCAACACGACGTCGCCATCCTCGAAGACGGGGACGTCGCCGAACGGGTTCATGTCGATCAGCGGGCTCTTCTTGTGGGCGCCGGCCATGAAGTCGACCGGAACGAGGTCGAGCTCGAGCCCGAGAAGCGCGCAGAACAGGCGCACCTTGTAGCAATTTCCCGACGGCTCCAGGTCGTACAGCTTGAGTTTGGCCACGTGCTCCTCCATTGGCGGTTGGGAGCCGGGGGCCGGCTCGCGATGGCCGTTATGGCGTGTTCCGTCAGGCGGCGATATGCTCTATTTTCTCAACTCATTGTTCCATAAACCGGAAGGATAGAATGGACAGGCTCGCGTCCATGCGGGTGTTCGTCGCCGTGGCCGACGCAGGTGGCCTGTCGGCGGCGGGGCGCCGGCTCGCCATGCCGCTGACCACGGTGAGCCGCCATTTGAAGACGCTGGAAGAGGCGCTTGATGTGCGCCTGGTCACGCGCACGACGCGGCGTCTAGCGCTGACGGAACCGGGCCGCGCCTATCTCGACACCTGCCGCCGGGTGCTGGCAGATCTCGATGCCGCGGAGCGGCGTCTCACCGGCGAGCAGGCCGAGCCGCAAGGCGTGCTGGCGCTGACGGCGCCGGTGGTGTTCGGGCGGTGGCACGTCCTGCCGGTGGTGGCCGGCTATCTCGATGCCTTTCCACGCATGGCGGCGCGCATGCTGCTCGTGGACCGGGTCGTCGACCTGGTGGAAGAGGGGCTCGATCTCGGCATCCGCATCGGCCATCTGCCCGATTCGTCCATGCGCGCCACGCAGCTGGGCACCGTGCGCTATGTGACTTGCGCCAGCCCGGACTATCTGGCGCGGGCGCAGGTGCCCGCCACGCCGAAGGCCCTGGCGGACCATCGCTGCATCAGCTTCAACACCTTCTCGCACGCGGAGCGCTGGGCCTTCGCCGGGGCGAAAGCCGACATTGTCACGGTCGAGCCGCGGCTGATCGTCAATACGGCCGACGCCGCCATCGACGCGGCCAAAGCCGGGCTCGGCATCGTGCGGGTGCTGTCCTATCAAGCCGATCCGAGCCTGGCGGACGGCTCGCTCCGCCTGATCTTGGAGGATTTCGAGCCGGAGGCCATTCCGGTCAGCCTGATCCACCGGGAGGACCGCTTGCCGCAGGCGAAGGTCCAGAGCTTCGTCAAGCTCGCCGTGCCGCGCCTGCGCAAGCAGCTCAAGGGCTTTGAAGCGGTGGACAGCGAGGGTTAAACGGCGCTGGCAGCTTTCCAAGGCCCGGACAAGCTGCTAAAGGAAGCCGCCAACCGGCCACCGCATGTTGCACCGCGCAAATCCGCGAGAGGCCCGACGAAAAGAGGTTGGCCGATGCCCAACGGGCGCTCTTCAAACGACAATTCCCGCTTCCCCGACAGCGCCCTGGCGCTGACCTTCGACGACGTGCTGATCCGCCCGGGTCCGTCGAACGTCCTGCCCAACGAGGTCGAGGTGGGCTCCCGCGTCACACGGTCGATTTCCGTCAATATTCCCATCCTGTCCTCCGCCATGGACACGGTCACCGAGGCGCGGCTCGCCATCGCCATGGCCCAGGCCGGCGGTATCGGCGTCATTCACCGCAATCTCGAGCCCGCCGAGCAGGCCGCCGAAGTGGCCCAGGTGAAGAAGTTCGAGTCCGGCATGGTGGTCAATCCCGTCACCATCAACCCCGAGCAGACCCTCGCCGACGCGCTGAAGCTGATGGCCGACTATCAGATCTCCGGCATTCCGGTCGTCGAGCCCGAGGGCAATGGCGGCGTGGCGGGCAAGCTGGTCGGCATCCTCACCAACCGCGATGTGCGCTTCGCCACCAATCCGGGGCAGCGTGTGGCCGAGCTGATGACCAAAGAGAAGCTCATCACCGTCGCCGACAACGTCGACATGGAGGAGGCCAAGCGGCTGCTCCATCAGCACCGCATCGAGAAGCTACTCGTGGTCGACGACGACTATCGCTGCGTCGGACTCATCACCGTCAAGGACATCGAGAAGGCCCGCGCCCATCCTCATGCCTGCAAGGACGAGCAGGGGCGCTTGCGCGTCGCGGCGGCCACATCCGTGGGCGATGCGGGCTTCGCCCGGGCCGAGTATCTGATCGACGCCGGCGTCGACTTGGTCGTGGTTGACACGGCCCATGGCCATTCGCAGCTCGTGCTCGACCAGGTGTCACGCATCAAGCGTCACTCGAACGCGGTGCAAGTGGTGGCCGGCAACGTCGCGACCGCCGACGGCACGCGCGCGCTGATCGACGCCGGCGCCGACGCCATCAAGGTCGGCATCGGTCCGGGCTCCATCTGCACCACGCGGATCGTCGCCGGTGTCGGCGTGCCGCAATTCACCGCGCTGCTGGAATTGGTCGAGGTGGCGAAGAAGGCCGACGTGCCGGTGATCTCCGACGGCGGCATCCGCTATTCGGGCGATCTCGCCAAGGCATTGGCCGCCGGCGCCGACTGCGTCATGCTCGGCTCGCTGCTCGCCGGCACCGACGAGAGCCCGGGCGAGGTGTTCCTCTATCAGGGGCGCTCATACAAATCCTATCGCGGCATGGGCTCGATCAGCGCCATGGCGCGCGGCTCCGCCGACCGCTATTTCCAGCAGGAGATCAAGGATACGCTGAAGCTAGTGCCGGAAGGGATCGAAGGGCAGGTGCCTTACAAGGGGCCGGCCGCGAGCGTGCTGCATCAGCTGATCGGCGGCTTGCGCGCCTCCATGGGCTATACCGGCGCGCGCACCATCGCCGACTTCCAGACCCGCGCCGAGTTTATCCGCATCTCGACGGCGAGCTTCCGCGAGAGCCACGTGCACGACGTGACGATCACGCGGGAATCGCCCAACTACCCGCGCGAGGGATAGGGCGCGGCGCTATTTGACGCCGAGCTTGCGGACCTCGTCGATGATGCCGGGCTCGAGCCTTTCCGCCAGCCTGAGGTCGGCGCTGCCGTCGGTGGGCTTTCCCTTGCGGCTCTTGACCACGCCGCGCCCGACCAGCGCCAGCGCGTTGTTCGACTGCAGCTTCAGCGCGGTGTCGAAATCGGTGCCGGCATTGTCGAGGTCGTCGTTCAGCACATAGACCCAGCCGCGGTCGACATATCCCTTGGTGTCCTGGGGATCGATCTTGACGACTTCGGAATAGTCGGCAATCGACAGGTCGTACTCTTTGCGTTTGCGGTAGAGCGCGCCACGGCTCGAATAGCCGTTGCTCGCCTTGGGATCGAGCTCGACCTTCTTGTTCATGTCGACAAGAGCTTGATCGAAATCGTTCTTGTGGCCGTAGACCGTGCCGCGCAGCAAATAATAGTCGGCGTCGTTGTCGTTGAGACGGATGGCATGGTCGAGATCTGCGATCGCCTTGTCGTAATCCTTCTTGGCGTCGTAACCGGCGGCGCGCATGAAATAGCTGTTGGCGCGCTCGGGATCGATATCGACGGCGGCCGTCATCTCCGTCAGAGCCTCATCGACGCTGCCGGTGGCGGCGAGCCCCATGGCGCGGATGCTGTGCGCCCGGATCATGAGTTTCTTGTCGTCGGAGCCTTTGGCGATGAAATCGGCGCAGGCGTCGAGCACCTCCTTGACCGTTCCGTTGCCGTCGAAGCAGGGATCGACCGGCTCCTCGGCGGAAGCCGGGATGGCCGTGACAAGAAGCGCGGCGGCCGCGGCGGAAATGAGCGCGAAAGCGCGAAAGCGCATGGGGACTCTCCTTGGAAACGCAGGGGCTCTTTCTTTGGGCCTAGGTTTAGAAGGGCGCGCCGCCCCGCGTCAATTTAACTTCGGTCCATGATTACCGAGCATTTTTGGGCATTTTGCGATCAGTCGCTGCGTTCGACCCGATATCTGATCTCGTAGCCATCCTCCTCAGTCCCTTTGCGCAGCGCCCCGTCTGGCCGGTCAGCGACGTGATCGACGTTCTGCCAGGGGCCGAAATCCGCCGAGCCCGGTGGGTTGCTGGCCAGCCGAAGCATAAATAGCCGGTCGGGCTCGCCCGTGACGTGCAGGACAACGATGCGATGGCTCGTCCGGAAATAGAGCTGAATGTCGCCGGAAAGGACCGCTCTCCCATCATCGCTCGCCTGCCGCAAATCGTCGGCCGGCATGGTGTTCTTGTCCGTGTCGAGATCGACGCTCAGACCGGCGAGTTGGGCTGGCAGTACGGCATTGGGAGGGAAGCGAATCTCGAAATTGACTAGCGGGGCCGGTCCATTGGTGACGAGCACATCGCCCGAGAGGCTGTAGGCCCAGAGCCCCAAAGCCGTGACGGCGAACAGGGCCACGACGACGGCGGCAGCCCTTCCGACGAGGTTTGCGAAGCCCCGATAACCGCCCCAATAGCGCAACACCAGCCAGACGCCGAGCGTGAGGCCGGCAAGGCCCCCAAAGGGGGCCACGCCAAAGAAGGCGAACATGGCGCGCCCGCCTTCCATGTCGGAGACGCCCGCGAGGCCGGCGAAGTAGGCGGCCACAAACCCAGTGAGCACCCAGGCGAGCAGGGCGCCGGCGGCGCCGGCCAGAAAGGCGAGCGGATACGTGAGCAGCGGCCTGGAAGGAGGAGACATGAGTTTTCGAGCCCTAGCTCTACAGAAGTCCGCCTAACAGCGTATAAGGGCTCCGCGCCGGGTTGTCGCTCGGTTGCTCGTCCGCGGCATGCGAAGGGGACCCAATGTCGATCGAAGCTATTCTGATGCCGATGTTCGTGCAGGTCGCGCTGACCTTCGTGCTCCTGTTCTGGACCATCATCCTCAGGCTCCGGGCGGTGCGGCGGGGCGAGGTGGCCCCTGAGCAGGTCGCCTTGCGTCAGCCGAATTGGCCGCCTCGGGTGCTCCAGATCAGCAATGCCTTCCACAACTCGGTGGAGATGCCGGTCCTGTTCTACGTGGTGGTCCTGCTCGCGCTCATCACGCACACGCTGGACGTGACACTCTACGTGCTGATGTGGATGTTCGTCGTGTCGCGCATCGTTCATGCCACGATCCACGTGACCTCGAACCGGCTTAGCCACCGCACGCCCGTGTTCCTTATCGGCGCCATCGCGCTGGCGCTGATCTGGGTCATTGTCATCGCCCGCGTCATTCTGTTTTCGGCGGCCTGATGACGCCAGCAGCGCGATTGAGCGCGGCCATCGAGGTTCTCGCCGATATCGCGCAGCGCAAGCGGCCCGCCTCCGACGCGTTGAAGGATTGGGGTCTCGGGCACCGATTTGCCGGCTCCGGCGACCGCGCGGCGATCGGCAATCTTGTGTTCGATTGCCTGCGAAAGCGCGCGTCTTGCGCATTCGTCATGGGGGAGGATGCCCCGCGCGCGCTCGTGCTGCGCACCCTCGTCACCGGCTGGGGCATGACACCCGATGAGGTCGCCGCCCTGTGCGACGGCAGTCGCTTCGCGCCAGAACCGCTCTCCGAGGCCGAGCTTGCGGCGCTGGGGCGCGAGATCTCCAGCGATGCGCCGGCCCACATCTTTGGCGACTACCCGGATTGGCTCGACGCGGCCTTCACCGGCGCCTTTGGGGCCAGAGCGGCCGCGGAGGGGGCGGCGCTGTCGGCGCGCGCGCCCGTCGACCTCAGGGTGAACACGCTGAAGGCCACGCCCGACAAGGTCCTGAAAGCGCTTCACCGGCTGGAGGCTAGGGCCACGCCCCATTCACCCGTCGGCGTCCGCATCGCCCCCCGCCAAGGTCCGGCGCGCAGTCCCAATGTGGAGGCGGAAGCGAGCCACGGCAAAGGCTGGTTCGAGGTCCAGGACGAGGGCTCGCAAATTGCCGCGCTGCTCAGCGGGGCGGGGCCGCGCCAACAGGCCATCGATCTTTGCGCCGGCGCCGGCGGCAAGACCTTGGCTTTGGCGGCGCTCATGCAGAATACCGGGCAGCTCTATGCCTACGATTCCGACCGGACGCGCCTCAGGCCGATCTTCGAGCGGCTGAAACGGGCCGGCGCCCGCAATGTCCAGGTGCTGGAGGCGGGAGCGGCGGAGGCTTTGCGCGCGCTCGACGGCAAGATGGACCTGGTGGTCATCGATGCGCCCTGCACGGGCTCAGGCGTTTGGCGGCGGCGTCCAGACGCGAAATGGCGGCTGTCGCCGGAGATGCTGGAGGCGCGGTGTGCGGAGCAGAGCGCCGTGCTCGATCTGGGGGCGCCGCTGGTCAAGCCGGGGGGCCGGCTTGTCTATGTCACCTGCTCGGTGCTGCCGCCGGAGAATCGCGGCCAGGTCGAGGCGTTTCTCGCCCGCCATGGCGACTTCGAGATTGTCCCATGGCGCGCGGCCTGGGAGGCGGCGCTACCGTCCGCGCCGCCGCCATCGGCGGACGGCTCGGACGAGACGCTGCTGATGACGCCGCTCAGCCATGGGACCGACGGCTTCTTCGTCGCGGTATTGGAGCGGGCGAGCTAGCGCTTCACTCAGCCGGAAGCGCGAATCATTGCAGGGACTTCTCGGCCCGAATTTGCATGGATTCGCAAAGGGGCCGCGGGACTTTGCTCAGTTTGAAGACCTTGTCGTCCGCGCCGCCCTCGAGGTCGACAGCCTCTCCGTCGCCACAGCCGCGCGTCATGCGGATGCGCTCGAGCCGCACAAGGACTGCGCCATCGCCACCGGCGATCGGCTCGATGTCGACCCCGCCGCCGTCACATTCCACGCCGCAGCCGATGCCCTCCGCCGAGGCGCAGTCGCCGCTCGCGTAGAGCGTCTCGCGCCGCTCCCTGACCTTCGCCGCCAAAGTGAAGTCGTAGCGGAAGTCCTGCTTCTCGGTCCCGCCGTCCTCGGTCGCGACGAGGATCGCGTCGTCGTCGCTCAAGGCGACGTAACGGATGAAGAGAATGAGCTCGGTCACCGTCTGCCGCTTATGCTTGTTCAGATGGTCCGCGTCATACGTCCGGGCGAGGCAGAGCGCCGCATCCGGTCCCGGCGGCAGCAGGGCCTTGAGCTTGGCGTAGTCCGGACCGGAATAGGCAATGAGCGTCCCGCTGGCGGACGCCAGGCAGACGACCAAGGTCAAACCCGCCACCCAGCCTCTCATCGTCTTTGATCCTGGCGCTTCGGAAGCGGCAGGATAAGCCTTCGCTGCGGGCGGTGCTATGGGGCGAGCTGCCATGTGCCCGGGCGATTTGGCGATTCCTTTGAATCTGTTCGCGGATTTTGCTGAGTTGCGGGTGCAGGGTTTCCAGGGGCGGAACGGGGCGCAAACAGCGCGCCGCAATTGCAACGGCAAAGCGTACGACGGCCGCCGTAGTTAGGTCTTGACGTTGTCAAAATCCACTCGTAACCGTCGAGTTGGCCGGTTTCCGGCGACTTCCATCTAGGAATACACTCCAATGAAAAGTCTGGTTACGATGCTTCTCGCATTGGGCCTAGCGGCTCCGTTTGCCGCGCCTTCTTTCGCTCAGGACACGCCTACGGATCAGGCAAGCTGCGAGGACGCAGGCATGATTTGGGACGACGCTTCTGGAACGTGCGCCCCCGCGGACTAACCGCTGAGACAAATTGAGATAACAGAAAGCCCCGGCCGTCAGGCCGGGGCTTTTTTGGTTTCAGGGGCGGGTCGTCTCGATGAGGGTGTGGCCGTCATCGATCAGGGAGAGTCTGGCGACCGATAGCCCCGCGCTCGCCAGCAGCGCTTTCATCTCAGGCAGGCTCCGCACCCGGCCGCCGGTAATGGCCATCATGTGGAGGTCGAGCATGACCGCGGCGGGATCGTCCGTGGCCGTCTCGGGCAAGAGCCGCTCGATGACGACAAGCTTGGCGCCCGGCTTCATCGCCTTGCGGCAGTTCTCCAGAAGCTGGCGCGCCTGCCCGTCGCCGTGCTGCTGGAGGACGGATTTCAAAAGATAAAGGTCGGCTGCGACCGTCACCGCGACGGATGCATCGCCGCCCACGAGACCGACGCGCCCGGCGAGCCCATCGGACTGGAGATAGACCCGGGCGCCCGCGAGCTTATGGGGGACGTCCATGAGAATGCCGTGGAGGTCCAGATGCGCTAGCAGCACGGCGGCCAGCAGAGCGCCATGGCCGCCGCCGATCTCCGCGATGGTGTTGACGCCGGCGAGGTCGAGCGCCGCCACGATGGGGGCGCTTTGCGCGAAGGTCTCGCCCTCGACATAGGCCTCGAACACGGCGCCTTGCTCGGGATGGGACCGCCGCCAGGCGCCGACTGGCTCACCGAAAGTCTGCTCGAAGGCGGGTGTTCCCGTCTTGACGCAAGAGGCGAGATTGGCCCAGGGCCGCCAATATTGCTCGACCACGATCAGCAGCTTCTCGCGCAAGGTCGAATGGGCGTCGGGCGCCAGCGCGCGGCCTGTGTCCGTCAGCGCGAAACTCTCGCCGGGCCCTGCCGCGCAGAGACCGATGGTCACGAGCCCGCGCAAGGTGCGCAGGAGATGCGGCGCCGACAAATCCAAGGTCTTGGCCAGGTCGTCGGCCGTCCAGGCCTCCGCGCCCATGGTCTCGGGCAGGCCGAGCTTGACGCAGGCATAGGCGAGCGCCGCGTCGTGATAGGCCTCGATCTGCTGGCGCAGGCGCGCCTCGGCGTCTGGCTCGGAACGGCTCACCAACTGAACCCTTTTGCAATTCACGCGGCTTCGCTTCTCCCCCGGGACGCTACACGTGGCGTCATCCCGGCGAAAGCCGGATCCAGGCTGCCTGGGATTTGAGCGAGAGCCGCTGGATTCCGGCTTGCGCCGGAATGACGAGCGGGTCGAGAGCCATTGCCTGTTCGCCGATGCTGCTATAACCACCGGCCATGACGGATACCGACGAAATCGCAAGCCAAGACCCGGCCAAAGACCCGCAAGACGTGCTCCCTGACGGTCCCCAAGACCGGGTGCTGATCGTCGATTTCGGCAGCCAGGTGACCCAGCTCATCGCGCGCCGGGTGCGCGAGGCGGGCGTCTATTCCGAGATCGTGCCCTTCGACAAGGCGGAAGCTGCCCTTGGGCCCGTCCCGCCCAAGGCCATCATCCTGTCCGGCGGGCCCGCAAGCGTGCATGAGACCGGTACGCCGCGCGCGCCGCAAAGCCTGTTTACCGCGGGCGTCCCCGTGCTCGGCATCTGCTATGGCGAGCAGGCGATGGTGGCGGCCCTCGGCGGCCAGGTGGAGGCGGGACGGACACGCGAATTCGGCCGCGCCGAGCTGCAGATCATCGACGAGACGCCGCTCTTCGCCGGCGTGTTCGACGAAGGCGAGCGGGCGCAAGTGTGGATGAGCCATGGCGATCGGGTAACCAAGCTGCCGCCCGGCTTCCGCGCCGTCGGCATCTCGACCGGCGCGCCGTTCGCCGCCATCGCCGACGATTCGCGGCGGCTGTTCGGCGTGCAGTTCCATCCCGAGGTGGTGCACACGCCGAAAGGCGCGGCGCTCATTGCGAACTTTGTGCGGGAGATCGCCGGCTGCGACGGCGACTGGAGCATGGCGCAGTTCCGCGAGGCGGAAGTTCAGCGTATTCGCGACCAGGTGGACGAGGGCCGGGTGGTGTGCGGGCTGTCGGGCGGCGTGGACTCGGCGGTCGCCGCGCTCCTCATCCACGAGGCGATCGGCGATCAGCTCACCTGCATCTTCGTCGACCACGGGCTTCTGCGCCAGGACGAAGCCAAGCAAGTGGTGGATCTGTTCCGCGGCCACTACAACATTCCGCTCATTCATGTGGATGCGAGCGAACGTTTTTTACGCGCGCTCGATGGCATTTCCGACCCGGAAGCCAAGCGCAAGATCATCGGACGCTTGTTCGTCGAAGTGTTCGAGGAGCAGTCCGAGCAGCTCGAGGATGCCGAGTTCCTGGCCCAAGGCACGCTCTATCCCGATGTCATCGAGAGCGTGTCGGCGACAGGGGGCCCAAGCGTCACCATCAAGTCGCATCATAATGTCGGCGGCCTGCCCGAGACCATGAAGCTGAAGCTGGTCGAGCCGTTGCGCGCGCTGTTCAAGGACGAGGTGCGTAAGCTCGGCCGCGAGCTCGGGCTGCCGGAAGCCTTCGTCGGCCGCCATCCCTTCCCGGGGCCGGGGCTCGCCATCCGTATTCCCGGCGAGATTACGCCGGAGAAGCTCGAGATCCTGCGCCAGGCCGACGCCATCTATCTGGACGAGATCCGCAAAGCGGGCCTCTACGACACGATCTGGCAGGCCTTCGCCGTGCTGCTGCCGGTGCGCACCGTGGGCGTGATGGGCGATGCGCGCACTTACGATTTCGTCTGCGCGCTGCGCGCCGTCACCTCGACCGACGGCATGACGGCCGACTATTACGACTTCTCCCACGAGTTCCTGGGGCATGCCGCGCGGCGCATCATCAACGAGGTGCGCGGCATCAACCGCGTGGTCTACGACATCACCTCCAAGCCGCCCGGGACGATCGAGTGGGAGTGATCCCGCTTAGCGGCCGGCATCACGCGGCGGGCCGATCCGTGGGGTAACCCTCACGCTTCAGACGCACGATTGCCGCATCGAGCGCCTGCAGGAAGGCCGAGCGGTCGGCCTTCGAGAACGGCCGCGGACCGCCCGTGATCTCGCCCGCCGAGCGCAAATCGGTCATCAGATCGCGCATGGCGAGGGTCATGCCGATGGAAGCGTCGGTGAAGACTTTGCCGTTCGGCGCGATGGCCTCGGCCTTTGCCGTGACGGCGCGATGGGCGAGCGGCACATCGTTTGTCACCACGATCACGCCGGGGCGGGCCCGCTCCGCGATCCAATCATCGGCAACGTCGAGGCCCTGATCGACGATCACGCGCTCGATGTTCGCGTCCTTCGGCAGCATCATATAGTCGTTGGAAACGACGATGGTCTTGACCGCGTATCTTGCGGCGACCCGAAAAACCTCGTCTTTTACAGGACAGGCATCGGCATCGACGAGGATCAGGATGGGTTCGAGCATGGCCGGATGTTTAGCAGCCGGGGCACGGCAACGGCAACGTGGTGCGCGGCATCAACCGCGTCGTCACCGACATCACCTCCAAGCCCCCCGGCCATCCGCGTCTTCGATTGCGGCACGGCTCATGCGTGGATACTCGGTCATTTTTCCTGCGCTATCGCTGGCGCTACTTGATGCGGCAGACGCAAAGAACTAACGCCCGCTGTGGTGCGTCAGCTCACGCCGGCTTTCTCACCGCCCGCAGCTTGCCGCTGTTGCCGCCGCCGCAATAGAACGTGTCGCGCCCGTTCGACTCCAGCCCCGACACGATGATGCCGGCCGGCATGTCGAGCTGTTCGAGCACTTCGCCGGTCTCCGGGTCGATATGGCGCAACTCGCTGTGCTCTCCTTCCCAGGTGCCGTGCCAGAGCTCGTCGCCGACCCAAGTGACGCCGGTGACGAAACGGTTCGACTCGATAGTGCGCAGCACCTTGCCGGTTTCGGGATCGACCTGATGGATTTTGCGGTTGCGATGCTGCCCGACCCAGAGCGAGCCCTCCGCCCATGCCATGCCGGCCGCGCCGCCATCGGGCGTCGGGATGGTGGCGACGACCTTGCCCGACTGCGGATCGACCTTCTGAATGCGGTCGCCGGAAATCTGAAACAGGTGCTGGCCGTCGAAGGCGGTGCCCGCCTGCGCGGAGACCTCGAGCTTGCGCACGACATTACCCCTGTCCGGATCGATGGCGTTAAGCGCGTCGCCGGTCGCGATCCAAACATTGGCGCCGTCGAAGCTGACGCCGTGGACATTCGTGACGTCCGGAAAGGTGTATTCGCGGACGATGGTTGCTGTGGTTCGTTGCATGACGCGATCTCCTTGCGTTCAGTTGATGCGTGCAACCTAACCAGCCGACAGCGCGGCCGGGAGTAACAAGGTTGTCGGGAAACCAGGCACGGGCGGTGCCATCCAGCGGCGCGCGCGGCCGCGGCCGATGGCCTGCACTTTATTGTCCCCTGTCAGATCGTCGAGCGCGCGCTGCACGGTGCGCGCGCTGGCGCCGAGCGCCAATGCCAGGGCCGAACTCGACCAAGCTTCGCCGTCGGAGAGCAGCGCCAGCACCGTCGCATGCGCCTCATCGGTCGGCGGGGCGAGCACAGTCACGTCGTGGGCGTGGCGCGGCTTGAGCGCAAAGCCATCCGAGGTTGCATTGATGTCGGCAACTGCTCCAATGGTCTTGCGCAGACGGCCGATCTCCACGCGTAGGCGCGCGCGATGCGATTCATCGGCGTGCTTGGCGCGGAAGGCGCGCGCCAGTAGGTCGGCGCGCGAGACATCACCGGGCCAGGCTTCAGCCAGTGCGCGGGCGAGCGCGAACAGGACCGGGCGTGTTTCGAGTGCAATCAGTTTGCCGGATTGGCAGACCGCGCGCCGGCAGGCATCGACAACTATCGCTTTGGACGCCAGCAGCGATTCGACCTCGTCAAGATGGACCATGCGCTCGTCGCCGCGCGATATCAGCCGCGCCGCCGGTGTGTCGAGCATATTTGCCGCGTCTCCCACTTCGGCATTGAGCGACGGTATGTGGGCCAGATGCGCGGCGCTCGCGGCTTGTTCCAGTGCGGCGCGCGCCGCCTTGATATGAAGGCGCCGCATCGCAATGCCGGCGATGACCAGTTCATGGGCGGCGCGTGAGGCGGGCAGCAGCGGCGTTGGATCGAAGTTGGTGAGCAGGCGCTCGGCCGCATCGAGGCGGCCGAGCAGCAGCAGGCGGCGAATGGCAAGATAACGCGCGTGCGCGGCGTTGGCGTGGTCGCCGTGTTTCGAAAGTACCGCCTGCGCGGCCTCGAGCGACTTGATCGGCCAATTGAGATCGCGCGAGACGAGCGCAATCTCGGCCTCGGCCACAACGCACCGCGCTCGGGCGATCGCCTCGTGCGGTCCGAAGCTGCGCGCCGCGCGCCGCAAGAGAGTCTTGGCGCGGTCGAGGTCGCCGAGTTGCGCCATGGCGATGCCGCGCAGGGCCAAGGCCGGCGCGTCGCTACGCAGGGCGATGTGGTTCAGCGCGCTCAGGGCATCGCCCAAGGCGAGGGCGCGGGCCGCTGCCGTAATCAGGGAGTCCATTCAAAATCCCGACACACTTGTCACTCCTACCCCACCGGCGGTCGGCATTAAATCTAGCTCACGACCAACGCCCGGCAAGCGGGCTATGAAAGGAGTACCGCAATGACGACACATTTGACCGTTTCACGCGATAAGTGGTTGGAAGCGCGGCGCGATCTGCTGGCTGCCGAAAAGGACCTCACGCGCCGCAGCGATCAGGTCGCGCAGTTGCGCCGGCAATTGCCCTGGGTGCGGGTGGACAAGGACTACGTTTTTGAAGGCCCCGATGGTCGGCAAAAGCTCGCCGATCTGTTCGACGGTCGCCGCCAACTCATGGTGCAGCATTTCATGCTGACGCCGGGCGCGGAAGAAGGTTGCAAGAGCTGCTCCTTTATGGCCGACCACGTGGAAGGCATGCTCCCGCATCTCGCCCATCGCGACGTCACCTTCGTGGTCATCTCGCGCGCGCCGTTCGCCGAGATCGAGCGCTTCCGAAAGCGCATGGGCTGGCCGTTCAAGTGGCTGTCCTCATACGGCAACAGCTTCAACTATGATTTCCGCGTCAGCTTCACGGGGCAAGAGGTCGCCAAAGGCGAGCTTCCCTACAACTACGGCACTTGGCCTTACGCGTTCGAGGAATGGCCCGGCGTCAGCGTGTTCTGGAAGGACGAGGCGGGCGATGTCTTCCACACTTATTCGACTTACGGACGTGGCGTCGAGGTGATGATGGGAACGTATCGCATGCTCGACCTCACGCCCAAGGGCCGCGACGAGCGCGACACGTTCTATAAGATGGAATGGCTAAGCCATCACGATCGTTACGAGCCGCAAGTGCCTGCGAAGGCGACACCCGCGTCCGCCTCGTGCTGCAGCGCGCGCGGGTAAGGACACAGGCCATGAACAACGCTCACACATGTGGGGTTGGGTTCGCAGGACGCGCTGGGAGCGGCAATGCTCCCGGCGTCGTCCGCTGGCTCGGTCTCGCGGCTGCGCCGACCTTCGCCGCGATGGCGCTGGTTAGCGCCATTCACGGCAGCGGTTCATTCGACGCGTTCTGTAGAGCCATGCACGGCGGCTTATCCTTGACCGGCATGACTCCGATGTACGCGCTGATGAGCCTGTTTCACGCCACGCCTTGGCTCCGGCTGATCGGCGGTGCCCGCTAGGCGGGCGCCGCGATCTTGTCCTGCGTCTCGGTGTCGAAGTCGCCCGACTCGTGCCGTTCGTGCAACTGCGTCGCATTGCTGCTGCTGACGGTCTTTTTGATGCTAAAAGCACTGCAGCGCGCGCCAAGGACTTCGAAATGGCATGCCCTCGGAATGGCGCGCGCTGCGCCCTGCACTCAAGTCGCGTGAAGCGCGGTAGCGCACTATCTGATGCGCGTGTGGCGCGCCGTGAGGCGCCCGCCGCGATCGCGGACACCATAAGGACTTGCGCTTCTCGGCGCGCCATCCCCCTCGGGGCCTACTTCGTGGGATTGACCTGGGAGATGTAGGGAGAATGCGCTCAAGTAGGCCGCTAGGCCGGTAGCGCAAACAAATGACATCAACCGGATGCGGACGGCATCGCGGCAATCATCGCGGATGGCTCTTTGAGAATGTTCCGGTAACGTAGCTTGGCGTATCCTCCACGAGACTCGCGGCATCAACCGCGTGGTCTACGGCATCACCTCCAAGCCGCCCGGGACCATCGAGTGGGAGTGAGGGGCCTCGGTTGGGAACAGCCTAGCGCAGGGGATCAGCATGCAGATCGACAGCTACACGGTCCTGTTGATCGGGATTTTAGCCAGGTTCCTGCTCGGGATCTTGTTCTTCGTCTTCTGGCTTAGGGACAAGCGCGCGGTCTGCTTCATTTGGTGGAGCGCGACCTTCTTTCTCAGCGACGTGGCGGTGGCCGTCTATCTGCTCGGCCAGTTCGTGTTCTTGTCCCTACCGTTCGGCTATGAGATCGCGATTTTGATCGCCGCCATGGCCTGCTGTTGGCAGGGCGCGCGCACGTTCGAGGGCCGTGAGCCGCTTTGGCTGCCCGTGTTGGTGGCGCCGGCAATCTGGATGTTTGTCTGCCTTGTCCCGGGCTTCCTCGAGACTGCGAGCTATCGGATTGTTGTATCGTCGCTCTTGCTGTCTCCGCTCGCCGCCATGTCGGCGGTCGAGTTCTGGCGAGGCCGCGACGAAAGGCTGCCGTCGCGTTGGGCGGTCATCGTTCTGTTTGCGTCGCTTTCACTCTTTTTTGCCAGCCGGATCGCTCTCATTGGCGTTGCTCCGTTTCCGTTCGGCGCGCAGCCCATGCAGCCGAATTGGATGGGCGCATTCACTCTGATCCTTGTCCTTCTCACCCTCATGTTGGCTGTGCTCATCGTCGCCATGACCCGAGAGCGGCTCGAGCGCGAGCAGATGCTCAAGGCGCAGACCGATTTGCTGACCGGGGCCCTCAACCGCCGCGCGTTCCTCACCTACGGAGAGCGGCTGATCAAGCGACATCGGATGGCGAAGAAGCCGCTTTGTGTCCTCCTGTTCGATCTCGATCAGTTCAAGGAGCTCAACGACCGGTTTGGACATGTCGGCGGCGACCAGGTCCTGATGAGATTTGTCGCTATCGCGTGCAACAACATTCGCCCCGGAGACTTCTTGTTTCGGTTGGGCGGCGATGAATTCTGCTGTTTGCTCCCGGAGACGGATACGAGGGAGGCGGTTGCGATTGCCGAGCGGATGCGGGGGCGAATTGCAGCGACAACGATACACGTTGGCGATGTGCCGGTGAACGTGACGGCGAGCGTCGGAGTCGCGTCGACCGATCGTTTTGGCTATAGCCTCGACGTGTTGCTGCATGAGGCCGACATCGCCGCCTACGCCGCCAAGGAGCAGGGCCGGAATCAAGTGGTTGTGGCAGCACCCCGCTCTGCCGGCGCCAACCCGGAGTCGGCAGAGTCCGGTCCAGCCGGCGTGGCGGTCGTGTTCTCAAGCGGCGAGACCGGGGGCAGAGCCCGCCGCGAGGCGTGACGTTTCGAGGCCGCCCGAGTAGGGGGAAGAGATTCTGAGCTGTAGCCGACGTCATTCGGAAGACTAAGATCGAGGATGGACTGGGACCTCGTTAGATTTCTTGCCGAAGAAGCCGGCCTGTTCGCCGCCGGCTATTTGCTTGGAGCGTTGGCGTTTCGCACCATCGCCCTGCCGCTTCTTTATGGGCTGCCCCGCGCTGTCGTGTGGGCGGCGCAGGGGCGCTTGCGCTGGCGCGTTATTCCCCGATTTCTCGTCACCCCCATTTGCTGGGGCGCGGTGTTTGTGTTGGCTGGCTATGTCCTGGCACGCTATGCGCCCGGTGCCTGGGCGCGTCTTTATTCGAGCCCTCCGTTTTACTTAGGCGTTTGGCTGGGGATCAGCGTGCGCGCGTTCCGCGCCTTCGGCTCAAAATCCGGACAGCTGAAATTGCGCGACGGCTTTATCGACCGCGTCCGGTCGCACTTGAAAGCGCGTGCGCCCACCGAGGACGAGCGCATGGGCGAGGACATCTACGAGCGCATCTGGCACGTCTCGCGCGGGGGCACGCGCTCAGGTCCCTTCACCTACGAGGAATTGCGGCGTCAGGCGAAGCGCGGCGAACTCCGGGGCGACGACCTGCTGTGGCGTCCGGGCGTCACCGGCTATATGGAGGCCTCTTCGGTCCTCGGGCCGGTGAGGAAGGAACAGTAGACCTGATCCCGCTATCTTTTGTCTGCGGAGGCTCGCGGTAAGGCTCGCGCCCCGGGCGCTCTTTCAGAAACCGGCTGTGCGAACGCTTAAGGTGCTGTTCTGCGGACGCTTCAGGCTCTCTAAAGCGCGCATGCGAAGCTCGTCTGGGTCGGTCACGCCTCTCGCCAGCAGTGCGAAGAGCCGTTCGGCGAGCTTGGTTCTCAACTCGCCATCCTTGGCCCAATCGCGAAAAGGATCGTTGACCTTTAACGTCGCCACGGCGTCGTTGACCGCGCGCTCCAAAGCCAAAAGGGTCTCCCCATCATGATCTGTGGGCTGGTGATGAGGCTGCATTTTGACGCTCCCGTGCCCAGGCGGGAGCACTAAACAAACTCTCTCAGCCATCAGTGCCTGGGCGGGGGATCCCTTACCGATGATCCAACAAGCATAGCAGGCCGCCATAGCGCTGGATGAGCAATGCGATACACCGCGAGCGAGCGGCCACCTCGACCGACGGCCTGACGGCCGACTATTACGACTTTTCCCACGAGTTTCCGGGCGATCGAGTGGGAGTAGGGGGGACCCGAGGCCTTCCGCCATTGGGCTTTGTGGGATTCCGGGAAGTTGCTAGCATCGGCATCGAACCCGCGGGGCTGCCTGCAAAGCCCGCGTTAATCGCCAAATTCGGGGTGATGGCGTGACCGATACCGTAACCGTGTGCATCCCGGCCTACCGTTCGGAAGCCTTCATCGGGAGCACCTTGCGGTCGGTGCTTGCCCAGACATATCCCGATTTTGTCGTCGAGGTCGCGATAGAACCGCCGGCTTCGGAGACATTTATCGCGTGCCAACCGTTTCTGCGGGATGACCGCTTCAGAGTCAGCATCAATCCCACCGTTCTCGGCTGGGCCGGCAATATCAGAAATCTCCTGCAGCAAGTCTCTACGCCCTATTTTTTGATCCTGTCCCACGACGACCTCATTGCGCCGGACTATATCGCCACACTTCTCGATGCGTTGATCCAGCGACCGCAGGCCAGCGTCGCGTACAGCGACATCGATTGTTTCGGCCGGGACTCCTATCGGCTGCGGCTTCGCCTGAAGGAGGAGCCGATGTTCGATCGGCTCATGTCATTCTTCTTTGGAGGTGCTGAAGCCGGTCCTATGAAAGGGGTGACGCGCTCCACGGTGCGCCAGCATCGCGACTTTCCAACCGACGCGTATGACGGCTTTGCGGTTGAGTGCGAATGGGTGCTGCATTTGCTGCTGTCAGGGCCGGCGGTCTGCGTGCCGCGCCCCCTATATTTGAAGCGCACCTTTCACGACAGGATCGCCGCATCGGAAAGACGACTGTTCGGTCGCCCCAGAGAGCGTTTGCTCGAAGCGCTGGAAGATCATCGGATGCGCATGCTGAAGCTTATTCGCCAGGCCGATCTTCCGAAGACGGAGAGGGATGCGATCGAATTGGCGGCTGAAGCAGCCATGCTGCGGCGTCACATGACGTTCTGCATGGGAGCATTCTCTCCGGCGCAGCTTGCCCGCGCAGAGCAAATCGTCCGAACTGCGCGCACGCGTACCGACAGCTATGGCAAGGGAATCCTGGGAATTGCCCTTCTGGCGAAGTCACATAACGCGTTGATTCAAGGCGACGCCCGCACCGGGATGGACCTCGCCGTGGCGGCGGTCGATGCCGATCCGGACAACTGGGAGACGCCGGCTCATCTCGCCAAACTTCAGCTCGGCAGCAATCGAAGCACCGAAGCTTTGGCTATGGCTCGCCGGGCATGGGCCATTGCACCGCGCGCGCCGGGGCTGCGCGAGTTGATTGACGACTGCGAATTGAACATTGAAATTCACGAATTGCTGCGCAGCGGCCAGACTGCGATATTGGCCAGACGGTTCGATGCCGCCAGTTACCTGCGGAATAACCCGGACGTCGCGGCCGCGGCGGTCGATCCATTCCAGCACTTCTACGAGTTCGGGTTCCGCGAGGGGCGCAGATTTCCTCGATTGCCGAATGAGCAGCAGGGGGAACCGGCTTGAGTCATCGCGATGACTTCGCGAGGATACGGTCCGCGCAAACCTCGGCAAAGTAGGGCGCCATGGTTAGCTTGCCGGCATCGATAGAATGATACCTGTCATACGAATGCACACCGATTTCGTGACGGCGATGCAACTCGCTCATCTGATCGTCGATGTCGGAAGACCCCCAAGCAACAATGGCCCCCGCCTTAACCTCAATGTGATTCGGTTGCGCTCCGTGCAGTCCAGGAATGATTTCCGCCATGGCGGCAAATAAATCCCTGATGATCGTGGAGCGCAACGGCTCGTCCGGTTCCGCCTGCCAGGCAGGGGGGCTCAGCAACTTCGAAGTCGCCGTCATGCACGCGGGGTACCAGGACAGGTAGAACCGGCCGTCACCATAGTCGACCAAATCACCGAACGGGCCAAGGACAAGGGTGACAGACGGCAAGCAGCCTTCGGCAGCCGAGCTAAAGCGAATCCCGTGTTTGAAGCGGTAAATCCACGTCCGCTCAGGGTGGATATCGCGCGTGGCATCGATGGCCAATCGGCCATCCCAGAGTGTGTTCACGACGACGTCGAAGGTGTCGCAATGCTCGATAGAAGTCCAGGCCGACGCTGCGCACGCTCATGCGGTTACGATCGTCGGTCACAGCCATGATCGTATGGCCGGTACGCACATCGATCCCGGGGTCCTGCATGATTAGCCGGCTCAACGATCGGGACAGGGCCGGAATATCGACGGCTATTTCCCCAGTATAGAAGGAGGACTTAATCAGCTCTGGGTCAAACCGGCTCTCGAGTTCCGCCGGGGTCATTCGTCGGGGAGGACGATGAAGATCGACCCCAAAATAACTGTCGCGTTTGGGGTCCTGCAGCACCAACTCCTGGACGGCATCGAGATATGCGCAAAAGTCCTCGGTCTTGACCTGGCTGTCGCGATGGACGGCATAGACGAACGGCTCGGAGGGAACCAGTGGCGCATCTTCGCCGAGATAGGACCTTACGAGCGGCATGAAGGAAAGCGCACCGCGCAGCATGGTGCGCGCGGTAGCGAGGCTGCGATCGGATGCATACACGTAACCGAGATGTATCTTACCCTCGCTCGCTGTAGCGGCTCCCGCCAATAAGCCTGGATGTCGATCGTATAGAGTGACCGTGCCACCACGCCGCGCAAGTTCCAGTGCCGTGCAACACCCCTGCAGCCCGCCTCCTAATACTGCTACGCGCATTCGCGAACGCTCCGTCTCTAATGCCTATTTCAGGTAGCAGCAGGAATTCGCCCGAGCAATGCAGGGCTCATCACCCCCATCCGCGCCAGGCCGACGCCATCTATCTGGAGGGAGATCCGCAATGCGGGCATCTAACGACACGATCTGGCAGGCCTTCGCTGTGGCGTTGCATCACCTCGTCCACGGCGCGGTCTAGCCCCCGTTTAGGTCCGATTAAGCACTCGGGCCTAACGTCTAAGATTAGACACTAACTTTCCTGATGATCTGAGGCGGGGGCGTCCACGTGGGCTTCGATTGGGCCGTTCGGATTTTTCGGGCCGATTGCAGCAGCGTCGATGAGGAACTTGCTCGTGAGAGTGACATCTCTCCTTCTGGCTTTCGTTAGCCTCGTCCTCTTCTCTGCTCTGCCGGGCATACCCCGAGCTTTTGCCGAGGAGCTGCCGTGGCTCCTTTCGCCCGTCCCGCCAGCGCCGGCCGTTCCAGCCGCGCCGGCCGCTCCGGGCGTTCCGGCCTGGCTCCAGGCCCAGGTCGGCGACGGCGACGGTCAAATCTCGAGCCTGGTGTTGCAGCGGGCGCGCGGATTTTATCTGGAAAAGGTGCGCGAAGGCGCGGTCAAAAATCCCTGCTACTTCGCGTTTGACGCGACGCGGCCCGCAGGGTCCGGTCGCCGGTTCTATGTGATCTGCGAAGCCAACAAGACGTTCCGCGCGGTCCCGTCGGGCCACGGCAGCGGCCGCAATCTAAGCGGCATCGCCGATCTGTCGAACGGCATGCGCTGCGCGAAGAACTTCTCTAATGCGGAAGGGTCGAAGCTCACGACCGGCGGCGGCTATATCACGGCCGAGCTCAGGACATCCTTCAAGGGCTACTATCGCGCGGGCAGGTCCTATGAGCCTCTGCTGCGCTCGTTCTTGCAGTTCGAGGGCGAGGGTGTCACCGCGAACGCGCGGGAGCGTGCCATTGGCGGGCATCCGGGGGTGATCGTGTCGTGGATCTGCCGGATGAAATATCCGAGCAGCCCCTATGCGGACAAGGACGGCTACGTGCCCTACGGCAAGCTGATCGATTACGGCGACGGGCGCAGCAATGGCTGCACCAGCTGGCCCGCGTCGGAGTCCCAGAAGATTCTGGCGCTGGCGGAGAACCAGCCGACCACGGTCTACATCTACCCCGAAGCACGCGACATCGTGGCCGTGGGGCGGGCGGTGAAGACCGGCCAGTCGCCGTCGCGCGCGGGCCTCTACTGGAACGCGTCCTGCTTGAGTGAAATCGGCGCGCCGAACTTTTGGCCGAGGGAGACCGTCGAGCCGGCCCTCGTTCGATATAAAGAGGATCACCCGCCGGCGAAGCCGCAGCCCTTGCCGATCTGCAAGCAGCCGTAAGCGCTCACTTCAGGTCGACTGGCGCGGCGTCGGGCAGGGAGTGATGATAGGAACTGATATATAGTGCGATCTTGAGCTCGCCCGACGGGATCCGCTGGACAATCCAATCCTCGCCGACGACGCACTTGATCAGACCTCCATCTGGCGATGCCAAAGGGCGGGCCTCCCAATAGACGGCGCCGACCGCCGGGCGCGCTCAGGGTCGTCGCAGAGCGGCATGATGTCGAACGGCTCGAGCACGATGTGTCGCTCGTCGGTCAGCATCTGGTGAATTTCGTAATCGGTCCGAAGTGAGAGGTCCTCGCCGTGTGGCACGAAGATGCGCGGCTCGGGATGCAGGAAGAAAGCCGCTTGATCTTCCGCCGTTCCGTTCTTGAACATGACCGTGTCGTGAAACGCATTCATCAATGAAATCACGTCGCCCTTCGATATCGCCATGACGCACCTCCCAGTTAGCGCGGCAGCGCCGACATCATGGGGCAGCCAAGCGTCTTCTCGAACGCCTCGATCAAATCCTGCCGGTTCTCCGCCGTGATGTAGAGCCCGCCCGTTTCCTCGGCGAGGCATTGCGCCTCGAGGTAGCTCTGCGCGCCGGTCCACCGGTAACCCCTAAGTTGATAGCCGATGACATGTACAGTGAGTGGCCGGCCGGTCGCTTTGATCACCTTGCCCAGGTCGCACGGCGCGCCGCCGCAAGTTTCCTCGCCGTCCGTCAGCACGACGATGATGCCCGGCTTCGACTTGGAGTCCAGGGCCGCCGCGGCCACCTTCACCGCCGCCACGAGGGGTGTCTTGCCGGCCGGATTGATCGCGTTCACCACGCTCATGATGGGTTCGGTCGCGTTCCACATCGGCTCGAAATTCAGCCGGACATTGCATTGCTGGTAGGGCCCGGGGCCGTAGGTGATGAGTCCGATCTTGCGGTACTTCGCGGCGTGCGGCAGCACTTGCGCCAGGGCTTTGCGGACCTCGTCGATGCGGGTGATGGCGCTGAACAGGCCCTGGACCGTATTGCCGGCCATGGACCCTGACGCGTCGAAGACGATCATCGCGTCCTCGGTGCAGTGCGCACGCGCTTCGTCCTCCGCCTGCGCAGCGACCGTCGCGATGAGGAGCGTGAAGAACGCGAGGGCGACAGGCTGCAGGCAGCGTGACAGCATGGTCATGCCCCGACTTTAGCCTAGAGGGAGCCTTCGAGGGCGAATTCTTGAAGGGGCCGTTCGACCACCGCCAAAGGCAGGCATGCCCCTAGAAGTGCGTGGGCTTGCGGGTATATCTTCGCCATTCAACCGAAAGCGGCTTCTACCGATTCGAATGGGACGGGGCCGTCCGCATTGCTGAGCTGAGACAGCTTCGACAGGAGACCAGATCCGGTGCGATTGACCTCTCTCCTTTTGACCCTCGTCAGCCTCGTCAGCGTCGCCTTGCTGGGTGCGGCTCTATCTTTTGCCGCCGAGCCGCCGCCGGAGATTCCCGCTTGGCTGAAAGCCCATGTCGGCGACGGCGACGGTCGAAATCTCGCAAGTGGTGTTGCAGAGGGCGCGCGCGCTTTACCTGCAAAAGCCGCGCGAGGGGGCGGTCAGCAATCCTTGCTACTTCGCTTTTGACGCGACGCGTCCCGCCGGCTTCGGCCGCCGGTTCTATATCATCTGCGAAGCCGACAAGACATTTCGCGCGGTCCCGTCGGGGCACGGCAACGGCCGCAAGCTGAAAGACGCAGATTTTGCGAACGGAATTCGCTGCGCCAAGAATTTCAGCAATGCGGAGGGGTCCAAGCTGACGACCGGGGGGCCCTATGTGACGGCCGAGACGAGACCGTCCTTCAAAGGCTATTACCGCGTCTCGGGAAACAGGGTGCCGTTGGTTCGTTCGTTCTTGCAGTTCGAAGGGGAAGGCGACACCGCGAACGCCAGGGAGCGCGCCATCGGCGGGCATCCGGCCGTGTTGTTGCGGGGGCTGTGCCGTCTGAAGGATCCGGAAAGTTCCTACGCGGACAAGGAGGGCTACGTTCCCTACGGCAAGCTGGTGGACTACAGCGCCGGGCGCAGCAATGGCTGCACCAGCTGGACGCGGTCGGACGCCGATCGCATCTTCGGCCTCGTGAAGGACACGCCGACGACGCTCTACATCTATCCTGAATCACACGACATCGACGCCGTGGCGCAAGCCCTGAAGGCCGGTAAGTCGCTGTCGCGCGCGGGCCTTTATTGGAACGCGTCCTGCTTGCGAGAAATTCGCGTGCCGAAATTCTGGCCGAAGGAAACCCTCGAGCCGATCATCGAGGCGTACAGGAAGGCGCATCCGCCAGCGCCGCCGCAGCCATTGCCGCTCTGCAAAGGGCAGTAAAGATGAGATTGCGGGCTCATGACCCTATGCGGGCTCGACCACGATTTCGCTGTCTAGCCGAACCGGGACCGAAAGCGACGCGGTCACAAGGCATGCATTCTTGCCCTTCTCAAGCATCCGTTTTGCGCGCTCAGGATCTCCGCCGTTGGCAAGTGTGAGCCGCAGCCCGAGAACGATTTCTGTGAAGCGGGTGGTGCCTTCCACGCGGTCGACCGTCCCGCCGCCCGACAGATCAAGCGAGGCGTAGTCGAATTTGGAAGCCCGCGCGACCGCTCGGAATGTGAACAAGAAGCATGTCTCCACGGCGGCGAGCAGGAGTTGCTCAGGGCTCCAGGCATCGCCAGGGCCGTCAAACTCCTTTGGCGGCGCCGAGCGTAACGGGGGAAGTCCTGAGGCCGATAGCGCTGCATACCCTGTTGGACCACCGGAAAGGCTGACTTCGTACAGATGTGGCAATGGCTTCATTTGTGACCGTGTTCCTCATGCTTGCGATATTCTCAGCGACCAGGATTGGATGGCGTCATGCATTTGCTGCACTGAGCACAATGTACACGCCGCCGAGCCCGAAAGGGTGCGTGGCTTTGTCGGGCCTGACCTAAGTCTCCTCGTCGCGCTCGCGCAAGGCTCGCCGCAGCAGCTTGCCGTTCGGCCCCTTCGGCAGCGCCTCCACGCGAGCATAGATGCGCGGGCATTTATAGCGGGCGAGGCGCTCGGCGACGAAGGCTTCCAGGTCGTCCGCCGCGACCGGGTCTGTGGAGACATAGAAGGCGGCGATGACAGTAGTGTCGGCCTTGACCGTGACTTCCGCGGCGGCGCTCTCAAGAATTGCGGGATGGGCGTTCAGCGCAGCTTCGACCTCGATGGGCGAGACGCGGACGCCGCCCGCATTGATCATGTCGTCGTTTCGGCCGAGATAGGTGAGCGCGCCATCCTCGGCCATGCTCACATGATCGCCGGTTAGGAACCATTCGCCCAGAAAGCGCTGAGAAGTCTCACCCTCGGCTCCCCAATAGCCAAGCATCAGTCCCGGATCGCGGCGCGAGACGCCGAGAATGCCTGGCTCGCCGATGGCCACCGGTCCATCCTCGTCCAATACGGCCACGCGGCGGCCACCTTGCGGATATCCCAACGTGTCGTGCGGTGCGGGACGGGCGGGCGAGCCCGAGACGAAGGTCGAGCATTCCGACATGCCGAAGGCCTCGTGGATCGGCGTGCCGGTCGCGCGCTCCCAGCCGTCGCGCGTGGCGTCGGGCAGCTTCTCGCCGGCCGAGAGTCCGTGGCGCAGTGTTGCGAGCGGCGGGAGCGCCGTGCGGAGCAGGCGGCGGTAAATTCCAGGTGCTGCGGCAAAAATCGTCGCGTCGTGCTGCTGCATTAGAAGACCAAGCTGGTCCGGCGTCACGCCGTGTCCAGGGATCAGCGCGGTGGCGCCGCGCGTCCAGGGATCCAAGATCCCCGTGCCGAGCGTGTAGGTCCAGTTGAATGCGCCGGCATGCAGCAGGCGGTCGTTCTCTTTGAGCCCGTACCAACCCTGCCACATCATACGGCGGGCCCAGATCGCGCGATGGGCATGGATGACCGCGCGAGGCTGCCCCGAAGTTCCCGACGTATAGATGATGTAGCCTGGGCGGTCGGGGTCGCCCATGGCGTAAGCCGCCGCCGGAAGGTCATACATGGCCCGCATGGCCGCCGCCGGCAGAACGGGGCAGGGCGGGCTGGCGGGAAGCGCAAGGTCCTCCTCGGCCACGATCAGAAGCGGTGTGATGTCGTCGGCGAGGCGGGCGACTTCGGGCGCGGTCAGCAGCGAGGAGGTCGGTACCGGAATGATGTCCACGGCGAGCGCGGCGAGATAGCAGATCGGGAAGTCCACGGTATTGCCGAGCCGCATGAGCAGCCGGTCGCCGGGCCGCAGGCCCTGGGACAGAAACCCGTTTGCAGTTCCGAGCACGGCCGCTTCGAGCCGCGCATAGCTCCAATCTTCGGCGGCGTCCGGCGTGACCACCGAGAGCGCGATCTTGCTGCCCAATTCCTTGGCGCGCCCAAGCACGTAGGCGCCGAGATTGAAAGGCGCCGGGCA
Organism: uncultured Alphaproteobacteria bacterium; assembly: GCA_963793075.1. Taxonomy (GTDB): domain Bacteria; phylum Pseudomonadota; class Alphaproteobacteria; order Rhizobiales; family Methyloligellaceae; genus Methyloceanibacter. The sequence continues at coordinate 159,432 of CAWBYO010000002.1, forward strand.
CGGTGGCGGTGGGCCTTGGTCGAAGATCGCGGACATGCCGGCCTGCTACGCTCTCGAGCGTTGCGTTGCAAGCGCGGGGCCGGAATATGGGAACCTTAACGGCCCCGCCCTAAGAGGAGAGGGGGAGGCGCGGGTCAGCATGATTCTTTCCATTGCCGCCGCCGGCGGGATTTTTGCCGTGCTCAGCCTGCCGGGCTGGATTCTCGTCGCCAAGACAACGGGGAAGATCTGGGTCTATCTGGCGGCGGGGTTCTGCAGCCAGGCGGCCGTCATTCTGTTGACCGCGCTGATCTCGCCAAGGCGCTGATCGCCAGCGGATTGGTTCAGACATTCGCCTTCTGGCTTGTCGCTTATGGATTGCTACGGGCCGCGGGCGCCAACGGTCCCTGGGCGGCGCTGTTCATAGAAGAAGACGCGGTACGATCAAGCGGCCGCGTTCTTTGACCGGTCGGGTGCGCTGCCCGACGGACGCTACGATTATATCTATCTGAGCCGAGCCCTCGGTCCGGATCGCTATGACGCGCTCCTGACCCGGCTCGCACAGGATGCGGATTGGCGCCAAAAGCTGTGCTTAGCCAATGCTTGTCTCTGGAAGCGGGCCCGGTAAAGTCCACCGCGCGCGCATGGCCTGGTCCATTTAGGGCTTCCTTTACGCTAAATCCCTAGGGTTCCTCGCAACAATCAGGGGCCATCCGGGGAGCGCATTTTCTTGAGCCTTTCAGCAGAGACCATCGTCATCGGTGCCGGGCCGGCGGGTCTCACCACGGCCTATCGGCTGGCTAAGGACGGCCACAGTGTCCTCGTGCTCGAGCAGGACCCGAAATATGTCGGCGGCATCAGCCGGACGGTAAATCATAAAGGCTTCCTGTTCGACATCGGCGGCCACCGCTTCTTTTCGAAGTCGAAGGAGATCGTCGATCTGTGGAACGAGATTCTGCCGGACGATTTCATCGAGCGGCCGCGCCTGTCGCGCATCTATTATCGCGGCAAATTCTTCTCCTATCCGCTCAAGGCCTTCGAGGCGTTTCGCAAGCTCGGTCCAATCGAGAGTCTCGCTTGCGTCTTGTCCTATGCGCGCGCGCGCGTCTCGCCGATCGAGAGCCCGCGGACCTTCCACGACTGGGTGCGCAACCAGTTTGGCGAACGCCTATTCTCTATCTTCTTCAAGACCTACACCGAGAAAGTGTGGGGGATGTCGTGCGACGAGATTTCCGCCGACTGGGCGGCCCAGCGCATCAAGGGGCTCGATCTACGCTCGGCAGTGTTGGATGGCGTGCGCCGCTCGCTCGGGCGTTCCGCCAACGGCAAGGCGACGGCCAAGACGCTGATCGAGTCATTCCGTTATCCGCGGCGCGGCCCCGGGATGATGTGGGACGCGGCGGCGCGCAAGATCATGGTCGCCGGTGGCCGCGTGGTGATGGACCGGAAGGTTGATCGTCTATGCTGGGACGAGGCGTCGCGTCTATGGACCGTCGAGGTCACGCGGGGCAATGGCGGCCGCGAGACCTACACGGCCCGGCATGTGGTCTCCTCGGCGCCGGTGCGCGATCTCGTCCGCTCGATCACGCCTTCGCCGATCTCCACGCTGCATGCGCGCGCGCTGCGCTACCGCGATTTTCTCACCGTCGTGTTGATGGGCAAGTCGAGCGTCACGCTCGACGACAACTGGGTCTACATCCACGACCCCGCGGTCAAGGTCGGCCGGGTGCAGAATTTCCGCTCCTGGTCGCCTGAACTCATTCCCGACGCAACCTCCACCAGCCTCGGCCTTGAATATTTCTGCTTCGAGGGCGACGGCCTGTGGAACGCGAGCGACGATGACCTCATCGCGCTGGCCAAGGAGGAGATCGGCAAGATCGGCCTGATGCGGCCCGAAGATGTCGCCGATGCTTGTGTCGTGCGCCAGCCGAAAGCCTACCCCGTCTATGACGACGCCTATGCCGAAAACGTCGCCACGGTGCGCCGGGATCTGGCGGCTCATTTCCCGACGCTGCATCTCGTCGGCCGCAACGGCATGCACAAATACAACAACCAGGACCACGCCATGATGACCGGGCTGCTCACCGCGCTCAATATCGAGGCGGGCAGGGCGGTCTATGACGTATGGCAGGTCAACGAGGACGCCGAGTATGGCGAGGAAGGGCTCTCCGGTGTCCAAGAGGCGCTGAAGAGCGAGCGGCTGGTACCGAGAAAAGTGGCATGACCATCGATGGCAAGCAGCTGCTTGGGCCGTCACGCCGGAGTATAGCGCCCAGCGAGTTGTGGGGCGGGCAGCTGCGGCAGTTCGTGCTCTACGGTGCGATCAGCGTGGCGGCGCTGGCGTTGGACTATGGCCTGCTGATTTTCCTCACCGAGTATGTCGGCATCTATTATCTCGTCTCCGCCTCGATCAGTTTCCTGGCCGGCATGCTGCTGGTGTACGTGACCAGCATCTCGTTCATCTTCCAGGAGCGGCGCCTTGCCAGCACCTCCGTCGAATTCACCAGCTTCGCCGCGATCGGCCTTGCCGGTCTGGCGCTGAACGGGTTCCTCTTGTGGTGCATCACGACGGGTACGCCGTTGAGCTATCAGATCGCGAAGTTGCCGACGGCGGGGATCGTGTTCCTCTTCAACTATGTCGCACGGCGCAACCTTCTGTTTTCAGACCAATACTTTTCCAGGCGATGACATTGGGCGGCTTCATCCAGCCGCGACGGGCGGCCTCGCTCCCGCGCGTCGGTGCTGCGGACGAGGTCGAACTCCACCACGGTTCTGACGATGGCCTTGGCGGCTATCGGGGTGGTCGGCCTTTGGCTCCTTCTCCATCCTTACGAGGGTATCGTCCACGACTCGCGTCTTTATGTTGGCCGTGTCTTGGCGCGATCGGATCCCGCTGGGGTGGGTCGAGACATCATGTTCACTCTGGACGGGCAATTCGGCTTCACGGTCTTCCCGGCTCTGCTCTCGGCGGCGGTCGATGTGTTCGGGGTCTCGCTGGGGGCCAAGCTCGTCAGCCTTGCCGGCATGCTGGCGTGGATCGGCGCGCTGGCCTGCTTGGCCGCTTCCATGGCGAGGGGGCGGGAGCGCTTGGCGATCATGCTATTTGTGATCGTTCTGCCCGCGAGCTATGGGGGCCTCCATGTCTTTCATTACGCCGAAGCCATGGCGACGCCGCGGGCGTTCTCGGAGGCGGGCGTGCTCCTCGCCTTCGCCTTGCTGTGCCGAGGCCGAAAGCTTTGGGCGCTCTTGCCTCTCGTCGTCGCTGCGCTGCTCCATCCCATCATGGCGCTACCTGGCCTCGCGGTTTGGACGTGGATCGTCTTGTTCGATCCGGTAGAGAGAGTGGTACCGCTCAAGATCGGGCTTGGGATTGCCGGCTGCAGCTTCGCGGCGTTGCTTCTAGCTGCGGCGTTCCAGAGCCCGCTTGCCGAGCGGCTCTTCGTGGCGGTCGATCGCGGGCTCAACGAAATCCTTTCGGCGCGAACCCCAGATCTTTTTCCCGCGCAATGGCCCCTGGAGGATTGGAGCCGGAGTGTCATCCAGATTGCGACGCTTGCGGTTGCCGCGCGGATCGTCGAGGGACGCGTGCGGTCCTTGCTCATCGCATCGCTGATCGTCGGCGTGGGCGGCCTTGCGGCCGCCTATGTCTTGGGCGAGCTCCTGGGTTCGCTGCTCGCGGTTCAGGCGCAACTTTGGCGCTCCGTGTGGATCGTTGCCGTGTTGTCCGCCGCAGCACTCGCGATGTGCGGGGTGCGCCTCTGGAAGCAGGGTGGGAACGCCAGGATCGCGCTTGCCGGTCTCATCGTTGCATGGCTCGGTCCCGAGACGCTCGCGGTTGCGCTCCCGGCGGTGCTCGTTGCGATGATCTTCGCCTTTTGGCCGCGCGCCCGGGACTTGCGCGTTAATCCCAATCTCATGTTGGTGCTGTGGGGTTTCGTGGGCTGCTATGCGGTCCTGAATTTCGGCATTCGCCTCTATAGCCTACTTTTGTTTACGGCGGACGCGCCGGAAGGAAGCCCGCACCTCGTCTCGCTGCTCGGCATGTTCGGTATATTCGCCTTGCCGGTTTGCGCGCTGGCCATGGTCTACGCTCTGAGAAATCCGTCGGGGCGGCTCCTTCTCCCTCTTAGTATGTCGGCAGCCTTGGCCGTGCTCGCCCTGTTTTTCTGGGATGTCCGTAACGAGAGAACGGTCATCGGCGACGAAGCCGCAGGCGATCCCGCGCTGCAAGCGGCGTTGGCGAGCCGGCCGGGCGACGTGCTGTGGCTTGATGGCCGCTTCGAAACCTGGAGCTTGGCGGGGCGTCCCAACTGGATTAGCACGCTACAGGGCTCGAGCGCCGTATTCTCTCGGCCGTTGGCGGATATCTGGGACGAGAGATCGCGCTTTCTGACCGAACTTGGCGCGGTCGATCACCGTCTGCGTACGCCCTTCGCCGGTACGACCAATGACGAGCCGAGCCTCCGCGATCTCACCGACGCGAAGCTGGAACGACTCTGCGCATTGCCGGACGCACCGGCCTGGCTGATCATGCCTGAATCGGCTCTCGCGAGCAGCGATGTGTCGGCGGAGCGCTGGCCTGTGACAACTTGGAAGGCGGCGACGCCCGTGGCCTCGTTCGCATGGGACGGCGCGACGGTCAGTTGGACGGCAACGCAAGACTACGCCGTCATCCCTTGTGGCTCGTGATTGAAACCCTTGTTGACCGCGGGAAACCCTTGGGGTTTGCTCGCTAAGGGAGAACAGGGGGGCGAATCAATGGACTACAAGCAATTCTATCTCTCGGCTCAGGGCCGGGTGAACCGCAAGCAATGGTGGCTTTACCTCGTGCTGCCGTTGATCGCGGGCAGCATAATCCTGGGTGGCGTCGACAGGTCGATCGGCACCTTCGATCCCGAGAGCGGGGGTGGTTTGCTAAGCGGCATCTGGGGCTTGCTTACGCTCATTCCGGCGATCCTGGTTGACATCAAGCGTTGGCACGACCGTGATAAGTCGGGCTGGTGGATGCTGATCGTGCTGGTGCCGATCATCGGCTGGATTTGGTTCCTCATCGAACTCGGCTTCCTCAAGGGCACGCCGGGACCGAATCGATTTGGGCCGCCGGTTACCGACTAGAGGCGGGCTGGGAATGCCGGGGCTAAAGCCATGACTCTTCTCATCGTCGGCATCGTCGTGTTCCTCGGCATTCACCTGCTGCCGGCCTTTCCCCAGGTCCGTTCGGGCCTCGTCGGGCGCATGGGCGAGAACGGCTACAAAGCCTTGTTCTCCGTTCTTTCTATTGCCGGCTTTGTGCTGCTCGTCTGGGGCTTCGCGCAAGCGCCGGTCATTCAGGTCTGGTCGCCGCCGCCATGGACCCGCTGGGTGGCGATCGTGCTCATGCTGCCGGCCTTCATCTTTCTGGTCGCGGCCTATGTGCCCTGCCGGCTCAAGGCGAAGCTGAAACATCCCTTTCTCGCCGCCATCAAGACCTGGGCGCTCGCCCACCTGATCGCCAATGGGGATCTCGCGTCTATCATCCTGTTCGGCTCGTTCCTGGCCTATGCCGTGTTCGACCGCATCGCGCTCAAGGGACGGCAGCCGACAGCGCTCGTGGAGACGCCTGGCGCGGGGCCTGCTCGCAACGACCTGATCGCGGTGGTGCTCGGCGTCGTCTTCTATGTTGTGTTCCTGGTCTGGCTTCATCCGCTGCTGATCGGCCAGGCGGTGATCACACACTAGAGTCTCCGTGCAACCCTCTGCTTGCGGGCCTTTTTTGCGCTGCACAAATCCCCATATTTCTGTCATAAGACCCTTGAGGCCCTTGGTTTCCAATTGCGAGGCTTAAGCCGTGTCCCAGAGTGTTGAGGCAAAGCGCGTCACCGCGCCCGACATCGCCAAGCGTAAGGGTGGCACGCCCATCGTGGCGCTGACCGCCTATCACGCCCATACGGCACGGATTATCGATCCTTATGTCGATATCCTGCTCGTGGGCGACTCGCTGGGCATGGTGATGCACGGCTATGAGACGACGGTGCCGGTGCCCCTCGAACTCATGATCATGCACGCTCAAGCGGTGGTGCGCGGCTCCTCCCAGGCACTCGTCGTGGTCGACATGCCGTTCGGCTCCTATGAAGAGAGTCCGGCGATCGCCTTCCGCAACGCCGCGCGGGTGCTGAAAGAGACCGGCTGCGGCGCCATCAAGCTCGAAGGCGGCGTGCATATGGCGGAGACCATCCGCTATCTTACCAGCCGCGGCATTCCGGTGATCAGCCATATCGGGCTCACGCCCCAGTCGGTCAACACGATCGGCAGCTTCCGGCCCCAGGGGCGTCACCGCTCGGAATGGGCGACGTTCGAGGAGGACGCCAAGGCGGTGGCCGAAGCGGGGGCCTTCGCCGTCGTGCTCGAGGCTTTGGCCGAATTGTTGGCGGCGCGCATCACCAAGCAGATTGCCATTCCGACCATCGGCATCGGCGCCTCGGCCGAATGCGACGGCCAGATCCTCGTCCTCGAGGACATGCTCGGCCTGTCGCCGCGCGTTCCCAAATTCGTCAAGGAATATGCCCAGCTCGGCGGCGCCATCGAAAACGCCGTCAAGGCCTATTCCAACGAGGTGCGCGCCCGCGCCTTCCCGTCCGACGCTTACACCTATCCGATGTTCGAGGACGGTGACGGAGCCACGAAAAAGACCAAAATGACAGGCAGTTAGCCCTTGAGGGCTAGTGTGTTTGCCAAGCTTGTCGGCCGCCGGCAGGGCTTCCAGCCTTGCGCGAGCAAGTGGCCTTCACTATACGGCGTTGAGGAAGGGGCCAACGGCATGGCTCCTGCCGCCATCGTTGTTTTCATCATGTCACAAGAGCCCGCGGCCCAATGAGCGACAATAGTTTTTTTCGCGAGGTGGACGAGGCCGTCCGCCACGACCAGTACAAAAAGCTGTGGGACAAATACGGGATTGCCATCCTCGTGCTTGGCGCGCTCGTGATCGTGAGTGTCGCCGGCTATAAGGGCTGGGCATTCTGGCAGGAGCGGCAGTCGCAAGAGGCAGGCGCCGAATTCACCCAAGCCCTGTCGCTGGAGGCCGGCGCTGATCCGGAAAAGGCGCGCGAGGCTTTCGCGTCGCTCGCCGCAGACGGCCCGCGCGGCTACCAAGTGCTGGCGCGCTTCCAGCTCGCATCCAACGAAGCCAAGGCCGGCGACACCGACAAGGCCGTAGCCTCCTACGATGCGCTGGCCACCGACGCCAGTGTCGATCCGATCCTGCAGGGCCTTGCCACGTTGCAAGCTGCGACGCTGCGTCTGGATAGCGCCGACTATGCCGAGATGGAACGCCGGCTGAAGGGGCTTATCGACGGCAACAGTGCTTGGCGGTTCTCGGCCCGGGAGTTGCTCGGCCTTTCCGCCTACCGCCAAAACGACATGCGCGCGGCCGAGGAGCAGTTCAGCGCGCTCCTCAGCACCCAGGGGACACCCCAGAATTTGCGGGACCGCGCCAACATGATGCTTACGCTGATCGTGAGCAGTCCGTCGGCGCTGAGCAGCAGCAGCTCGACGAATTAGCGCTTTGAGATCGAAGGGCTCTGAACATGGGCCGAGATAGTCGACGCAGAACAGGCGGTCCCCTTCTCGGTGCGTGGCTAGCGGCCGCGGTTGCCATGACCGTCGCCGTGACCCTTGCAGGGTGCGGTCCTCTGGCCGGCATCAAAAATCCATTCGGCAAGGAAGAAGTCAAGCTGCCGGGCGAGCGGGTCGCCGTCATCACCGATCCGGGGCAGGTCAACGCCCAGCAAGCCACTTTCAAGCCGGTCTCCTTACCGCCGGCGCAGGCCAATGCATCCTGGTCGCAGCCGGGCGGCGTGCCCGCCAACAATCTCGGCCATCTCGCTCTGAGTGGCGCCTTGCGCAAGGCTTGGACCGTGAGTGCCGGAACCGGCTCCTCGTCGAGCGGGCGCTTGAGCGCCGTACCGCTCGTCGCCGGGGGCAAGGTGTTCACCCTCGACGCGGCAGGCACTGTGTCCGCCTTTTCCGCCGCGGGCGGCGCCCGCGTGTGGCGCGCCAGCCTGACGCCCGAGAACGAGAAAAGCAGCGAAGGCTTCGGCGGCGGGATCGCGCTCGATGGCGGCACGCTTTATGCGACCACAGGCTTCGGCACCGTCGTTGCCCTCGATGCCGGCAGCGGAGCCGTGCAGTGGACCAAGAGACTGGGTGAGCCGATCCGCAACTCACCCACGGCTTCCGGCGGCAAAGTCTATTTCGTCTCCAGCGACAACACGCTGCACGCGCTGAACGGAGCGAATGGCGAGGAGCTTTGGAAAGTCCGCGGCTTGCCACAGACCGCGACCCTGCTCAGCAATGCCAGCCCCGCGGTCGCCAGTGGTGTCGTCGTGGCGCCGTTCCCGGCCGGCGACATCGTCGCGTTTGAGTCCAGCAGCGGCAAGCCTGCGTGGAAGGACTCCCTGAGCCGCACATCGGAGACCACCGCCTCCGGCATTCTCGGCGATCCTGCCCGGCCGGTGATCGACCGCAACGTAGTGTTCGCCGTCAGTCATGGCGGCAGGATGATCGCCACCTCGGCGGCCACGGGCGCGCGGGTGTGGACCCGCAACGTGGCCAGCACGCAGATGCCGTGGGTGGCCGGCAATGCCGTCTACGTGGTCGATGTGACCGGCAAGCTGATGGCGCTTGGCCGCAATGACGGCGAGGTACTCTGGGTCAGCGATCTTCCCAATAGTTCGCGGTGGAGCGGGCCGGTGCTCGCGGGCAATCGGCTCTGGGTCGTCTCCAGCGAGGGGCTTTTGGTGGGAGCCGACGCGCGGACCGGCCAGGTGTCAGATCAGCTCGACCTCAACACGGACGTCTTCGTCACCCCCGTTGTGGCCGGCGGCCGCATGTATATCCTGGACGACGACGCAGACCTCATCGCTCTTAACTGATCGCGTGCTAGAAGCGGGGGCAATCCGCCCGCTGAAGGTCCGCCCCAAGTCCCGCTACAAAGTTCAATTCCGAAGCCCGCTCCGAACGGATCCATGTCCTTTACTGTCGCCATCGTCGGACGGCCCAATGTTGGCAAGTCCACCCTGTTCAACCGGCTTGCGGGCCGGCGGCTGGCGCTGGTCGACGACCAGCCTGGCCTGACTCGGGACCGGCGCGAGGCGGAGACCGAGCTGGGGAAATATGAGGTTACTCTTATCGATACCGCGGGGCTGGAGCCCGGCGACACCGGGCTGACCGCGCGCATGCGCGAGCAGACCGAGGCTGCCATCATGCAAGCCGATGTCGTGCTGTTTCTTATCGACGCGCGCGCCGGGGTGATCGCGTCGGACGAGATCTTCGCCGATCTGGTGCGCAGCTCCGGCAAGCCGGTGGTGCTGGCGGTCAACAAATGCGAGGGCCGGGCGGCGGAGGCGGGTCTCTACGAGGCCTACGCGCTCGGTCTCGGCGAGCCCGTGCCGATTTCCGCCGAGCATGGCCTCGGCATCGGCGAAATTTCCGAGGCCATCCAGGCGGCGTTCGAGGCGCGGGGCGAGGGGGCCGAGCCTGAGGCGGAAAACGCCGAGGACGACGATGCCTCGCATGCGCTGCGCATCGCCATTGTCGGCCGGCCGAATGTGGGCAAGTCGACCCTGGTCAACGCGCTTCTCGGCGAGGAGCGCATGATCACCGGGCCGGAAGCCGGGATCACCCGCGACGCCATCGCCTCGGAGATCGACTGGGAGGGGCGACCCTTGCGCCTGTTCGATACCGCGGGTCTTCGAAAGAAGGCGCGGGTCGAGGGCAAGGCTGAGGAACTGTCGGTCGGCGATACGCTGAAAGCCATTCGCTTCGCCGAGGTGGTGGTGTTGCTGCTCGACGCGGAGCAGCCGTTCGAGAAGCAGGACCTCCAAATCGCCGCGCTGATCGCGCAAGAGGGCCGGGCGCTCGTCATCGCCATCAACAAATGGGATCTGGTCCGCGAGCGGGACAAGCGTCTCCTGGAACTGCGCGAGGCCTGCCAGCGGCTGCTGCCGCAGATCAAGGGCGTGGCGCTGGTTCCGGTGTCGGCCATGAGCGGCAAGGGGCTCGACAAGCTCATGGCGGCGGTGCTTGGGGCGGACGAGGTGTGGAACCGGCGGATGCCGACCCATGCCTTGAACCAATGGCTTGCCGCCACCGTCGAGGCCCACCCGCCGCCGGCGCCGTCGGGACGCCGCATCAAGCTTCGCTACATGACCCAGGCCAATGCTCGGCCGCCCACCTTCGTGGTGTTCTGCTCGCTGCCGAAGGCGCTGCCGGATTCGTATTCGCGCTATCTGGTGAACGGCTTGCGCGAGAGCTTCGACCTGCCCGGTGTGCCTATCAGGCTCAACTTGCGCAAAGGCAAGAATCCCTACGCCAAGGACTCCTGATCCAAGGGGCTATGAGCATGAGCGCCGAGCCGGAAGTCTATTTCTATCATTTGGAGCAACGGTCGCTCGATCAGGTGCTGCCGACGCTGCTGGAGCGGTCGCTGGAGCGCGGCTGGCGCGCCGCCGTGCAGGCGTCGAGCAAGGAGCGGGTCGAGGCGCTGAACACATTGCTGTGGACCTATCGCGAGGACAGCTTCCTGCCCCACGGCACGGGAAGCGACGGCGCGCCGGCTGCACAGCCGATCTATCTCACCGACGATGAGGACAATCCGAACGACGCCATGGTGCGGTTCCTGGTCGACGGGGCGACGCTTGGCGATGCCTCGACCTATACGCGTGTGGTCCATCTGTTTGACGGCCGCGATCCGGACGCGGTGGCTCAGGCGCGCGCGGCGTGGGCCGCAGCCAAGGACAAGGGCTATCAGGTCAGCTATTGGCAGCAGGACGCCGAGGGGCGCTGGCAACAAAAGGCCTGAGGCCGTGGTCCGCCCTTAGATCTCGATGCCGGCCACCCTTAGCGTATAGAGCATGGCGAAATAGGCGCCGACGGTGAGCGCGATGGAGGCGGCGAGGCTCGCATAGAAATCGACCCCATAGCGCAGCAACACGGGCAGGCTTGCGAACAGCACCAGCGTGGGCAGCACGAGCCAGAAAATGCCATTGGCCAGGCGCGCCACCTTCTCCGTATCGCCGGTGTCGACATAGAGCCAGATCATGGCGAGCACCGATGTGAGGGGGATGGAGGCGATGACCGCCCCGAACAGCGCGCTGCGTTTCGCCGCTTCCGATACTGCGACCACGAGGACGCTCGTCAACAGCACCTTGAGCGTGGCATAGAGCATCGGCTTTTCCTCCCATGCGCCGAGGCGGGTTCGCATCGGCCTCCCAACCCCATCCGCTTTTATCCTCTCGCCTTGTGGCTGTCATGTCCGGCAGTTATAAGCCCCGCAAAGATTCTAAAGACTAGAAGGACTTAGGTATGGCTTCCGAACGCACGCTCTCAATCATCAAGCCCGATGCGACCGAGCGCAACATCACCGGGCTGATCGTCGCCAGGCTTGAGGGCGCCGGGCTTCGTGTCATCGCGCAGAAGCGGGTGTGGTGGAAGAAGAAGGACGCGACGAAGTTCTACGAGATGCACAAGGGCCAGCCCTTCTATAAGGGCCTGATCGCCTTCATGACTTCGGGGCCCATCGTGCTCCAGGTGCTGGAGGGCGAGGACGCCATCGCCAAGAACCGCGCGGTGATGGGCAAGACCAATCCGGTCGATGCCGAGGCCGGCACGATCCGCAAGGATTTCGCCGTCAACATGCAGCGGAACTCCGTGCATGGCTCCGACAGCCCCGAGAGCGCCAAGCGAGAAATCGGGCTGTGCTTCAAGAAATCCGAGATCGTTGGCTAGAGGCACAACGCTCCCCCTTAGGTGTTGGGTTTGATCTGCGACAAGGCATGTTTTCGCCTTCGATGGCAGGTATGAGGCTTACGCTGACAGCTCAGCGATAAGGACCTTGCCGATGCCTCGCACAGTCTCCATTGCGCTCGTTTTCGCCGGGCTGGCTTTTGCCCCCTTGGCCGCCTCTTTCGCGGAAGACGTGCCCCCGGACGCCAACGGCGTGCCCAAGGAGATTCCCAAGGATCAAAAAGAGGCTCCCAAGGGTCAGCAGCCCGCGGTCGGGTGGAGCGTGCAAAATTTCGGACCCGAGCAGCAGCAGCGCATGCTGCGCTTCTCGACCTTCGTGAATCAGAGCATCCCGGAGAACTATCTGACGGCGGAAAACGACGTCGGCTATACGGTGCGCGCCATTTCGCAAGGCGGGCCGCTCTACTGGGCCCATTGCCAGAAATGTCATGGGGATACCGGCCTCGGCAACGGCGATCTCGCTTACGCGCTCACCCCGTCGCCGGCGTTGCTGGCCTATATGGTGCAGCAGCCGATTGCCGTCGATCAATATCTCCTATGGAGCATCTCGGAAGGCGGCAAGCAATTCGGCACCGCCATGCCGTCGTTCAAGAGCACGCTGTCGGAAGAGCAGATCTGGCAGGTCGTCGCTTATCTGCGCGCCGGCTTCCCGGCTATCGAGGCGGGCGATGCCCCGGCCAAAAATGGCGGCGCGGCCAAGACCGACACGCCGGACCTCAAGAAACACAAGGCCGATTGACGAAAGTGGGCTGAGCGAAAGGCCAATGCGCACGCTTCCTCTTGCCAAGGTTTACCAGCTCATCGAGCCGGGGCCTGTCGTGCTGCTGACGACGGCGGAGAACGGCCGCGCCAATGTTATGACCATGTCCTGGCACACATGATGGTCGACTTCGAGCCACCGCTCATCGCCTGCATCGTCAGTGGCGGGGATTACAGCTTCGCTGCCTTGCGCGCCACGGGTGAATGTGTGATTGCCGTTCCAGCGGCAGAACTCGCGCCCAAGGTCGTCGCGGTTGGCAACACCTCGGGCCGTGACGTTGATAAGTTTGCGTCGATTGGCCTGACCCCGGTCCCGGCGGCTCATGTGGCGGCACCGCTCATCGCCGAGTGCTTCGCCAATCTTGAATGCAAGGTCACCGATACGACCTTGGTCGACAGGTTCGGCCTGTTCGTCCTCGAAGTGGTTAAGGCTTGGCACGATCCCAAGCAGAAGGGCGCCAAGACCCTTCACCACCAGGGTTATGGCGCCTTCGCCATCGACGGCGACATCATCAAGCTAAAATCGAAGATGGCTTAGCGAACGCCGGCTAGCGGGGACGGATGCGGAAGGGCAGGCCGCCCTTCGGACAGAACGTCACCGTGGCGTGGATCTTCGCCGGCACCGGGCCGACATATTCCGGGGTGAAGCGGCGGAGCAACTGCACCAGGGCCAGAGTGTTCTCGATCTGCGATAGCGCGCCGCCGATGCAGGCGCGTTTTCCCGCGGCGAAGGGCAGGTAGGAGTATTTCACCCGCTTCTTGGCCCGCTCGGGGGCAAAGCGCTCCGGATCGAACTTCTCCGGATCGTCCCAATATTTCGGGCTGTGATGGGCGATGTAGGTGAGGATCACCACCTTGTCGCCGGCCTTGATCTTGTGGCCCTGGATGTCGTCGTCGCCGGCGGCGATGCGGATCAGAGCCCAGATCGGCGGGAACAGGCGCATCGTCTCCTGGATCACTTGCCGTGTGTAGGCGAACTGCTGCACCTGGTTCCATTCGGGGTCGGCGTCGCCGCACACGGCATGAGCCTCGGCGCGGATGCGCTCCATCGCCTCGGGGTGCTGCGACAGCAGGTAGAGCGACCAGGCGAGCGTCAGCGCCGTGGTCTCGGTGCCGGCCCACAGATATTGCTTCATCTCGTCGATGACTTGGCGGTGGTCGAACTCCGGGAAGTCCGGATCGGCCTCGGCGGCCTCCAGCATCTTGAGCAGGGTCTTCTCGCGATGCTCCAGGATGTTGGCGCCCATCACCGTGTCGGGAATCGAGTGCCACACTTCCATGGCCTTGGCCGTTTCCTCGCCGGTCATCTCGATCAACTCGCCGCGCTGGTTCTTCAGGCGGATCGACTTGTGGTTCATCACGTCGGTATAGGTCTTCACCTGCTGGAACACGAAATGCGGGTTGAACGGCATCTCGCGGTCGAACAGCGCCTTGCACACCATCTCGGCGGCCAGCGTCCAGGTCTCCTCGACCATCTCGACGGTCTCGCCGGTCTCGGCAATCTCCGCCCAGCGCGCCATCTTGGAGTCGATGGCCGACATCAGATAAGGGAAATACGATTCGAACATGTTCGGGTGGAACGCAGCCTGCTGCGGCGTACGGATCTTCTGCCACAGCGCACCGTCGATGGTGATCATGCTGTTGCCGAAGATGGGGCGCAGGCCGTCGAAATATTTCGTGTAGTTGTCGGCGTTCGAAACCAGCACGCGCTCGGCATGCGCCGGCTCACTCAGCAGCACGATGCGCTGGTTCTTCAGATTGATAGGGATCACGCCGCCGTATTTGTCGCTGAGCGCCATGAGAACCTGCATAGGGTTCTCCTGGTTCAAAAGCGGCGTGAGCTTGAACCAGATGCTCTGCTCTTCGCCGAGCCCGTGCGACGGTGAATAGGCGACCGTCATGTCCGCCATCTACGCCTTCCCCCTGAGCTCCTGGTCATCGTGGTGCCTTGGTGCCGGGTTGTGGACCCGGGAATAACGCGCCAGGCCAGGATAACGATCTTGCGCGCTGCTTGAGAGCACGTGGCTCCGGCCTTTGAAAAGCAGCCGTGAAGATTGTGCGAGTATGATCAGTTCCTAGCATCCGGCCGTCAGCATTGTCCATGGTCGGCAGCGCCGCATCTTGAGCTGTATCAACCTTACGCCTAACCCCCTGAGTTTACGGCGGTTGTCTGTCTGGTCAAAGCGTGTGGCCGGGGGGCGGCAAAAAAAGGGCGGTTTAGCCGTCTTGCAGTGTCATTCCGACCACATGCTCCCCCTCGACCCGCACCGCGCCTGAGGCGACCAGCCGAAGCGCGTGGGGGTAGAGCGTGTGCTCCGCCTCCAGAACGCGCGCGGCAAGGCTGTCGGCGGTATCGCCAGGGTTAACCGGCACGGCGGCCTGAGCGACGATGGGGCCGTCATCCATGGCCGCGCGGACGAAATGGACGGTGCAGCCGGTGATCTTGGCACCCGATTCGAGGACCCGCGCATGGGTGTTGAGGCCCTTGAAGGCTGGCAGCAGCGAGGGGTGGATGTTGAGATGGCGGTCCCGCCAGCAGTCCACGAAGCTCTCGGTCAGCAGGCGCATGAAGCCGGCATTGCAGAGGATCTCGACGCCCGCCGCGTTAAGGGCGGCATTGAGCGCCGCCTCGAAGGGCTCGCGCCCGGTGAAGTCCTTGTGGCTGATGACGCGGGTGGGAATGCCGGCCGCTTCGGCGCGGGCGAGGCCCTGGACGCCGGCGACGTTGGAGATCACCAGCACGAGCTCGGCCGGATAGTCAGGCGCCTCGGCCGCATCGATCAGCGCTTGAAGATTGCTGCCGCGACCCGAGATGAGGACGCCGACGCGCTTCTTCGGCGTCATGACGCCGACCAGAGCGTGCCTTCAAGGCGGACCGGCTCGCCCCCGTTGCGGGCCGTAAGCGCGCCGAAGACAATCGCCTCATCCTTGAGGGAACCGAGGCTGGCGATAACCCTGTCGACGTCGCCCGCGCCCACGACGAGGACCATGCCGACGCCGCAATTAAAGGTGCGCAGCATCTCGTGGGCGTCAAGGCGCGCTTCCACTTGCAGCCATTCGAACACCGGCGGCAGATGCAGCGCGCTCTGGTCGATGGCGGCGGCAAGTGTGTCCGGCAGCACGCGGGGAAGATTGTCGATCAGGCCACCGCCGGTGATGTGGGCGAGCGCCTTGACGGCCGAAGTTGTGCGAATCGTTTCAAGGAGCTGCCGTACATAGATGCGGGTCGGGGTGAGCAGCGCGGCCCCCAGGCTCGTTTCGGGCGCGAAGGGCGCCGGGTCGTCCCAGCTGAGACCGCTTTCGGCGACGACGCGGCGCACCAGCGAGAAGCCGTTGGCGTGAACGCCCGAGGAGGGAATGCCGATGAGCACGTCGCCGGCCGTAAGATCGGTGCGCGGCAAGAGCTGCGCGCGCTCCACCGCGCCGACGGTGAAGCCCGCCAGGTCGTAGTCGCCCGCGCCGTAGAGCCCCGGCATCTCGGCGGTCTCGCCGCCGATCAGGGCACAGCCCGCCTCCTGGCAGCCGGCGGCGATGCTGGCCACGACGGCCGAGGCCACGCCCAGCTCGAGCTTGCCAGTGGCGAAGTAGTCGAGAAAGAACAGAGGCTCCGCACCCTGGACGACGAGGTCGTTGACATTCATGGCCACCAGATCGATGCCGATGCCGTCATGCAGTCCGGTCTCGATGGCGAGCTTGAGCTTGGTGCCGACGCCGTCGGTGGCGGCGACCAGCAGCGGGTCGGCGTAGCCGCAAGCCTTGAGGTCAAACAGGCCGCCGAAGCCGCCAATGCCGCCGAGCACACCGGCGCGCATGGTCTTGGCCGCCAGCGGGCCGATCGCCTTCACCAACGCATTGCCAGCGTCGACGTCGACGCCCGCGTCGCGATAGGTCAGAGGCGCATGGTCGTTGGATGGGGATCTCGGGGGCACCTGGCCACTCGGGGTGCAAGTTCAGAAGAATTGGCATAACAATCGTGCCGGGCGAGGCCCGTCAAGGCGGAAAGGCCGTGGGCCTGCCATATTCCAAGGGTTTAGGGGTTCCTGGTGCGCTGAAGCGCCCGGAAGCGGTCAGTGCGGGTGAGTTCAAGGTCAGTGCGGGTGAGTTCAAGATGAGTTTCAGGCGATTAGAGCGGCTTGCTCGTAGACTGAGTCTCCTTGCCCTTTGCGGGTTGGCGGGGCTCGGGGCGGCTGCGAACAGCGCGGTTGCGGCGGATAGCCTTTACGACGTCGCCAAGGTCACGGTGGACACCAGTGCCAAGGACGCCGTCGCCGCCAGGAACACGGGCATGGCCCAGGCCGAGATGCGGGCCATGAAAATCCTGCTCGACCGGCTCGTGCCGCGTAGCGTGCAAGAGCAACTTCCCGAGTTCAGCCATGAGGAGATCGAGGATCTGGTCAGCGGTGTTGCCGTGCGCCAGGAACAGACCTCGACCACGCGCTACATCGCGACCCTCGACGTGCGCTTCAACGAATATGCGGTGAAGCAGTTCCTGGCCGACAACGCCATTCCCTTTAGCGAGGACCGGGCGCCTCCAATCTCCGTGCTGCCGCTCGTGCTCGCCGGCGATACTGTGTCGAGCGAAGGGCAGGTGGGGTGGCGCAAAGCCTGGGAGGATCTCGATATCTCCCACAGCGTGGCCCCGGCCACGGTCCTGCGGCCGCGCGATGACCTCGACGCGGCCAGCGTCAAGGCGGTGCTTGCGGGTGACGCCGACGCGCTGGCGGCGATGCAGAGCGCTTACGGCTATGGCGGCCTGGTCATCGCCGTCGGCGAGGTCAAGGGCGACACGTTTACAACCCAGCTCGTCGGCGAGGACGGCGCGGGCGCCATCAATTCCAGCCAGTCCGAGGCGATCAGCGGCGATGCCAAGGCGGCGGCGCAACGGGCTGCGGCCGCAGCGCTGGCAATCCTGGAGAATCGCTGGAAGGCGACGCGGTCGGGCGGCGAGGTTCCGGGCGTTCCGGCGGAAGCAGGCTACGAGGAGGCCCCGCCGCCTGGTGGGGACGAGGCGCCGGGCGCGCCGGCCGAGGTGCCGCGTAACGTTGTCGCCCTGGTTGAGTTTACCGGCCTAAGGGATTGGCAACAGATTCGAACCCGGCTGACCCAGATCGCCGGTCTCCAGGCGCTCGAGGTGAACTCCCTGTCCGCCCGGGGGGCCGCGGTCACCTTCGATTACGCCGGGTCGCTCGACCATCTCCAAGCCGCCCTCGGCCAGAATGGATTTGCGCTCGATGAGAGGGACGGGACCCTCGTGGTCCGCTCCCAATAGGACCGGAGGGGACCGAAATGGGCCCTTTCTCGCCTGGACTCTGCTAGAATCTGTGCGTGGCCCCGCCAAGACGGGCCTCAATGGAATAGGGCTGGAGACGCGGTGGTAAACATCCCCAACACGCTGACTTTGGGCCGGATCCTGCTCGTGCCGCTTCTGGTGTGGCTGATTATCGACCACGAGATGTTGGCGGCTTTCCTCATATTCATGCTCGCCGGCCTCTCCGACGCGGCGGACGGCTATCTCGCCAAGCGCTTCGGCTGGCACACCGAGCTCGGCGCCTATCTCGATCCGATTGCCGACAAGGCCCTGCTGGTCACGATCTATGTGACCCTCGGTGTGGCCGGCTATTTGCCGGTGTGGCTGGTCATCGCCGTGGTCAGCCGCGACATTCTCATCGTCGGCGCGGTGCTGCTCGCCTGGATGATGTCGCGACCGGTCGTCGTCAAGCCGTTGCTCATCAGTAAGGCGAACACCCTCGCGCAGATCATGCTGGCGGGAGTCGTCCTCGCGGAGCTTGGACTCGGCCTCGGTCTCGGACTGCTCGTCTGGATCCTGATCTGGGTGACGGGGACGCTCACCATCGTGTCGGCCTGCGCTTATTTCTGGCAATGGCTCAGGCACATGGCGAGCTACGAGCCGGTGCAGGCGCCGCGTCCCCGCCGCCAGAAGTCAGCCCGGGTCGGCGCGGAACCCTCTTCGCGGGCCAGAGCTTCGTGACGGTAGGACAGCTCACCTTCGATCTTCCGCACCGCGCCGCTCTCGGCGCGGAGGATTTTCTCGTCAGCGATTGCAATCTCGCGGCAGTCAGGCTGATCGACGCCTGGCCTCAATGGCACGGATCAGGTGCAACTCCTGACCGGCCCCGCGGCCAGCGGCAAGACCCATCTCGTACGGGTGTGGCAGGAGCGGTCCGGCGCAAAGGCCCTGGCGCCGGCGGATCTCGACATCGCCTTCATCGATTCGCTGCCCGCCGGCACGCCGCTCGCGGTGGAGGACGCCGACCGGGCGGGCTATGACGAAAAAGCCCTGTTCCACCTCCTCAACCTGGCGCGCGAGAAGCGGCTCTTCGTGTTGCTGACCGCGCAAGACAGTCCGAGCCGGTGGGGCACTGCGTTGCCGGACCTATTGTCGCGGCTGAACGGCGTTCCGGTCATCGAGATCGGCCCGCCCGACGAGGCCTTGCTGCGGACGGTGATGCTGAAGCACTTCGCCGACCGGCAGCTCACCATCGATCCCAAGATGCTCGAATTCCTGGCGATGCGGATCGATCGGTCGCTGGCCGCCGCCGCCGCCGCGGTCGACGCGGTGGACCGGGCGGCGCTCGGCTCCGGGCCGCAAGATCAGCCGTCAGCTCGTAATGGAGGCGATCCAGGCGACGGCCTCGGCGGAGTAGGGCGGGCCGGCAGATTGGCGTTTTCCGTAACGCTAGTGATACATTTGAGCGGCTAAACTGGCGCGGGGCGCGAAAAAGGCCGGATTCCACGAGGTTACGATGAATTTGCCAGAAACGGTCGAGCCGAACGGCGCGCAAGCCCGCATCGCTGCCTTCGGGCCCAGCCGCTACTTCAATCGCGAGTTGTCGTGGCTCAATTTCAACAAGAGAGTGCTTGAAGAGGCCGAGAACGAGCGCCATCCGCTGCTCGAGCGCCTCCGCTTCCTGTCCATCTCGGCCACCAATCTCGACGAGTTCTACATGGTCCGTGTGGCCGGCCTGCGCGCCCAAGTCGTCGCCGGCATCGAGACGCCGAGCCAGGACGGGCTGACACCCGCCGAGCAGCTCGACCGCATCAACCATTTCGTTGACGAGCTGACCGCGCAGCAGCAGGAGAACTGGGTCACGCTGGAGGCGTTGCTCGGCGAGGCCGGCATTCATGTCCTCCACGCCGATCAGCTGTCCGAGCAGGAGCGTGCCTGGCTCGAGGATCATTTCCTCAACCTCATCTTCCCCGTGCTCACGCCGATCGCCGTCGATCCGGCCCACCCGTTCCCGTTCATCCCGAATTTCGGCTTTACGCTTGGGCTCGAGCTGGTGCGCGAGGGTTCGCTCCGCACCATGCACGCGCTGTTGCCGATTCCTTCGCAGCTCGACCGCTTCATCCGCCTGCCAAGCGAAGAGGGGTCCAAGGACATTCGCTTCATGCGGCTGGAGACCGATCGTCGGCATTTTCGTGTCGCGCCTGTTCCCTGGCTACCGGGTGAGAAGCCAAGGTCGTTCCGGGTGGTGCGCGACAGCGATATCGAGGTCCAGGAAGAGGCCGAGGATCTGGTGCGCGCTGTTCGAATCGGCACTGAAGCGGCGCAAGCGCGGATCGGTCATCCGACTCGAAATGGAAGCGACGATGCCGTCGCGGCTGCAGCGCTTCGTCATGCAGGAGCTCAAGGTCTCCGAGCGCGAGAGCTTCGTGCAGAAGGGCCTGATCGGGCTCGCCGATGTCAACCAAGTCATCGTCGCCGATCGGCCCGATCTCAAGTTTCAGCCCTATGTCAGCCGGTTCCCGGAGCGCATCCGCGAGCATCATGGCGATTGCTTCGCGGCCATCGCCGCGAAGGATATCGTCGTCCATCACCCTTACGAGTCGTTCGACGTGGTGCTGCAGTTTCTGAAGCAGGCGGCGGCCGATCCCGACGTGGTGGCGATCAAGTGGACCATGTACCGCACGGGCAAGACCTCGCCGATCATCGAGGCGTTGAAGGACGCGGCGGAAGCCGGCAAGTCGGTAACCGCCGTGGTCGAGCTGAAAGCCCGCTTCGACGAAGAGGCCAACATTAAATGGGCTCGCGACCTCGAAAGCGCGGGCGTGCAGGTGGTCTATGGCTTCATCGAGCTCAAGACCCACGCCAAGCTCAGCCTCATCGTACGGCGTGAGCGCGGCGGGCTGGCGACCTACTGTCATGCGGGTACCGGCAATTATCATGCGGTCACCGCCAAGATTTATACCGACCTGTCGTTCTTCACGGCCGACCGCACGATCGGCAACGATCTGTCGCGCATCTTCAACTATGTCACGGGTTATGCGGAGCCGGCCGAGCTCGAGGCTCTGGCGGTGTCGCCCCACGGCATCAGGGCGCGCATCCTCGACCATATTCGCGAGGAGATGTACCACGCCAAGGCTGGGCGCCCGGCGGCCATCTGGATGAAGATGAACTCGCTCGTCGATGCCGAGATCATCGACGCCTTGTATGAAGCGAGCCAGGCAGGGGTCGAAATCGACCTCGTGGTCCGCGGGATTTGCTGCCTGCGTCCCGGCGTAGCGGGACTTTCGGAGAATATCCACGTGAAGAGCATCGTTGGCCGCTTCCTCGAGCATTCACGCATCTATTGCTTCGGCGCCGGTCATGGGCTTCCGAATAGGAAGGCAGTGGTCTATATCAGCTCCGCTGACATGATGCCGCGGAACCTGGACCGCCGCGTGGAGGGCATGGTGCCGATCAAGAATCCGACGGTGCATGAGCAGATTCTCGACCAGATCATGGTGGCGAATCTGAAGGACAATCTGCAGAGTTGGCGGGTTCTGCCCGACGGCAGCTCCGAGCGTCTGCACCCCACGGAAGATCATGAGCCGTTCAGCGCCCAGGACTATTTCATGACCAATCCAAGCCTGTCAGGCCGCGGCACGTCTCTCACCGGGAACATGCCGCCGCGCTTCGCGCGCCTGGTTGAGACTGGCTGAGCCCGAGATCACGATGGCTGTCAGCGACGATCGCGCCCCCGTTGCAGTTGTCGATATCGGCTCAAACTCGGTACGGCTCATCGTCTACGAATCGGCCAGCCGGGCACCGGAACCGGTGTTCAACGAAAAGGTGCTGTGCGGCCTCGGGCGGTCCATCGCTTCCACGGGCAAGCTCGACGCCGACGGCGTGTCCCGGGCTTTGCGGGCGCTGCGGCGATTTCGGGCGCTCATCGATCAACTCGGGGTCACGCGCGTGGAGGTCATCGCCACGGCGGCGGCGCGCGAGGCCGACAACGGTCCTGAGTTCATCGCCCAGGTCGAGCGCGTGCTCGGCCGCAAGGTCACGCTGCTGTCCGGCACCATGGAAGCGGAGCTCGCCGCGCTCGGCGTGGTCTCCGGCGTCTATGCCGCGGACGGTTTTGCCGGCGATCTGGGAGGCGGCAGCCTCGAGCTCATCGACGTGCGCGGCGGCCGGCTGTCCGACGCCGTCACCATGCCGCTCGGCGGCTTGCGCCTGATCGATGCATCCGGCGGCAATCTGAAAAAGGCACGGGAGATCGTCGACGCCGAGTTCGCCAAGGTGGACTGGCTCGAGAAGGGCCGCGGCCGCGACTTCTACGCGATCGGCGGCACATGGCGCGCGCTGGCGCGGCTGCACATGGCCCAGACCAATTATCCCTTGAGCGTGATGCACAACTACCGGATCGCCGCCGACGACGCGCTGAAATTCGCGGCCCTGCTCGATCACCAATCGCAGAGCTCGCTCGCCGGCATCCGCGATATTTCGAGCTCGCGGCGCGAGACCCTGCCTTATGGCGCGCTGGTGCTCGAACGGCTGATCAAGCAGATGAAGCCGCGCGCCGTCGTGGTGTCGGTGATGGGGATTCGCGAAGGCTTGCTCTACAGCCTGTTGGACGACGAGGAGCGGGAGAAGGATCCTCTGCTCGAAGCTTGCGCCAATCTTGCCAAGCAGCGCTCGCGCTCGCTGGAGAATGCCTACGAGCTTTGCGAATGGACCGATGCGCTGTTCACCGCGCCGGGACCGGTGGAAACGCCGGAGCAGAAGCGGCTCCGCTACGCGGCCTGCTTGTTGTCGGATATCGGCTGGCGCGCCCATCCCGACTACCGCGGCGCCCAGAGCTTGAACCTCGTGGCCCATGGCGACTTCGTCAGCGTGGACCATCCGGGCCGGGCTTTCCTCGCCCTCACTGTCTATTACCGCAACGAGGGCAAGGACGATTTGAGCCAGAAGCTGGTCGAGCTCGTCGATAAGGATACGCTCAAACGGGCGCGCATCCTGGGCTCGGCCTTCCGCGTGGCGCATATGGTTGCCGCGGCCATGCCGGGGGTGCTGCCCAATACGCCGCTCAGCTATGAAGGCAACCGCCTCATCTGGACGCTGCCCGAGCCCTACGCCAATCTCGAGGGCGAGCGGGTCGAGCGCCGCTTCAAGACGCTGGCCAGTCTTCTCGAGCGGGAGCCGGAGATCCGCGTCGGCACCCAATTTCAGCTGGCCGCGGGCTAAAATCCGTGCCCTGACTTGCTGGACGCGGGGGCCCTTCCCAAATCATTATGGCTTAAAGGAATCGTAGCGCCTCAGGCGCAAGACCATGGCCTTGAGGGCCAAAGGTTCAATTTCAACTCCAGCCTTTAGATTGGTCGATGGCAGAGGATCTTTATTCCATACTCGGCGTGGCGAAGACCGCAAGCGCCGCCGATATTACCAAGGCCTATCGCAAGCTCGCCAAGAAGCTGCACCCCGACCTCAATCCGGGCGACAAGGAGGCCGAGGAGAAGTTCAAGCAGGCGTCCCAGGCCTACTCGATCCTCAACGACGCCGATAAGCGCGGCCAATACGACCGGGGCGAGATCGACGCCAGCGGGCAGGAGCGGCCCCAGGAGCGCTATTACCGCGAATATGCAGGCGGACCCCAGGGCGCGCGCTATCGCTCGAGCGCGGGCTACGAGGATATCGGCGCCTTCAGCGACCTTTTCGGCGACATATTTTCAGGTGGGGCCGGCACGCGCGGAGCGCGCGGCGGCGGAGGGCGGTTCGCCATGCGCGGCCAGGACGCACAATACCGGCTCGACATCAGCTTTCTCGACGCGGTGAACGGCGCCAAGCAGCGCATCACGCTGCCCGACGGCGGCACGCTCGACGTGACCATCCCGCCCGGCGTCAGCGAAGGCCAGGTCCTGCGGCTGAAGGGCAAGGGCATGCCGGGCATGGGCGAGGGCGGTCCGGGCGACGCGCTGGTGGAGATCGCCGTCAGGCCGCACCCGGTGTTCACCCGCGAGGGCAAGGACATCGTCGTCGAGGTGCCGATCAGTTTCGATGAGGCGGTGCTCGGCGGCAAGATCGAGGTGCCGACCATTGGCGGCCGCGTGATGGCGACGGTGCCGCCGGGCTCCAATACCGGGCAGACCCTCAGATTGAAGGGGCGCGGGGTGCCGTCGAAGACCGGTGCCGGCGATCAGCTTGTGCGCTTGAGCATCACGCTGCCCGAGATGATCGACGACGACCTCAAGAGCTTCGCGGAGGACTGGCGCAAGACTCACGCCTACGACCCGCGGGGCAAGCTTAAGGAGCAGGCGTGATGGCGAGCGAGCAAGACGTCGTCGCCCGGGTCCAGCACCTGACCGTGACCCGGCTGCGGGTGTGGGTCGACCAAGGGCTCATCAAGCCGGGCGACGAGGCCGCGCCGAGTTTCTCCGAGGCCGATATCGCCCGGGCGGCACTCATCGCCAATCTGGAGGACGAGCTCGGCTTCGCCGAGGACGACGTTCCGGTGCTGCTCAATTTAATTGATCAGATCCATGGCTTGCGCGCGGAACTGCGCGGCCTGCTCGAAGCGCTCGACGATCTGCCGGCGGATGTGCGGACCACGGTGCGCATGCGGATCGAGCGGCGGCGGCAGGGTTGAACCGTGAAGCCCGGTATGATCGTCTTTTTCGTCTTGCTGGTTATTCTGCTGACCATTGTCAGCGTGCAATATGGCCTCGGCCGGCTGCCGGGCGATATCGTGGTCGATACCGGCGGTTTCTATTTCTATCTGCCGTTCACCACGGCGCTCATCGTCAGCCTGCTGCTAGGCGCCGTCTTCTGGCTGTTCCGCCACTGAGCTCTGCTCGTCTTCGGGCGCGAGCACGGTGACCTCGCCCTCGCGGATCGCCAACGCCAGCTGACCGCGTTTCAACGCCAGCGCATCGTCGCCGAACAGCTTCTTACGCCAGCCGCGCAACGCGGCGACGTCGGCATCATCGGAGCGGCCGATCTGCTCTAGCTCGTCGGATGTGGCGATCAGCTTGGGCGCCACGCCATGGCGGCCGGCGGTCGCCTTCAACAGCACCCGCAAGAGATCGACCACGGCCTGGGCTTCCGGCGGCATGGGCTCGCCGCGCTGGAGCGGCGGTACGGTTTTGGGATCGCGCTCAAGGCCCTTGGTGACCGCTTCGAGCACGGCGCGGCCACGCTGCGAGCGGGCGAAGCCGTTATGCAAGGAGCGCAGCGAGCCGAGATCCTCGATGGTTCGCGGGGCTTGGCCGGCGATGTCGTATAGTGCCTCGTCCTTCAGGATGCGGTTGCGGGGCACGTCCTGGCTCTGGGCCTCGCGCTCGCGCCAGGCAGCGAGCTCCATGAGGACGGCCAGCGCCTTCGGCGTTTTGATGCGCATTTTGAGCCGCCGCCAAGCTTGTTCGGGATGCAGCTCATAGGTGGCGGGGTCGGTCAGCACCCCCATCTCCTCGTTGAGCCAGCTGGCGCGTTCCGATTTGTCGAGCTGGGCCCTGAGCTGCGGGTAGAGGTCGCGCAGATAGGTGACGTCGCCGATGGCATAGACGAGCTGGCGCTCGGAGAGCGGCCGCCGGCTCCAGTCGGTGAAGCGCGAGGTCTTGTCGAGATTGCGGCCCAGCAGGCGCTTCACCAGCATGGAATAGCTGACGGCCTCGCCGAAGCCGCAAACCATGGCCGCCACTTGCGTGTCGAAAATCGGATGGGGGATGACGCCGGCCAGGTGATGGACGATCTCAACGTCCTGCCGCGCCGAGTGGAAGACCTTCAGCACATTCTCGTTGACCATCAAGTCGAACAGCGGCGTGAGGTCGATGTCCGGTGCCATGCTGTCGATCAGCACCTCGGTGTCGGCCGAGGCGATCTGCACCAGGCACAGGCGCGGCCAGAAGGTCTGCTCGCGCATGAACTCGGTATCGACGGCGATGAAGGGAGCGGCGGCCAGCTTGGCGCAGGCTGCGGCGAGGTCTTCGGTACGGGCAATGAGATCCATGGTGGGCCGGATATAGCCTAACGCCGGGCGCGTGGCCAAGAGTGCGTACGTCGCAAATGTCGATCAAAGTGGGGATAGTTGCCGGCGGGCCGCCTCATACGAATGTGCGGGGGCGCTTTAGAGGGGCCGCTAGAGCGTTCAGCAGTCTTTTTAGGCGGGGCGTTCTTGCCGCCGAAGCCGCTGGCCGGATACGCAAAACTTGAAGCCGGCCATCAGCTCTTGGTTCAGCGGAAGCTCTTGGCTCAGCGGATGACCGAGGTCATGGGGCCGGCGCTGTCCAGCGTGGCCTGGGTCATGGAGGCGGCGGCCGCGTCGGGGGTGGGGATGTGGGTGACGGACGACAGCAGCGAGAACAACGTGACAATCGCGGCCACAGTCCACGCCTCGATAGGCAAGCGCGTCTTGATCGGAATCTTTGTCATTTGAAGTCTCCCTCAGTAAGTCCCGTATGACTAAAAACGTCCGGACCGTGCTCGGGTTCCTGGGAGCCTTGAAAATTTCAATCAAATGCCCAAGACCCGGAAAACTGCTTTTGTTTTCTTTTACTTGGGCTGGACGTTCGGGTTGCCGCCTTCCGTCCCGGGCGGCGGAATCACGGGCGTCGTGCCGGGTGTGGGATCGGGGGCGGGCACGTGAATCGCCTCATCTCCCACCGGCGGGGGGACGATCACGCCTTTGTCCTCGTCGAGCTGCTCGCTCAGTGTCTTATCCGGGTCGACGCCCGGCACCGGCTCGCTCGGTGTCTCGGCGGCCGCATAGCTCGTGGCCATAATGGACGCCAAAAGGGCGGAGGCCAGAAGCATTGGGGGGCGTAGCGCGATGGCCACGTCGGGCGTTTTCTTGGATTTCCGCATGGGGTTCGGCCTTTCATCGGTTCTGAAGGAAAAACCATCGGCAAGCAGCCATCGTTCCATGCATCGCGCCCGCGCGGGGCCGCTTGCCTTGACAAGGCCCGGCTTCCTGTGCGGTGTTCCGCGGCATCTTTTGAGCCTTTCTCCCCACCAGAGCCGACATCACGCCATGCACGCTTATCGCACCCACACTTGCGGCGAGCTCCGCGCCGACGATGTCGGCAAGACCGTTCGCCTTTCGGGCTGGGTGCACCGCCTCCGCGACCATGGCGGGCTCCTGTTCATCGACCTGCGGGACCATTACGGCATCACCCAGATCGTCGCCGACCCGGACTCGCCGGTGTTCGCCGCGGCCGAGAAACTGAAGCCCGAATGGGTGGTCAGGATCGATGGCGACGTGGTGGCCCGCACGGACGAGACCATCAACCCCAACCTGCCGACCGGGCAGGTCGAGGTCAAAGCCGCTGGCCTGGAGGTTCTCTCCGAATCGGCCGAGCTGCCGCTGCCGGTGTTTGGCGAGCCGGACTATCCGGAAGAGACGCGGCTGAAATACCGCTTCCTCGATCTGCGCCGCGAGACGCTGCACAACAACATCATGAAGCGTCAGGCGATCATCGGGTCGTTGCGCGACCGCATGCGCGAAGCCGGCTTCTTTGAATTCCAGACGCCGATCCTCACCGCCTCGTCGCCGGAAGGCGCGCGCGACTATCTGGTGCCGTCCCGCGTGCATCCCGGCAAGTTCTACGCCTGCCGCAGGCGCCGCAGCAGTTCAAGCAGCTCATCATGATGGCGGGCTTCGACCGCTACTTCCAGATCGCGCCATGCTTCCGCGACGAAGACGCCCGCGCCGACCGCTCGCCTGGCGAGTTCTATCAGCTCGATATCGAGATGAGCTTCGTCACCCAGGACGACGTATTCGACACGGTCGAGCCGATCCTGCGCGGTCTGTTCGAGGACTTCGGCGGCGGCAAGCCGGTGACGCAGAAATTCCCGCGCATTCCGTACGCGGAGGCCATGCGCAAATACGGCACCGACAAGCCCGACCTGCGCAACCCCATCGAGATGGAAGACGTCACCGATCACTTCCGCGGTTCGGGCTTCAAAGTCTTCGCCGGCATGATCGACATGGACGTCAACACCCGCATCTGGGCGATTCCCGGCAAAGGCGGAGGCTCGCGCGCCGTGTGCGATCGCTTGAACGCCTGGGCGCAGAGCGAAGGCCTGCCAGGCATGGCGTACATCTTCTTCCGTGACGGTGAGGGCGCCGGCCCGGTGGCCAAGAATATCGGGCCAGAGCGCACGCAAGCCATCCGCGCGCAACTCGGCCTGGAAGACGGCGATGCGGTGTTCTTCGTGGCGGGCCTGCCGAGCGAGTTCGCCGACTTTGCCGCGCGCGCCCGGATCAAGGTCGGCGATGAGTTGAAGCTCAGCGCCACCGACCGCTTCGATTTCTGCTGGGTCGTCGACTTCCCGATGTTCGAATGGAACGAGGACGAGAAGAAGATCGACTTCTCGCACAACCCCTTCTCCATGCCGCAAGGCGGTCTGGAGGCGCTCGACACCATGAAGCCGGATGAGATCCTCGCCTACCAATATGACGTGGTGTGCAATGGCGTGGAGCTCTCCTCCGGCGCCATCCGGAACCATAAGCCCGAGATCATGGAGAAGGCCTTCGCCATCGCCGGCTATCCCAAGGAGGTGCTGGAAGAGCGCTTCGGCGGCATGCTGCGCGCGCTGCGCTATGGCGCGCCGCCCCATGGCGGCATCGCGCCGGGCATCGACCGCATGGTGATGCTGCTGTGTGGCGAGGAGAATCTGCGCCAGGTGGTCATGTTCCCCATGAACCAGCAGGCCGAAGATCTGCTCATGGGCGCGCCGAGCGAGGTGTCGTCCCAGCAGCTTCAGGAGCTGAATATCCGTCTCGCGCTGCCCAAGCCAAAGTCGAAGGGCTAGAGGCTTGTCGCCGGCGCGTTAGCCGCGTGCGGGCGGTTCTTTCAGCGCGAGCTGGGCGCGCTCTTCGAGCGTTGCCAGATCCTCTTTCTGATCGATGTGTTTGCGCCCGGTCGCCAACGCGATTTCAATCTCCCTTTTCAGCGACGGCTGCTGCGCCTTGTTCGCCAGGGCGAACAACTGGCCGAGGCTTTCGACGAGCCGGATGAGAACCGCGGGCTGGTCGTGGCTGTGCTGACGGATCTGGCGGAAGGATTCCTCCAGGATGTCGGCAAAGGTCGATCTCGGCGCGAGCAATCTGACCTCGCCGTCATCGTTGGCCCAGACGAATTGGAGCGTGCCGCGCCGCATGATCTTCGCGACCGAGGAAGTGAGCCTGTCGATCACCGCCATGGCGGTGAAGGGGTCGCTGATGCTGGGCGATAGCGCGCGCAAAGCGACCTCGACGAGCTGGCGGATCGAGGTCTCGACATCTTGGATCGAGGCCTGCTCACCGCCGAGCATGAGGCAGTTCTCGATATCACCATGTATCTCGTCGGCGGCCTTGGCGGGCGCAATCCAGGCAAAGGTGCTGCCTTCGATAACGTGCCGCCCGGGCTTGAAGGCGAGCTCGATGACCGCGTCCGCCTCCTCGGCGAGATTGATCAGACCTTGATAGTTGACCGCTTGCACATAGCCGCTGTGATGCAGGATCAGCGGCGCACCCGTGTCGCGCGGGCGTTTGGCTGGAGCTTTGTGCTCATCAACGTGGGACTCAGGCAACAGCCGGGCGATGTCCGCGTCGAGCGACTCGCCGACGCGGTCGATGGTGTTGTCGGCGATGATCGAGCGGGCGAGATGATGGACGAAAATGAGCAGCGCGATGAGGCAGAGCAGAACCAGTGCCGTGCCGATGGTCACGGCGAGATTGGGTACCTTGTCGGTGGCGCCGTAAGACGAGCGCAGCACCAGCAGCAGATAGACCACGGTAGACACGAATAGACCGAGCGTGGCTTGCGTCCGTTGGTCCGCCATGAAGCTGCGGATGAGGCGGGGGCCGAGCTGCTGGGCGGCCAACGTCAGCACCACCATGGTGATGGAGACGACCAGAGTCGCCATGGTGATCATGGCGGTCACGAGATTGGAGAGGAATTGCGGGGCTTCCTTGGCGTCGCCGCTATAGAGGAACCAGACCGGATCGTCGCCCTGGCGGACCGGGATATGCACCGCGAGGATCGCCGCGGCACCGGCGACGACGACCATCAGCATAGGCAGCGCCCAAAGGCTCGACCTTGCGTCGTGCCACAGGGTTAGGAGCCGGGTGAACATTCAAAAGCCCCTTGGATTCGAGTAACCGCCGACATCGGTCGCGTGGACCGTCAGGGCAGCGTCACCGGCGCATCGTAGCGCCGCCAGAAGTCGACCGTGGCGTTGCGCAGCGTGTGGTAACAGTTGATGCCGCACCAGACCCAGGCGCCGCCCGGGAGCCTGACCTGATCGCCTTTGGGCAGACGCCTGACCGGAGCCGAGACCGACTGCGTGGGATCGTATTGGCTGGTGACCGTGATGTGCGGATAGGCGCCGTCGTCGGGAAGCGCCCGCGTGCCGGCCTGCCCCGCCGAAACACCGATCAATGCGGCGAGGATCGCGGTCAGCAGCGCCGTCGAGGCCGCGCAACGAATTCGCATCATTTTCATGACAGCGCTGCCCTTCAAACCGTTTCGCGTTTAACATATGCGCAGCGTAGGGACGGTGGGAAGCTGCAATTCACAAAATTCAAAATGCCCGGCAGGCTAACTGCCGGGAGAGGGAGGGCTCTTTCCGTGACGGGTCGAAAGGACAGGGACCATGACATTTGGCGAGCACGTCTTCCTCTATTGCGAGCGGGGGACTAACGCCGCTCTCTGGGCGGAACCAATAAACGCGATTTCCAACGCTGCGTTCTTTCTCGCAGCCCTAGTGGCGTGGCAACTCTTGCTCTGGCGGCCGCAGGAGGAGCGAAGCTCCGACCATTTCTTGCTGGTCGGGCTCGTATTCCTCATCGGCTTCGGCAGCCTCGCATTTCATCTCTACGCCGATACGGGTACGGAGCTTGCCGATGTGATTCCCATCGTCTTGTTCATGCTGGTCTATCTCGGCTTCGCGCTCAACCGCTTCCTCGGCGTCCCGCCCGGCTGGACGGTGATGCTGGCGGTCGGCTTCGTTGTGCTGGTGGGTGTCGCCATGCATGTGCAGTGCTGGGAGGGCGGGATCGGCTTCGCTGCACCGGACGTGGCGGGGGCCAAGCCGTGTCTCAACGGCAGCGTGGCCTATCTGCCGGCGCTTGGTGCGCTGATCGTCATCGGCATGTTGCTGGCTGAACGCCATCACCGCGCCGCGCCCTATGTTGTGTGGGCGGCTGTAATTTTCACCGTTTCGATCATCCTCAGATCTGTCGACATGGCGTTTTGCGATCAAGTGATCATCGACGGGCGCAAGGTCGGCACCCATTTCATCTGGCATCTGCTGAACGCACTCGTGCTGTTCCTGCTGCTCAGGGCAAGCCTCGAAGCCGGTCCGGTTGTCGCCGCCCCGGTCGCAGCCAAGCCAATGCCGGCGCTAGAGCCGGAGGAAGAGACGCCCGCGCCGCCGCAGACCATGCCGGTGGAGACTGCGCCCGTCGAGACGGTTCCCGTCGAAGCCGTTCCGGCCAAGGACGAGCCGGTGGAGACGCCGGAAGTAGCGTCGGCCGGTGAGGAAGCCATGGTGAGAGAGGCTGCCGCCGAGGAGGCCGCAGAGTCCGAAGCGGCGTCCGAGCTCGAGGACGAGGCGCCCGACAAACCCGAAGAGGACGCACCGAAAGACGTCAATACCGCAGCCGGTTCCCGAGAAGACCGCCCCCAAGGGCCGGTCGAAGAAGAAGCCGTCCGGTCCCGCCTAAAGCGCGCCGGACTGCCTGGTTCCCGCAAAGAGCCCGCCTAAACAAAATGCTAGGGCGTTACCGTTAGACAGTTTCTCTAGCAGTAGCGCCCTGGTGGCGCGTGGTTTACGCCTTCGGCTAGCATGACGGCTGGGGCGACCAATGCGGACGTGGTGGAACTGGTAGACACACAGGACTTAAAATCCTGAGGGGGGCAACCCCCGTGCGGGTTCGACTCCCGCCGTCCGCACCATTTCGCCTCAGGCGATTTGCCGCTTTTGCTCCATGTCCGGCTCGTAGAACGTCAGCGCGCTGCGCCGTTCCTTGGCGCGGTACATGGCAAGGTCGGCGCTGCGAAGGACTTCCTCGGCCGTGGCGCCATCGTCGGGAATGAGGGCGACGCCGATGGACAGGCTGACCTTGTGCGGATGCTCGCCGGCCCGGATTGAGCGCGTCAGGCTCTCAAGAAAGCGCTTGCCGATCTTGCGCGCGGCCTTGCGGTCGGTGTTGTAAGCGAGGACGGCAAACTCGTCGCCGCCGATGCGTGCCACCAGATCGCTTGGCCGGGCAGCGGCTTTGAAGCGGTCGGCCACGATTTCCAAAACTTGATCGCCGACCGCGTGGCCATGCACGTCGTTGACGTACTTGAAATGGTCGAGGTCGATCATGAACAGGGCGTGCTTGCTGCTGGCGGGCGGTGATGCGGTCGCCGCCGACAAAGCGGCCAGCAGGGCGCGGCGATTGAGCAGACCCGTGAGCGGGTCTTGCAGGGCCATCTCGGTAAGCTCACGCAACTCCATCTCGGCCGCGACCTTCAGCGCTATATCCCGTCTTTGGTCGCTCATCCGTCGAATGATGAAGATGACGATGCCGGCGGCCAGCAGCGTGGTGAGGAAGATTGCCTCGGCCAGGGAGATCTTGCGCTGGGCGGCGCTGAGCGCGTCGATGAAGTAAAAGAGATCGTATTGGAGTGCGAGCAGCAGCGCTGCGATCATCGCGCAGAAGATCAGCAGGGCGTCCTGCAGGCTCGATTGAGGATGGGCGGCAACCGCCTCCCTCAACATTTTGGGCGTAATCGTGTCCACGTTCGCTCCCGTCGATGACGAGAGCGCAAGCTAACCGGAAGGCCTCTAGGAAAAGTAAAATCGAACTTTAGAATCATGCCTGGGCGAACTCGCGCTAATCGCGAGAATTCGGCGATGCACAACTAGCGCTGATGGACGTAGATGCCCGGCGCCGGCCAAAGCGGCGCATAGCCGCGTTCGGGGGCGCCCATGCGCGGCGGGGAGACTCGCCCGGCGCTGCCGTGCTGTTCGAGCCATTCGGTCCAGACCGGCCACCATGAGCCTTCGCCCGGCGTGGCGAGGGACAGCCAGGTGTCGGGACCGACATAGGCGTCTCCGTTATGGCGCGTGGCCATGTGGTAACGGCGTCCACGATGGCCTGGCTCCGAGACCACCCCGGCGTTGTGCCCGCCATTGGTGAGGAGGAAGGTCAGCTCGTTGTCGGTGAACAGATGGAGCTTGTAGACCGAGCGCCAGGGCGCGATGTGATCGGTTTCGGTGCCCACGGCGAAGATCGGCGTGCGGATGTCCTTCAGCGCAATGACCCTGCCTTCCACGGCGTAGCGGCCGGCGGTCAGCCGGTTCTCGAGGAACAGGGCGCGCAAATATTGCGAATGCATGCGGTAGGGCAGGCGGGTCTGGTCTGCGGCCCAGCTCGTGAGGTCGATCGCCTGGTCGCGTTCTCCAAGCAAATACTCGCGCATCATCTTCGACCAGATGAGCTCGTTCGGCCGCAGCGCCTTGAAGGCGGATGCCATCTGCTTGGTATCGAGGACGCCCTGATCCCACATCATGTCCTCGAGAAACGCGATCTGGCTCTCGTCCACGAACAGCATGAGGTCACCTGCCTCGCTAAAGTCGGTCTGGGCCGCGAGCATGGTGATGCTCGCAAGCCGATCGCCGTCGTCGCGCTCCATGGTCGCCGCGGCAATGGCAAGGAGGGTGCCGCCGATGCAGTAGCCGCAGGCATGGACCTTCCGGTCCGGCACGATGGCGTTGACCGCGTTGAGCGCGGCCATGACGCCGTCGGTGCGGTAGGCGTCGAAGGTGATGTCGCGGTCCGCCGCCGTCGGATTGCGCCACGAGATCATGAAGACAGTGAAGCCCTGCGCCACGAGATAGCGCACCAGAGAGTTCTCGGGCCGAAGGTCGAGCACGTAATATTTCATGATCCAGGCCGGCACGATCAGAATGGGTTCTGCGTGCACATTTTCCGTGGTCGGCGTGTATTGGATCAGCTCCATAAGGTCGTTGCGATAGACGACCTCGCCGGGCGTGATGGCGACCTCCTCGCCCACGGTGAAGCAGCCATCCAGCGGTGGCGGCTCCATGGCCAGGGTGCCGAGCACGTCCTCGGCGAGATTTGCGGCGCCGCGCACGAGATTGGCGCCGGACTCCTCACGGGTCCGCTCGACGATCGCAGGATTGAGCCATGGGACGTTTGATGGCGAGACCATGTCGAGCGCTTGGCGGGCCATGAAGGCCACGCGTGCGGCATCCTTCGGCGACATGCCACGGACCTCGCGGGTGGCGCTTCGCCACCACGCTTCCTGCGCGAGGAACGCCTGCTGCCAAAGCACATAGGGAATCGTCTGCCACGCGGGATCGTCGAAGCGGTGGTCTTTGGCTTGGGGCGCGAAGGGCGGTTGGGGCGGCTTCTGGGCCCCGGCTTCGAGCGCGAAGCGGCTAAGCCGGGCCATGGACCCCACGGCCTCGAGCCAAAGCTCCATCTGGCGGCCGGGGGAGCGGCCGATATGGGAGGCCCAATCGAACCAGGCGGACAGCTGCGAATGGGGCGACACGCCTTGGGTGAAGCGCGCGATAGTGGCGCGGGCCAGCCTGTCGGCGGCCTCGAAGGAGGGCGTAATGCGGCTCGCACCGCCCACCGTGTCAGCCGGCTGAGCGGGGGGCCGGGAGCGTGTGGGAACGGGTGGAGACGTTATCTGGTCCATGGGTTGGTCGGGGGACAATGACGAGACACCGTTGGCTCAAAACGCATTTCTTTGTGAAAGAGATGTGACTGCTACCCGTGTGACGTCGTCGCAGGCGTGCGGCCCTAGCCGTAGCGGCTGGTGACGAAGTCGAGGCAGCGCTGGGTTTTCGGCTCGATGAAGGTCTGCTCGGTATCGCCGACCTCGACCATCTCGCCCAGATGAAAGAAGGCGGCGCGCTGCGAGATGCGGGCGGCCTGCTGATTAGGTGATGAGCACGGAGCCGGTAAGCGGCTTGTCGTGGGCGGATGTGACGCCGCCCCAGGGACGCAAAAATCCCCGTTGCCTGAATCGACAAGCGCCTCCGACCCTCGTACCCTGACCTAAATCAGTGGCCGTCAAGAGCCGCTAGAGCGCCTTTTGGGAGGGTCTGGGTATGAATGAACAGCCTGCACGCGAGATGTTTTTCGGCGCCTGTCCGCATGATTGTCCGGACACCTGCGCCATGGTCTACGAAGTCGCCGACGGCCGGCTGGTCGAGGTCAAGGGCAATAGAGACCACCCCATGACCCGCGGCGGTCTCTGCGTGAAGCTCAAGGACTTTCACGACCATCACGCCAATCCCGACCGCCTGCTCTATCCCATGCGCCGCACGGGCCCCAAAGGCTCCAAGCAGTTCGAGCGCATCACCTGGGACGAAGCGATTGCGGAAATCGGCAAGCGCTGGCGCGACATCATCGCCGAGTACGGCGCGCAGGCCATCATGCCGCAAAGCTATCTCGGCAATATGGGGCTGGTGCAGGGCATCAACTCGGGCGACCCGTTCTTCAATCGTCTCGGCACGACCGTCAACGAGAAGACCTTCTGCGCGTCGGGCTCGTCCACCGCATGGCTGATGACGGTGGGCCCGACCGGCGGCGTGGACCCCGAGAGCTTCGTGCATGCGAAATTCATCGTCATCTGGGCCTGCAATTCGATCTCGACCAATCTGCATCACTGGCCGTTCGTGCTGGAAGCGCAGAAGCGCGGCGCCAAGGTCGTCGTGATCGATTGCTACCGCTCGCGCACGGCCAAGCAGGCCGATTGGCATATCGCGCCGAAGCCCGGCACCGACGGCGCGCTTGCCATGGGCATCATCAACTCGCTCATCGCACAGGGACTGATCGACCAGGACTATGTCGACCAGCACACTTACGGCTATGAGGAACTCAAAGAGCGTGCGTCCGAGTTCACGCCGGACTATGTGGAGGCGATCACAGGCGTCAAAGCCGCCGACATTGCTCAATTCGCCAAGGAATTTGCCACCGATCAGCCGAGTGTGATCCGCATCGGCGTGGCGCTGGAGCGTTCCGCCGGGGGTGGTCAGGCGATCCGCGCGGTGGCTTCTCTCCCGGCCCTCGTGGGCTCGTGGAAGCATGTGGGCGGCGGCCTGTTGCAAATGCCGCTATGGGACTTCCCCGTCGATTGGATGAAAGTATCGCGCGGCGACTGGATCAAGCCCGGCACGCGCGCCATCAACAATCTCCAGCTTGGCCGGGCGCTCACCGGCGAGATGAAGCTCGATCCGCCGATCAAGAGCATGTTCGTCTATTGCACCAACCCGGTGTCGCAGGCGCCGGAGACGAACAAGATCGTGCAAGGCCTCCAGCGCGAGGATCTGTTCACGGTGGTCGCCGAGCACTTCCTGACCGACACGGCGAAATATGCCGACATCGTTCTACCGGCCGCTATGGCGGGCGAGGCGGAAGACATGATGTGGTCGTGGGGTCATTTCTACTTCACCTACAATCAGAAGGCCGTCGAGCCGCCGGGCGAGTGCTTGCCGACGAGCGAGATGTGGCGGCGGCTGGCGAAGGAAATGGGCTTCGACGATCCGGTGTTCAAAATGTCCGATAGCGAGCTTGCCGCCTATTACATCAATTGGGACGACCCCAAGATGGCCGGCGTCGACATGGACTATTTCAAGGAGCACGGCTACTTCAAGATCGATGTCGGTTCGGCCGATACGCGGACCCCGCACAAGGACGGCAATTTCCCGACACCGTCCGGCAAGGTCGAGTTCCTGCTGCACGATGCCAAGAACTTCGTCGCTGGGCCGTTCCGCATGATGTATGACGGCGACCAATGCGGCGATCCGGTCGATCCGCTGCCCGGCTTCGTGCCGCCGCGCGAAACGCCCGAGACCAACAGCGCGCGGGCGGAGCGTTTCCCGCTCAACATCCTCTCGCCGAAGAGCCACGGCTTCCTCAACTCCTGCTACGCCAACGAGCCACACAAGATCAAAGGCCAGGGCGAGCAGTTCGTGCTGATCAGCCCGCAGGACGCGCAAGCCCGCAACATTCGCGAAGGGGATCCGGTACGCGTTTACAACGACCGGGGCGGCTTCGAAGGATTGGCGCGGGTCACCGACGACGTCGGCGACGGCATCGTCGTGGCGACGCTCGGCTATTGGCGCAGTCTCAACCGGTCGGACGGCTCGGTGAATTCGATCTCGTCCGACGCGCACTCAGGTCTGGGCCGCGCGCCCACCTTCTCGGACAACCTAGTGCAGGTCGTGCGCGTGAATTGACGCCGTCACCGAAGCAAGGCTACTCGGCGGCGGTGGATGCGGCCTTGGCGGAAATGTCCTGCAAGGTGGTGAAGCCCTCGAATTCGGGATGGCCGAGATAGAGCGGCTTGCCGCTGCCGGCGTTCGCATGCGCCTTGCGGAAGGCTTCCGACTTGGTCCACGCCTCGAAGGCGGCTTGCGAGCGCCACCGGCTATGCGAGGCGTAGAGCACGTGGTCGTCGCGCTCCGGGCCTTTCAGCAGTTGAAACTCGACAAAGCCCGGCACGTCCTCGAGATGGGTCTCGCGGTTAAGCCAAACCTGCTCGAAGTCGTGCTCCGACCCCTTGTTCACTTTGAACCGGTTCATGGCGATGAACATGATGCACTCCGTGACATGAATATGATGCACTTGATCTCGCGGCGCCGATAGGAACCCTAAAGGCGCGGAGACGGTTTGTCGCGTAGCGGTTTCGGACAGTGCTTAAGTGGTCGCAAATTCTGACCTCGATCAAGGCGTGACAAGGCGTCTCAGGCCACTCAGGGTCTCCAGCGCTGGCGATAACGCTGTCCGATCACCACCTCAAGATTCCCGGCATACTGCTTCCGCTCCAACCCCCAAGGAGGCCTCCCATGAACAAGCCATTGACGCCGAAGGAACGCCAGAAAGTGAAGCTCGATACCCCCACCGATCTCGGGTCCAACGCCACGCGCGATATTTCCGGTGCGCTGAATGCGCTGCTTGCCGACGTGTTCGCGCTCTATATGAAGACCAAGAACTTCCATTGGCATGTGAGCGGGCCGCATTTCCGCGGCTATCACTTGATGTTCGACGACCAGGGCGCCGAGCTGTTCGCCATGACCGACGAGATCGCCGAGCGCGTGCGGAAAATTGGCGGCGGGACGCTGCATTCCATCGGTCACATTGCCCGGCTGCAGCGTATCCCCGACAACGACGCCGACTATGTGGACCCGGGCGACATGCTGGCCGAGTTGCGCGAGGACAACCAGTCGCTGATCGCCAGCATGCGCGAGGTGCACAACCTGACCTCCGAGGAGAATGACGTGGCGACCACGAGCAAGCTCGAGGAGTGGATCGATCAGGCCGAGAAGCGGGTCTGGTTCCTGTTCGAGTCGGGCCGCAAGGCCGACGGGACCGGCCACTAATAGGTCCACTGCGACCTTCGATAGATAAAATGACGCGTGCCGTCGCTCAAGCCTGAGGGGCGGCACTTTTTGTTGCGGTCCGGACCCGGCAGGTGCACTGCGCCATTTGCCTTGGCCGGGCGGTCTGTATAGGAACAGGGTCCGCAAAAATCCGGCCCAACCATGCCCCTTCGTAAAGTCCGTTCCGTCTTTCAGCGTTTCGTCGAGTCCGAGGCTGCGGGCGGTCTGATGCTCATGGCATCGGCCGCACTCGGCATGATCGTCGCCAATTCCTATTTCGCCGTCGACTACGACCACATCCTGCATACCAAGCTCGGTGGTCTGTCGATCCTGCATTGGATCAATGACGGGCTGATGGCGCTGTTCTTCTTGCTGGTCGGCCTCGAAATCAAACGCGAGATGCTGGTGGGCGAGCTCAACAGCTGGCCGCGTCGGGCGTTGCCGCTGATTGCCGCGGCCGGCGGCATGCTCGCGCCGGCGCTGATCTATTTCGCAGTCAATTACGAGACGCCGGAGACCTGGCGGGGATGGGCGGTGCCCACGGCCACGGACATTGCCTTCGCGCTTGGCGTACTGTCATTATTTGGATCGAGAATCCCGAACTCGCTCAAGGTCTTCTTGACCTCCCTTGCGATCATGGATGATCTCGGGGCCATCCTCATCATCGCCATCTTTTATGCCTCGGATCTCTCCATGCAGGCGCTTGGGCTTGCCGGGCTCGCCACGTTGGTGCTCCTCGGATTCAACTGGTTCGGCGTGAAACGGCTGACGCCCTATCTGATCGTCGGCGCGTTGCTATGGGCCGCTACGTTGTTCTCCGGCATCCATGCCACACTGGCCGGCGTCGTGCTGGCGCTGACCATTCCGCTCGGCGATGTCAGCGGCGGTCACGACGACACCAGCGGCTCCCCGCTCTACCGGCTCG
Source organism: uncultured Alphaproteobacteria bacterium (assembly GCA_963793075.1). Lineage (GTDB taxonomy): Bacteria > Pseudomonadota > Alphaproteobacteria > Rhizobiales > Methyloligellaceae > Methyloceanibacter. Next base: position 198,488 of record CAWBYO010000002.1, read on the forward strand.
AAAATGCGCTCGGCACCGGTGTCGCGTTCATCGTCGTGCCGATCTTCGGCTTCGCCAATGCCGGCGTCTCGCTTGCAGGGCGTCACCTTCGACATGCTGCTCGCGCCGCTGTCGCTCGGCATCATGCTTGGCCTCTTCGTCGGCAAGCAGCTCGGCATCATGACATTCGTCGTTGCCGCCCATCGCACCGGGATCGTGCAGTTGCCGGCGGAGGCGTCATGGCGCGAGATTTACGGCGTCGCCATCCTATGCGGCATCGGCTTCACCATGAGTCTTTTCATCGGCTTGCTGGCGTTTACTGATGCAGACACAGATCGCCGAGACCAAGCTCGCCGTGCTGTGCGGGTCGATCGTTTCGGCGCTTGTCGGCGCCGTCGTCTTGCTGTGGCCGAAGCGCCAAGCCGCGACTAGCTGAGCGTCGTCTCGCCGTAGAGCCAATCGAATTGCGACAACGCCGTCTGTTCGCTGCGGCGCTGCAGCGCGAAGTTGCGAGCAAGACGCGCCGGTCCGCGCAAATGATAGATCCAGCCGAAGCGCTTCGATTGCCGCTGCACGCGCGTGGCCCGCGGCCGCCGCAAGACCTCGTAGCGGTGAAAGGCCGCGGCGGGGTCGTCAGGTTCCGCCGCGAGACTTGCCGCAACCGCGACGGCATCCTCAATGGCAAGGCCGGCACCTTGCGCCAGGAAGGGCAGCACGGGGTGGGCGGCATCGCCGAGAAGCGTGACGGCGCCGCTGCTCCAATAGGGCAGTGGGGCCAGGCGATAGAGCGACCAGCGGCGCCAGGCCTCCACAGCTTCGAGCAATGATTTCGACTCCTTGCACCAGCGGGTGAATCCGGAAAGCAAAGACGAAGCGTCGCCCGCTTGGTTCCAGCCTTGGACCTCCTGTCCGCCATCGGTGACGGCGACGACGTTGAGGGCTTCGCCGCCTCTGACCGGGTAATGCACGAGATGCGCTTTGGGGCCGAGCCACAGTCCGACCACGGGATCGCCGAATGGGCTGGGTAGGTCCTTAAGCGGCAGCAGGCCGCGGAAGGCGGTCGCTCCGGAAAAGTGCAGACGCGCGCCAGGGGCGAGGGTCTTGCGCACAGCCGACCACAGGCCGTCGGCGCCGATGAGGGCCGATCCTTCGGTCCCGGGGCCGCCTATGCGCCGCGCCGCGACAGAGTCTAGGACCCGGTTCGATCTGCGCGAGGTCGAAGCCCGGCCGCAATTCGACCGGCGCCTGCGACCTGGCGACCGACAACAGGCCGGCATGGAGATCGGCGCGATGGAGCGTGAGATAGGGCGCGCCGTAGCGCGTCTCGGCCTGGGACTTCAGCGGCACGGTGGCGAGGCGGCGCCCCGAGACGCCGTCGAACAAGCAAACGGCCTCGGGCCTGAAGGCGGTGGGCTCGATTGCCTCCAAAACGCCGAGCTTACGCAGCAGGCGCGTGGCGTTCGGGCCGAGCTGAATGCCGGCGCCGCTTTCCTCGGTGAAGCTCGAACGTTCGAGGACGCAGCGTATCGATGCCGTGCTTGGCCAGGGCGATCGATGCGGATAGTCCGCCGATGCCGCCGCCGGCGATGAGAACGGGGCGCGCCTGCTTCGCCATCAAGCGGCGCTAGGCGGCCGGCGCGCCTGGCGGGGAGGTCGCCACGTAGACGCAACCGCCCGGCTCGGTCTCGGTCGCCGCGAGGTCGCCGTCAAACTCGTAGAGTGTGGAGCAATAGGGACAGACGATCTGGGTTTCGTGGCCCATATCGAGATAAACGTGCGGGTGATCGTCAGGCGGCAGAGTCCCCATGCATTGGAACTCCTTGACGCCGATCTTGATCCGGTCGACGCCTACGTCATTCACGAAATGGGGTACGAGCGTTTGAGCCATGAGAATCGGTTCGCAAAGTCTGTGTTGGGATTTCGCGGCCAGCATAGTGACCCTTGAGGCAAAACGGTAGGGAGAGAATGCAGAGCTTCAATTCCGACGGCGTGAGGATCGCCTATATGGACGAGGGCGAGGGGGAGCCCATCCTCCTGATCCATGGCTTCGCCTCCAATGTCGCGGCGAACTGGATCGATCCCGGCTGGGTGAGGACGCTGACTCAAGCAGGCCGGCGGGTCATCGCCTATGACAACCGGGGGCACGGGCAGAGCGACAAGCTCTACGAGCCCGCGTTATACGGCGCGCCGGCGATGGCGGAGGACGCACGCCGGCTTCTCGACCAACTCGGCATCGAAAAGACCGATGTGCTCGGCTACTCCATGGGCGCACGGATCGCGGCGTTCCTTACCTTCGCCCATCCGGAGCGGGTGCGCAGCGTGATCTTCGGCGGCCTCGGCATCCACATGGTGCGCGGGATGGTGGGCTCAGGGCCGCTGGCGCACGCCCTGGAAGCGCCGAGCGTCGACGACGTCACCAACGCCACGGCGCGCAGCTTCCGGGTCTTCGCGGAGCAGACGAAAAGCGACCTGAAGGCGCTGGCCGCTTGCATGCGGGGGCCGCGCGAGAAGGTTCCGGCCGAGCGCCTTAGTGCGAGTCACCGTGCCGGTGCTGGTGGCGGTGGGTAGCAAGGATGTGATTGGCGGGTCGGGAGCGGCGCTTGCAGAGCTCATCCCGGGTGCCCAATTCCTGGAGATTACCGGACGCGATCACATGAGGGCGGTCGGCGACGCCCGTTTCAAGCAGGGTGTGCTCGACTTTTTAACTTCGCGTGCTTAGGTCCTTAGAGGCCCAGTGGTAGACTAAGCGCCCCCAGCCTGCTAGGGGGGCGAAGTGAGGAAGACCCATGCATAAGTCCATGGCAGCGGTAGACCCGCAGATCAAACTGCACGATCCGGTGTGGAGCCGCGTGCGGCGCGAGGCCGAGGAGATCAGCGCGGCGGAGCCGGCGCTAGGCGGCTTCATCTATGCGTCGGTGCTGAGCCATTCCCGTCTCGAGGACGCCATCTGCCATCGGCTGGCGCGCCGGCTGCAACACGCGGCGCTCGACGTCGGTTTGATGCACCAGACATTTCAAGAGGTGCTCGAGGTGGATCCCTCGCTCGGGGAGGAGTTTCGTGCCGATCTCATGGCGTGGGCGCAGCGCGATCCGGCTTGCGACCGCTTGATCGAGCCGCTCCTCTATTTCAAGGGCTTTCACGCGCTTCAGACCCACCGCGTCGCCCATCGGCTATGGAATGCGGGCCGCAAGGATTTTGCGCTCTACCTGCAAAGCCTGGTCTCGCGCTTCCTTCAGGTCGACATTCACCCGGCGGCGCGGATCGGCCGGGGCATCATGATCGACCACGCGACCGGCATCGTCATCGGCGAGACGGCCGTGGTCGGCGACAATTGCTCGCTGCTGCATGGTGTCACCCTTGGCGGCTCCGGCAACGAGACGGGCGACCGCCATCCCAAGATCGGGCGCGGCGTGATGATCGGCGCGGGCGCCAAGATTCTCGGCAATATCACCGTCGGCGATTGCGCCCGGATCGCGGCGGGCAGCGTCGTACTCAAGGACGTGGCGCCGAAGCGCACCGTGGCCGGCGTGCCGGCCCGGGACATTGGTGCCAATACGTGCGATGAGCCGGCGCTGACCATGGATCAAATGTTCACAGGTGACGACGCAAGCCGCCGCTAGGGCTGGCCGCAGCTCAAAAGGGGTTCAAGCGTGACACGAGACGAAATTCTCAAGCTCGAGACGTATCTGAAAAGGGTCTTCCGCCTGCCTGAGATTCAGGTCCGGCAGCGCCCGCAAAAGGACGATTCCGCCGAGGTCTATATCGGCGAGGAATTCATCGGCGTGATGTTCCGCGACGATGACGACGAGGACGAGACGGCCTATCAGTTCCAGATGGCGATCCTCGACTTCGACCTGCAATAGCGCCCCGCGTGCCGGCACGGCACGGGCGTTAACCAGTCCTTAAGATTTGAGGCAAACGGCCCGGCGCCGCTCGCTAAAGTGCTTTTGGGAAAGCACGGGCGAGGGGGCGTCATGGGACCTACGATCGTTTACCTTTACGTAATGGCTTGCGGCTTCGTCTTGGCCGGCGTGCTGGCGAGCTTCGTGCAGCTCGTCTCGGGCGAGCCGATGCGCTTCGGTGTCGAGCCGAAATCAACTCTGTCCTCAATTGGTGGGGTTATCCTGCGGGTGTTCGCGGGACCTGCCATACTCATGCGCAATGCGTGGCGGGGGATGCTGATCGAGGCGCGTCCGAAAGCCTGGTTCGGCGCGTCACTGGCGATCTCTGCGCTGTGGAGCCTGTTTTCGGGCGCCTTGTTGCTCGACCTGGTTCTGACCCTAAACGCCTAACGACTTGAAAAAAAGAGCCGGTCTCTATGCGAGACCGGCTCTAGTATAGGCCCGATGGGGTCGGGGATGGGTGGGGGATGATCACCGGGCCTCAAACGCGTGCCCCTGGGGGACAGGGGTAGAAGTCTCCTTACTGGCGGTTCGAAGCCGAAACTGCCGGCTGCGGTTCCAGGTTCGGCGGCAGCAGCGAGATCCACACCAGCGGATTGCGGGCCGACTGCTGCTTGACGAAGGTGTAGGGCGTATCGGCCCAGGCCATGACGTCGGGCTGCTTGTTGTCGAGCACCAGGTCGCCGCGGTCGGTGCGGACCGTCAGCACGGCGTGGCCCTCATTGTTCTCGTCGCGGACGACGGTGATCAGGAGCGCGCTTTCAGGCCAGCCGCGCTCGATCAGGATGCGGCGCTTGAGCAGGACATAGTCCTCGCAGTCGCCTTGCTTCACGGGATAGGTCCACACCTCGATCTTGCCATAGAGCTCCAGATCGGTGATCGGCGCCACGGCGTCGTTCACGCTCTTGTTGACCTCGGCGAGCTCGCGCGACTTGGCCGCGGTCAGCTGGATACGGTCGGCGAAATGGCCGGAAGGACGGCACTCGACCTCACGCTCGCGGCAGAAATTCACGTAGCCGATCGGCGGCAAGGTGTCGCCGAAGGACTGCAGGAAAGCCACCTTCTGTGTCCCAAGCTGAGGCTTGAGGCTGATCGCATGATTGTTGGTGGCATCCGCCGGCAAAGACGAGATAAACATCAAGAACGCGGTACCTAGAACAAAGTGTTTCATTACACCCCCCTTTTGTTGAGGAGAACTATGACAGGGAGGTTTTGAGATCCCGATAAAAGAAGCCGTCGTTTTGGAGTAGTATTGGTAGTTCTTTTTTAGTGAGACCTACTCAAACCTGAATGTTCTCGGATTAGCTAAAATTTTACAGATATTGGAACAAAACGCGTCCAAGCGCGGTTTTCTGCGGTTTTTCCAGCGGGCGAGCAGGGGCAGGCGCCTCCGACCCACGGCAGCTGAAAGAATTGGGAAAGGTTAGCCGAACGTTCGTGCGAGGTTGTCGGGATCCTGAAGTTCGGCGAATTAAATCGCCAAGCCCTGGTCGTGGTGGCGCACGACGTGGCCGCGCAGGCGGCCTAGGACGACCACGGACTGCAGCGGCGGCTTCACCGCGGCGGCGATCGAGGCGCCGCTCAGGGAGACGTCGATGACCCGGCAATCATGAACGTCGCCGTTGGGCAGGATGAGCTTCTGGGCGGCGATGCGCGGCGCGATGCGCTCATGCTGTCGTTCCTCAGCCCCAAGCTCACGGTTAATGTACCAGGTGAGCAGGTTGGCGATGCGCTCGCGCTTCTGGGTGCTCGCGTTGATCTCGACGGCGAAGCCGCCGTCGAAGATCCGGGCGACGATGCCTTCGAGGCGGCCAAAATTGTCGAGATAAGCCACGACGCGCTCACCCGGCGCGCAGGAGACGGCGCCTCAGGGCCATGCCACCCGCCGACATGTCCTCGACACCTCGCACGGATAGTCCTGCTTGTCCTCTGACATGAAGCGTCCCTGAAGGCTGACCGCCACGCGACGATATTTGCGCCGGTCCGGCACGATCTTGGGCAGGGGCCGGTCGGCGGCGCGCTTACTGCCGTGCCGGCCGCGGATCGACGCGGGGCGCGCGGAAACCTGCTCCTCTGCCATGGGGACGTTCATTGCGATTGCCGGCAGCTTGCTCAGGTCAGCGGGGAGATTGGGGGCTGAGCAAGCCGAGCTCACAGGCTAGAAGAGTACGGCATTAAGGAAAGTCTAAATGGCGAGATACAAGAGTAACCATCCCGCCCAGGATTGAATTTTGGGTTTCTTATTCGTTGCCGCCGGCAAGTCCGCCCTCGACGACGCGGAAGCGCCGGCGGGCAAGGCGAACCGCTTCGGCGCCGCCATCGGCCATGAAGGCGGGGACGCCGTCGGGCCAATGCAGGTGAAGCTCGGAGACCTCGAAGGACGGTCAGCGGCTCGGCGCCAAGCCAGTAGGGCGGCTCGATGGCGGTGATCGTCCCGAGAATACGGTTGATCGTCTGGCCGGTGTGGATCAGCGGCATGAGCGCATACTCGAAACGCGCCGGGCGGTGCGATCGGCTGTAGGCCCGAAGACGCCATGGCCTACGGCGCCATCATTCAACACGTTGCGGACCTGGGAGGCGATGGCGTGGCGGTCGTCGGCCGGCCACAGGCTCAAGAAGTCGACGCCCCTCAGCTCGCGGCCGAATTGATGGCAGATTTTCGTTCCGGCCAAGCGGAAGCGGAAGCCCAGCAGGCCGGTACATTCGGCAATGAAGGTCTCGCGCAGGAGACTTGCGATCCTCGCCGGTTCGATCTCGAAGCGACGCGGCGCAATCCGCCCATTGCGTATGCCGTCCCAATACGCGTAAAGCTGCCTACTCGTTGGCTGCTGCATAACCCACCTGACGCAAACGCTACTACTCACGAGCCCGCACATCCTTGGGCCAAGCCAGGGTCGAATCCCGCTTTGGCACGGTTGAGCGAGCATGCTCAGGGTTTGTTAAGCAGGGAGTATGCCAGCGCCGTGGTTTGCGGGGCCGCGGCCTGGTTTGACGGCCGTTAAGGTTGCCAGCGTGACGAGAAACGACCGGTTTCTGAGTAGATCCTCGCATGGCGGCACACGAACCTATCTTCAACGTTCCGCGCGCCGTGCGTGGCGGCGTCGGTGGTGATGATCGCGGTGCAGGTCATCCGGGGACTCCTGCCGGACGAGATCGACTTCACCGTGCTGTTGGCGCTCGCCTTCATTCCGGCCCGCTATAGCGGGGCGGCGGCTGAACTGCCCGGGGGATACGTCACCGCCATCACCTCTTTCGTGACCTATATGGTTGTGCATGGCGGCTGGATGCATCTTCTGGTTAATCTGCTGTGGATGCTGGCTTTCGGTACCGCCGTGGCCCGGCGCATCGGCACCTGGGGTTTTTTCGAGTTCTCGATCCTATGCGGCGTCGCCGGCGCGCTGACCCATCTTGCCCTGCATTGGGGCGAGATGGCCCCTGTCGTCGGGGCCTCGGCGGCAATTTCAGGACAGATGGCCGGCGCCTTGCGGTTCGTCTTCTTCGCCAGACGAGAGCCGGGCGAGCGGGCGCCGGACTTCGTCAACGCGCCTCTCGCCAGCCTCGGCGCCACGTTGCGGGATCATCGCATCGTCGCCTTCCTCATATTCTGGGTGGTTCTCAACGCCTATTTCGGGCTGACCTCGGTTCTGGGTCGGGCGGCTCGAGCGGCGGCATCGCCTGGGAAGCCCATATCGGCGGCTTCCTCTGCGGACTCCTGACCTTCGGCTTTTTCGACAAGCGCGAGTGCCGCCGACGTCTTCGCCGGGCTGCTCTAAGCATCGGAGATCGCGGCGATTTCCCGCTCTTCTTGCGCCGCGTGCCGCTCCGAGACATGATGTCGCAGCAACGGGGCCCAAGTTCCCGGGCTGGAGGAAACCCTAATGAACGTCGCTGCAATCCTGAAGTTGAAGGGCAGGGAGGTCTTCACGGCCGCCCCGGACACGCCCTTATTTGAGATTGCCAAGCTCCTCGGCGTGCACCGCATCGGTTGCATCGTGATCGCCGCGGAGGATGGCAAGGTTATCGGCATTGTCTCGGAGCGGGACATCGTCCGCGAGATCGCCAGAGCGGGCGCTTCGGTGCTCGAGGAGCCGGTCGAGGTCTGCATGACCAAGGCCGTTGTCAGCTGCCGCGAATCGGACACGATGGACCAGCTGATGGGCGAGATGACCGCCCACCGGTTCCGTCACATGCCGGTGGTCGATCGGGGCCGCCTGACCGGCTTGGTGTCGATTGGTGACGTGGTGAGAATGCGGATTGCCGAAGCCGAAATGGAAGCGGCGGCGATGCGCGAATATATCGCCACGGGCTGAAGCCAACCGGCTTCCTGCTCGTCCGTCGCCTACGCGGCGAGCGCCCGCATGGCCATTCTGATTTCGTCGATCTGGGATTCGGCAGCCTTGGCGCCGAGTTCGATCGCCTCATTGGCGCGATGGAAGTCGAACAGGCCGATAGGCGCCGTCTTCGGGGCCGATGGTGATGTCGGGCGGGTCGCCGGCGAGACGCGAACGCGCAATGCGGTCCTGGGTGATGTTGATCGCGTCCATCATCACCGCTGACATGCCCGGCGCGCCGTTGCCGCGCCCGAAAATCTGCCGGTGGAGAAGATGCACGGCGGCGCGGCCGTTGCTGCCCGGGAGGTGGTTGTCCTCCATGGGGGACGGCTCGTCCGCGCCATGGTCGTGGATGACGCCGCCCTTGCTGAACAGGTCGTTGTTGAGATTGACGGCGATGACGATGCGGGCGCCGAGGGCGCGGCAGACCGACACCGGGATCGGGTTCACGAGGGCGCCGTCGATCAGCCAGCGCCCATTGATTTGAACGGGGCGGAAAATGCCGGGCAGGGCGATTGACGCCTGCAGGGCATTCACCAGACTGCCCTTATTGAGCCAGACCTCGTGGCCGGTGCCGAGCTCGGTGGCGACCGCCACGAATTTGCGGTTCAGCTTCTCGATGGAGAAGTCCTTGAGGTGGTTGTCTGAGCCGCGTGCTGAGACGCTGCCCGGTCAGGAGTCCAGAGCCGGCGAAATTGAAATCGAGAAAACCGAAGACCCGGCGCCGAGTGAGGGTGGTGGCAAAGTCCTCGAGCGCGTCGAGCTTGCCGGTGACGTAGCAGGCGCCGGCCACGGCGCCGATCGAGGTGCCGGCAATGATGTCGGGCTCGAGACCGGCGGCGATCAGGGTCCGCAAGACGCCGATATGCGCCCAACCGCGGGCTGCTCCGCCGCCAAGCGCCAAACCGAGCGTTGGTCTTTCCATCACACGAGCCTCATGCCGGACGCTTCTCCGGCGACGCAAAAGTCGCAAGCGGCCGTGCTTGGTGGTCCCTTAGGCTGGCCGAGTGCGTACCCAAGCCATTCAGATTAGTACTATGAATTCTTTAAGGTTCCCTTTGCGGCGTCACCGTGGCCGTAGACCGCCTCTGGGTCGAAGTGACGCTCCGCGTCGACCCAGACCAGCGACAAGCCAGCGCCGGGCGCTTTGCCCACGGGGACCGCACGATAGAAGCACGACTTGCGGCCGGTGTGGCAGCACGCGTCGAGGCCCGTCATCTCGACCTTTAGCCAGATGACGTCCTGGTCGCAGTCGGTGCGCATCTCGACGATGCGCTGGCCGTTGCCGGATGTCTCGCCCTTGCGCCACAGCTTCTTGCGCGAGCGTGACCAGTAATGGGCCTCGCCGGTCTCGATCGACAAAGCGAGCGCTTGCGCGTTCATGAAGGCGAACATCAGCACCTCGCCGGTCTTGGCGTCGGTGACGATGACGGGCAGGAGGCCGTGCGCGTCGAAATCGGGCGCGAAGACGCTTCCTTCCTCGCGCGCGGTCTTGTCCTCGATCTTGGGGAAGATGCCGTCGGTCTCGGTCACCGCGATCTATTCCTTCGCGGCCGGGCGCGCGTTACGAGCGGCCGCGCTCGGTTGCCAGCATCATGAATCGCGCCTGCTGCGCCGGATCCTCTTTGAAGATGCCGGTGAACTGGGTGGTGATGGTTGCCACGTCAGGCTTGCGGACGCCGCGGATCGACATGCACTGATGCACCGCTTCGATCATCACCGCCACGCCCTTGGGCTTCAGCACCGTGTCGATGGTCTCGGCGATCTGGGCGGTCATGGTCTCTTGCGTTTGCAAGCGACGGGCGAACACCTCGACCACGCGGGCGAGCTTGGAGAGGCCGACCACGCGATCGGTTGGGAAGTAGGCGATATGCGCCTTGCCGATGAACGGGATCATGTGGTGTTCGCAGTGCGAGTGGAGCTCGATGTCGCGCAGCATGACAATGTCGTCATAGCCGGCGACCTCGTCGAAGGTCCGCGACAGCACTTCAATGGGGCACTCGCCATAGCCGGCGAAGAACTCGTCATAGGCGGACGTGACGCGGCGGGGCGTGTCGCGCAGGCCTTCGCGCTGGGGATCGTCCCCGGCATAGGCGATGAGCGTGCGCACGGCCTCCTCGGCCTTTTCGCGCGACGGGCGGGTGATCTGGGGGCCACGGCCGATTTCCATACCGGCATAGAGCCGTGTGGTCCGCGGGTCCTTGGTTGTTGCGTCCATGTGACGAGACTTTCCCTTAATCTGACAAAATCCGCGATCTGGCCAAATCCGCGCAGGCGCGTGGCCGTGCAGCCGAATGGTGCATATATATTGCGTGAAATCCCCCTGCAAGGCGAGCCCGGCCCGCCTAGGATGGCAAAATGACCCTGCCCGATGACATTTATAGCCAGCAATTGCTTGAGTTGGCTGCCGCCATGCCGCGCACGGAACGGCTGACTTCGGCGGATGCCACGGCTAAGGCCCACTCAAAATTATGCGGTAGCCGGGTCGAGATCGACCTCGTCATGGATGGCGATGTGGTCACCGATTATGGCCAAACAGTCCGGGCCTGTCTCCTCGGCCAGACGGCCGCCGCCATCATGGGGCGGGAGATCGTGGGGTCGTCTGCGGCCGAACTCCGCGAGATCGGCGCCGCCATGCGCAAGATGCTGAAAGAGGACGGGCCGCCGCCGACCGGCAAATGGGCCGATCTGGCGCTGTTGGAGCCGGTCCGCGACTACAAGGCTCGGCACGCCTCGACGCTTCTCGTGTTCGACGCGGTCGAGGACGCCATAGCGCAAGTCGAGGCAGGAGCACCGGCCGAACCCGTGTCTTCGGCTTGAGGCGGCGGACATGAGCGAAGACAAGACGTGCTGGCTTGATCCCGAGACCATAACGCCGCGCACCGGAAGCATCTATCCCGCGCCGTTCGGCGAGCCGCTTGCCGGCCGCGCAAAGCGGGCGCTTGGCGATGCGCTCGACCTCACCCAGTTCGGCGTCAATCTCGTCACGCTGGCGCCGGGGGCTTGGTCGTCACAGCGGCACTGGCACGCCAACGAGGATGAGTTCGTCTACGTGGTCGCAGGGGAGGTGACCCTCGTCACCGATGCGGGCGAGCAGGTCCTCGGGCCCGGGATGGCCGCAGGTTTTCCGGCCGGCAAGGCTGACGGCCACCATCTGATCAACCGCACCGAGGCGCCGGCTCTTTATCTCGAAGTCGGCACGCGTGCAGCAGCCGAAGAGGCGCGATACAGCGACATCGATATGATGGCGCGAAAAGACGGCGGACGCTTCGTCTTTATGCGGAAGACTGGCGAGCCCTATCCATGAGCGTCGCCAGCGTCGCCAAACGTGCCGCCAAAGCGCCGCTACTCGGCGCCATCTTCGTTTACCGCTGGACGATCTCGCCGTTGCTCGGCGTCAACTGCCGGCATCTGCCCACCTGCTCGGATTATGCGCGCGAGGCGATCGAGATGAATGGCGCGTGGAAAGGGGGCTGGCTGGCGCTGGCCCGGATGTGCCGCTGCCATCCTTGGGGCAGCCACGGCTTCGATCCCGTGCCTGACCTGCGTGAGGAACGCCACGCTTTCGCCCCTTGGCGCTACGGGCGCTGGCGCCTAAATACGGGTGACGCGGCAACCGATTCCCGCTAAAAGCAGCGCCGCAACCGACAGTCCATCTTACCTGCGCTGGTGTGCAGGAGTGAGAGGAGAGATACGATGATTTCCCTTAAGTTTCCCGATGGTTCCGCGCGCGACTTCGAACCTGGAGTCACGGGCCGCGACGTGGCGGAGTCCATCGCCAAGTCGCTCGCCAAGAAGGCGGTGGCGGTCGAGCTCGACGGCAAGCTCCGGGACCTCGCCGAGCCGATCAAGGGCGACGCCGAGATCCGCATCATCACGCGTGACGACCCGCAAGCACTCGAGCTCATCCGCCACGACGCGGCGCATGTCATGGCCGAGGCGGTGCAGGAACTCTATCCCGGCACGCAAGTCACCATCGGTCCGGTGATCGACAACGGCTTCTATTACGACTTCGCGCGGGATGAGCCGTTCACGCCCGACGACCTACCGAAGATCGAGGCGAAGATGCGCGAGATCATCTCCCGCAACTCCCCGTTCTCCTGCGAGGTGGTGGAGCGGGCGGCGGCTAAGAAGCTGTTCGCCGACATGGGCGAGGACTACAAGCTCGAGCTGATCGACGCGATCCCCGAAGGCGACGAGATCAAGACTCTACTCGCAACGGGAATGGTTCGACCTGTGCCGCGGTCCGCACATGACCTCCACGGGCAAGGTGGGCAAGGGATTCAAGCTGTTGAAGATCGCCGGTGCCTATTGGCGCGGGGATAGCAACAACCCCATGCTTCAGCGCATTTACGGCACGGCCTGGGCGAGCGAGGACGACCTCAAGGCCTATCTCCATCAGCTCGAAGAAGCCGAGAAGCGCGACCACCGCCGCGTGGGCCGCGAGATGGACCTGTTCCATTTCCAGGAAGAGGCGCCGGGCGCCGTGTTCTGGCACGCCAAGGGCTGGGCTCTGTTCCAGGCGCTGATCGGCTATATGCGCCGGCGCCAGAACGGCTGGGGCTATGTCGAGGTGAACTCGCCCGACATGATGGAGCGCACGCTGTGGGAGCAGTCAGGCCATTGGGAGAAGTTCGCCGAGAACATGTATATCGCCGAAACGCCCGATGACCGCGTGTTCTGCTGCAAGCCGATGAACTGTCCCGGTCATGTGCAAATCTTCAAGAACGGTCTGAAGAGCTATCGTGATCTACCTCTGCGCATTGCCGAATTCGGCAAGGTGCATCGCTACGAGCCGTCCGGCGCGCTACATGGCCTCCTGCGCGTGCGCCACTTCACGCAAGACGACGCGCATATCTTCTGCACCGAGGACCAGATCACCGAGGAATGCGTCAAGCTCAATGAGCAGATGCTGTCGATCTATCGCGACTTCGGTTTCACGGACGTGCGCATCAAGTTCTCCGATCGGCCGGCGAAGCGCGTGGGCTCCGACAAGGTCTGGGACAAGGCCGAAGCCGCGCTGAAACGCGCGGTGGAGGCGGCGGGGCTCAACTATGAGCTCAATCCGGGCGAGGGCGCCTTCTACGGGCCGAAGCTCGAATATGTCCTGCGCGACGCCATCGGCCGCGAATGGCAATGCGGCACGATCCAGGTCGACCTCAACATGCCGGAGCGGCTCGGCGCCTTCTATATCGGCTCCGACGGGGAGAAGACGCCGCCGGTGATGATCCACCGTGCCATGTTCGGCTCGCTGGAACGCTTCACCGGCATTCTCATCGAGCACCACGCCGGACACTTGCCGCTGTGGCTGGCGCCGACGCAAGCGATCGTCGCCACCATCGTGTCGGATGCCGACGAATATGCCGAGACGGTGCTCGCGAAGCTGCGCAAGGCAGGCTTGCGTGCCGAAGCCGATATCCGAAACGAGAAGATCAACTACAAGGTGCGCGAGCACTCCATGGCCAAGATACCCGTTCTTCTCGTGGTGGGAAAACGCGAGGCGGAGGAGGGCACGGTGTCGGTGCGCCGACTCGGCTCGCAAGGCCAAGAGGTGATGACGCTCGATGCGGCGGTGAAGATGCTCGTCGCCGAGGCCGTGCCGCCTGATCTGCGGGACGTCACCGAGGCAGAGGCCGCATAAGCATCAGCGGGCGGAGGGCCGGAACAGCGCGCCGGGGTTGATGAGCGGCGCATTGGGATCGGCGGGCCGTGACGAGAATCCGTCGAACGACGCCGCGCCGCCCGGACCTTCGCCGGCCAGTGTGCCCGTTCCTGGCGGTGGCGCTTCCGGCGGATCGAGCAAGGCTTGCAGGGCTTCCGCCGATGTCGGCCCATCCTCGATGGCAACCTCGATCTGCTTGTCGTCGCCCGGCTCAACCGAGAATTTCCGCGTATAACTCAAGCCCCCATGGTCGGCCACCACGGCATAGCTGCCCGCGGCGAGGATATGGGTGGGCAGCGCGCCGGCGTTCGATTTCACCGTGTCGCCGGCCGAGGTGAGGATCGTCCATTTCGTGTTGGCCAGCGCCTCGCCGCCAAGGCTCTGCACCAAGCGGAAAGTGATTTTGGCGCCGGTGTGCTTGACCGTAGCTTCGGTGATCCGGCCCGGCTCGACCGTCACATCGACGCCGACATTGGCGTTGGCGTCGCCATAAAGACTGGCGATGTGATAGGCGCCGGCATTGAGCCTGATGACGGAGCTTGGTTTGGCGTCGGCGAGGATTGTTGCCCGGTTGCCGAACTGATCCTCCTCGTCGGACAGGATGTCGAAACGGATACTGCCTTCGGGGCAGGGCTCACCGTCGGCCTGCACCGCTCGCAAGGCGAGGCCGCCGGTATTGAGCACGAAGGTCTCTTCGAGCGACTTGCCGACCTCTACCGTCACCTTCTTGGTGAGATTGGACAGGCCGTAGGCGGCGTTGACGAGGTATTCGCCCGGCATCAAGGCCGCCGTCGGCATGGGCTCGCGGTGGGTGCTGATCAACTCATAGCTGCCGTCGGCCGCCGGCTCGGCATTGTAGACGCGCCAAGTGAGGCCCGTTTGCAGTTTGGGGCCGACCTCGGTGACCTTCGCCTTGAACGTCACCGGCACGGGCCGCGCCGGCTCCGGCTTGGGCGGCGGGAGCGCACGCTGCACCAAGGTCTGGCCGGTGTTGTTCGGCGGCGGCCCGGATTTGAGGACGGCCGTCTCTCCGGGAGGCTGGTCGGGCGCTGTCGGCTCCGGCTCCATGGGGACGTCCGCCATGGCGGTGTCGCTGCTGTCCACCGCGCCGATCTCTTGGCTGGTGACGGCAAACGTGGCGGGAGGGCTGGAGATGGCTTCGAACACCGAAGCCAGGCGCTCTTTGAGCTCGCTCTCATTGGCGGCGGTGGAAAACTTGCCGCCGGTCGCGGTGGCGATGCAAGAGAGCGGCTTCAGGTCCTCGGCTTTGTCGCCCAGGCCGATAACGTGAATGCGCAATCCCTTCGACTTCTGCTTGAGCGCGTCCGCCGTGACGCAGATATCCGCGTCGCAGGTGTCGCCGCCATCGGCCACCAGGATCACTTCGAGCGGCCCACCGGATGGGCCGGCCAGGGTTGCGGCATCGCCGATGGCGGCAGCAAGTGGGGCTTGTCCCTTGGGTTTCAGGCCGCCGAGGAGTGTCTTATAGGACTGCGCAGTGAGGGCGCCCGGCTTGGCGAGGATCTCGCTGTCGGCGCAATTCGACGCCTTACGATGGCCGAAGGCGACAAGCCCAAAGGCGAATCGATCGCCATATTGGGCCACCGCCTTGCCGAGCTCGCTGTGCGCGGCATCGAATTTGACTGCGCCGCCCAGCTTGTCGCCCATGCTGTGCGAAGCATCGAGCACGAGGATCGCGGCCGGGAGTCCCGGGCTTGGGTTCGACAGGGGCGCATCCTCGGCGGCGGCCATGCCGACGCCAAGGAAACAGGCGGGCAAAAGCAATAGCTTCAGCGCCGCGAAGTGTTTCCCCCGCATAGCGATTTCGCTCCGATAGTCGACTGCCGAACCCTTATACAAGCTTCCGGCTGGCGCAACGGAGCGAAATTCGGCCGTGATTAAGGCCGATTTGGGGTGCCGCGGAAAGCATTTGCCGCACGGATTGCGGATTGTTCGCCGGCCTGTTTCACGATAGGGAGCATGGCCTTAGCTAAAAATCGTGAGTTCATGTCTAATCCTACGCTGGACCATCTCCTGACCCGCCGTTCCGTGTCGGCCAACAGTCTCACCGAACCCGGTCCGACTGCCGCCGAGCTTGAGCAGATCCTCACGGCGGCGGCGCGGGTGCCCGACCATAAGAAGCTCGTGCCGTGGCGCTTCGTGCTGTTCGAGGGATCGGCGCGGGAGTCCTTCGGCCAAGTGCTGGCCGAGGTCTGCCGCGCGGAGGAGAACGATCCGGGCGCCTTCCGGCTGCAGAACGAGGCCAAGCAATTCCTGAGGGCGCCGATTGTCATCGCCGTCGTCTCGCGCGTCACCCAGAACCCGGCGGCGCCGGAGTGGGAGCAGATCCTGTCGGCTGGTGCCGTGTGCCAGAACCTCATCGTGGCGGCGACTTCGCTCGGCTACGGGGCGCAATGGATCACCGAGTGGTATTCCTATAGCGACGGGGTGCGGACGGCGCTTGGGCTCGCCGGCAACGAGCGGGTCGCCGGTTTCGTCTATATTGGCACGCCTAAGGAGAAGCCCGAGGAGCGGGAGCGGCCGCGGCTCGCCGACATCGTCACGTCGTGGCGCTCTTAGAGCGCTGCCCTCGAAGGATCGTCGCCATGTTCTACGATGCGGTTGCCAATACGCACGGCCTGCAATGGGACCCATTCAAGGCGCTGGTGACGCCGCGGCCCATCGGCTGGATCTCCACGCTTGGCAAGAACGGCGTGGTCAATCTCGCGCCCTACAGCTTCTTCAACGCGGTCTCCACCGATCCGCATTACGTGATGTTCTCCTCCGGGGGGCGGAAAGATAGCCAGCGCAATGCCGAGGAGACGGGCGAATTCGTTTGCTCGCTCGCGACCTATGCCTTGCGCGACGCGATGAACCGCACCTCGCAGCATGTCGGGCCGGACGTGGACGAGATGGTGCTGGCCGGTCTCACGCCGGCGCCGTCAAAGCTGGTGGCACCGCCGCGGGTGCAGGAGTCGCCGGTCGCGTTCGAATGCCGCTATTGGCGCACGATCGATCTCCCCGGCGCGGACGGGGGCCCCGGTACGCACGCAATCGTGCTCGGTCAGGTGGTCGGCGTGCATATCGACGATAGGGTGATCACCGAGGGCAAGGTCGACGTGACCAAGCTCAAACCCATCGCGCGGCTGGGCTATGGCGACTATGCGGTGATCGACGAAGTGTTCGAACTGACGCGGCCGTAAGCGTCAGTAGCCGAACTGCTCCGCCAGGATGCGCTCGGCCAGCGTATGACCAGGGTCGAACATCATGAAGATGTCGATGCCACTTTCCTCCTTCACCTCTACCGCGACGACGTCACGGAACTCGGTGTGGTCGGCCACGGCACTCACCGGCCGCTTATCGGGTTCCAGCACCTCGATCACCACCTTTGCCTCGTTGGGAAGCAGGGCGCCCCGCCAGCGGCGCGGCCGGAAGGGGCTGATCGGCGTCAGCGCCAGCAGCGGCGCGGTGATGGGCAGGATCGGCCCATGGGCCGAAAGATTGTAAGCGGTGCTGCCGGCTGGCGTGGAAACGAGAACACCGTCGCAGATCAGCTCTTTGAGGCGCGGCGTGCCGTCGACGGCGATCTTGAACTTAGCGGCCTGGTAGATCTGCCGGAAGAGCGACACTTCGTTGATGGCCAGCGCCTGGTGGGTCACGCCATGCACGTCGCGGGCGGTCATGCGCAAAGGGTGGATGACGGTGATCTCGGCCTGCTCCAGCCGCGCCTTCAGGCTGTTCTTCTGGTAGTCGTTGAGCAGGAAGCCCACCGAGCCGCGGTTCATTCCGTAGATGGGAATGCGACTATTCAGGTGGTTATGCATGGTCTGCAGCATCAGGCCGTCACCGCCGAGCGCGACAATGGCGTCGGCCTCTTCGGGCGCGACATTGCCGTAGCGCGCGGTGAGCGTTTCCAGCGCTTCTTCCGCCTCTTTGGTCTCACTGGCGACGAAAGCAATTTTTTCGAAACGTGCCATTGATCAGTTCGCTGCGCTTGGTCCGGTCTAGAGAAGGGGGCACTATAAGGCTGTGGCGGCCACGGAATGCAAGCCTCTCGGAACTCAAGTCTCTCAAGGCAAGGGCGGAATGGTGAATCCATGGGGAACGCTGAACGGCCGGTCCTGATCTACACGACCTTCGCCAGTCTCGAGGACGCTAAGGCAGTCGGCGCGGCGCTGGTGGCGGCGCGCCTGGCCGCTTGCGTCAACATGTTTCCCGGCATGATCTCGCTCTACGAATGGGAAGGTGCCCGCGAGGAGGCAAACGAGGTCGCCATGATCATCAAGACGCGGGAGTCCTTGACCGAGCAAGTTCTGGCCGAGACGAAGCGGCTGCATCCTTATGAGGTGCCGGCCTTGCTCGTGCTGCCGACGGCGGGTGGAAGCGCGGAGTATTGCGCCTGGATCGTGAGCGAGACCGGCGGCGCGGGCGCGGAATGAGCAGCCGCTACATCCTTGCCATCGACCAGGGGACGACCAGCACGCGCGCTATTCTGTTCGATAGAGCGGGACGTCCTTGCGGAAGCGCGCAACTGCCACTGACACAGATTTATCCGGCCGCGGGACAGGTCGAGCACGATGCGGAAGAGATTTGGCGGGCCGTGCTTCAAGTCTGCCGCTCGGTGTTGGGCGAGGTGGGCGTCGCTTCGATCGCCGCCATCGGCATCACCAATCAGCGCGAGACGACGGTGGTGTGGGAGCGGGCTACCGGCAAGCCGCTCGCCAACGCCATCGTATGGCAGGACCGGCGCACCGCGCCGCTTTGCGCCACGCTCGAACAAGAAGGCTGGGCCGCGCACGTGGCCGAGACCACCGGGCTCGTCATCGATCCCTATTTCTCGGCAACGAAGCTCGCGTGGCTGCTCGACAACGTGCCGGGCTTACGCGAGCGCGCGGCGCGCGGCGAGGTATGCTTCGGTACGGTCGACAGCTTTCTGCTGTTCAAGCTCACGGGCCGGGCGCTGCACGCCACCGATGCGACCAATGCCGCCCGCACCAAGCTGTTCGACATCCGCACCGGGACTTGGGATACGCGCCTGCTCGACCGGCTCAGGATTCCGCGCGAGATGCTGCCGTATGTGCGCGACAGCCAAGGCGATTTCGGGGTTACGGCGGAAGAGCATTTTGGCGTGGCCATACCGATCCGCGGGGTTGCCGGCGATCAACAGGCGGCGGCCTTCGGCCAGGCGTGTTTTCAACCCGGCATGGTCAAGGCGACCTATGGCACGGGCTGCTTCGTGGTCGCCAATACCGGCGGCGATAAACTGGCATCGTCCACGCGCATGCTGTCGACCATTCTGCATCAGCGCGCAGGGGAGCGCGCCTACGCGCTCGAGGGCGCGATCTTCATGGCAGGCGCCACGATCCAGTGGCTGCGCGACAGTCTCGGCCTCATCGAAACCGCTGAGGCGAGCGAGGCGCTGGCGCACAGCGCCGATCCCAACTCCGGTGTCTATTTGGTGCCGGCATTCCAGGGTCTCGGCGCGCCGTTCTGGGATGCGGAAGCCAAGGCGGCCATCGTCGGATTGAGCCGCGCGGCATCGAAGGCCGATATCGTTGCCGCCGGGCTCGAGGCGGTGGCGTTTCAGACACGCGATCTCCTGACCGCCATGCGCCAGGACATGGCGGTGGGCGGCATCGTGCCGGCGCCCACGCTCAGGGTCGACGGCGGCATGACGGCGAATGGCTGGGCGATGCAGCGGCTCGCCGATATTTTGGGCGAGAGTGTCGAGGTCGCCGCGATCCCGGAGACGACGGCGCTCGGCGCGGCCTATCACGCGGGCCAGGCGGTAGGATTTTACGGCGGTGACGACAGTCTCGCCGCCGGCTGGGCCCCCGCTAGGGTGTTCGAGCCGGCGATGAACGAGGCCGAGCGCGAGGCCCGCTACGCCGGCTGGCACGAGGCGGTGGCGCGGGTGCGCAGCCGCCAAGACGGCCTTTAAGGCCAGCCGGAAAGCCTTAACCGCCCGGATGCTAGGCCGCTAAATCCCGCGGCTTTTGGTGTTAACCCGTTGGGAATCCTTTTCCCGGCAAGCTCCCCCAAGTTCGCAACCTTGTTTTCGCGTTGGTGTTGCCGGTGTCCTTGCTTAGCCATCTTCCGCGCGACGCAGGAGGAAAGAGTTTGTTGGGTCAAGTTTCGCGTCGTCCCGCATCGCCGGGCCAACTCAAATCGCCGGGGCATGTCTCGTCTGCGTTGGCGACGCTTGCGCGCCTCTACGCCGAGTGGAGCTCGAAGCCGGGCGCGTTGCCCGATCCGGAGAAGGCCCTGCGCCATCCGGAAGGGCTCGCCGGTCCATGTTCGGATATGAGGGTCCCGACGCTGCTCGCGGCCTATGCCAAGGGTCTGTATCCGGCCGAGGGCAAATGGTGGGCGCCGGCCGAGCGCATGGTCTCCTTCCCGGAGAATGCCTATGTGTCGAAGATCGTGTGGCGGCTGATGCAGACGCGAGCTTATAGCGTCACGTTCGACGAGGATTTCGCGGGCGTCGTCCGCGCTTGTGCGCCGGGGCCGGACATGGTCGAGAGCTTCACGGCCCTGCATGAGGCAGGCCACGCCCATTCGGTTGAGGTCCGTGACCGCTCGGGACGTCTAGCCGGGGGGCTCTACGGGGTCTCGGTCGGCCGCGCCTTCTTCACCGAGAAGATGTTTTCGCGGGAACGCGACGCGGCGGCCGTGGGCTTCGTGACGCTGAGCTGCCATCTCCAGCATTGGGGCTTCGCCGTCAACGACGGCAAGCGCATGAGCGGACAGTTGAGCCAGCTCGGCTTCATGCTGATTCCGCGATTTGCCTTCAACGGTTTGCTGTCCAAGGCGGCCTGCGAGCCCGGCCGCGAGGGCAAGTGGACCGTGGACGAGGCCCTCGACGCCGCTCGTTGGAACCCGAAAGTACCGGGTACGGGCAGGGCGATGCCGGGAATACCGGCGCGGGCCGACTCCTTCACGCTATCGTCTTAGCTGCAGCCTAGGGTAGCATCGGTCCGCTTGCCCAGAGCCACGGGAGGAGGACGCACATGGCCCTTGTTGGCATCGATCTCAATCTGCTCGCCAATGCCGGATTTCCGCTCGCGACGTTTCAGCCGGGCGAGGTCGTGTTCGCCGAGGGCGACCAGGGCGACAAAATGTATGTGGTCCGATCCGGCGAAATCGCCATCGAGCGGGATGGGGTTGTGGCGGAAACACTATCTACGGGCGGTATTTTTGGCGAGATGGCGTTGATCGACGGGTCGCCGCGCAGCGCCACGGCGCGGGCCAAGACCGCTTGCGAGGTCGCGCCCATCAACGAGAAGAGCTTTCTGTTTCTGGTGCATGAGACCCCGTTCTTCGCGATCGCCGTCATGCGTACGCTGGCCGATCGTCTCAGGCGCTCCGTGCCGCGCGGATGAGGGGTGAAGGCGCCGCACCGCCGCATTGCCACTTTTGCCTTGCATTGTCGCCGGCCCCCGGCCATGATCGGCCCAAACTTAACCCTCAAACATTTTATATAACGCCCTTGTCGCTGCTCGCGAATTTGGCGCTCAAGCGCCCACGCAACGTCGACGTGCCGAGGTTAGGTCGTGACGCCGTTGCTGGCGTCATCTCCGCCGTGGTGCAGATCGCCTATTGCATCTCCTTCGCGGCGCTCATCTTCACCGGCGATATCGCCGGTGGCTTTCCGCTGGGTCTTGCCGGGCTGATCATGGGGACGGTGGTGACCTGTGTGGTCATTGCCCTGACGTCGACCTTCTCGCCGGTCATCGGCGGACCGGACTCGCCGGCGGTCGCGGTCATGAGTGTGCTGGCAGCCTCGATTGCCGCAGCCCTTGCCTCCAAGGGCGCCAGCAATGCTCAAATCATCATCAACATCCTGATCGCGCTTTCGGTCAGCACGTTCTTGACCGGCGTCTTCCTGTTCGGCATTGGCGCGCTGAAGCTCGGTCAATGGCTTCGCTTCATCCCGTATCCGGTCATCGGCGGTTTTCTCGCGGCCTCTGCCTGGTTCCTGATGACGGGTGGCATCGAGGTGGTCACCCAGGCCAACTTGACACTGTCGCCGGCGAGTTGGGAGGCCCTGTACTCGTGGCTTTACGGGCCGCAGATTGTTGTCGGTGTGTTGTTCGCCATATCCATTCCGCTGTTGGGGCGATTCGTGCCGAGCTTTCTCGCCCTGCCGCTCGCCTTTTTCGGCTTCCTCATCATTGCCGATGTGGCGTTGTTCGGATTCGTCGACGACGAGGCCGTGCGCAGTGCCTGGTTCCTGCCGAGCCTCGGCGAGCTCAGCATGTGGTGGCCGATCCATGCCATGGTGGGCCAACAGGTCGATTGGGGCGTGATCGCCCAGAGCAGCGCGGAGATCGGCTCATTCTGCGGCGTCATGGCCATCGCGCTGCTGCTCGATGTGTCGAGCCTCGAAGTGGCACGCCAAAAGACCGGCGACCTCGATCAGGAATTTCGCTCCAACGGCCTTGCCAATTTGCTCGCCTCCGTGTTCGGGGGATTTGGCGGGTCGCTCTCCATGAACGCCTGCTTGCTGCTCGACGAGTTGGGCGCCACGACGCGATGGGCCGGGGCCATCGTCGGCATTGTCTGCGCGATCATCCTGTTCTCTGGCATCGACGTCGGCAGCTTCGTGCCGAAGGCCATCCTCGGTGGCATGCTGGCCTATCTCGGTGTGGTCATTTTTGCCGAGCTCACCGTCTCCCCGGCGCAGCGCTCCTGGGCGGATGGGCTGCTGGCGCTTGCCATGATGCTCACCATCATCAATTTCGGCTACTTCATGGGTGTGGTCCTCGGCGTTGTCGGTGCCTGCCTTCTGTTCGCGCTGAGTTACAGCCGCATCGGCGTGATCCGCCGCCACCTCACACGCTACGAGTTCTCCAGCAATGTCGAGCGTTCGCCCGAGCAGACCCGGCTGCTGCACGAGGAGGGCAAGCGCGTCCATGTGTTCTGGCTCTCCGGTTTCATCTTTTTCGGCTCGTCGAACGGCTTGTATGAGCGCATCAAGCGGGTCATCGAGGAACAGCAGGACAAGCCTGTGGGTTATGTGGTGCTTGACTTCGGCGCCGTGCAGGGCCTCGACTTGTCCGCCGTCTTGAGCCTGGTCAAGCTTCGCAACTTCTGCGAGGAGCACAAGGTGGCGCTGGTGTTCTCCGGCTTGAGCGATCCCATGCGCGCGGGCTTCGAGAGCGCCGGCTTCTTCGGCGCCACGCGGCCGCATCAGAAATTCGGCACCCGTAACGAGGCCATCGAATGGTGTGAGGACATGCTCCTCATGTATCATGAGGTGGGCGACGCCTCGACGCATAGCTTCGAGAGTTGGCTGCAGAAAGAGTTCGAAGGCCTCGTCGATTTCGAGCGCATCGCGCCGTTCATGCAGCACCAGGAACTCCAGGACGGAGAGTATCTGTTCAAGCAGGGCGAGCCGTCGGACTCGGTGGTGTTTCAGGCGTCTGGCTGCGTCGCCATCACCATCATCGACGAGCATGGCCGGCCCATCAGGCTGCGCCGTATGATCGGCCATACGGTCGTGGGCGAGATGGGATTCTATCGGCATATGCCGCGCACGGCGAATGTGGTGGCCGAGCAGCCGACCGTGGTCTACCGGCTGACGCGTGATGCCTTCGACAAGATGCAGGAGGCCGACCCGGCCGCCGCCGCCGCGCTGCACAAGCTCATCATCCGGCTGCTCTCCGATCGGCTGGAGTTTGCCAATCGCGAGATCTCGGCGCTGCTTTAGCTAGGACGCGGCCCAGATCAGCAGCGCGACGATGGCAAGGTAGGTCAGCCCGTGCAGGCACTGATCGATGCCGAGCGCGTGCCAGAAACCCGGCGTCTGCGGCGTGAAGCCGTTACGGCGCGTGATCTGCTCCTTGGCCCAGTCGACATGGTAGTGGACGGCGAATTCGCCGAGCGCGATTCCCAGCGCGAGCAGCAGCGAGACCGGCGCCAGCACCAGGTAGACGAGAGGCGTCAGCGCGATGTGGATGAAGCTGTGCAACAGCCCGCCGGGATGGCCGTATGTCCCCTTGTTGCAGTACTGATACGGCGTCTGCAGAAAAAAGTCGGCCGCCATGTGCTTCAGCATGAGGACAGCCACGGCGGCGAGGATGAGGATCGCAATCTTTGGCATGGCGCTACTTTGACAAGGCCTCGGCCGTGCCGTCCCAGTCGGGCGGGGGAGGGGTTTTGCGGAAGAAGGCAATTCTTTCGCGGTAGATCGCATAAAGCCTGTCGAGATGCGCGCCGTCCATGTTTTCACACTCATGGCTCAAGGCGTCCGCCGCATCCCAGTCCTTGGCGCGGTAGCGGGCCAGGAAGGCATCGTGCTTGGCGGTAAGGTCGATGAAGGACTGGCTCTCTTTCATTGCGGAGTTGCCGAGCAGAGTAAAGACGCGCGTGGCGGACGTCTTGCCCTTCATCTTGAGAAGATCGATCTCGAGAAAGGCGAAGTCCGGCGCGCGCTCCTTCGTCGATTGGCCGACAATGGTCATCAGGTCGTAGGTCTTTGACTGGCCTTCGAGGCGCGAGGCGACATTGACGTTGTCGCCGATCACAGAATAGTCGAAGCGCGTTTCCGAACCGAGATTGCCGACGCAGCAAACGCCCGTGTTGAGACCAATGCCGAGCTTGACCTCTTTATAGGGCCGCTCCTTGGCCGCCGCCTCGGCGCGCCACTGCTCGTTCAAGGTCTCGATCTCCGCCATGATGCGCAACGAGGCGCGACAGGCATTGCTCGGGTGATTTGGGTCGTCGAGGGGCGCGTTCCAGAAGGCCATCAGCGCATCGCCCATGAACTTGTCGATGGTGCCTTGCTCATCGAGGACGATGTTGCTGAGCGGCGTGAACAGGCTGTTCAGGAAGCGCGTGAGTTCCTCCGCGTCAAGTCCCTCGGAGATAGTTGTAAAGCCGCGCACGTCGCTGAACAGCAGTGTCATGTCGCGGGTCTCGCCGCCGAGTTTCAATTGCTTGGGGTCGTCGGCCAAGCGCTTCACCAGCGCCGGCGCCATGTAGTGGGAAAAGGCGTTGCGCACGCGGTTGCGCTCCCGCTCGGTGCGCAGAAACACGAAGGATGTCCCGGCGAGGTAGATGGCGGACAGCGAGATCGCGGGATAGACGGGATCGACGAGCCAGCCGAGCTCGTCGTAGGCGTACCAGGAGATGCCGATGACGCCGGCGACGGCCACCGCGCCGAGCACGGCGCTGCCCATCGCGCCGGCGCTATAGATCAAAACCGCGATGAGGAGACCGAGCACGAGAATATAGAGAATCTCGGCTGGCTTGGCGAAATCCGGCCTCATGAGATAGGCCTCTTGCAGGATCTGCTCCACGGCCTGGGCGTGGAGCTCGACCCCCGGCACGGAGGCTTCCAGCGGGGTGGCCCTGAGATCGAGCAGACCCGCCGCGCTCGTGCCGATGAGGATGATGCGTCCGGCGATCTCGTCGGCGCCGATGTCGCCGTTCAGCACTTTCCACGCGGGCAAATAGCGGGCTTGCGAATGGGGCGTGAAGCGGATCCACATCTGGCCGTTCGCCTCGGTCGGCACTTCGTAGTCGCCGACGCGGATCTTGACGATGCCGGTCTTCTCGCCGAACGCCTGCTCGCTGCTCGCGCCGGAGGATTTGACCACATAGGTCGAGGCACCTTGCGCGAGCCGCAACACATCGCCGGCAAGCGAGGGGTAGAGCGTGTCGCCGATACGCACGACCATCGGCATGCGGCGAATGATTTGGTCGTATTCCGGAATCCAGTTGAGCGCGCCAACCCCTTGGGCCGGGGTTTGCAGGACCTTCAGGCTTGCCGCGGCGCCGGGATAATACGGTGCGAAGAGCCGTGGGTCGTCGCCGGCATAGGAAAAGCCGGACTTGGTCTCCGGTATCGACTGGGCCTGCGGCGAGGCGATGAAGCCAAGCACGACGGGCGCCGCGGCGATGGCGTCGGCGAACACCTGGTCGTTGGAGGGGAGCTTGTCCACCTCGGCCTTGAGGCTGTCGAGCACCGCCGATTGCGGCCAGAACTGCACGGCGTTGGCCGGCGACATGCGGTCGGGTTCGGGGAACACCATATCGAAAGCGATCGCGGCGGCCCCGTCCGCGCCGAGCTTAGTGACGAGTTCGGCCAGCACGGTACGCGGCCAGGGCCATTGGCCGATCTTGTGCAACGACTCTTCGTCGATATCGACGATGCGTACCGGCAGCGCCGGGTCGAACGCGGCAGGCGCCACGCGCTGATAAGCATCGAAGACGAGCGCTCTCAGCCGCGCGACCGGGTTGGGGTCCCAAACCCGCAACGCCAGAGACGCAACGATAACTGCTCCAACCAGGAGAGCGTAGAGGAAGCGTGGACCCATCCCGTTGCTTTTCTTTGCCAATCTCGGCCCCGTCGAGACGCGGGTCGGCAGACCCTAGCGGCTGCGGCGGGCCTGCTCCAGTCTTGAATTGCCGGGAAAATTGGGGGCGGGAAGCGCGCGCGTGGACGGCTAGTCGGGCCAAGGGCCAGCCGGGAAGCGGCGCTGCAACTCCCGCTGGGCATCGCTGATGCCGTCGCTCTCGGGCTTTGCCTCAGAGGCTGGCCCCGCGGCGGATTTGGAACGATAGGTGGGTTTCTCCGCCTTCTTGGTGCTCGTCGGCGCGGTCTGCTTGGGGGCCGCCCGTTTCTGCGGTGCGGCTTTCGGCGTGTCTTTGGTTGTGGTTTTGGGAGCGATGGTGGGTTTCGGGGTGGGCGCCACCATTTGCGTCATGGCGCAAGGTTCGCCGGTCCAGGCCTTCAGTGCGGCAAGGGTGGCGTCTTGCGGCGCGTCGTCCGGCAGGTCGAGTTTGGACAGCGCATTGAACCGGTGAAGGGCGCCTTGGGTTTGCTCGTCCCAGTCGCCGCTGGGCGTGCCGTCATAGCAATCGAGCGAGTTCAATGCCGCGGCGATGTCGGCGGCAAGCTCCGCCTCTGTCGGTTCCGGCGGCAAGGGGGCAGGGGTCGTGGCGGGCGCCGCTTGCGGCGTGAGGGCATCGTCGACGGAGGCGAGCTTGGTCTCGGTCCCTGTCGGCCCATTCGCCGGCTCGACGGCGATCTCGCGGGCGGCCTGGTCGGCGCCCTCGGCAACCTTGGCGGCCTTGAGCCGCTCGATCTCCTCGCGCAGGGCCGCAATCTGCGCCGCCGTCTCGTTGGGCTCGCCGGCGATCGATGGGATCGGCGCCGGCTTGAAAAAGAATTGTCCGGTCAGCGAGGAGTTCTCCCACGGCACTTGCTTGCCGCCGGTCTGCTCCAGCACGTCGCGGCGCACCTCGATCATGGTGTCGTTGATGCTCTGGCCTTGGGCGGCGATATGGCGGAGGAGCGCCGCGGTGTATGGGCTATTGCGGCCCTCGCCATCCAGCGCGACATTGCCCGGCTGGGTGGAAAACGCGATCATCATACCGACGGCCTTCTCGACCTGGGCGAGGCCGCGTCCGATGCCCAGCGACCGGCTCGTCTGAGCGAGTTGCATGGCGAGCGGGTTGTCGCGGCAGGCGTCGAGAAACACGAGCGAAAGCCGGCTGCTGCGCTCCAGCTGCTTGAGCACGAGGTCGAGTTCGACGGCCTCGAAGTCGAGGTCCACGTCAGAGCTGAGCTTAGCGTCGACCGGAGCGAGGAAGTTCCGTCCGTTCACCTGCAGGCCGTGGCCGGCATAATAGAAGAGACCGACATCGGCGCCTTGGACCTTGTCGGCGAAGGCTCTGATGCGCCGGATCATGTCGCGTTTGGACAGATCGGTGCCGTCGATTACCTCGAAGCCGAGTTCGCGCAGCGTTCGGGCCATGTCGGTGGCGTCATTGCTGGGATTCTTCAGGGTGGCGGTGTGCTCATAGGCGGAATTGCCGATGACCAAGGCCACGCGTTTTTCGGCGCAGGCGGGACCGGAGGCGGCCGCCAGCGTTAGGATACCGAAAACACATGCGGTCAGATGCCGGAGCATGAACGCCTCCATCGGCCGGTTTCCGCGCATTTGCGGGCGGCGGGATCGTGCAAGCCTATCCGCCTAACCGCTGCCCGGTGAACGGTCGCTGAACGCCGGGCCTCAGTTTGAATCTTTCGTGTATCTAGTGTCGCATTCAGCTCAGTCAACGGCTGCCGGGCAGCGTGCTGCGTGGGCGCTTGGGTGATTTCGGTCACAGAGCCTAACTGCCAGATAACGCAGTGTTTATCCCCGGGCTCGAAGGCTGTGGCATACAATGACGGCTATGGACAAGGCCTACAAATCGCTTGGGCGGCGCTCAAGGCTGGCGGTGCGGTTGGCTGTGACAGAGGCTCATGGCGGAATGTCCGGCGTGCGGCTCGGCTTACGTCTTGCGGTCGTGGCATTTGCGGCTATCGCGGGTCTCGGGATGTTTTACGGCGGCGCCGAGGCCGGCCGCTTTTTGCCGACAGTCGAGAACCCCTATTGCTCCGTCACCACCTATACGTTGCGCGATGTGGGGGAACAGGCCGCCTCCATGACGGACTCGAATGGCCGGCCGGTGATCGTCGTCAATTTGCAAACGCTGCGCGAGAATCCGTCCTACGGCCGGTTCCTGATGGCCCATGAATGCTGCCACCACACGCTTGGCCATGTAGGCAAGTTTCGTCAGGGTCTCGGCGGGGTTGGGCCGCAGCCCTTCTTCTACATCGCGCCGGCGCTGAAGCAGATGGAGCTCGAGGCCGATTGCTGCGCCGTCAAGCTGCTGCGGGAACGGCATGAGGACGGCAGCATCGAGACGGCCCGGACTACGATGGAGGCCTTTGGCTCGTCCCCGACCGGGGCTTACTATCCCACCGGCGACGAGCGGGCCGCCAATATCCTGGTCTGTGGCACGAAGGACGAATAGGGCTGGCGGGACCGGTCTCGAATTTCCATATCTTCCTCGTGTTTCCGCCACCAGCCAGCCTGTTCGGGAATGCTATGGTGTTGGCTCCGAGATGATGAAGAGGCGCCCCTTGAAAGGCAGCGCAGTGATATTGCCCCGGGCAGCGAATTGCGCCCGGCCGGCTCGCATGGCGGGTGCGATCCTGGCGGCGGCCGTGGCCTTTTGCCTGAGCGGCGCCGGTTCCGCCGGCGCCACGCCGGTGCTGCGCGTGTGCGCCGATCCCGACAACATGCCGTTCTCCAACAGCAAGTACGAGGGCTTCGAGAACAAGCTCGCCGAGCTCATCGCCGAGCGGCTTGGGGACAGGCTCGAATATTCGTGGTTCGAAGAGACCACGGGCTATGTGCCCAACACGATGGGCAATGACGCCTGCGACCTGGTCATGGGCTACGCGCAAGGGACCGGGCTGATCGAGGATACCAACCCCTATTACAACACGTCCTATGTGCTGATTTATCGCGAGGACGATCCCGACTTTCACGGCGTTGAGAGCCTGGCGGACCCGCGGCTGAAGAACAAGCGTATCGGGCTTTTCGCCCGCACGCCGCCGGCGAGTATTCTTGCCATGCATGGGCTGGCGTCGAATGCAAAAGCGTTCGAGACCTATGCGGGCGACAGCGCGACAAAGGCTGCCGAGGCCATGATCGGGGAGATCGCCTCAGGCAAGCTCGATGCCGGAATTTTGTGGGGACCTGTCGGCGGCTACTATGCGCAACGGGCCAAGGTGCCGATGGCGCTCGTGCCTCTGGTGAAGGAGATCGCCGGACCCAGCACCATCTATGGCATCACCATGGGCGTGCGTCCGGACGAGCCGCAGTGGAAGCACCGGATCAACAAGGTGCTCGCCGAGAACCAGCACGACATCAACGTGATCCTGCAGGGCTATAACATACCGCTATTGGACGACGAGGGCGCGCTGATCGCGTCCGGCACCGCCGGCCGCTGAACTACATCTTGCAGACGCTTTCCGGCTCGTCGATGCCAAGCGTGTCTACTTCGATATCGGGATGGCTCGCATGCTCGAAGCCGGGTTGCGGCGAGACCGAGACCGTCACCTTGTCCGTGGCGATGAGGATCGGCTGGCGGAACTGGCCGTCCCAGGGGCGGAATTGCTGCTTGATGCCCTTGAATGGCGCGAGCTGGATGTCCGGACCGTGTACGAAGGCCGAGACGGTGGCGAAATCCTTGTCCGGATTG
Source organism: uncultured Alphaproteobacteria bacterium (assembly GCA_963793075.1). Lineage (GTDB taxonomy): Bacteria > Pseudomonadota > Alphaproteobacteria > Rhizobiales > Methyloligellaceae > Methyloceanibacter. The sequence continues at coordinate 228,409 of CAWBYO010000002.1, forward strand.
CGGGTGATCGCCTCGCCGATGGCGCGCGTGGCCACGTATGCCTGGTAGTCGATCGGCAGGAGCAGGCGGCCGAAGTCCTTCTGGAAATTATTGTTGGCTTGGGTTGCGCCCCATTTTTCGTGACCGGGGCTCCAGGTCGTCGCCGTGAGACCGGTCGTGCCGGCCACGACGCGCGGCGCGCCGCCGCCGCGATAGGGCAACAGCGGGCCGAAGAGCTGGTTCTCGTCGGCGACGACGATGACATCGTAATTGGGGCTGGCGACCACCGTCTTGTCGGCGTTCGCCTGCTTGCCCGGAATCGCCGGCGGGATGACGCCCACGTCGTCACGTCTGCCGCCGGAGACATCCTTGTATTCGCGGACGTCAACGATATGGGCCCCGAAGCGGCCGGCGGCGCGCTTGACCGCGTCGACATAGGCGAGGTCGCCCGGCGTCGAGCCGTGCACCACGAGCCAATCCTTCCAGTCCATGCTTACGAGATACTGGGCCAGAGCATCGGCCAGCATGTAGCGGTCCGGCACGATATGCATGACGTTGGCGCGGCAGTCCTCCTGTCTGAGCGACACGTCGGTGGCGCTGACGTTGAAAAGGAGAACGTCCTTGTCCTTGGCCCAGTCGGCGAGCTTGAGCAGGGTCGGGGCGGACGCATCGACGATGTAATAATTGTGGCCGGAGGCATATAGCTTCTCCAGCGCGGCGACGGCCTCCTCCGGCGAGGACGCGTCCTCCACATCGAGCGTATAGGCGTGCCCGGTGAAGCGGCCCCCGGCATTGTTCTCTTCGATGGCCATCTTGGCGCCGGCGACGCCGGCATCCTTGGGCTCTACGTCGAGGCGCGACGCCGGCCGTGGGTGGTCGACCTTCTCATGGATGTAGCCGATCGGCAGCGGCGCCAGTTCGGGCGATTGTGGTATCTGGACGTCGAAGCCGCCCTCGGGGCGCGCCTTGGTGGGCTTGTCGGTATCGGCAGCCTGAGCCGAGACGCCAACAGCGGCGAGACCCCATAGCGAGAGGGCCGAGACCAAGAAAACTCTGGAAAGGGGCCGGTAGGCCCAGCGAAAAAAATGCATGATGAGGAGACCGTTTCGCCGGTTATCGCGTTGCGCCAGAACCCGAAATGGCCCTCGCAGGCGGGGTCGAGAGGGCCAGCCGAGTGATTGGCCGCATGGTACCGATAAGAAATTAGGCAATGCAAGGTGGAAACCTAGGCATAGTTTTTTGCCACGCGGACGGAGCAAGGCTCAATTTTGTGGATTTGCGGCGATGCGCGTCCCCGAATCGCGGGGGCGATGCTAGTCTGACGCCATGGAATTCACGGTCGGATCGGCTGTCCGCTACGGTTGGGAGACGTTCAAGAGGCGCCCATGGTTCTTCGTGGGCGCGACCGTCGTCATCTTCGTCGCCTATACGATTATCGGCGGGATCTCGAGCGGTATCGACGAGGTGGTCGGGGCCACGCCGGAGGATCCATCGCTGATCGGCGGCGCGGTCAATTTTGCGCTTTCCACCTTTATCGGCATGGGCGTGGTCGCCTTCTATCTCGCCGCCCACGACAATCCGGACTCCGTTGAGCTATCGGCGCTGTGGCACCCGCAGCCGTTCTGGAAGTTTCTCGGGGCGTCGATCCTGGTGGGACTCACCATCGGCATCGGCTTCGTGTTGCTCATCGTGCCCGGGATCATTGCCACGCTGATGTTCCTGTTCACGACCTTCATCGTCATCGACCGGGAGTTGGGTCCCATCGAAGCGATGAAAGAGAGCATGCGGATTGGCAAAGGCCATCGCTGGACCCTGCTTGGCCTCCTCGCCGTCCTTCTGCTCATCGTCCTGGCGGGCGCGATCGCGTTGTTTGTGGGACTGCTCGTCGCCATGCCGGTCACGGGGCTCGCCTTCACCCATGCCTACCGGGTGCTGTCGAGCCGGGCCGGGGCTGCGCCGATCCCGCCCGATGCGCGACTGGCCGCATAAGGCGGTAGCGCCTTAATCCCACTCAGAGAGAACGATCGCGCTGCAAGCGCCGCGGTGTTCCTGCCTACTCGGCGGGGACGAGGGACTCTTGCGCCGTCTTCATCGCCTCGGTGGCATTGCGCGGATTGCGGTAGACGAACTCGGTCGCCGGCTTGGCGGCTTCGGTTTTGGCCAGCGCCACCATCTCGCCGTGATAGGGCGACAGCGCGCAGGCCGGGTCGGTGTTGCGCGGGTCGGCCGTCATGGCCATCGCCTGGCAGCGGCAGCCGCCGAAGTCGATTTCCTTGAAGGCGCAGGAGCGGCAGGGCTCCTTCATCCACTCGGTGCCGCGGAAGGCGTTGAACGCGTCGGAGTCCATCCAGATGTCGAGCAGCTTGCGGTCGCGCACATTGTCGAAGTGAAGCGAGGGAATGCTCTCGGCGGCGTGGCAGGGCAGCACCTTGCCGGCCGGGGTGATGTTCATGAAGCCCTTGCCCCAACCGCCCATGCAGGGCTTCGGGCGCTTGGCGTAGTAATCGGGCACGACCATGTCGATGGTGAGCACGCCCTTCAGGCGCTCGCGCGCGTTCTCGACGAGGTCGATCGACTGAATGGTCTGCTCGTAAGTAGGGATCAGTGCGGCGCGGTTGAGGAAGGCCCAGCCGTAATATTGCACATGGGCGATCTCGAGCCGCTGGGCGCCGAGCTCCAGGGCGAGATCGATATAGCGGCCGACATTGTGGATGTTCTGGCGGTGGATCGGTGCGTTGACGGTGAGGGGAAGGCCCATCTCGACGACCCAGCGCGCAACGTCGAGCTTCTTCTGAGTGGCGCCGGGATAGGCGCCGATGCGCTCGGCATTCTCCGCATCGACGTCCTGGAACGAGATCTGGACGTGGTCGAGCCCGCGCTTGACGAGGTCTTCCAGCCGATCGCGCTTGAGGGTGACGGCGGCGGTGATCAGGTTCGAATAGAGTCCGGCTTCCGACGCGGCGGAGATGATCTCTTCGAGGTCCTTGCGGGCCGTGGGCTCGCCGCCTGACAGATGGACCTGCAGAATGCCCATCTCTCCGGCCTGGCGCATCACCGAGCACCACTCCTCGGTGGTGAGTTCATTGTTGACGCGTTCGAGCTCGATCGGGTTGGAACAGTAGCCGCATTGCAGGGGACAGCGGTGCGTCAGCTCGGCGAGCATGCCAATGGGCGCGCGGGCGCACAGCTCCGCGGTCATGTCTTCGCCGCCGACCACACCAGCGGTCGGCTCGTCGTCCACGCTGACGGTCTGACAATGTTCGGTCGCCTGAAGCTCGTCGGTCATGCTTTCACGTATCCCTTGTCTGCCAAACCCTGGAGCAGGTCGAGAACGTCGGCGGTGATGACGTCGACGGGGGCCGAATACTCCTCGGCGAGCTTGGCGGCGATCGCCTCCACAGTCCTTGTTCCGTCGCAGAGTTGTAGAACCGCGACGGCAGTTTGGTCCGGCGTCAGAACACGTTCTGGCGCCAGAAGTACCCATCGCCCCCGCCCCGCGTCATGGCGGAGCTTCAGATAGGGCGGCAGTTTCGGCCTTGTCTCACGGCCGACGATGAGCCGGCCGGGAGACGTCGTTGCGCCCGTCATGCCTCGTCCGGCACGAAGGCACCGGGGGGAATCATCCCCGGCTCGACATAGGCCAGGTGAAGCGCATCGAGCTGCGCCCATAGAACATGCGTCTTGAAGCGAAGCGCATCGAGCGCGCCCTGCTGCGCCTCGGGGGTGCGCGCATTCTGCTTCACATATTCAAGCGCGAAGTCGGCATCGCGCGGCGCTTGTGTCAGGCGCCGCTTAAAATAGGCCATCACATCGTCGCTGATGAAGTCGTAATTCTCCAGCATGCCGGAGATGCGCGCCTTGTGGATGTTCGGCGCAAACAATTCGGTGAGGGAAGAGGCCACCGCTTCGACGAGTGTCTTCTCGCGCACAAAATTCACATAGGCTTCGACGGCAAAGATCGTCTCGGGCAGGGCGCCCTTGCGCGAGATGACGTAGTCACGGTCGAGGCCGAGGCCGTCGGTCAGCACCAGCCAACGCTCGATGCCGCCTTCCTCCTCGCCATAGCCGTCATGGTCCATGATGCGATGGAGCCACTCGCGGCGAAGCTCGCGGTCGTGGCAGCGGCTCATCAGGGCGGCGTCCTTGCGCGGCACGGCCGACTGATAGCAATAGCGGTTCAAGGCCCAAGCCTGGACTTGGCCCTTGTTCAGCTTGCCGCCATGCAGCAGCGCATGAAAGGGATGCTTATCGTGATACTGAGCGGCGCCAATGGCGCGCAGCTCCTGCTCCAGTTCGTCAGGGCTCATTATCTTCGTCACGGCTTTACACCTCGATCTCAACCATTGGTCTGAGAGGATAAACTAGCCTGGCGCTGCTGCCGCCTTCTTGATGCGCGTCAATCCTCAAATATTGTCCACTAATGGCGCCTCTTCGTGAGCGGCTTTGAATCGGTCTATACCATGACGAAACATGGTGAGGCGGAATGAGAGTTTCATGACTCGTTCATGAACACTGCGTTGATGCCAGATTAAGAACGTCTGAATGGGGAATCCGGCTGGCCGCTCAGCCATCGTAGCCGAAAGACCGATGCGGCGCCATTGCGGGCCGGTGTTTGGAGCGTGCCGCCAGATGTGCGAAACGGCGGCCTGGCACCCGCCGGACCGCCGCTTCGCGATTTCCGAGATGAGGAAAAGCCGGACTAAGCGCGGTCCAGCTCGGCCGGCAGGTAGCTCGTCACCTCCATGCCGGACTCCGTCTCCTCAACCGTCGGCTTGTGCCACTCACGCATATTCGTTCTCCTTTCGCGAGTTTAAGACCAAGCAATGGTCGGGACGGGCTTTTGAGGCTTTGCGAACCCGAACTCAGCGGACCGCCCGACTCTGCCGTTGGAATATGTGATTGGGTCATGATAATTTCCAATCGTATTTCCTTATAGAAAGCATAAGCGCTTCTTATCGCCATGGTTTCGCTCAGGCAGCTTCGCTATCTCGAATCGCTCGCCGAAACGCGGCACTTTCGCCACGCGGCCGAGGCGTGCGCCGTCAGCCAGCCGGCGCTCAGCATGCAGATCAAGGAACTCGAGGACGAGCTGCAGCTCAGCCTCGTGGAGCGGCGCAAGTCCGGCGTGGAGCTCACCGAGAAAGGCGACGAGGTGGCCCGCCGCGCCCGGAGCATCCTTGCCTCGGTGCGCGATCTCGTCGACTACGCCAAGCGGCAGGAGGGCGTGCTGTCGGGCGTGCTCAAGCTCGGCGCCATTCCCTCGATCGCGCCTTATCTCCTGCCGGCGGCATTGCCGGCGTTGCAAAAGCGCTTTCCGGCGCTCAAGCTGCAGCTGCGCGAGACGGTGACCGAAAATCTCGTGCATGAGCTTGTGACCGGTGATCTCGACGTTATTCTCGTCGCCTTGCCGATCGACGATCCCGAGGTAGAGACGCAATATTTGTTCGCGGATAGCTTCATCCTGGCGACGCAGGCGACCCCTGAGAATGCCAAGCTTCGGGGAGCCACGGCGGACATGCTTGCCGATGAGCGGCTATTGCTGCTGGAGGAAGGCCACTGCTTGCGCGACCAGGCGCTGTCCTATTGTCACATGATGACGCGTGAGGCGCGCGAAAGCTTCGGTGCGTCGAGCCTCGCCACCATCGTGCAGATGGTGGCGAACGGCTATGGCGTCACGCTGCTGCCGGAGATGGCCATCGAGAGCGAGATCCACCGCGGCGGCGATATTCGCCTGTTGCGTTTTCCCGCTCCCGAGCCCAAGCGCGAGATCGGACTGGCTTGGCGCAAGACTTCGCCGCGCAAGGCCGAGTTCGCACAGTTCGGCAAGCTGCTTTGCGATGTCGTGCTGAAACCGCATAAGAAGAAGCCAGTCAAGAAAGGAGGCCGAAAACGTTAAGCACCCAAGTCTCGATCCTCCTGGCGTTGTTGATCTTCGCCAGAGCGGGTCTCGTGCGCATCGCGCGGCCGGTGTCCGACTTCTATGTGGCGGCGCGGCTGATGCCCGCCATGTTCAACGGCATGGCGATCGCCGTCTCTTTCATGGCGGTGCTGGTGTTCGTCGGCTTGGCCGGCGGCCTCGGGCCGGATTGGCAGGGCGTCGGCGCGCTGCTTCTCGGCGGGGGCTTGGGTCTCGTCGTGAGCGGGGTGCTGCTCGCGCCTTACTTGCGCGCTTACGGCGGCTATACGCTGCCCGATTTTCTCGCCGAGCGTTTCGGCGGCGACAAGGTGCGGCCGCTCGCGGTGCTGGCGGTCATCCTTTGCTCGTTCCCGGCGCTCGCCTCGGTGCTTCTTGGCTTCGGTCTGCTCAGCGCCGGCTTGTTTTCCTTGCCGGTTGCGGTGGGTACGGCTGCGGGCGTAGTGCTGATCTTGGTCGGCACTCTGATCGGCGGCATGCGCTCGCTCAGCCTGTCGCAGATCGCCCAATATGGCGTGCTGCTTGCCGTGTCCCTGGCCGCCGTGATGGTGGTGCTGTGGCAGGCGGACACGCTGCTCGACGACAGCCAGCTGCTGATCGATGAGGTGATTCCGACCCTCGGTCTCAAAGACTTTGCGCAAGGCGACATCGTCAACCGCTTTGCCCTGATCTTCTGTCTCGCGGCGGGGACCGCGTCGCTGCCCTATCTCTTGATGCGGAGCTTCACGACGCCGACGCCCGGCCAAGCGCGGACCTCATTCCTGGCAAGCGTCGGCTTCGCCGGCGTGCTCTGCCTGGCGGCGCCCGCGTTCGCCGCGCTGTTCGAGGCGGCATGGGTCAACAGCGGAGACACTTTGTCGATGATCGCCGAGGCGCTGCTGACCTTGGCGGCGCTGGCTGGCTTGCTGGCGATAGGCGGCGGGCTCGTGCTCTCCATCGCCAACACGCTCTCCTACGATCTCTACTTCAAGGGCGTGCAGCCCACGGCCTCCACGGGGCGGCGGCTTGTCGTGGCGCGCTTGTCGCTGGTTCTCGTGGCGGGTCTCGCCGCGTTTGCCGCGGTGGCCGAGCCACAAGCGACTCTGACGGCGACGGCCGCGGCGTTGTCACTGGCGGCAAGCATTTTTCTGCCGGCGCTGGTGCTGGGGGTATGGTGGAAGCGCGCCAGCGCGGATGCGGCCCTCGCGGGAATGGTCGCCGGGCTGGTGGTGTGCCTCTATTACATGATCGCGCCGCACACCATCCCGTTCGCCTTCTACGAGTTGTCGAGCGTCTTCTCCAACGCGACGGATGCGCAGCGTGCGGCCTATGAGTTGCTCCAGCAGAGCTATTACCTTGTCGACGGGACGGCGCAGGAGGCGGTGCTGGCGAAGTGGGATGTGGCAGCGCGACCGATCGCCAATTGGTGGGGCGTGCGCGGGGCCTTCGCCGGACTGTTCGCGGTGCCCGTCGGGTTTCTGGTGATGATCGGCGTGAGCCTGTTCACGGCTGCCCCGTCCACAGACGTGCAGCGCTTCGTGGCGGGCTTGCGCGAGCGGACCGTCTAGAGCGAGCTTGCGACGTTACTCGACCGACGCGCTGGCCGCGCCGGGCGGGGGCGGTCCGCCGAGCAGGCGGAAGCTGTCGCGGAAGCGCTCGGCCCCATCGCTCTTGGCGTGCCCCTTCGGTCCGGCGGACACCAGCATGTAGACGCGGTCGCCGTTGGCCACGAGGTCGACGAGATGATTGAGCTTGCCTCTGCCGTCCTCGGCCATGGCCTCGTAGCCCGGGCGTTCGTCGATGGTCTTGGCGCCCTTCGTACGCACCTGCGTGCCGCTGCCTTTGGCATAGGCGGAGACGACCTTGGCGAAATAGTCGGGTTTGGGCGGACTGGGCGCGCGGCCTTCCGGATATTCGAAGACCACCACGCTATAGACCGTGTCGTCGCCGACACTCACTTGATATTCGTGCTGGAGCAGCGGGTTTTGCCCGGAGACCGGCATGGTTGCGGCCTTGGGCCGGGTCGTCACGCCCGGAAACGAGGCGACGAAACCACGCTCGGAGAAATGGAACTCACGCCACTTTGGCGGTTCGCGCGCGGGTGCATCGTCCGCCGCGGCGCACGGGGTGGCGAGCGCCAGAAGCGCTATCGAGGCCAGAGCGATGCGTCGAACAGGCATTGCCAGTTCCCTTCGTCGCGTGCGTGTAGAATCGCAAGTCTACCCGATCAGCGGACGCGGTTCACCCGTGACACGCATATCCGGGGAAATCAGCCTTGTGGTGCCGCTGACAGCGCCCGGCGGTACATCGCTTCCACGTCGTCCTTCAGTGCGCGCCGGGAATCGGGGCGCAAATACAGCATGTGCCCGCCGGCATAGTCCTCGACAGTGATCGGTGTGGCGCCTTTGAGCGGCGGCAGCTGTTTCACTAGAAAAGTCGGCACCATGTAAGGCGTGATCAGGTCGGTGTAGCCGGTGGCGATGAGCACTTCGAGCTCGCGGTTTGAGGCGCGGGCTTCCTGGATGTCGTCGAGCACCCCGGCATAGCCTTGCTGTGTCGGGCTGGTGCCGAAATCCCACTTGTTGCGCACTTCGCGATTGAGCAGCCGGTAGGCCTCGTCGGTCTCATAGGCGAGGTCGGTTTGCGCATATTGCACGAAGGCTGCGGTCCACAGCGGCACTGTGGCATCGAGCACCGGATCGGGCCCGCGCGGCGACGCGCTTGACGGGTGTGGGTCGGGGCCACTGACGCTGCCGTCGTAACGACTCAAGAGCTGTCCGCCGTCACGGTCGAACTCTTTGATGAACAGCGACGGCGACACGCGTGCCTGATGCTGCTCAACCTGCTCGAGCGGCAGGCCGGTCAGTTGCGCCACCCGGGCGCTCGCCTCCTTGCCGCCTTGTTCGGCGCCTGAGGCAATCGCCACGAGATAGTCGGTGAGGGCATAGCGCTCGACGTCCTGTAATGCGTCCTTGAGCGCCTGGCGCCCGGTGACGCCATCGCTTTCGAGCTTGACCGCGGCGAAAGAGGGCAGGCCCAGCGCCCAGGGCATGGGATCGTAGTCCTCGCCGTAGATCATCGCGAATTCCAGCGCCGGCGAGACAAGCACCATCCCGCTCGGCGAGATGCCGGCGCTCGTCTGCAGCTTGCGGGTGATGGTCGCCGCGCGGAAGCCGCCATAGCTCTCGCCGGCGAGGAACACGGGCGAGGACATGCGTTTGGCGTGGATCAAATAGAGCCGGATAAATTCGGCCAGAGACTCGGTGTCCTGCTCCACCCCCCAGAAGTCGGACTCCTTCTTGCCGTCGGCGGCGCGGCTATAGCCGGTGCCAACCGGATCGACGAAGACGAGGTCGGTGAAGGCAAGCCAGCTCGCGTCGTTGTCGATCAGGCGCGGCGGCGGCCCGAGCACTTCTCCATTGTCGGTGGCCTCGACGATCCTCGGGCCGATGGCGCCGAGATGGAGATAGGCGGAGGCCGCGCCCGGGCCGCCGTTGAAGACGAAGGTGATGGGGCGGTTGGCGTCCGCTGGCGTCTTGGCATAGGCGACGTAGAAGATCTCCGCCGTGACCTTGCCCTTCTCGTGGAGCGGCAGGCCGCCGGCGACGGCGCTATAGCGCAGGCTCTCATCGGCGACGCGAAGCGTATGAAAGGTCGTGGCGGCGGGCGGCAGGAGCGGTTTCGCCGTCTCTTGGCTCTCGTCCTTGCTCGCTCCATTGCTCTCTTGTGCCGAGGCTTGGTCTGCCGGGGCCGCCTGTTCGGTGGCATGTTCGGTGTTCGGCGCGTGGGCGTCATCGGCCCGCGCAACCGGGGTCAGCGCGAAGACGGTGAGGAGGGCGGTAAGGCAAATGGCGTTGACGAGGGGGCGTCGCGAAGCATCTGTCACGGTGGGATGGTGCTCTCTGGCTGCAAACGGCATTGGCCCTTGCGAGGGCCCGGTTACAGACTTATGCAAGCAAGCAGGCAGTCTCAAGGCGTCGAAACGCATGTGTAATCCTTGCCCTCTGCCACCATCACCGCGCCATCATTGTGGAGCAGCAACGGGTCCATGGTGAGAAAAGCCTTCATCTTGGCCTTGCTTGTGGCTCTCGGGACCGGGTTTTCCGGTTGTGCCGATCGGAAGGAGATCCACGCCGATCGTGTCGCCCAGCAGGTGAATAACGATGCGGAGGACGAGGCGGCCTGCCGCGCGAAAGGCGAGCCAGGAAGCGCCGAATATGACGCCTGCCGCCAGGGTCTGACGGCTCAGCGTGCCCAGAAGGCCCAGATCGACTACCAGAAGCGCCGGGATTTCGACCGGGTGCTCGGCGGCCTCGACGATCTGTGAGGCCAGCCGGGTGAGCGCGCTTCCCGCCACACCCCCTGATTAATTAATGGCGCGTCTGAGTTTGGACATTGGCCGCAATGGGTTTGACCGCTAAGCTGATGAAAGCGGAGATCTGATGGCCAACAGCCCTGCCGTTTTTTAGGGCCGGCCCAAGTCCTGCGGCTTTCTTTTGCTCAGGCGGTGGGACGGCGAGCAGGCGCCTCATCCGAGGCGGGGGCGATCTACGGCAGGCCACTGCGGTCAAAGGCTCCGCGTCGGGGGCGGGGCGCCTCGATACGGCGCCCGCTGTTTGGCGTTCCCTCGGGATTTGTACCGATGAGTCTTGTAATCCATGAGGCTCGATCTGGATCCGGTTTCTAGCGGAGCCTCTCTGCATGGCCAGTCCGATGCGCAAAAAACGTGCCTGGTCGACGCGGGAAGACGACGCTAAGTCGAGGGAAACCGCTGCGCTCGAGGCGTCCGTTGCCGCTGCCCAGGATACCGCCGCCAAGTCCGGCGCGTTTCTTTCCACCGCCAAAGAGGATCTGACCGACCACCATCGCTGGCTGAAGGCGCAGAGCGCGGCCGTCGACCGGGATCGTGCGCGGCACGAACGCTGGCTCCAGCGCCAACGCGATCATCGGCTCGCCGCGTCTCGCCGCGAACGCGCCAAGCGCCGCCGGCAACTCATGCGCCAGCGCGCGATGCGCGCGATTCAACAGGCGATTTGGGCGGCACTGCTCTTCATCCGCTCTGTAGTCCTGCTAGCCGCCGCCAAGACGGTCGCGGCAATCAAATATATCGCGGCGGCGATCGCGCGGAGCGCGTCCTGGATTGCAGCGCTGATCAGCGCTGCTGCTTTGTATGTCGCACGGCTTATTGCTGCGGCGGGGCGATGGTTCGGCAGAATGGTGTCGGCTGGCGCGGCGTGGACCGGGGCCAAGTCTATGGCGTTGGCACGGACCAGCGCCGGCGCGCTTGCCGCGGGGTCCCAATTCGCCGCCGCCAAGACACAGGCTTCCGCGCGCGCCGGCGGTTCGACTCTGGCCGCGGCGGCATCGCTGGCGGCGTCCAAGGCCGGGGTCGTGGGCCGTTCGGCGGGCCGGTCGCTCGGCAGCGGGTTTTCCGCCGCCTCGGCCAAAGGCTCTGTTCTTGTCGGCGCCACCGGCCGATCCGCCGCGCGCTGGGCCGGTGTAGTCGCCGACATGTCGGCTGGGCTGTGGGCCGCGAGCAAGCGTCAGCTTGCGGCCGGCTACCGGTGGAGCAAGACACGGGCGGCGGCGCTTACACCGGCGCTTTATGTGCGCGTCGCCAAGTTCGGACGGCAGGCGGAGCGCTACGCCAGAGCCGGCGCGGCGCGCGCCGACGGCATGTTCGATCGCGCGAAAATCGCGTCGGCGCACGGCCCGGCATCAAGTGCCGTCATCGAGATTTACGGCCCGCATGCGGACGGCTTTGCCATAGAGGGCCGGCCGGCAAACGATCCCTGGACTGCACCGATTGCGCCTGAACTGCATGAGGCCGAAGCCGAGACGCGGCTGGCGGACATCCCGGAAGTCTATGGGCCCTTCTACGAAGGCTTCTGGGTCGCGGGCGTTTCGCGCAACGAGCCGCAAGTCCTCGCGCGTGAGATCGTTGCCCCGCCAAGCAGTGCGCCTCGGGACATTGCGCCTCGGGATCGGGCGGGAAACACGATATCCTTATGGGCGCGGGACTGCATGGTCTAAGACAGCACGGGTTAAAGGCGCCTGGGCTCAAGGTGCATCGTCGGCAAGCGCTTTGGCGCAGACCACGTGGGCGCGAACGAAGGACGGCGATCTCAGTCAGATGATGATCATTGCAGGGGCTGTGTTGTTGGTCTGCGGCGGGCTGTTGCTCGGCGGTGGCCTTATATTGCGCACCGGCGCCGGCGCCGGTGCGGCCCAGCAGGCCGCCGAGGAGGCGGTGGGCGGCATCGATTGGACGTTTGACCGGCTTGACCTTCCCCTGCCGGAACGGGCGGTCTTCACGCTGTCGGGTACGCCGGAATCGTTCCGCATCAACGGGTTGTCGGTCAGCGGTGTAAATCAATCGGATCAGCCTCTCACGGCGATCGAAGCCATCCTCAAGCCGGACGTGCAGCGGCCCGACCTCAAGCTCACCCTCAAGGTCGATAGACCTGTGCCGCCGTCGGGCGAGGGGGACGCAAAAGCCCAAGCGGTCGACATCGTGCCGCCGAACACGGTGCCGCCGCACGCGCTGTTCCGGCTCGTCTTCGCCTTCCCGCCGGAGGCCATGGACGGGCAGGACGGGCTTACGGTGGAGGAGTTCTTCGAGTCTTACGGCGGCTTGCTGCTCAAGCTCCGCTACGAGACCAGCGGCACGCAGAAGGCGGTGATCCAATATCTGCCGCCCGAGCTGCTCAAGGCGCAGCTCGACGAGGTGACGGCCCAAGCGGGTGGCTCTTAAGCGGGCTTAGTTACAATTGATGATGCGCGCGCCGCAGCCGCGCAGCCTGAGGCATACATTGTACTGTGTGCAGCAGCGGGTGCCGCAGCCGGCGGTATCTGCGGCCGGATCGAGCGCCCGCGCAGTACACACGCTGTTGCAGGACAGTAGATCGTTCTCGCAAACGCGAATGCTCTGACTGCCGAGACCGCAGGCCGATGGACGCTCTCTGAGCGACTGGACCGGTGGGACGTTTTGGGCATGAGCTACGGCGGGCACGAATAGGAGTCCGAGTCCGAGAGCCAGCAGCACGATTTTGATCATTTTCGTTTCGCCATCCCGCCGCTGATCTTGTCGCCCACACTTCGTGCTTGAGGTCCATAGCATGGTGGTGCGCCTTGACGAAACTTCCAACGAAATTCTCACGACATTGAGAATTGAGAATCGCGACTTGGCGATTGGCGCCTCCCTGCCTCTTGCAGCCTTATGACACTTGTACACTACAAAGAATTTTGTATCATCGCAGCATGCAAGATCATGCCGCTGTTGAAATGCTCAGTGCCTTGGCGCACGAGCACCGCGTCAAAATCGTTCGCCTTTTGGTCAGGGCCGGGCCCTCGGGGGTGCCTTCGTCAGAAATCGCCAACGCCGTGGGAATCAGCCCAACGGGGGCATCGTTTCATCTCAAGGAGTTGGACCGTGCAGGGCTCGTCGCGTCGACGCGGCAAGGGCGATTTATCCGCTACGCGATCCATGACGACGGCATCCGCCAGTTGCTCGCCTACCTCACCGAGGATTGCTGTCAGGGGCAGCCAGAGCTTTGCGGCGATGCGTTCAAAAAATCGAAAACGATGTGCAGGTAAGGGTGACGAACCCGACGGAGTAATTCATGCCGATTACAATTTTTCACAATCCCGCTTGCGGAACTTCCCGAAACACACTGGCCATGATCCGTCAGAGCGGCGAAGAGCCGCATGTCATCGAGTATCTCGAGACACCGCCGAGCCGGGACGAGTTGGTCGGGTTGATCCGCGCCATGGGAATTTCTCCGCGTGCGCTGTTGCGCCAGAAGGGCACGCCCTATGACGCACTCGATCTCGGCGATCCGAAATGGAGCGATGATGAGCTTATCGATGCCATGGTCAAACACCCGATCCTCATCAATCGCCCGATCGTGGTGAGTCCTCTCGGCACGCGGCTTTGCCGACCGTCTGAAGCCGTGCTCGATATCCTGCCCAATCGGAACATCGGAGCGTTCACGAAAGAAGACGGCGAGGTCATCATTGATCAAAAGGGTGCACGTGTTGTCTGAACTCGATCTTAGCCTGCCCAATATCCGCAAGGATGCGTTTCCGGGGCCCGGCGTAGACAAGCTGCGGGAGCCGTTGCGGTCGACCCACAAGCCCCGAATTCTAATGCTCTACGGCTCCGTGCGGTCGCGATCCTACAGCCGCTTTTTGACTCAAGAAGGCGCACGGCTCCTACATCATTTGGGCGCGGAACCGCGTATCTTCGACCCGAGCGGCCTGCCTCTGCCGGACGACGCGCCCGAGGATCATCCGAAGGTGCGCGAGCTCCGCGATCTCGCCGCATGGTCTGAAGGGCAGGTCTGGACATCGCCGGAGCGCCACGGGTCAATGAGCGGCATCCTGAAAGCCCAGATCGACTGGATCCCCCTGAACTCCGGCGCGATCAGGCCGACGCAAGGAAAGACGCTCGCCGTCATGCAAGTCAGCGGCGGCTCGCAGTCCTTCAACGCCGTCAACCAGATGCGCGTCCTCGGCCGCTGGATGCGAATGGTGACCATCCCCAATCAGTCTTCCGTGGCAAAGGCCTTTCAGGAATTCGACGAAGCCGGACGCATGAAGCCCTCGGCGTTCTACGACCGCGTCGTCGACGTGATGGAGGAACTCGTCAAGTTCACCCTGCTGACGCGCGATGTTTCCGATCACCTGACCGACCGCTACAGCGAGCGCGTCGAAACGGCCGAGGAGCTTTCCGCACGCGTGAACCTCAATCGGGCCGCCGCTGCGAACGAGTAGGCAAATTGCTCATCGGCGACGAACCGTAGAGCTATCCGACATCGGATGAGACCGATATCGATTAAGCGCCACCCGCTTCATAGAGTTAGGGAGATTCCAATATGGGCACCGATCAGTATCACGAGCCTGCCGATGAACTTTCTCAAAAAACTCGTACCTTCGCCAGGATGATAACGGCTCTTATCGAGGAAGCGGAAGCTATCGGTTGGTATGAGCAGCGGATATCTCTAGAAAAGGACGCCGCCGCGCGCGCCATCATGAAGGATGCGCAAAAAGAGGAGTTCAAACATTTTTCCATGGACCTCGAATTTCTTCTTCGACACAAGCCGGACTGGCGAAAGATCCTGAAAGGCATAGTTTTGATAGACGGCGATATCGTCGAAAACGCGGAAAAGGCGGAGAAAGCAGCCGACTAGCTTAGGCGTCCGGCACCTTGAAGCCGCCCCGGTATTTGCTCGACTTGCCAGGGCTCTGGGAAGCGGAGTGATGTCAAGGGAGCCCTGCTGTGCAGTCTAGCGTTTGGCTTTCTGCTTCTTCGCCGTAAAATATTTCAGCCTCAAGGTTCCGGTATTTCCCTGAGAAACCTCTCTCAGCACCATGGAGGCGTTAGACCCCGCAGCGACAACGACGTAGTCCGAACTATGTAGAATGAATTGGCCCCCGCCTGGTGAGAGTGTGACGCTGACGCCATCGTCTACGGGGCCGGTTTTTACGCACTCAATTCTTCCCCCATTCAAAAAGCCCCTGATTGCCGACGGGCGCGTACTGTCGAGGCGCAGGTCTTCGGAACGCGGCATTGTTTCCTCCCAAGCTCTTAGAAGAAGCGCGAGTTGGTTCGCTCCTTCCATTCTGCGTCAAGCAGGTCTTGGATTGGATAAAGAAAAGCCCCGGACACGGGGGGATGCCGGGGCTTCGGGTTCCGTTTGGGGGGAACCATGACGGGGGAGGGAACCCCGCCGGTGACTAAAAATCTATCACCCACGGTCGCGCCCCAAAATTACAAATGGTTCAGTTTCCGGGATTTTCTGTCGCAGGGTTACGGGAACCGTGACCCATCGGTCACACCCTCACTTTATTGTTGTCGATAGGAATTACAGCCCGACATTTGCCGCCTTTGGAATGCCCAATGGTCAAATCGAGTTCGGGGGAACGCGAGGGAACGGGGGAGGCCTTGCCTTTATGGTGAGGCTTCTTCTGTTTGGCCGCCGCCCTTAGCAGTTCCGGCAGTGCCACGTTGGCAGTAATGCGCCGAGCTAGGCAGGATCCGAGGCCTATAAACGCCTTAGAGCCGCGACACGAACCGCCCGTGCTTACTAGGCGCCATCGCCTTGCGATGAATTCACACAGCCTTTGATTTTATTGGTGCCGGCTGGAGGATTCGAACCCCCGACCTACTGATTACAAATCAGCCGCTCTACCAACTGAGCTAAGCCGGCTTTTTGACGAACTCCCGGGACGGCCCGATCGAGCAGGATCACGGCCCGGCGATCCTGAGCCCTTTATCCCTGCTTTCCCGCACGCACTCAAGCGGTGGGTATGCGTCCGCGACTAGAAGGTGGAGAAGCGATAGGTGACATTGCTGAACACGCCGAACCGCTCGCTCGTGAAATCCTGAAGCTCCGTCGTCACGCCCAGATGGAGGAAGTCGGAGTCGCCGTTCGTTTCGGCGTACCAGTAGCGGACGCCGGCGCCGAACGCCCAATGCTGCGTCACGTCGAGGCGTATCTCGCCTTCGAGCTGATAGCCCCAGCCCGTGCCGCTATCCGTGATGTTGGGCACGCCGCCGAGATCCGAGCGGAGTAAATGGCTGTCCTCGTTCCACAGATAAGCGACGGGGAGGATGGCCGCGTCGCCGCGCAAAGTCAGGCGGTCCCAGAATTGCGCCGTCACCTCGGCGCCCAATCGAAGCGACGACCAGCTCGCCTTGTTGGAGATGACTTTGGTCGAGAAGGGGACGGCAACAGAGCCGGGAGATCCGCAAAAAGCGCCGCCGACGTCGTCTGCGTTGCAGCGGGCGCCGAAGCCGTTGACCGTTTCCTGCCAATAGTTGAAGCCGACGAACGGGCTGACCACCACAACAGACTTGCCGTCGAGCACCGTAAAGTCCTGGCCGACGTCCATCGTGCCGAAACCCATGCTCTCGCCGTCGAGGCGGCTATAGGTGTCGGAGAATTTGATCTGGCCGGCGAGGTAATCTTCGTCGTCGAGGCTGCCGCCATCGAGCCAACCGCCGCCGACGAAGCCTTTGAAGAAGGTCCGCGACTCGTTGCGTACACCCCAGACGAATTCGAGCGAATTAGCGGTGACGTCGTCATAGCTGAGCGTCGAGGTCGGGTTGCCGAGGATCGGCGCCTGCCGACTCGAATTGACACCGAAGCGCGTCGAGCCCTCGCTCCACCAATAGCGCATCCCCAGTTCCCACTGCGGCTGGTCGTTGGCGTTGGGAGGGAGCGGGATGGCGTAGGGGCGCGGCACCTCCACGACTTGCGCGTGGGCGCCGCCTGCGAGGCCGGCTGTCGCCAGCAACATCAGACACAAGCCTCGCAGCATGAATGGCCCTTTGAGATGGAGTGCTCTTCGTTTCTCCCAAAGGGTGCAGGGCTTGTGGTTAAGACCTGATTAAGATGCGTCCCGGAATGAGACGCCGGCGATCCAGAGCCGCCGCCGCCGGGGCGGGTTGCCGGGGATCACCGGCGGCGGCTAGCGAGAAGTCCGGCGGCAAAGGCGACGACCAGAAGCGTGACCGGGCCCACCTGCTTCATGGCCTTGCCGACGCCCTGGTCGATCATGGCCATGCCTTCGGCGGGCGCATTGACGAGAGACTGAGCCTGGTTCTTCTGCGGCCGATTGACGAGGGGCAGGAAGGCGAGGACGACGAGACCGAGCGCGACCAGCGCGCCGGCGACGATCCCGGCGGCTTCCAACGCCGTGAAGTCATAGACGAGCAACGCCTGATAGGCGGCGACCAGGCCGAAGGCGATGGCGAACAGGAACACGACGGTGGCGATGGCAATGATGATCGCCTTCTTCGCCGAGCGTTCGATCGCATCTTTGATGCGCGCTCCGATTTGCAGAGACGAGACCAGCGACAGCACGATGCGGAGCATGGATCTATCCTAGCGGCGGGTGAAGACGCCGAACAGGAAGCCGAGACCGGCGGCTATGGCGACGGCTTGCAGGGGATTGCGCTTGATGGCGTCCTCAGCATCCTGAGCGGCGTCCATCGCCTTGCCTTGCGCCCGGTTGATCTGGGTGTTGGCAATGCGGCTGACCGTCGAGGTCAGGTTCTGCATGTCGGCGCGGATCGCATCGATCTGATCGGCCAAGGCTTCGGCCTCGGCGTTGGTGCTGCGCTTGCCGGCGGTATCGGCCATGGGGGAGTCTCCTTCCTGAGAACGTCGTGTTGGGTGGGATAGAAGCAACCCAATACTAATAGCTTCGTTCCGCACTCCGGTTGTGACAGACGCGATTGTGCCCGGTTTTCGAGTTGAGGGACCAGGGCGCGGCGCTGTCAAGAGACGTCGCGCGAACTTCACAATGAAGGACCATTGGTTGCCGGAGCCTTGCGTTGCTTGGGGCCCGGTTATTGTTTAGAGTCTGATTGCTTAACAGGGGTGCCCGAGGGGGAATCGGCATGAGCGATTTGAGGCTTTGGCTCGCGACGTGTGCGGCCGTATGCCTGTTTGCTGCCGTCCCGCACGGGGCGGCACAAGCAATGATGATGGGCCCGCCAGTGGTGCTGGCGACGCCGCATCTGGCCGTCGAGGCCGCCCAGGAGGGCCCGCGCTTCCACGGCAAGCGAGCCCAGGAGCTGTATTGCCTGAGGCGAAATTATTGGTGGTTCTATCGGCCTTACACCACGGCGCCGGAGGACTTCCCGCGCTGCGAGCCCTATTTCCATTATCTCGAGCCGGTTGACGGGCGGCGCGGTGCGCAGTCGGAGAGATACCTCAAATAGGCTTGGCCAAATAGCCTACCGACTATTCGCAGTCTACCCTTTCGCCATTACTCCAGATCTCGTCGATTTGTCCCATTTTGCGACAGTCGTTAGCGTCCGTGTAATGTCTGGGCGCGCGGAAACAGACCTTCATTAACTTAACCGATACTTGGGTTCCGTAGTCTTGGGGAAGCCTACCGCTGGCCGGACGTGCGCCAGGAGGGGGTTTTCTAAGCCCGAGTGGAGTCCCAAGATGAAAGTCCTGTTGAGTGTTGCCGCCGTCCTGGCCCTGGCGGTTGGCTTCAACCTTACGGCGGTCGACGACGCCGATGCATGGTGCGGCGGCGGCTGGCGTTGCGGAGGCGCGGTCATGGTGCCGGCGCCGAACCCGATTCCGTTGCGCCGTATGAGGCGCCCCATTGTCGTCGCTCCGGCTGTCGCGCCTTGCGGCTCGCCGTGCGGCGCCGCCGTCGCGGTGGCACCGCCACCTTGCGTCGCGCCCTGTGGCGGCCCGACGTCCTATTATTATCAGCCGACGCGGACCTACGCCTATTACGCGCAGCCCGCTTACGCGACCAGCTGCAACATGGGTCCCGGTAATTGCTATTGGCGCCGGGACTGCTGGTACAATTCGTTCGGCCGCCGCTTCTGCAACTGAGTTTTCGAGCCGGTGCGAACCGGCTGATTGCCGGGATCGAGGGGGAAGGGGTCTAGACCTCTTTCCCCCGATGTCGTTTGCCCGTCGATGTCGTTTGACCCTTGCTCTCGTACGCGGGCCGAGTCTCCGTGCGTGCTCGCAAATCACTCCGCCTTGAGGCTTGCCCAATGCATGGCGATGGCCGCGGCGCTGGACACGTTGAGGCTCGCCAGCGCGCTTGTCGTCGAGATGCGGCAGATGCGGTCGCACCGCTCGCGCGTGAGGTGCCGCAAGCCTCTGCCTTCGGCGCCGAGCACGAGCGCCAGCGGCCGGGTGAGGGAGGTCGTCTCGATGGCCTCGTCGCCATCCTCCGCCAAGCCGATGCGCAAGACGCCGCGCTCGCCGAGCTCGGCGAGGGCTTGGCTCAGATTCTTGACGAGCACGATGGGCACGAGGTCGAGCGCGCCGCTGGCGGACTTGGCCAGCACGCCCGTAAGCGGCGGGCTATGGCGCTCGGTGAGCACGAGACCGGACGCGCCGAACGCGGCGGCCGAGCGCAGCGCCGCACCCACATTATGCGGATCGGTTACCTGATCGAGCACCAGCAGCGTGCCGTTGGGGTCGACATCGTCGAGGCCGATCGGCTCCAGGGGCCCGACCTCGAGCGCCACGCCCTGATGCACCGTATCGGGCCCGAGCAGCCGGTCGAGATCCTTCGGGGTGGTTGGCTCGGGCGTGAGGTTGCGCTTGGCGATGAGGGGGGCCAGCCGGTGGGCGGCATTGTCGGTCGCGAGCAGGCGCAGGACGGGCCGGTCCGGATTGGCGAGGGCGGCTTCCACGGCATGGAGACCGAAGATAAGGATGCGGTCAGTGTCGGCGGCCCGCCCCGAATGCCGCGGTTTGCCCCGCCCTGCAGGACTGAAGGGTTTGGAATGGCTCGGTTTTTGGCGCCGCATGAGGGTGATGGCCTTCTGTCAGGTGGAGGTGGTAATTGGGCGCGCCGTAGGATAAAACCAAGGAATTCCAGCCCGCTCGCCCTGATTTACAGTTGACAGAGACCCAATGGCTACTCATAAACGCGCTCATTGCGGACCCTGCCGGCCGACGGCGGGGTGTTTTTGCTTGGTTACAATCACCAGTCAATCCATCTGAGCTCTCAAGGAGGGGTGCCCGAGTGGCTAAAGGGGACGGGCTGTAAACCCGTTGGCTATGCCTACGTTGGTTCGAATCCAACCCCCTCCACCACTACTCTTTTGAGCCGGATGGATGCGGGTGTAGCTCAATGGTAGAGCAGCAGCCTTCCAAGCTGAGGACGAGGGTTCGATTCCCTTCACCCGCTCCAGCAAGTTAGGCCGTTAGACGATTGATTGGAAAAGATTTTTTTAGTTTGAAGGTGAACTGGCGCGGACCTTAGGAGTGTAGCTCAACTGGCTAGAGCACCGGTCTCCAAAACCGGGGGTTGGGGGTTCGAGTCCCTCCACTCCTGCCACGGTTGGGGACCATGAGTGCCCCAGTTAGGGCTCAAGACTAAAAACAGTGGGCCGGAAGGGCTCGCGGCAAGGACAGAGATGGCGAGAACGAATCCCTTTGTGTTTCTCCAGCAAGTGCGCACCGAGGTGTCCAAGGTCACCTGGCCGTCGCGCCGGGAGACGGTGATCACCACGATCATGGTGCTCATCATGTCGGTCGCCGCCGCGCTGTTCTTTCTCGGCGTCGACTGGGTGTTGAGCATGGCGGTCAAGCTCATCTTGGGCATGGGCCGCTAGGAGGTCGAAATCTTAAATCCGATGGCTATGCGCTGGTACATTGTTCACGCCTACTCGAATTTCGAGCGAAAGGTCGCCGAATCCATCAAGGAGCGCGCCATCGCTGCGGGTCTCGGCGAGAAGTTCGAAGACGTTCTCGTGCCGATGGAGGAGGTCGTGGAGATGCGGCGTGGCCGCAAGGTCGCGTCCGAGCGGAAGTTCTTTCCCGGCTACGTGCTGGCCAAGATGGAACTCACCGACGAGACCTACCATCTGATCAAGAACACGCCGAAGGTCACGGGCTTTCTCGGCACCGACAACAAGCCGATCCCGATCACCGAGGAGGAAGCGGGGCGCATCCTCCAGCAGGTGCAGGAAGGTGTGGAGCGGCCGAAGCCGTCGGTCACCTTCGAGATCGGCGAGCAGGTTCGCGTTGCCGACGGTCCGTTCGCGTCGTTCAACGGCCTCGTGGAAGAGGTCGACGAGGAGCGGGCGCGGCTAAAAGTGGCGGTATCGATTTTTGGCCGGGCAACGCCGGTCGAGCTTGAATATGCACAGGTGGAGAAGCTCTGAGGTTTGAGCTTCTCGAGATTTAGCGGAACACGCGGGACGAGTAGGTATGGCGAAGAAGATTGACGGTTACATCAAGCTGCAGGTGCCGGCGGGGCAGGCAAATCCCTCGCCGCCGATCGGGCCTGCGCTCGGCCAGCGCGGGGTGAACATCCCGGAGTTCTGCAAGCAGTTCAACGCGGCGACGCAGAAGCTCGAACCGGGCTCGCCCATTCCGACGGTGATCACGGTCTTTGCCGACCGCTCCTTCACCTTCGAGATGAAGACGCCGCCGGCGTCCTTCCTCTTGAAGAAGGCGGCGGGCATCGGCAAGGGCGCCAAGGAGCCTGGTCGCGGCGTCGCGGGGCGCGTGTCGCAAGATCAGCTGCGCGAGATCGCCGAGGTCAAGATGCAGGATTTGAATGCCAATTCCGTCGAGCAAGCGATGAAGATCATCGCCGGCTCCGCCCGCTCGATGGGTCTTGAGGTTCAGGAGTAGACGATGAGCAAGCCCGGCAAGAGATTCCGTGCCGCAACCGAGACGGTGGAGCGCAACAAGCTCTATGAGCTCGAAGAGGCGGTGAAACTGGTCAAGGACGCGGCGAAAGCCAAGTTCGACGAGACCATCGAGGTCGCCATGAATTTGGGCGTCGATCCGCGCCATGCCGATCAGATGGTGCGCGGCGTCTGCGCGCTGCCGCATGGCTCGGGCCGCAAGCTCCGGGTCGCCGTGTTTGCCAAGGGCGACAAGGCGGAAGAGGCGAAGAAAGCCGGTGCCGATGTAGTCGGCGCCGAGGATCTCGTCGAGCAGGTACAGAAGGGCGTGATCGATTTCGACCGCTGCATCGCCACACCGGACATGATGCCGCTGGTCGGCCGTCTCGGTAAGGTGCTGGGCCCGCGCGGCCTGATGCCGAACCCGAAGGTCGGCACCGTAACCGCCGATATCGCCCCCGCCGTCGCCGCAGCCAAGGGCGGCGCCGTGGAGTTCCGCGTTGAGAAGGCCGGCGTCATTCATGCCGGCGTCGGCAAGGCGAGCTTCACTGCTGAGGCGCTTGTGGCCAATATCCGCGCCTTTATCGACGCGGTGACGAAGGCCAAGCCGTCAGGCTCCAAGGGCACTTATGTGAAACGCATCGCCGTGACCTCGACTATGGGTCCCGGCGTCAAGGTTGAGCCTGCCAGTCTCGGCAGCGCTTGAGTATCGAGAGTTTCGGGATCGGAACGCGATCCCGGAGGAGCGCTTGGCAAACCAAGCGGTCCAAACCTGTCCGAGATTGCCGGTGCGGGAAACCGCTTAAGCCTTTTGGGCCTGCATGAGACGGGAGACGAACGGTTCGATGGTAGTAGCGGGAACACCGCCGCAACCTGGAGATCGGTTTGAACCTCGTATGTGGCTCTAGCGCATTTTGCGTGCGAGCGGGACAGGCAACAGAGCGCCGCGCGAAAGCGCGGGGTGGCTTCTTGCTTCGCCCCGCACTTCTCGTGGCTCGTGTGGCCGAAGGCCGCGAGCGTCGCTTGCGGCTTTACTAAGAGACGGAGTGAGCATGGAAAGAGCTGAGAAGCGCGAAGTTGTGACTGCGCTTCACGATGTCTTCGCCAAGACCGGCGTGGTCGTCGTGGCTCACTATGCGGGCCTTTCGGTTGCCGACATGACCAAGCTGCGCAGCGACATGAGAGACGCTGGCGGGCAGGTCAAAGTGGCGAAGAATAAGCTCGTGAAGCTCGCGCTCGATGGTACCGACGCCAAGGGAATTTCGGATCTTATGACGGGGCCGACGTGCCTCGCTTATTCCGACGATCCCGTCGCGGCGCCGAAGGTGCTCGTCAAGTTTGCCAAGGGCAAGGACAAGTTCGTGATCCTTGGCGGCACGATGGGCGCCACTGTACTCGATGCAAAGGCGGTGAGTTCGCTCGCCGAACTGCCTTCGCTCGATGAACTCCGCAGCACGCTGATCGGTCTCGTTCTGGCGCCGGCGACCAAGATCGCCCGCACCGTGAAGGAGCCCGCCGCTCAGCTGGCGCGTGTGTTCGCGGCCTATGGCAGCAAGGAAGCAGCGTGAGCCTTTAAACGTAACCCAATACGAGAGTTGAACGTACGAGGATAAGATAATGGCAGATCTCCAGAAAATCGTAGACGACCTTTCGGGCCTGACGGTGCTCGAGGCGGCCGAGCTCGCCAAAATGCTCGAAGAGAAGTGGGGCGTATCCGCCGCCGCGCCGGTGGCCATGATGGCCGCGGGCGGTGGCGCCGCCGCCGAGGCTGCCGAGGAGAAGACGGAGTTTACCGTCGTTCTCACGGCATTCGGAGCGCAAAAGATCAACGTCATCAAGGAGGTGAGGGCAATCACCGGCCTTGGTCTGAAAGAGGCCAAGGACCTTGTCGAAGGCGCGCCGAAGCCTGTGAAGGAAGGCATTCCGAAAGACGAGGCCGACAAGATCAAGAAGCAGCTCGAGGACGCGGGAGCGACTGTCGAGCTGAAGTAGCTTGGGTTGAAGTCAGCCCGGGCGGATACCATATCATGGTGTTCGCCCGGGCTTCCAACCCACCTAAATCGAATGACGTGACTGTTCACCAGAGCCTCCGCCGCCAAAGCGGGGTTTCCGGCGAGCCGTCGCGACGAGCTTTGAGAGGACCACATGGCGCAGCAGACTAACGGTCACAAGCGATATCGTAAGTTTTTCGGCCACATCCACGAAGTGGCTGAGATGCCGAACCTCATCGAGGTTCAGAAGCAGTCCTACGATCAATTCCTGATGGTCGACGAGCCGGAGGGCGGACGCCTCGACGAGGGGCTGCAGTCCGTATTCCGCTCCGTGTTCCCAATCCGGGACTTTGGCGAGCGCGCCCAGCTCGAGTTCGTCCGCTATGCGTTCGAGCAGCCGAAATACGATGTGGAGGAGTGCCAGCAGCGTGGCATGACCTTCGCCGCGCCGCTCAAGGTGACGCTTCGCCTCATCGTGTTCGATGTCAACGAGGAGACCGGCGCCCGCTCGGTCAAGGACATCAAGGAGCAGGACGTCTATATGGGCGACATGCCGCTCATGACGATGAACGGTACCTTCGTCATCAACGGCACCGAGCGCGTTATCGTCTCGCAGATGCATCGCTCACCTGGCGTGTTCTTCGACCATGACCGCGGCAAGACGCACTCGTCCGGCAAGTTGCTGTTCGCCGCGCGCATCATTCCCTATCGCGGCTCCTGGCTCGATTTCGAGTTCGACGCCAAGGACGTCGTCTATGTGCGTATCGACCGCCGGCGCAAGCTTCCGGTGACGACGCTGCTCTATGCGCTCGGCCTTGACGACGAGGAGATCCTGTCGACCTTCTACGAGCGCATCGTGCTCAAGGCGACCAAGGAGGGATGGCGCATGCCGTTCCGCCCCGATCGCATGCGCGGCATCAAGCCGACCACCGACCTTATCGATGCCAAGACCGGCAAGGTGGCGATCGAGGCCGGCCGCAAGGTGACGGCACGGCTCGCCAACAAGCTCGCCGAAGAGGGCCTCAAAGAGTTGCTCATCAGCGACGAGGATCTCTATGGCCGCTATCTGGCGCAGGACATCGTCAATCTGGAGTCCGGCGAGATCTACGGCGAGGCCGGTGAGGAGATCGAGGAGAAGCTGCTCGAGACGCTCAAAGAGCTTGGACTCAAAGAGATCCCGATCCTCGACATCGACCACGTCAATGTCGGCGCCTTCATCCGCAACACGCTCGCCGTGGACAAGAACTCCAACACCGACGAGGCGCTGCTAGACGTCTACCGGGTGATGCGCCCGGGCGAGCCGCCGACGCCGGAGGCCTCGCAGACGCTGTTCAACGGCATCTTTTTCGATTCCGAGCGCTACGACCTGTCGGCCGTGGGCCGGGTCAAGATGAACATGCGCCTCGACCTCGATGCGCCCGACACCATGCGCACGCTGCGCCGCGAGGACATCCTCGCCGTCATCAAGACGCTGGTGGGTCTGCGCGACGGCCGCGGCGAGATCGACGACATCGATCATCTCGGCAATCGCCGGGTGCGCTCGGTCGGCGAGCTGATGGAGAATCAGTATCGCGTTGGCCTGTTGCGCATGGAGCGCGCCATCAAGGAGCGCATGAGCTCGGTCGATATCGACACGGTGATGCCGCAGGACCTGATCAACGCCAAGCCCGCGGCCGCCGCGGTGCGCGAGTTCTTCGGTTCCTCGCAGCTGTCGCAGTTCATGGACCAAACCAATCCGCTGTCGGAGATCACCCATAAGCGGCGCCTGTCGGCGCTCGGGCCGGGCGGTCTGACGCGTGAGCGCGCCGGCTTCGAAGTGCGCGACGTGCATCCGACCCATTACGGACGCATCTGCCCGATCGAGACGCCGGAAGGTCCGAATATCGGCCTCATCAACTCGCTGGCGACATTCGCGCGGGTGAATAAATACGGCTTCATCGAAAGCCCGTACCGGCGCGTGGTGAAGACCAAGGTGACGGACGAGGTGGTCTATCTCTCGGCCATGGAAGAGGCGCGCTACGTCATCGCCCAGGCCAACGCGCAGCTCAATCCGAACGGCACGTTCGCCGAGGATCTCATCGTCTGCCGCCATGCGGGCGACGTGGAGCTGTACCCGCGCGAGAAGGTGGACCTAATCGACGTGTCGCCGAAGCAGCTTGTGTCGGTGGCCGCCGCGCTCATTCCGTTCCTCGAGAACGACGACGCCAACCGCGCCCTTATGGGCTCGAACATGCAGCGCCAGGCCGTGCCGCTGATCACGGCCGAAGCGCCGCTGGTCGGGACCGGCATGGAAGAGGTCGTGGCGCGCGATTCGGGTGCCGCCATCGGCGCCCGCCGCACCGGCGTGGTCGATCAGGTGGACGCCACCCGCATCGTCATCCGGGCGACGGAGGAGACCGATCCTTCGAAGTCCGGCGTCGACATCTATAACCTGCGCAAGTTCCAGCGCTCGAACCAGAACACCTGCATCAACCAGCGGCCGCTGGTGCGTGTGGGCGATCACGTTCAGGCCGCTGAGATCATCGCCGACGGTCCGTCCACCGATCTCGGCGAGCTGGCGCTCGGCCGCAACGTGCTCGTCGCGTTCATGCCGTGGATGGGTTACAATTTCGAGGACTCCATTCTCATTTCCGAGCGCGTCGTGCGCGATGACGTGTTCACCTCGATCCATCTCGAGGAGTTCGAGGTCATGGCCCGCGACACCAAGCTTGGGCCGGAGGAAATCACGCGCGACATCCCGAACGTTTCGGAAGAGGCGCTCAAGAATCTCGACGAGGCCGGCATCGTCTATATCGGCGCCGAGGTGCAGCCGGGCGACATCCTGGTGGGCAAGATCACGCCCAAGGGCGAGAGCCCGATGACGCCCGAGGAGAAGCTGCTGCGCGCCATCTTCGGCGAGAAGGCCTCCGACGTGCGCGATACGTCGCTGAAGCTGCCGCCCGGCGTCGCCGGCACGGTGGTCGAGGTGCGCGTGTTCAACCGCCACGGTGTGGAGAAGGACGAGCGCGCCATGGCGATCGAGCGCGAGGAGATCGAGCGGCTGGCCAAGGACCGCGACGACGAGCTCGCGATCCTCGACCGTAACGTCTATGGCCGCCTCCGCGACGTGCTGATGCACAAGGTTGTCGCCAAGGGTCCGAAGAACTTCAAGAAGGACGCCAAGATCACCGAGGCGTTGCTCGATGAAGTGGCACGCACCCATTGGTGGGAGATCGCGCTCAAGAACGACAAGGCGATGGGCGAGGTCGAGGCGATTGGCCGTCAGTACGAAGAGGCCAAGAAGCGGCTCGAGCAGCGCTTCGTCGACAAGGTCGACAAATTGCAGCGCGGCGACGAGTTGCCGCCGGGCGTGATGAAGATGGTCAAGGTCTTCGTTGCGGTGAAGCGCAAGATCCAGCCCGGCGACAAGATGGCCGGCCGTCATGGCAATAAGGGCGTGATCAGCCAGATCGTGCCGATCGAGGACATGCCGTACCTGGAAGACGGCACGTCGATCGACATCGTGCTCAATCCGCTTGGCGTGCCGAGTCGCATGAATGTCGGCCAGATCCTTGAGACGCATCTCGGCTGGGCGTGCCGGGGCTTGGGCAATAAGATCGGCGAGGCCCTGCACGCCTATCAGGAATCGAACAAGCCGAAGCCGTTGAAGGATCTGCTCAAGACCATCTACGGCGACGACAAGGCGGTCGCGGCGCTCCGGGACGATCAGCTCATCGAGGTGAGCCAGAGTTTATTGGGCGGCGTGCCGGTGGCGACGCCGGTGTTCGATGGGGCGCATGAAGGCGATGTGTCGGAATTGCTGGCGCTAGCCGGCCTCGACACCTCCGGCCAGGTGACCCTGTTCGACGGCCGCTCGGGCGAGGAGTTCGAGCGCAAGGTGACCGTGGGCTACATCTATATGCTGAAGCTCCACCATCTCGTGGACGACAAGATCCACGCGCGTTCGATCGGACCTTACAGCCTAGTCACCCAGCAGCCGCTGGGCGGTAAGGCGCAGTTCGGTGGTCAGCGCTTCGGCGAGATGGAGGTGTGGGCTCTAGAAGCCTACGGCGCCGCCTACACGCTGCAGGAGATGCTGACCGTCAAGTCCGACGACGTGGCCGGCCGTACCAAAGTGTACGAGGCGATCGTCCGCGGCGACGACACGTTCGAAGCAGGCATCCCCGAGTCGTTTAACGTCCTCGTCAAGGAAATGCGGGCGTTGGGACTGAATGTCGAGTTGGTGCAGCCAAAACCTGAGGAGCAGCAGCCACAACGAGCGCGGCTGCCGCGACCCGCGGCCGAATAGGCCCAGGTCTAATTGGCTCACGTTAATACCGGACACGATCAACCGAAGGGTGGTTTAGCCGCCCGGTGGGAGACACCAGAATGAACCAAGAACTGACCAATCTCTTCAGTCCTCAGGTCCAACAGCAGAATTTCGAGCAGATCCGCATCGGCATCGCCAGTCCCGAGAAGATCCTGTCGTGGTCGTTCGGCGAGATCAAGAAGCCGGAGACGATCAACTACCGGACCTTCAAGCCCGAGCGTGACGGCCTGTTCTGCGCGCGGATCTTCGGCCCGGTGAAGGACTATGAGTGCTTGTGCGGCAAGTACAAGCGCATGAAGTACAAGGGCGTCATCTGCGAGAAGTGCGGTGTGGAGGTGACTCTCGCCAAGGTGCGGCGCGAGCGCATGGGCCATATCGAGCTCGCCGCGCCCGTCGCGCATATCTGGTTCCTGAAGTCGCTGCCGTCGCGCATCGGCCTTCTGCTCGACATGACGCTGAAGGATCTCGAGCGCGTCCTCTATTTCGAGAACTACATTGTGCTCGAGCCGGGCCTGACTTCGCTGAAGCCGCTGCAGCTCCTCTCCGAGGACGAGTATATGCAGGCTCAGGAGGATTTCGGCGAGGATAGCTTCACCGCCGCCATCGGCGCCGAGGCGATCCGCGAGCTGCTTAAGGGTCTCGATCTGGAGAAGACCGCCGCCGACCTGCGCGTGGAGATTGCCGAGTCCACCACTGAACTTAAGCCCAAGAAGCTCGCCAAGCGTCTGAAGGTGGTCGAGGCCTTCATCATGTCGGGCAACAAGCCGGAGTGGATGATTCTCACCGTCGTTCCGGTGATCCCGCCGGAGCTTCGCCCGCTGGTGCCGCTCGATGGCGGCCGCTTCGCCACCTCGGACCTCAACGATCTGTATCGCCGCGTCATCAACCGGAACAACCGCCTGAAGCGGCTGATGGAGCTGCGCGCGCCGGACATCATCATCCGCAACGAAAAGCGCATGCTGCAGGAGTTGGTCGATGCGTTGTTCGACAACGGCCGCCGTGGCCGCGTCATCACCGGCGCCAACAAGCGTCCGCTGAAGTCGCTCGCCGACATGCTCAAGGGCAAGCAGGGCCGGTTCCGTCAGAACCTGCTCGGCAAGCGCGTCGATTACTCGGGCCGCTCGGTGATCGTGGTTGGCCCGGACCTCAAGCTGCATCAGTGTGGCCTGCCGAAGAAGATGGCGCTCGAGCTGTTCAAGCCGTTCATCTATTCGCGGCTCGACGCCAAGGGTCACGCCGCCACGGTGAAGCAGGCCAAGAAGCTGGTCGAGAAAGAGAAGCCGGAAGTTTGGGATATCCTCGATGAGGTGATCCGCGAGCATCCGGTGATGCTCAACCGGGCGCCGACGCTCCATCGCTTGGGCATTCAGGCTTTCGAGCCGGTGCTCATCGAGGGCAAGGCCATTCAGCTGCATCCGCTCGTCTGCGCGGCGTTCAACGCCGATTTCGACGGCGACCAGATGGCCGTGCATGTGCCGCTATCGCTGGAGGCGCAGCTTGAGGCTCGCGTGCTGATGATGTCGACCAACAACATCCTGCATCCGGCCAACGGTTCGCCGATTATCGTGCCGTCGCAGGATATCGTGCTCGGGCTCTATTACCTGTCGCTGATCATGGACAACGAGCCGGGCGAGGGCATGATCTTCGGCAACGTGGCCGAGATCCATCACGCGCTCGATTCCAAGGCGGTGACGCTGCACGCCAAGATCAAGGGCCGCTACATCACCCGGGACGAGAACGGCCAATGGGTATCGTATATCTACGACACGACGCCCGGCCGTATGCTGCTCGGCGAGCTGTTGCCGCGGAAGGCCGAGGTCAGCTTTGACCTGGTCAACCGGCTGCTCACCAAGAAGGACATCTCCAACATGATCGACGTGGTCTATCGCCACTGCGGTCAGAAGGAGACGGTCATCTTCTGCGACAAGATCATGGGCCTCGGCTTCGCTTATGCCTGCCGCGCCGGCATCTCGTTCGGCAAGGACGACATGGTGATCCCGGAGACCAAGGACGAGATCATCCACAAGACGACCGAGCTCGTGCGTGAGTATGAGCAGCAGTACAATGACGGCCTCATCACCCGGGGTGAGAAGTACAACAAGGTGGTCGATACCTGGACCGAGTGCACGGAGCTCGTGGCCAAGGAGATGATGAAGCGCATCTCCTCGGTGCAGATCGACGAGGAGACCGGCCGCGAGAAGCCGATCAACTCGATCTTCATGATGTCCCATTCGGGCGCGCGTGGTTCGCCCGCTCAGATGAAGCAGCTTGCCGGTATGCGCGGTCTGATGACCAAGCCGTCGGGCGAGATCATCGAGACGCCGATCATCTCCAACTTTAAAGAGGGGCTGTCGGTGCTCGAGTACTTCAACTCGACCCATGGCGCCCGTAAAGGCTTGGCCGACACGGCGCTCAAGACGGCGAACTCGGGCTACCTCACGCGGCGTCTCGTCGACGTGGCGCAGGACTGCATCGTTACCGAGGAGGATTGCGGCACCAAAGAGGGCATCACCGCCCGCGCCATGCTCGAAGCTGGTGAGGTAACGGTATCGCTGGGCATGCGTGTGCTTGGCCGGACGCCTTGCGACAACGTCAAGGATCCGTCCACCGGCAAGGTGATCGTCAAGGCCGGCGATCTCATCGGCGAGGAAGAGGTCGAGGCGATCGAGAATGCGCGCGTCCAGGAGATCCGCATCCGCTCGGCGCTCACTTGCGATACCCGCACCGGCATTTGCGGCAAGTGCTACGGGCGCGATCTTGCCCGCGGCACGCCCGTCAATATGGGCGAGGCCGTCGGTGTCATCGCGGCGCAGTCGATCGGCGAGCCGGGAACCCAGCTCACCATGCGGACCTTCCATCTGGGTGGCGTGGCGAGCTCCAAGGTCGTGGATCAGTCGTCGCTGGAGTCCAACTTTGAAGGTCTTGTGAAGATCAAGCAGCGCAACGTCGTTGAGGACTCGCAAGGCCGTCTGATGGTCATGGGCCGTAACACGGCGATCGTGGTCGTGGACGAGGACGGCACGGAGCGTGCGGTCCATCGGGTGCCTTACGGCACGCATCTGCGGGTCGATGAGGGAGCCCATGTCAAACGCGGCGATCGTCTCGCCGAGTGGGACCCCTATACGCGCCCCGTGCTGACCGAGATCGAGGGTATCGTCGAGTTCGAGGATCTGGTCGAAGGCGTTTCGGTCTCCGAGCAGCGCGACGAGTTCGACGGGCATCACCAACAGCGTGATCATCGACTGGCGTGCTTCGCCGCGCGGCGCCGATCTCAGGCCGGCCATGGTGATCAAGGACAAGAAGGGCGAGATCGGCAAGCTCAGCCGAGGCGGTGAGGCGCGTTACCTGCTTCCCGTGGACGCGGTCCTGTCGGTTGAGCCTGGCAATGAGATGAAGGCCGGCGACGTGCTGGCCCGCATTCCGATGGAAAGCGCCAAGACCCGCGACATTACGGGTGGTCTGCCGCGCGTGGCCGAGCTGTTCGAGGCGCGGCGTCCGAAGGATCACGCCATCATCGCCGAGATCTCTGGCGTGGTGACGCTTGGCCGCGACTACAAGAATAAGCGGCGCATTACCATTACGCCGGACGAGGACGGCCAGGAGCCGGTGGAATTCCTTATTCCCAAGGGCCGGCATCTGACGGTGCAAGAGGGCGACCGGATCGAGAAGGGCGAGTATCTCCTCGATGGCCATCCCGCGCCGCACGATATCCTGGCCATCAAGGGCGTGGAGGAGCTTGCCAACTACCTGGTCAACGAGATCCAGGAGGTCTACCGGCTGCAGGGCGTGACCATCAACGATAAGCATATCGAGGTGATCGTCCGGCAGATGCTCCAGAAGACCGAAGTGGGCGATCCGGGCGACACCGAGTTCCTCAAGGGTGAGCAGGTCGACCGTATCGATTTCGAGGATGCCAACATCGCCGCCGAAGCCAAGGGCGGCAGGAAGGCGGAAGGCCAGCCGGTCCTCCTCGGCATCACCAAGGCGAGCCTGCAGACCAAGTCCTTCATCTCGGCGGCTTCGTTCCAGGAGACCACCAGGGTGCTCACCGATGCCGCCGTGAACGGCAAGTCGGACGCCCTGGAGGGCCTTAAGGAGAATGTCATCGTCGGCCGGCTGATCCCGGCCGGGACCGGTGGCATGCTCACCAGGCTTAACAAGATCGCGACCCATCGCGACGAACTGATCCTCGAGGAGCGCCAGCGCGCCAGCGACGAGGCGCTCGCCCACGAGGAAGCCGAAGCCGGAGACGACGAATTGACGGCGGAAGAGGGGGCTTCGGCTTAAGACGCCGGATCAAAAACGGGGCTGGGTGCCTTTGGATGCCCAATCTGGCGCTCAGCCCCCGAAATCCGGCACTTCTGCCCTTGACGATATGAGAAGCCGGCTGGTAAAACGCGCCAGCTTTCTCGGCAGGCGGTAACCCAGGTTTTTGGTTTGCCTACGGGCGCGGGTTAGACGCTGCTGGACTAACCGGGATTAAATCGGGGTCAAGATCTTGGGGGTGAAACCCCTCCAAGATCCTCTGTATTGAGGCGCTGAAGGACGCGGGGGTCACCTCGCACACTTCGGCTCTAGTGATGTGGGCATTCGCCCACGTAGATGATTGGACGTAAGGGCACACATGCCGACGATTTAGCAATTGATCCGCAAGCCGCGCCGTCAGCCGGTGAAGCGGAACAAAGTTCCCGCGATGCAGGCCTGTCCGCAGAAGCGGGGGGTTTGTACGCGCGTCTACACCACGACTCCGAAGAAGCCGAACTCGGCGCTTCGTAAGGTGGCTCGCGTGCGGCTGACCAATCAGCTCGAAGTCACGAGCTACATCCCCGGCGAGGGTCACAACCTGCAAGAGCATTCGGTTGTGATGATCAGGGGCGGCCGCGTTAAGGACCTTCCTGGCGTGCGCTACCACATCATCCGCGGCGTGCTCGACACCCAGGGCGTTAGCGCCCGTCGGCAGCGGCGTTCGAAATACGGAGCCAAACGGCCCAAATAGTTGGGTCGTTTTCGCGTTTTTAGAAAAGACGGATAGGACGATATGTCGAGGCGGCACAAAGCGGACAAGCGCGAGATCATTCCCGATCCTAAGTTCGGGGATATGGTGCTTACCAAATTCATGAACAGCATCATGAAGGAAGGCAAGAAGTCCGCCGCCGAGCGGATCGTCTATGGCGCGCTCGACCAGATGGAGAGCAAGGCCAAGCAGAACCCGATCGAGATGTTCCATCAGGCTCTGCAAAACGTCATGCCGGCGCTCGAGGTTCGCTCGCGCCGTGTCGGCGGCGCCACTTATCAGGTTCCGGTCGAGGTTAGGCTGGACCGCCGTCAGGCGCTCGCCATTCGCTGGATCATCTCCGCGGCGCGCGGGCGCAATGAAAACACTATGGTCGAGCGGCTCTCGGGTGAGTTGCTGGACGCCGTCAACAATCGCGGTACCGCGGTGAAGAAGCGTGAAGACACGCACCGCATGGCGGAGGCGAACCGCGCCTTCTCGCATTACCGCTGGTAAGCAGTTCAAGGATTCCTACGATGCCGCGAGTCACCCCTCTCGAGGACTACCGCAATATCGGGATCATGGCGCATATCGACGCCGGCAAAACCACGACCACCGAGCGTGTGCTCTACTACACGGGTAAGAGCCACAAGATCGGTGAGGTCCATGATGGCGCCGCCACCATGGACTGGATGGAGCAGGAGCAGGAGCGCGGCATCACGATTACGTCGGCCGCGACCACCGCTTATTGGAAAGACAAGCGCGTCAACATCATCGACACGCCCGGCCATGTGGATTTCACCATCGAGGTCGAGCGGTCTTTGCGTGTGCTTGATGGAGCGGTCGCGCTGCTCGACGCCAACCAGGGCGTAGAGCCGCAAACCGAGACGGTGTGGCGCCAGGCCGACAAATACGGCGTGCCGCGCATGATCTTCGTCAACAAGATGGACAAGATCGGCGCCGATTTTTATCTGTCGGTGCAGATGGTCAGGGACCGGCTCGGCGCCATTCCGCTGGTCATCCAGCTTCCCATCGGCTCGGAGAATAATTTCCCCGGCATCATCGATCTCGTACGCATGAAGGCCGTCATTTGGGACGATGAGTCCCTTGGTGCGGATTTCCATGACGAGGAGATTCCGGCCGATCTTCTCGAAAAGGCGAAAGAGTATCGCGAGAAGCTCGTGGAGCTGGCCGTCGAGGTCGACGAGACGGCGATGGAAGCCTATCTCGAGGGAAACTATCCCGACGAGGCGACGCTGAAGAAGCTGATCCGCAAGGGCACCATCTCGCTTGCCTTCGTGCCGGTCCTGTGCGGCTCCGCCTTTAAGAACAAAGGCGTGCAGCCGATGCTCGACGCAGTGGTCGACTATCTGCCGTCGCCGCTCGACGTGCCGCCGATCAAGGCCATCGACGCGAAGACCGAAGAAGAAGTGGCGCGGCCGCCGTCGGATGACGCGCCGCTGTCCATGCTCGCCTTCAAGATCATGAACGATCCCTTCGTTGGCTCGCTCACCTTCTGCCGCATCTATTCGGGCAAGGTCGAGTCCGGCCAGACGCTGACCAACACGGTGAAGGACAAGAAGGAGCGGATTGGCCGCATGCTGTTGATGCACGCCAATCACCGCGAGGACATCAAGGAAGCCTTTACGGGCGACATCGTGGCCATCGCCGGCCTCAAGGACGTGACGACCGGCGATACGCTGTGCGACGTGAACAAGCCGGTGATTCTGGAGCGCATGGAGTTCCCGGAGCCGGTAATCGAGGTCGCCGTCGAGCCCAAGACCAAGAGCGACCAAGAGAAGCTCGGCGTGGCGCTGAACCGCCTCGCCCAGGAAGATCCGTCGTTCCGCGTTTCGGTCGATCACGAGTCCGGCCAGACCATCATTAAGGGCATGGGCGAGCTGCATCTCGACATCATCGTCGACCGCATGCGCCGCGAGTTCAAGGTGGAGGCCAATGTCGGCGCGCCGCAGGTCGCTTATCGCGAGTCTGTGTCGAAGAAGGCGGAGATCGACTACACCCACAAGAAGCAGACCGGTGGTTCGGGCCAGTTCGCCCGCGTCAAGCTCACGATCGAGCCAAACGAGCAGGGCGCCGGCTA
Source organism: uncultured Alphaproteobacteria bacterium (assembly GCA_963793075.1). Lineage (GTDB taxonomy): Bacteria > Pseudomonadota > Alphaproteobacteria > Rhizobiales > Methyloligellaceae > Methyloceanibacter. The sequence goes on from CAWBYO010000002.1 coordinate 263,813, forward strand.
TGAGTTCGTCAACAAGGTGGTCGGCGGCAACGTGCCGAAGGAATACGTGCCGGGCGTGCAGAAGGGCGTGCAAAGCGTCATCGATGCGGGCGTATTGGCCGGTTTCCCGATCCTCGATGTGAAGGTGACGCTCACGGACGGCGCCTATCACGACGTGGATTCGAGCGTCATGGCGTTCGAGATCGCGTCCCGCGCGGCGTTCCGCGAGGGCGCTCTTAAAGCCGGTCCGAAGCTGCTCGAGCCGATCATGAAGGTCGAAGTGGTGACGCCGGAAGACTATGTGGGCGGCGTGATCGGCGATCTGACGAGCCGCCGCGGGCAGGTGCGGGGCCAGGAGAGCCGGGGCAATGCCGCGGTGATCAACGCCATGGTGCCGCTGGCCAACATGTTCGGTTACGTCAACACGCTGCGTTCGATGAGCCAGGGCCGCGCCCAGTTCACGATGCAGTTCGATCATTACGCACAGGTGCCTCAGGCGGTCGCCGAAGAGGTGCAAGCCAAGTTTGCCTGAGGCGTCAGGTTTCTAGAGACAGCTTTTGGTTAGAAGGAATGGAGAGCCAACATGGCTAAGGCAAAATTCGAGCGGAACAAGCCGCATTGCAACATCGGAACCATCGGTCACGTCGATCATGGCAAGACAACGCTGACGGCCGCGATCACCAAGACCTTGGCCTTGACGGGCGGCGCGACGTTCACCGCCTATGACCAGATCGACAAGGCGCCGGAAGAGAAGGCGCGCGGCATCACGATCTCCACGGCGCACGTGGAGTACGAGACGCCTAACCGCCATTACGCGCACGTCGACTGTCCTGGCCATGCTGACTATGTGAAGAACATGATCACGGGCGCGGCGCAGATGGACGGCGCCATCCTCGTGGTTTCGGCCGCGGACGGCCCGATGCCGCAGACTCGCGAGCACATCCTGCTCGCCCGCCAGGTCGGCGTGCCGGCACTCGTGGTCTACATGAACAAAGTCGACCAGGTCGACGATCCGGAGCTGCTCGACCTCGTTGAGCTCGAGGTGCGTGAGCTGCTGTCGAAGTACGAGTTCCCCGGCGACGATATTCCGATCGTCAAGGGCTCGGCCCTGGCCGCTCTGGAAGGCAAGGATGAGGAGATCGGCGCCAAGTCGATTCTGGCGCTGATGGATGCGGTGGACTCCTATATTCCGCAGCCCGAGCGTCCGAAGGATCAGCCCTTCCTGATGCCGATCGAGGATGTGTTCTCGATCTCGGGACGCGGCACCGTGGTCACCGGCCGTATTGAGCGTGGCGTGGTCAAGGTCGGCGAGGAAGTCGAGATCGTCGGTATCAAGCCGACGACCAAGTCCGTCGTCACCGGCGTCGAGATGTTCCGCAAGCTACTCGATCAGGGCGAGGCGGGCGACAATGTCGGCTGCCTGCTCCGCGGTGTCGATCGTGAGGGCGTGGAGCGCGGCCAGGTGCTGTGCAAGCCCGGCTCGATCAAGCCCCACACCAAGTTCAAGGCCGAGGCCTATATCCTCACCAAGGAAGAGGGCGGCCGTCATACGCCGTTCTTCGGCAACTATCGGCCGCAGTTCTACTTCCGCACCACCGATGTGACCGGCGTCGTTCAGCTGCCGGAAGGCACCGAGATGGTGATGCCGGGCGACAACATCGCCATGGAAGTGACGCTGATCGTGCCGATCGCCATGGAAGAGAAACTCCGTTTCGCCATTCGCGAAGGTGGCCGCACCGTCGGCGCCGGCGTGGTGTCGTCGATCATCGAGTAATTGAAAGACCCAGGAGCGCGTCGCGGATAGTGGCGCGCTCCTTAATTTAAGGCCGTTGAGATGCAAAGCCAGACCATAAGAATCAGGCTGAAAGCCTTCGATCATCGGATTCTCGATGCGTCGACCAAGGAAATTGTCAACACGGCCAAACGCACGGGTGCGGAGGTGCGCGGGCCTATTCCGCTGCCGACCCGCATCGAGAAATTCACCGTGAACCGCTCGCCTCATATCGACAAGAAGAGCCGTGAGCAGTTCGAGATGCGTACGCATAAGCGGCTGCTCGACATCGTCGATCCCACGCCGCAGACCGTGGACGCGCTGATGAAGCTCGATCTCGCCGCCGGCGTTGACGTCGAAATCAAGCTCTAGTCGGGCACGGGACGAGGCAAGGAAAAAGTTCGATGCGATCAGGTGTCATCGCGCAGAAGGTCGGCATGACCAGGATCTTCACCGATGCCGGGGAGCACATTCCCGTCACGGTGTTGCGTCTCGACAATTGTCAGGTCGTCGGCCAGCGCACCGCGGAGAAGAACGGCTATACCGCCGTGCAACTCGGCGCAGGTCACCGCAAGGTGAAGCGTCTCACGCGCGCCGAGCGCGGCAGCTTTGCCGTGGCCAATGTGGAGCCGAAGCGCAAGGTCGCCGAGTTCCGCGTGAGCCCGGAGAATTTGATCGACGTGGGCGCGGAGATCACCGCCGACCATTTCGTCGAGGGCCAGTTCGTGGACGTGTCGGGCACCTCGATCGGTAAGGGTTTTGCCGGTGCCATGAAGCGTCATGGTTTCGGTGGTTTGCGCGCCAGCCACGGCGTCTCGGTCAGTCACCGGAGTCACGGCTCGACCGGTAACAGCCAGGACCCCGGCAAGGTGTTCAAGGGCAAGAAGATGGCCGGCCATATGGGCGACGTCAGTGTCACCACGCAGAATTTGCGGGTGGTGAAGACGGACCCGGAGCGTGGCCTGATCATGATCCGCGGCGCGGTGCCGGGTTCAAAGGGCGGTTGGGTGCTGTTGCGGGATGCCGTAAAGCGCGCACTGCCGGACGAGGCGCCGAAGCCTGGTGCATTCCGCAAGGGCGCGGGCGAAGAGTTGAAGCCTGAAGCGCAGGCTCAAGCCGAAGCGGCCGACGTCGAGGCGCAAAACGCCGAGACGCAGAGCGCCGAGCCGGCAGAGGGCGGGGATAAAGAGTGATGAAGGCGGACGTAACAACGCTCGACGCCAAAAAGGCGGGCACGGTGGATCTGTCGGACGAGGTGTTCGGTCTGGAGCCCCGCGCCGACCTGCTCCATCGCATGGTGCGCTATCAGCTCGCCAAGCGCCGGGGCGGCACAGTTTCGGTCCAGGACCGCTCGCAGGTCAACGCGACCACTGCCAAGATGTATCGGCAGAAGGGCACCGGCCGGGCGCGTCACGGTAGCAAGAAGGCGCCGATTTTTCGCGGCGGCGGCAAGGCATTCGGGCCGAAGCCGCGCAGCCATGCGATCGATCTGCCGAAGAAGGTGCGGGCATTGGCGCTGAAGCATGCGCTGTCGTCCAAGGTGAAGACCGACATGCTGGTCGTGCTCGACAATTGCGAGCTGAAGGACGGCAAGACCAAGGAGCTGAAGTCTCACTTCGCCAAGCTTGGTTTCGTGTCGGCGCTGATCATCGACGGGGCGGCCGTGCATGACGGGTTTGCCCGGGCGGCGCGCAACATTCCTCGCGTCGATGTGCTGCCGGTGCAGGGCATCAACGTGTACGACATTCTGCGGCACGATAAGCTCGTGCTGACTAAGGCGGCGCTTGAGGCGCTGGAGGCACGGTTCAAATGAGCTCGCTTGCTGCATATGACGTGATCCTCTCGCCGGTTATCACCGAGAAATCGAGTGAGGCGTCGGAGGCGAACCAGGTAATTTTCAAGGTGCGCCGCAACGCCACCAAGCCTGAGATCAAGAAGGCGATCGAGACACTGTTCGGCGTCAAGGTGCTGGCGGTGAATACGCTGATCCGCAAGGGCAAGACCAAGCGCTTCCGCGGCATCAAGGGTCGCCAGCAGGACGTGAAGAAAGCTGTCGTCAAGCTCGCCGAAGGCGACAAGATCGACGTGACGACAAGGATTTGACGAGATGGCGCTGAAAAAATACAAACCCACGACGCCGAGCCAGCGGTCGCTGGTGCTCGTCGACCGCAGTCATCTGTGGAAGGGCAAACCCGTCAAGGCGCTCACCGAAGGCTTGAGCAAGTCCGGCGGGCGCAACAACACGGGCCGCGTGTCGGTGTGGCATCGCGGTGGCGGTCACAAGCGCACCTATCGCATGGTGGACTTCAAGCGCCGCAGCAAGTTCGGCGTGCCGGCAACGGTGGAGCGGCTGGAATACGATCCGAACCGGACCGCGTTCATCGCCCTGATCAAATACGCCGACGGCGAATTGTCCTACATCCTGGCGCCGCAGCGGTTGGCTGCCGGCGACACGGTGATCGCCGATGAGAAGGCCGACGTGAAGCCTGGCAACGCCATGCCATTGGCCAGTATGCCCATCGGGACCATCGTCCACAATGTGGAGTTGAAGATGGGCAAGGGCGGCCAGATCGCGCGCGCGGCGGGCGCTTATGTTCAACTCGTGGGCCGCGATGCGGGCTATGCGATCTTGCGGCTCAATTCCGGCGAGACGCGCATGGTGCAGGCGGACTGCATGGCGACCGTTGGTGCGGTCTCCAATCCTGACAATTCCAACGTGTCGTTCGGCAAGGCCGGCCGCATGCGGTGGAAAGGGCGGAAGCCCGTGGTTCGTGGCGTGGCCATGAACCCGGTCGATCATCCGCATGGTGGTGGCGAGGGTCGCACGTCTGGCGGCCGGCATCCGGTTACCCCGTGGGGCAAGTCGACCAAGGGCAAGAGGACGCGCACGAACAAGGCCAGCGACAAGTTCATCCTGCGCAGCCGCCATCAGAAGAAGAAGGGGTAACGCACGTGGCACGCTCGATCTGGAAAGGCCCGTTCGTCGACGGTTATCTCTTGAAGAAGGCTGAGAAGGCGCGCGGCAGCGGGTCCAACGCCATCATCAAGATGTGGTCGCGCCGTTCGACCATCCTGCCGCAATTCGTAGGACTGACCTTCGGTGTCCATAACGGCCAGAAGCACATTCCGGTGCTCGTGACCGAGGACATGGTGGGGCACAAATTCGGTGAGTTTTCACCGACCCGGACATTCCACGGCCATGTCGCCGATCGTAAGGCGAAGAGGACCAAGTAATGAGCAAGCCGCACCGCGAGCGCACGCTCAAAGACAACGAGGCGAAGGCCGTGACCCGGCTCATTCGCGTGAGCCCGCAGAAGCTCAACCTGCTTGCCCAGCTTATCCGCGGCAAGAAGGTCGAGCGCGCGCTCGCCGATCTGACCTTTTCGCGCAAGCGCATCGCCGCGGACGTGAAGAAGACATTGGAGTTGGCCATCGCCAACGCCGAGAATAATCACGACCTGGATGTCGACGCGCTCGTCGTCTCCGAGGCCTATGTGGGCAAGAACATGGTGATGAAGCGACTTCGCGCGCGGGCGCGCGGACGGGGCGCTCGCATCGATAAGCCTTTTTCGCAGATGACGGTTGTTTTGCGCCAAGTTGAGGAGCCCGCCTGATGGGACATAAGGTCAATCCGATCGGGCTTAGGCTCGGTGTGAACCGCACCTGGGATTCTCGCTGGTTTGCGAGCGGCGGCGAGTACGCACAGCTGCTGCATGAAGACCTGAAGATGCGCGAGCATATTCTGACGTCGCGCAAGCAGGCCGGCATCTCCAAGGTGGTCATCGAGCGTCCGCACAAGAAGTGCCGGGTCACGGTGTATACCGCGCGTCCGGGCATCCTGATCGGCAAGAAGGGCTCCGACATCGAGAAGCTGCGCCGCGAGCTCGCCGCGCTGACGGATTCCGACGTGCATCTGAATATCGTCGAGGTGCGTAAGCCCGAGGTCGATGCCACGCTGGTGGCCGAAGGCATCGCGCAGCAGCTGGAGCGCCGTATCGCGTTCCGCCGCGCCATGAAGCGGGCCGTGCAGTCGGCCATGCGTATGGGCGCGCTCGGCATTCGCATCAATTGCGCGGGCCGACTCGGTGGCGCGGAGATCGCGCGCATGGAGTGGTATCGCGAGGGCCGAGTGCCGCTGCACACGCTGCGCGCCAATATCGATTACGGCACGGCGCTGGGGCGCACGGCTTACGGCATCATCGGCATCAAGGTTTGGATCTTCAAGGGCGAGATCATGGAGCACGATCCCATGGCCCAGGAGAACAAGGCACTCGAGGCACAAGAGGGCGGCCGTTCGACCGGACGCCGCGAACCCGCTCAGGCGCAGGGCTAAGGGCGAGGGCAAGGCTTAAGTTATGCTGCAACCGAAAAGAACAAAGTTCCGGAAAGCCCATAAGGGCCGGATCAAGGGCAACGCCAAGGGCGCGACCGATCTCGCGTTCGGCACGTTCGGGCTGAAGGCGCAGGCGCCGGCTCGTATCACCGCGCGGCAGATCGAGGCGGCGCGGCGTGCCATGACCCGCCAGATGAAGCGGGCGGGCCGTGTGTGGATCAGGCTGTTTCCCGATGTGCCGGTGTCGAAGAAGCCGACCGAAGTGCGCATGGGTAAGGGCAAGGGCACGCCGGAGTTCTGGGTGGCCAGGGTCAAGCCGGGCCGCATCATGTTCGAGATCGACGGCGTGAACGAGGCGACGGCGCGGGAATCTCTGCGACTTGCCGCCGCCAAGCTGCCGATCAGGACGCGCGTCGTCGCGCGTATCGAGGGCTAAGCGATGAAGGGTAGTCAGGTAAACGACATGACGCCGGATCAGCTCAACGACGAGCTGGTCAAGCTGAAGAAAGAGCAGTTCAACCTGCGCTTCCAGGCGGCCTCGGGCCAGCTTGAGAACACGGCGCGGGTGAGACAGATCAGGCGCGATATCGCGCGCATCAAGACAGTCGCGCGGGCGAAAACACCCGCAGCGAAGGCATAAGGGTCAGTTCGATGCCGAAAAGAATTCTGCTTGGGGTCGTGGTCAGCGACAAGAACGACAAGACCGTCGTGGTCAAGGTCGAGCGCCGGTTCACCCATCCCCTGTTCCGTAAGACGGTGCGCCGGACGAAGAACTATCACGCCCATGACGAGGCCAACGAGTTCAAGGTGGGTGAGAAGGTTCGGATCGAGGAATGCGCGCCGATCTCGCGGCAGAAAAAATGGAAAGTGCTGCCGCGCGAGCAGGCAGCAGTTTAGGACATAACTGTGCTGGCCCGAAGTGGGGCCTGAGCAAGGGCAAATGCCATGATTCAGATGCAGACCAATCTCGATGTTGCCGACAATTCGGGTGCAAAGCGCGTGCAGTGCATCAAGGTGCTCGGCGGCTCGAAGCGGAAATATGCTTCGATCGGCGATACCATCGTGGTCAGCGTCAAGGAGGCGATCCCGCGCGGCCGCGTCAAGAAGGGCCAAGTGATGAAGGCCGTGATCGTGCGCACCGCCACGGGCGTGCGCCGTCAGGACGGTTCGGTCATTCGCTTCGACCGCAACGCGGCGGTTCTGGTCAATCCGCAAGGCGAGCCGGTCGGCACGCGTATCTTTGGCCCGGTCACCCGTGAGCTCAGAGCCAAGAAGCACATGAAGATCGTGTCTCTTGCGCCGGAGGTTCTGTAGATGCTCAAGCTTAAGATCAAAAAGGGCGACCACGTCGTGGTGCTCACCGGCAAGGACAAGGGCAAAAAGGGCGAGGTGCTCAAGGTCATGCCGTCGGAGAACCGCGCCATCGTCAAGGGCGTGTCCATGGTGCGCCGCCATCAGCGTCAGTCGGCGTCGCAGGAAGGCGGCATCATCAACAAGGAAGCCCCGGTCGAGATTTCCAACATCGCGATCGAGGATCCCAAAGATGGGAAACCGACGCGCGTCGGCTACAAATTTCTAAAGGACGGGCGCAAGGTTCGTTTCGCCAGGCGCTCGGGTGAGGTCATCGATGTCTGAGCAGGCTTACATTCCGCGCCTCAAGACGCAGTATCTCGACGTGATCAAGGGCGAACTCACCAAGGAGTTCGGCTACCAGAACGTCATGCAGGTGCCGCGTCTCGACAAAGTCGTGCTGAACATGGGCGTCGGCGAGGGTGTCGCCGATTCCAAGAAGGTGACGGCCGCCGCCGCCCATCTCGGGCTGATCGCCGGTCAGCGTCCGGTGATCACCAAGGCGCGCAAGTCCGTCGCCACCTTCAAGCTGCGCGAGGGCATGCCGGTTGGCGCCAAGGTCACGCTGCGCAAGGACCGCATGTATGAGTTCATCGACCGGCTGGTGAATATCGCCCTGCCGCGGGTTCGAGACTTCCGTGGGCTGAATCCGAAAAGCTTCGACGGAAGAGGCAATTACTCAATGGGGTTGAAAGAGCACATCATCTTCCCCGAGATCGATTACGACAAGGTCGAGGACGTGCTCGGCATGGATATCATCGTCTGCACTACCGCGCAGAGCGACGATGAGGCGCGCGCCTTGTTGAAGGGTTTGAACTTTCCATTTCGCAGCGAAGGCAAGTGACCTTGCCCGAGCGGCGACAGGAGGACTGAATGGCTAAGACGAGCATGATTGAGCGGAACAAGAAGCGGCAACGCCTCGCCAAGAAGTTCAACTTCCGGCGGACGCGACTGAAGGAGCTTGCCGCCGACCGCTCGGTTCCGGCCGAGGAGCGCTTTGCGGCGCGGTTGAAGCTCGCCGAGCTGCCGCGCAACTCTTCGCCGACGCGTATTCGCAATCGCTGCGATCTCTCCGGGCGGCCCCGCGGTTATTACCGCAAGCTTCGCATGTCGCGCATTGCTTTACGCGATCTGGCGAGCAACGGGCTGATCCCTGGCATGGTTAAGTCGAGCTGGTAAGGACGACGATGAGCATCAACGACCCACTAGGCGACATGCTGACCCGTATCCGCAATGCGCAGATGCGGCATAAAGCCAAGGTGACGACGCCTGCCTCCAAATTGCGCGAGCACGTTCTCGAAGTGCTGGCGGAGGAGGGCTATATCCGCGGCTATGCGCTTGTCGAATACAATGGCGGCAAGTCCGAGTTCGAAATCGAATTGAAATATTTCGATGGCGAACCGGTAATCAAGGAAATCAAGCGGGTGTCGACGCCTGGCCGGCGCGTGTATTCCTCGGTGAGGGATCTGCCGACGGTCGCCAACGGCCTCGGCGTCGCCATACTCTCGACGCCGAAGGGCGTCATGTCGGATTCCCGCGCACGCAATGAGAATGTCGGTGGCGAGATTCTCTGTAACGTGTTTTAGCGGCGGCTACTGAAGCGAAGGTTGATCAATGTCGCGCATCGGCAAGAAACCAGTGACTATTCCCGGCGGTGTTACCGCCGCGGTTGATGGCCAAGAGGTCAAGGTGAAGGGCCCCAAGGGCGAGCTCAAGCACGTGCTCGTCGATCAGGTCATCGCCAAGGCGGACAAGGACGGCATCGAAGTCACCATGCGCGAGGACACGAAAGAGTCGCGCGCCATGTGGGGCATGTCGCGCACACTCGTCGCCAACCTCGTTACCGGCGTTACCGACGGCTTTACGAAGACGCTGGAGATCACCGGTGTCGGCTATCGCGCCGCGGTGCAGGGCCAGGCCCTGCAGTTGCAGCTCGGCCATAGCCACGACATCGCTTATGTCGTGCCGGAAGGCATTCAGGTGCTGTGCCCGAAGCCGACGGAGATCGTGATCAGCGGGATCGACAAGCAGAAGGTCGGCCAGGTCGCGGCAGAGATCAGACGATATAGGCCGCCGGAGCCTTATAAGGGCAAAGGCGTGCGGTATGCGGGCGAGTACATCCTCCGCAAAGAAGGCAAGAAGAAGTAGCGAGATAGAAGATGAGCGCGTTGAATACATTTATGCGGCGTTCGCGCCGGGTCCGCCATTCGCTGAAGCGCGTGGCCAATGGACGTGCGCGCCTGTCGGTGTTTCGTTCTTCGAAGCACATTTATGCGCAGGTGATCGACGACCGTGACGGCAAGACCGTGGCGGCGGCCTCGAGCCTCGACAAGGACCTCAAGGGCGCATTGCCCAAGGGCACCGATCTGGCGGCGGCGCAAGCCGTGGGCAAGCTCGTTGCCGAGCGCGCGGTGAAGGCCGGCGTCAAGGACGTCGTGTTCGACCGGGGCGGCTATATCTATCATGGGCGCGTCAAAGCGCTGGCGGACGCGGCCCGCGAGGCCGGTCTGAACTTCTAGGTTTCGAAGGAAAGGGTCTAACACGTGGCACGAGGTCACCAATCACGCGGCGGTCCGCAAGGCAGAGACCGGGACACCGATAGCGAGTTTATCGACAAGCTCGTCCACATCAATCGCGTGGCCAAGGTGGTCAAGGGCGGTCGGCGCTTCGGCTTTGCCGCGCTCGTCGTGGTGGGCGATCAGAAGGGCCGGGTCGGCTTCGGCCATGGCAAGGCGCGTGAGGTGCCGGAGGCTATTCGCAAGGCGACCGACGCGGCCAAGCGCGGATTGGTCAAGGTGCCGTTGCGCGAAGGCCGGACGCTGCATCATGACGTGCGCGGCCAGCATGGCGCGGGCAAGGTGATCTTGCGGGCGGCGCCGGCAGGTACCGGCATCATCGCCGGTGGCCCGATGCGCGCGGTGTTCGAGACGCTCGGCATCCAGGACGTGGTGGCGAAGTCGCTCGGCAGCTCCAATCCCTACAACATGGTGCGCGCCACGTTCGATGCGCTGCGCCATGAGGACAGCCCGCGGGGCGTTGCCGCGCGGCGCGGTAAGAAGGTCAGCGAAATCGTGTCCCGCCGCCGGGATCAGGCCGGCGAGGGCGCCGAGGCTCAGGCCTAAGCCCGAAGAACAAGGTTGAAGAGTGATGGCCGACAAAAGAAAGACGATCGTCGTGGAGCAGATCGGTAGCCCGATCCGTCGTCCCGGCGTGCAGCGCGCGACCCTGATTGGGCTCGGCCTGAACAAGATGCACAAGCGGCGGACGCTGGTCGACAGTCCCCAGGTGCGCGGCATGGTGGCCAAGATTGCCCACCTGGTGCGCATCGTCGAGGACGAGGCCGGAGCCTAAGGAAGAAGATTATGCGACTGAACGAGATCAGGGATCTGCCGGGCGCCACCAAGGCCCGCAAGCGCGTCGGCCGCGGCCCCGGTTCGGGCCTCGGCAAGACGTCGGGCCATGGCGTCAAGGGCCAGAAGGCCCGTTCCGGCGTGGCCATCAAGGGCTTCGAGGGTGGTCAGATGCCGCTCCATCGGCGTTTGCCGAAGCGCGGCTTCAATAACATCTTCGCCAAGGACCTGAACGAGGTGAATATCGGGCGCGTGCAGGCGGCGATCGACGCCAAGAAGCTTGACGCGAAAGATCCGGTCACGGTCGAGGCGCTGCTTGCCGCCGGTATCATCAGGCGGGTGCTGAACGGCGTGCGCCTGCTTGGCAACGGCGAGATCAAGACGAAGTTGACTTTCGAAGTGACGGGCGCATCGAGCGGCGCGGTCAAGGCCGTCGAGGCTGCCGGCGGCAGCGTGACGCTGACGCCGATGCCGCAGCGTGTTGCCAAGCCCGAGGGCGAGGGCAAGCCCAAGAAGGTAAAGGCGGCCAGGCCGGCCAAGTCCGCGTCGGCAAAGGACGCGCCGAAGAAAGCCGCGGGGGCGCCGGCGAAGAAGGCCGCGGCCAAGACGCCGCGCGCCAAGAAAGACACGTCCGAGTGAGGTGAGGCGGCCGGTTTCGCGGCCGCCTGACTGTCTCGGGGAAGGGAAGGGCGCCTATGGTCTCCGCCGCAGAACAGCTCGTCTCCAATCTGAACTTCGCGGCTTTCGGTAAAGCCGACGAGCTCAAGAAGCGTATCTGGTTCACGCTGGGCGCGCTCGTCATCTATCGGCTCGGCACCTATATCCCGATTCCGGGCATCAATCCGGAGGCGCTGGCCGACGTGTTTCGCCAGCAGCAGTCCGGCATCCTGGGCATGTTCAACATGTTCTCGGGCGGCGCGGTCGGACGTATGGCGATCTTCGCCCTGAACATCATGCCGTATATTTCGGCGTCGATTATCATTCAGCTGCTGACCACCGTCTCGCCGCATCTTGAGAATCTCAAGAAGGAAGGCGAGCAGGGCCGGCGGCAGATCAACCAATATACGCGCTACGGCACGGTGCTCCTGGCCTCACTTCAGGGTTACGGCATCGCCGTGGGCCTCGAAGGCGCGGGCAATGTGGTCGTGGATCCGGGCTGGTTCTTTCGCATCACCACCGTCATCACGCTGGTCGGCGGCACCGTGTTCCTGATGTGGCTCGGCGAGCAGATCACGGCCCGGGGCGTGGGTAACGGCATCTCGCTGATCATTTTTGCCGGTATCGTGGCGCAGCTGCCCCATGCCTTGGTCGGGACGCTCGAGCTTGGCCGCCAGGGCGCGCTGTCGGCCGGGCTGATCATCGGCCTGCTGATCATGGCTGTCGCCGTGATCGGCATCATCGTGTTCATGGAGCGCGCTCAGCGGCGGCTGCTTGTGCAATATCCAAAGCGACAAGTCGGCAACAAGATGTTCCAGGGCGATGCTTCGCATTTGCCGCTGAAGCTGAACAGCGCCGGCGTGATTCCGCCGATCTTCGCCTCGTCGCTGCTGCTGCTGCCGATCACGGCGGCGAACTTCTCGGCCGGCCAAGGGCCCGAGTGGCTCAACACCATCACCGCCATGCTCGGCCGAGGCCAGCCGCTGCACATCCTTATCTACGTGTCGCTGATCATTTTCTTTGCCTTCTTCTATACGGCCGTGGTGTTCAATCCGAAGGACACGGCCGACAATCTGAAGAAATATGGCGGCTTCCTGCCCGGCATCCGGCCCGGCGAGCGCACGGCGGAATATATCGACTATGTGCTGACGCGGATCACGGTGGTCGGGGCGCTCTATCTGGCTGCGGTCTGCGTGCTGCCGGAGATTCTGATTTCCTACGCCGGCGTACCGTTTTATTTCGGCGGCACCTCGCTCCTCATCGTGGTCAGCGTCACCATGGATACGGTGGCGCAGGTCCAGAGCCATTTGCTCGCCCACCAATACGAGGGGCTGATCAAAAAGGCGAAGCTTAGAGGAGCGCGGCGGCGATGAACCTGGTCCTGCTCGGCCCGCCTGGAGCGGGTAAGGGGACCCAGGCGAAGCGGCTGGTAGACCGGCACGCATTGGTCCAGCTCTCCACCGGAGACATGTTGCGAGCGGCGGTCGCCGCCGGCAGCGATCTCGGGCGCCAGGCCGGCGACATCATGGAACGGGGCGCGTTGGTCCCCGACGATCTGGTCATCGGGCTGATCGCCGAGAGCATGGATAGCAATGCCGGCGGCAACGGCTTTATTCTCGACGGCTTCCCGCGCACGATCGGCCAGGCCGAGGCGCTGGACCAGCTGCTGGAAGGCCGCGGCGAGGAAGTTAGCCGGGTGATCGTGATGGAGGTGGACGACGACGCGCTGGTGTCACGCATCACCGGACGCTTCACCTGCGCCACGTGCGGCGAGGGCTATCACGAAGTATACAAAACGCCGAAGGTCGCAGGGGTCTGCGACCGCTGTGGCGGGACCACATTCACGCGTCGCCCGGACGATACCGAGGAGGTGGTGCGTGCCAGGCTCAAGGCCTATCACAGCCAGACCGAGCCCCTGATCGATTATTACCAGGGGCAAAGAAAGGTCAGGGTCGGTCGACGGCATGGCCAATATTGAGGCAGTTCAGAAGGAGATCGACGCGGCGCTGGAGGGGGTCTAAAGCTTGACTCTAGGGCGTTTGGCCCATACGGCCAGTTGACCTTGTCAAGCGGAATCGCTACATAACGGCGTCACATTGCTTGACGGACTGACCGGTCCCGGGGGTAGAGCCTGTCCGCGGTCGGTCTTGTCGTGTTTCAATTTGGTAATCTGGCTTTAATTTCAGCACGTTAGCACGTGCTACGCGAGGAGACGACTACGTGGCCCGAATTGCAGGCGTAAACATCCCGACGAATAAGCGGGTCGAGATCGCGCTGACCTATATTCATGGCATCGGCGATACCTATGCCAAGAAAATCTGCGCCAAGGTTGCCATTCCGTCGGAACGGCGGGTGAATCAGCTGACCGAGTCCGAGGTCATTCAGATTCGTGAAGTCATCGACCGGGATTACGTGGTCGAGGGCGACCTCCGGCGCGATGTTTCCATGAATATCAAGCGGTTGATGGACCTTGGCTGTTACCGTGGTTTACGCCACCGCCGCGGGCTTCCGGTCCACGGTCAGCGCACGCATACCAATGCGCGCACGCGTAAGGGCCCGGCGAAGCCGATCGCCGGTAAGAAGAAGTAGACAGCTCAACGCGCGGCCAGGCTCTTCCAAGCTTTCGCCGACGCCAATTTGTGAAGTGCGGGAATAGAGCATGGCCAAGGAAAAAACGCGCGTCCGTCGCCGCGAAAAGAAGAACATCACCTCAGGCGTCGCCCATGTGCAGGCGAGCTTCAACAACACGATGATCACCATCACCGACGCGCAAGGAAACACCATTTCCTGGTCGTCGGCCGGTGCCATGGGGTTCAAGGGTTCGCGGAAGTCGACGCCTTATGCCGCGCAGGTCGCGGCTGAGGATGCCGGCAAGAAGGCGGCGGAGCACGGCATGAAGAATCTCGAGATCGAGGTGCAGGGGACCCGGGTCGGGCCGGGAGTCGGCGCTGCGCGCGCTGCAGGCGTCCGGTTTCAACATCATCTCGATCCGCGACGTCACTCCGATCCCGCATAACGGCTGCCGGCCGCGTAAGCGCCGGCGCGTCTAACAAAGGTAAGGCCACTCCTAAATGTTGCACGAGGACATTCGGACGCTAGGGCAGGCTGCCCCGCTCAACGATCAAGAAAGGGCTAACCCGGTGCTGCAAAAGAACTGGCAAGATCTCATCAAGCCCACGAAGCTCAATATTATTCCTGGCCGCGACCCGGCCCGGTTCGCCACGGTCGTCGCCGAGCCACTCGAGCGCGGCTTTGGTTTGACGCTCGGCAATGCGCTGCGGCGCGTGCTGCTGTCCTCGCTACAGGGCTCGGCCATCACCTCGGTGCATATCGACGGCGTGCTGCACGAGTTTTCCTCGATCCCCGGCGTGCGTGAGGACGTGACCAATATCGTCCTCAACATCAAAGAGATCGCGATCAGCCAGCATTCCGAGGGCGTCAAGCGCATGGTCCTCCAGAAGGAGGGTCCGGGCGTGGCCACCGCCGGCGATATCCAGGGCGGCGCCGACGTCGACATTCTGAATCCCGAGCATGTGATCTGCACGCTCGACGAGGGTGCGGCGATCCACATGGAGTTCACCTCGTCCTCGGGCAAGGGCTACGTGCCGGCCGAGCGCAACCGTCCCGACGACGCGCCGATCGGCTTCATTCCGGTCAACTCGCTGTTCAGCCCGGTGCGCAAGGTCTCCTATCGCGTGGAGAATACCCGCGAGGGCCAGATCCTCGACTACGACAAGCTCACCATGGAAATCGAGACCGACGGCTCCGTGCGCCCCGACGATACGATCGCGCTCGCCGCCCGCATCGTCCAGGATCAGCTTTCGGTGTTCGTCAATTTCGAAGAGCCGAAGAAGGAGCAGACCTACGAGCGCCAGCCGGAATTGGTGTTCAACGCGGCACTGCTCAAGAAGGTCGACGAGCTCGAGCTGTCTGTGCGTTCGGCCAACTGTCTGAAGAATGACAACATCGTCTATATCGGCGACCTCATTCAGAAGACGGAAGCCGAGATGCTGCGGACGCCGAATTTCGGCCGCAAGTCGTTGAACGAGATCAAGGAGGTGCTTGCCTCCATGGGACTGCATCTCGGCATGGAAGTGCCGGATTGGCCGCCGGAGAATATCGAAGAGCTGGCCAAGCGGTTCGAGGACCATTATTAGCCTAGGCAATTGTCCGGCGCCGCTGTTTGGCGCGGGAGAGGCACCCTGGGAGGGGGCTGTAAATGAGACATGGTAAAGCCGGGCGGAAGCTGAACCGCACCGCAAGTCATCGCCGGGCGCTGTTCGCGGCGCTGGCCAACGCGCTCATCAAGCATGAGCAGATCGCCACGACCCTGCCCAAGGCGAAAGAGCTTCGCCGGGTGGCGGACCGTCTGATCACGCTGGCCAAGCGCGGCGACCTCCACGCACGGCGCCAGGCCTTCGCCCGCATCCGGGACGAGGCCACGGTGTCGAAGCTGTTCGAGACGCTCGGTCCGCGCTATGCGGCCCGTCCCGGCGGCTATACGCGAGTGATGAAGGCGGGCTTCCGTTATGGCGACAGCGCGCCGATGGCGGTGATCGAGCTCGTGGACCGCGATGAGGATGCCAAGGGCCTCGATTCAGGCCCGGTGCAGGATCATGGCGGCGAGGCGGAGCACGCCGCTGCCTGATGCATTCTTTCGGCGAAAGCCGGCAAGGGCCAAAGACGCACAAAAGGCGCGCCGCTTAGCGGCGCGCCTTTTTAATTGGTTCTACTTGTCGTCGTTCTACTCGTCGTCGTCGTCGTCCTCGTCGTCAGACCGGTCGCGGCCCTTCGAGACTTTGTTGCCGGCGGCCGCTTCTCTCGCGTCCCAAGCGGCGATCGAGTTCTTCTTGATGCCCTTAACGCCGTCACCAAGAATGCCGGTGATCACCTTTTTGGCGTCGGCATCGCTCGTGCCATCGGCGGGATCGAAATCCGACTGCCAGTAGATGATCGTGCGATCCGGCTCATCGTCTAGTTCGACCCACAGCTTGGACTTGTAATTCTTGACCGGGAGGGGGCTCTCGACGATCTCGTAATTGTAGGACAGGTCGTCCTTGCCGGTGAGTTTTTCCTTGATCTTGCCTCCGTCACCGAGCGTCAGCAGACGATAGGTATCGCCGCCTTCGGTCACTTCTTCGCACTCGGTGACGGCAGGATGCCAATCCTTGATCTTGCAGAAGCCCTCTCCGGCGACGGCCCAGACCTCATTCGGCAGGCCAGGCGCCTCGATCCGCTTCTTGACGGTGATGGCCCAGGCCGAACCACTCCAGATGATCGCGGCCATGGCGATCAGGGTCAGTTTGAAAATACGCATGCGTTTCTCTCCACTTTTTTTGCCGTTATGAAGGGGCAAGATGCGGTCGGCCCGGCATCTTAATCGAAGCGTTTAGAGCGGCAACCGGGTTTCCCTTGAATTCCTGCCGCAAGAAGGCCAGTTTTCTTTGGGAGACCGCCTCCCAGTGCTGGTATATCGAGGGTGTGTTTTGGCCCTCTTCCCGATCCCTAACAGGGCGAGCGATGACGCGTTTGGCAAATTTCTCTAGGAAGATTGGCATGTCTTGGGTGCTGGGCGCGGCCCTGGCGGGAGGCGCCTTGCTTGGGGTCGCTCTGGTGGCCGATGCGGGCGCCGAGCAGCGGGTCGTTCCCGAGAGCCAGGTCGCCATCAAGCAGTCTTTTGCGCCGGTGGTGAAGCAGGCGGCCCCGGCGGTGGTGAACGTCTATGTGCGCCACCGGGTCGAGCAAATGGTGTCGCCCTTCGCCGGCGATCCGTTCTTCCGGCGGTTTTTCGGCGAGAGCTTCGGCGTGCCCCGGGAACGTATCCAGAACTCGCTCGGCTCCG
Source organism: uncultured Alphaproteobacteria bacterium (assembly GCA_963793075.1). Lineage (GTDB taxonomy): Bacteria > Pseudomonadota > Alphaproteobacteria > Rhizobiales > Methyloligellaceae > Methyloceanibacter. The sequence goes on from CAWBYO010000002.1 coordinate 281,095, forward strand.
GCGTCCTGGTCGCCGCAGACGGGGTGGTGGTCACCAATTTTCACGTGATCCGGGGCAGCAGCGATTCCGAGATCACCGTTGCCCTCAACGACGGCCGAGAGTTTCCGGCCAAGCTCATCCTCAAGGACGAGCAGACGGATCTGGCGGTGCTGCGGCTCGATGCAAACGGCGCGACGTTTCCCTCGATCAAGTTCGCTAATTCGGACGGCCTGGAAGTGGGCGATCTCGTGCTCGCCATCGGCGATCCCTTCGGTGTCGGGCAGACGGTGACGAGCGGCATCGTGTCGGCACTGGCGCGCACCAAGGTCGGCATCTCCGACTATCAGTTCTTCATTCAGACCGATGCCGCCATCAATCCCGGCAATTCCGGCGGCGCGCTGGTGGACATGGACGGACGGCTTGCCGGCATCAACACGGCGATCTTCTCCAAGAGCGGCGGCTCGCACGGCATCGGATTCGCGATTCCTTCCAACATGGTGCGGCTGGTGGTTCAGTCGGCGCTCGATGGGGGCAAGGTCCAGCGGCCGTGGTTCGGCGCGTCCTTGCAGCCGCTGACCTCGGACATCGCCGAGTCGCTTGGGCTGGACCGGCCGTCCGGTGCGCTGGTGACCAGCCTGCATGAAAAAGGGCCGGCGCAACGGGCGGGTCTGCAGGTCGGCGACGTGGTCGTCAGCGTCGACGGCAAGGTCGTGCAGGACCCGGAAGCCTTGCAGTACCGCTTCGTGACCAAGGGTGTCGGCGGCTCGGTCGAGCTCGGCGTGTTCCGCAAGGGCAAGACATTGAAGGTGAGCATCTCCTTGCGCGCGCCGCTGGAGGATCCGCCGCGCGACACGCGCGATCTGACCGGGCGGCAGCCGCTCTCCGGCGCCAAGGTGGCGAATCTATCGCCGGCGGTGGCGCAGGAGCTGGGGATGGAGGGCGACGACAGCAAAGGCGGCGTCGTCGTACTCGGGGTCGAGAGCGGCTCGAATGCCGCCAGGCTGGGCGTGCGGCGGGGCGACGTCATCGTCGGCGTCAACAATGAGAAGGTCACCTCGGTCGCCACGCTTTCCACCATGCTTGAACTCGGCGGCGGCGGCTGGCGGCTGGCGGTCGAGCGCGGCGGCAAAGTCTTCAATCTCGCCATTCAGGGCTGATCCATGAAAAAGCCTGCGGCCACGCTGTTCGAAGCCGCGGGGCTCGCCGACAGCGCGCCACGTCCGTTGGCCGACCGTTTGCGGCCGCAATCCCTCGACGAGGTGATCGGTCAGGATCATCTCCTGGGCGAGGGCATGCTCGGGCGCATGGTGCGGGGCGGCCGGCTCGGCTCCGTGGTGTTCTGGGGGCCGCCGGGCACCGGCAAGACCACGGTGGCGCGGCTTCTCGCCGAAGTCACCGATCTTCATTTCGAGCAGCTGTCGGCCATCCAGTCGGGCGTGGCGGACTTGCGCAAAGTGTTCGACGCAGCCCGCGCACGGCGGGAGGAGGGGCGCGGCACGCTTCTCTTCATCGATGAAATCCACCGCTTCAACCGTTCGCAGCAGGACGCCTTCCTGCCGCATATGGAGGACGGCACCATCGTGCTGGTGGGCGCGACCACGGAGAACCCGTCCTTCGAGCTCAACTCCGCGCTGCTGTCGCGTGCCGGTGTGCTCACCTTCAAGCGGCTCGACGACACGGCGCTCGAAGCCTTGCTGCAGCGCGCCGAGAAATATGAAGGGCGCAAGCTGCCGTTGACGGAGGATGCCCGCGCGGCGCTGATCGGCATGGCCGACGGGGACGGGCGCGGTCTCATCAATCTGGCCGAGGACGTGTTTCTCACGGTAGGAACGGACGCGACGCCGCTCAACCGCGAGGCGCTGGCCACGCTGGTGCAACGGCGTGCGCCGCTCTACGACAAGGGCCAGGACGGCCACTACAATCTCATCAGCGCCCTGCATAAATCGGTCCGCGGCTCGGACCCCGACGCGGCGCTCTATTGGCTGGCGCGCATGCTGGCCGGCGGCGAGGACCCGCTTTACATCGCCCGGCGGCTGGTGCGCATGGCGGTCGAGGATATCGGTCTTGCCGACCCGGCGGCCCTGCTCCAGGCGAATGCCGCCAAGGACGTCTACGACTTTCTCGGCTCGCCCGAGGGCGAGCTGGCCTTGGCGCAGGCGACCGTCTATCTGGCCTCCGCGCCGAAGTCGAATGCCGCCTACATGGCCTTCAACTCCGCCATGCGCGTGGCTAAAGAGGGCGGGTCACTCTTGCCGCCGAAGCATATCCTCAACGCGCCGACGACGCTGATGAAGCAAGAGGGCTATGGCCGCGACTACGCCTATGACCACAATGAGCGGGAGGGATTCTCGGGCCAGAATTATTTCCCGGACGGCATGGAGCGGCAGAATTTCTACACGCCCACGGAGCGCGGCTTCGAGCGCGACATCAAGGAGCGCCTCGACCGCTTCGCCGAGATCAGGGCGAAGAAAGCGCGCTAGCTCGTCTCTCCGGGCGTGCCGTTGCCATATCGGATCACCTGCACCTTCTCCAGCGTCACCAGTGCGCTCCCCATCATCTCCTCAATGGCGGCAACAAAGTCCCGAACTTTGTCCTCGCGGTCGACGATCTCGATGACGAGAGGCAGATCCTGAGAGAGCCGTAGGATCTTCGTTGTGTGCAGCGTACTCGAATGACCGAAGCCCATGCCACCGCGCAACACCGTGGCACCCGCGAGTCCCATCTTGCGCGCCTTCAGCACAATCGCCTCATAGAGCGGTTGCTGCTCGAACTTGTCGTCCTCGCCGATGAAGATGCGGAGCAGCGAGGCGTCGCGCGATAGTGGCATGGTCAGATCCACTTCATGGCGTTGATCGATAGGGCCAGAATGTGCCCGAGCCAGACGGCGATGAGGCAGAGTAGAACGGAACCGACAATATTGCCGCCTGCCTGAAGCAGTTCACCGTCTTGAACGAGATTGAGGGTTTGAAGGCTGAACGAAGAGAAGGTTGTGAAGCCGCCGAAGATGCCGAGCATGACGAACTGTCGCAGTGTCGAACCCGCAAAGATGCGCCCGTCCGGTCCCGTCAGAGTCGCGAAAAAGCCGATGAGGAAAGAGCCTGTCACGTTCACGAACAGCGTGCCCCACGGAAAGGTCTCGCCGAACATCCGGGCGGCGACGCCGGAGCACCAATACCGGGTCATGCCGCCGAGCGCACTGCCGGCGGCAATCGAAAGATAGATAACGAGGGTATTCGGAAGAGAGATCATGCACCCACCGTCCGCGTGCTGTTTAGCGTGAGTCGGCAGGGGGACGGCCGGAAAATGCCTGACGCTGCATAGGGCATGTGTGCTCCTTCACATCGGTCCGCTATCGGCCTAGAGGGCCTCGAGCAAAACAAAACCCGCCTGGCGGCGGGCTGCGGACCGAGGCTCCCACCGCGCAAAATCGACTGCGGCAGGAGTCATTAGCCGATGGCGGTTTAGAACCATGGGCGGTTCAGGGGGACTCCATCCCCTTCGGATTTGCGAAAGTTATGCTACTTGAGGTGCCGCCGATCAAGTCCGGTCGGCCCTTATCGTTCCCAAATGCTTGAGCCGTTCGACCGGCAACCCCGTGGTGCCATGACGCAGCGATCTTCTGTCGAGACCCTTCATGTCAGCGACGACGAGGACAACATGCGCCTCGACCGCTGGTTCAAGACCCATTACGCGGGCTTGCCCCATAGCCGGCTGGAGAAGCTTCTGCGCACGGGCCAGGTGCGCGTCGACGGCGGCCGGGCCAAGGCGAGCACCAGGCTCGCAGCGGGCCAGAGCGTTCGCGTGCCGCCGCTACCCGACGTGGCGCCGCCGCCTGGACCGAAGCAGAGCCTGACCAAGGCCGACCGGGCGTTTCTGGCCGACATCACGCTCTATGAGGACGACGACCTGCTCATCCTCAATAAGCCGCCCGGAATCGCCGTGCAGGGGGGCACTAAGACCACCCGCCATATCGACCGGCTGCTCGAGGGCTTAGGCGACAGTCCGGAGACGCGGCCGCGACTGGTCCATCGGCTCGACCGCGACACGTCGGGCGTGCTCGTGGTCGCCAAGCGGCGCGCCGTGGCGGCGAAACTCGGCCGGGCCTTCCAGACCCGCTCGGTGCGCAAGATCTATTGGGCGATCACCCAGGGCGTGCCGAAGCCCCCCCAAGGCAAGATCGAGGCGGCCCTGGTGAAGGCGGCGACGCCTGCGGGCGACCGCGTGCGTAAAGCCCGTCCCGGCGAGCAGGACCGGGCGCAAAGCGCGGTGACCTATTATTCGGTGGTCGACCGGGCCGGTCAGACGGTGGCCTTCGTGTCGCTCAAGCCGGTCACCGGGCGGCAGCACCAGCTGAGAGCCCATATGGCGATACTCGGGCTATCCCATTCTGGGGGATGAGAAATATCCGAGCGGGGCGGAGATCCCCGAAGGCATCGATCCAATGCTGCATCTACATGCGCGGCGGATCTGCTTTCCCCATCCGAGCGGGGAGGGCGTCGTCGACGTAACGGCACCACTGTCGCCGCATATGGAGAAGGCCTTCGCGGCATTCGGCTTTGCGCCCAAGGACGGTGAGCCGGACGATGACGCTTAAGTCCTGAACCGGCAGCCTCGCCGGTACTGCATTGCCGCGCACTGCCCGCGGGCTTTCCTGTCCAAGAGCCGTCGTGGCGTGGAACCCGCAAGCGAATTCATTGTTTAACTTGGCAGTGCTGAACGCCGCGATGCCGATCATCTCGCCCCCAATTTCACCAAAGCTTTCATGAGGACGTACCATGGCCACGAAAACGGGCTGGTTCACGCAGTTTGCGCAAATGGCCTCAAGGATTACTGGCCGGCCCTTGTCCTTCATGGCCGCCGTCGCGGTGATCGTGCTGTGGGGAGTGACCGGTCCGCTCTTCGGTTACAGCGATACGTGGCAGCTGGTGATCAACACCGGCACGACCATCGTCACCTTCCTCATGGTGTTCGTCATCCAGAACACGCAAAACCGGGACACGGCGGCGATGCACATCAAGATCGACGAGCTGATCAGAGTGTCGCGCGGTGCGCGCAATGTCTTGCTCGACCTCGAAGAGTTGGAAGACAAGGATTTGGAAGGAATCAGGCAGGATTATGAGCAGCTGGCGGAGGAGGGCAGAACCAAAGCCCATAGCCGTTCGCCTCGGGCGGCGGCGAAGCCGAGGAAGGCACCAAGCGCGGGGCGCAAGAAGCGGACGTGACGTTGAACCAGAGAGATCAGAGCAAGGGCTTGAACGGCGCGGCAGCGCCGGGAAAGCGGAGTCTTCCCAAGCGCTTCTACAAGGACGTCACCGTCAAGGATGAGGGCGGCCGCGCTGCCCTGCTGCTCGACGGCAAGCCGGTCAAGACGCCGGGCAGGGGCCCGTTGTCGGTGTCGAGCAAGGCGCTGGCTGAGGCCATCGCGGATGAGTGGCGGGCGCAAGGCGATGAGATCGACGCCCGGACCATGCCGCTCACCAAGCTCGCCAATCGGCCATCGACGGCATCGAGGGGCGGAGCGAGGCCGTCGTCGACGACATCATGGCCCATGCGCGCGCCGATCTGCTCTGCTACCGGGTGAGCGGCCCGGACGGGCTCGTGGCGGCGCAAGCCGCCCATTGGGACCCGGTCATCGCCTGGGCCAAGGACGCGCTTCAGGCGCCGCTTACGCTGGCCGAAGGCATCGTCCATGTGGCGCAAGCCGATGCCGCCATGGCCGCGATCCGGCGGCGGCTCGAGGGGTTCGACGCTTTCGGGTTGGCGGCGCTGCATGTGATGACCGCGCTCACCGGATCGGCGCTGCTGGCGCTGGCGGTCGCGCTGAAACGTCTGACGCCCGACGAGGCGTGGGCGCGGCCCATGTGGACGAGGACTGGCAGGCCGGCAAATGGGGCGAGGACGCCGAAGCCAAGGACCGCCGCAAGGCGCGCCGGGCCGATTTCGATGCCGCGGCGCGGCTCGGAAGTCTGATAGGCACCTCCCCCGGCCGTGGGTCATGAGGCGGGGCCAGCGCCGCCGCTTCATCCTTTGGATATCGGTTGCGCTGTGGGGGGAGCGATCGGCTTCGTCTATGGTTATACCACGAGCCTCATTGCCAATGCGGACCAGCTCATGGCGCGAAGTTGGTCGATTGCCAGGGCCGGATTCCTCATCACAGCATTCTCGGCCGGGTTCGAATTGTTTCAATATCAGGCGCCGGCCGGGGCCCGGCTTCGCCGCAAGCCTTTCCTCGTCGCCTTCGGCTTGCGGCTTATCTCCCGAATATGGCGGCTCGAAGCGACAGATCGGCTACTTTGGCGACGTCATCAACGCGACGGCCCGCATGGAGACTATTGCCAAGAGTTTAGATCTCGACTTCGTCATCTCCAAGCCGCTGCTCGACGAGACGACTTTGCCTCCCCGTGTGAGCGTCGCCGACGAAGGGCTGTATGACCTTCGCGGAACGCGGCAGAATCTCAGGATCTGTTCCCTTGCACGGAAGGCACCTGCGCCATCGCGCGCCTGATTACTGCGGCGGTTTTTTCTCCATCCTGTCGAGCCCCGAGGCCATGTCGGCGATCTTCTCGCAATGGGCCCACATGCCCACGGATCTCGTCGCCGCGCAGGCGCCTGGCGATCGGGTTGGCGCGCAGATCGTAGACCCGGGCGCATTGGATGGGGGCGAGCCTGATGCCGGACGTCGTGGCCGGTTCGTCCGGCTGGGCGAGCTGGGCTTCGGTAACGAGCCGCCCGCGAATATCGTCGAGCTCCTGGCCGACCCTATAATAATAGTCGCCGAGACCGGCCAGGGCGGCGGCGGCCAGCAGCACGGCGGCGGCGATAGCCATTCTCATGGACGGGCCCCTCCCAAGGGCCATAAGCCACGCAAGGATGCCCCGTTTAGGGTCCAGCGGCAATCGCGCTCCGGAGCCCGAAAATTCCCGCCAGGAGCCAAGGCTTGCGGACGAGGCTACTTGCCTCTTTTTCGCCCCATGCTATTCACCTTCACGGCAGCGTCACCTCGGGGAGCGGTTATGAAGGAAGTCGTGGAAGAGCTTGAGATTCGCCGGGCAAAGGCCCGCGACGGCGGCGGTCAGCGGCGCATCGAGGCGCAGCACAAGCGCGGCAAGCTCACGGCCAGGGAGCGTTTGGCGCTTCTGCTCGACGACGGCTCCTTCGAGGAGTTCGACATGTATGTCGAGCACCGCTGCATCGATTTCGGCATGGAAAAGAACAAGTTTCCCGGCGACGGCGTCGTCACCGGCTGGGGCACCATCAACGGCCGCGTGGTCTATGTCTTCGCCAAGGACTTCACCGTGTTCGGCGGGTCGCTGTCGGAAGCCCACGCCAACAAGATGATCAAGATCCAGGACATGGCGCTGCGCAGCCGGGCGCCGGTCATCGGTCTGTTCGACGCGGGCGGCGCGCGCATCCAGGAAGGCGTGGCGGCGCTCGGCGGCTATGGCGAGGTGTTCCTGCGCAACGTGCTGGCGTCGGGCGTCATCCCGCAGATCAGCGTGATCATGGGCCCGTGCGCCGGCGGCGACGTCTATTCGCCGGCCATGACCGACTTCATCTTCATGGTCAAAGACACCTCCTACATGTTCGTCACCGGACCCGACGTGGTGAAGACGGTGACCAAGGAGGAGGTGACGGCGGAGGAGCTCGGCGGCGCCGTGGTCCACACCACCAAATCCTCCATCGCCGACGGCGCCTACGACAACGACGTCGAGACGCTGCTGCAGATGCGCCGGCTGATGGACTTTTTGCCATCCAGCAATCTCTCCGGCGTGCCGGAGCTGCCGACGCGGGATCCGTGGAACCGGATCGAGCCGTCGCTCGACACGCTGATCCCCGACAATCCGAACAAGCCCTACGACATCAAGGAGCTGATCCATAAGGTCGTGGACGAGGGCGACTTCTTCGAGATCCAGGAGACCTTCGCCCGCAACATCGTGGTGGGCTTCGCCCGCATGGAAGGGCGCACCATCGGCATCGTCGCCAATCAGCCGATGTTCCTCGCCGGCGTGCTCGACAGCGACGCCTCGCGCAAGGCCGCGCGCTTCGTTCGGTTCTGCGATTGCTTCTCGATTCCGATCGTCACCTTCGTCGACGTGCCGGGCTTCCTGCCCGGGACCGATCAGGAATATGGCGGGCTCATCAAGCACGGCGCGAAGCTGCTATTCGCCTTCACCGAGGCCACCGTACCGAAAGTGACGGTCATCACCCGCAAGGCCTATGGCGGCGCTTATGACGTCATGAGCTCAAAGCATATCCGCGGCGACGTGAACTATGCCTGGCCCACGGCCGAGATCGCCGTGATGGGCGCCAAGGGCGCGGTCGAGATCCTGTATCGCGCCGACCTCGGCGATCCGGAGAAGGTCAAGAAGCGCATCGACGAATACACCGAGCGTTTCGCCAATCCGTTCGTGGCGGCGGAGCGGGGCTATATCGACGAGGTGATCGCGCCGCGCGGCACGCGCGTGCGCATCGCCCGCGCGCTACAGATGCTGCGCAACAAGCATGTCGAGAACCCCTGGAAGAAGCACGACAACATCCCTTTGTAGATCGGAAAGCAAATGCTGGCGTTCGCGCAGGTCGCTGAGACAAAATCCGATCCGGAGGTCTCGGGCGCGGAGCCGGTCCAGCCGATCGACGTGTCTCCCGAGGGGATCCACACCACCGTCGATTCTTGGATCGACGATTTTATCCGCATCTTGCCCAATCTGGCGGTCGCGCTTTTACTCTTCCTGCTCTTCGTCGGGCTTGCGGTCGCCGCCAAGTATGCCGTGAAGAGGTGGGCGCGACGGCGCCATCGGGCAAATCTGGGGGAAGTGCTCGGGGGCTTCGTGAAGACCGCGGTGATCGTGCTCGGAGCCTTGCTGGCTCTGACCATCGTGCTCCCTTCGGTCAAGCCCGGCGATCTTCTCGCCGGTCTCGGCATCGGCTCGGTGGCGATCGGCTTCGCCTTCAAGGACATTCTGCAGAACTGGCTGGCCGGCGTGCTGATCCTCCTCCGCCAGCCGTTTCGGCCCGGTGACCAGATCGCCGTCGAGGGCTTCGAGGGCCTGGTCGACCGCATCGACACGCGCGTGACCGCGATCCGGACCTATGACGGCCGCCTGGCCCTCATCCCCAACAGCGACGTCTATACCAACGCCGTCATCGTCAACACGGCGTTCGACAAGCGCCGGTCGCAATACGATGTAGGCATCGGCTACGGAGACCATACCGACAAGGCAAAGCAGGTGATCCTCTCCACGGTGCAATCGGTCGAGGGTGTCGAGTCCGAACCCGCGCCCGACGTGCTGATCGTCGATCTAGCCGCATCCTGGGTGACGCTGCGGCCGCGCTGGTGGACAAATTCACGGCGCGCCGACGTGGTGGAGGTCAAATCCCGGGTCATAGAGGCGATCAAGCTCGAGCTCGACGAGGCCGGGATCGACATGCCGTTCGAAACCGTCGTGCAGTTGTTTCACGACCAGACGGACGAAAAGGATGGTGTGCGCGGCGCGCAGCGCGAGGGCTGGCCGAAGCCGCCGGATGAGGAGTCTCGGCCACGCTCGCGCCTTGAGATCACGCTCGAGCCTGGAGCAGGACCCGCGAAGCCGCCACCACGCAAGCCGACAGGCCGCACGAACTGACGATCAGGGATCTCGCTGTCCTCATCTACTGGCATCGCGCGTTGCGCGATGGACGATCAGGCAAGACAACTATTGCGCGGGCGGCTCGGCCGGCGTGAGGAAGCGGTCGTAGATCCACCCCGTGGTCGACGTCGCGGGATCGGTCACCTGCACCCACCGCTTGTCGCGGCCGGTGACCCGGACCTTTAGGCCGCCGTCCGCGACCTTCACCGTCTCCGAGGATTGCTCGGCCTTCACGTGCATGTCGACCGCCGTTTTGGTCTCCATCCACTCGTCGGTCGATTGCGGCTCGACCGGCGAACCCAAAGCCATCGCGCCGTCATGTGGCACCGTCTCGCGCGGTGGCGCGATGGCCACCGTCTTGACGGTGTTGACCTTCACCGCTGGCCTCCGCTGCGGGGCCGGAGCCGCTTCGGCGATGGACCCGGTCGCTTCGGCTTGTGCGATCTCCTCTGCGGGCGGCGCGCTTTCCGGCCCGTCGACGGCGGCATCCGCTGCCGGAGTGGGGAGGGCCAAAGACTTATCGGCCGTTGCGACCGTTTCGGGAGCGGTCCAGGCCTCGTCGGCGGTCGCGACCGCTGCGGGCAATGGCAGGCTCGCGGGCATGTCGACCGTGGCGACCTGGGGCGGCCCGGGCATGAGGTTCGGCCGCGCCGCTGCATCGGGCTCGATGGCGTCCGAGGCGACGCGAGCGACCTTCGGTGCGGTCATGGTTCGGGACGGCGGCTCCAGGGCGGTCGCAGTTGGCACGCTCGCAACGGTCACGACCTCGGAGGGACCCTCATCCTGGGACGGGTCTTGCCACCACAGGAAGAACAGAAACGATATCGGCACGAGCGCGACGCCGACCAGCACCGAGACCACGGAACCGAGGGTCAGGCGGCTCTTAGCAGTGGCCGTTGGCGCGAGCGCTGCCGCCGGCATTTTCCGCCGCCCGGCTCCGTCAGGTCTCGCCGGATCAGTGCCGCGGGGCAGCGCGGGAACAACGCGACGGGCCGGGGCGGCGGGCGGGTTCGCTGCGGATGGTGCCGCGCCCGACGCCGCGCTCGGGCTTTCGTTGAAACGCTCGAGCAGGGTCGCAAGGCCCGGGCCCGAATACCCTGCAGAGAGCTTGGCGGCCTCGTCTCGAAGCGGCGGCAATTTGTGCGCGTATTTGGCCACGGATAGCTGCATGTCAGTCTCCTGGCGTGCCCGGAGCACGTGCCAATTCGATCACTGTCAAGCCCAATCAATTACCCATGAAAATGGCGGAATGTGGGGGCTCCTACGCCAGGAGCAGGGCGTCGGCGCCCGCGCGACCGGCAAGACAAGAAGCACGACAACATTCCGTTGTGATGGGATAGAGTTGCGGTTCATCGACAGCGGGGGGAAACGATGAGTGTCGTCACGATCTATCTGTGCCTGGCCGGCGCCATCATCGCCGAGACGGTGGCGACTATCACGCTCGCGGCGTCGGAAAGCCTGACGAAACTGGTGCCCAGCATCATCTCGGTCATCGGCTTCGTCGCCGCCTTCTGGCTTCTGTCCTTTCCGTTGCGGGTGCTGCCGGCGGGGCTCGTCTACGCCATCTGGTCGGGCCTCGGGATCGTCCTGATCACCGCGGTCGCCTGGGTCTGGTCCAAGCAGGTGATCGACGCCCCGGCGCTTGTCGGGCTCGCCTTCATCACCGTGGGCGTCGTGATCATCAACGTCTTCTCGAAGTCAATGGTCCAATAATCCTTGCCAACATTCTCCCGGAGTGTTGCCCGGCGGCCATTGCTGCGGCGCAGCACCTCGTATATCAAGGCACGGCTGCAATCTGACAGATGAGGGGAATGAAATGCGTCTTGGCGCCGGTGCGTGGACTCTGGCCTGTTGCGTGGTGGTGCTGTCGCAAGGCGCGCTGGCGGGCAATCTGTCGGCCTCGCTCAAGAACTATTACGCCGAGTATGAGATCGTCCTGCAGTGCCAGACCCTGTCGCAGCTCAACGCCGATGACGCCGAGGCGGCCAAAGTCGCGATCGCCAAGATCGAGACCTATTACCTGCAGAAGGATTCCTCGATCAACAAGGAGCATTTGTTGAAAGCGGCCATTGCCGACAAGAACGAGGGCTTCAGGATCCTGGCGCGGAGCGGGCCGTCGGGCTTGCGGCCCTATTGCCGCCAGTCGCTGCACGAGCTGCTCACCAAGGTCGAGGAGATTGGCCCGGTCGCCAGCGGGCAGTAAGCGCCGCGACGGGGATTTCCTGCTCCCCGTCCTTGCCGTTTCGTGCCACCAATGAGGCTTGGCGAGGCATCCGAACCGCGGGGGCGACAGATGAGATTTGGGCCGGCGACGCTCCTCACCGCCATGCTGCTTTCGGCCGCCGCTTCGGCGAGCGCTGGGGCGTATGAGGCCGGTTGGGTCGCCACGGGTCTCTACGAGGACATCGTTGCCGTCGATTGCCGTGATTGCGAGGAAGAACTCGGCATCATCATCGCGTGCAAGGGCAACGGAAAACCGGCCGAAGTGACCGTCAACGCCGCGGCTAGTCAGTCAGGCCAAGACGGCGCCGAGGCCCCTGTCACCTTCACCATCGATGGCGAGGCTTTCACCCGTACCGCGCGTACCGTGGAGTTCGGCCTGATCGGCTTCACGCCGGTGTTCAGCCTGCCGCCCGACGATCCGATCGTGGCGGCGCTGCAAGGCGGGGCCCGCGCTTTCGTGACGTTCAACGGCGAGCGGGCGAAGCTCGGCCTCAAGGGTTCCCGCGAGGCGCTCGACATTTTCAAGGCTCATTGCGGCTGGACCCCGGCCGGGTTCCAGCAAAATCAGGAGCGCGCCGCGGCGCAAGCCGCCAGCGCGCCGCCGTCGCCGGCGTCCGCTGCCGATCCGAGCGATAACCAGACGGCCACAGCCTCCGGTGATGCCGATCGCCACGGCGATCTATCGGTGCGAAGGGGATAAGGGGATCGACGCCACCTACTATCCCGACTCCGTCGACCTGACGCTGACCGACGGGCGCAGCCTGGAGCTGCCGCAGGTGATCTCCGGCTCCGGCGCGCGCTACGCCAATGACGATGAGAGCTTCGTGTTCTGGAACAAGGGCGACACCGCCTTCGTCACCGAAGGCTCGGACGACACTATGACCTTCAAGGATTGCGTCGCCGTCCAGTGAGAGCCCGTGTCGCGAACTAGTCGCGCGCGAGCCCCCGCGCGAGCATCGGTGGCGTCAGATACATGATCGAGCTCTTGCGCCGTCCCGCCTGGACATAGGCGAAGGACAGAATGGCGCCGCCCAGACGCTGCGCCTCGTCTTTGCTCAGGCCTTCAGCCGCGAGGCTGAACCGGGCTCCCGGCGGAATGACCGCTGCGCCCCTGCCGCTGTCTCCTTCGACATTGAGCGCAAGATCCAACTCGCCCGCGCCGGAGTCCGGTTTCAGGACCGCTTGGACGCCCTCCAAGGACTGATCCGACAGGTTGGCGCCGCTGAGCAGAAAGCCCTCGCTTGCGGTGGGCTGGCGCTCATCGAGGAACCATTGGATGGGAGAGTCGGGCGTGGACTCGGCGACTGCTGCCGGCGCGGCCTCAGGTTCCAGCCGCGCGGTCAGTGGGGCAGGCGCGTACTCGAGTTCAGGCTCGGCTTCGGCTTCGCTCTCCGGCGCCCAAGTGAACCAACGGCTGATCGACGCGGTGAGAAATGGTTGCGGCTCGCGCGCGGCGCCGCGTTGCCTGGCGTGTGCCAGGGACGAGGAGGCCTGTTCCAGGGCTGCCGTCAGTTTCAGAGCCGGTCGATCCCAGCCGGCGGGGAGCGTCTTGGCCAATTGGGCGAGGCCGTCGGGGATTTGGCTGGAGGTTTGCGCTGTCGAGAAGAACACGCAGCCGGCGATCAAGACGATGGTCAGCGCCGTCGAGCCGAGCGCAATCCACGTCCTGCGCTGGCTGTAAGTCGCAACGAACAGGAGAATAAGAAGAACGATACCGGCAAAGAGTAGATCCAACGTGTGCCCCCACGTCAGTCTTTATTGAACGCCCATGATGGCCCAAGACCGTGGCACGAGCACGGCAAAGCTTGCCGGGAATCCGTGAAAAATTGCCTACTTTTCGGGGGGTGATCTTGGACTGCCGCCATCCCGAGTTTTCTAGGCCGGGTCCTCCTTGACCGGGTTTTGCTTGGTTGTGTCGTCCTTGGTCTTCTCTGCGGCCGCAACGAGCTCAGGGGCAAGATGCGCCGACAAGCGCTCGATGATGTTGGTGAGCTTCACGATCTCCTGCTCGCGTAGGGCGTCGATCTTGCTATGGAGCAGCTCGATTTCGAGCTCCGCCTTGACGTTGATCCGGTAGTCGTATTCCGCGTGCTTGCGGTCGATCTCCGATTGCCGGTTTTGGCTCATCATGATGATGGGCGCCGCATAGGCGGCCTGGAAGGAGAGGACCAAGTTCAGCAGGATGAAGGGATAAGGATCCCAGTGATAGAAGAATGCGATGAAATTCAGAACGATCCAGATAGCCAGGACGATGGTCTGGATGATGATGAAGCGCCAGGACCCGACGGTTCTGGCAAACCAGTCGGCGACGATCGCGCCGCGCGTGCGCGTGAATTTGGGCACGCGGCGGGCCGGCTTTTGCGCCCGGAGCTCGCGCAAGCGCTGATAGTCTTCGGGGCTCATCTGCGCTTTGACATGGTCCCGCTTCGTGTCAGTCATCACATGCTACTCCCAAGTCGTCTTGGCCCCCAGGGCAGCCAATTCTTAGACCCTGCGTAGGGACGCATGTAACGCTTCTTAGGCCCTGCCGCCTTGCCGACTTTTCGAATCTCAGGCAAATCGTGTAGGAGCAGGGGCTCGTATCAGCCGATGGATGCCGCCGAAAGCGGCAGAGATGGACAGACCTAAAACTATGGCCCCGCCGCCGCTTCTTCTTCTCAAGGACATCACGCTCAGCTTTGGCAGCACGCCGTTGCTGGACGGCGCCACCCTCTCGATCGGCTCGGGGGAGCGGCTCTGTCTGGTGGGCCGCAACGGCTCGGGCAAGTCGACCCTGCTCAAGATCGCCGCAGGCCTGATCGAGCCGGATGGCGGCAGCCGCTTCCTCCAGCCGGGCGTCACCGTTCGCTATCTGCCGCAAAGCCCCGATCTCAGCGGCTTCGCGACGACGGGCGCCTTCGTCGAGGCGGGGCTGGCGCCAGGCGACGATCCGCATCGGGCGCGCTATCTCTTGGAAAATCTCGGCCTCACCGGCGAGGAGGACCCCAAACGCCTGTCCGGGGGCGAGGCCCGCCGCGCGGCGCTGGCCCAGGTGCTGGCGCCTGACCCCGACATTCTGCTGCTTGGATGAGCCCACCAACCATCTCGACGTGGTGGCGATCGAGGGGCTGGAATCGGTGCTCAAGGCCTCGCGCTCGGCGCTGGTGCTCATCAGCCATGACCGGCGGTTCCTGGAAAATCTCTCGCAAGCCACGGTGTGGCTCGACCGCGGCATCACCCGGCGGCTGGAGCAGAGCTTCGGCGCCTTCGAGGCGTGGCGCGACGGCATTCTCGAGGAGGAGGAGATCGCGCATCACAAGCTCGGCCGGCAGATCGTCCGCGAGGAGCACTGGCTGCGCTATGGCGTCAGCGCCCGGCGCAAGCGCAATCAGCGGCGGCTGGAAGGGCTGCTGTCGATGCGCGGCGAGCGCACGCACGCCAAGCGCAACCGCGTCCAGGCCGACGTGAAGCTTGAAGTGCAGGAGGCGGGCGAGACCGGCGCGCAAGGTGATCGAGGCGCGCGGCATCTCCAAGAGCTATGGCGACCTTCATCTGGTGCGCGACTTCAGCATCAAAATCGCCCGCGGCGACCGGGTCGGCATTGTCGGCCCCAACGGCGCCGGCAAGACGACGCTCATCAATATGCTCACCGGGGCGCTGGCTCCCGACACGGGCCAGGTGAAGCTCGGCACCAATCTGGAGGTGGCGACGCTCGATCAGCGGCGCGAACGGCTCGATCCGGAACGCAGCGTCTCGGCGACGCTCACCGACGGCAGCGGCGACACGGTGATCATCAACGGCGAGGCGCGCCACATCATCAGCTACATGAAGGATTTTCTGTTCAGCCCGGAGCAGGCGCGCACGCCGGTCAAGGCGCTGTCGGGCGGCGAGCGTGGGCGGCTGATGCTGGCGGTGGCGCTGGCGCCATCCCTCCAACGTGCTGGTGCTGGACGAGCCCACCAACGATCTCGACCTGGAGACGCTGGACGTGCTGCAGGAGATGCTGGCGAGCTATCCGGGGACGGTACTGCTCGTCAGCCATGACCGCGACTTTCTCGACCGCACCGTCACCTCGGTGGTGGCCTTCGAGGGTGACGGGCAGTGGATCGAATATGCGGGCGGCTATTCGGACATGGTGGCGCAGCGCGGCCATGGCGTTGTCGCGCTCCGAGCCGGCAGAGCCCTGTCCAAGCGGGCCTCACGGGGCGCGGCGGCGAAGCCTGCTCCGGCGCAGCGCAGGCGTTTGAGCCCGACCGACCAGCATGTGTTGAAGACGGCGCCAAAGCGTATCGCCGCTCTCAATGACGAGATTGCGCGGCTGGAGCCGTCTGCTGGCCGACGCGGATCTTTATGCGCGCGACCGCGACGCGTTCGCGGCGGCGAGCGACGCCCTGGCAAAGCTCAGGCCGATCTCGCCGCGGCGGAGGAAGCCTGGCTGCGCGTGGAGCTGTTGCGCGAGGAGATCGAAGGGGAGAGGGCGCCGGCGCCCGCCGCGCAGTGAGGCTAGCGCTCTCAGGTGTCGATGAGGAAATTGTCGGCGGAGTCGGGACCGGCTTTGGGCAGGGCTGCGGCCTCGTCCTTCAGGTTGACGCCGGATAGGCCTCTGCGCCGCGCCTCGGTCATCAGATAGAGCAGCCGGTGGGCTGCATGGTCGTAACCGAGACCGCCGGGGCGGATATTGGAGATGCAGTTGCGCGATTCATCGGTCAGGCCGACGCGCGGGTTGAGCGTCATATAGATGCCCATGCTGTCGGGCGAACTGAGGCCCGGCCGCTCGCCGATCAGAATGACGACCATCTTGGCGCCCAAGACTTCGCCGACCTCGTCGCCGACCGCCACGCGCGCCTCCTTGACGATGCAGAACGGTGCCAGCCGCCAGCCCTCCTTGGTCAAAGACGGCATGATGGCATCGAGAAATTTGGCGGCGTTCTCCTCGATGGCGAGAGCAGAGAGGCCGTCACCGATAACGAAGACCACGTCGTAGGGGTCCGCCGGACGCGGTTTCGCCTCGAGGCTTGCTCGGGACTCCGCAGCGAGCCGGCGGCCCTTGTCGGGGCGCTGCAGATAATGGGGGCGGCTCTCGGCGCTCGAGTGGAGCAGAAGCGCTTCGTGGCCGCGTTCTTGGAGCGCGTCTTGTAAAGCCGGAATGTCGAGCTCGTGATGGACGGCATCGCGCGCCTGAGCGTGGGCGAGCTGGAACTCCAAATGCGGCTTGGTCGGCATGCTGGTGCCCGCGTGCCCCAAGGCGATGCGGGCCGGGGTGTATTGGCGCAGCTTGCCCCAGGAGTCGGTGGCGACGATTGCGCGCTTATCGTTGCTCAAGGCATGACCTCAGTGAAGATGAGCCAAGGCCTGCTGGAAGGGCTTGGGCAGGCTGTCGGCAAGGCGCACGTTCTCGTCCTGCTCGAAGATGCCCATGGTCTTGAGCCAATCCTCGAATTCCGGGGCGGGGCGCAAGCCCAGCACTTTGCGGGCGTAGAGCGCGTCGTGGAAGGACGTGGTCTGGTAATTGAGCATGATGTCGTCGGAGCCGGGAATGCCCATGATGAAGTTGACGCCGGCGGCGCCAAGCAATGTCAGCAGCACGTCCATGTCGTTCTGGTCGGCTTCGGCGTGGTTGGTGTAGCAGATGTCGACGCCCATCGGCACGCCGAGCAGCTTGCCGCAGAAATGGTCCTCCAGGCCGGCGCGCACGATCTGGCGTCCGTCATAGAGATATTCGGGACCGATGAAGCCGACGACGGTGTTGACCAGGAGCGGCTTGAACTTGCGCGCCACGGCGTAGGCGCGCGCTTCGAGAGTTTGCTGATCGACGCCATGATGGGCGTTGGCCGAAAGCGCGCTGCCTTGGCCGGTTTCGAAATACATCACGTTGTTGCCGACGGTGCCGCGCTGAAGGCCAAGGGCGGCCTCGCGGCCTTCCTGCAGAATTTTGAGGTTCACGCCGAAGCTGGCATTTGCCGCTTCGGTCCCGGCGATCGACTGGAACACCAGATCGATCGGCGCGCCGCGGTTGATCGCCTCGATGCTGGTTGTCACATGGGTCAGGATGCAGGACTGGGTCGGGATGGCGTAGCGCCGGATGATCTCGTCCAGCATTTCGATCAGCGTGGTGACGGCGGCGATACTGTCGGTCGCCGGATTGATGCCGATCACCGCATCGCCGCTGCCATACATCAGGCCGTCGACGATGCTGGCGGCGATTCCCGGTCGGATCGTCCGTGGGATGGTTCGGCTGGAGGCGGGTGGACAGGCGCTTTTCCAGGCCAATCGTATTGCGGAATTTTGTCACCACGCGGCATTTCTGGGCGATGAGGATCAGATCCTGCACGCGGCAGATCTTGGAGACGGCGGCGACGATTTCCGGCGTGAGGCCGGGGGCGAGCGCGCGCAGCGACGCCTCGTTGGCCGCATCCGACAGAAGCCAATCGCGAAAAGCGCCCACGGTCAGATGGGCGAGGGGGGCGAAGGCCTTGGCGTCGTGATCGTCGACGATGAGGCGTGTCACCTCGTCGCTTTCGTAAGGCACGACGGCATCGCTCAAGAATGTGGTGAGCGGCGTGTCGGCCAGGGCCATCTGCGCCGCCACGCGCTCTTCGTCGTCGCCCGCCGCGATCCCGGCCAGATAGTCGCCGGAGCGCGCCGGGCTGGCTTTGGCGAGCAAGTCCTTGAGCGAGTCGAAACTATATGTGTGTCCGCCGACGGCGTGGGAATAGCGCATGACGCGACGTCACCTCTTGGACCGCTCGAAGAAGCGGCGCGGCTTCGCCTGGAGTGGCGGCCGCCGATACCGGCGACCGCCTTCCATCTTATCCCTTCTTCTGGTGCTCCATGGCAAATTCCTCTTCCGGCGACAGGATCATCCGGTGCCGCGCGAAGAGCGCGAAATAGAGGATGCCAAGCACGAACCAGCAGGCGACGGCGATGACGCCGACCCGATAGGTGGGGTCCGACAGCTGGAAGAACACCGTCACGAGGCCGATGATAATCGTCAGCGCAGCGCCGGGAATGCCGAGCGGGCTCCGGAAGGGACGCTCGATGTTCGGCAGGTTCCGCCGCAGCATGATGAACGATATCGCCTGGAGGATGTAGGAGAACATGGCGCCGAACACGGCCATGTTCAGGAGCGTGCCGCCGATGATGGCGGAGCCTTGCTCGGTTCCCAAGCTGAACCACACAACCAGCATCACCGCGAGAGCCAGAAGGGCGCCCGAGATCATGGCCACGTGCGGCGTCTTATAGCCGCCGTGGGTGATCGACAGGACGGTCGGGAAATAACCCGCCCTCGACAGTGAATAGATCTGCCGTCCCTTGGCGTAGATGATGGTGTGGAAGCTCGCGATCAGGCCGATCACCGCGACGAAGGCGAGGACCTTGGCGGCGCTGTCGCCATAGATGGCGCGGAAACCGTCGAGCAGCGGCTCGCCGGACTGGCCAAGCGCGAAGGAGCCGACCCCGATCACCGAGGGGTTGAGGAAGACGATCATGCCCGCCGAAATGATCAGCGTGACCATGCCGAGGATGATGCCCTTCGGCATATCGCGCTTGGGATCAATCGATTCCTCGGCGGCGAGCGGGAGCTGCTCGATGGCGAGGAACAGCCACACGGCAAAGGGCAGAGTGGCGAGCACCCCATAGACCCCGTACGGGAAGTAAGGCCCGTTGCCTTCGGGTAGCTCGCTGCCGTCAGGCGCGATGTTGAGCGCCCAGCGGTTGAAGTCGATGTGCGGGATGGCGCTCACCCAGAAGATAATGAGGACGGCGAGCGCGGCCAGCGTCACCACCAGCGTCACTTTGAACGACAGCTCCACACCCACGATGTTGAGGGCGAGGAATATCGCGTACATCAAGGCCCACCAGACAGGCTGGAAGGCCGCTGGCGTGTCGAAGATCGCGCCGAGATAGGAGCCTATGAAGAACACGATGACGGCCGGCGTCAGCACATATTCGACGTTCTCGCATAACCCGGTGATGAATCCGCCCCAAGGTCCCATGGCCGAGCGGGCGAAGGAGTAGGCGGCGCCTGTATGCGGCAGCGCCGGCGCCATCTCGGCGATGCTAAAGACGAGACCGAGATACATGATCATGATGATGATGGCGGCGGCGAGCATGCCGCCCCAGCCGCCGGTCGCAAGCCCGAGGTTCCAGCCAGAATAGTGCCCCGAGATAACCGCGCCGACGCCGAGCGCCCAGAGCGACCAGACGCCCGCGTAGCGTCTAAACCCTCGCTTCTCGAAATAGCCCGCCTCAGCCTTCCGATAGGCGACCCCACCAGCCCCCCGAAGTTCCGCCATTGCCCTCTCCTTGTGCAACACCATGCCCCGCCGACTTTTGAGGCATACACTGAGCGTAATCCCGAAAAGCGCTTCCAGCAAAGCGGTATCGCGAGCCTGCGACGATCAGTTATGCACAGCCGAAGTTGCCGCATTTCCATCGCCCCACACTTCAGGCAGGAGACTGCGATAGAGGGTCCGCTCGCCAGGCGAGCCGGGCGATGTCCAACTGACGGGTCCGGACTGCCTTCCGAGAAACAAAATGTAATAATATCCCCCTGTAAGCGCCGGGCGGCTCTTGCTAGTCTCCTGTTCGCCGAGGGGTTGGCGCAGGCGCGGGGATGCCGCCGCTTGCGCCTTCAAGCTAGACTTTGGAGAGTGCCTAGGATGCCATCGAAAATTCTGTCCACGTTTGTCGTTGCCGCCGCGCTGACCGCGCTGTCCTTTCCCGCCGCGGCGGAGATTACGTCTGCGGTCAAGGGCGCCTGCAAGACCGACTACAAGAGATATTGCGGCGCCTACGCGCTCAACGACCCCGGTTTGCGGAAGTGCATGGACCAGGTGGGCCAGAGCCTCTCGCAGAAGTGCGTGAAAACGCTCGTCGATTCGGGCGAGGTCACAAAGGCGCGTGCGACCCAGCGCTGGAAGCACACCTTAGACTAGGGTCAGGGTGACGGTCGCGCCGGGCGCGCGATCGGATTGCTGAGCCGCCCGTTCGCGATCTCGGGCTGAGCTCAGGGGCCGAATTCCAGGCGCAAATCTAGCCGCTTGCCTTCGGAGGCGCTGCCCTGCTGGTGGTTTGCCATTAGCAGGACACAAACCGTCGGCATGAGGGATTAACGCTTTTTAAGACTGATGCGTGGCCCCTTAGGGATGGGGCTAGCAGCGACGCGATTCGTGCCGGCGGGGGAGCCGTTGACCGACCTCTATGACATCCTGGGCCTGAAGCGGACGGCGGGCCGCAAGGACATCCACAAGGCCTATCGCCGCAAGGCCAAGTCCGCGCATCCCGACAGCGGCGGGACGGTCGAGGCCTTCAACGAGCTGGTCACGGCCTATACCGTCCTGTCGGACGAGGGTGCCCGCGCGAAATACAACGAGACCGGCGAGATCGATCCGCCACGGCCAGACAATTTAGACGGCGGCGCCATCGAGATCATCGCCGAGAAGCTCGGCCTCGTGATCCACGCCGAGCACGACTTGGCGGCGATGGATGTCGGCGCCTTGATCGAGCAGGCCATCCGTCAGGACATCGCCGACCGCAAGGGCAGCATCACCCATCAAAAGCGTGCGGCCGAGCGGCTGGCGGCGTTGCGCGCCCGCACCAAGCGCAAAGCCCAAGGCGAAGGCAATCTGGTGGCTGGCGTGCTCGACTGGCATGAGCTCGCCATCAAGAGCCATATCAAGAAACATGAAGAGGCGGTCCGCTTCCTGGAGCGGGCGCTGGAGATCCTGCAGGACTATTCGTTCGCCGACGATCTGGTCGCGGCCGAAGCCGAGGAGGTCTCCGGGGCCCTGAACGACATCCTGGTGGCGCTTGATGAGCTGGCAGCCATTCTCAACACCAGCCCGGCCCGGGTTAATGCCATACCGCAAGGGGCGGGCCCGACCGCGTTCGGCTAAGTTTCCCAAGGCTCATCAGGGGTGGCCGAAGGGGACCGGTTCGCGGTAAATTCCCCGCCGGTCTCTGAGGGGTAGGGATGCGCCGGGCCTTTCTCATCGCCAGCCTTTACTGCCTGGCCCAAGCAGCGAGCTTGGGCGCTGTCGATCTTGCGCGGGCCGAGGCCACCGCCGCCTCCGATGCCCAAGCGGCATCGCCTCCAACCCAATCCATTGCCGTGCCCGATGCCGTCGTCGCGCCGGAAGCAGTCGGGTTGCCGGAGCCCGCCGCGACGACCGAGACCCCGGTCATCGCGCCCCAATCGGCCGAGGCAGCGCCGCCGCCCCATCCGATCGTGGCGATCATCCGCGACAAGCTTGCCGATCCCGATATTCGCAAAGACGCGCAAGCGGACGACGTCGCCGCGCTCGAGGCCTTCTATGGGGCGTGGAGCGGCGCGCCGCTATGGATCACCGAGATGGGCTTCTCGGCGCGAGCGCAAGCGGCGCTGTTCGAAATCGAGAAGGCGGACGATTGGGGCCTCGAGGCGAAAGCCTTCGCGCTACCGCCCGCCGGCGCGCTGCCGGCGAATGTCGAGGCCCAGGCACTCGCCGAGATAAAGCTCGATCTCGCCATTCTGAAATATGCGCGCTTCGCGCGGGGCGGGCGTTACGACGCCGCGCTCAGCGATATGTTGGATCTGTCGCCGCCGCTGCGCGATCCGAAGACGGTGATCGCCGAGATCGGCATGACGCATGCGCCGGATGCTTATCTCCGGTCGCTGCATCCAAGCCACCAGCAGTTCGTGCGTCTGCATCAGGCGCTGCTCGATGCCCGCGACAAGGAGAAGGGAGACGCGAAGCTGAGCGCCACCGACATCAAGCGTCTCATCCTCAACATGGAGCGCTGGCGGTGGATGCCGGAAGAGTTGGGCCCTCTCTATGTGTGGCTCAACACGCCGGAGTTCATGCTCTACGTGGTCAAGGACGGCGAGACGATCTTCCAGGACAAGACGCTGGTCGGCACCATCGGCTATCCGACGCCGATCTTCTCAGCCGACATGAAGACGATCGTTTTCAATCCCGACTGGGTCGCCCCGCCGTCGGTGCTGCAGGACAAGCTGCTACCGGCGCTGCGCCGGAAATACTTCAACATCCTGACGGCCAACAAGCTGAGCGTGAGCTATCAGGGCAAGCCGGTCGATCCGACCAAGATCGATTGGAACCGGGTGAACATTCACAGCTTCACGTTCTCGCAGAAATCCGGGCCGAAGAACGTGCTCGGCAAGGCCAAGTTCCTCTATCCCAATAAGCACATCGTCTACATGCACGACACGCTGTCCTACCGGCAGAAGGTATTCAAGGAGAAGCGGCGCGACATCGGCTATGGCTGCGTGCGCATGCAGAAGCCGCGGCAGTTCGCCGAGGTGCTTCTGGCCGAGGATCAGGACTGGGACGCGAGCCGGGTGAAGGAGTTGTGGGACAACGGTGTCAACAGGGCGGTGAGCATCGAGCAGAAGCTGCCGGTGCACACCACCTATTTCACCGCGGTGGTCGATAAGGACGGCAAGATCGCCACGTTCGGCGACCTGTACGGCATCGACCGCAAGATGGCGGCGGCGATGTTCGGCGATGCCGCCGGCTTTCCGGTGCCGCCGCCGGAACCCAAGCGGCCGTCCGGCGCCGTGGCGTCCTCGGTGCCAGCCCGCGATACGGGCGGGGGCACGGGAATTTCCAGCTCGCTCGGCTTTATCGGCGACTAACTACCGTCAGTCTTTTCCATTGCGCCTTTGTGCGGAGGCTCACAGAGTCCCGTTCCGATGAGTGGGGAAGTCCGCTATCGTTGTTTCCCGTTCGGTCATCCAGGAGGTCTTCATGCGCTCGCGGAATATCTTGATGTCGATTGGTTTTGTCGCTGCGGCAATGGGGGCCCTGGTGCTGTCGGCGCCGGCCTACGCGGGCGTTTGCTCCGACCTTTGGGTCCAGCGCAATGCCATCTACAAAGCCAACGGCTATTGTTTCAAGACGAGCAAGGCGATCAACTATTTCGGCAATGCCGGCTGTCTTTACGACAACGCCGCAACGATGCCCATGTCGAGTGCCGACAAGAGCCGCGTGCTCGCCATCAAGAAGCGCGAGAAGCAGCTCGGCTGCCTGTAGAGCCGGCGTCTAGGCTCAGCGGCCTTTGTCGAAGAAGCGCAGCACGATCTCGTTGAAGCGCTGAGGCTGCTCGAGATGGACGAGGTGGCCGATGCCTTCGAACACCTCGACCTGACCGTCCGGCATGTTCGCGGCCAAGTCTTTGGCGAGTTCCGCGTTGTGGCCCATTTGCGCGCGAACCTCCTCCGGCGCGAAATTGCGCCCCGGAGCGAGGTGGTCGTTCCCGCCCATGACGAACAGGACCGGTTGGGTAAGCAGCGGGATTTCGTGCACCACCGGCTCGCGCCAGATCATCTGGAAGGTGTTGGCGAAGGCGCGGAGCCAGCGCGGATAGTCGGCGGCACCTTTCACCCGTATCCGCGCCTCCACATAGGGGTCGAGCGCCTCCGGCGGCAATGTTAGCGAATAGGCGGTTATGAGCTGCTTGCGATAGCTCTCGGCGGTGACCTTGTCCTCGACCGCCATCAATTTCTCCAGCGGGACCGGCGGCACGTAGAAGCGGTAGTCCTCGAGGCCGATAGGGGCAGCCAGCACGATGCGCTCCACGCGCTCCGGCGCGGTGCGGGCGAGCCGCACCGAAAGCATGCCGCCCGTCGAATGGCCGACGACGTCGACCTTGTCGATCCCGAGGTCATCGAGCAGGGCCAAGGTATTCTGAGCGAGTTGATCGAAGTGGAGGTCGTGCGCCGGTTTCGACGATTTGTTGAAGCCAATTTGGTCAGGCACCACAACGCGATAGCCGTCCTGGCTCAAACCCTCTATGACGCCCTTCCAATAGCTCGAGGGGAAGTTTCTGCCATGCAGGAGCAGCGCCGTGCGCCCGTTGGCCTCGCCGCTTGGCGGCACATCCATATAGGCCATGCGGAGGCTTTCGCCGCCATAGGCGAGGTCGAACAGGCTGACGGGATAGGGATAGGCGAAGCCTTCCAGGCCGATCCCCAGGGGCTCCGAAGGCCTGCTTTCCGCCGCATGGACCGCCGTTAGCGGGCTCGCGGCAAGCAGGATGGCGAGGCAAAGGGCTTGGCTCAGATATCTCATTCTTCCCCTGACGGTGGCGCGGGTTGCTCGGCGCGCGCAAGCCTAGCGGCCAGTCGCGACCCAAACATGGCCTTGGCGCCGGTTTCCAAGCGTCGCGCTAGCGCGCGGGGGAAATAGGCCGACCAGCGCGGCCAGGCTGGTTTACTCGCCCCCGGTCTGCCTCTAGAAAGCCTGAGCAAAACTGGGCCGGGGACCAATGATCAAAAAGCTTCTCATCGCCAATCGGGGGGAAATCGCCTGCCGGATCATCCGGACCGCGAAGCGGCTCGGCATCGCCACCGTCGCCGTCTATTCCGACGCCGACCGGGACGCGCTGCATGTGGACATGGCCGACGAGGCCGTGGGGATCGGCCCGGCCGCGGCGGCGCAATCCTATCTCGTCATGGACAAGATCATCGCCGCCGCCAAGGAGACGGGCGCCGACGCCATCCATCCGGGCTACGGCTTCCTGTCGGAAAATGCCGGCTTCGCCAAGGCGTTGAAAGAGGCAGGCATCGTGTTTGTCGGCCCGAACCCCAAAGCCATCGAGGCGATGGGCGACAAGATCGAATCCAAGAAGCTCGCGGCCAAGGCCAAGGTGTCGACGGTACCGGGCCATCTCGGCGTGATCGAGGATGCCAAGGAGGCGACCAAGATCGCCGACGCGATCGGCTATCCGGTGATGATCAAGGCGTCGGCGGGCGGCGGCGGCAAGGGCATGCGCATCGCCTATAGCCAAAAGGAGGTGGCCGAGGGTTTCTCCTCGTCGCAATCGGAAGCCAAGTCGAGCTTTGGCGATGACCGCGTGTTCATCGAGAAATATATCGAGGAGCCGCGCCATATCGAGATCCAGGTGCTTGGCGACAAGCACGGCAATGTCATCCATCTCGGCGAGCGCGAGTGCTCGATCCAGCGGCGCAATCAGAAAGTCATCGAGGAAGCGCCGAGCCCGTTCATCGACGCCAAGACGCGTGAGGCGATGGGGGCGGAGGCCGTGGCGCTGGCCAAGGCCGTGGACTACGACTCCGCCGGCACGGTCGAGTTCATCGTCGACAAGGACCGCAATTTCTATTTCCTCGAAATGAACACGCGCCTCCAGGTGGAGCATCCCGTGACCGAGCTCGTGACCGGGCTCGATCTGGTGGAGCAGATGTTGAAGGTCGCGTCCGGCGAGAAGCTTGCCATCAAGCAGAAGGACGTGAAGCTTACCGGTTCGGCCATCGAGTCGCGCATTTATGCCGAGGACCCGGTGCGCAATTTCATGCCGTCGACCGGACGTCTCGTGCGCTTCCGCCCGCCGGAGCTCGGCACCGTGGACGGCGTCACGACGCGGCTCGACACGGGCGTGGAGGAGGGCGGCGAGATCTCCGTCTATTACGACCCGATGATCGCCAAGCTCGTCACCCACGCGCCGACGCGGCTCGAGGCCATCAAGCAGATGGGCCGGGCGCTCGACGCCTTCGCCATTGACGGCTTCCGCCATAACATTCCGTTCCTCGCCGTGATCATGCGGAACCAGCGCTGGCGGGACGGGAATATCTCGACCAAGTTCATCGCCGAGGAGTTCCCCGACGGATTCCACCCGCCCGTGCCGGAAGGCAAGGTGCGCGACGCTTTGGTGGCGGTCGCGGCGAGCATCGATCATCTGTCCAATAACCGGCGCCGCCTCATTACCCAGCAGATGCACGGGGAGCCGGTGCGCTTCTGCGAGGTGCGTCTGGTCGAGCTCGGCGAGGAGTTGATCCGCGTCAGCGTCGAGGGGCACGACTATCCCATGGCCGTCACCCTGGGCGGCGAAGGGACGGACGAGGAGTCCCGGCAAATCGAGGTCGAACTCGTCCTGGTGGTTCGGCGAGCCGGTTTGGGAAGGCACGATCGGCCGGGAAGAGTCCGCGGTGCAGGTTCGCCCCATCCTCAACGGCGTGATGCTCACCTCCCGAGGCGTCGAGGCGTCGGCGCGAGTCCTGAATGAGCGCGAGGGCGAGCTCATGGCCCTGATGCCGGTCAAGGAGAAGCCCGATACGTCGAAGCTGCTGCTCTGCCCGATGCCCGGTCTCGTGGTGTCACTCGCCGTGGAGGTCGGCCAGGAGGTCGCGGCAGGCGACACGCTATGCGTCGTCGAGGCGATGAAGATGGAGAACGTGCTCAAGGCCGAGCGCGACGGCAAGGTGTCCAAGATCCTCGCCGAGCCCGGTGACAGTCTCAATGTCGATGCGGTGATCCTCGAATTCGAGTAAGCCGACTGTTGGCTCATCGCGGCGGTTGAATTCGCCGGCCGATCGGGCATGCTCGCCCCATGGCAGATATGCAACGCACGGTGACGGTGCGGATCGAAGGCCGGGTGCAGGGCGTCTATTATCGAGCCTGGACCGACCAGGCCGCAAATGCGCTGGGTCTCGATGGCTGGGTCCGCAACCGCGAGGACGGTGCCGTCGAGGCGGTGTTCTCGGGCCCCGCCGATAAAGTCGCCGAGATGCTTCAGCGCATGCGCCGACGGTCCTCCCGACGCCAAGGTCACCAAGGTGACGATTACCGACGAGGGCGGCGCGCCGCCGTCCGGCTTCAAGGTGCTCGCCACCGACAACTGGCAGCGCCGCTAGAAGATCTCCGCGAAGCTGGCGTGCAGCGCCTCATCGACGCGGGCCCGGTCGGTCTCGGCCCCGAGCTTGGCGAGGCTCGTCACCGGCGTGCCGTGGAGACCGCAGGGCACGATGCCGGCGAAATGGTCGAGGTCCGGGTCGACGTTCAGGCTGACCCCGTGCAGCGTCACCCAGCGGCGCACGCGCACGCCGATGGATGCGATCTTGGCACCGTTGACGAAGATGCCGACCGCGCCGGGCCGCCGCTCGCCTTCGACGCCGAGACGGGCCAGCGTGGCGATCAGCCATGTCTCAAGCGCTGCGACATAGGCCCTGACGTCGCGGCCGCGCAGGCTCAGGTCGACCATGACATAGGCGATGCGCTGGCCGGGGCCGTGATAGGTGTAGCGGCCGCCGCGGCCGGTCTTGAACACCGGGAACCGCCCGGGCTCCAGCAGCTCGTCATCGGTGGCGCTGGTGCCGGCGGTGTAGAGCGGCGGATGCTCCAGCAGCCAGACGCAAGCCGGGCGCCGTACCCTCGGCGATGCTTGCGGCGCGGGCGTCCATGGTCTCAAGAGCCGCGGCATAGGGCACGAGGCCGTGGGCGACCACCCACTCCACGGCGGCGGCGTCGAGCGGCATTTGGGACGTCAGCTTCGGATTTCAGCATGGGACCCAATCCGACAGCTATGCTAGGCCATAGCTTGCACCCTTGTGACAGGTTTGGTAAGGCAGCGGGCCTCGCGCTTGCCGCCGGGGCGGCCTATAGCCATATCCGGGGCAGACGCTTCGGACTTTACATTGCGGTCGTGGCGGAATGGTAGACGCGCAGCGTTGAGGTCGCTGTGGGGTAACTCCCGTGGAAGTTCGAGTCTTCTCGACCGCACCACTTCTCTCCAGTCTCCCCTCGGGGGACCGGGCGGGGCGAATGTCCTCCGGCCTGGAAGACGGTCCCACCTTTCTTCAAGCGCCATAGGCATGACGCGGCTGGCCTGATATCACAGGCCGGAAGCGGCAAGTCGCGAGTCGACTAAGCGCGGGTGCCGCTCTCGGAAGCGTGCTCATTCCAGCTCGAAGCTTAAAAACCCAGCGATTGGACGGGCGATGCAGGACGCCATAAGCGAGGTTGAACTGCGCGACGAGGACGGGGACATCCGTTCCGATTTCCTGCATGCCGTCTCCGCCGCGCTCGACGACGGCGATGTGTCGCGGGTACGGGCGCTCACCCTCGAACTGCACGCGGCCGATCTCGCCGACCTGATCCAGTTGCTCCGTCCCGATGAGCGCGCGGGCCTCATCACGACACTGGGCGACGACTTCAAGGCCGCTGCGCTGCCGGAACTCGACGAGGCGGTCCGCGACCAGGTGCTCGAGGACATGGCGCCCGAGCAGGTGGCCGAGGCGCTGCAACAGCTCGAACTCGGACGAAGCGGTCTATCTGCTCGAGGATCTGGACAAGGAAGACCAGACCGACATCCTCGCCAAGCTTCCGTATTTCGAGCGGATCGCGCTGCAGCGGAGCCTGGAATATCCGGAAGACTCCGCCGGGCGCATCATGCAGACCGATCTCATCGCCGTGCCGCCGTTCTGGTCGGTGGGCCAGACGATCGATTACATGCGCGTGGCCAAGGATCTGCCAGACCGCTTCTATGAGATCTTCGTGGTCGACCCCGCCTATCATCTGATCGGCTCGGTGGCATTGAACCGGCTGCTGCGCTCAAAGCGGCCGACAACGATCGAATCCATCACCCGCGAGGACATCCGCCCGATCCCCGTCGAATCCGACCAGGAGGAGGTGGCGCGCCAGTTCGAGCGCTACAATCTCACGTCGGCCCCGGTTGTCGACGAAGACAAGCGGCTCGTCGGGGTGATCACCGCCGACGACGTGGTCGAGGTCGTCCAGGAGGAGGCGTCCGAGGACATCCTGCGCATGGGTGGTGTCGGTGACGAATCCGTCAGCGATACGGTGTGGGAGACCACCCGGCTCAGATTCACCTGGCTGCTCGCCAATCTCTTCACCGCCATTCTCGCGTCCTACGTCATCAGCCTGTTCGAGGCGACCATCGAGCAGATGGTGGCGCTCGCCGTGCTCATGCCCATCGTGGCCTCGATGGGCGGCAATGCCGGCACGCAGACCATGACCGTGGCGGTGCGGGCCCTGGCCACGCAGGATCTCGGTCCGGTCAACGCCGTCAGGATCATCCTGCGCGAATCGGCGGTGGGCCTGCTGAACGGGTGTGTGTTCGCCGTCATCATGGCGGCGATCGCCTATTTCTGGTTCGGCAGCGACACGTTGGGCCTGGTGATCGGGGTCGCCATGGTGGTCAATCTGTTCGCCGCGGCGCTGGCCGGCATCCTCATCCCGCTGGGGCTCGAGGAACTGGACCTCGACCCGGCGATTGCGTCGGGCGTGTTCGTCACCACCGTCACCGATGTCGTCGGCTTCTTCGCCTTTCTCGGGCTGGCCGCTTTGTGGTTAGTGTAGGCGCGGGGGGGATCGATGTTCTTTTATCTCGCTAAAGCGCTGTGGTTCGTGCTGCAGCCGTCGACGCTGATCGCGCTGCTGATCGGCTATGGGGCCATTCTCATTTGGACCGGCTGGGCGCGCTGGGGGCGCCGCTTCGTCACCTTCGGCGCGATCCTGTTGCTCGTGGTCGGCCTGTCGCCGCTTGGCAATGCGCTGATCGTGCCGCTGGAGAATCGCTTCCCGCGCGCCGATCTCGACCAGCCACCGCCGCCCACCGGCATCATCATTCTTGGTGGTGCCGAGGACCGGCTGGTGGGGAGTGCGCGGCACGCACCGACGCTGAACGAGGCCGGCGAGCGTCTATTGGAAGGGGCGATCCTCGCCAACCGGTTTCCGGATGCCAAGATTGCCTTCTCCGGCGGCGATGCGGGCATCCTCTATAAGTCCGACAGCGAGGCGGAAGGGGCCGCGGCGCTTCTCACGCAGCTCGGCGTCGCCCGCGACCGGCTCATTCTCGAATCGGACGCGCGCGATACCTACGAGAATGCGGTGTTCCTCAAAAAGGAATTGGCTGCCAAGGGCGAGCTCGATCCGTCCAAGCGGTGGCTGCTGATCACCTCGGCCTATCACATGCCACGGTCCATGGGCGCGTTCCGCCAAGCGGACTTCACCGTCGAGCCGTGGCCGGTGGATTACCGCACGCGCGGGGGCGCCGACCTCATGCGGCCGTTCGACAAGGTGTCGGAAGGCTTGCGGCGGGTCGATACGGCCGCGCGCGAATGGGTTGGACTTGTCGCCTATTGGGCCACCGGACGGACGGACGCGCTGTTTCCGGGCCCTGACCGAGACTAGCTGGCTTGCGACCTGGCTAGCTCGCCTCGACCCGGCAGCCGGCCAGCATCCCTAAGTCGATCCAGCCTCTGAGATAGGTCGCCGCGCGAAGCTCCGCCTCGTCCTCGCCGGCGAAGGTGGCCACCATCTCGCACAGCACGCTGAAGCGCACACCCTTGACCGCCTCGTCCCACATCATGGCCTCTTCGGCGCCTAGAGGCCGAAACCGCGCCATGAACGCCTGACGCCACACGGCGAGGGCTTGCGGCTCCGGCAAGCGCGCGGGCCTGGGCGGGGCGGTCTCGGCTTTGAGCGCAGACCAGATGGTCGCGGCGTTGGTATCGAAGGTGAGGCGGATGACGGTCGGGTGAGGCTGGAAGGTGAGGCCTGGCCAATCCTCGGTGGGGACGGTGGCCAGCTCGGCGATCGACAGCGGTTCCGCGTCCGGGCCGTCGAAGGCGTCGCCGAGAGCCTTCTCGAGCGCTGCGATCTCTCCAACCTCGCGATGATCGGCGAACGGTATGGTCGCATGGGCAAAGTCAGGGAGGTGGCGGCCGAACCACCGCGCGTTGCGCTGATCCGACGGGTTCGCGGCGATATAGGCCTTAACCAGTCGGGCGAAGGCGGCATCGCCGAGATAGGCGTGCACCTGCTCGTAGTCGTTGCCGAGAATCTCCGCCAGGCGCGCCACATAGGCGTGGCGGTAGACCCCGAAGAGGATGGTGCGCTGTTCGCGGGCGCTGTCCTTGACCTCGCCCAGAATGGTGTCGTCGCCGGCGAGGATGCCGGCCTGGAAGTTCTCTTGGAGTTCCTTGAGGCTCGTCATGCGGCGGCTGTGCGTTGCGCGCTGTCGCGCACCTCGCGGGCAATCTGCCGCGCGTGGTCGAGTTCATCGACGAGTTCGGCGAGCGGCGGAATGTTGTCGTCGCGCTCGATCATGGTCGAGACGGGACCGAAATGAGCGACCGCCTCGCGATAGAAATCCCACACCTCGGGGCACACCGGGTGGTCGTGGGTGTCGATGATATGGCTTTCCTCGTGGCTATGGCCGGCGACATGAAACTGGACGACCCGGTCGGGGGGCACGCCATGCAAGAAGTCGTCGGTGGAGAAGCCGTGGTTGAAGGCGCTCACATAGACATTGTTGACATCGAACAGGAGCCAGCAATCGGCGCGCTTGGCCACCTCGCTGACGAACTCCCACTCGCTCATCTCGGATTGGCCGAAAGTGACGTAGCTCGAGACGTTCTCCAGGGTGAGGCGGCGGCCGAGGAAATCCTGCACCTGGCCCACGCGGTCCACCACGTGGTCGAGAGCCTCTTCGGTGTAAGGGATGGGCAAGAGGTCGTGCAGATTGACGCCATGCACGCCGGTCCAGCAAAGATGGTCGGAAATCCATTTCGGCTCGACACGGTCGGCCAAGGTCTTCAGCCCGCCGAGATAATCCGTGTCCAAAGGCGCGGTGGAGGCAATCGACAGTGACACGCCGTGCATCACGATGGGATAGCGCTCTCTGATCTGATCGAGGATACGCAGCGGCTGGCCGCCGGGGATCATGTAGTTCTCCGAGATGACCTCGAACCAATCCACCGCCGGGATGCCGCTGAGGATCTCCTCGTAATGCTGGGGCCTGAGACCCAAGCCGAAGCCGAGATAAGGGGGCTTGCTGGTGATCATGGCGCGCTCCTCACGTTTTGTTTGGAGAGACCGGCCGCTACGAAGCGGCCGGCCTCGAACCAAGCACAGCCTTACATGCTCGTGAAGCTGCCGCCCTGATTGGTGCAATCCAGTTCGGTCATGGACAGCCAGCCCTTGCCCTTGCAAGCGTTGTGACCCTTGCAGTCGTTCTGGGCGCTCTTGCACGCGCCCTGGCCCTTGCAGCCATTGACGCCGAAGCATTGGCCCTCGACCGTCTCGGCCATGGCGACGCTGGCGAGCGTGCCGGTCACCAGCAACGCCGCAGCGGTCATCGCAATCTTAGCACCGGATTTCTTATTGAGCTTCATAGTCCTCTCCTTGAGATAAGTTCGGGTTCGCGTGGCGCAGGGCCACGCAGAATCTATAGCCCCCATCTCATGAGGCCTTGCGTCACACCTGATCAAAGCTCTGTGACACTTCGTGTGCGGACCCGTGACCCGCGTGGGTGATGCGTAATTCTGTTTGCATAAGGCGCCATAGCCGATACCGGCCTGCGATCGGGGCGGGCTATGATCGGGCGGGGAGTCAGCGCATGAGCTTCAACGACATCATCGTTTATGTGGACGGCACCGAGGCGGCCAAGGCGCGGATGGCCTTCGCCGTGGCGCTGGCCAAGGAGCAGGACGCGCATCTCATCGGCATCGCCTTCGCGCCGAGGGCGCTGCTGCCGCTCTACGGCGCCGATGTCGGGTTCGCCGACATGAGCGGCGTATTGCAGGACGTGAAGCTGCAAGGCGAGGCGGCGCTGGAAAATTTCAAGGCGTGCGCGGCGGCCGCGGGCGTCAGCGCCGAGGAGCGGCTCATGCAAGGCATGAGCGAGGAGTTCCCGCACGACTTCGCCTATTTCGCCCGCCAGGTCGACGCGACGATTCTCGGCCAGCCGCGCGACGGTGATCCCATGGTCGGTCAGTATGCGCTGGTTGAGCGCTGTCTATTCGCCTCGGGCCGTCCGGTCATCATCGTGCCGGCGGCGCTGACCGAGGTGGCGCTCGAAGGCACCATCGTCGCAGCTTGGGACGGCAGCGCGGAAGCTGCGCGCGCCTTCAACGACGCGCTCACCTTCCTCAAGCCGGCCCGGCGCGTGGTGGTGCTGGTCGGGGTGGCCGATGGGGCTGCCGACAAGGACGTGCCGCCGGTCGACGACATGGTGGCGCATCTGAAGCGTCACGGCGTGAGCGTGGAGGTGGCCCTGGTTCCGGCGACCGAAGGCGATGTCGGCAGGCTGCTCTTGTCCCAAGCGAAGTCGCTCAACGCGGACATGATCGTCATGGGCGCGTTTCACCACTCCCGCTGGCGCGAGTTCATTTTGGGCGGGGTAACGCTTACCATGCTCGAACAGGCGACCATTCCGCTGTTCATGGCCCACTAATGGTCTCGGCGCACTGACATGACCGTGCATCTCGTCAAGCTCTGTGTCGGCGTCGAGACGGTCCAGGATCTGCGGGACTGGCAGCTTGAGCGGCTGCGCGGCCTCGCGCGTGCCGGCGAGACGCCCGAACTCCGGCACCGCACGCGGCAGACCCCGCGGCGGCGGGACGAGATCCTCGACGGAGGCTCGCTCTACTGGGTGGTGAAGGGCTTCGTGGTCGTGCGCCAGCGTATCCTGGATCTCAGGGATGCCAGCAAGGACGACGGCACGGCATGTTGCGCGATCATGCTCGACCCCGAGCTCGTCGGGACACGGCCGCATCCGCGCCGGGCCTTCCAGGGCTGGCGCTATCTGGAAGCGGCCGACGCGCCGCCCGATATGCGCACGCTGGACCAGGCGGACCGCGATATGCCTCCCGGCATGCGCGAGGCCCTGCGCGAGCTGCGTCTGATCGATGGCTGAGGGTTAGCGCGCCTGAGGCACGGGGACGTTGTCGATGAGGCGGGTCTTGCCGAGATGGACCGCCGCTAGCACCCGCGCCGCCGTCACCGGCCCGTGCAAGGGCTTTAAGGTTTCGGGGTCGCGCACCGCCACATAGTCGACGCGGAAGCCTGCCGCCTCGAGCTTGAACCGAGCGGCCTCGGCGGCATCGTCGGCGCCGCGGCCCTGCGCGAGATCGGCCGCGACATCGCAGATGGTCTGATAGAGCAGCGGCGCCAGTTTGCGCTCCGCCGGCGCAAGATAGGCGTTGCGCGAGGACAGCGCGAGCCCGTCGGCCTCGCGTACGATCGCGCCGCCGATGATTTCCACCGGAATATTCAGATCGCGGACGAGACGCTTGATGACCAGAAGTTGCTGATAGTCCTTGTCGCCGAAAATAGCCTTGTCCGGCCCACATTGCAGGAGGAGCTTGGAGACCACGGTGGCGACGCCGTCGAAATGGTTGGGCCGCGCCGCGCCGCATAGATCCTCGGTGAGATCGCCAACGCTGACCTTGGTGGAAAAGCCCGGAGGATACATTTCGCCCGCATCCGGCGCGTAGAGGAGATCGCTGCCGGCTTCCGAGAGCGCCGCGGCATCCCGCGCCTCGTCCCGCGGATAAGCGTGAAAGTCCTCGCGCGGCCCGAATTGCAGCGGATTGACGAACAGGGAGGTGACCACGCGGTTGGCGCAGGTGCCGGCGAGGGACACCAAAGATAGATGTCCGGCATGGATGGCGCCCATGGTCGGCACGAGCGCCACCGTCTCGCCGGCGGCTCGCCAGGCGGCGACGCGCGCCCGCAGGTCGCCGACAGTTCTGACAGTCTCGATGCTTTGCGCCATTTGGGTCTCCAACGGGCCGCGACCATAGCGCCTCGTAGGATGGAGCCGGAAGGTCTAAATTGGACGCATGGGCGAGCCCGAGACTAACAGCGCCGCCGTGACCCAATTGCCAAGCCGCGAGGCGATCGGCGACGCCTTGCTGGCAGACGAAGGCCGGCTGGTCGAGGCGCTCATCGAGCGTGCCCGTTTCAGCGAAGCCGAGCGGCAGCGGATCGAGGCCGTCGCCATCAGGCTCGTCGAGGCGGCGCGGGCCGGGCGGCATGAGTTCGGCGGCGTCGATTCCTTTCTCCATGAATATGGGCTGTCTAGCGAGGAAGGGGTTCTCCTGCTCTGCCTGGCCGAGGCGCTGCTCCGCATTCCGGATGCCGCCACGGCTGATCGGTTGATTGCCGGCACCATCGGCTCCGGCGATTGGGCCCGCCATCTCGGCCATTCGGAATCCGTGCTGGTCAATGCCTCGACCTGGGGGCTCATGCTCACGGGCCATGTCGTCGATTGGGGCGAGGGCAAGGGCAAAGATTTGGCAAGCCTGGTGCAGCGGCTGATCGGGCGGAGCGGCGAACCGGTGATCCGCCAGGCGCTGCGTCAGGCCATGCGCATCCTCGGCAACCAGTTCGTGCTCGGCGAGACCATCGAGGCGGCGCTGGCCAATGCCACGGAGGAGGCGAGGGAGGGCTACCGCTTCTCCTTCGATATGCTGGGCGAGGCGGCCCGCACTGCGGACGACGCCAGACGCTATATGGCTCGCTACGACGCGGCAGTATCGGCCATCGCCGCTTGGGCGGGCGAACCGCCGGCGCGGTCCGACGAGGCGCTGCAGGCCCGTCCTGGGTTGTCGGTGAAGCTGTCGGCGCTGCACCCGCGCTATCAGCCGTCGCAAGAGGTCCGCCTGCAGACCGAGCTGGTTCCCCCTCTCACCGAGCTTGCCGCGACCATGCGGGACGCCTGGCTGCCGCTCACCATTGATGCGGAGGAGGCGGAGCGGCTCGACCTGTCGCTGGCGCTGCTGGAACCTCTGTTCACCGATCCGGCGCTGGCCGATTGGAATGGGCTCGGGCTCGCGGTGCAGGCCTATAGCAAGCGCGTGCTGCCGCTGCTGGACTGGCTTGGCGGCGTGGCGGCGGCCACCGGGCGCCGCATTCCGGTCCGTTTGGTCAAGGGCGCCTATTGGGACAGCGAGATCAAATGGGCGCAGGAAGCGGGGCTGGCCGGCTATCCGGTGTTCACGCGCAAGGTGAATACCGACGTGGCCTATTTGGCGGCGGCTAAAGCGCTGCTGGCCAGGCCTGACTGCTTCTATCCGCAATTCGCTACCCACAATGCCCACACCATCGCTGCCATCACCGAACTTGCCGGTAACCGCCCTTACGAGTTCCAGCGGCTCTACGGCATGGGCCAGGCGCTGCATCGGGAGGTCGTGCATCCTGAGTCGTTGGGCAAACCCTGCCGCATCTACGCGCCGGTCGGCGGCCATCGGGATTTGCTGGCCTATCTCGTGCGGCGGCTGTTGGAGAACGGCGCGAACACGTCCTTCGTCAATCGTCTTGCGGACGACGAAGCGCCCATCGCGGCCATCGTCGCTGATCCGGTCGAGCGGGCGGCGGCTTTGCCGGAGAAGACCAATCCGCTGATCCCGCCGCCGCCGAAGCTCTACGCACCGGCGCGCACGAACAGTCTCGGCCTTCCTTTATGGGAACCGTCGATCCGGACGCCCTTGCTGGACGCCATGGCCGATGCGGTGACGTCGCCGGTCATGGCGAGCCCCATCGTCTCCGGCAAGGCGATCGATATCGGCGGCGAGGTCACCGAGATCACCTTGCCCCAAGATCGCCGCGCGGTCGTTGGCACCTGCCGCAGCGCCGATGCCGCCGCGATCGACGCGGCCCTTCATGCGGCCAAGGCGGCCTGTGAGGGCTGGGACCGCCAAGGCGGGGTGAAGCGGGCGGAGGCCCTGGAACGCGCCGCCGACCTGTTCGAAGCGGACCGCGCCCAGTTGATGGCGCTCCTCGTGCGGGAGGCCGGCAAGACGCTGGGGAGCGCGCAAGCGGAGTTGCGCGAAGCCGTCGACTTCTTGCGCTATTACGCGGCGGAAGCGCGCGCCAAGTTCGAAATGCCGCGCGCCCTCGTGGGGCCCACGGGAGAGCGGAACGAGATATCGCTACACGGACGCGGGGTGTTCGCGGCCATCTCGCCGTGGAATTTCCCGCTCGCCATTTTCACCGGCCAGATTGCCGGCGCGCTGGCCGCTGGCAATGCGGTGGTGGCGAAACCGGCCGAGCAGACGCCGCTGGTGGCGGCCCATGCGGTGCGGCTTCTGCATCGGGCGGGCATCCCGGTTGACGTCTTGCATCTCTTGCCGGGGCGCGGCGCGGTGGTTGGGGCGGCGCTCGTCAGCGACCCCCGTGTCGACGGCGTGGTGTTCACCGGCGGCACCGACACCGGTATCGCGATCAACCGCGCACTGGCCGCGCGCGACGGGCCGATCCCGAAGCTCATCGCCGAGACCGGCGGGCTCAACGCCATGATCGTGGATTCCTCGGCGCTGCCTGAGCAGGTGGTGGACGATGCGCTCAGCTCCGCCTTCGACAGCGCCGGCCAGCGCTGCTCGGCGCTCCGGGTGCTGTTCCTCCAGGAGGACATCGCCGATGCCACGATCGACATGCTGGTCGGCGCGGCGCGAGAGCTCACCCTCGGTGACCCGCTCGACTATGCCACCGATATCGGCCCGGTGATCGATGACGACGCCAAGGCCATGCTCGAAGCGCATAAGGCCAAGATGCGGGGGCAATACCGGGAGCTGCTCGATTTGTCCTCAAGCGAGGACCATGCCCATGGCACCTTCGTGACACCCGCCATCTACGAGATTCCCGGGATCGGCGTGCTCGAAAAAGAAGTGTTCGGGCCCATCCTCCATGTGGTCCGCTTCGACGGGGCGCGTCTGGGAGATGTCTGTGAAGCGATCAACGCGACCGGCTACGGTCTGACGCTCGGCCTGCATAGCCGTATCAAGGCGACGGCGGACTTCGTGGCGGCGCGAGTCAAGGTCGGCAATTTCTACGTCAACCGAAACCAGATCGGCGCCGTCGTGGGCGTGCAGCCCTTCGGTGGTGAGGGACTGTCCGGCACCGGCCCGAAGGCTGGTGGACCCCGCTACGTGGAGGCCTTCGCCGTGGAGCGCGTGCGCACCACGGATCTCACCGCCTCGGGCGGCAATGCGAGCCTGCTCGCGGCGGCCGGCGACGAGACGTGAGCGGGGAACAAGGCGGCATTGTCGGGGGCGGGTTAAGGGTCCATCTATAGGAAGACACTAGATTTGCCGTGGAGTTTGAGCGGCATGATGGAGCCCAATCGGGCAGAGCTTGAGCATGGCCGACCCTAAAGCCCCAGCGAAGACGACAAGCGGCGAGATGACCCCCAAGCCCGCCTCCGGCGCGGAAGTCGACGCATTCCTGAAACAAGTGCGCGGGTTGCAGCCGGCGACATCGGGCCGGGGCAGGCTGATCTTCGCCATGGACGCGACGATGAGCCGGCAGCCCTCCTGGGATCTGGCGCTCGAGCTTCAGGGCGACATGTTCCGGGCCGTCAAGGAAGTCGGCGGGCTCGATGTGCAGCTCGTCTATTTCCGTGGCTTCAACGAATGCCAGGCGAGCCGCTGGGTCGGCGATCCGGACGCGCTGGCCCGGCTGATGCGCCAGGTCTCCTGCCAGGGCGGCCACACGCAGATCCGCAAGGTGTTGGCGCACGCGCGCGGCGAGACCCAGAAGACCAAGGTCAACGCCCTCGTCTATGTCGGCGACTGCATGGAGGAGAACATCGACGATCTAAGCCAGCTCGCCGGCGAGCTCGGGCTGATCGGTGTGCCGGTGTTTCTGTTCCAGGAGGGCAGGGAACCCGGCGCGATGCGGGCCTTCAAGGAGATCGCGCGGCTGTCGCGTGGCGCCTATTGCCGGTTCGATGCGGGTTCCTCGGCTCAGCTGCGCGAATTGCTGACCGCGGTGGCCGTCTATGCCAGTGGCGGCCGCAAGGCCCTGCAAGATCACAGCGATGAGACGCGAAGCGGCGCGGCGGTGCGTCTGCTCGAGCAGCTCGGCTGACGGGCGGCTGACATGGTCTATTTCCTCGCCGGTTGTGCGGTTCTCGTGCTGATCATTCTCGGCGTGCGGCTGGTGTCGAGCGCCGATGCCCGCAAGCTCGCCACGGTCTTGCGCAAGGGCGGCGGCGTCGTGGCCCTGGCGGCCGCGGGCTTCTTGGCGATCCGCGGCGCGCTGCCGATCGCCATCCCGCTGGCGGCGTTCGGTCTGGCGCTGGTCGGCCGCCGAGGCAGTCTTGGCGGCATCTTCGGGTCGTCGCAGAAGACGCCCGGGCAGACGTCGCATGTCGGCACCGAGCGCTTGGAGATGGAACTCGATCACGACAGCGGCCATATGGATGGCAAATGCCACGTGGGGCGGTTTGCCGGCCGGACATTATCTTCGCTCAGCGACCGGGAGGCGGTCGAGCTCTACCAGGAGTTCGAGATGGACGGCTTGAAAGAGGCCGCTCTTATGGAGGCCTATCTCGATTGGCGGGTCGCCGGGTGGCGCGACCGCGCCGAGGACGAGGAGGGCGCCGCCAGGGCCAAGCGGGGCCGCACGCGCGCCAAAGGCGGCATGACGGTGGAGGAAGCCCGGGCCGTGCTCGAGGTCGGTCCCGGGGCATCCGTCGAGGATATCCGGCTGGCACATCGCCGGCTGATGATGAAGATGCACCCCGACCAAGGGGGCTCCACCTATCTCGCGGCGCGCATCAACGAAGCCAAGGAAGTGCTGCTGGGCGGCTAGCGGCGGTTGACGCTTCCGTCTAGTCGGCCGCCATGGCGATGCAGTCGAGGGACATGCGCTTCAGGGCCGCGCAAGCCGACTGAGAATTGGTCTTGGAGAAGCCGGCGAACCGCGCCCGGTACCATTCCGTATCGCCCTTCATGAAAGTAGCGACGAACGGAATATGCCCGTCGAGCACTGTGGGCGCGCGCTGCCGGACCATGCCGAGCCGGTTTTGCGCATCGGACAGAGACGTGTAGGCGCCGACCTGGACCTGGAAGTGTCCCATGGGGAGGGCCGGCTTGGCGGCGTTGCGCGGCGCCGGGCGGTTCGGCGACATGGTTGTCCGCACGGTGTCGCCGGGGCTGCTGGTGTCACCTTCTTCGGCCGACGCGCCAAGAGGCAGGGACGGCTCTGCCGAGGCGAGGGCGTAAGCCGGCTTTCGCGAGGGTGGCGGCGGTGAAGACGTGCCCATGAGCGAGGCGATCAGGGCGCTGGCCGAGGATTTGCCGGTGGAGGCCTTGGACCAATGCTGGTCGAAGAGCGCGCGCATGGCCGCGTCGCGCTGGGCGCCGGTACGGCCGCCGAGTACGACGCCGACCAGATGCTTGCCGTCGCGCTTGACCGAGGCGGTCAGGTTGAAGCCGCTCGCCCTTGTGTAGCCGGTCTTGATGCCGTCCGTGCCCTTGTAGCCGAACAACAGCCGGTTGTGGTTGCGGTATTTGCGGCCCTGATAGGCGAAGTAACGGGTCTCGAAGTGCCCGTAATATTCGGGATAATCGTTGATCACATGGGTGGCGAGAATGGCCATGTCCCGCGCCGTGGTCAGCTGCTCGTCGTTCGGCAGCCCCGAGGCGTTGCGGAAGGTCGTGTTCTTCATGCCGAGATTGCGGGCCGTCTGAGTCATCATGCGGGCAAAGTTCTCCTCGCTACCCCCAAGATTCTCGGCAATGGTCGCGGCCGCGTCGTTGGCCGATTTGGTTACCAGCGCTCGGATGGCGTCGATCGTCTTGATGGTCGAGCCGGGCTTCAGGCCGAGCTTGGTCGGCGCCTGGCTGGCGGCGTGGGCCGACACTTTCAGGTCGGTATCGTAGGTGAGCTTCCCGGCGCGCAGATAGGCGAACAGGATGTAGAGCGTCATGATCTTGGTGAGCGAGGCCGGCGCGCGCGCGACGTCGGCCGACTGCGCGTAGAGGACGTTGCCGCTGTTCATGTCGACGATGATGGCGGCTTTGACGGCGCTTGCCGCGGTCGCCTCACTTATAGGCGCGAGGACTGCTCCAAAGCTGAGCAGCAGCACAAGCTTGAGGCAGGCGAGGCGGCGCGACAGCGCCCAAACACGAACTCTAAGAACTTTCACGAACACTTGAAGGCGCGAGCCTTCCCCCGTTTGACAACCCTTCCCCCGCGCATTTCCAATGCGCGCCCCGACCTTCTGGCCCGCGCCGACCGCGCCGTCTGCGGGAAACCAGGGTGGTGAGAGGACAGGCTAAAATCTGGCTATTGCCAAAGCGTTAAGCGAAGGTTTTGTGCAGTGCAAAAATTTGCCATTGACGTTTTTTGTGCAATGCATATATTTGCTTCGCGTTCGCAACAATTCTCCCTATCCCAAAAGAGGGCCCCATGCTCAAAGGTTTCGAAGAGTTCCAAAAAGTAGGCAAAGACGGTTTCGATGCTTACGTTCGTTCGTTCGGCGAGATGAACAAGGGTTTCCAGGCCATTGCGGCTGAGATGACCGATTATTCCAAGAAGGCGTTCGAGGATTCCACTCGCGTCTTCGAGCAACTGGTCGGCTGCAAGTCTGTCGAGCAGGCTGTCGAGATTCAGTCCCAGTTCGCCAAGAAGGCCTATGACACCTACATGGCCGAGATGTCCAAGATCGGCGAGATGTATGTCGGCCTGGCCAAGGACGCCTATAAGCCGGTCGAGGCTGCCATGACCAAGAAGGCTGCGTAGCGCGAATCACGCTCCACCTTTTCAATCGAAAAGGCCCGGGGGTTCGCCCCCGGGTCTTTTTTTTTGCCGTTTTCCTGTCGGCAACTCATCCTATGGTAGCCTGAGGCAACCGGTCAGTTTGCCGGGCCTCGCCCGATGACGTTAGAATGCATCAGGAATGGTTTTACCTCGAACGAGCGAAAGCTCTCCCTTGGCAGATGGCACACGCGACGCCACATAGAGGCTGACGATGGCGCGAAGCGGCGACAATCGCCGGGACGACGACACCGG
The DNA here is from genome assembly GCA_963793075.1 of uncultured Alphaproteobacteria bacterium. Classification (GTDB taxonomy): domain Bacteria; phylum Pseudomonadota; class Alphaproteobacteria; order Rhizobiales; family Methyloligellaceae; genus Methyloceanibacter. Next base: position 323,243 of record CAWBYO010000002.1, read on the forward strand.
CACTCATATCGTCACCAAGACGCGGCCGAAGACCAAACGGCCAAGCCTCTACAAGGTGATGCTTCTCAACGACGATTACACGCCGATGGATTTCGTCGTGTATGTGCTCGAGCGGTTCTTCAACAAGCCTCCGGAGGAGGCAACCCAAATCATGCTGCACGTGCATCAGAAGGGCGTGGGTATCTGCGGGGTCTACACTTACGAGGTGGCCGAGACTAAGGTAGCGCAGGTGACGAGTTTCGCCCGTCAGCACGAGCATCCGCTGCAGTGTACGATGGAGAAAGAGTAGGAATTCAGTGGCTTCGTTTTCGACCAGTCTTGAGCAGGCTTTGAGGCGCGCTCTGCAGTATGCGAACGAGCGCAGCCATGAATACGCGACCCTGGAGCATCTGCTGCTGTCGTTGGTTGACGACCGCGACGCGGCTGCGGTGATGCGCGCCTGCGACGTGGACCTCGATCTCCTGCGCGACAAGCTGACCGGCTATATCGACAACGAGCTTTCGGGCCTGGTGCTCGACACCCATGGCGACGCCCAGCCGACGGCGGGCTTCCAGCGGGTGATTCACCGCGCGGTGGCGCATGTGCAGTCGTCCGGCCGCGAGGAGGTGACGGGAGCCAACGTGCTGGTCGCCATCTTTGCCGAGCGGGAAAGCCATGCGGCGTTTTTCCTGCAAGAGCAGCACATGACCCGGTTCGACGCGGTCAACTACATCAGCCACGGCATCGCCAAGCGCGGCGGCGCGTCCGAGCCGCGCACGGTGCGTGGCGTCGACGACGACGCTGCCACGGTCGAAGGCGGCGAAGAGAAGAAGCGCGGCGCCGATGCGCTCGAGGTCTATTGCATCAACCTCAATCAGAAGGCGCGGTCGGGCCGTATCGATCCGTTGATCGGGCGCGGGCCTGAGATCCAGCGCACAATTCAGGTGCTGTGCCGCCGGCAGAAGAACAACCCGCTCTTCGTCGGCGATCCCGGCGTGGGCAAGACCGCCATCGCCGAGGGTCTGGCGCGGCGCATCGTCATGGGCGATGTGCCGGAGGTCCTCATGGACGCCACCATCTTCCAGCTCGACATGGGCGCGCTGCTCGCCGGCACCCGCTATCGCGGCGATTTCGAGGAGCGGCTGAAGGCGGTGATGCGCGAGATCGAGGGCTTTCCCGGCGCCATCATGTTCATCGACGAGATCCACACGGTGATCGGGGCGGGCGCCACCTCGGGCGGCGCCATGGATGCCTCCAACCTGCTAAAGCCGGCGCTTCAGTCGGGCACGCTGCGCTGCATGGGCTCGACCACCTACAAGGAATACCGCCAGCATTTCGAGAAGGACCGGGCGCTCGTCCGGCGCTTCCAGAAGATCGATGTCAATGAGCCGTCGGTGCCCGACGCCATCGAGATCCTGAAGGGGCTGAAGCCTTACTTCGAGGACTTCCACCGGGTGCGCTACACCAACCAGGCCATCAAGTCGGCGGTGGAGCTGTCGGCGAAATATATCCACGACCGCAAGCTGCCCGATAAGGCGATCGACGTCATCGACGAGAGCGGTGCGTCGCAGATGCTGTTGCCCGAGCGCCAGCGGCGCAAGACCATCGGCGTCAAGGAGGTGGAGTCCACCATCGCCACCATGGCGCGGATTCCGCCCAAGACGATCTCCAAGACCGACGCCGAGGTGCTGCGCGCCATCGACGAGGATCTGAAGCGCGTCGTGTTCGGTCAGGACAAGGCCATCGAGGCGCTGGCCGCGGCGATCAAGCTGTCGCGCGCCGGGCTTCGCGAGGCGGGCAAGCCTATCGGCAGTTACATGTTCTCAGGGCCGACGGGCGTGGGTAAGACCGAGGTCGCCCGTCAGCTCGCCTCGCTGCTCGGCGTCGAGCTGCTGCGCTTCGACATGAGCGAATATATGGAGCGCCATACCGTGTCGCGGCTGATCGGCGCGCCTCCTGGCTATGTGGGCTTCGATCAGGGCGGACTGCTCACCGACGGCATCGACCAGCACCCCCATTCGGTGCTGCTGCTGGACGAGATCGAGAAGGCGCATCCCGACCTGTTCAACATCCTGTTGCAGGTCATGGATCACGGCAAGCTGACCGACCACAACGGCAAGCATGTCGACTTCCAGAACGTGATCCTGATCATGACCACGAACGCCGGCGCCACCGACATGGCCAAGGCGGCGATCGGCTTCAACCGGTCCAAGCGCGAAGGCGACGACGAGGAGGCAATCACCCGCCTGTTCTCGCCGGAGTTCCGCAACCGGCTCGACGCGATCATCCCGTTCGCCAGCCTGCCGCCGGAGGTCATCTCGCAGGTGGTGGAGAAGTTCGTGTTCCAGCTGGAGGCACAGCTCAGCGACCGCAACATCACCATCGAGCTCACGCCGGAATCGACCGAATGGCTCGCCGAGAAGGGCTATGACGACAAGTTCGGCGCCCGTCCGCTCGCCCGCGTCATTCAGGAGCACATCAAGAAGCCGCTGGCCGAGGAGATCCTGTTCGGCGCGCTGAAAGATGGCGGCACCGTGCGCGTGCTGGTCGAGGAGAAGGGCGGCGAAAAAGTGCTCGGCTTCGAATATATCAAGCCGGACACGCCGATTAAGCCGCGCGACCTCGACGACGACGAGGACGAGGCCGACGACGCGGGTGAGGCCAAGGCGGCCAAGCCGCGCGCCAAGAAGGCCCGCAAAGCCCGTGGCGGGTCCAAGGCCGGGCCAAGCGTCGTGCCGAAGGTTCCCCTCGGCGAGGACTAGGCCGACACGACTTTTCGGATCTTCTCCGCCGTGGCGGCGAGCTCGGCCTGGTCGGCCATGTCGCCGGCATGAGGCTTGACCGGCACACCCTCCTTGATCGGCACGATATGGACGTGAAGGTGGAACACGGTCTGCCCGGCCGCCGCCCCGTTGAACTGCTGAACCAGCACGCCGTCGGCGCCGACCGCGTCTTTGATCCGCGGCGCAAGCTTCTGCACCACGGCCATGAGCTTCGCCAGACCTTCGGCTGAGACGGCGAACAGGTCGGCTGCGGGCTCCTTGGTGATGACCAGCGCGTGGCCTTCGGTGCGCGGCATGATGTCGAGGAAGGCGAGGGTGTCGTCGTCCTCGTAGATCTTGTGGCAGGGGATCTCGCCCTTCAGCATCTTGGCGAAGATGTTGTTCGGGTCGTAAGCCGCCATCGTTTGTCCTCCCGCTGCTCGCATTTTTCGGAATCATTTCAATTCCTTAGCCGCACGCGGTCAACCCGATAATGAGGATATTCCCCGATCGGTCGCCACAATCCGCCCATTGATGCCTGTCAAGGCTAGGTGGCTGCTGTTTAGGTAGCTAGGATCAGGGAACAAAAAGAATTTCCCCCCAACCCCCACCCCTAGGAGGAAGCCCCATGTCCATGCTCAAAGTGATCGAAGTTCTGTGCGAGTCCGACAAGAGCTGGGAAGACGCGGCCCAGACGGCGGTCAAGCGCGCCAATGACAGCGTGCGCAATGTGCGGTCCATCTGGATCGAGAACTTCGAAGCGACGGTCGAGAACGGCAAGATCAAGAAGTACCGCATCAACGGCAAAATCTCGTTCACGCTCGAGGGCTAGCCCGCCCGCCTAGGCTTTGTCCCGGCGATAGGGCGATCCCTCGGTGAGGAGCGCCGCCTCGTGGGCGACGGCCAGCCGTTCGCGCGCCAAATAGTCGGCGACCGCGCGCCGCAAAGCCGGGTCGGCGATGTAATGGGCGCTATAGGTCTCCGCCGGCAGATAACCGCGCGCCAGCTTGTGGCCGCCTTGGGCGCCGGCTTCGACGCGGGCAAGGCTATGGGCGATCGCGTAGTCGATGGCCTGGTAATAGCAGACCTCGAAATGCAAAAAGTCGTGCGTCTCGGTGGCGCCCCAATAGCGGCCATAGAGCGTGTCGGCGCCGATGACGTTCAGAGCGCCGGCGATGTAGCGGCCGTCACGCTTGGCCAGCACGAGCAGCAAGGCGTCGGCCATGCTCTGCCCGAGCAGGCTGAAACAGTCGCGCGTCAGATAGGGCGTGCCCCATTTGCGATCGCCGGTGTCCGTGTAGAAGGCGAAGAAAGCGTCCCAATGGGCCTCGGTCAGGTCACTGCCCGTGACCCATTCGATCTCGACACCGTCTTCGAGGGACGCGCGGCGCTCCTTGCGGATCACTTTGCGTTTGCGCGAGGACAGCGTGCCGAGGAAGTCGTCGAAACTGTCATAGCCTTGGTTCAGCCAATGGAACTGCTGGTCGGTGCGCTGCAAATAGCCGAGCGTACCGGCCAGCTCCCACTCGGCGCGCGTCATGAAGGTGATGTGCAGCGAGGAGACGCCGAGCTCGCGTGACAGCGTGGTGCCGGCGCCGAGCAGAACCGCTTCGCGGTCGATGGGGCTCAGGCCGGGGCGCACGAGCAATCTGGGGCCGGTCACCGGCGTGAACGGCACAGAGGCCTGGAGCTTGGGATAGTAGCGCCCGCCGGCGCGCATATAGGCCTCGGCCCAGCCATGGTCGAAGACAAACTCGCCTTGGCTATGGCTCTTCAGATAGCAGGGCATGCAGGCCTGCAGGCGGCCGTCGCCGTCCTCGTAAAGGAGATGCTGCGGTAGCCAGCCGGTCTCCCGCGTAGCCGAGCCGCTCTCCTCCAGCGCCGTCAAAAAGGCATGGGAGATGAACGGGTTAGGCGGTCTCGCTGACGGCGATTGGAGCCCCGATGCGCCGGCGGCGCAGGCGTCCCAATCGCTCGCCGGCACATCGGCGATGCGGCGGGAGACGCGGACTACGACGTCGGCATCGGCGTCTTGCTCACCTCGGTCCGTCGGATGTCTCTCCACGTCGCCCATGGCTCAGGGGTCGATCCCTTCAAAGATCATGGCGTCGGTATAGCGAAGCGCGCGCTCCCGATCGGCTTTGGTCCGCACGGTCCAGGTGAGCAACGGCAGCCCGAACACGAGCTTTGCGATCAGCGGCGCGACCGCCGGCAGCGCACCGATATCGTAAGCGATGAAGTGGGGCCGTGCGAAGGCGGATGTGAGGAGATGCCGCATGGCGAAACGCTGCCAGATCGAGAGGTCCGCCCAGTGCTCGGCGGCGAAGCGACAGGCGACCAGGCCGCGGGGCAGGGCGGGGGCCAGCTCTCGGAACGCGGCCACCGAATAGGGATCGAACGACATGACCGCGACCGGACCGGCATAGGCGGCGAGCTGCTTGGCGATGTTCGCCTCGAATTTGCCGTCACCCCGCCAGGTGCTCTTCACCTCGAGCACGAGCGGGACATAGCCGCCGACCAGGGCGAGCAGATCGGGCAGCGACAGGATGCGGTTGTTCGTGCCGCGCAGGGCGATGGCGCGCAGCAATTCCACGTCGCGGGCGGCGACCGGGCCGGTCTCGTCGGTGAGCCGGTCGAGGGTGGCGTCGTGAAATACCACCGGCATGTGGTCGGCCGCGCATTGCAGGTCGACCTCGATGGCGTAGCCGTGGCCCAAGGCGGCGGTAACGGAAGCGGCGCTGTTCTCGACGACGCCGGCCGCGGCGTCGTGCAGACCGCGATGGGCGATCGGCCGTTTCAGCCAGTAGAGCTCGGCCATCTGAGGGGTCCCCGTTGGGGGCTAGTCTATGGCAAAAACGGCATCGATCTCGACGGCGGCGTTCAGCGGCAGGCTGGCGCAGCCGACGGCGATACGGGTATGGCGCCCCTTGTCGCCCAGGATCTCGACCATGAGATCCGAGGCACCGTTGATCACCTTGGGATGATCGGCGAAGCCGGGCGTGGCGCTGACGAAGCCATTGAGGCGAAGAAGCTGCACGATGCGGTCGAGATCGCCGAGCGCCGCCTTCGCCTGCGCCAATATGTTCAGGGCGCAGAGCTTGGCCGCGGCCTGGCCTTGCGCCACATCAACGCCGTCGCCAAGGGTGCCGGCGACCGCGACGGCGCCGTCCTTCATCGGCAATTGGCCGGAAATGAGGAGTTGGCCGCCGAAATGGACAAAGGGGACATAGGTGCCGATGGCGGCCTTGGCCTCGGGCAAAACGAGGTCGAGCGCCTTAAGTCTTGCTTCTATCTGCCCTGCCATGCTTCCTCTCAAGGGGTCGAAGTTCTTCCGACCATTGTGCAAATCGGACCGGCTCGCAAGCGCCACGGTCGCGTGCAAGGCGTATCAGGCCCTTGTGGGGCGCGCGAGTTGGTGCCAAAAATTGAGTTTCCCGCCGGGATTTACGGCGGGACGCTGAGGAAGATGCGAGGCGAGGCATGCAGGGTGTGAATCGGAAATCGGCGCTGGTGGCGGCTTTGGTGGCCTCTGTTGGGCTGGCTTGCGCGCTTCCCCACCAGGCGCTGGCGCTCGCCGCCAAGGTGCCGAGCAAGCTCGTGCCCCATCGCGCCATCTACGAGATGACATTGGACGGCGCGCGGTCGGCGTCCGGCATTACGGGGATCGATGGGCGCATGGTGTTCGAGTTCACCGGCTCGCCGTGCGACGGCTACTCGCTCAACATGCGCATGGTCACGCAGATGACCGACACCCAAGGCCAGACGAATCTGACGGACCTTCGGTCCTCGACCTGGGAGCAGGGCGACGGCAAGAAGTTCCGCTTTCAGTCGGCGCAATATCTGAACGACAAGCTCGGCGATGTCACCATGGGGCGGGCGGTGCGCGCGGATCCCAATGCTGCCGTCAAGGTCAATCTCAGCCAACCGTCGCGCGCCGAGCTCGACGTCGCTGGCCAAGTCCTTTTCCCCACCCAGCACAGTATCGCGCTGATCGAAAAAGCCGTCTCCGGACAGTCCCTATTTCAAGCCAAGATCTACGATGGCTCGGAGAAGGGGCGGAAGGTGTATGAGACCACGGCGTTCATCGGCACCGAGGTGAAGCCGGGCGCCGATGACACGAAGCTCGAAGCCCCCGCCAAGGAGAAGAAGCTTAACGAGCTTCCCTCATGGCCTGTCTCCATCGGCTATTTCGAGCCGACGGACGGCGATCTGACGCCGAGCTATCAGATCGATTTCCGGCTCTATGAGAACGGCGTCAGCCGCGAGCTGTTGATCGACTACGGCGACTTCTCGATCCAAGGCACGCTCACCTCGCTCGAATATCTTCAAGCCAAAGACTGCCAGTAGCCGCGGGTTGCACTCCCGCTTGGCACCCTCGTGCGCGTGGGACGCGGCGCGCGCGGATCGCCACCCATGTTGGTAACCTACCCTGAGAAAAGCCAGGGTTTCCGGCCTGTCCGTCCACAACTCTAAAGGGTTTGGTTACGTGTTAGCGGCGAAACTCGCGCCAACACGGGGGACGGACTTCAATGTTCTGGAAAGACAGGTCGGCTTCAGCTGCCATGGCACATTATGACCAGATCGCCGATCATGGACGGACCGAATCGCCGGGGCCGATGCCAATGACCAAGACTGTCCTGATTGTCGAGGACAACGAGCTGAATATGAAGCTCTTCCACGACCTCCTCGACGCCCATGGCTACAAGACGCTCCAGACCCGCAACGGGATGGAGGCGTTGGCGCTTGCCCGCGAGCACCGGCCCGATCTCATTCTCATGGATATCCAGTTGCCTGAAGTGTCGGGCCTCGAGGTGACGAAGTGGCTCAAGGAAGACGACCATTTGCGGCAGATACCCGTGATTGCCGTCACTGCCTTCGCCATGAAGGGCGACGAGGAGCGCATTCGTGAAGGCGGCTGCGAGGCCTATATTTCGAAGCCCATCTCCGTGTCGATGTTCCTCGAGACGGTCAGGCAGTTCATCGGTGAAGCACGGTAGGGTTCAATGACTGCGCGCGTTCTCGTGGTCGACGATGTCGACGCCAATGTAAAGCTGCTCGAAGCCCGGCTCACGGCCGAGTATTTCGAGGTGCGTACCGCGCATAGCGGCCCGGAAGCGCTGCAGGTCTGCACGCGGGAGGGAACGGATGTCGTCCTGCTCGACGTGATGATGCCGGGCATGGACGGGTTCGAGGTTTGCCGCCGGCTCAAGGCCGAGCCGCGCACACAGCATATTCCGGTCATCATGGTGACGGCGCTGGACCAGCCCGCGGACCGCGTGAGGGGGCTGGAGGCGGGCGCCGACGACTTTCTGACGAAACCGGTCGACGATCTTGCGCTCATTACCCGGGTTAAAAATCTGGCGCGGCTCAAGCAGCTGACCGACGAGATGCTGATGCGCGCCTCGACCGAGGAGCAGATGGGTTTCGCCGCGGTCATGGGCGCGCGGCTCGAGGAAGCCGGCCGCGGCGGCCGCGTGATGCTGGTCGAAGATCGCGAACGTGCGGCCGAACGCATCGTGAAGGCGCTCGAAGAAGAGCAATTTCTGCAGCGTGAGGCCGATCCGGCGCACGCTTTGCTGCAAGTCCCCGACGGCAATTTCGATCTGATGATCGTCAGTCTCAATCTGGAGAATGCCGACGGCTTGCGGCTCTGCTCGCAAGTGCGGTCGCTCGACCGGACGCGGCATTTGCCCATCATGATGATTGTCGAGCCGGGGGAGGAGGCGCGCCTGCTCCGCGGCCTCGATATGGGCGTTAACGATTATATCGTGCGCCCGGTCGACCCGAATGAGCTGTTGTCGCGTGTGCGGACGCAGATCAAGCGCAAACGCTATACCGACCATTTGCGGCTGCGCCTTGAAGAGACCGTCGAAATGGCGATCCTCGATCCGCTGACAGCGCTCCACAATCGCCGCTACATGGCCAGTCACTTGAAAACCTTGTTCGAGGAATCGGCCCAGCGCGGTAAGCCGCTGTCGGTGCTTGTGATCGACATCGACCATTTCAAGGTGATCAACGACAGTCACGGCCATGACGCGGGCGATTCTGTGCTGCGGGAATTCGCGGCACGGTTGCGGCGCAATATTCGCGGGATCGATTTGGCCTGCCGCCTCGGCGGCGAGGAGTTTGTCGTGGTCATGCCGGATACGGATCTCGGCAAGGCCTATGTGGTGGGCGAGCGCCTGAGACAATGCATTGCCACCGCGCCATTCTACGCCGGCGAGCGGATTGGCGGGCTCGCCGTCACCGCAAGCGTCGGTGTCGCCGCGCTGGAATTCCCGGACGATACGCCCGACCTCATTCTGAAGCGGGCGGATCAGGCGCTTTACTGCGCCAAGCGCGACGGCCGAAACCGGGTCGTTGCCGACGCGGCGTAGCGGACGCCTGCCTCAGCGCGCCGAGCCAATCGGGCGGCGTTTCGCAAATCACTTTGCACCGGATTGCCCCGAAGCACGTCTGAAGTCGGCCGGCCAGCGTGTCTCGATTCCACTTGACCTTAGAACTGAGGGCTTGTGCTTAAGACTTTACACTGGCTCATTTTTCGTCATATTAAGCTAAATATGACGATTGATTTCGTCCCACCGCCGTTTGTTTTTATGATTTGACTTAGTTAGACGAATTGGTGCGGAGGTAGAGAAATGGACGAGGGGGCCAGCGCGGGAAACCGGCGCGCCATCCCGAACGTTTCCTTCCGGATCAGAATAACCCTACGGAGTGCTCAGGTCCGCCGCATCTCCTGGGTCCGTGGGGTTCGGCTGGCCGGAGCGCGGTTGAGTGGCCTCCTCGTAAGCGCCGCGCTTCGGCCGGCCACCCTATCCGGCGGTCTCTATCGGCTTCATCTTAAGTCTTAGGGTTGGCGCCTTGCGAGGACGGCATGCGGCTGCCACGGCCGCGATGCGGACGCAGCTGTGGCGTGACTGCAACCAGCCTCAATGAGACGGTCCCAATAGCAGGCCGACGGCCGCTACTTAATCTTGGCTTCCTTGAATTCTACGTGCTTGCGCGCGACCGGGTCGTACTTCTTGAAGACGAGCTTTTCGGTCTGATTGCGCGGATTCTTCTTGGTCACGTAGAAATAGCCCGTGCCGGCGGTGCTTACGAGCTTGATCTTCTGGGTAACGGACTTGGCCATGTCGTCCTCGGGTAATCGCTATAGTAGATTTCGCGCGGAACCTAAAGGGTCGCGGGCGGAAGTCAAGACGAGGGTGGGGCGAACTCGTCGCCGAGCTCCTCTTTGGCCTCGGGATCGAAGCCATGCATGAGCAGGGCCCATTGCAGGCCCACCAGCGACCCCTTGACCGGCGCCAGCACAACAAGCGCAAGGATCACCGTCAGGGGCAGCCATAACGCCGCGTGAAGCCACAGGGGCGGGTGGTAGGCCATCTCCACGGCCAGCACCAGGGCGACCACCACATGGCCCACAATGACGATGGTAAAATAGGGTCGGGGCGTCGTCGGCCCGCTGATGATGCAGCGCCTCGCCGCAATGGGGGCAGTTGTCGGACACCTTCAAATAGCGGTGGAACATGGCGCCCGTGCCGCAAGCCGGGCATTTGAGGCCAGCGCCGCGAAGGATCGATTGCAGAACCTCGCGGGGGCCGGTCGAGCGGCCGTCGTGCTGGTGTGGCTGCACGGGCCCAACGCTCTTCTGCATCACGTCATCCTTTCCTGGCGGCACGCGGGCCGTTCAGCGGCGCTTGCGCGGCGGGCGGCCCTTGCCCGTAGCTGGCGGGCGTCCCTTGGCTTGGGAGCGCCCTTTGCCTTGCGGTCGCCCTTTGCTTTGAGGTCGCCCTTGGGCTGGAGGCCGGCCTTTAAAGCCCCTATTTCCAGGGCGTCCAGCCTTGATACCGATATGGCGACCCTCGCTCAACATGTCAAAGCGTAGCGCCCCCGCGGTCGGGATCGCCTCCACCAGGCGGACCTCGACGGAGTCGCCGAGCTGATAGGCCAGGCCGGTATCCTCGCCCACGAGCGCCCGCCGCACCTCGTCATGATAGAAATATTCGTGGCCGATGCCTGAGGCCGGCACGAAGCCGTCGGCGCCCGTCTCGGCCAGCCGCACGAACAGGCCCGTCCGCACCAGTCCCGAGACGCGGGCGGGGAAGGACGCGCCGATCCGGTCGGCCAGAAAGGCGGCGATGAGCCGGTCGGTGGTGTCGCGCTCGGCCGCCATGGCCCGGCGCTCTGTGGCCGAGATGGCGATGGCGATCTCCGCCAATTCGCCAATTTCGGTGTCGGTCAAGCCGCCGGCGCCGAGATCGAGCGCCCGGATCAGCGCGCGATGGACGATGAGGTCGGCATAGCGGCGGATCGGCGAGGTGAAATGGGCGTAGCGGCGCAGGTTGAGGCCGAAATGCCCGAAATTGTTCGGGTTGTACTCGGCCTGTGACTGGCTGCGCAGCACTACCTCGGCGACGAGATCGGCCGTCGGCGTGGCCCGCGTCTCGGCGAGGATGCGGTTGAACTGGGCCGGCTTGAGCGTGCCCGCCTTGGGCAGGCTCAAGCCGATCGTGGCCAGGAACTCGCCCAGCGCCGCGAGCTTCTCCTTCGAAGGCTCGTCATGGACGCGGTAGATGAGTGGCGTGCGCTTGGCCTCGAGGGTCTCGGCGGCGGCCACGTTGGCGGCGATCATGAACTCCTCGATCAGGCGGTGGGCGTCGAGGCGGGGCGGGGTGGCGACGCCACGGACCTTGCCTTTGTCGTCGAGCAGGATCTTGCGCTCGGGCAGATCGAGATCGAGCGGGCCGCGCTCGGTCCGCGCCAGCACGACGCTCGCATAGGCGCCCCAGAGCGGCCGCAGCACGGTGTCGAGAAGGGGGCCGGTCGTCTCGTCGATGCGGCCGTCGATTGCCGCTTGCGCCTGTTCGTAGCTGAGGCTCGCGGCCGAGCGCATCAGTCCGCGCACGAAGCGGTGGCTTAGCTTGCGCCCGTCCTTGTCGAAGATCATGCGGACGGCGAGGCAGGGGCGCGGCACGTCCTCTTTCAGAGAGCACAGGTCATTGGAGATGCGCTCGGGCAGCATCGGCACGACGCGGTCAGGGAAGTAGACCGAGTTGCCGCGCTTGCGGGCTTCCTCGTCCAGCGCGTTGCCCGGCGTCACGTAATGGGAAACGTCGGCGATGGCGACGATGACGACCCAGCCGCCCCGGTTGTTCGGGTCTGGGTCCGCTTCCGCCCACACCGCGTCGTCATGGTCGCGCGCGTCGGATGGATCGATGGTGACCAAAGGGATCTGCCGCAGATCCTCGCGGCGGCCGAGCTCGACCTCCTTGGCGGCATCGGCAGCGGCGATCACCGCGGGCGGGAAGGTGTCGGGAATGCCATGGGCATGAATGGCGATGAGGCTTATGGCCTGTTGGGCTTCCGGATTGCCGAGCCGTTCGACAATGCGGGCGGTCGGCACGCCATAGCGTGCGGAGCGCGCCATCTCGAAGCGGACGAGCTCGCCGTTCTCGGCGTCGCCCGTGGCGCCGCTGGGGACCGTCCACTCCTTCAATTGCTTCTTGTCGATCGGATCGATGACGCCACGGCCGTCCTTGAGGCTGCGGAAAATGCCGAGCAGGCTGTTGGTGGTGCGCGGCAGGCGCTTGATGGTGCGGGCCTGATAGGGATAGTCGGCGTCGCCGCCGCGCGGGGTGATGCGCGCCAGCACCTTATCGCCGATGCCGGCGACGGCTGACGCTCCGTCACGTTTGCTCTCGGCCATGAGAATGCGCGGCGGAGCGCCATGCGCCTCGTCCCACGTCGCCGGCTTGGCGATGAACTCGCCGTCCGCATCGCGGGCGACGATCTCAAGCACCGTGACCGGCGGCAGGTCGCCCGGCCGCGACAGCTTCCGCCGGGAACCTTCGATGAGGCCTTCATCGGCCATGTCGCGCAGCAGCGCTTTGAGGGGGATGCGCGCGGCGCCTTTGATGCCGAAGGCGCGGGCGATCTCGCGCTTGCCGGCTTGCGTGGGCGACTCCTTCAGAAAGTCGATGATCTCTTGCTTGGACGGAAGCTTGCCGGCGGTCTTGCTTCCACTGTTACTCGCGCCCTTGCTCGTGCTCTTGCCCGTGCTCCTGCCGCCGCTCTTGGCGGGCGGCGCTGTCCTTTTGGGGGCGGGCTGCTTTGGTTTGACCACGTGCGCCGCTTAGCTCGCCGCGCCTTCGGCGGCCGCCTTGCTCTTGCCGGTCTTGCCGGCGGCTTTCTTTGCCGGCTTCTTGGCTGCGGGCTTCTTGGTGGCGGGGCTTCTTGGCCGCTGTCTTCTTCTTGGCGGCAGCCTTCTTGGCCGGACCCTTGGCGGCCCGCGCGGCGATCAGTTCCACCGCCTCTGCCATGGTCAACTGCTCGGGCTCGCGGTCCTTCGGCAGGGTGGCGTTGATCTTGGCATGCTTCACATAGGGACCGTAGCGGCCGCTCAGCACCTGCACCTTGCCGCCGCCTTCGGGGTGTTCGCCGAGTTCCTTGATGACGGTGGCGCCGCGCGGGCTCCGGTTGGCAGCCTTCTCGGCCAGGAGGGCGATGGCGCGGTTGGCGCCCACTTCGAACACTTCCTCCGGCGTGCTCAGGCTCGCATATTTCCCGTCATGCTGGACGTAAGGCCCATAACGGCCATAGCCGGCGAGGATCGGTTTGCCGGTTTCGGGATGAAGGCCGATCTCGCGCGGCAGAGACAGCAGTTGCAGCGCGCGGGCGAGATCGATGGCGTCGGGGTCGTTGCCTTTTGGGATCGAGCCGCGCTTCGGCTTCTCGCCGTCCACGGCTTCGCCGAGCTGGACGTAAGGCCCGAAGCGGCCGGTGCGGACGCTCACCTCGAGCCCGGTCTCGGGGTCAGTGCCGAGGACCTTGCCGTCGGCAAGGGCGGCCTTGTCGCCGGTTTCGGCGAGCTGCCGTGTGTAGCGGCAATCGGGATAGTTGGAGCAGCCGACAAAGGCGCCGAACTTGCCGACCTTGAGGCTCAAGCGGCCTTCGCCGCAGGACGGGCATGCCCTGGTATCGCCGCCTTGGCCGGTGTCGGGGAAGACATGCGGACCGAGCAGATCGTTGAGGGCGTCGAGCACCTGGGTGATCCGAAGGTCGCCGATCTCGTTCACCGCGCCGATGAAGTCGCGCCAGAAGTCGCGCAGCACCTCTTTCCATTCGAGCTCGCCGGCGGAGATCAGATCGAGCTTCTCCTCCAGGTCGGCGGTGAAGTCGTATTCCACATAGCGCTTGAAGAAGCTTTCGAGGAAGGCCGTGACCAGGCGGCCCTTGTCCTCGGGGTGAAGCCGCTTCTTGTCGATGCGGACATATTCGCGCTCGCGCAGCACATTGAGGGTCGTGGCGTAAGTGGACGGCCGGCCGATGCCGAGCTCTTCCATCTTCTTGATGAGCGTCGCTTCGCTATAGCGGGGCGGTGGCTCGGTGAAATGCTGCTTGGCCTCGATGGCGCGCGGATCGAGCGCGTCGCCTTGGCTCAAGACGGGCAGCGAGCCGTCCTCGCCGACAACGTCGTCGACGCCTTCCTCGTAGATCTTGAGGAAGCCGTCGAAGCGGATGACCGAACCGGTGGCGCGGACGCCGTAAGGCTTACCGTCGCTGCCGGCGACGTCGATATCCACCGACGTTCGTTCGATCTCCGCGCTCGAGGCTTGGCTGGCCAGCGTGCGCTGCCAGATGAGCTTGTAGAGCTTGGCGGCGTCGGGCTCGAGATAGCGGCTGACCTTATCCGGCGCCTTGCTAAAATCCGTGGGCCTGATCGCTTCATGGGCCTCTTGCGCGTTTTTCGCCTTGGTCTCGTATTGGCGCGGAGACGGCGGCACGTAGCGATTGCCATAAAGACCGGTGACGAGAGTGCGGATGGCGCCGACGGCTTCCGGGACGATCTGCACGCCGTCGGTCCGCATATACGTGATGAGCCCTTCGGCCTCGCCGCCGAGATCGACACCCTCATAGAGCCGCTGGGCAAGCTGCATGGTCTGGCGCGGCGAGAAGCCGAGCTTGCGCGACGCCTCTTGTTGAAGGGTCGAGGTGGTGAAGGGCGCGGCCGGATTGCGGCGCTGCGACTTGCTCTCGACGGTGCCGACGGTGTAGCGGCCGCCTTCGAGCGCGGATTTGAGCCGCTCGGCGGTTTCCTGGTCGGCGATGTCGAACTTTTCGAGCTTCTTGTCCGCGACCGAGAGGAGCCGGGCCTGAAAGGTCTCGGCCTTGCGCGTCGCCAGTTCCGCCACGATCGACCAATATTCCTGAGTCTTGAACTTCTCGATCTCGAGTTCGCGGTCGCATACGAGCCTGAGCGCCACCGACTGCACGCGGCCGGCGGAGCGGGCGCCCGGCAGCTTCCGCCACAGGACCGGCGACAGGGTGAAGCCGACGAGATAGTCCAGCGCCCGGCGCGCGAGATAAGCGTTGACCAGAGGACCGTCGATCTCGCGCGGATGGCGCATGGCCTCGAGCACCGCTTCTTTGGTGACGGCGTTGAACACCACGCGCTCGACGGGGATCTTGCCGAGCACTTTCTTGCGGTCGAGCACCTGCAGCACATGCCAGGAAATCGCCTCGCCCTCGCGGTCAGGGTCGGTGGCGAGGATCAGCTTGTCGGCGCCCTTGAGGGCTTGCGCGATCTCGTTGAGACGCTTGGCCGCTTTGGGGTCGACATCCCACAGCATCTCGAAGTCGTTGTCCGGCAGGACCGAGCCGTTCTTAGAGGGCAGATCGCGCACGTGTCCGTACGAGGCGAACACACGGTATCCGGACCCGAGATATTTGTTGACGGTCTTTGCCTTGGCTGGCGATTCAACGATGACGATGTTCATTGGGACTTCCTAGCCGCGCGAAAAAGCGTCCGGCTCAGGGCGAGGGGTTCGGAATCGACCCTTGTATGCGCCGAAAATGGTGACTCGCAATGCCGCTGTCAAATTTAGCGAACGGATCATTGACAACTTCAGGCTGTGTATACTAACTAAAGACAACTTTATGGTGTTAAACTCAACTCTGTTCTCGGTGCGGCAACCGCCGCCGAATATTGCGATTCGGGGGTTGATGATGGGGACCAGAGGCCACGATACAAGGCGAAATGGCATGGCAGGCTCCAACGCCGGACCGCCGGCAAGCCCCACCCCGGGCGGCGAGGAGTCCGTGCCGAAGCGCGGAGAGGCGGCGGAATATATTGCTTCACTGCTTGAGGGCTGCGCCTGGTGGCGCACCGGGCCCAGTTGCCATTCCTCGGCTATCTGATCAGCGTCGCCCTCGACGAAGCCAACGACGAAAAGTCGGATCGCGGCTAAAGCGTCACGGGCCGGTCAGCGAGACGAGCTGCCGCCCATGGCGTTGCAGCCTGCCGGCAAGGTCGAGCTCCAGCAGAATGATGTGGACTTTCCGCGTCTCCACGCCGGTGGCGCGGATCAGCTCGTCGATATCGACGGGAGAGGGTCCAAGCGCGTCTATGACAATGGCGCGCTCGGTCTGCCCGACATCGGGAAGAGGCGCGGGCGTCACTTGCTCGTCCGAGGACGACAATTCGATCGCCGGCAATGCGGGCGGGCGTCCGAGGATCGGCGCCAAGGTTTCGACGATGTCGGCCACGCTCGTGACGAGGGTCGCCCCCTGGCGCAGGAGATTGTTGGTGCCGGCGGCGCGCGGATCGAGCGGACTTCCCGGCACGGCGAAGACTTCGCGGCCTTGTTCTCCGGCGAGCCGCGCGGTGATCAACGAGCCTGAGCGCTCGGCGGCCTCGACCACCACGACACCCAGAGAGATGCCGGAGATCAGACGGTTGCGGCGGGGGAAATCCTTGCCGCGCGGCGAGAAGCCCGGGGCGCGCTCGCTGACGAGGAGGCCGCGTTCGCCGATCGCCCGCTGCAACGCCTCGTTCTCCGGCGGATAGATAATGTCGATGCCGCCGGCGACCACGGCGATGGTGCCGTGATCGAGGGCCGCGCTGTGGGCGGCGGTGTCGATGCCGCGGGCCAGCCCTGAGGCGATGACGAATCCTTCGATGCCGAGATGGTTCGCGATCTGGCGCGTGAATTTCTGGCCGACGGCCGAGCCGTTGCGCGCGCCGACGATGGCGACGATGGGCATGTCGGCCAGGTCGAGGCGGCCTTTCACATAGATGACCGGCGGCGGCGCATCGACCTGTGCCAAGGCCGGCGGGTAGCCGGGCTCGCCGAGGGCCACGAGCTGTGCGCCCAGACGTTCGGCGGCTTCGAGTTCGGCTTCGGCTTCCTGTGCGCTGCAGAGGCGAATGGCTTGCGCGCGGCCGCCGCGGCGCGAGAGCTCCGGCAGCGCCTCGATGGCCGCCTCGGCGCCGCCAAACTGATTGACCAGCGCGCGGAAGGTGGCGGGGCCGACATTCTCGCTGCGAATAAGCCTCAGCCAAGCGAGGCGCTGACGTGCGTTAAGGCGCGCGCCGGCTTTAGCTTCCTTGCCTGCTTTCGCCAATGCGCGTCTCCTGGCCCTTCCTCAGCCGCTCGATGTTGGGGGCGTGACGGACATAGAGAAGGACGGTGAGCAACAAGAACAGCGCCGCGAGCCGCCATTGGTCGGTAATGGCGAGCGTGCAGACCGTGGCGGCGCTGGCCACGAGTGCCGCGAGGGAGGAGTAGCGCGTGGCAAAGGCGACGATGAGCCAGACGACGCAGAAGGCGAGCGCGGCGGGCCAATACAGACCGAGCGCCACACCGATAAAGGTGGCCACGCCTTTGCCGCCGCGAAAGCCGAGCCAGACCGGAAAGAGATGTCCGAGAAAGGCGCCGAGGCCGGCGCAGATCGCGGCCACGGGACCGAAATGCGCGCCGAGCCAAACGGCGGCGGTCCCTTTCAGCACATCGAGCAGCAGGGTCAGCGCGGCGAGCGGCTTGTTGCCGGTGCGCAAGACATTGGTCGCGCCGATATTGCCGGAGCCGATCTTGCGGACATCGCCGCCACCGGCAAGCTTAGTGAGGATGAGGCCGAACGGGATGGAGCCAAGCAAATAGCCGACGACGAAGCTGAAGAGGCTGAGCCCCAGCATGAACGGGAGAACGGCGCTCCAGTCCTCGGCAGGGGGCATTGATCATCCTCTTTGAGTGCTGCGAGGCTATTCAACCGTAATGATAGACGGGACGCCCGGCAACGAATGTCACGAGCGCACGGCCTTCAAGGCGGGCACCGTCGAAGGGCGTATTCTTGGATTTGGAGCACAGCTTCTCGGGCTCGACCGTCCAAGGCATCTCGAGATCGATCAGGACGAGGTCGGCCGGCGCGCCCTTGGCCAGACTGCCGCTGCCGAGACCAATCAGTTTGGCCGGATTGGCGGACAGTGCCTCGAGCAGGCGGTGCAGGGTGACCTCGCCGTTGTGGTAGAGGCGCAAGGCGGCGCCCAGCATGGTCTCGAGCCCCACGGCGCCGTCGGCGGCCTCGGCGAAGGGGCGGCGTTTGCCTTCGGCGCCTCTGCGGATCGTGAGCCGAGACGATCACATCGATATCGCCGCTTGCCACGCCCTCGACCATGGCGCGCCGGTCGTCCTCGGCGCGCAGCGGCGGCTTCATCTTGAAGAAGGTGCGGTAGGAGCCGATGTCGTTCTCGTTGAGGGTCAGGTGGTTGACGGATACGCCGCAGGTGACCGGAAGACCGCGGGCCTTGGCGGCGCGGATGACGTCGAGCGACGCGCGGCAGGAAATCTGACCGGCGTGATAGCGCCCGCCCGTCAGCTCGACGAGGCGGATGTCGCGTTCCAGCACGATGGTCTCGGCAGCGGTGGGAATGCCTCGCAAGCCCAGCCGGGTCGCCACCTCGCCCTCGTTCATGACGCCGTCCTGGGTGAGCGGCGCATCCTCCAGATGATGAACGATCAGCGCGCCGTAGTCCTTGGCGTAAGCGAGCACGTTGCGCATGACCCGGGCATTGGCGACCGTGGTCTTGCCATTGGTGAAGGCAACGGCGCCCGCCTCCTGGAGGAGGCCGATTTCGGCCATCTCCTCGCCACGCAGGTCCCGTGTCATGGCCGCCATGGGATGGACATGGACGACGGCCGTATCGCGGGCGCGCCGCAGGACAAAGTCGACCAGCGCCACGTCGTCGATCACCGGATCGGTATTGGGCATGCACAGAATGGTGGTGACGCCGCCGGCCGCGGCCGCCCGGCTCGCCGTTGCCAGGGTCTCGCGGTGCTCGTGTCCCGGCTCGCCGGCGAACACCATCATGTCGATCAGGCCGGGCGCGACGGTGCGGCCGCCGCAATCGAGCGAACTCGGCGCCCTCGACGGCACCTTCGGAGATGTGCATGCCGAGATCGGCGATGACGCCGTCGGCGATCAACAGGCCGCCGAAGGCATCGAGACCGGTCGCCGGATCGACCATCCGCGCATTGACGAGCGCCAGCGGGCGGTGCGGGCTGCGATGGTCTGTGTCGTGGCCTGACATCGTGATCATTCGTTTGGCAGATGGCGGGCAAGCGCCTGGAGCACGGCCATGCGGACGGCGACGCCCATCTCGACTTGCTCGCGGATGACGCTGCGGGGGTCGTCGGCGACGTTGGAGTCGATCTCCACGCCGCGGTTCATGGGGCCGGGATGCATGACGATCGCGTCGGGCTTGGCGTGGCTGAGCTTGTCGTAGTCGAGACCGAAGAAGTGGAAATATTCCCGCGTGCTCGGGATCAGGCTCGACACCATGCGCTCGCGCTGCAGGCGCAGCATCATGACCACGTCCGCGTCTTTGAGCCCCTCGCGCATGGAGGTGAAGACCTCGACGCCGAGCCGCTCGATGCCGGCGCCGAGCAGGGTGGACGGGGCGATGACGCGCACCCGGGCGCCGAGGGTGTTGAGCAGGAGAATATTCGACCGCGCCACCCGCGAGTGGAGGATGTCGCCGCAGATCGCCACGATCAGCCCTTGGATCCGGTCCTTGTGGCGGCGGATGGTGAGCGCATCGAGCAGGGCTTGGGTCGGATGCTCGTGGCTGCCGTCGCCGGCATTGATCACCGAGCAGTCGACCTTCTGGGAGAGCAGCTCGACGGCGCCGGCGGAGTGATGGCGCACCACGAGGAGATCGGGGCGCATGGCATTCAGCGTCACCGCCGTATCGATCAGGGTCTCGCCCTTCTGGATCGAGGAGGTCGGGATCGACATGTTCATCACGTCGGCGCCGAGCCTTTTGCCCGCCAGCTCGAACGAGCTCTGGGTCCGGGTCGAGGCCTCGAAAAACAGATTGATCAGGGTGCGGCCGCGGAGATCGTCACGTTTTTTGTGGATCTGGCGGCCTAGCTTGGCGGCGTCTTCGGATAGGTCGAGCAGCGCCGTGATCTCGGAGCGCGAAAGCCCCTCGATTCCAAGCAGATGGCGATGGGGAAAGGAGGACGGGGAAGCTTCTGCCGCAATGCTCATTAAAGGGCACTGTATAAGCCTGCGCGATCCAAGCATCAAGCACGCGCATCGATTTAAGGTAAGCTTGCCGTAACGGGCCGCTGGCGGGGTGATTGTGCCGCGATGGCCATGCCGCCCGTGAGGGCGCTTTACCCTTCAAAGGGATAGGGGGCTTGTCAGCGTGGCAAGTTTCTCCATACCTTGCATCTCAAACGAATCAATAAGACGTGACGAGCCGGCGGCAACACGCCGGCAGGGGGACAAACGGGAGAGCCGCGCGATGATGAGCTTACCCTTCCTCTTCTTTTCCTGTGCGCTAGGTGCTGCGTGGTTGCGGCACCGTGCCGTGGCTATGGGCTTCTGGGTCGTGGGCGTCCTGGTGATGCTCGTGCTGTTCCGCGTCCATGTCAGCGAAGTCTTGAGTATCCAGCTCTGAGTCAAAGGAGAATGGCATGTCCGCCGACCTGTCGAGGCTCCTGAATGCCGTAGGGCTTCTTGGCATCGGTACGCTGCTGACGCTCGCCTTCGTCGATCAGATCTGGTTCCGCGACTTGCCGTGCCCGCTTTGCATCTTGCAGCGGGCGGGCTTCTTCGCGGCGGGCTTCGGCATCGCGCTCAATCTGATCTTCGGGCCGAAGCCGAGCCATTACGGCGTCGCCATTCTCGGCGCGGTCGCCGGCGGTGCCATGTCGATGCGTCAGATCCTGCTGCACATCGTGCCGGGCACGGGGTCCTACGGCAATCCGGTATTCGGGCTGCATCTCTATACCTGGGCGTTCATCGCCGCCGCTGTGATCGTTGTGGGCTGCGCCATGATGCTGCTGGACGACCGCCAGTTTTCGCGGGCCGAGCCGATGTCGGTCCGGCTGAAGGTCCTGCCGCTTTCGGCGCTTCTGCTGTTCCTGGCGCTGGCCATCGCCAATGTGTTCTCGACCATTGCGCTGTGCGGCGGCGGGCTTTGCCCGGAAAATCCGAAAGACTATATGCTGTTCGACAGCGCGCCGATCTAGCGGGCTTGCGCGGCGAGTATTTCTGAGCCGGTCGAGCGCGCCTTGCAGAATATAGGCGGCGGCCATGCGGTCGATCACCTCGGCGCGGCGCTTGCGGGAGGCATCGGCCTCGATAAGATGGCGCTCGACGGCTGCGGTCGATAGCCGCTCGTCCCAAAACGCCATCGGCACGAAGACATGGCCGGCGAGATTTCGGGCAAAGGCGCGCGTGGACTGGGCGCGCGGGCCTTCGGAGCCGTCGAGATTGAAGGGCATGCCGATGACGAGCCCGCCGACCCCCATCGTGTCGACGATCTCTGCGATCTTCTTGGCGTCGGCGGTGAACTTGGCGCGGCGCAATGTCTCGTAAGGCGTGGCGATTGAGCGCGTCACGTCCGACAGCGCCAGGCCCACGGTCTTGGTGCCGACGTCGAGGCCGAGCAGCCTTGCCTCGGGCTGTAGCCTCAAAGCCAAGTCTTCGATAGGAAGGGGCGGTTCTGCGGTCACGGGAACGATCTAAAGGGTGAGACGATGAAGATTACGTGGTTCGGCCATTCCTGCTTTCGGATCGACACGGGCGCAAGCCGTATCCTGCTCGATCCGTTTCTGACCGGCAACGCCACCTTCGAGACGTCGGGCATTCCCGTAGCCCGAGGTGACGGAAGGCCTGACCCATGTGGCGCTGACCCATGGCCATGAGGACCATCTCGGCAATACGGTCGCCATAGCCAAGGAGACCGGCGTGCCGGTGATGGCGGTGCATGAGCTTGCCGGCTATCTCCAGGCCCAAGGGGTCGAGAACACCGATCCCGGCAATACCGGCGGCTCGATTCCCCACGACGATTTCGACCTGATCTTCGTTCCGGCGCTGCATTCGTCCTCGAATATGGTGGATGGGCGCCCGGTCTATCTCGGCAATCCGTGCGGGATCGTGGTCGCGGCGCAGAACGGCAAGACCGCCTATCACATGGGCGATACCGACATTTTCTCCGATATGGCGCTGATCAGCGAGCTGTATCAGCCGCAAATCGGCTTCGTGCCCATCGGCGACCGCTACACCATGGGCGCCAAGACGGCGGCGCTCGCCTGCAAGCGGTTCTTCAATTTCGAGACCGTGGTGCCATGCCACTACGGGACTTTTCCGGTGATCGATCAGACGGCGGACAATTTCGTCGCCGAGATGGGCGGCAACCGGGTTCTGGTGCCGGAGGTTGGGGTTCCCTTCGAGGGCTGAGGCCTTCAGGCCTGAAGCTGTGGGCGTTTCGGCGCGGCGACAAGCCAAGTTGCCGCCTTTTCGGCCCGGTGCTAGGAACGCCGCAACGCAACGCCAACCTCTCGAGACCCCATCTCACCGCCATGTCCGTCGATCGCGCCACCGTCCACCGCATTGCCCGTCTTGCCCGCATCGCCATCACCGATGAGGAGGCCGCGCGGCTGGAGACCGAGCTATCGGGCATTCTCGATTGGGTGGCCCAGCTCGACGAGCTCGACACTTCCGCCGTGGAGCCGATGACCCGCGTGGCGGCCATGACCATGAAGAAGCGCAAGGACGAGGTGACGGACGGCTTTTGCGCCGACGCCATCCTCAAGAACGCGCCCAAGGTCGACGATCATTATTTCGTCGTGCCCAAGATCGTCGAGTAGGGAAGCCGCCCCGTGACCGAGCTGACAGACCTCACCATTGCCGAAGCGCGAGATGGCTTGCGCGACAAGTCGTTTACGGCGCGCGAGCTGACCCAGGCCCATCTCGACGCCA
The DNA here is from genome assembly GCA_963793075.1 of uncultured Alphaproteobacteria bacterium. Lineage (GTDB taxonomy): Bacteria > Pseudomonadota > Alphaproteobacteria > Rhizobiales > Methyloligellaceae > Methyloceanibacter. Next base: position 346,036 of record CAWBYO010000002.1, read on the forward strand.
TCGCGGCCGCCAACGCGGCGCTCAACGCCTATGTGCTGCCGACGCCCGAGCGCGCGCTTGAAATGGCGGCGGCGAGCGATGCGCGTCTCGGCAAAGGCGAGGGCGGGGCGCTGGAAGGCATTCCGCTCGGCATCAAGGATCTGTTCTGCACGCGGGACGTTCGCACGACCGCCTGCTCGCATATTCTCGACGGCTTCACGCCGCCGTATGAGTTGACGGTCACCGCCAATCTGTGGGCGGAAGGCGCGGTGATGCTCGGCAAGCTCAACAACGACGAATTCGCCATGGGGTCGTCCAACGAGACGAGCTTCTACGGTCCGGTGATCAATCCGTGGCGGCGCTCCGGCTCCGACGCGAAGCTCGTGCCCGGCGGCTCGTCCGGCGGCTCGTCGGCGGCGGTGGCGGCGCGTCTGTGCATGGGCGCCACGGCGACGGATACCGGCGGCTCGATCCGCCAGCCGGCGGCCTTTACCGGCACCGTGGGCATCAAGCCGACTTACGGCCGCTGCTCGCGCTGGGGCATTGTCGCGTTCGCCTCGTCTTTGGATCAGGCGGGGCCGATCGCCCGCACCGTGCGCGACGCCGCCATCTTGCTCCAAGCCATGGCGAGCCACGACCCGAAGGACACGACATCCGTCGATGTGGCGGTGCCGGATTTTGCGGCGGCGATCGGCAAGGGCGTCAAAGGCCTCACCATCGGCATCCCCAAAGAGTACCGCATGCCGGGCATGGCCCCGGAGATCGAGGCGCTGTGGCAGCAGGGCATCGCCTGGCTGAAGGATGCGGGCGCCAAGATCAAAGACGTGAGCCTGCCGCACACCAAATACGCGCTGCCGTCATATTATATTGTGGCGCCGGCGGAGGCGTCGTCGAACCTCGCCCGCTATGACGGCGTGCGCTACGGGTTGCGCGAGCCGGGCTCTGACGTGCTCTCCATGTATGAGAACACGCGCGAGGCGGGCTTCGGCGCCGAGGTCAAGCGGCGTATCCTGATCGGAACCTATGTGCTGTCGGCGGGCTATTACGATGCCTATTACCTCAAGGCGCAAAAGGTGCGGACTTTGATCAAGCGCGACTTCGATCAGGCGTTCGAGGGTGTGGACGCGATCCTGACGCCGACCACGCCGGGGCCGGCCTTCGCGCTCGGCGAGAAGTCCGGCGATCCGGTCGAGATGTATCTGAACGACATTTTCACGGTGACGGTGAACATGGCGGGGCTGCCCGGCATCTCGGTGCCGGCGGGGCTGTCGTCGGAAGGCACGCCGCTCGGGCTGCAGCTCATCGGCCGCGCCTTCGACGAGGAGACGCTGTTCCGCGCCGCCCAGGTGATCGAGGATGCCGCGGGGCCGTCGGCCAAACCGGCAGACTGGTGGAGCAACGCGGCATGAGCCGGCTTCTGGTCAGTTCCGGCAGCCCGTACGAGTCGATCGTCGGCTACTCCCGGGCCGTGCGTGTCGGCAATATCGTTGCGGTCAGTGGCACGACAGCGGCGTCGGGAGGCAAGCCCGTGGCGATCGGCGATCCTGCGGCGCAGACGCGTGCGATCTTCGAGGTGATCGCCAAGGCGCTCGACGAAGCGGGCGCGAGCCTGAAAGATGTCGTGCGTACGCGCGTGTACCTTGTCGACATGGAGCATTTCGAGGCGGTGGGCGGCGTTCACGGCGAGGTTTTCGCCGACATTCGTCCCGCCAATACCACGCTACAGGTCTCCGGCTTCGTGAGCCCCGATTGGCTGGTTGAGATCGAGGTCGAAGCCGTGGTGCCTGAGGCGGCGATTTAACGAGAGATTTTGCTATGGCGACCCGCGAAGCACAGAAGTGTCAGAGCATGGATGAGGTGAGGCTCGAGATCGACCGCATCGATCGGGCCATGGTCGATCTCATCTGCGAGCGTTTCTCCTATGTGGACCGCGCCTGGCAGCTCAAGAACGCGCCGGCGGACGCGCGCGTGCCGTGGCGCATCCAGCAGGTGATCGACAAGGTGAAGGCCCGCGCGGCCGAGAACAACCTGCCGCCGGAGCTGGTCGAGGCGCTGTGGCGGCAGATGATCGGCTGGTTCATCCAGTACGAAGAGGAAAGGCTCCGCACAGGCGGAGAAAAGGAGTAGCGGCGGCCCGATGGACGCCAAGACGGAAAAATCGAACCTGATCGAAGGCTGCCACCGGCGACTGGGAGATGGTGATCGGCATGGAGATCCATGCCCAGGTCACGTCGAACGCCAAGCTGTTCTCGGGCGCGTCCACGGAGTTCGGCGGCGAGCCCAATTCCCATGTGAGCCTGGTCGATGCCGCCATGCCGGGCATGCTGCCGGTCATCAACGAGGGTTGCGTGTCGCAAGCCATCCGCACCGGGCTTGGCCTGAAGGCCGAGATCAATCTCAATTCGGTGTTCGACCGGAAGAACTATTTCTATCCCGATCTGCCCCAGGGCTATCAGATCAGCCAGTACAAGAACCCGATCGTCGGCGAGGGCGAGGTCATCGTCGATCTCCTCAGCGGCGAGCGTGTCATCGTCGGCATCGAGCGGCTGCATCTGGAGCAGGACGCGGGCAAGAGCCTGCACGACCAGCATCCGCAATTCTCCTATGTCGACCTCAACCGCTCCGGCGTGGCGCTCATGGAGATCGTGTCGAAGCCGGACCTGCGCTCGTCCGAGCAGGCCCGCGCCTTATGTGTGCAAGGTCCGCACCATCCTGCGCTATCTCGGCACTTGCGACGGCAATATGGAGCAGGGGTCGTTGCGCGCCGACGTCAACGTATCGGTGCGCCGGCCCGGGCGAGGCGCTCGGCACGCGCTGCGAGATCAAGAATGTGAACTCCATCCGCTTCATCGGCCAGGCCATCGAGTACGAGGCGCGCCGGCAGATCGAGATTCTGGAGGACGGCGGCGAGATTCATCAGGAGACGCGGCTGTTCGACGCCAAGACGGGCGAGACGCGGTCCATGCGGTCCAAGGAGGAGGCGCATGACTACCGCTATTTCCCCGATCCCGACCTGCTGCCGCTCGAGCTGACCCAAGACTATGTGGACGACACTCGCCGAGAGACTTGCCCGAGCTGCCGGACGAGAAGCGCGCGCGCTTCATCGCCGAGTATGGGCTCACGCCCTACGACGCCGATGTGCTGGTGGCCGAGCGCGAGAGCGTCGACTATTTCGAGGCGGTGGCGAAGGGGCGCGACGCCAAGCAGGCCGCCAACTGGGTGATCAATGAGCTGTTCGGCCGCCTCAACAAGGAAGGCGGCAATATCGTCGACAGTCCGATCAGCGCGCGACGCAGCTCGGCGCCATCGTCGATCTGATCAAGGCCGGCACCATCTCCGGCAAGATCGCCAAGGACGTGTTCGACATCGTGTGGACGGAAGGCGGCGAGCCGGCGGAGATCGTCGAGGCGCGCGGCTTGAAGCAGGTCACCGATACCGGCGCCATCGAGAAGGCGGTCGACGAGGTCATCGCCGCCAACCCCGACAAGGTGGAGCAGGCCAAGGAGAAGCCGGCGCTGATCGGCTGGTTCGTGGGCCAGGTGATGAAGGCGACCCAAGGCAAAGCAAGCCCGCAAGCGGTCAACGATCTGCTCAAAGCCAAGCTCGGCATCGACTAGCCCCTTTTCCGGCCCAAATCGCCCGTATGACCCATCGCGAAGGGGAATGACGATGACGCATGCAATCCGCGTCCACGATTACGGTGGGCCCGAAGTCCTCAAATGGGAGGAGGTCGAGGTCGGCGATCCGGGCCCCGGCGAGGTGCGCATTCGCCAGACGGCGGTTGGGCTCAACTTTATCGACGTCTATGTGCGCACCGGACTCTACCCGCAAAGCGCGATGCCGTTCATTCCGGGCATGGAAGGGGCGGGCGTGGTCACGGCCGTCGGCGAGGGCGTGCGGGATCTGAAAATCGGCCGACGTGTGGCCTATGCGGGGCCGGTCGGCGCCTATGCGCAGGAGCGCCTGATCGCCGCTGACCGCGTGGTGCGCATTCCCGAAGACGTGAGCGACGAGACGGCGGCCTCGATCATGCTCAAGGGCATGACCGCGCAATATCTCCTGCGCCGGACCTACAAGGTCGGGCCGGAGACGACGCTGTTGTTTCATGCGGCGGCCGGTGGGGTGGGGATGATCGCCTGCCAGTGGGCGGCCTCGCTCGGCGCCACGGTGATCGGCACGGTGGGCTCGGCCGGCAAGGCGCTGATCGCCCGGAGCCACGGTTGCACCCATGTCATCAATTATCGCGAGGAGGACGTGGTCGCCAAGGTGAAGGAGCTGACCAAGGGCGAGGGCGTCGACGTGGTTTACGATTCCATCGGCAAGGACACGTTCCCGGCCTCGCTCGATTGCTTGAAGCGCCGCGGCATGTGGGTGAGCTTCGGCCAGGCGTCGGGTCCGGTGCCGGAGTTCCGGATCAATCTTCTGGCGCAGAAGGGCTCGCTCTTCGCCACGCGGCCGGCGCTCGGCGACTACATCGCCACCCGCAAAGAGCTGGTCTCCACCGCCAACGATTTGTTCGGCGTCATCGCCAAGGGCAAGGTGAAGATCGCCGTCAACCAGACCTATCCGCTAGCTGAGGCGGAGCGTGCGCATCGGGAGCTCGAAGGACGGCTCACCACCGGATCGACTCTACTCATTCCGTGAGGCTAGTTTGCCGCATCGCGCATGCGGCCTGTGTGGGGAAGTGAACGTCAATGTCGGTGCAAGATCGCTTCGCGGCAGGGGCGGCAAGACCCTCCTGGCCGACCCTCTTGGGCGTCATCGCGATCGGGCTCGTCTACGGCCTGGTCTTTGGCGGCATGCGCTTTGCGCTGTCCGACAACCTGACCCTCGACGACGCAACGGCCAATGCCCTGGCGCAGACATTTGCGCTCGGCTACGTCGAGCGGCAGCCGCCTCTGTATGAGTGGGTGCTGTGGTCGGTGCAGCAGATCACGGGGCCTAACCTGCTGAGCTTCCTTCTGATCAAATATGCCCTGCTCAGCGCGACCTTCGCCTTTCTCTATCTCGCGGCCACACGGATCTTTCGCGACTGGCGCTGGCAGGTCGTCGCCGGACTGTCGCCGCTTCTGCTGTTTCAGATTGGCTGGAACCTGCATGAAGGCGTGACCCACACCATGATGCTGACCTGCATGGTGGCGGCATCGTTTTGGTCCTTCATGCGTTTGGCGGAGCGGGGCGGTGCGCGCGACTATCTCCTGTTCGGCCTCTTCGTCGGCCTGGGCCTGCTCAGCAAATATAACTTCTCCGGCTTTCTGCTCATTCTTGTGGCCTGCGCGCTTCTGCAGCCGGCCTTGCGGGCGCGACTGCTGAACTGGCGGATGGTCCTGGCGTTCGCCATGGCCGCCGCCGTCACCGCACCGTATGTCTATTGGCTGATCGCCGGGCGCCGCGACCTGGTGGCCGTGTTCAACGATGCCGTTGCCCCGCGGGCATCGGAATGGCTGAAGGCGAGGGCGATTGGTGTGGGTCTCGCGGTCTTTGCGCCGCTCGGCTTTCTGTTTCCGCTCGACGTCATCTTGCTGGTGGGCTTTCCGCGCATCGTGCGGGAGGCCTGGGTGGCCCTCAAACGGAGCCTGCGGCCGGCCGACTGGGACCGAAGCGCGCCGGACTGGCCGCTCCTCCTGCTGCATATGACGATCGGCGGATTTCTCTTTCTGATTCTCGGGGCCTTGCTGACGGGCGCCACGCACTATCTCGAGCGCTATATGCACCCCTTCTTCGTGCTGACCCCGCTCTGGCTGCTCGCCCTCGTGGAGCGCACCGGGAACGCGGACCGCAAGGTGAAGGTGCTGGCGGCGGTGGTGCTCGTGGCTACGATGTTGGTCGTGCCGCTCCGCGCCTATGATCTGATGAACTCCATGGGTCCCCAATGCAGCAAGTGCCGGATGGCGATTCCCTATGACGGCCTTGCCGAGGCGTTGCGCGCGCGCGGGGTTCGGTCGGGGACGCTGATCGCTTCAAATCGCGACGATGCCGGCAATCTCCGCCGCCTGTTTCCGGCGGCGCGCATCGTGTGCCTGCGATATCCGGTCTATGCGCCGCCGATCCGCCCCAGCGATCTTACAGCGACGGGCGCCGTGGTGTGGCGCGGGACGGAAGGCAAAAAGCCTCCCGAGGGGACGGCGGCGGCGATCGCCGGAACCGGCGCGAGCCTCGCGGAAGCATCGGATGAGATCCGCGTGCCTTGGGCGTCTTTCGGTGCCGCGTCGGCCGAGCGGGAATGGGTCTGGCGGATGATGATCGCCGAGCCTGCCGCAGCGGCGGCGCAATAGTCTTTTTCAGAAACGGCGGGTGAGAAACTTTTGCGTGGTTACCGGCGTGTGACCCGAAATGGTCAAGAGAATCTTTCAAAACGCCAATCTTAATCAATACCCCGCCCAGACGCGTGCAATGTAAACCAATATTACCAAGCAATTTACTTCTAGTTATTTTGCATTAAGCACGCCTCTTCAGCAGTTGTTGAAAGAGCGCGGCCATGATCTCCCGTATTGAAGTTGAACAACACTCGATGAACCTTGCGGGGGAAACGCAGGTTCCAAGGCGAGTGAAAAGGGGGACGTAAAATGGCACGGATGGATATCTCAGCGGGGCATATGGAACTCGCGGCGCAGACAGGTACGCCCGACGCCCTGTTCGAGTTGGGAATGCTCTACGCGACGGGCCGGGTCGTGGATGCCAATCTCGTGGTGGCCCATAAATGGTTCAACCTCGCCGCCGCGCGGGGGAACGAGTCGGCTCGGACCTATCGCCTTGAGGTTGCCCTGGAGATGTCGGCCGATCAGATCGCCGAGGCCCAGAAGCTCGCGCGCGAGTGGCTGCAGACCCACTAGCTTCCAGAATTTGACGGTTCTACGGGGAAGGGGCGCTGGAAATTATTCCGGCGCTCCGTTCTCTGCTTGCTCGCTGCAATGGCGGAAGAGCGAGAGGACACAGTTGTAGCTCTTGCGCGCAAAGCCGCCGACCCCGGAGCCTGTGCTCTGGGTGGCTGGTTTGACGGGGCTTGCCGTACTGACGCTCTCGGTCGGTTGGGGAGGGGCTGGTGCCGGGGTCGCAACCGGTAAGGCCCCGGTTGACGGCATGGCCGCTGGCTTCGGCGCCGGATCGTCCGACGATCCGCCAAGCGCCGAGCGGGCGCTGCGCAAGCCTTTGGCGGAAGCGTCCACCGCCCGGCCACCCAGCTCGAACAGTGTTTTCGGCGCTTTGCCCTTCGCCTCGGCATTGGGCTCATCGAAGGTCCGCCGGTCTTGATCGACCCGTTGCTTCAGATCGCGCACGCGCGGGTCGGCGGCGACGCCCTGGGGCAGGGACGGGCCCTCATAATTAAAGACCTTGACCACCCCGTTACAGTCGGCCGAGACGTCCGCGGCCTTGCATGAGGCGTGGTGGCCATCCTTGGCGGTGCGGATCACGCAATAGAGCTTGAGCGCATCGCTCGGCCTCTTGCCGACGCCGGTGATCTTGCAGCGATAGATTTGATCGGGATTCGTGCAGGTGACGCAGTATTCGGCGTCGGCGGCAAACGCCGCCGAACTCGCGCCCAGCACGAGGCCGGCGACAATAGCCGCGTATAGAAGCGGTTTTGGGCAAGCAGGCTGGCCCATGGGTGAACCGTCATCCTTGTAAAGAATTGCCAAGAATCCTAGCACATCCTCGGGCTCGGCAAAATAAATGGGGGCCGGCGACGGCCAAGGGGCAAGGGCTGTTTCCGGCGATTTCGACCGATCCGGCCCCGATTATCGTCACTGGCCGCGCGGCCCGAGCCGGCCGGCGCCAAAATTGGACGGCCGACGACGAAACTTATCCTGTCGGAGTGGCGCGGTGCCGTGTTGACCGCCCATCGCGGGATCAGTAAGCCTTGCGGTCGACGGAGACGTGGCCGAGAGGCTGAAGGCGGCGGTTTGCTAAACCGTTATACGGTCAAAAGCCGTATCGGGGGTTCGAATCCCCCCGTCTCCGCCATTACTGCCTACGTTATTACCCACACTTTGTTATGGGGCTGGCGGGGACAGGGGCAATCTCAGATGCGCCGCCGAGGGTGCGTCAACACCCTCGACGACGACTTGCCAAGCGAACCAAGCAGGAGGTTCGCGTGACCTGAATAGGCCTTCCCTTCGTAGGTAACAAACGGCTCGGCTTAGTCATTGAGAATAGGTGCAACAGCATTTCAGCTGGCCGCTTTCGAAGGTGCCATCGCACTTTATTTTTCCCTTGTAGACGTCTCGACACTTATCAACGAAGGGCGCTTGATGTGCCTGTTCCCCCTTTACGAACGGGAACGTGTAGCATTCGTTGACTACCTTCTTAGGGCTCGGACCCACAGGGTCGGCCTTCTTCGGCAGGCAACCCCTGTAGCCCATAAACTCAGTGCCGGCCGGGCAGGAGCAGTTGGGCGGCGTGCCGACCTCGCCTGGGAATTTGCATTTCTCGGGTTCGGCCTGCTTGGGCGGCGGGAGCCCTTCCCTTGCCTCGCAGCAGGCGCCGTACTTGTTGGGCTTTTCGAGCTTAACGAAGCCGGCTTCGCAATTGACTTTCTTCCCGCAGGTCTTGGGGATGACCTTGTCCTTCGACTTATTGGGCTGGTCGTTTTCCCCATCATTATTAGGCTTCTTGCTGCCGCCCTGCTTGTCGCCTCCACCGTTCTTGCCGCCGCAGACGAGCTTTCCATTCACAAAGTCGCAATTAAATCCGACAGCGAGAAGATCGCCCGACGCCCACGCTGTACGTGGGACGGGAAGGGAAGATGCAGACGCCGAAATACTGAAGCAGGCAATTGCTACGATGAAGGCGACAGTTTTGACCATGGAGGCGCATCCTACCGAGTTGGTGACGACTCAGCATTCCATGGCGCTCGCTCGCCGTCATTAGCAATTGCATAGGGTACCGCTGGTCTCGCTAGCGGCGGCGGTACTAACTCCGTCTCCGCCAGCCGCGCGCGTGCGGATTTCAAAAGATCTTCATGACTGAGCGGCTTAAGTGGGCCCAGTCATCTCGCGGGTGAAATCGGCCCAGATCGCCTGGATGCCCGAGGTCAGCTCGCTGAGCCGCTCGCCGACCACATCCCAGTTTACGAGTTGCCGCTGCTCGACCCCGTCGGCGCCAAGATCCACGATGTAGACGACGACGATCGTCAGCAACGCCCCGAGTAGGATTCCAGTAAAAAGTCGCATGCGGCCCCCTGAACAATTCCGCAATCATAATGGGTTGCGATGACAAGAGGAAGTTACTTCGCGCCCGCGGCCCCGACCTTGTGGTTGCCCATCGTGCGGACTACGCTCCACTACAAACGGCCAGCCGGTCCAGGGCCGGGAGCCTCTGTCGCAGGGCTCATCCGCAAGAGTTTGATCTTGGTCAAGGTTGGCGCTGCAAGCCTAGAGCAAATCTCGTCTAAAGAGGGGACGGGCCAATGGCTGCAATGCTTCAGCGAGAAGAGTGGAAGGCATTTTCGGATTTTCTGGCGCTCGCCGCGGCAGGACTTCTCGTCGTCGTGGGCCTCATCCTGGCCATTGCCGGAACAGACCGGGCCATCCAGTTTCATGGCTGCCTCCTGCTCGGCGCCGCGGGCCTCGCCTTCCTCTATATGCTCACGCAGATCATCGAGAAGACGGGGCCGCGCGACTTCACGGGCTACGCCGATGGCGTCATCCGCGCCGGCGTCATCGCCACGGTCTTCTGGGGGATCGCCGGCTTCCTGATCGGCGACGTCATTGCCTGGCAACTGGCCTTTCCGGTTCTCAATCTCGATCTGCCGTGGACCAATTTCGGCCGTTTGCGGCCCGTGCATACCTCAGCCGTCATCTTCGCCTTCGGCGGTAACGCCCTGATCGCGACGTCACTTTACGTCGTGCAGCGTACCTGCCGGGCGCGGCTCGCCGGCAAATGGTCGCCGTGGTTCGTGTTTTGGGGCTACCAGCTGTTCCTGGTGATGGCGGCCACCGGCTATGTGCTCGGCGTCACCCAGTCCAAGGAATATGCCGAACCCGAATGGTATGTCGATCTGTGGCTCACCGCCGTCTGGGTGGTCTATCTCCTGGTCTTCCTCGGCACGATCGCCAAGCGCCGCGAACCGCATATCTACGTGGCCAACTGGTTCTATCTGGCCTTCATCGTCACCGTCGCCATGTTGCATATCGTCAACAATCTGGCGGTGCCGGTCTCGATGCTCGGCTCGAAGAGCTACATCATCTATTCCGGCGTCCAGGACGCCATGACGCAATGGTGGTACGGCCACAACGCGGTCGGCTTCTTCCTGACCGCCGGCTTCCTCGGCATGATGTATTATTTCGTGCCCAAACGCGCCGAGCGGCCGATCTATTCCTACCGGCTCTCAGTGGTGCATTTCTGGTCGCTGATCTTCATCTACATTTGGGCCGGACCGCACCATCTGCATTATACGGCGCTGCCCGACTGGGCGCAGACGCTCGGCATGACCTTCTCCATCATCCTGTGGATGCCGTCCTGGGGCGGCATGATCAACGGCCTGATGACGCTGTCCGGCGCTTGGGACAAGCTCAGAACCGATCCCGTCATCCGCATGTTGATCGTCGCGGTCGCCTTCTATGGCATGTCGACCTTCGAGGGGCCGCTGATGAGCATCAAGTCGGTGAATGCACTATCGCATTACACCGACTGGACCATCGGGCATGTGCATTCCGGCGCGCTCGGCTGGGTCGCCTACATTACCTTCGGGGCGCTCTATTGCCTCGTGCCGTGGCTGTGGCATCGCAAGGCGCTTTATTCACAGCGGCTGGTGGAGTGGCACTTCTGGATCTCGACGCTGGGCATCGTGCTCTACATCACCTCGATGTGGGTGTCGGGCATCCTGCAGGGGCTGATGTGGCGGGCCTATGATTCCCTTGGCTTCCTCGAATACTCCTTCGTCGAGACCGTCGAGGCGATGCATCCGTTCTACGTGATCCGGGCGACTGGTGGTCTGCTGTTCCTCACCGGCGCGCTGCTGATGGCCTACAATCTGTGGCGCACGGCGCGAGGCGATGAGCCGGTCGATGCGGCGGAGCAGCCGCGCATTGCGGCGGCGCCCGAGTTCCGCCCCGGTGAATACGCGGCTCCGGCCGAATAGGGGGATCGGATGGACTGGGCAAAGCATCAAGTCGTCGAGAAAAGCTCGATCCTTCTGCTGGTCGGCATTCTCATCGTCGTGGCCATCGGCGGGCTGGTCGAGATCGCGCCGCTCTTCTGGCTGAGTTCGACCATCGAGAAGGTGCAAGGCATGCGGCCTTACACGCCGCTCGAGCTCGCCGGCCGCGACATCTATGTGCGCGAAGGCTGCTATCTCTGTCACAGCCAGATGATCCGTTCGCTCAAGGACGAGGTCGAGCGCTATGGGCATTACAGCCTCGCGGCCGAAAGCATGTACGACCATCCGTTCCAATGGGGATCGAAGCGCACGGGTCCCGATCTGGCGCGGGTTGGCGGTAAATATTCCGACGAATGGCATCGGGCGCATATGACCGACCCCCGCGCCGTGGTGCCGGAGTCGGTGATGCCGGGCTATCCGTTCCTCGCCAAGCAAGAGCTCGACTATGGCGACATCGCCGAGAAGCTGAAGGTCAGCGCGATCATCGGGGTGCCCTATACGGACGAGATGGTGGAGAGCGCCAAGGCCGATGTCGAGCTGCAGGCCGGGGCCAATACCGAGGGGCTCAAAGAGTTCCTGGCGCGTTACCCCAAGGCGCAAGTGAGATCGTTCGACGGTGAGCCCGGCTCCGTATCCGAGCTCGATGCGCTGATCGCCTATCTGCAGATGCTGGGCACCCTGGTCGACTTCGCGACATTCGACGCCGCCGGACCCAATCTAAGGTGAGGATTGAACGATGACCTATGAGCAGGTGGCATCGATCAGCCAGGTGGTGGCGCTTCTGTTTTTCATCGCCTTGTTCGTCGGGGTTCTGATCTACGCGTTCTGGCCCGGCAACAAGAAGAGTTTCGAGGAGGCGGCCAAACTGCCTCTGGAGAAGGACCCCGAGCTCGAGCCCGAGTCTAAGAACGAGAAAGACTAAGCCATGGCCAAGAAACAAGGCGATACGCCAACGGACGCCAAGACGACCGGCCATGAATGGGACGGCATCGCGGAGCTGAACAATCCGCTGCCAAAATGGTGGCTCTATACGTTCTATGCCTGCATCGTCTGGGCGATCGCCTATTGGATCTTGATGCCGGCCTGGCCGCTCGTGTCGGGCTATACCAAAGGCGCGCTCGGCTATAGCCAGCGCGAGATCGTCGCCGAGGATTTGGTGCAGGCTCAGACCGCGAAGGCCGGGTTCCGGGACAGAATTGCGGAGAGCGATCTGGCCACGATCAGTGCCGATCCCGAGCTGATGAATTTCGCGATGGCCGGTGGTGCCGCGGTGTTCGGCGACAATTGCGCGCCGTGTCACGGCCGTGGCGCGCAAGGCGCATTCGGCTATCCGAATCTGCGCGACGACGCATGGCTGTGGGGCGGCTCGCTCGATGCCATCCATCAGACGATTAGTCACGGCATTCGCGCCGACGATCCCGAGACGCGTAATACCCAAATGCCGGCCTTCGGAAAATTGGGCATGTTGAAGCCGGAGCAGGTCAACGACGTGGCTGAATATGTGCTCTCGCTTTCCGGCACTGCCGACGACGAGGCTGCTGCGGCGCGTGGCGGGCCGATCTTCGCCACGAATTGCGCCCCATGTCACGGCGCGGAAGGCAAGGGCAACCAGGCGCTCGGTGCGCCGAACCTGTCCGACGAGCTTTGGCTCTATGGTGGAGACAAGGCAACCGTTGTCGAGACGGTTACCAATAGCCGCGGCGGCATGATGCCCGCCTGGACTGGGCGCCTCGATCCTGCAACGATCAAGGAACTCGCCATCTATGTCCACTCGCTTGGCGGCGGTCAGTAGCCTCTCGTTTTAGTGATGGCCATGACTGAACTACATGAAGGAGCCAGCGCGCCTGTTGGGCGCGTAAACGGCGATTCCGATCGCGTGGAGGCCGCGCCCGGCGTGATGCGGAGCGACGTGCCCACCGTCACCGGGGAGGGCCAGTCGCTCTATGCCGAGCGGATCAAGGTCTATCCGAAAGAGGCGCACGGCACGTTCCGGACGGCCAAATGGATCGTCATGGCCGTGACGCTCGGCATCTACTACCTGGTGCCGTGGATCCGCTGGGACCGGGGTCCTTATCTTCCCGACCAGGCCGTGCTGATCGACCTGCCGGCAAGGCGGTTCTATTTCTTCTTCCTCGAGATCTGGCCACAGGAGTTCTACTACGTCACCGGCCTTCTCGTTCTGGCCGCCCTGGCGCTGTTTCTGGTCACCTCCGTGGCCGGGCGGGTGTGGTGCGGCTACACCTGTCCGCAGACGGTGTGGACCGATCTGATGATCGCGGTTGAGCGCTTCTGGCAAGGCGACCGCAATGCACGGCTCAAGCTCGACAAACATCTGTGGTCGTTCGAGACGCTGTGGAAGAAGGCGGCGACGCATGCGACGTGGCTGTTGATCGCCGTCGCCACGGGCGGCGCCTGGGTGTTCTACTTTGCCGACGCGCCGACGCTGGCCCGGCAGTTTCTGAATTTCGACGCGCCGATGACGGCTTACGTTTTCGTCGGCCTGTTCACGGCGTCCACCTATTTGCTCGGCGGTATCGCCCGCGAGCAGGTCTGCATTTATATGTGTCCGTGGCCGCGCATCCAGGGCGCCATGTTCGACCGGGATTCGCTGCTCATCTCCTATCGCGCCTGGCGCGGCGAGCCGCATGGCCCGCATAAGGTCGGCCAGTCCTGGGAGGGGCGGGGCGATTGCGTCGATTGCCGCCAATGCGTGGCCGTGTGCCCCACGGGAATCGACATCCGCAACGGGCCGCAACTCGAATGTATTCAATGCGCGCTGTGCATCGACGCTTGCGACGAGATCATGACCAAGGTGAACCGGCCGACCGGCCTCATCGCCTATGACACGGTGCGCAATCTGGAGGCGGGAGACGTGGGCGCCGAGCCGATCAATCTCGTCCGGCCTCGCGTCGTCCTCTACGCCGTCGCCATGGCGGTGGTCGCGCTCATCATGGTGACGGCCCTGGTGCTCCGGCCCGAGCTCGAGGTCAACGTCCTGCACGACCGCAATCCGCTCTATGTGCGGCTGTCGGATGGCGGCGTGCGGAACGGCTACACCATCAAGCTGCTCAACAAGCTTTATTTGCCGAGGGCCTTCAGCATCGGCGTCGACGGTCTGCCCGGCGCCACGCTCAACCTGATCGGTCATGAGGGGGGCGCGGTCGTGCCGGTGCCGCCGGACAATCTCCAATCCGTCCGCATCTATCTGACCCTCGACAAGGCGGGCGTGAAAGCGTTGACCAGCTCGGCGACCCCGTTCTCCTTCGTCATCACCGATATCGCCAATAGCGCGCGGACGGAGCACGAAGCGATGTTCCAGGGACCGCCGCGATGAGGACGCAAGGGTCGTTCACGCAAGGCTGGTTCGCCAACGGCATCGAGGGGCGCCATGTTCTCATGGGCCTCATCGTGTTTTTCGGGGTGATGCTCGCCGCCAACAGCTTCCTCGTCTACTACGCTCTCGAAACGTTCAGTGGTGGGGACCGGCCCGACCCGTACCGCAGCGGTCTCAACTACAACGAGACGATCGAAGCGGCCAAGCGCCAGGCGGCGCTCGGCTGGCAGAGCGAGCTTGCCTATGATGACGGCCAAGGCCGCTTGACGTTTCGCGTGCGCGACAAGGCTGAAGCGCCGGTCGTGGGCCTTGCCCTCGACGCCACGGTCAGCCGTCCCGCCACCGACCGGGAGGACAACGCGGTCGTCTTCAACGAGGTGTCGCCCGGCGTGTACCGCACGGACATTGCGCTCACGCCCGGCCTGTGGGTGATTTCGGTGGCCTCCCGCGAGACGGGGGGTGGGGAGCCCCGCTACCGCCTCAAGCGGCGCCTGTTCGTCGCCGACCGGCCATGACCGCCCATGTGCCTCCGGCGGGTCTCGCCGCGCAGGCTCCGGAGCACGCATCAAGCACGCTCGTGCTTGCCGTCGACGAGATGCATTGCGGCGCCTGCCTGCGCTCGGTGGAGCGAGCGGCGATGCGGGTCGCGGGCGTCGACAGCGCGCGGGCGTCGCTGGCGGCGAAGCGGGTCACCGTCACCTACGATCCGGAACGCGCCGGCGAAGTCGATGTGATTGCGGCGCTCGACCGTATTGGATTTACCGCGGCCCCGATCGAGACGGCAAAGCAGGATCGCGGCGATGCGCGGCAGAAATATCTGCTGCGGCGGGTGGCGGTGGCGGGCTTCGCCGCCATGAACATCATGCTGCTGTCGATCGCCGTCTGGTCCGGCGAGGGCGGCGACATGGACCCGGCGCTGGCCGGGCTCTTCCGCTGGCTGTCGGCGCTGATCGCCCTGCCGACCGTGGCCTATGCCGGGCAGCCTTTCTTCACGTCCGCCTTCGCCGCGCTCAAGGGCCGGCGCCTCAACATGGACGTGCCGATCTCGCTCGCCATCCTTCTGGCGACGGGCATGAGCCTCTATCAGACGATGCTCGGCAATGAGCAGGTCTATTTCGATGCCGCGGTCACGCTGCTGTTCTTCCTGCTGGTCGGCCGGTATCTCGACGAATCCTTGCGGGTCCGGGCGCGCGGCGAGGCGCAGAATCTGCTGAGCCTTCAGGGCGGCGTCGCCACCGTCATCGACGCGGATGGGACGCAGCGTAAAGTCGCGGCCCATGCGCTCAGGCCCGGCGACCGTCTGCTGGTTGCGGCCGGCGAGCGGGTCGCCGCCGACGGCGTGGTGTGGGCGGGCAAGGGAGAGGTCGACCAGAGTCTCATAACTGGAGAGACGGCGCCCGCCATCGTATTGCGCCGGTAGTCAAGTCTATGCGGGGACCCTCAACCTGACGCAAGGCTTGCAGATCGACGTCACCGCCGCCGACAGCGCTACGCTGCTGGCCGAGATCGGCCGGTTGATGATGGCGGCGGAGCAGGGCAAGGCGCGCTACCGGCGGCTCGCCGACCGGGCGGCGCAGATTTATGCGCCGGCGGTGCATATTCTGGGACTGGCGACTTTTCTTGGCTGGCTTGTGGCCGGCGCCGGCTGGCAAGCGGCGCTGACTTACGCCATCGCCGTGCTCATCATCACCTGCCCCTGCGCGCTGGCGCTGGCCGTGCCCGCCGTGCAGATCGCCGCGGCGAGCCGCCTGTTTCCGGCAGGGCATCATGGTCAAGGCGCCGGACGGGTTGGAGCGTATCGCCGAGATCGACATGGTGGTGTTCGACAAGACCGGCACGCTCACTTTGGGAAAGCCGCAACTCATAGAGGGCGAAGAAATTTCTGACGGGGCGTTGGCGGATGCGGCGGCGCTTCGCGGTCTCAAGCCGGCATCCTTACGCCGTCGCCCTCGTCGTCGAGGCGGAGCGGCGGCTTGGCGCCGTCATGCCGGCTACGGGCGTCGAGGAAACGCCGGGCGAGGGATTGGCGCGGACGACGGCCGAAGGGGAAGACCGGCTCGGCTCGGCTGCCTGGTGTGGCGTCGAGGGCGACGCGGGCGTTGGCGCCGAGGTCTGGTTCCGCAAGGGTGACCAGGCACCCGTGCGCTTCCGCTTCGCCGATGCCATGCGCCCTGATGCCGCCGAGACGGTCGCCGCGCTGAAACGGCGCGGCTTTGCGGTGGCGCTGCTGTCGGGCGACCGGACCGGTGCGGTCGAGCGAGCCGCGCGCGAGGCCGGCATCGAGACTTGGGGTGCGGAGCTCAAACCCGCCGACAAGATCGCCTGGCTTGAGGCTCGCGCCAAAGAGGGCCGCAAAGCCCTGATGGCCGGGGACGGCCTCAACGACGCGCCCGCGCTGGCCACCGCGCATGCCTCGATCTCGCCGGCCACGGCCGCCGATCTCAGCCAGCGCGCCGCCGATTTCGTGTTCCAGGGCGTTAAGCTCGCGCCCGTGGCCGAGGCGATCAGCACGGGCCGGCGGGCGCACGCCATGGCCATGCAGAATTTCGCCGTGGCCGGGCCTCTACAACATCATCTGCGTGCCGCTCGCGATGGCCGGTTTCGTTACGCCGCTCATCGCCGCCATCGTGATGTCGAGCTCCTCGATCCTGGTGACTCTCAATGCGGCGCGATTGGCGGGGAGGGGGCCGCCATGACGGCGCTGGCTTGGCTCATTCCTGCCGCGCTCGTGCTCGGTGCGCTCGGCCTCGGTGCCTTTCTATGGGCGCTGCGCTCGGGCCAGTTCGACGATATGGAGGGCGCCGCCTATCGCGCGCTCGAGGACGATCCGCCAGACGACGAAATCACCTGATGCGGGGCCTGCAGGACATCGACACTGTCCTCGCCAAGCTCGCTTGGATGCGTGCCGAGCGCATCTGGCCGAACGGCCTGCGCTATTTGTGGACGGACGCTTTCGGTGTCGTCCTGCTCGCCTCGCTCTACGAAGCGTCGCAGGACCAGAAATATCTCGATGAGGCTTTCTGGGTCGTGTCGGAGGTCAAGCGCGTGCTGGGCCGGACGCGCGGCATCCGTATCGGCGAGGAGGCGGACCGCGACGGCCAGTATTTTCATTACCTGTCGATGTGGCTCTACGCGCTCCACGTGCTCGGGCGTTTCGATCCGAGATACCGGGAGGAGGGCGTGGCGCTTGCCCACGACATTCACGGGCCGTTCGTGGTGCCCGGCCGCGGCGTCATCTGGAAGATGCAGGAGGACTTGAGCGGTGCCTATCCCGGCTACGGCTTCGGCGCGCTCGACGCCTTCGACGGCTATGTATCCTACCGGCTGCTCGATGAGCAGGCGCTGGCGCCGGAGATCGCCGAGATGAAAGTGATCATCGATGCGATCGCGGGCGATCTCGTCATCACCCAAGATCTCGGGCTCGGCATGATGCTGTGGATGACGCAATTTTTTCCCGACGAGGACTGGGCCGTCATCCAGCGTCAGCGCTCACTCGCGATGCTCGACCGCGCGTGGATGCAGGAAGGCTATTTCGCCCGCGAGCCGTCTCTGCCGCATGTGCGGATCGCGTTCGCTAATTACGGGGTGTCGGTTGGTCTACAGGCGGTGGACGCAATGCCGGAACGCGTGGCGCAGCTCAACGCCTATTTCGCGCGATACCGCTCAGGGGACGAATATGACCGCGCCGCCATCACCCATGTAATGGCGTGCAACTCGCACTTCCCCGGTCTCTTGCTGCGGTAAGGCGACTGCCGGCAACAGGTGCTACTGTCGGGTTCAAGGCGCAGCTCCGGCGCGACCGGCGCCGCGCCTAGTCGAAATGATAAAACTGATCGTTCAGATATTTGATGAGGCTCTGCGTCTCGCTCGCGGAGAATTCTTTCCTTGCCATGTGAGTGCAGCCGTCCACCTGCTCTTTCAGCCCATCCAACGACTGAACGGCTCGATCCTTGCGGGTGTAGATGTCGGTCTGGTGGCATTCCATGCAGTTTGCGTCGAGCAGGCGCTTCCCCTCGGCGCTGTCGCCGGGCAACGAGGCGGCATAAGCACTCGGCATCAGCAGGATCGATAAAGATGCGCATAAAATGCGTTTCATGGTTTGCCTCCGACGTTTGGTCCGGGCCGCTTGGGAGAGGACTATGATCCTCTTTAGCATGCCCCTCAATTCCGATGTCCGCTATTGGCAGGCAGTTGGCCAGCACTTTGGCCTGCTGCGGTAGGGGGGCCTACAGATATTCACGCAAGAGCGGCAGCGCGCGCTCCACACAGGCCCGGCCTTCGTCAATCGCCTCTTTGGCGCGGTTGAACTCCAGCAGCCCGACATGGGCCAGGCGGGGGACGAGCAACACGTGCGGCGGTTCGCCGGCGAGACGGGTGCGCGTGATGTGATCCTGCATGATATTGATCGCCGTGGCGATCACTTGGAAATAGCCCGGGCTGCGCGCCTCGGGCTCCAGCAGTTTCGGCGCAAGAGCGTCGATCTGCTGCCTGATCGAGGCCGGCATCTGACTGTGAAGCTGGGCAAGGAAATCGTTCGAAGGGCGCTTTGACGTGTCGTCGGCGCTGCGCGACTTGTCCTTGAATCGCCGCCCCAAAAGGTCGCCATTGGGATTCACGGCAATGATGATTTCGGCGCCCAGAGCGCGGCAGGTCGAGACCGGCACGGGATTCACCAGCCCTCCGTCCAGGAGCCATTGGTCGCCGATCTTATAAGGCCGGAAAATGCCTGGCAGCGTGATCGAGGCGCGCACGGCGTTTTCGATGGGGCCGGTTTGCAGCCAGATCTCCCGCCCGGTCACGAGATCGGTCGCGATGGCGGCAAATTTCTTCGGATAGCTCTCGATGGGTGCGGAGATCTCCAGGCCGCGCAGGAACGCGACGATCTGCTTGCCGTCAACCACGCCGCCGCCAGACAGCCGGATGTCCACGAGGCGCATGATCTCGCGCCAGCTGACGGTCTCGGCCCAGTCCCGCAACGCGGGGAGCCGGCCGGAGACGTATGCGGCGCCGACGAGCGCTCCCATCGACGCCCCACAAACCACGCTGGGTTTGAGGCCGGCCTCCACGAGCGCATCGATGATGCCGATATGCGCCCAGCCGCGTGCCGCGCCGCTGCCAAGCGCTAGACCGATCTTGGGATGGCGTAACTTAGGCTGGGGTGACTTGGCAGGGCCGGAGGGCAACGGGGCTATCAGCTGACGGGCGCTACGCTGGCCGTATCGCTCGCAGGCTCCAGCGCCGCTTCGATGGCGTCGTCCACCGTCGCCATCCACACGAAGCGCACGGCCTCGCGCGCGGTCTCGGGCACGTCCTCATAGTCCTTCTCGTTGCGCGCGGGCAGCATCACCGTGGTGATGCCGGCACGCACCGCCGCCAGCACCTTGTTCTTGACGCCGCCGATGGGCAGCACGAGCCCGCGCAGCGAAATCTCGCCGGTCATGGCCGTGTCGCTCTTGACCGTGCGGCCGGTGAGCAGCGACACCAGGGCGATGAACATGGCGACACCGGCACTCGGGCCGTCCTTGGGGATGGCGCCGGCGGGCACGTGCAAATGGATGTCCGAGTTCTCGAACAGGCTCTGATCGATGCCGAGCGCCGATGCGCGCGCCTTGACCAAGGACAGCGCCGCTTGAGCGCTTTCCTTCATGACGTCCCCGAGCTGGCCGGTGAGGATCAGTCCGCCCTTGCCGGGCACGCGGGCGCACTCGATGAAGAGAATGTCGCCGCCGGTCGGCGTCCAGGCAAGCCCGGTGGCGACGCCGGGCACGCTGGTGCGCATCGCCACTTCGTTCTCGAACCGGCGGGCGCCTAGAATGGCATGGAGGTCCTTCGCCTCGATCCGCATGTGCTCTTCCTTGCCCTCGGCCACGCGCATGGCGACGTGGTGGAGGATCGCGCCGATCTCGCGCTCCAGATTGCGCACGCCGGCTTCCCGCGTGTAATCCTCGATCAACGCACGGATGGCGCCCTCGGTGATGTCGCATTGCTCGGAGGTCAGCCCGGTATCGGCAAGCTGGCGCTTCACGAGATAGCGCTTGGCGATCTCGACCTTCTCCTCCTCGGTGTAGCCGGGGAGCTCGATCACCTCCATGCGGTCGCGCAACGGGCCGGGAATCTGATCGAGCACGTTGGCGGTGCCGACGAACATCACGCCCGACAGGTCGAAGGGAACGCCGAGATAATTGTCGCGGAAGGTCGAGTTCTGCGCCGGGTCGAGCACTTCCAGCAGCGCCGCGCTTGGGTCGCCCTGGAAGCTCTGGCCGAGCTTGTCCATCTCATCCAGCATGAATACCGGATTGCGGGTCTCGGCCTTGCGCAAGGCCTGCACGATATTGCCGGGGAGGGCGCCGATATAGGTGCGGCGATGGCCGCGGATCTCGGCCTCGTCGTGGACGCCGCCAAGGCTGATGCGGCCGAATTTGCGGCCCATGGCCCGGGCGATGGACTGGCCGAGCGAGGTCTTGCCGACGCCGGGCGGGCCGACGAAGCACAGGATGGGGCTCTTGCCCTCAGGGTTCAGCTTGCGCACGGCGAGATGCTCGAGAATGCGCTGCTTCACCTTGGGCAGGCCGTAATGGTCCTCGTCGAGGATGCGGCGCGCTTCGGCGATGTCGATGCGGTCGTCGGACAGCTTCGACCAGGGCAGGTCGATCAGCCAATCGAGATAGGTGCGGATCATGCCGTATTCGGCGGACGCCTCGGGCATGCGCTCGAGCCGCTTGAGCTCCTTGTTGGCCTGCTTCTCCGCCTCTTCCGACATGGCGGCCTTGTCGATCGCCTCGCGCAGCTCGGCGATCTCGGCCTGGCTGTCCTCGCCCTCGCCAAGCTCTTTCTGAATCTGGCGAAGCTGCTCGCGCAGGATATGCTCGCGCTGGCGGCCCGACAGCGACTCCTGGGTCTGCTCGCCGATCTGCTTCGACAGGCGCAAGACCTCGATCTGCTGGGCGACCTCGCGCAATAGCAGGTCGATGCGCTCCGAGACGTCGAGGGTCTCGAGCAGCTTCTGCTTCTCCGGCGGCGTGATGTCGACGACATTGGCGATGAAGTCGGCAAGGGCCGAGGGCGACTGCAATTGCTCGACGGCGCCGGCGATCTCGGGCGGCACGTTGGGCAGCAGGGCGATGGCCTCGCGGGCGCGTTCGCGCAGCTGATGCACGCGGGCGGACAGCTCGGTCGAGCTGACCTCGGCGTCGCCGATCTCCTCGACGCGGGCGACGAGGAAGGGATAGCCGGTGAGGAACTCCAGCACCTTGAAGCGCCGGATGCCGCGCACGACCACGTGGTGGCTGCCGTCGGGCGCCGTCACATAGCGCATGATCTCGGCGACCGTGCCGATGCGGTGGAGATCCTTAGGCGTGGGGCTGTCGGCCGAGGGGTCGCTCTGCAGCAGAATGCCAAGCGGCCGGTCGTTTTGCGCCGCCATCTGGGCGCTGGCGATGGATTGGGCACGGCCGAGGGTGAGCGGCGCCACGATGCCGGGAAACAGCACGGCGTTGCGCGTCGGCAGCAGGATCATCGCGTCGTCGGGCAATGCCGGCTGGGGTGCGGTGCCGTTATACGGCTCCGCCGCCGGCGTTGTCGCGCTCGCGTCGTCCTGCATCTTCAAGCTTTGTTCTCGGTCGTTCATGGTCCGGACTTCTGTCTTAAGGTTATTCAGCCTTAGTGAAGGTGAGCACCAGGCAGCCATTTTTCAGTTCGCGGGCGGCCAGGCGGAGACGGCTCGAGAGCGAGATGCGCCGCTCGAAATGGCCGTAGGGAATCTCGAGCCGCACGATATTGGCGCGGCGTCCGGCGGTGGGCAGCGGCCTCGTGCCGGTAATGATCAGGGTCTGGCCTTCGATCTCGGCGCGGACATTCTCCGGCTCGACACCGGGAAGCGCCGTGACGATCGTCAGCTCATGCTCGGTCTCGAACACATCGATGGGCGGCTCCCAGCGGGCGGTGCGCGCGGCACCTTGGGACGGCTCGAAAAACTGGCGGTGAAGCTGCTCGGCCTGCTTGATGAGGGCGCAGGCCTCCGCGAACATCAGGTTTTTAGGGTCTCGCATGGCGCCTCGCTGCTGTCTTCCCAACCGCTTTGCCCGATCGATATTAACGTCCGGCAAAGCCTTCGAGAATGAGGCAAGTCAAACCGGCGAACCCGACGACCGGCCGCGCGGCGCGGCCCCATTATTTGGGATGTGTCGCGCCGCGCTGCAAGGGGCCGAAACCGCCGCATGCGGGGAGGCGCGGCCTCACTTGCAGTTCGGGCACGCGGTGATGTTCGGATTGAACGTGATCGGCGGCGGGCTGGTGCCGGGCGTGCGGGTCGGTGGGGTGGTGACGATATTGGGCGTGTGCGGAACGACAATCGGCGGCTGCGGCACGCGGGTGAGGCGGCCGGTGAACGGGCCGTCATAATAAAGCTGCCGGATGAAGGGCTGGTCGGGATAGCGGCCGGTCGGCTGAATGCCGTAATAGAACGGCCACGCATTGCCTTTGATCTTGATGATGTTGCTCCAGCTGTGCCCCGACACGGCGGCGAGAATGAGATTGGTGTCCGTGGGCGTGGTCTGCCGCAGGATCGGCCCGCCGGGCCCGCCGATGGCGAAGAGATTGCCGGACTGGCGCAGCGTGTAGAGGTGGCCGCCACGGTTGAGCGACAGAAAATGTCCGAACACGAAGGCGAACACCGCCTGGTTGGCATTGCGCACGACGCCCTGGAAGATGCCGCCGCGCACCGTCAGCATGCCCGCCGGGGTGTTGACCCTGACGCCGTTCGGCCCCTTCGACAGCTTGCCGCCGACGAAGCGCAGCGCGCCCTTCGAGAAGGTGGCGGCGAGCTCGCCCGTGCCGGTGCTCGGGTTGTAGACGAATTTGTCGATGACGAGGCTCGACTTGGGGCCGACCGTGAAGGTCGAGCCGTCCACCAGCAGCACCTGCACCACGCCGTTGTCGGCGGTGTCGATGCGCTCGTTATAGACGACGGACTTGCCGATCTTCAGCGTCTTGGTGCTGCCGCCGGGCGGCTGGCTGGTGGCTTGCGGGGTCACCGCGGCGGCGACGCCGACCCGCTCGCCGGCGCGGCTCGGCTCGGCGGCAAGGCTTGACGAAGAGCAGCGCGGCGAGAGCGGCCGAGGCCGGCAGGATCACTGATGTTTGCATGGGTCCCCGTCAAATCGTGACCACGGCTATATGGGGACGGTGAGGGGGACCGGCAACCCCTTCGGCCATGTCATAAATCGTTGTTTTTACGGCTTATTTATCCGAAACGACGAAAGTCGTGCGGTCGAACTCCGGTGTTGCCGTTGGCCGGGTTATAGGCATAGACCGTGACGTCGTAGACCCCCGCGCCGAAGACGGGAATGCTGCCGGCGAACTGGCTGGTCTCGCCGGCGAATTTGAGATCGACGGGGGCAAGCTTCTCGCCGTTGCGGGTGACCAGCGCCTTCACGTCGAGCTTGTCCGCGTCCCACAGTCCGCCCGGCGTGATCGGGCAGCCGCACATCAGCGCCACGTTGGCGCGCACATCGACTTTGGCCGTGACCGGCGGCAGCTTCACATGGGCCGGCGGCGCCAGCACGTCGACCACGAAGCCCGGCAGCTCCAGCACCCAGCCGTCGCCGCCGGTGATGTTCTTGCCCGGCACGACCCAATGGGTGGCGGTGACGCGGCCGGCGCTCTGGCGTTGCGCGAGCGGCCCGTAGACCTCCGCCTCGATCAGGCGGGGTTCATCGAGATCGAGCGTGGCGGTGAACTTCGCCGCCGAGTTCGTCGGAGAGCGTGGCGCGGCGGCCGCCGTCTTCATGCATGATGCGCGCGGTATTACCGGTGCCGCCACTGGTGACGCCTTGGGCCAGGATCTCGCCGGTGTCGGCGTCGCGCAGGACGACGCGCGCGCCGCCCATGCTGGTGCCGACGAACTTGCCGTCTTTACTCAGCACACGGATGGTTATCTCGGTGGGCTCGGCGAGAGCGAGGCTGGGGAGGAGAAGGGCGAGGCCGGCGGCAAGCGCCAATGAAGCAAGAGATGAGGTGCGCATCGGGGATCTCCTGAACGTAGGGGAGCGGCGCCCGAAAAGGGCCGAGCACTCAGTTCCTATCAGTGTTCAGGATTACGGGAGAGTGACCTTGAGCCGGGTCAAGGGTAGGCAAGCAGGCTAACCAACATTACCGAGGCTCGACCAAACTACCGCCGAAGACGCCGTTGGCCTTCCAGCTGGAATTGCCGATGCCAAAATTCCCCATGACACCTGCGGGTGCTTCCCCACCCCGCGGACCAACAAATGATCCTCTCGCCGAACCGAGCGCCCCGTTACCACCAATGATGCCTGCGAAATCTACTTGACCGGGTGCCACCATGGGTCCGCCGAAGCTCTTTTTAGGAGTGCCTTCGCCACCGAACTTATCGATCTGCAGCCACCCAGCCCGATAACCAAAATTCCAATCCATTGTCATCTTGCCCGTCGCGGGGAACTGCTGCCATTCACGGCGATCCCTTAAGGCAAGTGTGCCGACAGCATCGCCATCGTAACGCGCTGTACCCGTCGTGGGCATGTCGCTCGGGGAGACAGGTTTGTCAGTCGCAACCCACCAGCCACCCATCTTGTCGATCTGGTTGCCATTAGGCCCGTAGGCCAAATCGGAAGCCCAAAAGCCGTATTGCAAAAAGTCACACGAAGAACATAGGCCGGCATTGAGGTTTCCAAAGCCGGGGCCTGGTTCTGGGGTCGTATGTGCAACTGACGAAAAGATGGTCGGCGGGTTGTGTGAAAACACATCGGTTCGAATAACGCTTGTTGAACCGCTGTCGGCGAGAGCGAAGTAGGTCTTGTCTTGATTGAATGCGCCGCCACGGAAGCCGATATTGTAGTCGGTCACGGTCTTCGGGAAGATCAAAAAATATTCGGTGCGGGTAACTTTTAGGTCGGCAGTGATGGTGCCGCTTTTAGGTGCCAGCGCGAGCTTCACACCATCTATGCCACTAAGAAGAAGATCAGGCTCACCCTTGCCGTTCCTGCCGCTCTGGAGGAAGCCTGAGGCGTAACCAGTGTACTCGACAGGCACTTCCACTTCCGGTTCGGTGACACCTCCACCCTGGGACGGAGTGGTTTGCGGTCCGGTGGGATTGTTAGTTTGGCTCTTGAAGTTCTGAAAATTCGCGAGCTGCTGCGCGATCGCCGTCTGCACGATGATGGTGTTGGCGTCGCTGATCGCCTGATCGGCGCCTTGCTCCAGATTATTGGCGTCCTGGAAGGCGCCGGGTCCGCCCGGATTGGTGGTGGTGCCGCCCGCGGTGCCGAACTGCGTGCTTTGGCTCGACAGGGCCTGCATGAACACATTGGTGTCTTGCGGCGTCGTCGGCCGGATGTTGGCGCTATGTCCCGAGACGTCGAAAGTGTAGCCGGGCTGGAAAATCGTTTGGCTGTGCCCGTTCCGGCCTCTGAAGGTCAGCGAGTCGCCGTAGAGGAAGGAGTAGATGCCGCGCGAGGTGCTGCCCTGGAACATGCCGCCGCGAATGGCGAGCGCGCCGGAGGGCGTCTTCACCGTGACGCCGCCCTCATTCTTGGAGAGCTTGCCGCCGATGAAGCGCATCGTGCCCTTGGAGAAGGTGGCGATCATCTCGCCGGTCTTCTTCTTCGGGTCGTAGACGAATTTGTCGATGACGAGATCGGAGTTCGGGCCGACCGTGAAGGTCGAGCCGTCGAGCAGCAGCACCTGCACCAGGCCGCTATTCGTGGTGTTGATACGCTCGCTGAAGAAGATGTTCTTGCCGATGCTGAGCTGCTTGTTGGGCGTGCCGCTCAGGCTCGAGAAGGCGTCCGGATTGACGGCGGCGGCGACGCCGACCTTGTCGGCTTGGGCCGCGCCCATGAAGCCGGCGAGACCAAGCGACAGGCCAAGCGCAAGCCCG
This sequence comes from uncultured Alphaproteobacteria bacterium, assembly GCA_963793075.1. Taxonomy (GTDB): domain Bacteria; phylum Pseudomonadota; class Alphaproteobacteria; order Rhizobiales; family Methyloligellaceae; genus Methyloceanibacter. The sequence continues at coordinate 372,340 of CAWBYO010000002.1, forward strand.
GCCAGGCGCGTCGCGCGCAGGCCAACCACGTCCCTAGACGAGTATGATGGTGTCATCCCTCAGAACCTCTTCTGCACCCCAAGAAGAGTGGTCAGATCGTCGTACGTTCTTATATCATAATTAGAACGCTGATCGCGATATTCAACCTGTGGCACCAGGGCCCAGGTTTCGGCGATCGGCAGCACCAGCGCCGTGCGCGCCCACCAGACATCGTCCACCTCGGCCTGGGTCACGTCGATGGTCGGGTCGGGATCGTCATAATCCCGGCGAATGATGCCGCCGCCGGCCTGCCAGGTCAGCGGATATTTGGCCTGCCACAACGGGTTGGAGAAGGTCCAGGCGAAGCCCGCGGACACGGCCATTTCCCAGTCGGAATAGAAATCGGCGTCGACATCCTCGCGCTGGGCATAGCCCTGCACGGTGCCGATGAAGCCGGGGGTGAAGTAATAGGAATAGGTGGCGCCGAGCCGGGTCTGCGGGCCGTCGCGCAAGGAATTGGTGGGCAGCTCGCTCGAATCGTTGAACTCCCGGACGCGGGTTTCGAGTCGCGCGTCGAGCACGCTGCGCTCGGCGGCGAAGCTCAGGAAGCGGATGCCGGCGCCGGGCGCGTTGAAATAGTTGTCGTAGCCGAGATAAGCGAGATCGCCGATGGCGTAGACATAGAGGCGGCTCGAATTCATGCCCCAGCGCTTCAGGTTGAAGGAGGGGCCGAGCGTCAGCTCGAAGAAGTCGAGGTCGATGTAGGAGAGGTCGTTGTCGAAATAGACCGTCGAATAAGCGAGGAAGTCGACCTCGATGCGGTCGCCCTGCTTCTTCATATCGTAGCCGTAATGCAGCGTGCCGATATTGAGCGCGCTCCAGCCCGGCTTGCCGATCGCCTGATCGTCGAGGGTGAAGTCGATGCCGTTCAGCGTGACGCTGTTGGTGCCGGGGCCTGCCGTGGCGTTGGTCTCGTAGCGGATGGCGCTGAAGATCGACGCCGAGAAGGCCGGCGGATCGGCGGCGAGCGACAACTGCTGGATATAGAGGCGAACCTGCTCGGCGACGTCGCTCGGGACGCTCGGATTGGCGGAGACCTGCTCGAAATAGCTGCGCGCCACGTCGTAGGCGCCGAGGCGGTAATAGAGGATGCCGAGCTCGAGCTGAATGCGGGGCGTGTTGGGCGCATAGATCAACATGCGCTCCATGGTGGAGATGGCGCCTTCGTAGTCGCCGGCCTCCGAGGAGAGCTTGGCATATTCAAACGCGAGGTCGAGATCGTTCGGGCGGGCCAGCATTTCCCGCAACAGGGTCTCGCGGCGCGATTCCAGCGCGGCCTCCGCGGCGAAGGAAGGCACGGTCCCGCACACAACGAGACAGGCAACCGCCACGGCGATTGCCAGTTTTCCCCATACCCTCATTGTCCCGCTCGGCCTTTCCGAGAGGCGTTGCGGTTGATCCCGCAAAATCCGCCCATGCGACAAAAACGTTAGACAGTTAACCCTTTGGCGGCAAGTGGGGCTTCGCGTTTTGCGAGTGTTTTCAAGGCGTCTGTGGCCCCACGGGCACGGGATTGTCATGCTATGGTTAACAGCAGGGAGAAAGAAGTTTGGATCAGGAAAAGCTGTTGGATTTCATGGGCCGGGCGCAGGCGTATGACCCAGAGCCCGCAACCGTGGAGTGTATCGAGACCCATGCCTCCTTCGTTTTTCTGGCCGGGGACTTCGCCTATAAGGTGAAACGGGCGGTGAAATATCCGTTCCTCGATTTCTCGACCCTCGACAAGCGTCACGCGGCCTGCCTCAACGAGCTGCGCATCAATACCCGGACGGCGCCTCAGCTTTATCTCGAGGTCGTGCCGATAAGCGTCGAGCCGGACGGCAGTTTATGCCTGCGAGGCACCGGAAGGATCGTGGAATGGGCGCTCGTCATGCGCCGATTCGATCAAGACGGTCTGTATGACCGTCTGGCGGCGCAAGGTCGCTTGCCGGTGGCGGCCATGGGACGGCTGGCCGGGACCATCGCCGCCTTCCACCAAGCGGCCGACCGCATTCTGACCCAGGATCAAGCCGTGTTGCCGCTTGCCGGCGTCATCGCCGATCACGAGACGGTGTTGGCCGAACGGGGGGATGTGTTTGGCGCGGAGGCGGGGCGGGATCTTGCCTCTCGCACCCGGGAGGCGTTCGAGGCGGTGTCGGGGTTGCTGCGGCAGCGCGCCCAGGACGGCTATGTGCGCCACTGCCACGGCGATCTGCATCTGCGCAATATCGTGCAGATCGACGGCGCGCCGGTGCTGTTCGACGCGCTCGAGTTCGACGACAGCCTCGCCACCATCGACGTCCTCTACGACCTGGCGTTTCTGCTGATGGATCTCGGCAAGCGCGGGCTGCCGGCGCACGCCAATGCCGTGCTCAACGCCTATCTCGACGGGGGCGGGGGCTCGGGCAATCTGCTCGGGCTTGCCGCGCTGCCGCTGTTCTTGTCGCTCAGGGCGATGATCCGGGCGAAGGTCGAGCTGCTGCGCGCGCGTGATTTGGGGCGTGATGCGCGGGATGCCGCGCAGAGCGAGGCGCGGGGCTATTTCGATTTGGCCGCCGCCGTGCTGGCGCCGGCGCGCACGCAGCTCGTCGCCATCGGCGGGCTGTCGGGGAGCGGCAAGTCGGCCGTGGCGCGGGCCATCGCCCCCGATATCGGGCCGTTTCCCGGCGCGGTGCATGTGCGCAGCGACGTGGAGCGCAAGCGTCTGTTCGGCGTGGCGCCGGATGCGAGATTGCCGGAGCGCGCCTATGACGAAGACGTGTCGCCGCAGGTCTATGCCATGTGCCGCAAGCGCGCGGCGTGGGCGCTTGCCGCCGGGCGGTCGGTGATCGTCGATGCGGTCCATGCGAGACCTGAGGAGCGTGATGCGGTGGCGGCGCTGGCCACAGCCCATGGCGCCGGCTTCACCGGACTATGGCTCGAGGCGCCGGTGGAGGTGCTGCAGGCGCGGGTCGCCGGCCGCAGCGGCGACGTGTCGGACGCGACGCCCTCGGTGGTCGGTGAGCAAGCGCGATACGATCTCGGTGCGATGAATTTCGCGCGGATCGATGCGCGTGCAGGTCTCCACGCAGTTGCCGCGCACTGCAAAGCGCGCATCGCCGCGAAAACCTAGATTCCGCGCAGGCCAAGCTGGACTCCGCGCAGGCCACGCGAGACTCCGCGCAGCGCAAGCGAGACTCCGCGCAGGTCATTCACCTTTTGCTAACGCGCTGTGGTCGACAGTGTGTTCGCGCTAAAGGAGGGACCCGCTTGGTTTTGCGTTCGAGGTCCCTCCGGCGCATCCTTTAAGTAACCCTTCCGGGGGCGGGGCAGTTGCGTGGGGTGGGGCAGCTCACGCCGGCACATCGTGCGGGCGGGATCGTGAGTTTCGTGGGCGTTTGCGCCCCGGTGCGCGTGGCGTTGGCCGCCGCTCTTATTGCCAGTCTGACATTGACCATTTCCGCCTGCGGCCGCGACAAGAGCGCGGGGCTCGGCGAGCGCGTCATCCCTCTCGGCCAACCGGTGCCGAAAGGCGGCGGGCGCTATCAGGTCGGTGAACCCTATCAAGTTGCTGGTGTTTGGTACCGGCCACGCGAAGAGCCGACCTACGACCAGGTGGGCAGGGCCTCCTGGTACGGCGAGCTGTTCCATGGCCGCCGCACGGCCAATGGCGAGATCTATGACATGGACCGGCTGTCGGCGGCCCATCCGACGCTGCCTTTGCCGGTCTATGTGCAAGTCACCAATCTCAAAAACGGCCGGTCCATTGTCGTCCGGGTCAATGACCGGGGGCCATACGCCAATGACCGGATTATCGATCTATCGCGGCGCTCGGCTGACGCGCTGGGCTTTCGCCGCAATGGCACCGCGACCGTCCGGGTTCAGTATCTGCGCCGCGCGCCGCTGAACGGCGACGACAGCTATGAGAGGAAATTCCTCGCAAGTCGGGGCCTGGGGCAGTTTGCCGTCGAAGCACCGAGCGCCGGAGCACGAAAGCCCGGTGCCGCACAAGACCCGATCGCCATGGCCAGTCTCCCAGGTAAGACACCGCCGCTGCCGCAACGGGTGGAGCGGCCGGCAATCGCCACAGCTGCGTTGCCGCCGCCTGTGACGCCGGCGGTGAAAGATGTGGCGATGCTCGGTTGGCAGTCGCAGCCTATGGCGTTGCCGCAATTGAAGGCCTCGCCGGAATCGACCGGGTCCATCGCCCCCCTAGTCAGGGCACAGCCGAGCCGTGTGGCGCCGGCTGACGGTCCCGCCATCCAGGCGGGCTCCTTCAAGAACAGGGACAATGCCGAACGGGCGCGGACCACGCTTGCGGCCATCGCGCCGGTCGACGTGGCCGAGATCGACGTCGGCGGCGAGGTCTATTACCGCGTGCGGGTCGGGCCCTTCAGTGATGCGACCGCGGCCGCGACCGCGCTTTCGCAGGTGACGCAAGCCGGCTATCACGGCGCCAAAATCGTCATGCGAAACTGAGCCTTGCCCCTGTGCCGGTTGATTTTTGGGCGTGGGCGTTCGATAGTGGTTAAAGGCTTGCCGCGGTCAATCTGCGGCGTTTGATCCCAGCTCTATCCGAAACCGATTTGCCCGTGTGCGCTCTGCGTAGATTGATGACCATCGTCGTGGCCGCCGCCGTCCTCGCCTTCGGCGTTGGCGGCTTGGCTGGGGCTGTGGGTGCCGCCTCCAAGGATCCGGAAGGCTTCGAGACCAAAGCCACCCACGCCGTGATCATGGATTCCGGCGCCAATCTCACGCTCTACGAGAAGGATGCGGACAGCAAGATCGTGCCGGCGAGCATGAGCAAGCTCATGACCCTCGCCGTGGTCTTTCGCGAGCTCAAGGCCGGCCACATCAAGCTCGACGATGAGTTCGTCGTCTCGGAGCATGCGTGGCGAACCGGTGGAGCGCCGTCCGGCACCGCGGCGATGTTCGCACCGCTCGGCGATCCCATCACCGTCAACGATCTTATCCAAGGCGTCACCGTTCAGTCGGGGAATGATGCCTGCATCATCTTGGCCGAGGGTATCGGCGGCACGGAGCCCGGCTTCGTCAAAATGATGAACGATTATGCCAAGGAGATCGGGCTGACCCAATCGAGCTTTGCCAATTCGAACGGGCTGCCGGCGGAAGGCCATCTGATGTCGGCGCGCGATCTGGCGACACTCGCCAAGTATCTCATCGATACCTACCCGGAGTATTATCACTACTTCGGTCAGAAGGAGTTCCGGTATCGGGACAAGTTCACGTTCCGCAACCGCAACCCGCTGGTGTGGGCCGACATTGGCGCGGACGGCTTGAAGACGGGCTACCTCAAGGAGTCCGGCTATGGGCTGGTGGCGAGCGCGAAGCGCGGCGACCAGCGCCTGATCCTCGTGATCACCGGTCTCGAGTCGAAAAATGACCGGCTGTCGGAAGGGCGCCGCCTTCTGGAATGGGGCTTCAAGAGTTTCAAGCCGTTCCGGCTGTTCGACGCGGGCGAAAAGGTGAGCGACGCGCTCGTATGGGGCGGCACTCAGCATTACGTGCCGCTGGTCGGCGATGGCCAAATCGATCTGCTTCTGCCGGCCACATCGACCGGCGCCGTCTCGGCATCCATCCTCTATGATGGGCCGCTCAAGGCGCCAATCCGCAAAGGCGACCAAGTGGCGACACTTCGGGTGAGCGCGGCCGAATCCACGGCCACGAATGAAATTCCCCTTTATGCGGGGGAGGATATCGGCGAAAGCAACTTCGCCATGCGCGGAATCAACTCGTTGCTCGTCTTGGCCTTCGGCTGGCTTCTGTAATTACCCACATGCAGCACGGCGTCGAAATCGGCAGGTTCATTACCTTCGAAGGCGGAGAGGGCTCGGGCAAATCCACTCAGGCCGGCATCCTCGCCAATAGGCTGTCGCGCGCCGGGCGCCCCGTATTCGCCACACGCGAACCGGGCGGATCGCCGGCGGCCGAGGAAATCCGCGAGGCGCTGCTCTCAGGCCAGGTCTTCCAATTCGGACCCTTGGCCGAAGCGGTCATGTTCTCCGTGGCGCGGGCCGATCACATCGATTACGCGATCAAGGGCGCGCTGCAGCAGGGCCGGTGGGTGGTGTGCGATCGCTTCATCGATTCTACGCGGGCCTATCAGGGTGTGACGGCCGGCGTGCCGCGCAGTTTGATCAGCGCGCTGGAGCGGCTGACCGTTGGCGCCTTGTCGCCGGACATCACCTTCATTCTTGATATCCCCGCCGAAGAGGGGCTAGCGCGGGCGCGGGAGCGGGCCGAAAGCGCCGAGCTCGACCGCTTCGAGGGGCAGGAACTCATGCTGCATGAACGGGTCCGCCGCGCCTTTCTCGACATCGCTGAGGAGGAGCCGGCGCGGTGCGTCGTGGTCGATGCCAGCCAGCCAGAGGCCATGGTGGCCGAGGATGTATGGGAAGCGGTGCTGCATCGTTTGAACCCATGAGGCTCGTGAAAACATGAACGTTGCCGCCGACCGAGCCCGTGCGCCGGTCGTCGAGCCTGACCGGCTTGCGGCGTTCTCCAGCCCACGCGAAGTGGATCGGCTGTTCGGCCATGACGAGGCGCTCGGCGAATTGGCCAACGCCTTGCGCAGCGGCCGCATGCATCACGCCTGGCTTCTCGTCGGTCCCGAGGGCGTCGGCAAGGCGACGCTGGCCTATCATTTCGCGCGGTCCGTGCTTGCCCCTCGAAATACGGGGGGTAGCGAAGCCGGAGACGCGGTCGACGTGGCCCAGGCGGACCATTCCGTGTTCCGCAAAGTCGCGGGGCTTCAGCATCCCAATCTGCTCCTCATCAGGCGCTCGTGGATCGAGAAGACGAAGCGCTACTCGCAGTGGATCGGCGTCGACGAGGTGCGGCGCTTGCGCGCGTTTCTGGGCAGCACCGCGGGCGAGGGCGGTTGGCGGGTGGTGATCGTCGACCGGGCGGACGAGCTCAATCAGAACGCGGCCAACGCGCTGCTCAAGGCGCTCGAAGAGCCGCCGCCGCAGACACTGTTTCTCCTGATCTCGAGCGCCGAGGGCCGTCTGCCGGTGACAATCAGGTCGCGGGCGCGCACGCTTCGCGTCCCGGCGCTCGGCGGCGAGGATTTGGACCGGGCCGTAAGCGCGGCGTTGGAGCGCGACGGCCAGACCGCCGATGTCAAGACGCGTAAGCTGGCGCTGGCCTTGAGCCAAGGCAGTGTGCGCCGCGCGCTCGAGCTCGTCTCGGGCGAGGGCATCGGCCTTTACAAGGACATCATGGCGACCTTCGGGAATCTGCCCGAGCTCGACGGCGGTCGTTTGCACAAGCAGGTGGAGAAGCTCGCGGGCGCCGGCGATACGGAGCGGCTTGAGCTTTATCTGTCCCTGCTGCTCGGCCTGATCGAGCGGCTGATCCGTTGCGGCGCCACCGGCGAGGGCGCTTTGGAGCAGGAGGCTGCGCTCGCCAACCGCCTCGTCTCAAAGCAGAATCTCGGCGCGTGGGCGCAAGCCTGGGAGGCGCTTTCGGAAGCTCGCGACGAGGCCCTCGCGCTCAACTTGGACCGCAGCCTTCTGCTGCTCGACGCCTGGTTCGGCCTGCAGCATCTCGTGCGTGAGCATCCTGTTTAGGGCATTGGGTCAGCATGCTTGCCCGGAGCCGCGGCCAAGGCTATGTCTCTCGCCATGGCTGAAAAGCGGCCCTATTACATCACCACTGCCATCTCTTATCCGAACGATGCGCCCCATATCGGCCACGCCTACGAGGCGGTCGCCACGGACGCGCTCGCCCGGTTCCGGCGCTTGCAGGGCATGGATGTCTATTTCCTGACCGGCACCGACGAGCACGGCATCAAGATGCTGCAGACGGCGCGGGCCCAAGGCATCAGCGCGGCCGAGCTGGCCGACCGCAACACGCCGAAATTCCGCGACATGGTGGCCGTGCTCAACTGCTCGAACGACGACTTCATCACCACGCGCGAGCCGCGCCATACACGTTCCACCCAAGAGTTGTGGCGGCGCATGCAATCCGCCGGCGACATCTATCTCGGCAAATATGCCGGCTGGTACTCCGTGCGCGACGAGGCCTATTACGACGAGAGCGAGCTGAAAGACGGCCCCGACGGGCAGAAACTGTCGCCGCAGGGCACGCCGGTAGAATGGGTCGAGGAGGAGAGCTATTTCTTCCGGCTGTCGTCCTTCCAGGACCGGCTGCTTGCTCATTACGAGGCGCACCCGGAGTTCATCGGACCCGACACACGCGCTAACGAGGTGAAGAGCTTCGTGCGCGGGGGCTTGCAGGATCTTTCCGTGTCGCGCACCACGTTCGACTGGGGCGTGCCTGTGCCGGGCGACCCCAAACACATCATGTATGTTTGGGTGGACGCCCTGACCAATTACATCACCGGCGTCGGCTTTCCCGATGAGGACTTCGACAGCTTCAAGCGCTATTGGCCGGCCGACGTCCATATCATCGGCAAGGACATCATCCGTTTTCACACCGTCTATTGGCCGGCCTTTCTGATGTCGGCGGGCGTGGCGCTGCCGAAACAGGTGTTCGGTCACGGCTTCCTTTATAATCGAGGGGAGAAGATGTCGAAGTCGATCGGCAATGTCGTCGATCCCTTCGCGCTCGCCGCCGAGTACGGCGTCGATCAGATCCGCTACTTCCTGTTGCGCGAGGTACCGTTCGGGCAGGACGGCAATTACAGCCGCGATGCGATCGTCCAGCGCATCAACGCCGATCTCGCCAACGATCTCGGCAATCTGGCTCAGCGCTCGTTGTCGATGATCGCCAAGAATTGCGGGGGCACGGTGCCTGAGCCGGGTGCGCTGACGGATGCCGACAAGGCGATCCTTGCTGCGGCGGACGGCGTGCTGCCGCGTATGGAGGACGCGATCGATGCGTTCGCCATTCACCGGGCGCTGGAAGTCTTGTGGGCGGTGATCGCCGACACCAACCGCTATTTCGCCGGCGAGGAACCTTGGGCGCACAAGAAGACGAATCCCGAGCGCATGGGCACCATCCTTTACGTCACGGCGGAAGTGACGCGCCAGATCGCCATCCTGGTGCAGGCGGTCATGCCTGAGAGCGGCGGCAAGCTGCTCGACCTGCTCGGCGTGCCGGCGGACGCGCGCGACTTCTCCCAGCTGGGGCAAAAGGGGCGGCTCGCGCCCGGCACGGTCCTGCCGGCGCCGCAAGCCGTGTTCCCGCGCCATGTGGAGGCGGATAACGAGGCCGCGGCGTCGTAAGGCCCTGTCAGCGGCAGAGTTGCTTGATCCGCGCTTCGTCGACGCCTTCGACCAGGACGCCGCCGACGAGCGTGCGCGGGACGGCCGCGTCCCCGAACTGTCTGATCATGGAAGCGCGGACCGGCGCGGTCGTCGCATCCATCACGATATAGCGGATATGGTTGCGTCCCAGAATGGCCCTGACCTGCTGGCAATAGGGGCACCACGACGCGTTGTAGAGGACGACGCTCTTGTTGCACCCAGCCTCGGCGGGCCGGGCGGCAAGGCAGAGCAGCGAAGCCGCAATCGCGGCGATGAGGTTGAAGCGATTCATTGGCCTACCGTTTTGGTCACCACGTCAATCCGACCGGTGGCAATATTGTCTCCCCAGCCTATATGCTGCACATACGGGGCCGAGAGCTCAAACTGCCGCCCTTCAGCATAGCAGCCTGAACAAACTGGGTATTCCAACTTTCCGTGATGATTGTCGACAGCCACTGCCATCTGGATTTTCCCGAGCTCAACGCAGAGCTCGAGGCCGTGCTGGCGCGGGCGCGCGCTGCCGGTGTCGGGCTGATGGTGACCATCTCGACGCGGGTCGCCCGCTTCCACGAGTTGAAGGCAATCGTCGAGGCCCACGACAATGTCTACTGCTCGATCGGCACTCATCCCCATAACGCGGCGGAGGAGCCCGACATCACGGTCCAGGAGCTGGTGGAGATCGCCCGGCATCCCAAAGTGGTGGCGATCGGCGAGGCGGGGCTGGACTATCATTACGACCACAGCCCGCGCGACATGCAGAAGAAGAGCTTCCGCACCCATATCGCCGCGGCGCGGGAGACGGGCCTGCCGCTCGTCATCCATGCGCGCGAGGCGGATGCCGATGTGGCGCGCATCCTCGAGGAGGAAACCGCGGAGGGGGCATTTCCCTTCGTGCTCCATTGCTTCACCAGCGGGCCCGACCTCGCCCATCGCGGCCTAGCGCTCGGCGGCTATATTTCCTTCTCCGGCGTGCTCACCTTCAAGAAGGCGGAGGCGTTGCGCGACATCGCGCTCGCGGTGCCGTACGACCGGGTCCTGGTCGAGACCGACGCGCCCTATCTGGCGCCGGAGCCGCATCGCGGCCAGACCAACGAGCCGTCTTTCGTGGCGTGCACCGCGGCGCGGCTGGCGGATCTGCGCGGCGTGAGCGAGGCGGAGGCAGCGCGGATCACCACGGATAATTTCTTTCGACTGTTCAAGAAGGTGCCGCGGCCTACGGCGAAAGCACCGTCAAACGCCGCATGAGCCTGAAAGTCACCATCCTCGGCTGCGGAACCTCTGGCGGCGTGCCCCGTATCGGCAATGAATGGGGCGCGTGCGATCCGAGCAATCCGAAGAACCGGCGGCGGCGCTGCGCGTTGCTGGTCGAGCGGGAGGGGCCGGACGGCACCACACGGGTGCTGGTGGACACGCCACCCGACCTGCGCGAGCAGTTGCTCGATGCGGGCATCGGCCTGCTCGACGGCGTGCTTTACACCCATGATCATGCCGACCATGCGCACGGCATCGATGATCTGCGCATGGTCGCCTATAACGGCAAGCGGCGGGTCGATGTGTATTTCGACAAGTCCACGGGCAGCTATCTCCGCATGCGGTTCGACTATTGCTTTGCCACGCCGCCGGGCAGCGAATATCCGGCCGTGCTCAGCGGCCATGAGATCAGCCCCGGTCAGGTGATTTCGATCGAAGGACAGGGCGGCGTGATCAAGGTGCTGCCGTTCCGCCAGCGTCACGGGAGCGGTGAGACGCTAGGCTTTCGCTTCGGCAATCTGGCCTATTCGCCGGACGTGAGCGACCTGCCGGAGGAGTCGCTGCCCGTTCTCGCGGGCCTCGATGTGTGGATCGTGGATGCGCTGCGCTATACCGGACATCCGAGCCATTTCTCGGTGGACCAGGCACTGGCCTGGATCGAGCGGCTTAAGCCGAAGCGGGCTGTGCTCACCCATATGCATGTGGATCTCGATTACGCGACGCTGTCAGATCAACTGCCGCAAGGCGTCGAGCCCGCCTATGACGGCATGGTGCTGACCGCGTGATCGCGGTCTAGCGGCTCCTCACACCCCGACGATTTCACCGGTCTGCGTGGTGCCGGGGAGCGCCAGCCGGACGATGGCGTCCGCGACCTCTGCGGGCGTCTGCAATTTGGCTTGATCCTCGCCGGGATAGGCCTCGGCGCGCATGCCAGTGGCCGTCGCCCCCGGATCGACGATGTTTACTTTGATCGGGCTGTCGGCGGTCTCGTTCGCATAGGTCTTGGCCAGCGTCTCCAGCGCGGCCTTGGACACCGAATAGGGGGCCCAATAGGCGCGGCCCGAGCGGGCGACACCGGATGAGGTGACGAAGACCACGCGGCCGGCGTCGGAGCGCCGCAGCAGGGGGTCGAGGGTGCGGATCAGGCGCCAGTTGGCGGTGACGTTGACGGCGAGCACGCGGTCCCAGGTCTCCGAGGCGATATGCGTCAGGGGGCGCAGGCCGCCGAGCAGCGCGGCGTTGCCGACCAGCACGTCGAGCTTGCCGAAGCGCTCATACAGGGCTCGGTCCGAGCGCATCGATCTTTTTGCCGTCGGCGAGATCGAGCGGGATGAGGGAGGCCGTGCCGCCGAGCGACTTGATCTCGTCATCAACAGGCTCAAGGGATTTTTTCTTGCGCGCCAGGAGCAGCACATGGGCGCCTTCGCGGGCGAAGTGGAGTGCAGTGGCGCGTCCGATGCCACGCGAGGCTCCGGTGATCAGCGCGATGCGGTCTTTCAGGCGTTGGGCGCTCAACCGACCTCGGCGAGGAAGGAAAGCTGCTTCTGCTGGGGCGGACCCTCACGGTCGCGCAACCTTGTCGGATATTCGCCGGTGAAGCAGTGGTCGGTGAATTGGGGATGGTCGTCGTCGCGGCCCTCATAGCCCATGGCCTTGTAGATGCCGTCGACGGAGATGAAGGCGAGGGAGTCGGCGCCGATAAAGGCCCGCATTTCTTCGAGCGTGCGGTGGGCGGCGAGCAACTTATCCTGGTCGGGCGTGTCGATGCCGTAGAAATCGGGATGGGTGATCGGCGGGCTTGAGATGCGCATGTGCACCTCCTTGGCGCCGGCCTCACGCATCATCTGCACGATCTTCACCGAGGTGGTGCCACGCACGACACTGTCGTCGATGAGCACGATGCTCTTGCCCTTGACCTGAAGCTCGTTGGCACTGTGCTTCAGCTTGACTCCGAGCTGGCGGATGCGTTGCTCGGGCTCGATGAAGGTCCGCCCCACATAGTGGTTTCGAATGATGCCGAACTCGAAGGGCAGGCCGGACTCTTGGGCGTAACCGATGGCCGCGGGCACGCCGGAATCGGGTATGGGAACGACCATGTCGGCGTTGGCCGGCGCTTCGCGCGCCAATTGCCGTCCCATCTCCTTGCGCACGTCGTAGACGGAGCGCCCGCCGATGATGGAGTCGGGACGGGCGAAATAGATATATTCGAAGATGCACGGCCGGGCCGGATATTTGGGCACGAATTTGTGGCTCTCGAGGCCGTCGCGGGTGGCAACAATGACCTCGCCATTCTCCACCTCGCGTACGAACTCGGCGCCGATGATGTCCAGCGCGCAGGTCTCCGACGCCATCACCCAGGCCTCACCAAGCCGGCCAAGGACGAGGGGGCGGATGCCGAAAGGATCGCGGGCGCCGACGAGCTTCTTGTTGGTCATGCCCACCAGGGCATAGGCGCCTTCGACCTGAAGCAGCGCCTCGATATATTTCTCCACGAAAAGGCGCTTCTCGCTGCGGGCCACGAGGTGAAGGATCACTTCGGTGTCGGTGGTCGACTGACAGATGGCGCCCTTCTTGATGAGCGCTTCGCGCAAGGTGAGCGCATTGGTGAGATTGCCGTTATGGCAGAGGGCGAAGCCGCCGGATTCGAGGTCGACGAAGAGAGGCTGGACGTTGCGCATCACCGCGTCGCCGCAGGTGGAGTAGCGGACGTGACCGACTGCCATGTCGCCTTTCAGGCGGTCGATCACCGGACGGGAGGTGAAATGGTCGCCAACGAGCCCGAGGCGGCGTTCGGTGTGAAAATGCTCGCCGTCGAAGCTGACGATGCCGGCGGCCTCCTGGCCGCGATGCTGAAGCGCGTGCAAGCCGAGCGCGGTCAGGGCGGCGGCGTCGGGATGATTGAAAATCCCGAAGACGCCACACTCCTCGTGCAGCCGGTCTTCCTCGAGCCAGGTCAAGTCGGGTTCGGTCGCCTCAGCTTCATCAGTCACGGGCATGGGCCTCCTCTTATTAAATAGGCGCCCTGGCAAGGGCTTCAATGCCACGCAACTTTTCTCGTTACTCTTTACCTTACGCGCGCGCTTACAACGGCTGATCAGGCTGCGCCGGCGCGGCTTCCCCAGGGGCTGCATCGGGCTGGTCGTCGTCCTGGCCCGGAAGGTACTGCTCGGGATTCATTGGCAACAGCGACTCAATCGCCACCTGCGTCCTCTGAAGAAGCGGGTAGGAGCGCGCATCGCGCACCCATTCGGGCTGATCGCGGGCAAGCGCGGTGAACAGGATGAAAACGATGGCGACGAGAAGAAATCCGCGCGCCAGGCCAAAAACGAAGCCGAGGGTGCGATCCAGCGCGCCAACTCGGCTATCCAGCACCTTGTCGGAGATGCGGAAGGTAATCAGGCTAACGATGATCAGGGTGACGATAAAGACGCCGGCGGCGAAGACGATCTGAGCAACGCTCGGATTATCGATGTAAGGGGCCAGGACATCCGAGTAACGAGGCGTGAAATACAGGGCGGCAACTGCCGCCATTGCCCATGAGAAGATCGAGAGGACTTCGCGGGTGAAGCCGCGAACCATCGCCAAGAAGCCTGAGATGAGCATGATGACGATCAAAATGATGTCGAGCCAGGAAATTGGCATGTCGCGTCGTTCCCTCGGGGCAGGTCGTTAAACACTATCACGATTCCCCGGGATGAAGCACAAATGGCCCCGGCGGGCAATGATCGAAGCGTATTGTCCGGCGCATTGTCGCAGGACAGGGCTAGTCCGGCGGCAACGCAAACCAGGCGACGAGCTCGTCCAGCTGGGTGATGGGGTTGAGCGCGATGCCCTCGGTCGCACCGTCGCCGGCAACGGCGGTGGTGGGCACAACGGCGCGGGCGAAGCCGAGTTTAGCGGCCTCTTTCAGCCTCTGGTCGGTATGACCGACGGCGCGCACGGCGCCGGTCAGGCTGACCTCACCAAAATACACGGTGTCCTCCGGCGCCGGGCGCCCGGCGAAGGACGACAGCAGGGCCGCGGCGGCGGCGAGGTCGGCGGCGGGCTCGGTGAGGCGCAAGCCCCCGGCGACGTTGAGATAAACATCATGGCTGCCGAGCCGCACGCCACAGCGCGCCTCGAGCACGGCAAGCAGCATCGAGAGCCGATTTGGGTCCCAGCCGACCACGGCACGACGTGGCGTGCCGAGTGACGAGGGCGCCACGAGCGCTTGGATCTCCACCAGGATCGGCCGCGTGCCTTCCATGCCGGCGAGCACCGCAGTGCCCGGCGAGCCCCGGTCGGCGTCGTTCAGGAACAGGGCGGAGGGATTCTCCACCTCTTTCAGTCCCTCGAACCGCATCTCAAACACGCCGATCTCGTCGGTCGGACCAAAGCGATTCTTCACTGCGCGCAAGATGCGGAACTGGTGGCCGCTCAAGCTCTCGAAATAGAGAACGGTGTCGACCATATGCTCAATCACCTTGGGGCCGGCGATCTGGCCGTCTTTGGTGACATGGCCCACCAGCACCAGCGTCGAGCCGCTCGTCTTGGCGTAGCTGATGAGGGCTGCGGCGCAGCCGCGGAGTTGCGAGATAGTGCCGGGTGCGGTGTCGATGACTTCCGACCAAAGCGTCTGCACCGAATCGATGATCACCAAGGCTGGCGCCGGCGCGCTGCCGAGCGTGGCGATGATGCTGGCGATATTGGTCTCGGTACCGAGCGCCACGGGAGCTTGCGCCAGGCCGAGGCGCGCCGCCCGCATGCGGACCTGGGCCGGGGCTTCCTCGCCGGAGAGATAGACGACGCGGGCGCCGTCCTGGGCGAGCTCGGCTGCGGCCTGGAGCAAAAGCGTCGATTTGCCGATGCCGGGATCGCCGCCGACCAGCACCGCGGAGCCCGGCACCAGTCCGCCGCCCAGCACGCGGTCAAGTTCGGCGATGCCGGTCTTGAGCCGTGGCGCGTCCACGGTCTCCGCGGCAAGCGTCTCGAACGCGGCGAGGCGTCCTTGCCACCTTTGATGGCGACAAGGGCGGGCGAGGCCGTGGCGGTGGTCGCCTCCTCGATCATTGAGTTCCATTCCCCGCAGGTCGGGCATTTGCCGGACCAGCGCGCGGTTGCGGCGCCGCAGGCCTGGCACACATAGGCTTTCGAGATTTTTGCCATGGGTGGTGACGTTCCAGTCAGCTGGTATGGCGCCTATCCGCCGATATAACGCCGGACAGCGCGCCGGCCGAGATTGGTGAGAACCTCATAGTCGATGGTGCCGGCGTGAACGGCAAAGGTCTGCGCGCTGACATTCGGTCCGATGATCTCGACCCATTCGCAGCGTTTGGCGTGGGTCTCCGGCACGTCGGTCACGTCCACGGTGATCAGGTCCATGGAGACGCGGCCGATGATAGGGGCTGCGTGGGGCCCGAGATAGACCAGTAGGCCATCCTCGCCGTCCTTAGTGGAGAGTGCCCGGAAGATTCCGTCCGCATAGCCGACGGACACCACGGCGACGCGAGAGGGCCTGGCAAGCGTGCGCGCGGCGCCATAGCCCACGGTCTCGCCGGCGGCGACGTCGCGCACCTGGAGGATGCGGCCCTCGAGACGGACGACGTCCTGGAACGGGTTGTCGCCACGGCGCTGCGGGTGGCCGCCGTAAAGCGCGAGGCCGGGCCGCACCAAGTCATAGGCGTAGTCCGCGCCAAGCAGGATACCGGCGGAGTTGGCGAGGCTCGTGGGCGCTTGCGGGAGCCGGGCGCGCAGCGTCTCGAAGCGCCGCCGCTGCTCCGCATTCTTCACGTGATCTGGGTCGTCGGCGCAGGCGAGATGGCTCATCACCAAAGTTAGCGACAGCGCCGACCAGAGATCGGTTGCGCCGGCGATCGCGTCGACCTCCGCCGGCGACAGGCCGAGCCGGTTCATGCCGCTGTCGATATGGATGGCGCAGGGGAGCGTCTCGCCGACGCTCGCACAAAAGGCGGCCCATTCCCTGATCTCATCGGCACTGTTCAATACCGGAGTGAGACGCGCGGCCCGGAATGCCGCCGCGGTATCGGGCATCAACCCGCCGAAGACGTAAATGTCGGCGTCGGGGAGCAGGTCGCGTAAGGCCTCGGCCTCGCCCAATGTGGCCACGAAGAAGGTCTTGCAGCCGGCCTGCCACAGGGCGGGGGCGGCTTGCGCCATGCCGAGCCCATACGCATCGGCCTTGACCACGGCGGCGCATTCGGCCGGCGCGGCCAGCTTGCGCAGATGGCGATAGTTGGCGGCCAGCGCACCAAGATCGATCGTGAGGATGGCGGTCTCGTCCGTATCCGCCTCGTGCTCGTGATGAGTGGTGTCGCGGGGGCTTCCGCCCGTCACTCCATCCGCTCCGGCAGGCGTTGCGACGCGGCGAGATTGGAGAACCGGGTGAACTCCGGCGTGAACTGCAGCGTCACCGTGCCGGTCGGGCCGTGCCGCTGCTTGCCGATGATCACGTCGGCCTTGCCGGTGACCGCCTCCATGTCCATTTGCCACTGCCTGTGCTCTTCGGTGTTCTCGCGGGGTTGGCTACGCTCGAGATAATATTCCTCGCGGAACACGAACATTACCACATCGGCGTCCTGCTCGATGGAGCCCGATTCACGCAAATCCGCCAATTGCGGCCGCTTATCCTCCCGGTTCTCCACCTGGCGGGAGAGCTGGGAGAGGGCCAGGATGGGCACTTGCAGCTCCTTGGCAAGGGCCTTGAGACCCGTCGTGATCTCGGTGACTTCCTGCACGCGGCCCTCTTGGGCGCGCCGCGACGAGCCCGACAGAAGCTGGAGATAGTCGACGATCACGAAGCCGAGGCCACGCTGGCGCTTGAGGCGCCGGGCCCGGGCGGCCAGCTGGGCCACGCTGATGCCGCCAGTCTGGTCGATGAACAAAGGCAGGTTCTGGAGCTCCTGGGAGACCTCGACGATGCGATCGAACTCGTCGGAATCGATACGGCCACGGCGGATGCGCTCGGACGGAATGTAGGACTGCTCGGCGATGATGCGGGTGGCGAGCTGCTCCGCCGACATCTCAAGGGAGAAGAAGCCGACCACCGCGCCGTCGAGCGGCTTGTCGCTATCGGGGTCGGCGGCATAGGCCTTGGCCACGTGATAGGCGATGTTGGTGGCGAGCGCGGTCTTCCCCATAGACGGGCGGCCGGCGATGATGATCAGGTCGGAGGCCTGCAACCCGCCCATGCGCTGGTCGAGGTCGGTGAAGCCGGTGGCGAGTCCCGATAGCCCACCGTCGCGCCGATAGGCATTGGCCGCCATGTCGATGGCGTCGGTCAGCGCCGAGGAGAAGGGCTCGAAGCCGGTGCCGTATTTCCCGGTTTCGGCCAACTCGTAGAGCTGTTGCTCAGCGCCTTCGATCTGGGTCGCGGGCGGCGCGTCGATGGGCGAATCGAAAGCCGTGTTCACCATCGCCTCGCCGATTTCGATCAACTGACGGCGCACGGCGAGGTCGTAGACGGTGCGGCCGTAGTCCTCGGCGTTGATGATGGTCGTGGCGTTGGCGGCGAGCCGCCCGAGATATTGCGGGACCGATAATTCGCCCACGGGCTCGTCGTTCTGGAAATAGGTCTTGAGCGTGATCGGCGTGGCGCGCTTGCCGCCCATGATCAGCTTGGAGGCCGCCTCAAAGATGCGGCCATGGAGCGGGTCGAAGAAGTGTTGGGTCTTCAGGAAGCTCGAGACCCGGTCCACGGCCTCGTTGTTGACGAGGATGGCGCCGAGCAGGGCCTGCTCGGCTTCGAGATTATGCGGGGCCTCGCGGAAGACGGGCGTTTCCGGGACGGGACGGGGGAGAATCGCTGCGTTGCTCATGCCCCACAGTACCGAAAAGAGCAGGGTCTGGTAGATGTCGGGTCTGTGTACAACGGGGAGATCGTGGTCAAACCCACAACGTAAGACGCGCGGCCGGCCCTAACGGCCGGAACGCAAGGCGGCGAGAACGGCCCGCCGTCTTGCGTTCCTTGGAACACTGGCCCTAGGAGGCCTGGTCTTCGTCGCCTTCGGTCTCTGTGGCGGCCTCGGCCTCGCCCTCATCGTCGCCCTCCTCGGCGTCACCCGCCTCGAATAGAGCCTCGGCAAGAACGCGCGCCGCCTCCGCATCCTCTTCTGCCTCGGTCAGGGACTTGGTGACATCCTCGCCACGGGCCTGGCGGGTCGCCTCCTCGGCGGAGCGCGCAACATTCACGACGACCACCGGCTGCACTTCGCCATGGAGGGAGACGCGCACTTCGTGCAGGCCCAGCGCCTTGATCGGACGGTCGAGCAACACCTGTCGCCGGTCGATGGAGAAGCCGCCTTCGCTCACGGCGGTGGCGATGTCCCGGGTCGAGACGGAGCCGTAGAGCTGGCCGTTGTCGCCCGCCTGGCGGATGACGATGAAGCTCTCGCCGTCGAGCTTGCCGGCGACGCCTTCTGCTTCGCCCTTGAGCTCAAGGTCGCGCGCCTCGAGCTGGGACCGCTCGCTCTCAAAGCGTTTGCGATTGGCTTCCGTGGCGCGCAGCGCCTTGCCCTGGGGCAGTAGATAGTTGCGGGCAAAGCCGTCCTTGACGGTGACCAGTTCGCCCATTTGACCGAGCCGTCCAATGCGCTCGAGCAGAATGACTTGCATGTTTCAACACTCCTATTCGTTGTCAGTCGGGTTTGTTGTCTTTCGGGGGCTGGCCGCTCCCGGCACTGCGTGCGCGCAAGCCGAACAACGGCTCGCCCAGTCCGAGAATGGCGACGAGAATAGCGACCCAGCCCAGAAGCAGAATTCCGAGATAGACCACCGTAAGCAGGAGAATGCGGAAAGGGCTGCCACGGCTGTAGACGTGGATCACCGCCAGGCCTTGCAGCACATAGGCAAACAGCATCGCGCCGGCGAGGCCAGTGGCGAGAAGGCCGATCAGTCCCGGGATGAAGGACATTAGCAAAGCGACCGCGAAGACAGCCACGAACACATTCGGCAATTCGAGGTCCTGCAAATGCGGCCAGGGGCGCAAGCTGCGCCCCGACGCGGCGACAATGATGCCGCCGAGCCACAGGTTGAAGAGCATGATCGTGAGCCAGACGATGGCAAAGGCCGCGGGCAGCACCTTCGCGAGGACGACCGCGAGGCTTTCGACCGTCTCCTTGGTGAAGACGGTGCCGTCGGGATCGAGCTCCTTCAGCGCGCTGTGGTCGAGGATCTGGCGGATCGACTGCTGGTAGCTCTCCTGGTCATAGCCGAGGAGGAGAACGAGGAGGCCCGCAAGAAGTCCTGCGATCAGCGCGGCCCATCCCACCAGCCGGCCGGGGGGATACCAATCCAGGGTCCCAGCGGGCGCGTCCGGCCCTGCCGGCCGGGACAGAAGAAGCAAATGAACGAGCGCGACGATCGGCCCGGCAATGGTCAGGCCGAAGGCCGCTGCCGTGGCCGGCCCAAGGCTTGCGGCGATGACCACCGTTCCGGTCAGGCCTGCGAGCAGGACAGCCGAGCGGCCCCAGCCGAGACCGGCGAGGCAGAGCGGCAAAGGTGAAAGGTAGAACAGGATACCGGCGAGCGCGGCCGAGGTGGCGGCCGACGCGAAGAGCGCCGCTGCCACCAGACCTGCGCCTGCACCAATGATGAGATGTATCGGCATCGGTTTCGCTGTCCCGGCTCCTTGGTCGGAGCGGTTAGGGGCGGGCCGAGAAGCCCACCCCAACTTTCTGTCACAGGTCTATGTGCGAGCCGTTCCGGCTCGGATCACTACCTACTGGATGAGATAGGGCAGCAGGCCGAGAAAGCGTGCGCGCTTGATGGCGCGTGCGAGCTCCCGCTGCTTCTTCGCCGATACGGCCGTGATGCGGCTCGGCACCATCTTGCCGCGCTCGGACACATAACGGAGGAGCAGTTTCACATCCTTATAGTCGATCTTCGGCGCTTTATCGCCGGTGAACGGACAGCTCTTGCGCCGGCGGTAGAAGGGGCGGCGAGCCTGCGTCTGGGTCATGCTCATTCTGATGTCTCCTCGCCACCGGCGGCGATCTCGCTATCGGCTGTCTCGGGGCGCGTCTCACGGGGCGCTTGGTCGCGATCGCGTCTGCCGCCCCGGCGACCGTCACGGTCGCCGCGGTCACCCCGGTCGCCCCGATCGCCGCGGTCACCACGATCGCCTCGGTCACCACGATCGTCGCGGTCGGACCGGCGCATCATCGCCGACGGCCCGACTTCATGCTCTTTGACCTTGACGGTCATGAAGCGGATGACGTCGGTCGACAGGCCCATCTGACGCTCCATCTCGGCGACGGCTTCGTGCGGCGCGTCGATGTCCATGAGCGTGTAGTGGGCTTTGCGGTTCTTCTTAATGCGGTAGGTGAGGGACTTGAGCCCCCAATATTCGGTCTTGCCGACCTTGCCGCCATTCTCCTCAAGGAGCGTGCGGAAGGTCTGCAGGAGACCTTCGACCTGCTGCTGCGAAATGTCCTGGCGTGCCAAGAACACGTGCTCGTAGAGAGGCATGAAGTGCCTTTCCTTCTTCTTTGCTCCGGCGCGAAGCCTCACATGGGCGCTTTAGAAGGAAAGGCCCAAGAGAAAGCCCTTGAGAGCGGAGACACGGGAGGCGGCGTTTCCGCCTTGCCGCTGACATAGCGGTCCTCCGTTCAGCCTCCGACCGGAGCGATTGCTGGTGCCGCTTTATAGAGTTTCGCGCGGGTTTTGCAAGACTTGTGCGTGTCGCTAGGGCGCCTGCTGCGAGCCCGGGTTCATGATGCAGTCGACCTCGGTCTTGTCCTTCAAAGAGAAGGCTTTGCAGTTCTCCTGCGCATAAACCTCAACGATGCCGACCGAAGCGAGTGGCGCATCCGCATAGGCGACGTCGATGGTGACCGGGGTGTCGGCCTGGGTGCCCATATCCTGCGGCCGGCGCCCCCTGACATCAAAGGCGAAGACCCGATCATTCGGGTCGCCGATGCGTGGAGTGAGTTTTAGTTCTGTAAATCCTGGTGTTGGCGCTTCTGCGTCAACTGAAATGCTAAGGCTTGGGGTCTTCAAATCCGTAATGGCGACCTTTAGCGAGACGACCTTTTGCAGCAGGGCCAGAGCGGGATCGACGGGTGCGGTGTCCTTCCAGGGCCAAGACTGCGTCTCCGCGGCTACAAGGGGCAGGCTCGTGAAAACGCTGGCGCAGGCGATCAAGGCGCCGATGGCGACGGGACTTTTCATAGATATCTCCGCTGAGGTGGTCGGGGGTATAGCCATTAAACGCCGTTCCAGCGCCAAGGGTTGCGCCGGCCCGTTATCTTGGCGCTTGGGCCGCTGGCTTGACAGGCAAGATTGAAACAGTGTCTCTGGCCTCCTTCTGTCAACGCCGAAACCTTCCAGCTCATGACCATTGCTTTCATTTTCCCTGGCCAAGGAAGCCAAGCCGTCGGCATGGGGGCCGAGCTGGCTAAGGCTTATCCTGCGGCCCAGGCCGTTTTTTCCGAGGTGGACGAGGCGCTTGGGCAGGATCTCTCCAAGTTGATGTGGGACGGACCCGAGGCGGATCTAACGCTGACGGAGAATGCTCAACCCGCGCTGATGGCGGTGTCTTTGGCGGCGATGCGGGTCCTGAACGAGATCAAAGGCGTGCCGCTCGCAGGCCGGGTGGCCTACGTGGCGGGCCATTCGCTGGGTGAATATTCGGCCCTTGCCGCCGCCGGCGCAATCAGCCTGGCCGACACGGCGCGGCTTCTGAAAATCCGCGGTCGCGCCATGCAGGCAGCCATGCCGGTGGGCGAGGGTGCCATGGCGGCGCTGCTCGGCGCCGATCTCGCCCAGGCCCAAGAGCTCGCCCAGGCGGCGAGCGAGGGCGAGGTGTGCGAAGCGGCGAACGACAATGCACCGGGCCAGGTGGTGATTTCCGGGGCCCGCACGGCGATCGAGCGGGCCTTAGCGCTGGCCCCGAAATACGGTGCTAGGCGGGCCGTGCTGCTGCCGGTGAGCGCGCCGTTCCATTGCGCCTTGATGCAGCCGGCGGCCGAGGCGATGCGCGAGGCGCTTGCCGGCGTCGAAATTAAATCGCCCGTGGTGCCGCTCATCGCCAATGTGCTGGCCGAGCCGATCTCCGAGCCCGAAGCGATCAGAGCCCGGCTCGTGGAGCAGGTGACCGGCATGGTGCGCTGGCGCGAGACCATGGGCTTCCTCGCCGACAATGGCGTAACCACGATCTACGAGGTTGGCGCCGGGCGCGTGCTGACCGGCATCGCCAGGCGCTTCGACGGCATCGAGGCGAAAAGCGTTGGGACACCGGACGAGCTTGAGGCCGCCGCGGCGGCGCTGCAGAGCTAGAGCGCCTCAGGAAAGGAGAGCGTCATGATGTTCGACTTGAAAGGGAAGGGTGCCCTCGTCACCGGCGCGACCGGCGGCATCGGCGGCGAGATCGCCAGGGCCTTGCACGGGCAGGGCGCCACCGTGGCCATCTCGGGTACACGCGCGGAGAAGCTCGAGGCGCTCGCCACCGAACTCGGTGACCGCGTGTTCGTACTGCCTTGCGATCTGCGCGACCGCCCGGCGGTGGCACAATTGCCGGAGGCCGCCGAGAAGGCGCTCGGCCAAGTGGACATTGTCGTCAACAATGCCGGCATCACCCACGACAATCTTTTCATGCGCATGAAGGACGAAGAGTGGGACGACGTTATCAACGTCAATTTGACATCCGTGTTCGTGCTGACCCGCGGCATCTTGCGCGGCATGATGCGGCGGCGCGCCGGGCGCATCGTCAACATCGCCTCCATCTCGGGCGTGCTCGGAAATCCGGGGCAGGCCAACTACGCCGCCTCCAAGGCCGGCCTAGTCGGCATGACCAAATCTCTTGCCCGGGAAGTGGCGAGCCGTGGGATCACGGCCAATTGCATCGCGCCGGGGTTCATCTCGACCCCGATGACCGATGCCTTGACGCCGAAGCAAGTCGAGGCTATTGCCGCCGCCATTCCGACGCAAACCTTCGGCAAGCCCGAGGACATTGCCGCGGCGGTGGTTTTTTTCGCAAGCGACGAGGCAGCCTATGTCACGGGCGAGACGATGCACGTGAACGGCGGCATGGTGATGGTTTAAGTACTGGTTGAACAATGGGTTGGGGCGGCGATTTCAGCGACGCTGATAGTTCGTTTTCCTAAGTGAGGGCGTCTGGCAAAGCCTCATATAGTATGCTACCCAAACGGCCGCTCAGTGGGGGCTTGACAAAGACTAATCCCACCGCGATCAACCCTCCTAACTTTCCGCTCGGGGGTGTGTTGGGCAGGATCCGAAGCCGGGGTACACGAGGCCTAAGGACTTAAAAGTAAGGGACGGTGACGAGGACATGAGCGATATCTCGGAGCGCGTAAAGAAGATCGTGGTGGAGCATCTTGGTGTTGAGGCCGACAAGGTCACCGAGAATGCGAGCTTCATCGACGACCTTGGAGCTGACAGCCTCGACACCGTCGAGTTGGTGATGGCGTTCGAGGAGGAATTCGGCTGTGAAATCCCCGACGATGCGGCTGAGACCATTCTCACCGTCGGCGATGCGGTCAAGTTCCTGGAGAAGAACACTGCCGCTTGACGCGACTTCGCGAGGGCGCATCACGCCGTCCGCACGTCGTGACAAACGAAGCCCCTAACGGCTCAACAACTGATTCTCGTAAGGGTCACGGGAAGGCGCGATGCGACGTGTCGTCATCACAGGCTTGGGTCTTGTCTCGCCGCTAGGCTGCGGACACGAGACCGTATGGCAGCGCCTGACCGGGGGCCAGAACGCCGCCCGGCGCGTCGAAGACTTCGACGTCTCCGATCTTTCCTGCCAGATCGCCTGCCAGGTCCCGCGCGGGGACGGCAGCGACGGCACCTTCAATCCAAGCGATTGGATGGAGCACAAGGAGCAGCGCAAGGTCGACGATTTCATCATCTATGCGATGGGCGCCGCCACGCAGGCGTTGACCGATGCGGGATGGAAGCCGACGGCCTATGAGGATCAGATTCGCACCGGCGTCTTGATCGGCTCCGGCATTGGCGGTCTTCAGGGCATCGAGAAGACCTCGCTGCTGTTCGCCGAGAAGGGGCCGCGGCGGGTGAGCCCGTTCTTCATTCCCGGCCGCCTCATCAATCTCGCATCCGGCTATGTCTCCATCGAGCACGGGCTCAAAGGTCCGAACCATGCGGTGGTCACGGCCTGCTCCACGGGCGCGCACGCCATCGGCGATGCTTCGCGGCTCGTGGCGTTCGGCGATGCCGATGTGATGCTGGCGGGCGGCGCCGAATCGCCAATCTGCCGCCTCGCCATTGCCGGTTTCGCCGCCTGCCGGGCGTTGTCCACCAATTTCAACGATGAGCCCCAGCGCGCGTCGCGGCCTTATGACCGGGACCGGGACGGTTTCGTCATGGGCGAGGGGGCGGGCGTGGTCGTGGTCGAGGAGCTCGAGCACGCCAAGGCCAGGGGCGCCAATATCTACGCCGAGATCATCGGCTATGGTCTGTCGGGCGATGCCTTCCACATCACCGCGCCGGCCGAGGACGGCGACGGCGCCTTCCGCTGCATGACCGCCGCGGTGAAGCGTGCCGGCATCGATCCGGCCGATATCGATTACATTAACGCGCACGGCACCTCGACGCCGATGGGCGACGAGATCGAGCTTGCGGCCGTGGAGCGGCTGTTCGGCAACGCCGCCGGCAAGGTCTCCATGTCGTCGACCAAGTCGGCGACCGGACATCTGCTCGGCGCGGCGGGGGCGATTGAGGCGATCTTCTCGGCGCTGGCAATTCGCGACAATCTGGCGCCGCCGACGCTCAATCTCGACAATCCGTCGGTGGCGACGGCCATCGATCTGGTGCCGCATCAGGCGCGGCGCCGGACCATCGATACGGTGCTGTCTAATTCATTTGGCTTCGGCGGGACCAATGCCTCGCTGATCATGCGCCGATACGCCGCTTGATCGTGGGCCGTTTGGCTTGCCAAGCAAACCTCCCTTTGGCCATATTTCGACGCAAAGTGGATAATGTTATCCGCGGGGCGTGCGTGGGTGCGTTGCGCACATGTTGGCCATGACATCGGGCGATGACTTTTGACCAGGGACATTCCCCCCAAGGCAGGTAACCCCGGCGGACCAATGGCCGGCCATGTTGCAGGCCGTCCGATTGCCGGACGTCCCGCTGCCGGCCATCAGGTCGCAGGACATCCCGCTGCTGGCCATCAGGCCGCTGGCCGTCCGGCGGCAAGCCATCAGGTCGCGAACGTGCTGCCGCGGAGTCCGACGGAAGCGCTGCAGCCCTTGCGCCCGCCGGAACCTCCGGACCGGGAGGCGCCGGAAGAGGACTCCCATCCGTTCCTCGGCATGCTGGACGGTCTTCTCAACTTCGTTTTCATCATGGCCTGCATGACTGCGGCGGCGTTCTATTTCGTGCGCGTGGAGTTCGACCGTCCGGGCCCGCTGCCGGTGTCGACCGTGCTGGTGGTGCCGAAGGGCGAGGGGGCGACGGCAATCGCCGAGCGGCTCGAGCGCGATGGCATCATCGCCGACCGGCGCATCTTCATGACCAGCATTCTCTATTTTATGTATTTGAAGGGGCAAGGCACGCTGAAGGCCGGCGAGTACCAGTTCGACAAGCACGCGACCATGCGTCAGGTTCTCGACACGCTGGTCGAAGGCAAGTCCATTCAGTACCGGGTCACCCTGCCGGAAGGCTGGACCAGCCAGCAGATCTTGAATCGCCTGGCCGCGCATCCAGACCTCAATGGCAAGGTGCCGGATGTTCCGGCCGAGGGCTCGCTACTGCCGGATACATATAGCTTCGGCAGCAAGGATACCCGCGCCGACATCGTGCAGCGGATGCAACTCGCCCAGAAGAAGTTCCTGGCCAAGATGTGGGCGGAGCGTGACCCCGACCTCATGGTGAGTACGCCGCAGGAAGCCCTGATCCTCGCCTCGATCGTGGAGAAGGAGACGGGCAAGGCGGACGAGCGGCCGCATATCGCCAGCGTGTTTCACAACCGACTCAAGAAGCATATGCGGCTGCAGTCGGACCCGACCATCATCTACGGCCTGTTCGGCGGGATCCGTGATCACCCCATCACCCAGTCGGACCTCGAGCGCGAGAACCCTTACAACACGTATAAGATCGACGGATTGCCGCCGACGCCGATTTCCAATCCGGGCCGCGCCGCCATTGAGGCCGTGCTGAAGCCGGCCAAGACCAACGACCTCTATTTCGTTGCCGACGGCACCGGCGGCCATATCTTTTCGGCGACCCTTGCGGAGCACAATAGGAACGTCGTGAAGTGGCGGAAGATTGAGCGGCAGATCAGGGCCCGGCAGGCTGCGGAGGCCGCCGCCGCGGCAGAAGCCGCCGAGCTGAGCGAACTCGGCGGCCTGATTCCCGAGGGAGAGGTGGCCGCCGTCGTCCCGGCTGGGCCGGTGCCGCTGCCCAAGCGCAATCCTCAACGCTAGGCTTGGGCCCCCGGGTCCATACCCTATTCATCTCAATCTTAGCTTTGGTCGGCTTAGAGCCTGATTTGGCTCGCGACTCGGCTATAAAGCCGACCGAGCAGGCTTCCACTCGATGCGCAGGCTTCCAATCGATGCAAGGCAAACGCCAATGACCCTCAAGAGCATGACCGGCTTCGCCCGCAGTGATGGGGTGCATGGCGATATGAGCTGGTTCTGGGAGGCGAAAAGCGTCAATGGGCGCTCGCTCGACCTTCGCTTCCGGCTGCCGTCGGGGCTGGAGCGGCTCGAGGCCGGTGTGCGGAGTCTGTGCCAGGAGAAGCTGGCGCGCGGCAATTGCACGGTCAGCCTTTCGGTCAAGCGCGAGAGCGGCCAGACCGAGATCAGATTGAACGAGACGGCGCTTGAGCAAGCGCGCGCGGTGGCCGCACGGGCGAAAAGCCTGACCGGTCTGAAGCCCGCGCGGGTCGATACGCTGCTCGCCATGCGTGGCGTCGTGGAAACGGTCGAGCCCGAGGAGACCGAGGAGCAGCAGGCGGCGCTGACTGAGGCGCTGCTCACCGGCCTGGTGGCGGCGCTCGATCAACTGGTCGTGGCGCGCACGGCGGAAGGCGAACGGCTGCAGCGGGTCATCGAACAACAACTCACCGACATCGATGCGCTGGTGGCACGCGCCGCCACCGCCGTGGCCCGCCAGCCGGAAGTGTTCGCCGCAAGGTTGCGCGAGCAGATCGCGCGTCTCAGCGAGGCGAGCGCCACGCTCGAGCCCGAGCGCCTTCACCAAGAGGCTTTATTGCTCGCGGCCAAGGCGGATATTCAGGAGGAGCTCGACCGCTTGCGCGCCCATGTGGCGGCCGCCCAGGAACTGATCGTTTCCGGCCAGCCGGCTGGGCGTAAGCTCGAATTCCTGGCGCAGGAGTTCAATCGCGAGGCCAACACGATCTGTTCCAAGGCCGCCGATATCGAGATTAGCCGGACCGGGCTCGAGCTCAAGACGGTCATTGATCAGTTGCGCGAGCAGGTCCAGAACATCGAGTGAGGCCGGCCATGGATACGATGGATACGATCGCCCGCCGTGGGCTGATGCTGGTGCTGTCGTCGCCGTCGGGTGCGGGCAAGACGACCATCGCCCGGCGCATTCTCGATGACGACTCCGGCATCGCGCCGTCGATTTCCCACACCACGCGCGCCAAGCGCAAGGGTGAGGTCGACGGCAAAGACTATCATTTCGTCGACAAGAACAGGTTCAGCCAGATGCGCGATGCGGGCGCGTTTTTGGAATGGGCGGTGGTGTTCGACAATTATTACGGCACTACGCGCGCGCCCGTCGAGCAGGCCTTGAGCGCAGGCCGCGACGTGCTGTTCGATGTGGATTGGCAAGGCGCCGCGGCTTTGCGTGATGCCTCCGGCGAGGACGTGGTGTCCGTGTTTGTATTGCCGCCTTCAGCCGGCGCGCTCGAGGAAAGGCTTCGGACCCGGGCGGCGGATGCCGACGAGGTCGTGGTCCGACGCATGCGCGGTGCAAGCAACGAGATCCAGCATTGGGACGAATATGACTATGTCCTGGTCAATTTCGACGTGGACAAGTCGGTGGAGGCGGTGCGCGCCATCCTGGCAGCGGAGCGTCTGCGCCGGGCGCGGCTTGCCGGACTGAAAGACTTCGTGCAGGGCCTGCTGGCGCAGCTCTAACCGCGGGGTTGTTCCTGATCCAACGCATTGGCGATGCGGCAGAAATCGCCCACCTGCAGCTCCTCTGCCCGCGCCTTCGGGTCGAGGCCGAGCCCTTCGAGCAGGGCTTCGGCGTCCGGCGTGATTTGGCGCAAACTCGCGCGCAGCATTTTCCGCCGCTGGCCGAACGCGGCAGCCGTGACTTTCTCCAGCCGCTTGACGTCGCATGCCGGCTCCGGGCTTGGTCGCGGCAAGAGCTCGACCACGGCGGAATCCACCTTCGGCCTTGGCGTGAAGGCATCTGCCGGCACGTTGAACAGGATGCGGGGTTGCGTGCGCCACTGGGACAGCACCGCAAGACGTCCATAGTCCTTATTGCCGGGCACGGCGACGATGCGCTCGGCCACCTCGCGCTGGAACATGAGCACCAGCCGGTCGAACCAGGGCGGCCAGGGATCCGTCTTGAGCCAGCCGATGAAGAGTGGTGTGCCAACGCTATAGGGGAGATTGGCGACGATGCGCGCCGGCGCGGGCAGGGCGAGCGCCCCATAGTTGATGGTGCGGGCGTCGGCGGCGACAATGTCGAGACGGCCGGGATAGACCGCAGCGATGTCGTGCAGGGCGGCGAGGCAGCGTTCGTCCCGCTCGATGGCGACGATATGATCCGCGCCTTCCAGAAACAGCGCGCGGGTGAGGCCGCCGGGGCCCGGGCCCACCTCGACGATGGTCACGCCCTCCAGCGGACCGGCGGCCCGGGCGATGCGGCGCGTCAGATTGAAATCGAGCAGGAAGTTCTGACCGAGGCTTTTCTTGGCGATGAGGCCGCAGGCGCGGATCACGTCGCGAAGCGGCGGCAGGCCATCGTCGGTCGCCATGTCCTCAGTCCTCGGTCGAGCGGCTCATGGCGTCGGCCAGGCGCAACGCCTCGATGAGGCTCTTGGGATTTGCCTTGCCGGTGCCGGCGATGTCGAAGGCGGTGCCGTGGTCGGGCGAGGTGCGCACGAAGGGAAGCCCCAGGGTCACGTTGACGCCTTCGTCGAAGGCGAGCGTCTTGAACGGCACCAGCGCCTGGTCGTGATACATGCAGAGCGCCGCGTCATACGTCTCGCGCGCTGCGGTATGGAACATGGTGTCGGCGGGGTAGGGGCCGGTGACGTCGATCCCTTCGGCCTTGGCGGCCTCGATGGCCGGGGCGATGATGTCGATCTCCTCGCGTCCCAGGCTGCCGTCTTCCCCGGCATGTGGGTTGAACCCGCTCACGGCAAGGCGCGGCCTCAGGAAGCCGAAATAGCGGCGCAGGTCCGTGTCCGTGGCCCGATGGTCGCCAGGAGCAGATCCGTGGTGAGCCGCGCCGGCACGTCCTTCAGCGGAATGTGGATCGTCACTGGCACCGCTTTGAACGGGCCGGCCACCAGCATCATCACCGGCAGCGGAGCTTCGCCTTCGGCCGGCGGCGAGGGCGGCCAGGTATTCCGTGTGACCGGGAAAGGGGAAGCCCGCCTGGTAGAGCAGGGACTTGGCGATGGGATTGGTGACGACGGCGCGCGCCTCGCCTTGGCGGACCAACTCCACAGCGTATTCGATGGACCGCTTGACGGCGGGAGCGGCCGCCACGTCGGGGTGTCCGGCCACGACCGGACCCGGGACCTCGACCGGCAGGACCGGCAGGACCTCGGCGAAGACATCGGCCGCCTCGCCGGCCGAGGCGACGGTGGCGATGTCAACGGACAAGCCGAGCGCCTCGGCCCGGGCGGTGAGAACGGAGCGGTCGCCAAGAAGGACGAATGGCGGAATAGGCTCACGGCTTCGCGCAGCAAAGGCGAGAAGGGTGATGTCGGGCCCGATCCCGGCTGGATCGCCAAGGGTGAGGGCAAGGGGTGTATCGGCGGGGGCCATGGGCCACAGGGCCTAGCACGAACGGGGCTCGGCACGAAATGGGGCGTCAGCGGTATTCGATGAAGGCGTCCTGACGGAGGTCGCGCAAGAGCCGCTCGGCGCGGATCATCATTTCCTGGTTCATCAGCTTGCGCTGCGTCGCCTCGCGCACTTTGGTGTCGCCCTTGGTGGAGACCTTGCCGCACACCGCATAGAGCTCGACGCCCGATCGGGTCACGGTCGGCGGTGTCATCTGTCCAACCTTGGCATTCATGACGAGCAGCCGCGCCGGCTGGGTGAGGGTCGAGGTCTGCTGATCCTGCAGCGTCTGGACGGTTGCCCCCGCGGTGCTCTTGGCCAGGTCGGTGACATTGGCGCAATTGTTGAACCTGGCGCGCAACGCCTCGGCCGCGGCGATCTGCGCGACGATCGTTCTTTCATCGGCATTGCTCGCCAGCGAGAACTTCACTTGGCGAAGCTGCAGGGTGGTCTCCGACTCTCCGGCGCCCGCTTCGGCGGAATCCGAAAGCGCCTGATCCACATCGACATCGCCAATCTGAATCTCGCGCCGGAATTTGCGGCGGACCACATCCTGCCATACGAGCTGCGCGCGGATGCGATCCTTCAGCGTCTTGATATTGACGCCGGCGCGGCCGAGGGCGGTGGTGAGACCATTGATGTCGAGATTGTTCTTCCCTGCCATGTCGCCAAGGATTTTGGTGACTTCATCTTCGTCGGCCGTCGCGCCGAGCTCCTGGCCCTCCTGAATTTGAAGGCGCTCGTCAATGAGCATGTCGGTCGCCTTCTTCTTCAACTCGGGGCCAGGCTTCTCCTGCGTCGTGATGGCAAGGAAGCGTTGGCGCTGATCGATGTCGTAGTCGGAGATCGGGTTGTCGTTGACAAGAATCTTGATCGACATTTCCTGGGTCAGCGCGAGGCCCGACCCGAGCACAATGACGGTGACGAGGATCGCGGCAAGCAACCCATAGCCGCGAGCATGGCGCCAAGCTGCGCTAGTCATTGCTATCAGACCCGCCGAAGTCGTTAACGGCGGTGGTCGACAGGGAGTAAGCGCCCAGATATTTCAGGGCGAAATTCACGAGGAAGCGCTCGTCCGGCTCAATGTCCTGATCGCGGATGAAGGATCGCTGATAGGTCACGTCGAGCTTGAAGCAGTCGTCCTGATACCGCACTCCGAGACCGTCGGTGATCGTTTGATCGCCCTGGAGGTCGTAGCGAAGATTGGCGAGCAGCGACCAGTCCTCGGTGATGGCGAGCGCGCCGCCCGCCAGGATTTCCTCGCTGTCGGTCTGGCTGACGATTCCGGACGGTGCCGCCGTGGGCAGGTCGCCTGGCACGTCGGCATAATTCACCCGCGCCTGCAGCGGCCCATATCTCACCCACGAGCCAAGATCCGTGCGTTGGACGGTGAGGTCGTCCCGGTCGAAGCGCTGTTGCGCGGAGAGAGCGATGTTGCTCGTGGCCTGGAAGTAGACGCCCGTCACGTAATCGGATGCATCGTCGGCGAGGCCGCTTGTCTGATAGAACGCGGTATCGAACTCATTCTGGCCGGCGATTTGGTAGCTTTGGCCGGCCACTGCACGAAGGTAGGCGCCCGACACGAACTGCGCCGTATAGCCAAAGCCGTAATTGACGCGCGTGCCGGTCTCGATGCGGTCATAGCCCGAGAACTTGTCGATATCGAACAGCAGAGTGTCGTCGAATACGAGGCTCAAGGCGTCCTCGTTGGGGATGTCCTGCTGATCGCCGAGCGTATCGGGCCGGGCAATGATCTGGCCGATGGGCTCCACCGTGTGAGTGATGGAGCCGGTCGTGGTGACGAACGGATAGCGGTAATCGAGGCCGGCCACGGCGTTGCCGCGCCAGATGGCGCCGTCTTCCGGATCCTGGCTCATGATGTCGTCGCTGCCGGTCAGATCGAGTTCCGGCGGCTGGTTGATGCCGTAAACGTCGCCGCGCAGGCGGCCAAAGGGGGTGAACACCTGACCGATTGGGTCGATCATCTGCCGCCGCCAATTGGCTTCCAGGATCAGACGATTGGAGTCGGTGCCGTCCTGGCTCGAGAACACCATGGCGTTGGAGTTGAAGCTGAGCTCGCCGCCGAGGACCGGCTGTCCGACGATATAGTCGTAGTCGATGATCGGGTAGACGGTGCCCTCGGAGAAGGCCTCGTCGTTAAACAGCAGGCTCTGCGTGTTGTAGAAGCGCGTCGAAATGTAATTCCGATCATGCAGCCCCTCCAGGTAGACCTGGGAGACGCGGTCGGTTTTGAGCCTGGAGTCGAGATTGTAGAAGCGGCGGAAGGTGTCGTCGGATTCGGCGAGAATGTCCCAGCCCCAGGAATAATACGGATCGAGGGCAAACTTGCCTTGCGTCTTGATGCTGCCGCGGAAGTTGTCGCCTTCGGCCGGGCTGCTCGGATCGTTGGGATTGTCGAAGACGCCGGCCATCTCGACGCGGTAGCCGCCGTTTGTCGTGCGCTGCCGCCAATCGCCGAGCAGCAAAGTTCCCGCGTTCTCGGTCCACATGGGCGCGAAGGTGAAGTCGTAGTGATCGGACAGGGCGAAGTAGTACGGAACTTGAACCGTGCTGCCGAGCTGGTCGGAATGGCTGTAGCTCGGCATCAGGAAGCCTGACTTCCGCTTCACCGTCGGATCGGCGGTCTGGAAGTAGGGCATCCACAGCACCGGCACGCCGAAGAAATCGAAGGTCGCGTCGTTGAAGGTGATAGTTGCCTGGTCGCGCTTGTTCGTGATCTTGCCGGCGCGAATGCGCCAGGTCGGCGCCTTGGTCGGGTCTTCCTCGCAAAGCTTACACGGCGTGAACCAGCCTTTGCGGAACACCGTGACGTTGCCGGCCTCGCGGGACGCGGACTGGGCGACGATGCGCGTCTCGTCCTTGGTGACGAGCTTCAGGGCGTCGACGAAGCCGTCGCGGAAGTCGTCGGTCAGGGTGAGCCGGTCGGCGGTGATAACGGCGCCGTCGGGGTCCTTCATGCGGACATTGCCCTCGGCGGCCAGCGTATTGGTATTGCGGTTATAGACCACGCTATCGGCGAGCAGGGTGTAGCTGCCGTAGTAGATCTCGACATTGCCCTTGGCGCGGATCCTGGCGTTGTCGTTTTCGTAGATCATCTCGTCGGCCTGCAACAGCATGGGCTCGGCGGAGTTTATTTGCGGCGGCTGGATGATCTGCTCGAGGTCCGTCTGGGCTTGAGCGAAAGCCTGGTGAGAGGGGGCGAGAAGCACGGCAAAGACGGCGAGACAGCAAGCCAAGACGCCGTCGCGGTTGCGCGCAAACGCGCGCCCATTAGACGCGGCGAAGCCGGACAGAGCCCGGCACATCGAAAGCAGGATTGTCACCGCCTGCGCCATCACCCGTCCTCTTTGTACAAGAGCACGGTGAGCGCGAGCGAGGCCGCGACAATCACCGGAATCCAGGCTGCGGCAGCGGCGGAGGTCAGTCCCGCCATGGCGAAGTTGCGCGATACCTCCGAGAACACAAAAAAGCCGAAGCCGGCCGCGAGTCCGAAGATCGCGTTGATCTGAACGTTGCCGAAACGGAAGCCCTTGAGGGAGCACGTCGCGGCGATGAGCACCATGGTGACGAGCAGGAACGGCCGCGACAGCAGGAGCTGGTACTGCACGCGGTACTGGGTCGCGGGCAAGCCGGCGCGCTCGGCAATCTCAATGAAGTTTGGCAGGTCCCAGAACGAGATCGAAAACACGGTGCCGAGTGTGTCGCGCACCTGGGTCGGGGTCAGATAGGTGCTGAGCAGGTAGCGCGTGTAGAACGCGGGCTCTTGTCCCACGGCACTGACCCAGGCGTCCTGCAATTCCCAACGCCCATCCTTGAGCACGGCGCGCTTGGCTTCGATCCGCTCCGTCAGAGCCTGCTTGCTGTCATACTGGAACACGGTGACGCCGTTCAGTTCGAGACCTTGGTTCAGAACCTGAAGGGCATGCACCACGGACGGTCCGTCGGTGCCGTCCTCGCGCAGCCAGGCACCGGCCTTCTTGCTCGTCTTGAGCAGGGAGTCGTCCTTGCCGAAGGCCGAGGCGTAAAGACGCTCGGCCTCGCCGCGCGCGGCCGCGGCGAGCGGATTGTAGACGAGCACGAAGATCACCCCGAGCGCAAAGGCGACCATCATCGCCGGCAGCGTGAACTGCCACACCGAGATTCCCGCGGCGCGCAACACCACGAGTTCCGAGGAGCGGCTCAACATCAGGAAGATCGCGATGGTGCCGATGAGCACGGCGAAGGGGAGGATGAGTTCGGAGAACGAGGGCAAGCGCAAGATCGTCATCCAGGCGAGAAGGAGGCCCGGCACGTCGCCGGAGAAGTTGCCCGCGCGGCGCAGCATCTCGATGAAATCGACGAAGAAGATCAGCACACAGCAAATGGCGAACATCGCCACCATCGCCACGAAAAATCGTGCCGAAAAATAGCGCGCAAGTGTTCCCCCTGCACTGATGCCACGCATCTGCGCTCTCACTCCGTCTGCATCCCTCTAGTGGCCCAAATCTTTATATTTTTTGGCTGAAGCTTGAGCTCAAAGTTCAGCTTGGCCCTTAGTTCTGGCGACATTCTAACGTGCGCCGTCCATGCCGCAACGAGAATCGCCCCCACCGGAATAGCATATACCAGCAGCACGGCCCACGCACTCAAGGTGACCAGATTCCCGGCCGCAAGGCCCGCCATTCTAAGGCCGAGCGCGATGCCGAAGGCGGCCAGAATCTGGCCCCAGCGGCTCTCTCTCGTGGTCCGCGCATGGGCCATCAGGGCAATGGCGATAAAGACGAACACAAGCGGATAGAGGGGCGTGGCGAGACGCTCATGTAACTCGGAGCGCAATTGCCCGTAATTCTGGTTCGCCCGCTTATCTTCTATTGATGGACTTATGAGTTCGCCAAGGGATCTCTCTCGCGGCCGAAGCTCGTTTCCACCACTATCCTTTGAGCCGAACTCAGAAAGATCGAGCATATTCTGATCGAAGGCGATGATTTGTACGGTCTTGTCCTTATCTTCTTCATTGTAGCGATGGACATAGCCCTCGAACATGACGAGATAGGAGCCTTTGTCATTGCTGAGAATGCGTCCCCGCTCGGCGAGATAGCTCATCACCTGCTTCGGATCGCGCTCGTCATGGACGAGAAGCCCGAGGAGCTCGCCCGACGGGCTGCGGTCGCGGATGTGGAAGGTCAGGCCCGCCTCCGCGCTGGAAAAGCGTCCCGGTTGAAGGACTTGCGAGATCAGATCGGCACGGACGTCGGTGATGAGGCCGCGCAGCGCACGCATGCAGGCCGGATTCAAGAACACGTTGGCGAGGAGGATCGCAAGGCTGACGAGGGAGGCCAAGGCCACCAGGGACACGCCGATGCGCCAAACGGGCGCACCTGCCGCCGTCATGACAATAAGCTCGCTGTCGCCGTTCATGCGGTCGAGGGTGTAAAGCACGGACATGAGCACGGCGTTGGGGGCGATCAGGGCGATGAGGCTCGGCAGGCTGAGCATGGTCATCTGCATGAACAGCCACAGGCCTTGGCCCTGCGACGTAATAAGATCGAGCTCTTTCAAGGCCGTAGCGAGCCATACGACGGATGTCAGGGTGAGCAGAATGATGAGGAACGCGTTCGACACCTGCCGAAACATGTAGCGGTTAAAGAGCGACATGACCGTTTCGACGTCCCCGTTGCGGCCCTCTGCCGTCCCCCACGAGCGCGCCCGGTAAAGGGGCCCTCGAACCGCAGGTGCCTAACACCATTCCCACCAGCCCAAGATGGCGGAATTTCGGCCATTTGGAATGACTTGCTTTCCCCTCACGCACGACTTACGTAGGTCGACTATATTCCCAGCCGCTGTTGCAAAACTGCACCAGGGCGCGCGCGGGCGGCTCCCTGTCCGGCGTGCTTTGGTCGGCTGAAATAGCCGGACGGCGCGACTCAGCGATGGAGCTTGCCGTGACCGATCTAACCGCCGTGTCCTTTGTCAGTAAGACTGCTGCCGGCGACGGCGTCGCCGTGGTGTTTGCCGAGGAGGGGCCGAAGCTCACGCCTCAGGCCCAGGAGCTCGACAAGACCACCAAGGGTCTTTTGACGAAGGTGGCGCGGATCGCGGAGTTCAAAGGCAAGAAGGGGAGTTCGGTCGACGTCCTCGCGCCGCAAGGTCTCAAATTCTCGCGCGTCTGTGTAGTCGGACTGGGCAAGCCCGCTTCGTTCAACCACGAGGATTGGCTCAATCTCGGCGGCACCGTGCGCGGGTTGTTGAGCGGCCGGGAAGGACCGGCGGCCCATGTCTATCTCGAGACCGCGAAGGGCGACGCCAAGCCGGCGGATCTGGCGGCGTTTGCGCTTGGAGCGCAATTGCGCGGCTACAGCTTCGAAAAGTACAAATCCAAATCGGCGAAGAAGAACGGCAATGGCAGCGACAGCAGCGCCAAGACGCTGAAGAAGATCGTCCTGCACTGCGGCGATCCGCGCGCGGCAGGAACAGCCTTCGCGCCGGACCGCGCCATCGTCGATGGCGTCAACCTGGCCCGTGATCTCGTCAACGAGCCGGCCAACGTGCTCGGCCCGGCCGAGTTCGCTACCCGCGCCAAGGCGCTCACCAAAGCCGGCGTGCAGGTCGAGGTGCTGAGCGAACCGGCGATGAAGAAGCTCGGCATGGGATCGCTGCTCGCCGTCGGGCAGGGCAGCGACAAGCCGAGCCACGTGGTGGTGATGCAATGGAAGGGGGCCGGGCCGAAGGGCGGGGCGCCCATCGCCATTGTCGGCAAGGGCGTGACCTTCGACACTGGCGGCATCTCGCTGAAGCCCGCCGGCGGCATGGAAGATATGAAGGGCGACATGGCAGGCGCGGCATGCGTCGTCGGCCTCATGCAGTCGCTTGCTGAACGCAAGGCCAAGGTCAATGCCGTGGGCGTCATCGGCCTCGTCGAGAATATGCCGGGCGGCGGCGCGACGCGCCCCGGCGACGTGGTCACCGCCATGTCGGGCACGACCATCGAGGTGCTCAACACCGACGCCGAGGGGCGCATGGTGCTGGCGGATTGCCTTTGGTACACGCAGGACCGGTTCAAGCCGAAGGCCGTGATCAATCTGGCCACGCTGACCGGCGCCGTCATGGTGGCGCTCGGCAAGGAGCACGCCGGCCTCTTCAGCAATAACGACGAGTTGTCGAATTGGCTCACGGCCGCCGGCAAGGAGACAGGGGAGCAGTTGTGGCGGCTGCCGCTCGGGCCCAAATACGACAAGATGATCGAGTCGAAGGTGGCCGACATCAAGAACACCGGCGGCAAGTGGGGTGGCTCGATCTCCGCCGCGCAATTCCTGCAGCGCTTCATCAAGGAAGGCACGCCGTGGGCGCATCTCGATATCGCCGGCACGGCCATGTCGTCGGTCGACAGCGATATCAATCGCAGCTGGGGGTCGGGCTTCGGCGTGCGGCTGATCGACCGGCTGATCAAGGATCATTACGAGCGTCGCTAAGCACGGCGGCGCGCCGGTCCATGCCCATTCACCCTATATCGTATATTTTCCATAATATACCTTATGCGAATTCAGGATATAGGGCCGGGATATGCTGACCGTCCGCTATCTCATTGATTTAGGGACAATTATTGCGTTTATGAAAACTCTGCCCTGCGGTTCTGCTGGGGGCGCTGCACGTGGCTGACGACCGCGCCCATATGCATGATCTCGCCGAACTCCTGGCGGTGATGGCGCGGTTGCGCGATCCCGATGCAGGCTGTCCGTGGGACGCGAAGCAGACCTTTGCGACGATCGCCCCCTACACCATTGAAGAGGCCTACGAGGTTGCCGACGCGATCGCGCGCAACGACGTGGATGGCCTTAAGGACGAACTCGGCGATCTGCTCCTGCAGGTCGTCTATCACGCGCAGATGGCGTCGGAGGACCAATGCTTCGGCTTCGCCGATGTGGTCGACGCCGTCACAAGGAAGATGATCCGGCGTCACCCGCATGTGTTCGGCGATCCGGCGCTACGGGACGAATTTCTGTCCGGCGATCTGTGGGACGTCATCAAAGCGGAAGAGAAGGCCGAACGCGGTCGGAGCGGCGGCGCGACCCTGGACGACGTACCGGTGGGTCTGCCGGGTCTGACGCGCGCGGTGAAGCTGCAAAAGCGCGCGGCGAAGGTGGGTTTCGATTGGCCGCATCTTGCGCCCGTTTTGGCCAAGGCGGAGGAAGAGATCGCCGAGTTGAAGGAAGCGATCGCCGAGGACGGCGACGGCGGGTCCAATGAGCGTGTGGCGGAGGAGTTCGGCGACCTGCTCTTCGTCATGGCCAATCTGGCGCGGCATCTCGGCGTGGATCCGGAAGCGGCGCTGCGTGGGGCCAACGCGAAGTTTGTGCGCCGGTTCGAAAGCATCGAGGCCGCCCTCGCCGAGGATGGCCGGAAACCAGAAGACGCCACGCTCGATGAGATGGACCAACTCTGGGACGCGGCCAAAGAGGCGGAGCGCAAGACGGGCGCGGCGCGAGAAGAGTAGGCGTCCCCTATTCTGGCGTCGCCTGAAGCCGTGCGGCGCCGGCCAGGCGCGCGAGCTTGTCGCGCTTCTCGGGTGCCACGCGAATGCGCAGCGACGTCATGCCGTCGCCGAGATTGGCACGGGCGACCACCTCGCAATTCTCGTAGATCCAATTCGACAGTGAGCCTTCCTGTGGCTGGAGCATGATCTCCACCGTCTGGCGGCGGCGATTGAGCCTGTGCTCGATCTCGGCGAGCAACACATCGAGGCCCTGCCCCGTCGTCGCCGAGACGAGGACCGCGTCATGGCGCTCCGCTTCGTTGGCGGCGCTTCCCTGAGCGGCGGTGTCGAGGAGATCGGCTTTGTTCCATACTTCCAGCAGCCGGTCGGGCTCGGCGTCCACGTCGATGCCGAGATCGGTCAGGACGGCGATCACGTCGGCCCGCTGGCTAGCGCTTGCTTGGTCGGCGATGTCGCGCACATGCAGGATCAGATCGGCCTGCTGTACCTCTTCCAGGGTGGCGCGGAAGGCGGCGACGAGTGTCGTCGGCAGATCGGAGATGAAGCCCACGGTGTCGGACATCACGGCCTTCGATCCTCCCGGCAGCCGGAGCGCACGGATGGTGGGATCGAGGGTGGCGAAGAGAATGTCCTCGGCGACCACGTCGGCGCCGGTCAGCATATTGAAGAGGGTCGACTTGCCGGCATTGGTGTAGCCGACAAGCGCCACGGCCGGATAGGGCACGCGCTGGCGGGACTTGCGATGCAAAGCGCGCGTGCGGCGCACTTGCTCAAGCTCCTTGCGGATGACGACGATGCGTTCGCTGAAGAGTCGTCGGTCGGTTTCGATCTGCGTCTCGCCGGGTCCGCCGAGAAAGCCGAAGCCGCCGCGCTGGCGCTCGAGATGGGTCCATGAGCGCACGAGCCGGCTTTTCTGATAGACGAGATGGGCGAGCTCGACTTGCAGGCGCCCTTCCCGCGTGCGCGCCCGCTCGCCGAAGATCTCCAGAATGAGTCCGGTCCGGTCGAGCACCTTGGCGTCCCATGCCCGCTCCAGATTGCGCTGCTGCACCGGCGTCAGCGGGTGGTCGACGATAACAAGCTCGGCGCCCTCGGCGCGCACCAGGCCGGCAAGCTCCTCGACCTTGCCGGCGCCGAACAGCGTGGCCGGCTTGGGTCGTGGCACGGTCACGAGCCCGCTCGCCACGACGTCGAGATGGATGGCGGCGGCCAAGCCCACGGCCTCATCGAGGCGGGCTTGCGGCGGGCGCGTGACCGAGTCGTGCCCATGGCCGCGCGCGTCTCTGGCAGGCTTCTGGTCGAGTACGGGCGCGAACACGACCGCGCGCACGCGTCCCTCGGGACGCATGTCTTGCGTATCGCGCGCCGCCCGCCCCTTCTTACGCCTTAGCTCTTTCGGGTCGGTTGGACGCAATTACTCAGCGGCACCTTCCGCGTCGGTGATGTCGGCAAGCTGGATGGGCTGGCCCGGCATGATGGTCGAGATCGCATGTTTGTACACGAGCTGGGAATGACCGTCCCGGCGCAACAAAACGCAGAAATTGTCAAACCAAGTCACAACGCCTTGAAGTTTAACGCCATTCACAAGAAAAATGGTCAGCGGCGTCTTGTTCTTGCGAACATGATTGAGAAAAGTGTCTTGAAGGCTTTGCGTGCGTTCGGTCGCCATGGGCTTCCCCGTCCCTTTGGTCACGCTTACGCTTGTTGGATGGCGCCGGATATTTGCGAAAACCGGTCACCTCAATGCATTAGACGCGATTGCAAGGCAATTCCGCAAGTACTCTGATGCGGATTGCTTTAACCATCGCGCCCCCCTCGTAAGCGAAGCGAGTCGCGATCATGCTAGCGTAAGGCGGCGCTTCTTTCATGCGAATTGACGCCCAGCGCCCGAAGTTTCCGGTGGAGGGCCGAGCGCTCCATGCCCACGAATTCGGCCGTGCGCGAGATATTGCCGCCGAAACGGTTGACCTGAGCCAGCAGATATTCGCGCTCGAAGATCTCCCGCGCATCGCGTAAGGGCAGCGACATCAGATGCTCGCCGCCTGCCCCATTGGGCGATAGCGGCACCGGCGAGATGATCTCGTCGGGCAGCATTTCGGCGGTTACCAGCGTGTCGGCGTCGCCGCCGACCAGGATCATCAGGCGTTCGACATTGTTGCGGAGTTGGCGGACATTGCCCGGCCATTCGTGGGACTGGAGCACGGCCATGGCGTCCTCGCCGATGCGGCGGGGCGGCAGGCCGGAGGCGATGGAAATGGTCTGGACGAAATATCGCACGAGCTCGGGCACGTCCTCGCGCCGTTCGACGAGGCCGGGCACGCGGATCGGCACCACGTTCAGGCGATGGTAGAGGTCCTCGCGCAGACGCCCCGCGCTGATTTCCTTCTGGAGGTCGTGGCTCGTGGAAGAGACCACGCGCACGTCGACATGGACCTTGGGGCCGCCACCGAGCCGCTGGAATCGCTGCTCCACGAGCACCCGCAAAATCTTGGCTTGGGTCTCGAGCGGCATGTCGGCCATCTCGTCGATATAGAGGGTGCCGCCGTGGGCCTCTTCCAGGGCGCCGACCTTGCGGGGGCCGGAGCCCGTGCCCTCCTCCGTGCCGAACAGCTCAAGCTCCATGCGATCGGGGACCATGGCGGCAGCATTCAGCACCACGAATGGTCCGTCGGCGCGGCCCGACTTGGCATGCATCACACGCGCCGCGAGTTCCTTGCCGCAGCCCGACGGCCCGGTGATCAGTACCCGGCTATTGGTCGGGGCTACCTTCTCGATATGCTGGCGCAGCTGATTGATGGAAGCGGACTTGCCGACCATCTCGAACGAATAGGTGCTCCGTTCGC
Organism: uncultured Alphaproteobacteria bacterium; assembly: GCA_963793075.1. Lineage (GTDB taxonomy): Bacteria > Pseudomonadota > Alphaproteobacteria > Rhizobiales > Methyloligellaceae > Methyloceanibacter. The sequence goes on from CAWBYO010000002.1 coordinate 414,137, forward strand.
GCAGCTCGCGGTTTTCGCGGCGCAAGCGGGAGGCCTCCAGCGCGCGGGCGACGATGAGCACCAGCCGATCGGCTTTGAAGGGCTTTTCTATATAGTCATAGGCACCGCGTTGGATGGCGGCCACCGCGGTCTCGATATTGCCGTGACCGCTGATGATGATGACCGGCAAATCTGGGTGGGCCTGCTTGATACAATCAAGAAGGTCGAGCCCGTCGAGCTTGGAGCCTTGCAACCAAATGTCGAGGATGACGAGCGAGGGCCGCCGCTCCTCGATCACCCTCAGGGTCTCGTCGCTGTCCTTGGCGAGCCGGGTGCCATGGCCCTCGTCTTCGAGAATGCCCGCGATCAATTCCCGGATATCGGCCTCGTCATCGACGACTAGGATGTCAGACGCCATCGGTTACTCCCTCTTCCTCCTCGGCCGGCGTGGATCCGCTCGCATGGACAGATGAGCCCGGCAGGGGCTCTTCGCCCTCGTCCAACTCCTCGCGGCCCATAATCGGCAGGTCCATTCGCACTGACGCCCCTTCTATCTTGCCGTTGCGCTTGGGCGCATCGGTGAGCAGCAACTTGCCGCCATGCTGCTCGGTGATCCGGTGGACGATGGCCAGCCCAAGCCCGGTGCCTTTGACGCGCGTGGTCATGTAAGGCTCGACCAAGCGTTCGCGGTTCTCCTTCGGCAGGCCACAGCCATTGTCGATGACGGTGATGTAAGCGTGGTCCGTCTTGGCGCCGACCTTGGCCGTGATCTGGCCGGTGCCGGCGCGGTCCTTGTCGGCCTCCACGGCCGTGTCAATGGCCTCGCTGGCGTTCTTGACGAGGTTGGTGACCGCCTGGGTCAAGAGCCGCTGGTCGGACATGGTCATCACCGGCTTGTCCGGCAGGTCGAGTTCGAATTTGATATCCGGCCGGCTCACTTGAAACAGGAACACGGCCTCGCGCACGATCTCGCGCACGTCGTGCAGTTCCATGACCGGCTTCGGCATGCGGGCGAAAGCGGAGAATTCATCGACCATGCGACCGATGTCCGACACTTGGCGGATGATGGTGTCGGTGCATTGGTCGAAAATCTCACGGTCCTTGGTGATGGAGGCGCCGTATTTGCGGCGGATGCGCTCGGCCGAAAGCTGGATCGGCGTCAGCGGATTTTTGATCTCGTGGGCGATGCGCCGGGCGATGTCCGCCCACGCGGTGGAGCGCTGGGCACTGACCAGCTCGGTGATATCGTCAAAGGTCACGACGTAGCCTTGACCGGCGCCTTCGCTAGTGACGCGGACGGCGAAATTGCGCTCCGACCCGCCCCGGCGCAGCGTGACTTGGTCCGTGGCCAGCCGCTTTATCTGTTTCTTGGCGCGTTTCAGGTGCGGCCCGAACTCCGGTACGGCGTCGGCAAGCTTCTTGCCGGTGAGCTTTTCTTCCTTCACGCCGAGCAAGGTCTTGGCCGAGCGATTGACCAGATTGACCCGGCCGTCTGCGTCGACGCCGACGACGCCGGCGGTCACGCCGGACAGCACCGCCTCCATGAAGCGGTTACGCTCATCGAGCGTGTTGTTGGCGCCGACCAGTTCGTCGCGCTGGCTCTTGAGCTCAGAGGCCATCGTATTGAATGTCGAACCGAGCGTGGCAAGGTCCCCGTCGGCAGGATCGACATCGACCTCGACGCCGAGATTGCCTTGGCTGATCTCCTCGGCGGCGCCCATGAGCTGGCCGATCGGCGCCACCAGGCGATTGGCGAACCACATGCCGATCCAGATGGCGGACAACAGCAGCGTCAGCGCGATGGCCACATACATGAGGCCGAACGCCACCTGCACGCCGGCGCGCCGCTGCTCGAGCATCTGATATTCGGCGACGTTGGCGCGGGTCGCGCGCAGCTGCTGGAGCACGCGCGCGTTCACCGGCCGGATGACATAGAGATAGGTGTCGTTGAAGTTCGCTAGGCTCTTGATGGCGCCGACCATGCTGGTCTGTCCCGGGGCGATGACGATCACCTGCCCTTTCTTCGCCAGCTCCATGGCCTCCCTCGGCGGGGCGCGGAACGGGAAATCGGGCACAGAGGCGGCCGTCGCCAGCATCTTGCCGTCGCCGTCGATCAAATAGGCGATAGGTAGTGCGCGGATGGCCGCCTGGGCCGTGAGGAAATTGCCGAAGCCTTGCGGGCGCGACTGCACCAGCTTGACCGCCTCGTCGATGTCCTTGGCCATGCCGACCGTGTCGGCGCGGATCACCTGGCCGTGCTCCTGGAGGTAGGCCGTGGCGACGTCGATGGAGTTCTGGATGATCGACTTGGTGCGGACGGAGAACCAGTGGTCCAGGCCGCGGTCAAGCGACACGCTGGCGAAGACGGCGAGCAAGATCGCCGGGACCACGGCGATGACGCTGAACAGGCTGACGATGCGGACATGGAGCTGCGCGCCGGCCACATGGCGGCGTCTGGCGAGCCACAGCCCCGATACCTGCCAAGCGATGATCAGGACCATCGCCAGGACGAGCACCAGATTGATCAGGAGCACGCCCACCACGACCGTTTGGTTGGGGACGATGGGCGTCAGTCCGGTGAGAATGAGATAGGTGGCAAGCCCCGAGCACAGCGAGAGCACCATGGTGATCAGGCCGAGGGTGAAGGGCAGCCGGCGGCGGGAGCGCGATGCGGGCGGCGTCATATCCTGGCCGGACGAGATGGCGGCGGCCCGAGGACGCAAGATCCCCTTGCTTTTGGCTCGGTTTTGCGAGGTTTCGAAGACGCTGCGCAACCGCTTTCCCCTGGCTTTCCCCATGGACGGCCGGTTTACGCCGGCTCCTTCCTTCTGGAGCGTCCGCCTCAACTATGGTGCAATAAAATCACAATGTGGCGCTTTGGCGACAGGAAGGCCGGTCCGCTATAAGCCGAAGAATCGTGAACGGGGATATGGGGGTTCGAGCGGGGATTAACCAGTTAGGCGCTGGGGGTTCGGATCACCTTGACGCCGAGATCCCGGATCTTCTTGCGCAAGGTATTGCGGTTGAGGCCGAGGAGATCGGCGGCGCGGATCTGGTTCCCGCGGGTGGCGGCGAGCGCTGCTGTGATGAGTGGAAGCTCCACTTTCCGCAAGATGCGTGTGTAGAGCCCAGCTGGCGGCAGGTCCTGGCCGAAGCCCATGAAATAGTCCGCGAGGTGGCGCTCGACGGACTCCGAGAGGTCGCCGGTCGGCTCGGAGGCGCTGGGGAACGGCGCGCGCGCGGCGGTGGCGAGTTCGTTCTCCACCATCTCCTCGGTGGCGATGTCCTGGGCGTAGATCGCCGAGAGACGCCGCACCAAATTCTCAAGCTCGCGGACGTTGCCGGGCCAATGATACCGCTTGAGCCGCTCGATGGCGGCGGGCTCGAAGCTCTTCGCCGGAAGCCCTTCCTTCTCTGCGATGGAAAGGAAGTGGCGGACGAGATCGGGAATGTCCTCCAGCCGCTCACGCAACGGCGGCAGCCTGAGGGGCACCACGTTCAGCCGGTAGTACAAATCCTCGCGGAACATGCCCTGGTCGATATGCTGCTGCAATTCGCGGTTGGTGGCGGCGACGATCCGGACATTGGTCCTGATCGGCGTGCGCCCGCCGACCGTCGTGTACTCGCCCTCCTGAAGCACGCGCAAAAGCCGCGTCTGCGCTTCCATCGGCATGTCGCCGATCTCATCGAGAAACAGCGTGCCGCCCTCGGCCTGCTCGAAGCGGCCGACATGGCGGTTCTGCGCGCCCGTGAAGGCGCCCTTCTCATGGCCGAACAATTCCGACTCGATGAGCTCGCGGGGAATAGCGGCCATATTGATGGCGACGAACGGCCCGTTTCGGCGCTTGCCATATTCATGAAGGGCGCGGGCGACGAGTTCCTTGCCGGTGCCCAACTCGCCCGTGATCATCACGGTGAGATCGGTTTGGGTCAGCCGGGCAAGGACGCGATAGATGTCCTGCATGGCAGCGCAGCGCCCGATGAGCGGCATGCCGTCATGGGATTCTGCGGACAGGCGCTGCGCCTTCTTGCGCGGCTCGGCCAGGGCGCGGCCGACCACCGCGATCAGCTCATTGAGGTCGAAGGGCTTGGGCAGGTACTCGTAGGCGCCCCGCTCCGTCGCGGTGATCGCGGTCATAAAGGTGTTCTGCGCGCTCATCACGATGATGGGCAGGTCGGGCCTGAGCTTCTTCACCCGGGGAATGAGATCGAAGGCGCTTTCGTCGGGCATGACCACGTCGGTGATAACCAGATCGCCTTCACCTTGGCTGATCCAGCGCCACAAGGTCGCGGCATTGCCTGTGGCGCGCGGGGCGTAGCCCGCCCTGGCCAGCGCCTGGTTGAGGACAGTGCGGATGGCCGCATCGTCGTCGGCGATGAGAATATTGCCCTTGCCCATCCTGCCTACGCCTGAGCTTCCGCGATCGCCTGCGTCGCTTCGTTGTCGGCCATCGGCATCAGTGTGCGAAAGACCGTGAATCGGGGCCGTGAGTCGCATTCGATAATCCCACCATGGTCGCCAATGATTTTCGCCACCAACGCCAGTCCAAGTCCGGTGCCGGATGGCTTGGTGGAGACGAAGGGATCGAAGAGGTGTTGCAGGAGGTCGGTCGGGACGCCGGTACCATTGTCCTCGACGGCAATCTCGAGCGGCAGGCTAACGCGGGCTTGGCTGCCGGGAACTGACAGGCGCACGCCGGGCCGGAAGGCCGTGGACAGCGTGATCTGGCCGTCGGCACGATCTTCGCCGATGGCTTCGGCGGCGTTCTTGATGAGGTTGAGAAATACCTGGATCAGCTTGTCGCGGCTGCCCGGTACCGGCGGCAGAGATGGATCGTAGTTCTCGACGATCTTGATGTGGCGGGCGAAGCCGGTGCTGGCGATATGCTTCACGTGATCGAGGACATCGTGAATGTTCACCGGCTCACGGTGCAAGGGCCGCTCGTCGCCGAAGATCTCCATGCGGTCGACCAGCTTACAGATACGGTCGGACTCGGTGCAGATGAGCTGGGTGAGCGTGCGGTCGCCGTCGACGCGGTCGCCCTCGAGAAGCTGGGCCGCGCCCCGGATACCCGACAGCGGGTTCTTGATCTCATGGGCGAGCACGGCAGCGAGACCGGACACCGAACGCGCCGCGCCGCGATGGGTGAGCTGGCGCTCGATCATCTGCGCCATGCTGCGTTGTTGCAGCATCACCATCACCCTGCCCGGGGCCTCGGTCACCGGGCCGCCATAGAGATCGACCAGTTTCGGGGCTTCGAAGCGGAACGAACCGAGCTCGACACCGTATTCATTGACAGTGGTGCCGTTGCGCTGCACCTGCTCAACCAGAGAAATCAGCGGGCAGCCGAAGGCAACCACGTCGGGAAGACCATGGCGGCGGAGCACGCCGGCGCTCATCTGAAAGAAATCCTCGGCCGCGGTGTTGGCATATTCAATGGCGAGTCCCTGGCCGATGACGAGCAGCGGATGGGGCAAGGCCCCAAGCAACGCCTCGCATGGAATCGCCGGAGGCTCGGCCTTACGGCGCGGGCTAGGCTTTTTTGTCGTCACGTTCAAACGTCTATATCCTCGCGACCGCGGGATGGGATGGCTGATCTATACCTGCACAAAGTTTGTGCAGTACCATCCGATGAACTATTATTGGGCACGATACGAGGGTTTTCGCGTGGGGGCAATACTCCTTTTGACGCAGTGCAACATCAAATTTTCTCAAAGACTTAACGGCGCCCGCTCGCAGATTTTCCACAGTTTTTGCGGGGCCCGGCAATGACCGTCGCGGCCCTCATCGTGGCGGCGGGCCGCGGGGCCCGCGCAGGGGCGGATGCGAGCCAACCCAAGCAATATTGCCGCCTTGGCGGCGAGCCCATGCTGACGCGTACGATTGGCGCTTTTGCGGCTCATCCAGGCATCGATATCGTGCTGGTGGCGATCCACCCCGACGACGCCGACCTTTATGCGGCGGCAAGCGCTCCATTCGGTGAACGTCTGATGACGCCGGTCACGGGCGGCGCAAGGCGCCAGGATAGCGTGCGCGCGGGGCTCGAGGCGCTTGCGCCACATGGCCCCGTTGCCGTGCTGATCCATGACGCCGCCCGGCCCTTCGTGGATGCCGCTCTTATTACGCGCGTGATCGCCGGCCTCGATAGCCATGCCGCCGCCCTGCCCTGCCTACCGGTGACCGATACGCTGAAACGGGGCGAGGACGGCCGCGTCACCGAAACGATCGCCCGGGAGGGCTTGTGGCGGGCGCAGACGCCGCAAGGGTTCGAGTTCGATGCGATTCTCGCCGCGCACCGTGCGGCGGCGCAGGACCCCACGCTCAAATTCACGGACGATGCGGCGATCGCCGAATGGTTCGGTGTCGCTGTGGCGCTGGTGGAAGGCTCCGAGCATAATCGCAAGCTCACCACGGCGGAGGATCTCACAATCGCGGACGAGATGTTACGGATGGACGGCGGCGGCGTGGCCGGCACGATGCGGGTCGGCACGGGCTATGACGTACATGCGCTCGGCCCCGGTGATGCGGTCATCCTCTGCGGTGTCCGCATTCCTCACACGAAGAAGCTCGTGGGCCATAGCGACGCCGATGTGGGTCTGCACGCACTGACCGACGCGTTGCTCGGCACCATTGCCGATGGCGATATCGGCGTCCATTTTCCCCCGTCTGACGATCGCTGGCGGGGTGCGGCCTCCAACCTCTTCTTGAAGGTCGCCGGCGACAAAATCAGAGAGCGTGGCGGGGCGATCGTCCATGTCGACGTGACGCTTCTCTGCGAGGCGCCGCGGATTGGCCCTTACCGCGATGCCATGCGCGCCTCCATGGCCGAGACGCTCGGCATCGACGTCAGCCAGGTAAGCATCAAGGCGACCACCAATGAGGGGCTCGGCTTTGTCGGCCGCGGCGAAGGGATTGCCGCCATGGCCACCGCCACGGTGCGGCTGCCATGACGAACGCTATCGAACTCGACGCGCGGCTTATTGCCCAGGCCGCCGACGTGCTTGCGGTCTGTCGGTCGCAAGGTTTGCTGCTTGCCACGGCGGAGTCCTGCACCGGCGGTTTGGTGGCGGGCGCCCTCACCGCGGTGCCGGGCTCCTCGGACGTGTTCGAGCGCGGCTTCGTCACCTATTCCAACACGGCCAAGAGCGAGATGCTCGGCGTTCCGTTCTGGCTGATCGAGAAGCATGGCGCGGTAAGCGAGGATGTAGCTCGCGCCATGGCAGGCGGGGCGCTGACCCATAGCCGCGCCAGCCTTGCGGTCGCCGTCACCGGTATCGCCGGCCCGGGCGGCGGTACGCCGGAAAAACCGGTCGGGCTCGTGCATCTCGCCGCCGGGCGCGCGGACGGTCCCATGCATCACGAGTGTGTGGTGTTTGGCGATCTCGGCCGGGCCGAGGTCAGGCGGCGGAGCGTCGAGCGGGCGCTGTCGCTGCTGCGCTCAGTCCTGTGAGGCGATAATCACCGTCTTGCGCCCATAGACCGCGTCGGCCCGGGCCTCGAAGGCGTCGGTGTATTTCCGCACTGCCTTGTCGAACAGTCCGCCCATCAGCCGCTCGAACATCCATGAGCGGAAGCTGTAGGCGATATAGAAATCGATGTCCGAGCCGCCGTCGGTGCGTGGGATGAACAGCCAGCGGTTTTCCAGATGCGAGAACGGGCCGTCGAGATATTCGACGAAGATGGTCCGCGCCGGCGCATCGAGAGTCACCTTGGTGGTGAAGCTCTCGCGGATGAGCTTGTAGCCGACCTGCATCGTGGCGATGAGGATTTCTTGGCCGGCGGCCCGCTCACGGCTTTTGACCTGAAGCGCTTCGCAGAGCGGCAGGAATTTGGGGTAGTCGTCGATGCGGGCTACCAGCGCATACATGTCGTCCGCCGTGTGGGCGACGGGATGCCTCATTTCAAAGACATGCATGGTGGCGCTGGCCCTGCGCTCAGGCGCCGAGGGATGCGTGACGCGCGGCCTTGAGCGCCGCGAAGTCTTCGGCGGCGTGATAGGAGGATCGGGTCAGCGGGCTCGCGGCCACCAGCAGAAAGCCCTTCTCCTCGCCACTGCGCCGATAGGATTGAAACTCGTCCGGCGTGACGAAGCGGTCGATGGCCGCATGTTTGCGCGTGGGCTGGAGATATTGACCGATGGTGAGGAAGTCGACATCGGCGCTTCTCAAATCGTCCATCAGCGCCAACACCTCGTCACGCGTCTCTCCCAAGCCCACCATGATGCCGGACTTGGTGAAAACGCGCGGGTCCAGGGTCTTGGCTTGGCGCAGCAGCTCCAGCGAATGGCGATAGTCAGCGCCAGGACGAATTGTCCGGTAGAGCGACGGCACGGTTTCCACATTGTGGTTGAACACGTCCGGTCCCGCCTCGAGGACGATCTGAAGCGCGCCGGGTTTGCGCAAGAAATCCGGGGTCAGGACCTCGATGCTGGTGTCTGGCGCCCCTGCCTTGATGGCCTTGATCGTCTCCGCGAAATGGGCAGCGCCCCCGTCGGCGAGGTCGTCCCGGTCGACCGAGGTGACGACAACGTGGGTGAGGGCCAACGCGGTAATGGCCGCACCGACGCGGGTCGGCTCGCCCGCATCGAGGGCTCCCGGCTTGCCGGTGGCGACATTGCAGAAGGCGCAGGCCCGCGTGCAGGTGTCGCCCATGATCATCACGGTGGCGTGGCGCTTCTCCCAGCACTCGCCGATATTGGGACAGGCTGCCTCCTCGCAGACCGTGTGGAGGCGGTGCTGGCGCATAATTTCGCGCGTTTGATCGAAGGCATGTGGGCGCGGCGCGCGGACCCGGATCCAGGACGGCTTCGGCAGAACGGGGGTGTCGGGCAGCCGCGCCTTCTCCGGATGACGCGGCCGCGCTCCATTGACCGTAAATTTCGAGCACTGTCACCATTGCGAATGCCTAACCGGCGTTAGAGCCCTGAACCTTCCGCCAGATCCAGATTAGGAGAACGGCGCCGATCGAGGCGACGATCAAATTGCCGAGCCAGCCGTAAAACTCGATGTTCAAGAGTCCGGCAAGCGTACCACCGACAAACGAACCGGCGATGCCGACCAGTAGATTGGTGAATAGTCCGTGATCGCTGGCGGTCACCTTCTCGGCGATATAACCGGCAATCAGGCCGATGATCAGCATGCCGAAGAAACCGACTCCAGGCATTGAAAGCAATCCGTGGCCTTCCATCGAGACACCTCCTTCAGATGTTGAGTGGTGGATCTTCTACCGCATGCGCCGCCAAACCCACAGGCAGAGAATCGCGCCGAGGGTGGCAATGACGATCTGGCCGATCAGCCCGTAGGCGGCGATGCCGATCAGCCCGGCGAGCAGGCCGCCGACCACGGCGCCGATGATGCCGATCAACAGATTGACCAGCAGGTCTTGTTGCCGCCCCATTATGTAAGAGGCGAGCACGCCCGCGATCAGGCCGATGATAAGAAAAATAATCAGGCTCATAGTGGTCCTCCCAGTGTTGGTCCGGTCTCAAGCGCTCCGCTACGGGTCGGACTAGACGTGGAGGGCGCGCCCGAAGGCATCGAGCACCAATTCGTGCATCATCTCCGACAAAGTGGGATGGGGGAAGATGGTAGCGATCAATTCGGCCTCGGTGGTTTCGAGCGTTTTGCCGATGGCGAAGCCCTGAATCAGCTCCGTCACCTCCGCCCCGATCATATGGGCGCCTAGCAACGCTCCCGTGTCGCGCATCGAAAATAGTCTTCACCAGTCCTTCCGCTTCACCCATGGCGATGGCCTTGCCGTTGGCGGAGTACGGGTAGCGCCCGACTTTAAGTGTGTGGCCGGCGTCGCGCGCTTGCTGCTCGTTGAGGCCCAAGCTCGCGATTTGCGGCCAGCTATAGGTGCAAGCCGGAATGTTGGTCTTGTCCATTGGATGGACGCCGTCAACGCCGGCAATCTTCTCCACGCACATCACGCCTTCATGCATCGCCTTATGGGCGAGCCAGGGCGCGCCCTACCACGTCGCCGATGGCATAAAGGCCGTCCGCGCCGGTACGACACCATTCGTCGACGACGATATGGCCCTTGTCGACTTTGACGCCTTGCTCTTCCAGACCGACCCCTTCCACATTGCCGGTGATGCCGATCGCCAGGATCACCCGGTCGACCGTGCCGTCGAGCGTGTCGCCGTCCGGCGTGCGCAAGGTGACGGTGATGCCGTCGGCTTCCTTGACCAGGCGCTCTACAGTGGTGCCGGTGCGGATGGCGATGCCTTGCTTGGCGAAGGCCTTTTGCGCCAGGCGCGAAATTTCCTCGTCCTCGGCCGGCAGGATGCGGGGAAGCATCTCGACCACGGTCACTTGCGCGCCCAGGGTGCGGTAGAAGCTGGCGAACTCGATGCCGATGGCGCCCGAGCCGACGATCAACAGCGAGCGCGGGAAGGCCTCCGGCACCATGGCTTCCTTATAGGTCCAGATCAGCCTTCCGTCGGGTTCGAGGCCTGGCAGGGTGCTGCGCCCGCGCGCCGGTGGCGATGATGATATGCTTGGCCGTGATCTCTGGCAGGTCGTCACCGTCTTTGCCGGTCACGGCGATGCGGCCCTCCCCTATCAGCCGCGCTTTGCCCTTGATGACGGCGATCTTGTTTTTCTTCATCAGAAAGGCGACGCCGTTCGACAGCGTCTCGGCCACTTTGCGGCTGCGCGCGATGACCTTGGCGATATCGAAGCCGATATTGTCGGCGCGAAGCCCGAACTCGTCTGCCTGCTGCATCAGACGATAGATCTCCGAGGTGCGCAGCAGCGCCTTAGTGGGGATGCAGCCCCAGTTGAGGCAGATGCCGCCGAGATGCTCGCGCTCGACAACCGCGGTTTTGAAGCCGAGCTGGCTCGCCCGGATCGCGGCGACATAGCCGCCGGGGCCTGCGCCAATGACGGCGAGATCGAATTGCGTGTCGCTCATGATGGGCAGGCTAACCCATGGTTCACGAGAAGGCTGTGAAAACTCATGGGGTGTGGACGGCAGGCGCGGCCGGGATCACAAGGCGCAGGACCAGATATTGTACGAGGACCGCGCAGACCGGCGGCACGAGCATCACCAAAAACGTCCGGAAGCTCGGATAGAGATCGAAACCCACATAGCGCCAGGAGTCGATCTTCGCGAGGAGGAAAAAGGCGATCAGCGGCAGAAGAAGCACGCAGGCAGCGCCGGCGAGAGCTTTGCGATTCTTGGCGACGAGAACCGTGATGCTGAAGATCAACGGCCCGAGCGTCGCCCAGATGATGACGCCGTAGCCGCCGATGGCGTCGTCGATATTGCAGGCGAGCTGCTCGCCTTCGCACGGCATCTGGCTCAAGAGCCAATACAGCGCAAGGCCGGCGGCGAGCGAAGCCGCGCCGGCGAGAAGCGCCATGAGCATGAGACGCAGGCGCGCCATCATCCTCTCCTAGGGGCGCTTCAGGTTAGCGACTTTACCATGAGAACCCAATCGCCTTCATGGGGAAACCCGGGCGGGAGGATGGCGGGTTCGCTGGCGACCGTCGTGTAGCCGGCGCGGGCGTAGAGCCGCGCGGCCTTCTCATTCCAGCTGCCGACAATCACGCTCATGGCAGGCGCTCCCGTCTCGCGGGCCCTGGTCTCGGCAATCTCCAGGAGCGTGGCGCCGAGCCCCTGTGCGCGAAATTCAGGGAACGTGGCAAGCACGTTGACGTACCAAGTGCCCGGGACCTTCGCCTCGAGCTTGACGAGGGGTCGCACGAAGTCGGGCAGCGCGTCGAGGTCGTCAAGGTCGTACGCATCGCCCAAACGATAGCCGACCAGGGTTGCGGCGATTTCCCCTTGCACGTCTGTGACGACGGCGTTCCGGTAGGAGAAGCCGCCCTCTTCGCGGCGGGCCCGCTCGCGGCCGATCTCCAAGGTCGATTGGCCCGGCTGTCCCAACGTGCTCCACATGCCGTTTGGCATGCCCTCGCCAGCGATGTCTACGAGCACGGCAAGGGCCGCGGTGTCGGCTAAGCGGGCGGGACGGAAGGTCGGCGTCATGGAGCGGGATTCAGGTCCGAAGCTTTGCGGTGAATTCTATTGATACCACGCGGCTTCGACCGGCAAACCCCTGGCTGGTGGTTTAAACTCGAAGCGACATGAGTCGCTCCGACACAGATTGGCCGCGGATTGTCGCCCACGCCGACATGGATTCGTTTTACGCGGCGGTGGAGCAGCTCGACGACCCGGCCTTGCGGGGCCGCCCGCTGCTTGTGGGCTCTGCGAGCAGCCGCGGGGTCGTGCTCACGGCAAGCTACGAGGCGCGGCCCTTCGGCGTCGGTAGCGCCATGCCGATGGCCAAGGCGCGGCGGCTGTGCCCGGACGCGGTCATCGTGCCGCCGCGCTTCGATCGCTACCAGCAGGTGTCCGCCGCGATCATGCGCGTGTTCGGGGACTTCTCCCCCGATGTCGAGGCCCTGAGCCTCGATGAGGCCTTCCTCGACATGACGGGCGCCGAGGGTCTGTTCGGGGATCCCGAAACCATGGGCCGACGCCTGAAGGCGGCCGTTTTCGATGCGACCGGGGGCCTGACCGTATCCGTCGGGATTTCCGCCACCAAATATGTGGCGAAGGTCGCGAGCGCCTTTCGCAAGCCCGACGGCCTGACGATCGTTCCGCCGGACACGGCCAAGGCCTGGCTCGCGCCGCTTCCCGTCTCGCGTCTGTGGGGCGCGGGTGAAAAAACCGAACCGCGGCTCCTCGCGCTCGGCTTGCGGACGATCGGTGACGTCGCCGCCGCGGATCCAAAATCCCTGGCTAAGGCGCTCGGCAGGCTCGGCATCCACTTCTACACACTCGCCCAAGCGCAGGACCCACGCCGCGTCGAGGGTCACAGAAAGTCGAAAAGCATCGGCTCGGAGAACACGCTGGAGCGCGACGTGCGCGACAAGGAGGAGATCAAGCTCCATATGCGCCGCTCGGCCGACAAGATCGCCCGGCGCTTGCGCGCGAAGGGGCTCGTCGCCTATGGCGTCGGCGTCAAGCTCAAAACGGCGGACTTCAAGAGCCTGACGCGGCAGCATCGCCTTGCCGAGCCGACCGATGTCGCGGAGCAGCTCTACCGGGTCGGTGTGGACCTGCTCGATGCCTTCAAACATTCCGGACCGTTCCGCCTCGTCGGCATGGTCGCCTACGATCTCGCGCAAGCCGGCGGCATCGCTCAGGCGGGGCTATTCGACACGTTCGGGCGTAGGCGGCAACTCGAGGTCGCGCTCGACGCGCTTGCCGAGCGGTTCGGCGGCAATGCGGTCCGCCGCGCCGACGATCTCGCCCGCCCGCGCGGCACCACACTCGCGGCCAATCTCGATTTCATGGACGACAACGCCACGGACGGCGAGCTCCCGCTCGACTGAGGCCTCAGACCAGCATGGTCACCGGGTCTTCGATGAAGGCCTTGAACGCGGCCAGCAGCTCGGCGCCGAGCGCGCCGTCGATGACGCGGTGATCGACCGACAGCGTGACGCTCATCATGGTGGCGATCTTGAGCGCGTCGTCCTTGACCACAGGCCGCTTCTCGGCGCGGCCCACGGCCATGATCGAGGCTTGCGGCGGGTTGATGACCGCGTCGAAGCGGTCGATGCCGTACATGCCGAGATTGGAGATGGTGGTCGAGCCACCCTGATATTCGTGCGGCGCCAGGCGCTTGGTGCGGGCGCGTGCCGCGAGATCGCGCATCTCGTTGGAAATTTCCGACAGGCTCTTCGCCTCGGCACTGCGGATCACCGGCGTGTGCAAGCCTCCCCCTTCGAGCGCCACGGCAACGGCGATGTCGGAGGCGCGATGGCGCAGGATGCCCTCCTCCGTCCAGGTGGCGTTGGCGCCGGGCACGGCCTGCAGCGCCATGGCCATGGCTTTGACGATGAAGTCGTTGAGGGAAAGCTTGAAGCTGCGCGGGCCGTCATGGGGGGCCATACCGTTCAGCCGCGTGCGGGCGGCGAACAGCGCTTCCAAGTCGCAGTCGATGGCCAGATAGAAATGCGGAATGGTCTGCTTCGACAGGGTCAGCCGCTCGGCGATATGCCGGCGCATGGTGTCGTGCGGCACGATCTCGTAAGTGCCGGGCTCGTAAAGCGCGAGGACTTGCCGGTCGGATAGGCCTTGCGGCTGAGCTGGCCGCGGCGTCGTGACGATCTCGCCGCGATGGGACGCGGGTTCTTCCCTGGCTACCTCAATAGACGCCGCTTCGGGCCGAGTGGCGGCAAGCGGCACTTCGGCCTTTGCGTGCTCCACATCCGTTTTGACGATGCGGCCATGCGGGCCGGACCCCGTGAGAGCGGTCAGGTCGATGTTTTTGTCGCGCGCCAGCCGCCGCGCCAAGGGTGAGGCGAACACACGGCTCCCGTGGCGCTTCGCGTGGGGCTCATCGTGACCATTCGCATGGGCGTTGCCGTGACCTTTGCCATTCCCGTTGGCCCTGATCTGCTCGGCGATTCGATTCATGACATGCTCGGGCGAGGCGTCGGGGATGGCCTCCTGCGCGGCGTCCGTAGTGACGGCTGCGCTGTCTTGAGTCGGCGCCGCCGGGGTCTCGAGGTCCGCCGCTCCCTCGCCCTCCTCCAGCAGCACGGCGATCGGCTGGTTCACCGGCACATTCTCGGCGCCCTCGGCCACCAGGATCTTGCCGATGGTGCCGTCGTCGATGGCCTCGACCTCCATGGTCGCCTTGTCGGTCTCGATCTCGGCGATGACGTCGCCGGTGCGCACGGCATCGCCTTCGCGTACATGCCATTTGGCGAGCTTGCCCACATCCATGGTGGGCGACAGAGCGGGCATGAGGATCTGCGTGCTCATGCGTGATCTATCTGCGCCCGGAGCTCGTCGATGGCGTCTTCCCAATGGGCGCCGTCGAAGGGGAGTACGCGCGTCACCTGCACCGCGCCCGGCTCCAGGCAGCGGACGTTGACGCTGAAACCATCGGGCTTGGAGCGCGGCACGTAGAAGCTCTTTATTCCGCATACGGAGCAAAAGCGATGCTGCGCCGTGCCGGTATTGAAGGTGTAAGTGGTGAGCGTGTCTTCGCCGGTGAGCAGGCGGAAGCGGTCTTTGCCCACGTGATAATGGAGATAGCCGCTCTTCGCGCAGATCGAGCAATTGCACTCGCGTGCCACGATCTCATCGGGCGCCAGCACTTCGAAAGTCACCGCGCCGCAATGGCAGCCGCCTTTCTTCCAGGTCATGGGGGTTTCGGCCACGCCTATGACTCCCGGTAACAGGCGGCCTTTGCGGCGGCGACGATCGCCTCCACCGACGGCAGCGCCAGCTTTTCGAGATTGGCGGCGTATGGCATCGGCACGTCGGCGCCGGTGATCTTGGTGGGCGGCGCATCGAGATAGTCGAAGGCAAGTGCTGTCACCTGCGAGCAAATCTCCGAGCCGATGGAGCAAACGGGCCAGCCTTCCTCGATGGTGACTACACGGTTGGTCTTCTTCACCGAGGCGGTGACGGTGTCGATGTCGAGCGGCCGCAACGTGCGAAGATCGATCACCTCCGCCTCGATGCCCTCACCCGCAAGCTGCTCGGCGGCTTGAAGCGTGTAGGCTAGCCCGCGCGAATAAGAGACCAGGGTCACGGCGGTGCCTTCGCGGGCGATGCGCGCCTTGCCAATCGGCACAACGAAGTCGTCACCCTTCGGCACCTCGAAGCTCTGGCCGTAGAGGATCTCATTCTCCAAGAAGATCACCGGGCTGTTGGCGCGGATGGCGGCCTTCAGCAGACCTTTGGCGTCGGCCGCCGTATAAGGCGCAATCACTATCAGCCCCGGCACATGAGCATACCAGGACGAATAATCCTGGCTGTGCTGGGCAGCGACCCGGGCTGCCGCGCCGTTCGCGCCGCGGAACACGATGGGGCAATGCATCTGCCCGCCCGACATATAGAGCGTCTTGGCGGCGGAATTGACGATGTGGTCGATGGCCTGCATGGCGAAGTTCCAGGTCATGAACTCGACGATAGGGCGCAAGCCGGCAAAAGCCGCGCCGACGCCGACGCCGGTAAAGCCATATTCGGTGATGGGCGTGTCGATGACGCGGCGCTCGCCGAACTCCTCCAACAGGCCTTGGGTGACCTTGTACGCGCCGTGATATTGCGCCACCTCCTCGCCCATGACGAAGACGTCGCCGTCGCGCCGCATCTCCTCGGCCATGGCGTCGCGCAAGGCCTCCCGCACGGTCATGGTGACCATCTCGGCGCCGGGTGGCACCTCGGCCTCGATCGTGGGCTCGTCAGGGGCCGCTTGTGGGCCCGCGGGCGCCTCCTCGATTTCGGGCGGCACTTCTCCCAGGTCCGGCGGCGGCTCTTTATCCTCTCAGGGGAGGCCTGGGGGT
The DNA here is from genome assembly GCA_963793075.1 of uncultured Alphaproteobacteria bacterium. Taxonomy (GTDB): domain Bacteria; phylum Pseudomonadota; class Alphaproteobacteria; order Rhizobiales; family Methyloligellaceae; genus Methyloceanibacter. Next base: position 430,436 of record CAWBYO010000002.1, read on the forward strand.
CTGCTTGCCCTGATCCTCGGGGAGAGGTGGCGCCGCTTCGCTGGCGGATGCGCGCGGCGGCCGGGACAGCCTCGCCGTCGGTCAGCAACAGCGCGATGGGCCGGTTCACGGGGATGTGCTCGGTCCCTTCCGCCACCAGGATCTGACCGAGCGTGCCGTCGTCGATGGCCTCGACCTCCATAGTCGCCTTGTCGGTCTCGATCTCGGCGATGACGTCGCCGGTGCGGACCGCGTCGCCCTCGCGCACATGCCATTTGGCGAGCGTGCCCTCCTCCATGGTGGGCGAAAGAGCGGGCATCAGGATTTCCGTGGGCATCGGTCGCGGGCCTGCTTTACGCCACCACGTCGGTGAAGAGTTCGGCCGCAGCGGGCTCAGGGTCGTCCTGCGCGAACTGGGCGGCCTCATTGACGCGCTCGCGAATCTCGCGGTCGATGGCCTTGAGTTCGTCCTCGCTGCGTCCGGCGTCCAGGAGCCGCTGGCGCACGAGCTCGATGGGATCGTGGTGCTCGCGCATGTCCTGCACTTCCTCGCGGCTGCGGTATTTGGCGGGGTCCGACATCGAGTGGCCCCGATAGCGATAGGTCTGCAGTTCGAGGATCATGGGTCCGTTGCCGCTCCTGGCATGGGCCACCGCCCGCGCGCCTGCAGCCCGGACCAACGCGACATCCATGCCGTCCACCTGCTCGCCGGGGATGCCGAAAGCCAGACCCCGGTGATACAGCTCCTTGGCCTGGGCGCTGCCGCGCTCCACTACCGTGCCCATGGCGTAGTGGTTGTTCTCGATGACGTAGACGACGGGCAGCTTCCACAGCGAGGCCATGTTGAAGCTCTCATAAACTTGGCCCTGATTGGCGGCGCCCTCGCCGAAGAAGGTGAGGCACACGCGATCGTTGCCGCGATATTTATTGGCGAAGGCGATGCCCGAACCGAGCGGCGCGGGAGCGCCGACAATGCCGTGGCCACCGTAGAAATTCTTCTCCACCGAGAACATATGCATGGAACCGCCCTTGCCCTTGGAATAGCCGCCGCGGCGCCCGGTGAGCTCGGCCATTACGCCTTTGGGGTCCATGCCGGTGGCGAGCATGTGGCCGTGGTCGCGATAGGCGGTGATGACCTGGTCGCCGTCCTCGATCGCCAGCATCATGCCGGTGACCACGGCTTCCTGGCCGATATAGAGATGGCAGAAGCCGCCAATATGACCCATGCCGTAAAGCTGGCCGGCCTTCTCCTCGAAGCGGCGGATCAGCAGCATGTTGCGATAGGCGGTGAGCTCCTCGTCCGCGCTCAAATGCGGGTTGGCGGCGGCGCTGAGTTGCCTCTCACGCGCCTGATCCAACCAGAAGTTGGCGGCTCCCGGTGTCAGGCTTGGGCTGGTCACTCCTGGCCTCCTCGCAACTCAAACTGCGCGCCGGGCAAAAAGCTAACACGAGTTCAAAGGCGGCTGGAAGACGCGCGCTCCAGCCCTTGACGTCGCCCGGCTTGACCGGGCGATCCAGTAACCCCAGCGCGATGAAATCGCGAAGACAGTTTGACCGGAGGCGTCTGCCCGGGGACGACAGCGTCTAGCGGGTCAGCGGTCCCGTAGGATCGGGCTGGCGGCGCTTCATCATCACGAGATCGTCCGGGTGGGCGAGATTCAGAATGGCGCGGGCCCGCTCGTCCAGCATGTCGGGATCGAGGCTTTCCGGCCGCAAGAGCGCCACGTCGCGCTCGATGCGCTGCTTGACCTCGCGCAAGCCCGCCAGTTCGCCCTCGAGCACCTCCGTGCGCGCCTCGAGATTGGCGCGGGCCTTCAGGCCATGGTCGCCGTTTTGCAGGTGGTAGCCGAAATAGCCCCCGGCGCTTAAGGCAAGCAGTGGAAAAATGAATGCCCGAAACCGCATGTCGCGCCCCTCCACCAAACCGCATTCTTTGTCATGGCCGGGCTTGCCCTGCCATCCACGTCTCTGAACCCCGGTGTCGGTGGCCAAATCGTGGATATCCGGCACAAGGCCGGGCGTGACGAACGGAGTTGGTCACGCAGAAAATCGCCCGCGGTTGGTTAAGCTGGCGTTACTTCCCGCGTTTCAGCACCGAGGCGCCGGCATAACGTGCCCTGGGCCCCAGATCCTCCTCGATGCGGATGAGCTGATTGTATTTCGCTACCCGGTCGGAGCGGGCGAGCGAGCCGGTTTTGATCTGGCCGCAATTGGTCGCCACCGCCAGATCGGCGATCGTGGTGTCCTCGGTCTCGCCGGAGCGGTGTGACATCACGGCCGCGTAGTTGGCGTCGTGGGCCATACCGACGGCATCGAGCGTCTCCGACAGGGTGCCAATCTGGTTCACCTTGATCAGGATGGCGTTGGCGATGTGCTGGTCGATGCCCTCTTTCAGCCGGGTGACGTTGGTGACGAAGAGATCGTCGCCGACAAGCTGCACGCGGTGGCCAAGCGCCTCGGTGAGCAGACGCCAGCCGTCCCAATCATCCTCGGACATGCCGTCCTCGATGGAGAAGATGGGATAGTTGGACACCAACTCGTCGTAATAGGCCGTCATCTGCTCGGCGGTCAGGCTCCGCTTCTCGCCTTTGAGGAAATAGCGGCCCTCGCCGTAGAACTCCGTCGCCGCTGCGTCGAGGGCAAGATAGATATCCCTGCCCGGGTGGTAGCCGGCCGTCTTGATCGCCGCCATGACGAAGTCCAAGGCCTCGCGGGTCGAGGCGATGTTGGGCGCGAAGCCGCCCTCGTCGCCGACTGCGGTGCCAAGGCCAGCGCCGTGCAAAGCGTGCTTCAGCGCATGAAACACCTCGGCGCCCATGCGCACGGCCTCGGCGATGCTGGGCGCGCCTACCGGCACGATCATGAATTCCTGGAAGTCGATCGGGTTGTCGGCGTGCATGCCGCCGTTGACGATATTCATCATCGGCACCGGCAGCAGCGTCGCCGCCTCGCCGCCGAGATAGCGGTAGAGTGGCTGCTCATGGGAATCGGCGGCGGCCTTGGCACTGGCCAAGGACACGCCGAGAATGGCGTTGGCACCGAGCCGCTTCTTGTTTTCGGTGCCGTCGAGATCGCAGAGGAGCTTGTCGAGCCCGCGCTGGTCGTCGGCGTCGAAGCCGTCGAGCGCTTTGCGGATCTCGCCGTTGACCGCCTCGACCGCCTTCTGCACGCCTTTGCCGCCATAGCGGGTGCCGCCGTCGCGGAGCTCGTGCGCCTCATGCGCGCCGGTCGAGGCGCCGGACGGCACGGCGGCGCGGCCGTGATGGCCGTCTTCGAGAACCACATCGACCTCGACGGTCGGGTTGCCGCGGCTGTCGAGGATTTCCCGACCGATGATGGTGGCGATGGCAGTCATGATTGTGAGCCCCTTTGACGCGTTTGGGGCCGTCTTAGCCTAGGCGGGCCGGGAGCGGAAGGTGTATATCGGTCGTCCAGTTCGACGGCAGCGAGGATCGTCAAATGACCGACAAACACACCGGTGGTTGCCATTGCGGCCGCGTACGCTACGAGGTCGAGGCCGACATTGACGTGGTGATGTCGTGCAATTGCTCGATGTGCCAGAAGCGCGGCTCGCTCTTAACGTTCGTGCCGGAACAGCAATTCACCCTGCTTTCAGGCGGCGATGACCTCACCGATTACCAATTCAACAAGAAGGTGATCCATCACCTGTTCTGCAGCACTTGCGGGGTCGCCTCCTTCGCGCGCGGCGTGGCGCCCGACGGATCCGAGATGGTCGCCATCAATGCGCGCTGCCTCGATGATGTCGACCTTGGCGCCCTGACGATCAAGCCGGTCGACGGCAAGAGCTTCTAAGGGTGGCTGCCGACGGCGCGCTGGTGCTGTTCTCCGGGGGTCAGGATTCCACCGTCTGCCTCGCCTATGCACTCGACCGCTACACGCGGGTCGAGACCGTCGGTTTCGATTACGGCCAGCGTCACGGGGTCGAGCTCGAATGCCGCCAGACGGTGCGGGAGAGCTTGGCGCAAAACTTCCCGCACTGGGCGGAGCGGCTCGGACCCGACCATATGCTCGACCTCAAGAGCTTCGGGGCTATCGGCGACACGGCGCTGACGTCGGACGCCGAGATCGTCATGCTTGACTCAGGCCTGCCCTCCACCTTCGTGCCGGGCCGCAATCTCGCATTCTTCGTCTACGCGGCGGCGCTCGGCGCCAGGCGGAGCCTGCACGCGCTCGTCGGCGGCATGTGCGAGACGGATTACTCCGGCTATCCCGATTGCCGCGACGCCACCTTGCGCGCGCTTGAAGCGGCGATCCTGCTCGGCACCGAGATCCCCTTCATCATCGACACGCCGTTGATGTGGCGGTCGAAGGCGCAGACCTGGGCGCTAGCGCAGGAGCTCGGCGGCGAGGCGCTTGTCGACCTGATCATCAAAGATACGCACACCTGCTACAAAGGCGACCGCAGCGTCCGTCACGATTGGGGCTACGGCTGCGGAACGTGTCCTGCGTGCGAGCTGCGCGCCAAGGGCTACAGGGAATGGGTCGCGAAGCGAAAGGCCGGGTCATGACCAGGGCGTCGTCCCGGTCATGACCCGATCTTATTGTTAGAGAGCCTGCACTGTGGGACGCACGATGATCTCGTTGATGTCGACCTCGGCGGGCTGGCCAATCGCATAAGCAGCCGCCTCGGCAATAGCCTCTGCCGGGATTGCGGTCGCGCGTAGGCTGTCGACCATCTTCGCCGTTGCATCATCGGTGATGGTGTTGGCGAGTTCCAACTCCGTCGCGCCGGGCGAGATGACGGTCACCCGGATATCGCTGTTTTCCTGACGGAGCCCCTCGGACAAGGCACTGACGGCGAATTTGGTGGCGCAATACACGGCGGCTGTCGGAAAGATCACGTGGCCGGCAACGGATGAGATGTTGATGAACTGGCCGAAGCCTTGGCGCTTCATGATCGGCAAGCCGGCGGCGATCCCGTACAGCACGCCCTTGATGTTGACGTCGATCATGCGGTCCCACTCGTCCACCTTGAGGGCTGCGAGCGGCGACAGCGGCATCAGACCCGCGTTGTTGACGACCACGTCCACCTTGCCAAACTGCTTCTCGGCGAACTGAACGAAATCCTCGACGTTTTTGCGGTCGGTGACGTCAAGCGCGCGGTACTCGGCCGTGCCGCCCTCGGCGCGGATCTCTGCCACCAGTTTCTCCAACCGGTCGGTGCGGCGCGCGCCGACCACGACCTTGGCGCCGAGTTTGGCGAGGTGCCTCGCCGTCGCCTCCCCGATGCCGCTGCTGGCGCCGGTAATGGCGATGACTTTTCCTTCGATATTCGACATGAGTCTCTCCTCTCAATCTACCGGCGGGCGTGCCCGCCGCGTAGAGGGGAATTTGGTGTCCGAGGGCTCTCGGGCGGTAGACCAAAGCTCTCGCTCTATTGCCTAATCCTACAAAAGAGAGCCCTGCAGGGTGCGGCTGTTGCGGTTGAGCGCTAGATTGGCGCCCACAATAGCCCCTACGTTTTCTTTGGTGCAATTTGGCTTTTGAGGAGACTGCCGTGGCCGCGAGCCAATCCGAATTCGCAACGTTGATTGACCAATACTCCAATACAGACGGGGTGCATGCGACGCCCGATCCCGCGGGTCTTCCTGATCCGCAGCTCGCACCCGACCGCGCCGCTTCACGCTCTTTACGAACCCGCCGTCTGCATCATCGCGCAGGGGCGCAAGCAGGCCATTCTGGGCGAAACCGTCTACGTCTACGATCGCGACAAGTATCTGGTGATATCGATGGATGTTCCGGTCGTCGGGCAGGTGATCGAGGCCTCCAAAGAGGCGCCCTATCTTTGCCTCCGGCTCGATCTCGACGTGGCCACGCTTGGCACGCTCTTGCTCGACGCTGGACCCGCGCCGGACAGCATGGCGCCCGCTCCGGCGCTGTCCCTCAGCAGAGTCACGACTGAGCTGGTCGATGCGGTGACCCGGCTGCTGCGCCTCCTGGAAACTCCGCGCGACATCCCTGTTCTTGCGCCGCTGGCCGAACGCGAGATTCTGTTTCGGCTTCTGCGTGGCGATCAATCGGCCAAGCTCCGGGAGATCGCGATTGCCGATAGCAGACTTCAGCAGATCAACCGGGCGATCGGCTGGATCAAGCAAAACTACAGGGAGCCCATCCGCATCGAGGACCTGGCTTCGGAAGCGCGGATGAGCGCTTCGGCGCTGCATAGTCACTTCAAGTCGGTAACGGCCATGAGCCCTCTGCAATTTCAGAAGCAGCTGCGTCTTCAGGAGGCGCGGCGGCTCTTGCTGTTCGACGCCTGCGACGCCGCAACGGCGAGCCACAGCGTCGGTTACAGCAGCCCTTCTCAATTCAGCCGCGAGTATCGGCGGCTGTTCGGACTGCCGCCACAGCGGGACATCGCGCGGCTCAAAGAGCTGCCCGACGGCTTCGCTACGGCGTGATGGGGGGTTGGCACGGCGGCCTTGTGCGCGCTCCGCGCCATAGGTTTCGTCCAATGGCAGGCCCTTCGCGCATCGTAACGTCATCGCACATCCTCACATCAGAATGTGAATTGTGTTGTTCGACGCGGTATCGCTATCGTTCCCACCCGGTCCTCATTCTCGAAAATCGGTCAAGGGAAGCATCCGATGCAGCCACTTCAGGAACGCAACCGACGCAAGTTTGCGGTCGGACTCTCGGCGCTCATAATCCTCGGCCTTGTGGGAGTCAGCAGTGCGCCCTGGATTTCTCTGGCAGCCGAAGATGCGTCATCCCCATCAGACACCGCCGCACCGGCGGCGGACGCGGTGTGTTGCAAAGTCGGTGACACCAGACCGCCGCTCGATCTGGTCAAGGAAGTCCCGCTCGGCGGACTGCATAGTCCCTATCCCGACTACAAGGCGTTGGCGGCGGAGGATCCGGATCTCGTCAAACAGTTCCGCCTGCCCGGCTGCAACGAATGTCACGGCGGCGGTGGCGGGGGCGGCATTTGCCCGGCCCTGTCTCAAGGCGTCTGGTTCTGGGGTAATACCGATGATGTTCTGTTCAGGCTCATATCCCTGGGTTCCGTGGGTCTGGAAGAGCAAGGCGTCCAGCGCATCAGCTATGGCACCGTAAAGGCGCCGATGCCGGCGATGGGTCAGGTCATTAAAACCTCGGACCATTTGTGGAAGATCATCGCGTTCATTCGGTCGATCAATCCGCCTGGCACCAATCCGCCCGAAAAGGTCATCCCCGCAAGGCTGGCTCCCAAGGACGAATAGAGCCGCCCCCGTGGCGTCGCGCGGGTGCCCATCGCCGTGTGGCGCGAAGCTGAACCTCAGACAACCGCCGGTTCAAAACCTATTAATTTTAGTTGTGGGAGGGTCCATCCATCAACCTAGCTCGGGGATGCATGAGCAGATGGAGAGACCCATGATTAAGAAAAACCAAGTTGCCCTGGCCATTGTCGCCATCCTCGGCATGGCCATCGCGCCCAGTGCCATGGCGGCACCGAAGGATTTTTGCCGGACCTATGCCAAAGTCGCGGTAAACCAGTCAAATCAGGCGCAAGCGCAGAATCTCGGCTGCACGGGCTTCCGTTGGCACAACTGGTATGACGGCCACTATCAATGGTGTCGCGATGTGTCCAAGGCGGCAGCCACCTCCGAAATGATCGTCCGCAAGCGCGCACTTTTTGGCAATGGCGCGTGCTAGGCAATCCCGACCTGCATCGCCCGGCCCCCGCGCCGGGCGATTGCTTACCATTCCGCGCCGATCTGGGTGACAGTCCCAAGCCCTTCTCTGCTATACAAAGCTCCGTGCCCACGCCGATAAGGGGCTGGGCCGCTTGCACAAAGGGGGACGTTGATGGATCGAGAAAAACGTAGTTCGTGGATGACCGTGGCCGGTTTGTTCTTCGCTGGCCTCGTCATTGTTGGCCTTGCCGTCGTGACGAGTAAGCCATTTCAGGAAGCGATGACCCAAACGGAGGTCACGCAAGACTCAGCGTCGGTCGCTGCGCCGACGCAATCCCAGTCTGCGGATGAAGCTCCGACAAAGGTCGCTGATGAGACTCCCGCCGAGGCGTTGGACCAGGAGTCCTCCGTGGTCGCGCAGGCGACACCAGCCGAAGCAGCCCAGGAATCGTCATCCGAGCCGGCAGACGAACCGCCGTCCGAGGCCGCCGATGCGGCTGCAACGCCGGCAGGTGAGTGCTGCAAAGTTGGCGATACAACTCCGCCACTTGAACTCGTGAAGCAAGTGCCCCCGGGCGGGCTGCACAATCCCTACGATTGGCAAAAGCTGAAGGCGGAATCCCCGGAGGATTATCTCGTCAAACAGTTCCGGCTGCCGGGCTGCAACGAGTGTCACGGCGGTGGCGGCGGCGGCGGCTTCTGTCCGGCTCTCAGTCAGGGCGTCTGGTTCTGGGGCAACACAGACGACGTGCTGTTCCGACTCATCAGCATGGGGTCCAAGGCATTGGAGGCGCAAGGCTTCGAACGCATCCAATGGGGCACCGTGAAGGCGCCGATGCCGGAAATGGGACACGTCATCAAGACATCGGACCATCTCTGGAAGATCATCTCCTTCATTCGGTCGATCAATCCGCCCGGGGCCAATCCCCCCGAGAAGGTGATCCCCGGACGTTACACGGCGCCTGGAGAGACCAAGGCGGAATAGCCGTCAGTCGACTTTGAGTGCATCGCCCGGCCCATGCGCCGGGCGATTTACTTTGGGGGGTTCGCGGGCAAAAGCGCGCGGGGCTTGGCATGTCTTGCGTCTGGCGACCGAAAAGACCAATTTCCGGCCATGTATGCGGTCAAGGAAATCTACTACACGCTGCAAGGCGAAGGCGCCCAGGCCGGGCGGCCGGCGGTGTTCTGCCGTTTCGCCGGCTGCAATCTGTGGTCGGGCCGCGAGGCGGACCGCGCCGAGGCGGTGTGCAATTTCTGCGACACTGATTTCGTCGGCACCGACGGCCCCGGCGGCGGCAAATTCGCCGATGCCGATGCGCTGGCCGGTGCGGCCCGCGCGGTGTGGCGCGGCAACTCCGGCACGTCGCCGTTCGTGGTGCTGACCGGGGGCGAGCCCATGCTGCAAGTGGACGAGGCACTGGTCGGCGCGCTGCACGCAGCCGGCTTCGAGGTCGCCATCGAGACCAACGGCACCCTGCCCGTGCTGCCGACCATCGACTGGGTCTGCGTCAGCCCCAAGGCCGGCGCGCCATTGAGACAGTGTTCGGGCGATGAACTGAAGCTCGTCTATCCGCAAGCCGCACTGCGGCCCGATGAGGTCCAGGGGCTCGATTTCGCTCATTTTCTGCTGCAGCCCATGGACGATGGGTCGGGAAGCCCAAAAAATGTCCGCGCCGCCATTGACTATTGCCTAGCGCACCCGAAATGGCGCTTGAGCTTGCAGACCCACAAATTGTTGGGCCTGCCTTAACCTGCCGGGCTTGCAAGCCCTGGTCGGGCCACGGAAAATCCCTTAAACAGCGACCCATGCGTATCTACAAAGAATTCTTTTTCGAGGCCGCGCATTTTCTGCCGTCGGCACCACCCGGCCATCCCAATGCCCGGGTTCACGGTCATTCGTTCCGTGCACGGATTACCGTGGACGGCGAGCCGGACGAAGACACGGGCATCATCGTGCATTTCGACGTGCTCGAGGAGGCCGTGGCGGATGCGCGCGACGCCCTCGATCATCGCATGCTGAACGACGTGGAGGGCCTCGCCTTCCCGACGCTGGAGCGGATCGCCATGTGGCTGTGGGACCGGCTGCATAACCGGCTTCCCGGTCTGGTCGAGATCGTTGTCGCCCGCGATTCCTGCCATGAAGGCTGCATCTATCATGGTCCGCCCATGCGGCTCGCGGCGGAGTAGGCCATGACCCGCAAGATCACCGGCTTGAAGCAACTGGGGCACGAGAGCCCCGTCCCCAATTCGCCAGAGGAGGCCGAGCTCGAGCGCGTGTCCAATCCGCATGCCGGCACCGCCTATGTGGCGCGCTTCACGGCGCCGGAGTTCACCTGCCTCTGCCCGGTCACCGGGCAGCCGGATTTCGCCCATCTCGTGGTCGATTACGCGCCGGGGGAATGGCTGCTGGAATCGAAATCGTTCAAACAGTTCCTTGCCAGCTTCCGCAATGCGAGCGCCTTCCATGAGGACGCGACCCTGCGAATCGGCAAGCAGATCGTGGCGCTGGTCGAACCGGCTTGGCTCAGGATCGGCGGCTATTGGTATCCGCGCGGCGGCATTCCCATTGACGTGTTCTGGCAGCACGGGACGCCGCCCGAGGGACTGTGGATTCCAGATCAAGCTGTGGCGCCCTATCGCGGCCGCGGCTGAACGTGACGGATCTCGTCATCACCAACGGCGACGCCGCTGGCGAGCTGCTTCGCCGCAGTCTGCCAGGCGCCGAGGTTCTGCCCTGGCGCGATGTGCTGTATGAAGGGCCGGTACCTCTCACCGACACGCTCGAAACGCTGACGGCTGGCCGGATCGAGCATCTGGCCGGAGCCGGCGGCGGCGAGATTGGCGCGATCGAGTTCGAGCTGACGGCGCGCGATCGCGGCCTCACGGCGAGCGCCAATTTCGAGCGGCGTCGTTCTGTGGTTCGAGCACGATCTCTACGACCAGCTTCAGCTCGTCCAAGTCCTCGATTGGTTTGCTGCGCATCCGCGCGCCGAAGGCACGTTGCTGCTCGTGCAGACGGAAGATTATATCGGCAGGCAGGAGTCCGAGGCGATTGTGGACCTTGCGGCGACGGCCAAGCCCGTGACGCAAGCCCAACTCGATCTCGCTGCGCGCGCATGGGCGGCCCTGCGTCAGCCGACACCGGAAGCCTGGGCAAATCTCCTGGACGAGGACACCTCCGCCCTACCCTTCTTGAGGTCCGCCGTGGCCCGCATGATCGAGGAGCTGCCTGGGCCTGACGGGCTCTCGCGCACCGAGCGGCAGATGCTCGCCATCATCGAATCCGGCGAGTCCGTTACCGCGCTCGCGCTGTTCATCGCCGTGCAGAAGACGGAAGACGCCGAGTTCATGGGTGACTGGAGCTTCTGGCGTCTGCTCGACCAGCTTGCGCTCGCCGACGAGCCGCTGGTGGCCGGGCTCGAGGCGGCGCCCTTTCAGCACACCGACCCGGAACTGGCGAAGGCTTATCTCACGAGTCGGCTCAGCCTAACTTCTCTAGGCAGGGCCGTGCTGGCCGGCGGCGCCGATTGGGTGCTTCACCACGATGTCGATCGCTGGTGGGGTGGCACGCATCTGACCGAAGACGCGTTGTGGCGCTGGGACCAGGTCGCGGAGAAACTGATCCCTCCGTCTGCGTGATGGGCGACGATGGCTCTCGGTTCAGCGCGGGCGGTCGGCACGCTTGATCAGGCGATCGATTTCAATCAGCTCGGTGAGCAGCGGTTCCAGCTCGTTCAGCGGCATCATGTTGGGGCCGTCCGACGGCGCCTTGTCCGGGTCTTGGTGAGTTCAATGAAGACCCCGGCGACACCGACGGCCACCGCGGCGCGGGCCAATACCGGCACGAAGCGCCGCTCGCCGCCGCTCGTCGCGCCCTGCCCCCCGGGCTGTTGCACGGAATGAGTGGCATCGAAGATCACCGGCGCGCCTGTCTCCGCCAGGATCGGCAGCGCGCGCATATCGGACACGAGCGTGTTGTAACCGAAAGATACGCCGCGCTCGGTGACGAGCACATTCGGATTGCCGGCGCCGACCACCTTGGCCACCACATGGCGCATATCCCAGGGCGCGAGAAACTGCCCCTTCTTCACGTTGACCGGCTTGCCGGTGCGCGCCGCCGCCAGCAGAAGATCGGTCTGGCGGCAGAGAAAGGCCGGGATCTGGAGAACGTCCACGGCTTCGGCCACGGCGGCGCATTGGTCCGGCTCGTGCACATCGGTGACGACGGGCAAGCCCGTCACCGCGCGGATCTCGGCGAAGATGGGCAGCGCCTCCTTCAAGCCGAGGCCCCGGGCGCTGCCGGCGCTCGTGCGGTTCGCCTTGTCGAAGGAGGATTTATAGACGAGCCCGATCCCCAGCCGGCCGGCGATCTCTTTCAGCGCGGCGGCCGTCTCGAGAGCATGGGACAGGCTCTCCAGGGCGCACGGCCCGGCCATCAGCGCGAGCGGCAAGTCATTGCCGAACTTGGCGTTTCCGATGGCGACGGCGGCGTTTGGCGCGAGTTTCATGGCTTCGTTCATGGGCGGACCATGGGGCCAGCCAGGCTGAGCGTCAACTGTGGGCATAGACAGGACTCCGCTTGCTGGCTCGGCAGGGAGTTTGACAAGATGTCGAGCTTTTTCTGGGGGAGATACATCTATGAAAAAAGCGATTGCGGAATTTATCGGTACATTTGCTTTGGTACTTATCGGCTGCGGCACGGCAGTCATCGCGGGCATGGGTAGCGGTCCCACCGCAGTCGACGTGCTGGGCATCGCCACGGCGTTCGGCCTCACGATCGTGGCGATGGCTTACGGCATCGGCCAAGTCTCGGGTTGCCACATCAATCCCGCCGTAAGCTTCGGCGTGCTTGTCGCGGGACGGATGACGCCGGGCGATTTCGTGATGTATGTCGTGGCGCAACTTCTCGGCGCCGTCGCCGGCGCCGCCATCCTCTATCTCATATTGTCGGGCAAGGCTTCGGGCTGGACGGGTTCGCTTGGACAGAACGGCTGGGGACCCGGCTATCTCGGCGAATACAACGTGACGTCCGCGTTCGTGTATGAAGTGGCCGGCACGTTTCTGTTTCTCGTGTGCATTCTCGGCGTCACGCAGAAGGGAGCACCCGTCGGACTGGCAGGTCTGGCGATCGGATTGACGCTCGTCGCTCTCCACTTGCTCGGGATCAATGTCACGGGGACGTCGGTCAATCCCGCCCGCTCGTTTGGGCCGGCCATCGTCGGCGTGGCCACCAATCCGCAGGCGCTTGCCCAAATGTGGCTGTTCGTCGTCGCGCCGCTCATCGGCGCAGGGGCCGCAGGCTTGCTGTTCAAGTCAGGCGTGCTCGCCGGCGACGATGTGATCCCGGCGCGCGGTGGTGGAAAATCCGATGTGCCGCCTGCCGCTTCGGCGCCACGTAAGCGGCGCTAGGCTTTTCGAGGAGGCCGGCCTCAATCGGGTTCCGTGCGACTCCATTGGGGCCGGCTCTTCTCGTAGCGCCGGACGACGCTCGGAAATTCGGGCAGCCAGGGCTCGCGCCGGATGGTCCAAAGCTCGTAGGTCGGCGCGAAGACGCCGATCTCGTCGAACGATCCGGGGTAGAGATAGAACTCGTCGTCGCGGCCATAGGTCGAATGGATCTGCGCGCCGCACTTGGCGCAGGCATGACGCCGCACATTCTCGCTGCTGGCGAAGGTGATGACCTCGCCGGTGACGGTCACGGCCTCAGGCGGAAACACGGCGTAGAAGTTGAACGGTGCTCCGTGCGCTTTCCGGCAGGTCAGGCAGTGGCAGACGCCGACGCGATAGGGTTCTCCCCTCGCCTCGAAGCGCACCTGGCCGCAGGCGCATGCGCCTTTGTGGATGGTATCAGCCATCAAGCTACACCAGCCGGCTCTGCTCCACGGCGGCGCCGATGAAGGACTTGAACAGCGGGTGCGGCGCGAAGGGCCGCGATTTCAATTCGGGATGGAACTGCACGCCGATGAACCAGGGATGCTCTGGGATCTCGACAATCTCCGGCAGAAGCCCGTCCGGCGACAGTCCCGAAAAGCGCAGGCCCGCCGCTTCGAGCTTGTTGCGGTAGCGCATGTTCACTTCATAGCGGTGGCGGTGACGCTCGGAGATGCGGGTGTCGCCATAGATCTCGGCGACCTCGCTGCCCTTGGCGAGCACCGCGTCGTAAGCGCCGAGACGCATGGTGCCGCCAAGATCGCCGTTCTGCTCGCGCCGCTCCAATTCCTCGCCACGCATCCATTCCGTCATCAGGCCGATCACCGGTTCTTCCGTCGGGCCGAACTCGGTCGAGCTCGCGTCTTCGATGCCGGCAACGTCGCGGGCGACTTCGACCACGGCCATCTGCATGCCGAAGCAAATGCCGAAATAGGGTAGCCCGCGGGTTCGTGCATAACGGGCGGCGTGGATCTTGCCCTCGGCGCCGCGCTCGCCAAATCCGCCCGGCACGAGGATGCCGTTGACGTCCTCAAGATAGGCGGCGGGGTTCTCGCTCTCGAACACTTGGGACTCGATCCACTCGAGATTGACCTTGACCTTGTTGGCGATGCCGCCATGGACCAGCGCCTCGTTAAGTGACTTATACGCGTCCTTGAGCCCGGTATATTTGCCGACGATGGCCACGGTCACCTCGCCGTCGGGCTCGGCGACGGTTTCGGAAATCTCCTGCCACATGCGAAGGTCGGGCTCCGGCGCATTGGTGATGCCGAAGGCGGCGAGCAGCTCCCGGTCGAGCCCTTCCCGATGATAGGCGATGGGCACGTCGTAAATGCTGGCGACGTCGAGCGCCTGGATTACCGCCTCGGGGCGCACATTGCAGAACAGCGCGATCTTGCGGCGCTCATCGCTCGGCAGCGGGCGGTCAGCGCGGCACAGCAGGACATCGGGCTGGATGCCGATGGAGCGCAGTTCCTTGACGGAATGCTGGGTCGGCTTGGTTTTGAGTTCGCCGGCGCTCGGGATGTAGGGGACCAGGGTCAAATGGATGAAGGCGCTATGCCCCCGCGGCAGCTCGTTGCCGAGCTGGCGGATCGCCTCGAAAAACGGCAGCCCCTCGATGTCGCCTACGGTGCCGCCGATTTCGCACAGCACGAAGTCCACGTTCTCGTTGCCGGTGGTGACGAAGGCCTTGATGGCGTCGGTGACGTGGGGAATGACCTGGACCGTCGCGCCGAGAAAGTCGCCACGGCGTTCCTTGGCGATGATCTCCTGATAGATGCGCCCGGTGGTGATGTTGTCGGCTTGGCTGGCTGGCCGGCCGGTGAAGCGCTCATAGTGACCGAGGTCGAGATCGGTCTCGGCGCCGTCGTCGGTGACGAACACCTCCCCGTGCTGATAGGGGCTCATGGTTCCCGGATCGACATTCAGATAGGGGTCTAGCTTGCACAGCCGGACGCTAAAGCCCCGCGCCTGCAGCAGTGCACCTAGCGCCGCTGAAGCGAGCCCCTTGCCGAGTGAGGAAACCACGCCGCCGGTGATGAATACGTACCGCGCCATGGGCCTCGACCATATACCGAGTCCGCGCCGAGGCGTACCCCCGAAACACGCGCAGACGTCTTGCCGCAGGATTTCTTGTGAGAAACGCTACTCGGACTGGGGCGCTTGCGGCGCCGTGGGTGCTGCCGGTGCTGCCGGGGCCGTCTGGGTCGCAGGCGCCGGGGTACCCGGAATTTGCAGCGGCGCCAGGCCGTCCGACGAGCCGGCCGGCAGAATGGACGGTGCGGCGCGGTTATGGCTGGCCAGGATCGACAGGCTGAGACTCGTGGCGAAGAAGCAGGCGGCAAGGATCGCCGTCGACTTGGTCAGGGCGTTGCCGGCGCTGCGACCGGTCATGAAGCCGCCGCCCGCACCGCCGCCGCCACCGCCAATGCCAAGCGCGCCGCCTTCGGAGCGCTGGAGCAGGACGACGCCCACGAGGGCCACAGCCACCATGATGTGAATCAGGAGAAGAACAGTACTCATTGTGTCGCCTTGGTCTTAGGAGGCGCTGTCTTATCCGAATCTGCCACCGTTTGGCTAGGCCCTGGATGGGCTTCTATGGATGTTGTGATGTCTTCGGCCTTGGAGGCCGGCTCGGCAGTGGCCGAGTCTTCGGCTGACTCTTCGTCAGGATCTTCGGCCAAATCTTCATCCGGCCCGGCGTCGCCCACCTCTTGGGGTGACTTCTGCATCGGCAGAGTCCGCACCGGTATCGGCGGTGTCTTCGGTCGATAGAGACGGTTTGCGGAGCGGCAGGAGCGCGTTTGCCGACGTGCCGGCAAGGACTTGGGTCGGTTTGCCCTCGGCCACTTGCACCTGGGGAACAGGCGGTTTGCGGTCGGGCAGCGGGACCGGTTTTGGCTTCGGCATCACCACGCCGTCGGTCCGGCAGCGGAAAGCAACCTTCGCTTCGACTTGCAGATACTGCCTCACCTGCTCGATCTCGTCGGCGCTATGGAGGTGGTCTTTCACCCAGTCCGGCCCGCGCGCGAGTGCGGCCTTGCACCTCGCGGGTCAACAGGCTCTGGCGTTCGGCTTTCAGGGTTTTGCATGCGTCGGGGTCGAGCGGCTCGGCGTGAGCACCGGCACCCAATGTCACTGCCGCGCATGCGACAAGCAGTGCGACGGCTAGAAGGCGCGAAAACGGCAGCATGATTGTGGGAAAATCACCCCCCCTGCCACGATCAATGGACCACAATGGCCAAGATTGCCTGATTTGCCAAGCCCCGTCCCCATAAGTGTTTTTCGGGACGATCACGCGCCGCTCCCGGCGCGGTAGACCTCAAGAATCCCGTAGAAATCGTCCGCTTTGAGGCTCGCCCCGCCGACCAGGGCACCATTGACGTCGGGCACGAAGAGAAGCTCGGAAGCGTTGGCGGGCTTCACCGAGCCGCCATAGAGGAGCCGCATGGCGCCGCTCTGAGTCTGTCCGAGCAATTGACTGAGCACCCCGCGGATGAAGCCATGAACTTCGGCCACGTCGGCAGGCGTTGGCGTGAGGCCTGAGCCGATGGCCCAAACCGGCTCATAGGCGATCACCGTATTGGTGGCGCGAGCCTCTTCCGGCACCGATCCGCGCAGCTGGCGCTCCAGCACATCAAGGGTGGCGCCATCGCGATGCTCGGCTTCCGTCTCGCCGATGCAGATGATGGCGGTGAGCCCCGCGCGGTAGGCTGCCAGCGCCTTGGCGTTCACCAGGGAATCGGTTTCGCCGTGATCGGTTCGGCGCTCGGAATGGCCGACGATGACGGCTGTGGCGCCGGCATCGGCCAGCATTTCGGCGGAAATGTCGCCGGTATGGGCCCCCGACGCCAAGGCGTGGCAGTTCTGCGCGCCGAGTTCGATGTTCGTGCCGGCAAGGACCTCGGCGGCCCGCGTGAGCAGAGTCGCCGGCGGGCAGACCATGATTTCTGCTTCTGGAACAGGGGCTTGCGCCAGGCGTTCGCGCAAGGCGGCAAGTTCGGCCAGCGAAGCGTCGAGGCCGTTCATCTTCCAATTGCCGGCAACGAGCGGCCTGATTGCAGTCACGTCCCCCTCCGTTACCGCCTTATTGAGCGCCCCCGCGCCTGGCAGTCTTTCCGGCATTCTTGGTTATTTCGCGAGGCCCTAGCGTGCCTTGCCGCGCTGGCCCTTGCTACCTATGATGCGCGCGCCGCGCCGGACCGTCCTAGCATCGGACGCCAGCGCGGCTTTGGCAAATAGTGAAAGAAGGTATTCGGCGCGTGGCACTCGACACATTGCGCAAAGGCGCCGGCCGGACGTTCGGCCTCATTCTTGTTGGTCTCCTGGTGGTGAGTTTCGGCATCTGGGGCATCGCCGACATTTTCACCGGTTACGGCAGCCGGACTCTGATCCGGGTCGGCGACACCGAGATCAACGCGCAAGACTATCTGCGTGCGCAGCAAGACGTGTTGCGGTCGATGAGCCAGCAGGCCGGCCGCAGCCTCAGCATGCAGGAAGCCAAGACGCTCGGTCTCGATACGCAAGTGCTGGAGCGGCTCGTCGGCGGTGCGGCCGTCGACACCCATGCCCACCATCTCGGCCTCGGCATCAGCGACGACGCCCTATTGGCACAGATCATGAAGGATCCCTCGTTTCAGGATCCGTCGGGAAATTTCAGCCCTCTCGCGTTTCAGCAGGTGTTGCGCACCATTGGCATGAGCGAGGCGGGCTATCTCTACTCTTTGCGCGAGCAGAATCTTCGCCGCCAGCTGCTCACCACGGTCGGCGACGCATCGAGCAGTCCGCAAGTGCTGATCGACGCCCTCAACCGTTTCAACCAGGAGCGGCGCACCTTGCGCTACGTTCTGGTGCCGGAGGCTGCCGCCGGTCCGGTGCCCGCTCCCACCGAGGAAGCGCTGAAGGCATATTACGAGACCCATCCGGCCAAATTCACGCAGCCGGAATATCGCAAGCTTGGCATCCTCGCGGTGACGCCTGAGACGGTCAAAGACCAGATCGCCATTAGTGAGGACGATCTCAAGGCGGCGTACGAGGCGCAGAAGGATAAGCTCGGCAAGCCGGAGCGGCGGCACGTGCAGCAGATTCCCCTGCCCGACATGGCGGCGGCCGAGGCGGCTTCCGACAAGATTAAATCGGGCACCGACTTCGTCGCGGTGGCGAAGGATCTGGGCCTGAGTGAGAGCGATATCGATCTCGGCAGCGTCGCGCGCAGCGAGCTCGCCGATCCGGCGATCGCCGATGCGGCGTTCAAGCTCGACGCAAATGTGGTTAGCGAGCCGATCGCCGGCAAGCTCGGCAGCGTTGTGTTGATCCGGGTCACGGCGATCGAGCCGGGCAAGGTCCCGAGTTTCGAGGAGGCCAAAGCCGGCATCGAGAAGCAGATTCTCAAGGACCATGCGTCGGGCGCCATCTTTGACATGCATGATCGCGTGGAGGACGAATTGGCCGCGGGGTCGACGCTGTCCGAGGCTGCCGACAAGCTCAAGCTAGACTATCAGGTCATCGACGAGATCGACCGCGAAGGCCGCAAGCCCGACGGATCGACGGTCACCCTGCCGGCGCAGAAGGACGTGCTGCTCGGCGCCTTTGCGACCGATACCGGAATCGAGAACGATCCGATCGATGCGCGGGATGCAGGCGTGATTTGGTACGAGGTGCTGGGTGTCACGCCGGAACAGCTCAAGCCATTCGGTCAGGTGCGCGACGAGGTCGTGAAAGACTGGACGGCCGAGGAAACCCGCAAGCAGGTCGCCAAATTCGCCCAGGAGCTGGTCACCACATTGAGCAGTGGCAGCAAGTCGCTGGACGATGTGGCCAAGGAGCTCAAGACCGACGTGCTGCCCACCTCGCCGTTGAAGCGCGACGATGTCACGGTGAACGTGCTGCCTGCCGCGGTGGCGCAAGCCTTCACCCTGCCTAAGGGCGGCTATGGCTCGGCGGCATCGGGCGTTGAGGAAGGCCGGATCGTTTTCATGGTGGATGACGTGGTGGCGCCGGCTCCGGTCGACGAACGGACCGACAAGCGGCTCAAGGCGCAGCTCGGGCTTCTCCTGAGCGAAGACATGATCGCGGAATATTTCGGCGCGCTGGAAAGCCGCTATGGGGTGAGCGTCAATCAACAGGCCCTTGGCAAGCTGGTGGGGACCAGTGAGCAGCCATGAGTTCGGCGCCTGCCTCGGTGACGCCTCTACCGCAAAAGGCTGGGGCCGCTCCGATCGAGCCGGACTTTACGACGTTCGCACGCCTCTATGACGAGGGCGTGCCGCAAGTGGCGTGGACGCGGCTGGTGGCCGACCTGGAGACGCCGGTCTCCACCATGTTGAAGGTCGCCCATGAGCGGCCGAACAGCTTTCTCCTGGAGTCGGTCGAAGGCGGCGCCACGCGCGGCCGCTATTCCATCATCGGCTGCGAACCGGACCTCATCTGGCGTGCGGAAGGCAACAAGGCGGAGCTCAACCGCTCGCCGCTGTCCGACCCCGACGCCTTCGAGCCCTCGCCGTTGCCGGCGCTTTCATCGTTGCGCGCGCTGCTGGCCGAGTTGGCGATCGCCCTGCCCCACGAACTGCCGCCGATGGCTGCCGGCATCTTCGGCTATATGGGTTACGACACGGTACGGCTGATCGAGGACCTGCCATCCGGCAAGCCCGATCCGCTCGATTTGCCGGACAGTATTTTGGTGCGGCCGACGCTGATCGTCATCTTCGATAGCGTCAAAGACGAGATGACCGTGGTCACCCCGGCGCGCCCTGCGCCTGGGGTCAGCGCCAAGGCGGCCTATGCGCGGGCTGCGGAGCGGCTCAACGTCGTGCTGGAGCGGCTCGATCAACCGTTGCCGCATGTCGGCGAGCTCGCTGCCGACGCTCCGCATCCGGAGCCGAAAGCGACCACCGCGCCGGAGGCCTACATGGCCAAGGTGGCACGCGCCAAAGAGTATATTTCCGCCGGCGACATCTTTCAGGTGGTGCTGAGCCAACGCTTCGAGGCGCCGTTCGAGCTCCCCTCCTTCGCGCTTTATCGGGCGCTGCGCCGGGTCAACCCTTCGCCGTTTCTCTATTATCTCAACTTCGGAGATTTCGCCGTCGTGGGATCGAGCCCCGAGATCCTGGTGCGGGTCCGCAAGGGCGAGGTCACCATCAGGCCGATCGCCGGCACGCGGCCCCGCGGCGCCACGCCGGAAGAAGACAAGGCGCTGGCCAAGGAGCTCCTCGCCGATACCAAGGAGCGCGCCGAGCATTTGATGCTGCTCGACCTCGGCCGCAACGATGTGGGCCGGGTGTCGCAAGTAGGCAGCGTGCGCGTCACCGACAGCTTCTTCCTCGAATATTACAGCCAGGTCATGCACATCGTGTCCAATGTCGTGGGCAAGCTCGATGCGCGGCACGACGCCGTCGATGCGCTGATGGCGGGGTTTCCGGCGGGCACCGTGTCGGGCGCGCCCAAGGTGCGCGCCATGGAGATCATCGACGAACTCGAGGACGACGCGCGCGGCATCTATGCGGGCTGCGTCGGTTATTTCTCGGCGGACGGCGAGATGGACAGTTGCATCGTGCTCAGGACCTCGGTGGTGAAAGACGGCGTCATGTATGTGCAGGCGGGTGCGGGTCTCGTCGCCGATTCCGTCCCGGAGCGCGAGCAGGCCGAATGCGTGAGCAAGGCCGGCGCCTTGTTCAAGGCCGCCGACGAGGCCGTGCGCTTCGCCGCGCGCGCCAAGCGCGGCCAATAGTCAAGGAACGGCGGATCGATGCTCACGCTCAGCCTGCTCCGCCACGCTAAATCCAGCTGGAAGAACCCGTCGCTGCCGGACCGCGAGCGGCCGCTGGCCACCCGTGGGGTGGCCGATGCGCCGATGATGGGCCGCGCCATGACCGAGCGCGGCATCGACCCGGAACTCGTGCTGTGCTCGTCGGCGCGGCGCACGGTCGACACGCTGGCCCTGGTATTGCCGGAGCTGAAGGTGGAGCCGAAAGTCTCCTACGAGGACGCGCTCTATCACGCGAGCCCGGCGGAAATGCTTCAGATGCTGCGCAATATCCAGCCGGGTGCCAGCCGGGTCATGCTGGTGGGACATAATCCCGAGATTCAGAGGCTGGCGCTCGACCTGATCGGTTCAGGCCCCAAGCATCTGCGGGACCGGTTGCAGGAGAAATATCCGACAGCCGGGCTCGTGGTGATCAACTTCACGGCCGGGCTGTGGTCGAGCGTCGACATCAACAGCGGCAGTCTGAACCTGTTTCTCGCGCCCAGAGATCTGCGGGCCGGCTGAGGCCTTGTGACCTCCGGCCGATGCCCTTGCGACCTTGACGGGCACTCGGCCCGAGGCGTAACACCAAGCCATGCTGACCCTGATCGATAACTACGACAGCTTTACCTACAATCTCGTTCATTTCCTTGGGGAATTGGGCGCGAGCACGCAGGTGTACCGGAACGACAAGGTCACCGTGGACGAGGTGTTGGCGGAAGGCCCCGAGGCCATCGTGCTGTCGCCGGGGCCTTGCGATCCGGACCGTGCCGGTATTTGCCTGGACCTGATTGCCCGCGCCGGGCCGGTGGTGCCGATCCTCGGGGTGTGCCTCGGTCACCAAGCCATCGGTCAGGTCTATGGCGGCCGCGTGGTGCGGGCGCCCTATTTGATGCATGGCAAGCTGTCCAAGGTGCATCACACGGGCAAGGGCCTGTTCGCGGGTCTGCCCCAGGATTTCTCTGCCACGCGCTATCATTCGCTCGTGGTCGATCGCGACACCCTCCCCGACGATCTGGAGATCACGGCCGAGACGGCAGACGGCATCATCATGGGCCTGCAGCACAAGCGCTATCCCGTCCATGGGGTCCAGTTCCATCCCGAGAGCATCGCCTCGGAGCATGGCCACCAGTTGCTGGCCAATTTCCTCGATCTCGCCCGTGTCGAGCGGCGCGCGCGCGGAACCTCACAAAAAGCCGCGGTCGGTGCCCTCTAGTCCGGTGCCCTCTATTCCGGCAAATGCGGGCGAGGCTGCGGCGCCAAGCCTGTGCGCGGCCATCAACAAGGTGGCGGCTGGCGAAACCCTGAACCAACTCGAGTCCGCCAAAGCCTTTGAGCTGATCATGTCCGGCGGCGCCACCGATGCGCAGATCGGTGCGCTGCTTCTGGGAATGCGTGTGCGGGGCGAAACGGTGGACGAGATCGCCGGCGCCGCCCGCGTGCTGCGAGCAAAGGCGCTCGCCGTCCACGCGCCCGACGGCGCCATCGATACCTGCGGCACCGGCGGTGACGCCAAGGGCACGCACAATATCTCGACCTGCGTCGCCTTCGTGGTCGCCGGCGCCGGTGTGCCCGTGGCCAAGCACGGTAATCGGTCGATCTCTTCGCGCTCGGGCTCGGCGGATGTGCTGGCGGCGCTTGGGGTCAATATCGACTGCCCGCCGGCCGTCATCGAGCATTGCCTGAAGGAATGCGGCCTCGGCTTCATGTTCGCCCCGGCGCACCACGCCGCCATGCGTCATGTGGCCAAGGTCCGGGGCGAGCTCGGCACCCGGACCATCTTCAATCTGCTCGGCCCGTTGGCCAATCCGGCCGGCGCCAAATATCAAGTGGTCGGTGTGTTCGACGAGAAATGGGTCGAGCCGATCGCGAAAGTGCTCGGCATGCTGGGCGTGGAGCGGGCCTGGGTGGTGCATGGCGCCGATGGGCTAGACGAGCTCACGACCACGAATGTGAGCCATGTGGCGGTGCTGGATCACGGCAAGATTTCGACTTTCAGAATCTCGCCGCGCAACGCCGGGCTGCCGGATGCGAGGCCCGAGGATCTGGTTGGCGGTGACGCCACGGAAAACGCCGCCCATCTCCGCGCGGTGCTGCAAGGAAACCAAGGGCCGTTGCGCGACATCGTGCTGCTGAACGCGGCGGCGGCGTTGCTCGTCGCCGGCAAGGCCAAGACTTTGCGCGACGGCGTGGCTGAGGCGGCCCAGTCCATCGACAGCGGCAAGGCTCTCGGCGTGCTCGAAGCGCTCGTTAAGCTCAGCCATGATAAGGTGTGAGCATGGCGCAAGTCCTCGACAAGATCCTTGCCTATAAGCGCGATGAGGTGGTGGCGGCCAAGCAGGCGGTGCCCGAGGCGGAGATGCGCGACCGCGCCGAGGCCGCCCCGCCGGTCAGGCCGTTCTTCAAGGCGTTGCGGTCGCGAATTGCCGATGGCGTCTTAGCGCTCATCGCCGAGGTCAAAAAGGCTAGTCCATCCAAAGGCTTGATCCGGGCCGATTTCGACCCGGCGGCCCTCGCCCGCGCCTATGAGGCTGGCGGCGCGGCGTGCCTGTCGGTGCTGACCGACACACCCTCCTTCCAAGGACGGCCGGAGTATTTGACGGCGGCGCGAGCGGCCTGCGGCCTGCCGTGCTTGCGCAAGGATTTTATGATCGACCCCTATCAGGTGTTCGAGGCTCGGGCGCTTGGCGCCGACTGCATTCTCATCATCATGGCGGCCGTCGATGACACCACCGCGCGTGACCTGGAATTCGCCGCGCGGGCCTGCGGCATCGATGTGCTGGCCGAGGTGCATGACGAGGCCGAGCTCGACCGGGCTCTGCATCTGGGCACGAAGCTGATCGGCATCAACAATCGCGATCTCAAGACCTTCGATACGACGCTTGCCACCACCGAGCGCTTGGCGCCGCTCGTGCCCGCCGACCGCATGGTGGTGGCGGAGAGCGGCATTTTCTCCCACGCGGACCTGGTCCGGCTTGCAGGCTCCGGCGTGAACAACTTCCTCGTCGGCGAGAGCTTGATGCGCCAGGGGGATGTGGCGGCGGCGACGCGTGCGCTGCTGACCGGCGCCGACATGCCGGTGGAGGCGGCGCGATGAGTGCCGGGTTGTCTCATCTCAACGACAAGGGCGAGGCGCGCATGGTCGACGTCTCGGCCAAATCGGTGACGTCACGCACCGCGGTGGCTGAAGGCTTCGTCGCCATGGCGCCGGAAACCCTCGACCTCATTCTCGACGGCAAGGCCCCGAAGGGCGACGTGCTGGCGACGTCCCGCATCGCCGGCATCATGGCGGCCAAGCGGACCGCCGAGCTGATCCCGCTCTGCCATCCGCTGCCCTTGACGCAAGTGGTTCTCGACTTCACGCCGTCGCGCGCGCCGTGCGGCATCAGGGTCGAGGCAACGGCGAAAGTCGAGGGCAAGACCGGCGTCGAGATGGAGGCGCTGACGGCGGTCTCCATCGCCTGTCTCACCATTTACGACATGTGCAAGGCCGTCGACCGGGCCATGACGTTCTCCGGAATTCGCCTGATCGAGAAGACCGGCGGCCGCTCCGGCCATTTCCGCGCGCCGTAAGGCCGATGGCGCTTCTTTCCGTCGACGAAGCTCTCGCCCGCGTGCTGAGCGGGCTCGTGCCGCTCGAGGCCGAGCAGGTCGCCATCGCCGACGCCCATGGCCGGGTGCTGGCCGAGGAACTTGGCCGCGAGGCTGACCCAGCCGCCTTTCGATGCCTCGGCCATGGACGGCTATGCGGTCCGTGCCGCCGACGTGGCCACGGTTCCTGCGACGCTTGAACTGATCGGCGAGGCCGCGGCCGGCGCGCGCTTCAAAGGCAAGCTTGGACCGGGTCAAGCGGTGCGCATCTTCACTGGCGCGCCCGTGCCGCACGGTGCCGATACCATCGCCATTCAGGAGAACGCCGAAGAGAGAGATGGCCAGGTCGTGGTGAAAGAGGCCGCGCCCGGCCGGCATATTCGCCCGCGCGGACAGGATTTCGCCGAGGGTCAAATTCTGATCGAGCGCGGCACCATGCTTGGGCCGCGGGGGCTGATGCTGGCGGCCTCCGCCAACCATGCGGAGCTGCCGGTGCGCCGTAAGCCGACGGTCGCCATTCTGGCGACCGGCGATGAGGTGGTGCCACCGGGGTCTGAGCTCGGTCCCGATCAAATCGTGTCTTCTGTGGGCTATGGGGTCGCGGCGCTGGTCGCGGCGCAAGGTGGCGAGGCGGTCAATCTCGGCATTGCAAGGGACGACCCGGAAAGCATCGCCACCCTGGCCCGCACGGGCGGCGGCGCCGATATCCTGGTGACCATTGGCGGCGCCTCGGTCGGCGAGCGCGACTTGGTGGCGAACGCCCTGCGTGCCGAAGGGCTTGAACTCGACTTCGCCAAAGTCGCCATGCGGCCGGGCAAGCCCGTGCTCTATGGCCGGCTCGGGAGCCAACGCCTGCTCGGCCTGCCGGGCAACCCGATCTCGGCGCTGATCTGTGCCCAGGTGTTCCTGGTGCCGATGCTGCGGGCGATGCTGGGACGGGCCGAGGAGACGCAGCCTTTGGCGGAAGCCGCGCTCAGCGAGCCTCTGGGGGCCAACGGTCCGCGCGCGCATTATATCCGGGCGCTATCCGAATGGCGCGAGGATGGAACCCGCCTGGTGCGCCCCCTGGCCTCTCAGGACTCCTCTTTGGTGACGGCCTTCGCCCGGGCCGACTGCCTCATTCTGCGCATGCCGCACGCGCCTGCCCTGCAGGCGGGCGCATTGGTGAAGATCCTCCCGTTCTCGGACTAGTTAAGACTGCGGAAACCAGAATCACGCGAGCAAGCAGCCTGCGGACTTTGCGGCTACCCCATTTTGTGGCCATTGAGCTTGCAGAACACAACTAGAACATCTATACTGTTCATGTTTTGTACAGGTGAGGCGAATATCGTTCAGGGCGCCTAGAAACCCGGGACGGTCGCTCAGAGGGACCAGATGCTCACAGCGAAGCAAAAAGAGCTTCTCATGTTCATCCATGAGCGGTTGAAAGAGTCCGGCGTACCGCCGTCTTTCGATGAAATGAAGGAGGCGCTGGATCTCAAGTCGAAATCCGGCATTCACCGGCTGATTACGGCGCTCGAGGAGCGCGGCTTTGTGCGCCGCCTGCCCCACCGCGCCCGTGCCATGGAAATTATCAGGCTTCCCGAATCGATGCCCCAGGCGCTGGCCAGCCGGTCGCGCGGCTTTTCGCCGAGCGTGATCGAGGGCAGTCTGGGGCGTGTGCCGCAGATGGCCGAGGGCGAGAGCGCCCCGCAAAGCGTTGCCGTGCCCGTCATGGGCCGCATTGCCGCGGGCGTTCCCATCGAGGCGATCCAGACGCGGCTGTCGACCATCGAGGTACCACCGGAGCTCCTGTCCAAGGGTGAGCACTACGCGCTCGAGGTCAAAGGCAATTCCATGATCGACGCCGGCATTCTCGAAGGCGACACGATCATCGTCCGGAAATGCGAGGACGCCACCAATGGCGATATCGTCGTGGCCTTGGTGGACGAGGAGGAAGCCACGCTGAAGCGTCTTCGGCGCAGGGGCGATTCGATCGCGCTCGAGGCGGCCAATCCGGCTTATGAGACGCGCATCTTCGGCCCCGACCGTGTGCGCGTGCAGGGCCGCCTCATCGGCCTCATCCGCCGCTACTAGGACCTCTTCCCCTACTCATCCGGATTTTCGTCGAAGCCCGGGTCGGATGCGGGTGCCGCGGCACCCTGCGCCCAGGGCCTGCGGCCGCGCCGCATTGAGACGGTCTCGGTGCGGATGGAGAGCCCTTCGATATAGAGAGCGTGCGCGCCTTGCGCTTTCAGCATGCGCCGGTCGACGATGACACGCGCGGTGCGGCACTTTTTGCCCACGGTAAACGGGGCGATGACGATATCGGCCACGCGGCAATCTTCTTCCAGCGCCCCTGGATGGCGGACGAGCGCCACGGTCTTGCCTTTGACCCGGCCGATGCAGCCGAGGGGGTCGCAGCGGAAGGCTGTCGTGCTTGTGGCTGCCTCGTCGGCGTCGCGGTCGTCGCCATCGGAAAGCAACCAATTCTCCACGCTATAGCTGGCCGCGGTGGCCGGCGGAAAGACGAGGTTCCCGGTACCTGAGCGGAGCGCCGCAACCGCCCCGTCCCGCTCTATCAGAACGTCCGGCCGCTTGGCGGCCGGGGCGATGGCGATGCCGAGCGCTATGATGATGAGGCCCGCCGCGCGTATGTGCGTGGTCCATAGGCAGAGCCACAGGCCGCCAAGCACCATGAGCGCCAACGCCGTGCCCGAGATACTGCGGCAGAATCGAGACCGCGCCGGGCCAGGACGCCACCCGTTGGGCGGTCATCACCATCAGTTCGATGCCGAACCCCATGGCGTGAAGCGGCCAGGCCTCCAGACCGAAGGGCATGGCAATCAGCGCCAGCAAAGCCATGGGCATGATCAGGAGGCTGACGAGCGGCGCGGCGATCATGTTGGCGACAAGACCGAAATGGGTCATGCGGTGGAAGTGATAGAGGGCGAAGGGCGCGACCGCGGTGCCGGCGACGAGCGTGGTGACGGCGGCGCCGAACACCAGAGCGCCGCTCCAGCGCAGGCCCCGCCACAAAGGGCTGACATCGAATAGGCGGTGGCGCGTGCGTGTCGACAGCCATTCATAGAGAGCGACGAGGCCGATCACGGCCGCGAACGACATCTCGAAGCTCGGGTCGAACAGCGACTGCGGCGCGACGATGAGGATGGCCAGCGCCGACAGCGCCACGTTGCGCATGGTGATGGCGGGGCGGTCGAGGATCACGGCGATGAGGAAGATGCTCATCATGATCCATGCGCGAATGGTGGGCACGGCGGCGCCCGACAGGACCAGGTAGAAGGCGGCGGCCAGCAGGGCTGTCACCGCCGCCCATTTCTTGATGGCGTAGCGCAGCGCCAGACCGGGAAAGAGAGCCAGCAGCGCGCGGACGAGCCAGAATACCGTGCCGGCCATGATCACCATATGCAGGCCGGAGATCGCCAGCACATGCGCCAGACCGGAGTCGCGCATGGCGGCGGTCACCTCTTGCGGAATGCCACCGCGCTCGCCGGTGATGAGCGCCACGGCGATGCCGCCGGTCGCGCCCGGCAGACTCTCGGTGATGCGGCGGTTGACGTGCGCGCGCAGAGAATCGATCGCCGCCCAGACACGTAAATCCCAGGGTGGCGCACGGGCGCCTTCGAGCGGGTCGATCTTGCTGGTGGCATAGCCGGCGGCGCCGAGCCGGGCGAACCAGGCCTTGCGTCCGAAATCGAAGCCGCCAGGCTCGACCGGCTGAGGCGGCGGCCTGAGCGTGGCGCGCAAGGCGACCGCCTCGCCCGTGCGGGGGCCTTGTTTCGCTGTGGTGCTGACGCGGATGCGGAAAGGTCTGGTGGCGGCATCGAGATCGCCGAGTGAGATCACGCGTAAGGTCAGCCTGGCCCGTCTGCCGGCGCGGTGCTCGAACGCCTCCACGAAGCCCGTGACTGGAACGTAGCGGAGTTCCTCGGCAAGCACCGGTGCGCGCGCCATCTCGGTGCGGAGCTTGGCGGTGGCGAAGCCGAGCGCGAAGGCGAGGCAGGCACCGCCCAGGGCGAGCCCGAGCGCGGCGTGCCGCAGGGTGAGACATAAACCGACCGCGGCGAGCACAAGGGCTACCGCGATGCGCGGGTCGGGCTCGTCGTGGAGGGCGAAATAAGTGAGGATGCCCGCGGCGAAGAGCACCGGCAGCCACAGGAACCAGCGGCCGGCCTCGGCCTGGAGGCTGCGCGCGGCGAAAGCCAAGGCCGCGGCAGCAAGGCCGTTGCGGTCCCGTCTGTAGGGGCGCTCGTTGTCCCACTCGTCTTCGTCCCGGTCCGGCATGGGAGCCGTCCCTGCCCTTACCCCGCACCTGCTCCTTATGCTACACCAGCCCAGCCTTTGTCCCTAACCCACCCCAGAGCTCCCAAAAATCGACCGATGAGCGAGACTGTCATCACGCGCTTTGCGCCGTCGCCGACCGGCTACCTCCATATCGGCGGGGCCCGCACGGCGTTGTTCAATTGGCTCTATGCCAAAGCCAAGGGCGGCAAGATGCTGCTCCGCATCGAGGACACCGACCAGGCGCGTTCGACCGAGGGGGCAATTCTCGCCATTCTCGATGGCTTGCGGTGGCTTGGCATCGACTGGGACGGCGAGCCGGTCTATCAACTGTCGCGCGCCGAACGGCATCGGGAGATCGCCGAGCAATTGCTCGCCACCGGCCATGCCTATCGTTGCTACGCCACGGCCGAGGAATTACAGGCCATGCGCGAGGCTGCACGGGCCGAAGGCCGCGCGCCCGGCTATGACGGCACGTGGCGCGACCGCGACCATGGCGAGGCACCGGACGGCCAGACGCCGGCGATCCGGTTCAAGGCGCCGCGCGAGGGCGAGACGGTCATCGAGGATCGCGTGCAGGGCCGCGTGGTCTTCGCCAACAAGGATCTCGACGATCTCATTTTGCTGCGAAGCGACGGCTCGCCCACATACATGCTGTCGGTGGTGGTGGACGACCATGACATGGGGATCACCCATGTCATCCGCGGCGACGATCATCTCACCAATGCCGCGCGGCAGACGCAGATCTTCAAGGCGCTCGGTTGGGAGACGCCGATCTACGCCCATGTGCCGCTGATCCACGGCCCCGACGGCGCCAAGCTGTCGAAGCGCCACGGGGCGCTCGGCGCCGAGGCTTACCGCGCCATGGGCTACCTGCCCGCGGCCTTGCGCAATTATCTCGTGCGGCTCGGCTGGAGTCATGGCGATGCGGAGATCATGTCGACCGAGGAGATGATTTCCTGGTTCGATCTCGACGCGATCGGCCGTTCCGCCGCGCGGTTCGACTTTGCCAAGCTCGAGAATTTGAACGGTCATTATCTACGTGCTACGCCCGACGCCGAGATCATCGAGCATCTCAAGGCGCTGATCCCCGACCTGCCCGCGGGCGGGTCGCTTGGTGCCCAGATCGACGCGGAGGGCTGGCAGAAGCTCGAACGCGCCATGCCGGGGCTGAAGGAGCGGGCTAAGACCCTGATTGAGCTTGTCGATAGCGCGGGGTTCCTGTTTGTCGCCCGCCCACTCGCCCTCGACGACGGGGCGAAGAAGCAACTCGACGCGCAAGGCCGCGAAACACTGGCAGCACTGCTGCCCGCGCTCGAAGCGGTCGAGCCGTGGACGCCCGAGGCGCTGGAGGCTTGCGTGCGTGGCTTCGCCGAGGCGACAAGCCGCAAGCTCGGCAAAGTGGCCCAGCCCCTGCGTGCGGCGTTGACCGGCCGGGCGACATCTCCTGGTATCTTTGATGTGCTGGAAGTTCTTGGGCGCGATGAAGCGCTAGGGCGGATTGCCGACCAAGTCGGGTCGGCACATGCTTAACATTTAAGCATGTATCATTGTTGCGCTGCGGTAAATTCAACGCGATTATGCGGCAATGCAATAAACCTGTATTAGGGATCAGAAGCGCTGCCCATAATGATAAGCGTAGGCGCGTTTCGGTCAGTTTGCCCCTAGAGGGTTAGGAGGCTTTGAGATGAGCGTCGCAGAGGATTATCGGCCCACTGAAACCGATGAAGCGTCACTCACGGTGAGAGGCGCGCGACACGATCTGCCGATCCGGCGTGGCACAATCGGTCCGGACGTGATCGACATCAACACGTTGTACCAGGACAGCGGTTGCTTCACCTATGACCCCGGCTTCACCTCGACGGCGAGCTGCAAGTCAAAGATCACCTATATCGATGGTGAAAAGGGTGTGCTGCTGTATCGCGGCTATCCCATTGATCAGCTCGCCGAGAACTGCACCTTCCTCGAGACGGCGTATCTGCTGCTCTACGGCGAGTTGCCGAAGGCCGAGCAGTACACGGCGTTCAAGGACCGCATCACCAAACACACGATGGTGCATGAGCAGATGAACCGGTTCTACACCGGCTTCCGCCGCGACGCGCATCCCATGGCCGTCATGGTCGGCGTGGTGGGCGCGCTGTCGGCTTTCTATCACAACTCCATCGACATCAAGGATCCGTGGCAGCGCGAGATGGCGAGCATTCGCATGATCGCCAAAATGCCGACGATCGCCGCCATGGCCTACAAATACTCGGTCGGCCAGCCCTTCGTGTACCCGAAGAACGATCTCGACTACTCGGCGAACTTCCTCAGGATGTGTTTTGCCGTCCCGTGCGCGGAGTATGTGGTCGATCCGGTGCTGGCACGGGCAATGCGGCGCATCTTTATTCTCCATGCCGATCACGAGCAGAACGCCTCGACCTCGACAGTGCGGCTTGCCGGGTCGTCGGGTGCCAATCCGTTTGCGTGTATCTCGGCGGGCATCGCCTGTCTGTGGGGGCCGGCGCATGGTGGCGCCAATGAAGCGGCGCTGACGATGCTGGAAGAGATCGGTTCGGTCGATCGTATTCCCGAGTTCATCCAGCGCGCCAAGGACAAGAACGACCCGTTCCGCCTCATGGGCTTCGGCCATCGCGTCTACAAGAATTACGATCCGCGCGCCAAGATCATGCAGAAGACCTGCCACGAGGTGCTGGAGGCGGTCGGTCACCACGACGATCCGATCCTGAAAGTGGCGCTGGAGCTCGAGCGTATCGCGCTGTCGGACGACTATTTCGTGCAGAAGAAGCTCTATCCGAATATCGACTTCTATTCGGGCATCACGCTCAAGGCGCTCGGCTTTCCCACCGACATGTTCACGGTGCTGTTTGCCATTGCCCGGACGGTGGGCTGGATCGCTCAGTGGATGGAGATGATCGAGGATCCGTCGCAGCGCATCGGTCGGCCGCGGCAACTCTATACCGGCGCGGCCGAGCGCCAATATGTGCCGGTGGAGGCCCGCTGACGGGCGGGTCTCCCGGCAGCCTTTGACGATGCCGCCGGCCTAGCCGGCCGCGTCGTTCCAGCGCTCTCCAAACAGGAACAGCTTGTTCTCGTTCGCGGCCTCGATGGTGGCGGCGCGTTCGGCCATCAACACATGTCCCGCCGCCATGGCGATGCCGGCGAGACCGGCGGCGGCGGCTAACCGCACCGTCTTGGGACCGATCGTCGGCATGTCCACGCGCTCTTCTTGTCCGGGCTTGGGCGCCTTGGCGAGGACGCCGGAGCGAGCGCCGCGCGTGCGGCCCAGTTTGCGCAGCTCGGCGCAGCGCTCGAGCACGGCATCGGTGCCCTCCGCAGCCTCGACGGCCAGCACGCGGCCCCTGGCGACAACGGCGCCTTGGCCGACGTCGAGGCGTCCGAGGGCGCGCACCACGTTGAAGGCCGCTTGAATATCGGCCATGTCGTCGGCGGATGGCGCCTTGGCGCTGAGCTTGCCTTCCTGGGCCAGGAGCTCCGGCGCCACGTCGCCGGCGCCATGGACCCGATAGCCCTTGTCCTCAAAGAAGCCCACGACCCGCGACAACACATGGTCGTCGCCCCCTTTGGCGAGGCTGAGCAGAAACGGCAAGGTTTTGATGGCGCCGAAATCCACCCGCACATTCTCAAAGTCGGGACGATTTACGCCGCCGATGATGACGATATCGGTGCAACCGCTGCCCTCGAGCGCGGCGAACAGCTTGCCGATCTCGCCCCATTTGATCCAGGTGTGAGGAAAGTGTTCGATGTTCTCGTCCGCCTCGCCGCGGATGGCCACGATATGAAGCGGAATGCCGTGCGCCGACGCGAGCTCGGCGAGGACGCGAGGCAGAGGACCTTGACCGGCAATAATGCCGAGCGGGCCGGTGACCTTTGTCACCGCGGGCACAGTTGGTCCCGGGCTCTTATCGGCTTGGCGCGGCGACATTGTTCGGCACGCAGAAGGACCGGTCGGACTCGCTCTTGATGAAGTCGATGATTTGCGTGGCGAGCGGGTTCTTGGAGAACATGCTTTCAGTGTCCTTGAGCCGCTCTTTGAGCGTTCCTTCGGTCGAGAACAGCATGCGATAGGCCTGACGCACCTCGTGGATTTGCTCGCGTGGGAAGCCCTTGCGCTTGAGGCCGACAATGTTCAGGCCGTTCAGGTGGGCCCGGTTGCCAAGCGCCATGCCGAACGGAATGAGGTCGGCGGCGACGCCGGACATGCCGCCGACGAAGGAATAGGCACCGATGCGCACGAATTGGTGGATGGCCGAGAGGCCGCCAATGATGGCGCCGTCGCCAATGGAGACATGGCCGCCCAGCGTGACGCCGTTCACGAGGGTCACGTTGTCGCCGATCTGACAGTCATGGGCGATGTGGGAGCCGATCATCAACAAGCAGTTGGCGCCGACGCGGGTCGCCATCGCGCCCCCTTCGGTGCCGGGATTGATGGTGACGGTCTCGCGAATGACGGTGTTGGCGCCGATCGTGAGCGTGCTCGGCTCGTCATGAAACTTCACGTCCTGGGGTGCATGACCGATGGTGGCGAATGGAAAAATTTTGCAGCCGGGACCGATCACCGTGCGTCCGACGATGACGGCATGCGAATGCGCTACCACGCCGTCGCCGATCTCCACGTTGGGACCGATGACGCAAAGGGGGCCGATCTGGACGTTCGTTCCAAGTTTGGCGCTTGGATCGACCACGGCGGTCGGATGAATATTAGCCATGCCGTGCTCGGCTACGTCTCAATGATCACGGCGCTGACTTCGGCCTCGGCGACGAGGTTGTCGTCAACGCGCGCTTGAGCCCGGAAGCGCCATACGCGGCCGCGGCTGCGCATCTTCTGAACGTGGTAATGCACGGTATCTCCCGGGACCACCGGGCGGCGAAACCGCGCCTTGTCGATTGCCATGAAATAGACAAGCGGCGGCTCCTTGAACTCGTCGAGAAAACGCATGCACAGGGCGCCGGCGGTCTGCGCCATGCCCTCGATGAGGAGAACGCCGGGCATGACGGGATTGCCCGGGAAATGCCCCTGGAAATACGGCTCATTGGCGGTCACGTTCTTAATGCCGACGGCAGAGCGATCCCCATCCATGTCGATGATGCGGTCGACCAGGAGGAAAGGATAGCGATGCGGCAGAAGCTTCATGATATCGACGATTTCCGCCGTATCGAGCTTCGCTTTTACCCCGCTCTCATTCATACGGACCGGCTCCTTCGATGCGGGTTCATGGCGATCTGCCCTCCCCGCTTTGGCCCTAATCAAGCTTCACATCCTTGCGCTCGGCCAGCTGCCGCAGCACCGTCAATTCTCTGAACCATAGCCGAATTGGCTTGGCTGGGGTGCCGCCCCAGCGCGCGCCCGGCGGCACGTGGCCCCGCACATTACTGCTCCCAGCGATCTGAGCGCCAGCGCCGATCTTGACATGGCCAACGACGCCGACCTGTCCGCCAAGGGCAACGAAGTCGCCGAGCTCGGAACTGCCTGAGATACCGGTTTGCGACACAATAATGCAATGCCTTCCGATTACGACGTTGTGCCCGATTTGCACGAGATTATCAATTTTCGTGCCCTCCCCCACGATGGTGTCCCGAAGGGCCCCGCGATCAATGGTCGAGTTCGCGCCGATTTCGACATCGTCCTGGATGATGACCCGGCCAATCTGCGGCACTTTGAGGTGACCGGCCGGGCCGAGGGCGAACCCGAAACCGTCCTGGCCAATGGCTACGCCCGCATGAATCGTCACCCGATTGCCCACCAGCGTATGGGTGAGCGTTGCGTTCGGCCCTATATAGCAATCGCGGCCGACATGCACGCGATAGCCGATGACGGTTCCGGCCGCGATCGTCGTGCCCGCGCCGATCCGCGCTTCCGGACCGATCACCGCGCCCGCCTCCACCGTGACGCCCGGCTCGAGAATCGCGCTCGGATGGACGTGGCCCGAGCTACCCGCGTGGTCGGGGGCGGCCTTTGGCTTGAGGGCATCCGGATAGAATAGCGCCAGCACCGTGGCGAAGCCCCGATAGGGATCCGGCGTGACCAACCTGGCCGTCTGCTCGGGTACCTTGGCGGCGAATTTCGGTGCGACCAGACAGGCGCTGGCCCGGGTCTTGGCGAGCAGCGGCAGGTATCTGGTATTGTCCAGGAAGGACAAATGGCCCTCGGTTGCAGCGTCGAGGGGGCGCATGTCGGTGATCTCGACGTCGGGGCCGATGTCCCCGACCAGCTCGGCCCCTGTGGCCTCGGCGAGGACACGCAAGGGAATCGGACCGGCTCGCTCGAAAAATCCCGGGTGTTCCATCAAATCTCCAGCGGCCGCTTCGCGACATGAACCATGACGCGAAGCCATAAACCGAACTGGCTGCATTTAGAAGTTTGTTGAGGCGCCGAAGCGGAAAAGTTCGGTCTTGTCGAAGTCCGCCTTGAGGATGGCGTCGGCGATGTCGGCCCGGAGGGGGCCAAGGGGGGACTGCCAAATGAGGCTGAAGCCCGTGGATAGGCGAATGTCGGAGCTATCAAAGATGAAGCTCCCCTCACCCTTCGGCGGCGCCGGATAAACGGCATCGATTGCGGATTGGCTGGGCTCCCAGAGCGAGCCAGCGTCGACAAAGATGGCACCCTGCATGCCAAGGTTGTCGGGGATTAGTGGCAAGGGGAAACGAAGCTCCGCGGTCGTGGCCCAGAAATACTTGCCGCCCAGAGCGTCGCGCTGGCAGGTATTGCTAGGCAATCGCTCGCCGGTCGCTGGATTTTCGCAGGCATCGCGTGGACCGTAGCCGGCCCGCTCGAAGCCGCGGATTGTCTCGCCACCCTTGAAGAACAGATCGGTTAGCCGAAGATCTTCGCCCCCCCACCCTTCGATCGCGCCGCCCTGAACCCGGCCGACCAGCGTAATCTTGTTGGTGATGGGGTAATAGCCACGAGTATCCACGACCGAGCGGATGTAGTTCACGTCGCCGCCAACGCCGGCAAAATCTTGCGAGAAGGAGGCGAAGACGCCGCTGCTCGGTGACTGCGGCAGATTGCGAGTGTCGTAGGCGACCGTATAGCCGACGCTCGAGACGTTTACGGCACCTTCATCGCCCGCTTGCTTCACAGCCAACGACGCGTTGTTGGAAACGTCGTAGATCTCTTCCCGGTTAAACCGGTAGCGCAATCCCATCTGAGTATTTTCGGCAATCGGAAAGCCCAGGCGAAGATTGCCGCCGCCATCGCGCTGGTTAAACGACGCTGCATCCTGCAGGTTGACGTCCTTATAGAAGAGGTCGAAACCGGCCGCCATGTTGCGATCGAGGAAGTTGGGCTCGGTGAAGCTGAAATCGACCTGGGCCCGCTCCAGACTTCCCGAGAAGCCGAGGCGGACATACTGCCCCTTACCCATAAGGTTGCGCTCGGTGATGCTGACGTCGCCAATCACGCCCTCAGAGGTGGAGTAACCCGCACCGAAGGAGAGCTCGCCGGTCGGCTGCTCGACGACGTTGACCACGAGGATGACCCGGTCAGGCGCGCCGCCAGGCTCGGTCTGGATGTCGACGGTCTTGAAGAAACCTAGCGCCCTCAAACGCTTACGTGCGGCCTCGACGAGCAGGCGATTATACGCATCGCCTTCGGCCAGGCGGAATTGTCGCCGGATCACACCGTCTTCAGTTCGGAAATTACCGACGATATTGATGCGCTCGATATAAATCCGTGGCCCCTCGTCGATGACGTAGACGATATTCATGGTGTGCGTTGACTGGTCGCGCTCGAAGCGCGGCCGCACTTGCCCAAAGGCGTAGCCTTGCTCCGAGACCTTTACGGTCAAGGCCTCGACCGTCTTCTCGACCTTCTCGGAATTGTAGCGCCGTCCGGGCCTCGTCAGGATCACACCGCGCAGGCCATCGATATTGAGTGAGGGCAGCGCGCTTTCGATGTCGACATAGCCGAAGCGGTAGCGCTCTCCCTCATCGATGGTGAAGGTGATGAAGAAGCCGCGGCCGTCACGATCGAGGTCGGCGGTCGCCGAGATGATGCGGACATCGGCATAGCCGTTCTTCAGATAGAACTGTCGCAACAGCTCGCGGTCGAGATTGAGGCGGTCTGGGTCGTAGATATTGGTGTTCTTGAGGAAGCTCAAGAAATTGGTCCGCGTGGTGGTGATGACGAAGCGGAGCTGCGAATCGCTGAATGCGCTATTGCCGATGAAGTTGATGGCGCGCACCTTGGTGGTCGGTCCCTCATTGATCTCGAACACCACGTCGATTCGGTTGTTGTCGAGATTGATGATCTTGGGATCGACCTGGGCGGCATAAAGGCCCTGGCGGCGGTAAAGATTGAGAATGCGCTGGACGTCCGCCTGGACGCGCGCCCGGGTATAAACGGCGCGCGGCTTGAGCTGGACCTCGGAGGCGAGCGTGTCGTCCTCGATCTCCTTGTTCCCCTCAAAGGCCACCCGGTTCACGATGGGGTTCTCGACCACGATGACGATAATGGTGCCGCCCTGGCGCCTGATCCGCACGTCCTGGAACAGGCCGGTGGCAAACAGGGTCTTCAGAGATTGGTCGATTTCGGCGGGGTTGTAGGTGTCGCCGGACGAGAAGGTCAGATAGGAGCGGACCGTTTCCGGCTCCACACGCCGGTTGCCTTCGACCACGATGGAACGGATCACAGCGTCCTGGGCAGACGCGGATAGCTCGCCAAAGCTCGCGCTGAGACCCAGCGAAAGCGGGACGCTACTAAGCACTAGGAGAACTGCGAACAGCCCTCTTTCCAACGTCCACCGCACCATTACTGGTGTCTTCCCCTCAAACCGACCCCGTGGGCAAAGCGCCCGAGGTCGCAACTGGCCATTTGTTTGTGGCCGATTTTTGGTAGTTCTTTGTTAACCATGACGGGGGCCTCGCGGTCCCCGCTCAGTGGCTTCCCCCTACAACCTCCGATTACAGAAACTTCAAGTGAATCAGATCGTTCCAGGTCGCGAAGATCATTAGCATGAGAACAAAGGCGAGGCCAATGCGGAAACCGATCTCTTGAGTGGAGTTCGCTGAGCGGCCGTCCTCTAACAGCTTCTATTCCGTAAAACAGAAGATGTCCGCCATCGAGCATCGGTATCGGGAACAGATTTATTAGCCCAATACTGACCGAGATAATGGCAGCTAGGTTGAGAAGCGCAACAAACCCTGCGGTCGCTACTTGCCCCGATACTTGGGCAATACGGATCGGCCCTCCGAGCTGGTCGGCAGCCTCCCTGCCCGTTACCACGTCGTACAAATAGCCGAGGGAGCGGGAGACGACAAAATAGCATTCCTTGACCGCCATGACGAAGGCGGTGGCGGGATTATGGCGCTCTAACGTCCAATTGTCGGGCGAGGCGCTGCGCTGAATGCCAAGCAGGCCGATCCGCATGGTGTTGCCGAATCGGTCGGTGATTTCCTTGCGTTCGGGCGTCGCGTCGATCTCGACAGTGCTCCCCGCCCCGGTCGACCACGAAGTGCAGTTTCTGGTCGGGGCTCATGGCGACGATGCGCTGCATCGCCGAGAAATTGTTGATCGCCGTGCCATCAATGCTGACCACGACGTCGCCGGGCTGGAAGCCGGCCCGCGCGGCGGCGCTGCCGGGGTTGACGGCATCGACTTTGGCCGCGGTGATCCGCTCGCCGAAGACGCTGAAAATTGCCGTGAAGATGACGATCGCGAGGACGAAATTGGCGATCGGTCCCGCCGCGACGATGGCCGCGCGCTGCGCCAGCGTTTTGCCTTGGAAGCTGCGCTTGCGCTCCTCCTCGGGGAGGGCCTCGAAGGCTTTGCGGCCCGAGGCGCTGGCGACGTTCTCGTCGTCGATAAATTTCACATAGCCGCCGAGCGGAATCCACGACACCCGCCAGCGGGTGCCTTTGCGGTCATAGAATCCGAAGATCTCAGGACCAAAGCCGATCGAGAAGACCTTGACGGCAACGCCGCACCACCGGGCCACCAAGAAGTGCCCGAGCTCGTGGATGAAGACCACGACGGTCAGCACAAAAAGGAACGGAACGAGGTAGTGGAGAAACGTGCCGCCGAGGCTGGTAAGCAGATTTATCGTGTCCATAGGTGGGGGCCTACCTTAGCTTTGGGGCGTTATCTAGCCCGCCATAGGGGCTTATGCAAACCGTGCGAGCCAGCCGCGCGCGCGAGACCGGGCTTCCTCATCGATCTCGAGCACGTCGTCGGCGTCTTGCGGCGCCAGGCTGATCAGGTCGGCACAGGCAACAAGCGTCGCCTCCACCAGCCCGGCGATGGCGAGAAAGCCGAGGCGCTTGTCGAGAAAGGCTGCCACGGCGACCTCATTGGCGGCATTGAATACCGTGCCGGCGCTGCCGCCCGCCGCGAGCACCTCCTTGGCCAGACGCAAGGCCGGGAAGCGCTCCAGGTCCGGGGCCTCGAAGGTCAAGCGCGCCGATCTCCGCAAGATCGAGGCGCTTGTTGGGAACATGCATGCGCTCGGGCCAGGCGAGACTGTAGGCGATGGGCGTGCGCATGTCGGGGCAGCTGAGCTGCGCCAGCACGGCGCCGTCGCTCATATAGACGAGACAATGGACGATGGACTGCGGATGGACCAGGACGTCGAGCTTCTCGGGCGGAAGCGCGAAGAGATGATGGGCCTCGAGCAGCTCCATACCCTTGTTCATGAGCGAGGCGGAATCGATCGTGACTTTCGGCCCCATGGACCAGTTCGGATGATTGAGCGCCTGCTCGGGCCCGGCATCCGCCATCTGTCGGAGACTCCAGGTGCGGAAGGGGCCACCCGATGCGGTGAGGCACACGCGCTCGATGCGCTCCGGCGCCGTGCCGGTCATGACCTGGAGCGCTGCCGAGTGCTCCGAATCCACCGGCAGCAGCGTCGTGCCGTGCCTTGCCACTTCGGCCATGAAGATGGCGCCGGCGGAGACGAGGCACTCCTTGTTGGCGAGTGCCGTCGACGTGCCTTGGCGCACGGCACGCAGCGTCGGCTTGAGGCCGGCGGCGCCGACGATTGCCGCCATCACCCAGTCGGCCGGACGGCTTGCCGCTTCGAGCAGAGCCCTCTCGCCGGCCGCAGTCTCGATGCCGGTTCCGGCGAGCGCGGCTTTGAGGTCGGCGTAGCAGCTCTCGATCGGCGATCACCGCCATCTCGGCGCGGTGCTGGATCGCCATCTCTGCCAAGCCGCGTCACATTCCGGCAGCCCGTAAGCGCGACCACCTCATAGGCGTCGCGGATCGCGGCCGACGAGATCGAGCGTGCTCTCGCCGATAGATCCGGTGGCGCCGAGGACCGAGATGCGCCGCGGCTGGATGGCCGTGGCGCGCGGCTTGGTGTGCGTGGATGTCACGGAAGGAAACAGGGTTGGAACGCCTCTACCAGATGAGAAGGCCCGCGCCGGGCGCCGGCAGATCGCGCAAGGCGATAAGGGCAGCGACGACCGAGGCCAGCAAGAGACTGTCGATACGGTCGAACAGTCCGCCATGGCCTGGAATGAGCTGGCTCATGTCCTTGGCGCCAAAGTGCCGCTTGACGGCGCTCTCAAGCAAGTCTCCGATCTGGCACGCAAGCGCAAGTCCGACGCTGACGAGCGCCAAGCGCCAAGCGGAGGTGCCGCCGAGATAGGTCGCGAAACCATAGCCGACCAGGGCCGGCGTGAGGGTGCCGACAATAAAGCCGCTCCAGGTCTTTTTGGGCGAGATTCGGGGCGCGAGTTTGGGGCCGCCAAGCAAGCGCCCGCCGACATAGGAGGCGGTGTCCGTGGTCCAGGCGACCGCCAGCACGAAGAGCACGGCGGTGAGGCCGAGCGCTGGGGTCGCTGCGCAGCCACACGAGAGCCGCAGGCGGGAAAGGCGACATAGGCGAGACCCGCCAGCGCCCAGGCGGCACGGGGCTTGGAAGCATTCCCGAAGCCGATGGTCGCGGCGGTGGCCCCGAGGATTAGTAGCGCGAGATCGGGATGGCCGATGGCGACAAGGATGGCAACCGCGGTCACGCAGACGGCTTCGATCAGGGCGGTGCCGTCGAAGCCGTTGCCGCGGGTGAGCGAGCCCCACTCCCAGGTGAGAAGTCCGCCGGCGACGACCACGAGCGCGAGAAAGCTCCAGGGGCTGGCAATGACGGCGCCAAGCGCGACGGCGGCAAGGACGATGGCCGAGAAGCAGATCGGCAGCATGAGCTCCGGCATCGGGCGGATGTCTGCTGCTGTGTTCTGATGGTTTCCCGGGGGCGCTGCGTGTTGGCGTCACGCGGTGGATCTCGCCGAGGTTCCGCCGAAGCGGCGGTTTCGCCGCTGATACTCGGCGATGGCAGCTTCGAACAGCTCCTTGGTGAAATCGGGCCAGTAGACGTCGACAAAGACGAACTCGCTATAGGCCAGCTGCCATAGGAGGAAGTTCGAGAGACGCAGCTCGCCGCTGGTGCGGATGAGAAGATCCGGATCGGGCAAGTCGGCGTATCCAGATAGGCGGCGAAGCACTCGGGCGTCACGTCTGCGGCGGCGAGCGTTCCAGCTTTGACATCCTCGGCGATGTGCTGCGCGGCGCGGGCGATCTCGTCGCGGGCGCCATAGTTGAAGGCGATGGTGAGGGTGAGCGCGGTGTTGTCCTTGGTCAGCTCGACGGCATCGTCGAGCATGCGCAAAATGTCGTCCTCGAGCCCGGCGCGCGCGCCGATCACGCGGATCTTGACGCCGTTCTTGTGCAGATCGGCGAGGTCGCGCCGAACGAAACGCCGAAGCAGACCGAACAGGTCGTTGATCTCCTGCTTCGGGCGCGACCAATTCTCCGAGGAAAAGCTGAACAGGGTGAGATGGGTGACGCCGAGATCCATGGCGGCCTCGACGGTGCGCCGGACGCTCTCGACGCCTTGGCGGTGGCCTTCGGCGCGCGGCAGGCCGCGTTCAGCCGCCCAGCGGCCGTTGCCGTCCATGATGATGGCGACGTGGCGCGCGGCCGGCCGGTCGGCGTCGCTCCATTTGGGATCCATCGCAAGCGTCACGGTCGGCGTCTCCGAATTCAAGGCTAAGGACGTGTCCAATAAGGCTGCCCGATCAAACCTGCATGATCTCGGCTTCCTTGGTGGCAAGGGCCTCGTCGACCTCCTTGATGATCTTATCGGTCAGGTCTTGCACCTTGGTTGCCAGCGAATGGTGCTCGTCCTTGCCCATCTCGCCATCCTTCTCGGCGCGCTTCAGAATGCTCCATGCCGTCGCGGCGCACATTGCGCACGGCGACGCGGGCCTGTTCGGCATATTTATGCGCGACCTTGGCAAGCTCCTGCCGCCGCTCCTCGTTCAGCTCCGGGATCGGCAGGCGCAAGAGTTGCCCCTCCATCACCGGGTTGAGGCCGAGATCCGATTCCCGGATGGCCTTGTCGACGGCGTTCACCTGGCTCTTGTCCCACACCTGCACCGTGATCATTCGCGCCTCGGGGACATTGACGGTAGCAACCTGATTGAGCGGCATGGGATTGCCGTAGGCCATCACCATGATCGGATCGAGCAGGCTGGCGCTGGCACGGCCGGTCCGCAAACCGCTGAACTCATGCTTCAGCGCGCCTAGTGCGCCACGCATCCGCCGTTCGATCTCGTTTAGGTCGAAGCTAGACATGTCTGCCTTCCCTGCTCGTCACGCGCCGCGCTTTCGTTCAAGCCCGGCGCGGACAAAGCTCTGTTGGGCGTTTCGCGGAGCTGACATGCTCCCTACGCTCCCTCTCCACCGTCTATGGTGGTCGAGGAACCTTCCCCTTGCAACTCAAGAGCCAGACCGGTTTGGCTCTTGATGGAAAACACGATTATCGGAATCCGGCTGTCCCGGGCAAGCGCGATCGCCGCGCCATCCATGATCTTCAGGTCTTGCTTTAGCACATCCCCATAAGTCAGGCGGTCATAGCGTTTGGCGTCCGGCGTTCTTGGCCGGGTCGGCGCTGTAGACGCCATCGACCTGGGTGGCCTTGAACAGAGCCTGGCAGTCCATCTCGGCGGCGCGGAGCGCGGCGGCCGTGTCGGTGGTGAAGAACGGGTTGCCGGTGCCGCCGGCGAAAATCACCACCCGGCCCTTGGCCAAATGATCCAGTGCCTTGTCGCGGATATAGGGTTCGCACACGGTGGGCATGGGGATGGCCGACAGCACGCGCGCCGTGGGCCCTGCCCGCTCAATGGCGGTTTGCAGCGCAAGCGCGTTCATGACCGTGGCAAGCATGCCCATATAGTCGGCGCGGGCGCGGTCCATGCCGCCTTCGGCCGCCATCAGGCCCCGGTAGATATTGCCGCCGCCGACCACGAGGCAAATCTCCACGCCCATGGCGTGCGGCCTTGGCGATGTCCTTGGCGATCGGGTCGATGACGCTGAGGTCGATCCCGTAGCCTTTGACGCCGGCCAATGCTTCGCCCGAAAGCTTGACGAGGACGCGCTGGTAGCGGGGTTTCGCGGTCGCGGGAGGCTTGGCCATCAGCGCAAACTCCGGTGGCGGCGGGGAGCCCTCAGCCCAAACGCGGCGGCAGATCGATCGGCGAGCCGCGCCAAGACCTTAGGAGCCCGATGCGGCGGCGGCAACCTCGGCGGCGAAATCGCTCTCGCCACGGTCGATACCCTCGCCGAGGGCGAAGCGGCGGAAGCCCGTGATCTTGATCGGCGCGCCGGCGTCCTTGGCCGCCGCCTCGAGTGCCTTGGCCACGGTATTGTCCGGGTCGTGCACGAAAGGCTGCTGCAGCAGCACGACTTCCTCATAGAATTTCCGCAAGCGACCCTCGACCATCTTGTCGATGACCTCGGCGGGCTTGCCGGACTCCTTGGCCTGCTCAGTCAGCACCGCGCGTTCGCGCTCCACGAAGTCCTTGTCGAGGCTGTCGGTGTCGACGGCCTGCGGGTTCGCCGCGGCGATGTGCATGGCCACCTGCTTGCCGAACGTCTGCAAGGCATCGGCATCGCCGGTGGACTCGATGGCGACGATGACGCCGATCTTGCCGAGACCGGGCGCGGCCTGATTGTGGATGTAGCTGGCAACCACGCCCTTGCCGGCGGCAAGATGGGCGGTGCGGCGGAGCGTCATGTTCTCGCCGATGGAGCCGACCATCTCTTTCAGCGTGTCGGCGACGGAGACCTTGGTCGCGCCATAAGGGTGCGGCCGCCGAGCGTCTCCACGTCACCTTTGGCGCCGAGTGCGGCACCGGCAATCGCGGCGACCATCTCCTGGAACGCGGGATTGCGGGCGACGAAATCGGTCTCGGAGTTGACCTCGACCAGGGCGGCCTTGTTGCCGTCTGCGGCGAGGCCGATAAGGCCTTCGGCCGCGACGCGGCCAGCCTTCTTGGCCGCCTTGGAGAGGCCCTTAGCCCGCAGCCAGTCGACCGCAGCTTCCATGTCACCGGCGGTCTCGTTGAGTGCCGCCTTGCAGTCCATCATGCCCGCGCCGGTCTTCTCGCGCAGCTCTTTGACCATGGTTGCGGTTATCGTCGCCATGCGTTCCTCTTCGTTGCGTCCCGTTACGTGACCGAGACGTCTCGCTATGCGTCTTCCTTGCGCCGCGGGCTTGTCAGCCTCGGCCTCAGCGTTCTTCGGGGCCTTCCTGGCGTCGGGCTTGCCCTTACCCGTCTTGGCGGGCTTCTTGTCCGCCGCGGGCTCGGACGCCGCGTCGGCCTCGAGGCCGGGCTCCATCATCGGCTCGGCGGCGGCGCCGAGATCGACGCCTCCACCGCCTTGCGCCCGCTCGATGCCGTCGATGGCGGCGCGCGCGATGAGATCGCAGTAGAAGGTGATGGCGCGGCCGGCGTCGTCATTGCCCGGGATCGGATGGCTGATGCCGTCCGGATCGCAGTTGGAATCGACGACTGCCACGACCGGCATGTTGAGCTTGCGGGCCTCGGCGATGGCGATCGCCTCTTTGTTGGTGTCGATCACGAACATCAGGTCCGGCGGTGCGCCCATATCCTTGATGCCGCCGAGGGAGCGCTCGAGCTTGTCCTTCTCGCGGGTCAGCTGCAGCAGCTCTTTCTTGGTGA
Source organism: uncultured Alphaproteobacteria bacterium (assembly GCA_963793075.1). Lineage (GTDB taxonomy): Bacteria > Pseudomonadota > Alphaproteobacteria > Rhizobiales > Methyloligellaceae > Methyloceanibacter. The sequence goes on from CAWBYO010000002.1 coordinate 475,079, forward strand.
GCCCGTGGTGATCGCCCTCGAATAGCTCCTCCAGCGACTTGAGGCGCTTGATGGAGTGGGAGATGGTCCGCCAGTTGGTCAGCGTGCCACCGAGCCAGCGGTGATTGATGAAATACTGCGCGGACGACCGGGCCGCGTCGGCGACCGCTTCGGACGCCTGGCGCTTGGTGCCGACGAACAGCACGCGGCCGCCTTTGGCCACGACGTCGGACACGGTGACCAGCGCCTGATGCAGAAGCGGCACCGTCTGGGTCAGATCGATGATGTGGATGTTGTTGCGGGACCCGTAGATATAGGGCGCCATCTTCGGGTTCCAGCGATGGGTCTGGTGGCCAAAGTGAACACCAGCCTCAAGCAGCTGGCGCATAGTGATATCGGGCAGTGCCATTGGACTGCTAACTCCTTTTTCCGGTTTTGCCGCCGCGGGACAAGAGACTGGCCGGAGCCGGTCACCGGAGCGAGCGCACAGCCAAGAGGGCATGTGTGACGCTTAGCGTCCCGCGTGTGAGATGGGCGGGTTATAGGGGTGGGGCCGCACCTTGGCAAGGGCGGAAAAGCCCGAAAAAGGGCAAGCCTCGCGCGGCTTCCTTAGAGCGCGCTGATCGAGGCCACGCCGTCGACGAGCTTGAGTTCGCTCCTCTGCCGTGGCGTGGTGTCGATGCCTTGCGGCAGCTCGAATTCCACCTCTTTCGACAGCTCCTCCAGACGGAGCACGAGGCGGAACTGCCCCGTCGCCGCCTTTGGCCCCCAACTGCTCGGCCAGCGGCGCCAGGGCCCTCGGGTCCTCCACATAGACCTTCATGCCGGCATGGCGCGCCTCGGCCGCCTTGTCGAGGGAGGAAAGGCTCTGAACCCGGACCCGCACCGTCTCGCCCTCGGCCTCGGCCTCCACCTCGAAGCAGCACGGCGGTGCCGGGCTCCAGCAAGGGCCGCGAGGCCACGAGCGCCTCGGAGAAGACCACTGCCTCGAACTGGCCCGTCGGATCAGAGAAGGCGACGAAGGCGTAAGGATTGCCGGTCTTGCCCTTGCGCTCCCGGGCGGACAGCACCGTGCCGGCCAAGGTGCCCACCACCCGGCGGGCTTGCGCCTTGGCGGCGAACTCGGCCCAGGTCTCGGCGCCGAGGCTCGCCAGGGCGTCCTTGTAGTCGTCGAGCGGATGGCCGGTGAGGAAGAAGCCGACAGCCTCGAACTCCCGCGAAAGCTTGTCGGTGAGCATCCAAGGCTTGGTGGCGCGCAGTTCGATGGGCGGCGGGGCGTGGCGGGCGCCGGAGAACAGATCCTCCTGGCCTTCGGCGCGTCGTCTCCAGGGCGCGGTTGCCGGCGGCGACGATCAGATCGACATTGGCGTGGGCCGTGGCCCGGTCGACGCCGAGCTCCTCGAAGGCGCCCGCGGCCGCCAGCATCTCGAGCGCGCGCTTGTTGACGAGGCGCGGGCTGATCCGGCGGGCGAAGTCGGACATGTCGCGGAAAGGCCCCCTCTCCTGCCGCTCGGCGCAAATATGATCGACCGCCTGCCGGCCGACATTCTTCAGCGCCGCCAGGGAATAGCGGATGGCGCCGCCATTGGGGATGAAGCCGACTTCGGAGCGATTGACCGACGGCGGCTCCAAGGGAATGCCGAGGCGTACTCGCCTCTTGCGCGAAGCCGTTGAGCTTATCGGCGTTGCCCATGTCCAGCGTCATGGAGGCCGCGACGAACTCGGCCGGATAGTTCGCCTTGAGATAGGCGGTCTGGTAGGCGATGAGCGCGTAAGCGGCGGCGTGCGATTTGTTGAAGCCGTAGCCGGCGAACTTCGCCACCAGCTCGAAGATATATTCGGCGCGGCCCTTGTTGACGCCGTTGGCGATCGCGCCCTCGACGAAACGCGATTTCGCTGCGCCGTCCATCTCCTTCTTGATCTTCTTGCCCATGGCGCGGCGCAGCAGATCGGCCTCGCCGAGCGAATAGCCGGACAGGACCTGGGCGATCTGCATCACCTGCTCCTGGTAGATGATCACGCCGTAGGTCTCCGCCAGGATCGGCTCGATCGAGGGATGGAGCGTCTCGATCTCCTCGCGCCCGTGCTTGCGGTTCACATAGGTGTCGATGTTGTCCATCGGCCCCGGCCGGTAGAGGGCCACGATGGCGATGATGTCCTCGAAGCGGTCGGGCTTCAGCTTGCGCAGAGCATCGCGCATGCCCTGGCCTTCGAGCTGGAACACGCCGACCGTGTCGCCGCGCTGCATCAGCTCATAGGACATCGCGTCGTCGAGCGGGATCTTGGCGGGATCGATGTCGGGGCCGTCGCGAGCGATCAGTTGCCGCGCCGTGTCGATAACGGTCAGGGTCTTGAGGCCGAGAAAGTCGAACTTCACGAGGCCCGCGGCTTCCGCCCATTTCATGTTGAACTGGGTGGCGGGAAGCTGGGCGCGGGCGTCACGGTAGAGCGGCACCAGATCAATCAGCGGCCGGTCGGCGATGACGACGCCCGCCGCGTGGGTCGAGGCGTGACGGTAGAGCCCTTCGAGCCGTTGGCCGATGTCGAGCAGTTTGGCGACGATAGGATCCTTGTCGCGCTCCTCCTGCAGACGGGGCTCGCCGGCGATAGCTTGCGGCAGGGTCACGGGGTTCGCCGGGTTCATGGGCACGAGCTTGCACAGGCGATCGACCTGGCCGTAGGGCATTTGCAGCACCCGGCCGACGTCGCGCAGCACGGCGCGGGCCTGCAACTTACCGAAGGTGATGATGTGGGCCACGCGGTCCGCGCCGTAGCGTTCGCGCACATAGGCGATCACCTCGTCGCGCCGGTCCTGACAGAAGTCGATGTCGAAGTCGGGCATGGACACGCGCTCGGGATTCAGGAAGCGCTCGAACAGAAGCCCAAAGCGGATGGGATCGAGATCGGTGATGGTGAGCGCATAGGCGACGAGCGAGCCAGCGCCCGAACCACGGCCAGGGCCAACGGGGATACCCTGCCCCTTGGTCCATTTGATGAAGTCGGCAACGATCAGAAAATAGCCCTGATAGTTCATGCCGGTGATGACATCGAGCTCGAAGGCGAGACGTTTGGCGTAGGAGGCGGCGTCCTCGCCCGGGGCCGTGCCGTGCTGGGCGATGCGCTCCTGCAGGCCCGCCTCGGCTTGGCGTCTGAGCTCGGCGGCTTCCGTTTCGGCGAGCGCGCTCGTAGCCTCGCCGCCGGTGAGGAAGGGCGGCAGGATCGGATCGCGCTGCTCGGGCCGATAGGCGCAGCGCTGAGCGATCTCGACGGTGTTCGCGAGCGCCTCGGGCAGATCGGCGAACAGGGCCCGCATCTCGTCGGCGCTTTTGAAGTAATGCTCCGGACTCAAGCGCCGCCGCTCGTCCACCGCCACATAGCTTCCTTGGGCGATGCAAATGAGCGCGTCATGGGCCTCGAAGTCGTCGGTGGCGGCGAAGAAAGGCTCGTTGGTGGCGACGAGCGGCAGCTCCATGTCGTAGGCGAGCTGCACCAAATGAGGCTCGACCGCCCTCTCGTGCGCCAGCCCATGACGCTGAAGCTCGACGTAGAGCCGGTCACCGAACATCGCCCTCAGCGTCTCCAGTCGGCTGCGCGCGAGCTCCGGGTTGTCCTCGGCGAAAGCAGGATCGATGACACCCTCGGGTCCACCGGTGAGCGCGATCAGCCCTTCGGCATGGTCCCAGAGTTCGCCGATGGTGATCAGCGGGTCGCCGCTCTCGGCCGCTCTGAAATAGGCGCTGGTGGAAAGGCGCATGAGATTGGCGTAGCCGGTCTCATCCTTGGCCAGCAAAGCGATCCGCCCGTCGGCCTTCGGCCCGCGTGGGTCGGCGCCAGGTCCGGGCTCATGCTCGGCGGTGAAGGTGAGCGCCAGCGTGCAGCCGACGATAGGTTGAATGCCGGCGCCCGCCATCGCTTCAGAGAATTCGAGCGCCCCGAAGAGATTATTGGAATCGGTCAGGGCCAGCGCCGGAGCCTCATGGGCCGCGGCAAGCGCCACCAGTTTGGGGATGGTCAGCGCGCCTTCGAGCAGCGAATAGGCCGAGTGCATCCGCAGATGCACGAAGGGTTGGGGCCGCTCGGTCATGCTGTTGGCTCGCCCTCCGCCGGTTGCGACCCTCCCCTTGTCATTCCGGAGGCAACCGGAATCCAGAGGCTTCCGGTCTTATCCACTGGATACCGGCTTTCGCCGGCATGACGCTGGGAAGGCTAACGGATAATGTTCCTGTTCCGTTCTCTTTGCAAGAGCGGCGGTTAGCCGTCGACTTCCATCACGGCCACCGCCTCCTCGACGAGATGGCCGTCGGTCAGCCGCAGGACGCGGTCCATGCGGGCGGCAAGCTCGAGATTGTGGGTTGCCACCACTGCCGCGACGCCCTCCTCGTTGACCAGCCTCAAGAGCTCCTCGAACACGCGTTCGGCCGTGTTCGGGTCGAGATTGCCCGTGGGCTCGTCGGCGAGCAGGACTTTGGGCTGGTTGGCCACGGCGCGGGCGATGGCCACCCGCTGCTGTTCGCCACCGGAGAGTTCCGTCGGCCGGTGATCCCAGCGATCCTTGAGGCCGAGCATCTCCAGGAGATGCTTGGCCCGGGTCTCGGCCTCGGCTTTGGTCCGGCCGAGGATGAGCTGGGGCAGCATGACGTTTTCCAGCGCCGAGAATTCCGGCAAGAGGTGATGGAATTGGTAGACAAATCCCACCTCCATCCGGCGCACCCGGGTCCGTTCGCTATCGGACAACGTGCAGCAATCGACGCCGTCGATGATCACCGCGCCCGAATCCGGCTTCTCAAGGAGTCCGGCGATTTGCAGCAGGGTCGACTTGCCGGCGCCCGAGGGGCCGAGAAGCGCCACGGTCTCGCCTGGGTAGAAAGCGGCCCCCGCCTCCTTCAGCACGTCGATGTGGCGGTCGCCTTGCGTGAAGCTACGCATCAAGCGCTCAAGGCGCAGCACCGGGGTTCGTTCTGGATTGTCCACCGAATGCCTCTATTCGTAGCGTAGCGCTTCGACGGGATCGAGACGCGAGGCCCGCCAGGATGGATAGACGGTGGCGAGCACCGAGAGGACGAGCGCCATGATGACGACCGTCCCGGTCTCGCCGGTGTCCATGTCGGCCGGAAGCTGTGACAGATAATACAGCTCCGGCGCGAACAGGTCGGTCGAGGTGAGCCAGCCGATAAATTCGCGCAGGCGCTCGATGTTGAGACACACGAGTACGCCGAGCCCGAAGCCGGCCATGGTGCCGACGATGCCGATGCTGGCGCCGGTGATGAAGAAGATGCGCATGATCGCGCCGCGCGTGGCGCCCATGGTGCGCAGAATGGCGATGTCGCGGCCCTTGTCCTTCACCAGCATGATCAGCCCAGAGATGATGTTGAGGGCCGCCACCAGCACGATAAGCGCCAGGATGAGGAACATGACATTGCGCTCGACCTGCAGCGCGGTGAAGAAGGTGGCGTTTCGCTGTCGCCAGTCGCTGACATAGATGGTCGGACCGCCGGCCGTGATGATCTTCGGCGCCAGCTCGCCGACCTCGTCGGGCGAATTGAGTACGACCTCCAGCACGGTCACGCTGTCGGGAACGCTGAAATAAAGCTGCGCCTCCTTGAGCGGCATGAACAGGATGCTGGCGTCGTATTCCGACATGCCGATCTCGAAGATGGCCACGACCGGATAGCGCTTCACGCGCGGCGCCGTGCCGAGTGCCGTCGCCGGTCCCCGCGGCGTCAGGATGGAGACTTCGTCGCCGACCTTGACGTTGAGATCATTGGCCATGCGGCTGCCCAGCGCGAGCCCCGGCTGGTTGTCGAAGCCATCCAGCGTGCCGAAACGGATATTGCTGGAGATGGCCTTGAGGCTTTTGAGATCTTTTTCGCGCAAGCCCCGCACCAAAGCCCCGCTCGAGGTGTAGGGCGTGGAGATCAGCACCTGGCCCTCGATGAGCGGCAAGGCGTATTTGACGCCGTCGACGTCGCGGATTCGCGTCGCCACTTCGTCGTAATCGGTGAAGGTGCCGAGGCTATGCACGACCACATGGCCGTTCAAGCCGAGCATCTTGTCGAACAGCTCCTGGCGGAAGCCGTTCATGACGGCCATGACGATAATCAGGGTGGCCACGCCGAGGGTGATGCCGATAAACGAAAACCCGGCGATCACCGAGATGAAGCCCTCCTTGCGCCGCGCTCGCAAATAGCGGAGCGCCACCATCCATTCGAAGGGTGCAAAGGGCCGCGTACTCGTGGTCGTGCTCATGCCGCTTCCTTTCTCGCCTGTGCCGTCGTTTCAACGAGGCAATTCAAAGCTGCATCGAAGGTGAGACTATGGCGTTCACCCGTGGCGCGCTCTTTCAGCTCGATCTCTCCCGCTTTGAGGCCTTTCGGCCCGACAATGAGCTGCCAGGGCAGGCCGATCAGGTCCATGGCGGCGAATTTCGCCCCTGCCCGGTCGTCCCGGTCGTCGTAGAGAACGTCGAGGCCGGCCGCCTTGAGCTGCCTATAGAACGCTTCGCAGGCGGCGTCGGTGTCGGCGTCGCCGACTTTGAGGTTGATGAGGCCGACGTCGAACGGGGCCACGGCGGCCGGCCAGATAATCCCGGCATCGTCGTGCGAGGCCTCGATAATGGCGCCGACAAGCCGCGAGACGCCGATGCCGTAAGACCCCATCTCGACGGCGATCAACTCGCCGTCCGGGCCTTGCACCTTGGCGCCCATGGCCTCGGAGTATTTGGTGCCGAAATAGAAAACCTGTCCCACCTCGATGCCGCGCGCCGAGAGCTGCATGTCGGCGGGCACCTCCTGCTCGAAGCGGTTGGGATCGTGCACGTCCTCGGTCGCGGCATAGAGTTCGGTGCGCTGGCGGACATAACGGGTGAGATCGGATTCATAGTCCACGTCCCGTGGTGGCACCGGCATCCGGATCAGATCCTTATGACAGTACACCTGGGATTCTCCGGTCTCGGCGAGAATGATAAATTCGTGAGAGAGATCGCCGCCGATTGGGCCTGTCTCGGCGCGCATCGGCACCGCGCGAAGCCCCATGCGGGCGAAGGTGCGCAGATAGGCGACGAACATCTTGTTGTACGATTTGATGGCGCCCTCTTTGTCGAGGTCGAACGAATACGAATCCTTCATCAGGAACTCGCGACCGCGCATAACGCCGAAGCGGGGCCTGACCTCGTCGCGAAATTTCCATTGGATATGGTAGAGGATGCGGGGCACGTCCTTGTAGGACTTTGCGCCTGCGCGAAAGATCTCGGTGATCATCTCTTCGTTCGTGGGCCCGTACAGCATCTCGCGCTCGTGGCGGTCCTTGATGCGCAGCATCTCCTTGCCGTAAGCCTCGTAGCGGCCGCTCTCCCGCCACAGATCGGCGGGTTGGATCGTGGGCATGAGCAGTTCGATGGCGCCGGCGCGGTCCTGCTCCTCGCGCACGATCTGTTCGATCTTGCGCAAGACGCGATGGCCGAGAGGCAACCACGAGTAGATGCCGGCGCTCGATTGGCGCGTGAGCCCGGCCCGCAGCATCAGCCGGTGGGAAACGATCTCCGCTTCCTTGGGATCGTCGCGCAACAGTGGCAGAAAATAGCGGCTGAGGCGCATTCTTGAGCCCTAACGGCGTTGGCAGCGGGCCGCAATGCCCGCCCGTTGGAATGAGCCATTCTTGGCGTGAAAGCCGGAAGCTCCCCGCCGGGCCCCTTGGCGCGGCTAATAGCCAGTTTCGTAAGGCTAAGCAATCAGCCCTGTCCAGAAATCCTGGGCCGGGATGATTCTCCGCCGCAGGGTGTGCCCGGCCCACATGGCGGCATGAAGCAATGCCTGGTACAACGAGGGGTAGCGCAAGCTTTGCGTTGCCCTTCACGCTGTCCGCGAATGTTGCCCGCGTCTTGGGCAGAATTGCGCGCGCGCAGCACTGAATAAGTGCCCGGATTTGTCTTGTATTCTCTTAGGTAACGATATGACTTTCGGTCGGAAGCATAAATCTGCGGCGACGCGTCACAATCATGGTGACAATTTGGCACGCCTGCGCTAGTGTCCCGCCACAACGTGGGAGCGCTCGGGACCGGTGACGATCTCGAAGTTTTGCGTTGAGATTGGACAAGGTCCAAGTCTTGGGAGGAAGTACTCCAGGCGCGCTAATCATGGAAATACATGGGCGCCGCCGCTCTTTTGCCAACACTCGATTGTCCTCGTGACGGCGAGTTAAAGAGGCCGAAGAGACAAGGAGTCACGATACTGAAGCAAGGTCGGGTTCGGCCTTGCTTTTTTTTGTCTCGGATTCCGTTTCGGCGCGTGAGTGCCCTATTGCACCTTGTCATAGCGCGGGAAGTACGGAATATCCTCGAGGCGGATCACGTGGTGAACGACGACCGCGTAAATGCCGGCGAAGATGATGGCTGATACAATCGTCGTGGCAATCATCTTGGGCACCATCCGCGGCCGAAGCGGTGCGCTTTCGGCGAATCCGGGCGATGCCTTTTCTCCCGCTTCCTCGGTCGTCCGCACGCCGAATGGCAGCATGGCGAACAGCACGATCCACCAGGTGACGAAGTAGATCGCCGCTGCGAATGCAAGGCTCATGGCTTAGGCCTCTTCGAGTTCCACCAGGGTGCCGCAGAAGTCTTTCGGGTGCAGGAAGATCACCGGCTTACCATGCGCGCCGATCTTCGGCTCGCCAAGCACCCGCGCGCCCTGCTTCACGAGACGGTCCCTGGCTTCCGTGATGTCCGGAACCTCGTAACAGAGATGATGGATGCCGCCATTGGGATTGCGCTCGAGAAATCCCGCGATCGGCGAATTGTCGCCATAGACCCCGAGCAGCTCGATCTTCGTGTTGGGCAGCTCGATGAACACCGTGGTCACGCCATGCTCGGGCTGATCCTCTTCCGCCGAGACCTTGGCGCCGAGGGTGTTGCGATAAACATCGGTCGCCGCCTTCAGATCGGGGACGACAATGGCGACATGGTTCAAACGGCCAATCATCAACTAGGCTCCAGCTCGTGGGATCACCGATCCTGAATTTAGTGCGTTATCGCGCTTCGTGCACCTAGAGCGGCTTTTTCTAACGCGCTACCGCGCTTCGCGCTACTTGAGCGCCTATAGTACCGTCAGCAGCACGGAACACATGGGCTTCTTGCCCCAGGCTTGGTTGACGGCGGCGCGCACGCTCCGGCGGACAGCCTCGCTTACGACCGCGGGATCCTTGCGGCGCGGGCGGGGGATGCTCTTGACCGTGCCGATGGCAGCGGCCTGGACGATCTCCGAAAACGGCGTGCCGTATGTATCGGTGGCCGGCAGGCCGCTCAGCGCCACTTCCGGATCGGCCACGAGTTCCCCCTTGGTCGTCAGCACCAGCGATACCGACACGATGCCGGCAAAACTCAATTTGCGGCGCTCACGTACCTGGCCGTCCTCGGCGCGGGTGAGGATGGCGCCGTCGCGATAAAGCCGGCCCGTCGGCACCTCGCCGACGATCGCGGCGGGCTGCGGCAAGAGGTGGACGACCGTGCCGTTGCGCGCCCGGATCACTTGCTCGACACCGAGCGCCTCGGCCAGCTCCGCGTGGGCCTCGAGGTGACGGCCCTCGCCGTGCATGGGGACGGCAATCTGGGGTTTCAGCCAGTCATAAAGCTGCTCGAGTTCACCTCTGCGCGGATGACCCGAGACGTGGACCAGCGCGTCCTGATCGGTGAGGATCTCGATTTGGTTGTCGGACAACGCGTTTTGGACGCGGGCGACGCCCTTCTCGTTGCCGGGGATCGTGCGGGAGGAAAAGATCACCCAGTCGCCGGCGTCGAGCTTGACGTGGGGATGGTCGCCCGAGGCGATGCGCGCCAGCGCGGCGCGGGTCTCGCCTTGGCTGCCGGTGCATAACGCCACCACGTTACGCGGCGGAAGCTTCGAAAACGCCGTCTCCTCGTGAAAATACAGATCCGGATCGAGATAGCCGGTCGCTTGCGCCGCCTCGATGACCCGGTACATGGCGCGGCCGACGACGACAAGCTCGCGGCCCGCGGCTTGCGCGGCCTTCGCCACCGAGCCCAGACGCGCCACGTTGGAAGCGAAGGTCGTCACCGCGACGCGCTGCGGCGCTTCGGCGATGAGCCGGGTCAGGGTCACCGCCACATCGGCCTCCGACGGCGAGACGCCGTCGCGGATGGCGTTGGTCGAATCGCAGATCAGCGCCGAAAGCCCTTCCCGCCCGATTTCCCGCAAGCGCCCCTCGTCCGTCGCAGCGCTGGTCAGGGGACTCTTGTCGAGCTTCCAGTCTCCCGTATGGAGCACCGTGCCGAGCGGCGTGCGGATGGCGATGGCCGACGGCTCGGGGATCGAGTGGGACATGCTGATGAGCTCGACGTCGAAGGGGCCGATGGTGCGCCGGCTGCCCATGGCGACGACTTCGAGGGGGAAGTTTTCGGCCAGGCCCGTCTCGCAGAGCTTCGACTTCAGCATCTCGGCGGTGAACGGCGTGGCATAGACGGGCACGTCACCGAGCAGCGGCCAGAGGTCGGCGACGGCGCCGTAATGATCCTCATGGGCATGGGTGAGCAGCAGGCCGACGATGTTGTGGCGCTCCTCTTCGAGGAAGCGGATATCGGGCAGAATGATGTCGATGCCGGGTTCGAACTCTGAGCCGAAGGTCACGCCCATGTCGACGATGAGCCACCGAAACGCCCCCCGGCGGCCATAGCCGTAGAGGTAGAGATTCATGCCGATCTCGCCCACGCCGCCCAGCGGCACGAAGACGAGCTCGTCTCCTTTGCGATCGGATTTTCGGGACACTGAGCTCAAACGCCTTTCAGCTCGCGAAGAAGACGTCGCCGGCGGTCACGCGGGCCTCGCCTTCGCTCGTCCTGAGCCGTAATGCGCCGTCGGAGTCGAGGCCGGCATAGGTGCCTTCGGTCTCCACGCCGTCGAGGGTGACCCGCATGGGCCGTCCCGTGGGACCGGCGCGGTCGAGCCAGGCGCGGCGAATGGTGGGAAAGGTGGCGCCCTCCGCCCAGCGCATCAGCCATTCATGAGTGGTCGCCGCCAGCACTTGGAGCGCTTCGCCCGGCGTCACCGACAGGCCATACTCGGCCAGGCTGATGGCGGGCTGCGGCAGGTTCTCCGGGTGGCTGGCGAGGTTGATGCCGGTGCCGATCACCACCACGGAGGTGTTGCTCTTCGCCCCTGCCACGTTCTCAAGCAGCATGCCGGCGACCTTCTCTTCGGCCAGCAGCACGTCGTTCGGCCATTTGAGCAGGAGTTCGGAGCGGCCCTCGTAGGCGATGAGCTTGGCGACCGTGTCGTAGGCGGCGATGCCGGCGACCAAGGCTAGCTGACTTGCGGTCGGCAGCGGGCAATTGAGCCTGATCAGCAGGCTTGCGAACAGATTGCCGACTTGGGAGGTCCACGCCCGGCCAGCGCGGCCGCGTCCCTTGGACTGACGGGAGGACCAGATCCAGAGCGGCCCAGGCTCGCCCAGCTCCGCGCGGCGTCTGGCCTCGGCGTTGGTGGAGTCGACCGAATCCAGCTTCGCAAGCCGGTAGCCGGCCGGCATCTTGGGTGATGGGGATGCAATATAGCTCATTTAGAACAATGACTTGGCGGCAACCTCGGCAGCGGCCACGAGCGGCGCGGGATAGACGAAATAGAGCATAATGAACACGCCGCTGATGCCGAGAACGGTGGCGAGCGTTGCAGGCATAGGCTCGAAGCGTTCGACCGGATCGTCGAAATACATGATCTTGACGATCCGCAGATAGTAGAAAGCGCCGACCACGCTCAAGAGCACGCCGATAACGGCGAGCACATAGAGACCGGACTCGATGGCGGCTAGGAACACGTAGAACTTGGCGAAGAAACCTGCAAGGGGCGGGATGCCGGCAAGCGAGAATAGAAGCACCGCCATGGCGAGCGCCATCAATGGGCTGGTGCGCGAAAGCCCCGAAAGCTGGTCGATCTGCTCCACCATCTTGCCGTTACGGCGCATGGCGAGAATGCAGGCGAACATGCCAAGCGTCATGACCAGATAGATGGCGAGGTAGATGATCACGCCCTGCACGCCTTCGGCCGTGCCGGCGGAAAGCCCGACCAGCGCGTAGCCCATATGGCCGATCGAGCTATAGGCCATCAGGCGCTTGATGTTGCGCTGGCCGATGGCGGCGAAGGAGCCGAGCGCCATGGAAGCGATGGCCAGGAACACGACGATCTGCTGCCATTCCATGGTCACGGCGGGGAACGCGGAGATAACGACGCGTACCACCAGCGCCATGGCGGCAAGTTTCGGGGCCGCGGCGAAGAAGGCGGTGACCGGGGTCGGTGCGCCTTCATAGACGTCGGGCGTCCACATGTGGAAGGGCACGGCGGAGATTTTGAACGCAAGGCCGGCCAGCACAAACACGAGCCCGAAGATGAGGCCGAGATTCGGGTCGGACGGCTGCACCGAGGCGGCGATCTGGCTGAACTCGGTCGAGCCGGTGAAGCCATAAACGAGCGATGCCCCATAGAGCAGCATGCCCGAGGACAGCGCGCCGAGAACGAAATATTTGAGGCCCGCCTCCGACGAGCGCGCTGAGTCGCGCTGGAACGCCGCGATCACATAGAGCGCCAGACTCTGGAGTTCGAGGCCGACATAAAGCGCGATGAGATCGTAAGCCGAGATCATCATCAGCATGCCGGTGGCGGCGAACAGCACGAGAATGGGAAACTCGAATTTCAGGCCGCCTGCATTGCGCCAGTAGTCGATCGACATGATCAGCGCCACGCCGGCGCCCGTCAGCGTGAGGAGCTTCAGCATCCGCGCATAGGGGTCGACGATGAAGCTGCCGTTGAACAGGACCTCGGTGCCCTCGCCGATGGCGACGAAAATGCCGGACACGGCCAGGAGACCGACGGCGAGCCACAGCACGAGCTCGCCGCGCTCCTGCCGCGTGGCGACGCCGAGCATGAGCAGCGCCATCGCCCCGACGGCGAGAACCAGCTCCGGGAGCATCACTGCGAGATTGAGCGACTGAATCACGCGCTAATCCCTCTAAGGCAGAAGCGCAAACCGCGCCTGCTCGGCGGCGGCAAGGCTCGCTTTGAAATTGGCCATCAGCGCCTCGACCGAAACGGCCGACACGTCGAGGACAGGGTTTGGATAGAAGCCGAAGAAGATGGTGATGACGATCAACGGCACTATCACCGCGAACTCGCGCCAGGACATATCCTTGATGTTGCGCAGGGCCGGCTTGTCGAGAACACCGAAAACGACGCGGCGATAAAGCCACAACGCGTAACCGGCCGACAGAATGATGCCGGTGGTGGCAAACGCCGCGACCCAGGTATTGACCTCGAACGCGCCCATGAGGCTCAGGAACTCGCCGATGAACCCGCTCGTGCCCGGCAAGCCGACATTGGCCAGCGTGAACAGCATGAAGCAGAAGGCGTAGAGCGGCATGCGGTTGACGAGTCCGCTGAAGGCCGCGATCTCGTGGGTGTGCATGCGGTCATAGAGCACGCCGACGCAGAGAAAGAGAGCGGCGGAGACGATGCCGTGGGAGAGCATCAGGAAGATGCCGCCCTGCAGACCCTGCATGGTGATGGTGAAGATGCCGATGGTCACGAAGCCCATATGGGCGATGGACGAATAGGCGATCAGCTTCTTCATGTCCTCCTGCGCCAGCGCCACGAGCGAGGTGTAGACAATGGCGATCACCGACAGCGCGAAGATGAGCGGCGCGAACTCGGCCGACGCCAGCGGAAACATGGGGATCGAGAAGCGCAGGAAGCCGTAGCCGCCGAGCTTCAGGAGAATGCCGGCAAGGATCACCGAGCCGGCGGTCGGCGCCTCCACATGAGCGTCGGGCAGCCAGGTATGCACGGGCCACATGGGCAGCTTCACCGCGAACGAGGCGAGGAAGGCAAACCACAGCCATGTCTGCATCTCCGGCGGGAAGTCATGGGCGAGCAGCGCCGGGATGTTGGTGGTGCCCGCCTCCCAGTAGATCGCCATGATGGCGAGCAGCATGAGGACCGAGCCGGCCAGCGTATAGAGGAAGAATTTGAAGCTGGCGTAGACGCGGCGCGAGCCGCCCCAGATGCCGATGATGAGGAACATCGGGATCAGGCCGCCCTCAAAGAACAGGTAGAACATGACGAGGTCGAGCGAGCAGAACACACCGAGCATCAAGGTCTCGAGCACGAGGAAGGCGATCATGAACTCCTTCACCCGCACTTTTATGGCGCTGAAGGTCGACAGAATCGTCAGCGGCATGAGAAGCGTGGTGAGCACCACGAAGGGCATGGAGATCCCGTCGATACCCATGTGGAAGGTGATCGGCCCGAGCCAGGGGCGCAGCTCGACAAACTGGAATTGCGCCGTGGCCATATCGAAGTCGCGCCACAACAGCAGCGAGATGGCGAAAGTGATGAGCGTCGTCCACAAGGCGATGTAGCGCGCATTGCGGAAGGCGCTCTCGTCCTCGCCGCGCAAAGTCAAGATCAGCAGCGCGCCAAGCAGCGGCAGGAAGGTCACTGTGGAGAGAATCGGCCAGCTATAACTCATGGCGCGATGCCCCCACCGGCGAAGATGAAATAGGTGATGAACAGCGCCACGCCGATCAGCATGACGAAGGCGTAGTGGTAGATGTAGCCGGTCTGGAGCCGGACCACGCGGTTGGTGATATCGACGACCCGCGCCGACACGCCATCAGGCCCAAGCCCGTCGATAATCTTGCCGTCGCCGACCTTCCACAGGAAGTAGCCGAGCCTTTTTGCCGGGCGCACGAACAGGAAGTCGTAAAGCGCGTCGAAATACCAGGCATGGAGGAAGAACCGGTTGGTCGCCGGGAAGCGCTTGAGCAGTCCGAACGGATAGAGCGGCTGCCACATGTAGAAATACCAGGCGATGAGGAAGCCGGCGGTCATGGCGATGGTTGGCGACAGGGTGAGCCAGAACGGGACGTCGTGATGGGCGTGCTCGGGCAGCGCGATGGAGTCGCGCCAGAACGAGACTTGATCCGCGCCGATGAAGAGATGCCGGAAGCCGATCCCGACAAACAACGCGCCGGCGGCCAGGATCACGAGCGCCACGCCCATTGTCCAAGGCGGCTCGTGCGCGTGTTCGAGGACGTGTTTGCCGCCTTTGAAGTTGCCCTCGAAGGTCATGAACATCAGCCGCCAGGTGTAGAGCGCGGTGAGGAAGGCCGCGATCAGCGTCATCCAGTAGGTGTATTGGCCGACGGGGGTATGATCGAACCACGTCGTCTCGATGATGAAGTCTTTGGAGAAGAAGCCCGAGGTGAGCGGGAAGGCGGTGAGCGCGAGCGAGCCGATCAGCATCATCGTCCAGGTGAAGGGGATCACCTTCCGCAAACCCCCCATGCGGCGCATGTCCTGATTGTCGGCCAATGTATGGATAACGGCGCCGGCGCAAAGGAACAGCAGCGCCTTGAAGCAGGCATGGGTGAAGAGGTGGAACATGCCGGCGCCATAGGCGCCGACGCCTTCCGCCGCAAACATGTAGCCGAGCTGTGAGCAGGTCGAATAGGCGATGACGCGCTTGATGTCGGTCTGCACCACGGCGGCTGTCGCGGCAAAAAAGGCGCTGGTCGCGCCGATGATGGCGACGAAGGCAAGCGCATACGGTGCGAGATCGAAGAGCGGCGACAGCCGCGCCACCATGTATACGCCGGCGGTCACCATGGTGGCGGCATGGATCAGCGCGGAAACCGGCGTCGGGCCTTCCATGGCGTCGGGCAGCCAGGTGTGCAGCAGGAACTGGGCCGACTTGCCCATGGCGCCCATGAACAGGAGGAAGCAGATCAGTTCGAGCACGGGCACCTGGTAGCCGAGGAAGGCCATGGTCTGGCCCACCTGGTCGGGCGCCGCGGCGAAGATCGTGTCGTATTGCACGGCGCCGAACACGACGAAGATGGCGAAGATGCCGAGCGCGAAGCCGAAATCGCCCACGCGGTTGACGACAAAGGCCTTGATGGCGGCGGCATTGGCTGCGGGCTTCTGATACCAGAAGCCGATCAGGAGATACGACGCGAGCCCCACCCCTTCCCAACCGAAGAAGAGCTGTACCAGATCGTCGGCCGTCACCAGCGCCAGCATGGCGAAGGTAAAAAGCGACAGGTAAGCGAAGAAGCGCTCCTTGTGCGGGTCCTCGTCCATATAGCCGACGGAATAGAGGTGCACGACGCTCGACACCGTGGTCACCACCACGAGCATCACGGCGGTCAGCGTGTCGATGCGCAGCGACCAGAAGGTTCTCAGGTCGCCGGAATGGATCCAGCTCAGCAGCTCGATGCGGACGTCGTGACCCTCGATGGCGACCTGATAGAAGGCGACCCAGGACAACAGCGCGGCAACGAACAGCAGGGTCGTGGTGACCACCTCGCAGGCGCGCGCACCCACAAAGCGGCCGAAGAAGCCGGCGAAGACGGCGCCCAACAAGGGCAGAAAGACGATTGCCTGATACATCTTGAGTGTCTGCCGTCAGCCTTTCAGCAAGTCGATTTCGGCGACGTCGATCGTGCCGCGGTTGCGGAAGTAGACGACGATGATGGCCAGGCCGATCGCGGCTTCAGCCGCCGCCACGGTCAGCACAATGAGTGTGAACACCTGGCCGACGAGATCGCCGTGAAACGATGAGAAGGCGACGAAGTTGATATTGACGGCCAGCAGCATGAGCTCGATCGACATCAGGATGACGATGACGTTCTTGCGGTTGAGGAAGATGCCGAAAATGCCGATCGTGAACAGGATGGCGGCAACGGTGAGGTAATGCGACAACCCAATGGTCATTTGAGCCCCCTCCCCGTCTCGACTTCGACCACCTCGACCGCCATCTCGCGGGTGCGGCCGACTTGCGCGGCGATGGACTGCCGGCGCACGTCACTCTTGTGATGGAGCGTGAGGACGATGGCGCCGATCATGGCGACCAGCAGGATGAGACCGGAGGCCTCGAACAGATAGACGTAGCGGGTATAGAGGATCTCGCCGAGCGCTTGGGTGTTGCTCACCTCGGCCGCGGGCGGCGTGGGAACGTCGCTGACGAGCTCCGGCGCCGTGACCCAGGCACCGACGACGAAAACCAGTTCCACCAAGAGCAGCAACCCTACCGTGGCCCCGACGGACAGATATTTAAGGAAGCCGGCGCGGAGCTCGGCGAAATCGACGTCGAGCATCATCACCACGAACAAGAAGAGCACAAGCACCGCGCCCACATAAACCACCACCAAGATCATGGCGAGGAACTCGGCGCCAAGCAGAACGAACAAGCCGGCCGCGTTGAAGAACGCGAGGATGAGGTACAGCACCGCGTGGACGGGGTTCTTGGCGGCCACCACCATAAAGCCCGCGCCCACGCACATGATGGCGAAGAGATAAAAGAACAGCGCGGACAGCATCATGCAGCCTTCTTCGTGCTGACTAGAACGTGATGACGGAGGCCCGGCTCAATGGCCGGGCACGCGAAAAGAGGATCGCCCCAAAATACCCCACTTGCCCCTCACCGATACGGCGCGTCGAGCGCGATGTTCTTGGCCAGCTCGCGCTCCCAGCGATCGCCGTTCGCCAGCAGCCGTTCCTTGTCGTAATAAAGTTCCTCGCGGGTCTCGGTGGCGAACTCGAAATTCGGCCCCTCCACAATCGCGTCTACCGGGCAGGCTTCCTGGCAGAAGCCGCAATAGATGCATTTCACCATGTCGATGTCGTAGCGCGTGGTGCGGCGTGTGCCGTCGTTGCGCCGGGGGCCGGCCTCGATGGTGATGGCCTGCGCCGGGCAGATGGCCTCGCAGAGCTTGCAGGCGATGCAGCGCTCCTCGCCGTTCGGATAGCGCCGCAGCGCATGCTCGCCGCGGAAGCGCGGTGACAGCGGTCCCTTCTCGAAGGGGTAGTTCAGCGTCGCTTTGGGTCCCACGAAATATTTCATGGCGAGCCAAAAGGCTGACAGAAACTCCATCAGCAGAAGCGACTTTGCGGCCTGGGCGACGCGTGTCACGCGGTCAGTCCTCTCATATGCCGTATTGCCAAAGCCGCAGCACCGCGGCCACGACCACCACGGCGGCAAGCGACAAGGGCAGAAACACCTTCCAGCCAAGCCGCATCAGCTGATCGTAGCGATAACGCGGCACCATGGCCTTGACCATGGAGACGAGGAAGAACAGGAAGCCAACTTTCAACGAGAACCATAGCACGCCTGGTATCCAGGTGAAGGGCGCCACCGGGATTGGCGGCAGCCAGCCGCCCAGGAAAAGCACGGTTCCCAGGCTGCAGAGGAGGAGGATGGCGACATACTCCCCCAACATGAACAGCATGTAGGGGGTCGAGGAATACTCGACCATGAAGCCCGCCACGAGCTCCGATTCAGCCTCGAGCAGGTCGAAGGGCGGCCGGTTGGTCTCCGCCAGCATGGAGATGAAGAACACGACGAACATCGGGAACAGCGGCAGCCAGTACCAGCCGAGCAGCCCGAGGCCCCGGTCCTGGGATTCGACGATTTCCGTCAGATTGAGGGAGCCGGCGCAGAGCAGCACGGTGATGATGACGAAGCCGATGGAGACCTCATAAGAGACCATCTGGGCGGCGGACCGCAGGCAGGCGAGAAAGGCGTATTTCGAGTTGGACGCCCAGCCCGCCATGATCACGCCGTAGACCTGCAGGCTCGAGATGGCGAAGATGTAGAGCACGCCCACATGGATGTCGGCGACGGCCCAGCCTTTGGCGACGGGCATTACGGCCCAGGCGGAGAGCGCCAGTCCTGCGGTGACCACCGGCGCCATCAGGAAGAGGCCCTTATTGGACCCCGCCGGGATGATGACCTCTTTGAAGACGAATTTGAGCAGGTCGGCGAAGGACTGCCACAGGCCGAAGGGTCCGACCACGTTGGGGCCGCGGCGCATCTGGACTGCGGCCCAGACTTTCCGGTCGGCATAGAGGGTGAAGGCGATGACGACCAAGAGGATGACGATCAGCGCAACGCTGTGCGCCACGATGAGGAAGGTCGGCAGACCGTAGCTGGTCCAGAACTCAGCCATCGGTACCTGTCGCCTTCTCATTTCCGTCCGCGTGCATCGCGCTTAAGCTCGCCATGATGGCGGAGGCGCGGGCGATCGGATTGGACAGGAAGTAGTCGGTGATCGTCAGGCCGAAGCGCTCTTTGGCAGACTTGGCCGGGACAGGTTTGGCCGGCTGACCGGCAAGGGCCTCGATGGCGGCGCTGTCGGCGGGCTCGACGAGATCGAGCAGCGCCAGATTGGGGTGCGCCGCATACATTTTGGCGCGCAGGGCTTGGAGGCTATCGAAGGGCAATGGCTGGCCCAAAACGGCGGACAGGGCTCGCAAAATCGTCCAGTCCTCGCGCGCCTCGCCCGGGGGGAAGATGGCGCGGGCGGTCATCTGCGCGCGGCCTTCGGTGTTCACATAGGTGCCGTCTTTTTCCGTATAGGCGGCGCCGGGCAGGATCACGTCGGCGCGATGGGCGCCCTTGTCACCGTGGCTCCCCTGATAGATGACGAAGGCATCGCCGAGCCGCTCCATGTCGATCTCGTCGGCGCCCAGCAGATAGACGACCTTCATGGCACCGTTGCCGGCGGCCTCGAGGATGGCTTCCACATCGCGGCCGCCCTTCCCTGGCACGAAGCCGAGATCGAGGCCGGCAACGCGGCCGGCCGCGTTATGCAGCACGTTAAAGCCGTTCCAGCCGGGCTTCACCGCGCCGATTGTCATGGCGGCCTTGGCGGCGAGCGCCAGCACGGCGGCACCATCAGGCCTTGCCAGCGCCGCCTGGCCCAGGATCACCATGGGCCGCTCCACGCCATCCAGGGTCTTGACGAAAGGATGCGAACGGTCGGCGAGCTTGGCCAGGGTCTCGGGTCCGGCGCCGAGATAATCGAAGTTGAAGGTGAGATCCGTCTCGGTGCCGATCACGCCGATGGGCAGATGCTGCTCCGTTTGGCGCCAGCGCCTGCGGATGCGGGCGTTGAGGACCGGTGCTTCCATCCGCGGGTCGGTGCCGATGAGAAGAACCGCGTCGGCGTCCTCGATGGCGCCGATGGTCGTGTTGAAGAGATAGGTGGCGCGGCCGAGCGCGGGATCGAGTTTGGCGCCATCCTGGCGGCAATCGATATTGGACGAGCCAAGCTGCTCGGCCAACAGCTTCAGGGCATACATCTCCTCGGCGGCGGCGAGATCGCCGGCGATTGCGGCAAACTCAGAGCCCTCGAGCCCCTGCAGCTTCTCAGCAATGACACCGAAGGCTTCGTCCCAGCTGGCTGGTTCGAGCTTTCCATTTCGGCGCACGTAAGGCCGGTCGAGGCGCTGGGTGCGCAAACCGTCCCACACGTGGCGGGCTTTGTCGGAGATCCACTCCTCGTTGATGGCGTCATTGATGCGCGGCAGGATGCGCAACACCTCCCGGCCGCGCGCATCGACGCGGATCGCCGAGCCCAGCGCGTCCATGACATCGATGGATGGGGTCTTGGTGAGTTCCCAGGGACGCGCGACGAAGGCGTAGGGCTTCGCCGTCAGCGCGCCGACGGGGCACAGATCGACCACGTTGCCGGACAGATTGGACCGCATGCCATGCTCGAGATAGGTCGTGATCTCCATGTCCTCGCCGCGGCCGATAGCACCGAGCTCGTTGACCCCCGCAACTTCCGTCATGAAGCGAACACAGCGCGTGCAGTGGATGCAGCGCGTCATGAAGGTCTTGATCAGCGGCCCGAGATATTTTTCCTCGACCGCGCGCTTGTTGTCCTGAAAGCGGCCCGCGTCGAAGCCGTAGGCCATGGTTTGATCTTGCAGATCGCACTCACCGCCCTGGTCGCAGATGGGACAGTCGAGCGGATGATTGATGAGAAGAAATTCGAGCACACCCTCGCGCGCCTGCTTCACCGTCTCGGAGTTGGTGATGATGGTGGGCGGCGCACCGTCGCGGCCGGGCCGGAGGTCGTTGACCGACATGGCGCAAGACGCCACGGGCTTGGGCATGCCGGCGATCTCGACCAGGCACATGCGGCAGTTGCCGGCGATGGAGAGCCGCTCGTGATAGCAGAAACGCGGGATTTCGATGCCGGCGAGTTCACAGGCCTGGATCAGCGTGATGCCGTCAGGCACGTCATGCTCCTGATTATTGATGATCAGCTTAGGCATTCGGTGTTTCTTTCAGGACCGTGTCCATGAAGGCGCGGAAGCGGGGCGTGTACTGCTCGAGGTAGCCCGAATTCCGAAAGTGCGGAGACAACAGATAGGCGCGATGCTGCCGGAGTTGGATGCGGAGGGACGCATCCCATTCCTTGGTCGGCACCACGTGCAGGATCTCCTCACTGGCGTTGAGCACGGTGTCAACGAACAGCTCGTATTTCTGGAATGTCTCCTTGCTGCCGTCGATGGTCATCTCGTCGTAGTTGAACTCCGCGAGCGCCAGTGTCGGATCGGACAGTTTCGGATTGTCGAAAGCGAGCCTCAGCGTCTCTCTCCAGAGTTCATTGGCATTGGCGCGGTGCTCCCCCTTGCGGCTGTCGGAAATCTGCAAATGCGCATAGATCAGCGCCGCGACGGCGGCGACGCCCATGGCGACCGTCGCGATGGTATTTGCGTTTTGCCACAGCCAGGTCATGCACGGCCCCTACTCCGCCGCCACGGGGACGGAGGGTGAAATCGGCTTGGTCGCCTTGGCGTCGATACGTTCCTCGATCACATGCCGGAAATGCCGGATCAGCCCTTGCACCGGCCAGGCAGCCGCGTCGCCGAGCGCGCAGATGGTGTGGCCCTCGACTTGGTGGCTGACGTTGAGCAGCATGTCGATCTCGGCCTTCTCCGCCTCGCCGTTGGCCATGCGCTCCAGCACGCGCCACATCCAGCCGGTGCCCTCGCGGCACGGCGTGCACTGGCCGCAGGATTCATGTTTGTAGAAATAAGACAGCCGCGAGATGGCGCGAATGATGTCGGTGGACTTGTCCATGACGATGACGCCGCCGGTGCCGAGCCCGGTGTTGACCGCTTTCAGGCTATCGAAGTCCATTGGCAGGTCCAGGCATTGGCTGGCCGGGATGCATGGCACCGACGAGCCGCCGGGAATGACGGCAAGCAGATTGTCCCAGCCGCCGCGCACGCCGCCGCCGTAATGGTCGATGAGCTCGCGCAAGGGCACGCCCATCTCCTCCTCCACGGTGCACGGCGTGTTCACGTGGCCGGAGATGCAATAGAGCTTGGTGCCGGTATTGTTGGGACGGCCGAGCGAGGCGTACCAGGTGGCGCCGCGACGCAGGATGTCGGGCACCGACGAGATGGTCTCGACATTGTTGACGGTGGTGGGCGCGCCATAGAGCCCGACATTGGCGGGGAATGGCGGCTTCAGGCGCGGCTGGCCCTTCTTGCCTTCGAGGCTTTCCAGCATTGCGGTCTCCTCACCGCAGATATACGCCCCGGCCCCGTGGTGGACGTAGAGTTCGAAGTCCCAGCCGTTGACGTTGTTCTTGCCGATGAGCTTGGCGTCATAGGCTTCGTCAATGGCGGCCTGAAGGATTTCGCGCTCGGCGATAAACTCGCCGCGGATGTAGATGTAGGAGACGTGCGCGCGCATGGCGAAGCCGGCAAGCAACGCGCCTTCGATCAGAAGATGCGGATCGTGGCGCATGATGTCCCGGTCCTTGCAGGTGCCGGGCTCCGAATTCATCGGCATTGACGGCGAGATAGCTCGGGCGGCTATCGTTTTTCGGCATGAACGACCATTTGAGCCCGGTGGGAAAACCTGCCCCGCCGCGGCCGCGCAAGCCCGATGCCTTCACCTCGTCGATGATGGCGTCATGGCCGCGGGCGATCATCTCCTTGGTGCCGTCCCAGGCGCCGCGGGCGCGCGCCGCCTTGAGGCGCCAAGAGTGGAGGCCGTAGAGATTTTTGTAGATGCGGTCCCTGTCCTGGAGCATCAGGGTGCCTTCGGCTTTCTGCCCTTCGTGAGCGGCGGCTTCGGCGTTCCGGCCTCGCGGGCATTGGCGGCGGCCCCGGGTCGTTTAGCTTTGGCGTCGATGAGCACAGCGCCGGCGGAGCCGGACTCGGCGCTCGAAGAATCATTCGTGTAAAGCGCAGGATCGGTGAGTGTGTTGGGACCGCCCAGCGGCGCCGATGTCTGACGGCCGTTTTGCGGGCCGGGCTCCACGTCCTCACCCGCGCGCAGCCGTTCGAGAATGGACTCGAAATTCTCCGGCGTCAGATCCTCGTAATAATATTTGTTGATCTGGGCCATCGGCGCGTTGACGCAAGCGCCGAGGCATTCGACCTCGGTCCATGAGAACAGGCCGTCGTCGCTGACATGATCCTTCTCGCCGATATGCTTGCGGCAGGCCGCCTTGATGTCGTCGGCGCCCCGCAACATGCAAGGGGTGGTGCCACAGACCTGCACGTAATAGCGCCCCACCGGCGCGAGATTGAACATCGTGTAGAAGGTGACGACCTCGTACACGCGGATATAGGCCATGTTGAGCATGTCGGCGACGTAACGGAGCGCCGGCTCGGGGATCCAGCCGCCCATCTGCTCCTGCGCCCGCCACAGCAGCGAGAGCACGGCGGACGCCTGGCGCCCTTCCGGATATTGCTTGATCTGGGTTTTGGCCCATTCAAGATTTTCGGGCGTGAAGGCGAAGCCTTCAGGCTGCTCGGCGGCAAGGCGTCGGACGCTCATCTCTGTCTTCTTGTGTCTCGCGCGGCCGGTTGCCCAGACGGACGCGAGGCGCTCCTAACTGACTTCTGTAAGGCCTTGGTAGAGTCTTGCTTACGACGCCCCATTTCGCAACTGCACAATGGGTCAACGGTCACACTCTCCAAAGACAATATCGATCGATCCGATCACGGCCGACACGTCGGCAAGCATGTGGCCTTTGGTCAAGAACTCCAGCGCCGCGAGATGGGCGAAACTCGGCGCCCTGATCTTGCAGCGATAGGGGCGATTGGTGCCGTCGGAGACCAGATAGACGCCGAACTCTCCCTTCGGCGCCTCGACCGCCGCGTAGGCCTCGCCCTTGGGCACGTGATAGCCCTCGGTATACAGCTTAAAGTGATGGATGAGGGCTTCCATGGAGGCCTTCATCTGGGCACGCCGCGGCGGCACCATCTTATGGTTGTCGACGGTGACGGGACCCGGCGTGGTGGTAAGCCGCTCGCAGCATTGCTTCATGAGCCGCACCGACTGGCGCATCTCCTCCATGCGGCAGAGATAGCGGTCGTAACAGTCGCCGTTCTTGCCGATGGGGATGTCGAAGTCGAGCTCGTCATAGCATTCGTAAGGCTGGGACTTGCGCAAGTCCCAGGCAGCGCCCGAGCCGCGCACCATGACGCCGGAGAAACCATGCGCCCAGGCGTCTTCTTGGCTCACGACACCGATATCGACATTGCGCTGCTTGAAGATGCGGTTGTTGGTGAGCAGTCCCTCGATGTCGTCGCAAACCTTCAAGAACGGGTCGCAGAACCCGTAAATGTCGTCCACGAGTTCGGGCGGCAGGTCCTGATGCACGCCGCCGGGACGAACATAGGCGGCATGCATGCGGCTGCCGCTCGCCCGCTCGTAGAACACCATCAGCTTCTCGCGCTCCTCGAAACCCCATAACGGCGGGGTCAGCGCGCCGACGTCCATGGCTTGCGTGGTGACGTTGAGGAGATGAGAGAGGATGCGGCCAATTTCGGAGTAAAGCACGCGGATCAGCGCCGCCCGCTTCGGCACGGCGACGCCGAGGAGCTTTTCCACGGCCAGCGAGTAGGCATGCTCTTGATTCATCGGCGCGACGTAATCGAGCCGGTCGAAATAGGGTAGAGCCTGAAGGTAGGTCTTGTGCTCGATTAGCTTCTCGGTGCCGCGATGGAGCAGGCCGATATGGGGATCGACGCGCTCGACCACCTCGCCGTCGAGCTCGAGCACCAGACGCAGCACTCCGTGGGCGGCCGGATGCTGCGGCCCGAAATTGATGGTGAAGGTGCGGTCGTCACCCTCACGCTTACCGCTGTCCGTCTCGGGGACTTTGGTTTCGATGTTGGTTTCGGTCTCGGCCATCAGGCGTCCACCCCTGCCTTGGACAGCTTGGCGGCGAGGCCGCGCTCGAATCTGTTCCACCCGACGATGAAGCGCTCATGGGTGCCCGCGCCGATTTCCTCGACGCCGTCATGGGCGCTGATCTTGAAACTTGCCCGCGGGCCCCGGACTTCGGTGCATTCAGCGTCCACCGTCACGGTGAAGCCCGGCGGGGTGGCGGCCTTGTGCGACACGTCGATATGGACGCCGACGCTGCCCTCTCCCTCATCGAGATGCGGCTCCAGGAGCTGGACGCAGGTCCACTCCATGAGGCCGACCATGAAGCCGGTGGCGAAGACCTCCGGCATGGCGGCGAGCTGCGGCGCCTCTTCGTAGAGATGCGGCACGGTCTTGGTCACCGGCACGGTGTAGGCGAAGCGATGCTTCAAGCCGGCTTTGAGGGATGGCTTCATGGCTCCACTTTCCGGTCCGGCGCTTCGCCGGCCTTCTCGTCGCCCGGGATGGCCGTGTCCATGCCCTCCCACGGGCTCAGGAAATCGAAGCTGCGATAGTCCTGCATCAGCTTCACCGGCTCGTAGACGACCTGCTTCAGCTCATCGTCATATCTGAGCTCGACAAAGCCCGTGAGCGGGAAGTCCTTGCGCAAAGGATGACCCTGAAAACCATAGTCGGTCAGGATCCGGCGCAGGTCGGGATGACCGTCGAACAGGATCCCGTAAAGGTCGAAGGCCTCGCGCTCGAACCAGTTGGCCGCGGGGAACAGTTCGACGATGCTCGGCACCGGCGTCTCGGCGCGGGCCGTGGCGCGGACGCGGATGCGCTGGTTCAGCCACGGGCTCAGCAAGTGATAGACGACGTCGAACCGCTCGTTGCGCTCCGGGTAGTCGACACCGCAAATGTCGATCAAACAGCCGAAGCGGCAGCGGACGTCGTCGCGCAAGAAGGCAATGACCTCGGGAATGGCGTCGCGCTTCACCTCGATGGTGAGTTCGCCGTGCACGACCTGGAAGCCTGTCTGCTTCGGCCCGAGTTTGCCGGCAAGGTAAGCGCCCAGATTGTTTAGGGCTTCGTCCATCAAGGCTCCAGGATCAGAGCGGCGCGTCAGCGTTCGATAGTGCCGGTCCGCCTGATCTTCTTCTGCAGGAGCAGCACGCCGTAGACCAGCGCTTCGGCCGTCGGCGGGCAACCCGGAACATAGATATCCACCGGCACGATGCGGTCACAACCGCGAACGACCGAGTAGGAATAGTGATAGTAGCCGCCGCCATTGGCGCAAGACCCCATGGAGATGACATAGCGGGGCTCGGGCATCTGGTCGTAGACCTTGCGCAAGGCCGGCGCCATCTTGTTGCACAGCGTGCCGGCAACGATCATCACGTCAGACTGCCGCGGACTGCCGCGCGGCGCGAAACCGAAGCGCTCGAGATCGTAGCGGGGCATCGACGCCTGCATCATCTCCACGGCGCAACATGCCAAGCCGAATGTCATCCACATGAGCGATCCGGTGCGCGCCCAATTGATCAATTCGTCGGCCGTGGTGAGCAGGAAGCCTTTGTCGGCGAGTTCGTCGGAGAAAACGCCGAAGCTCGTGGCGCCCGGCGTCGTAATCAAGCCGCCAGGCTTGCCTTCGGTCTCCAACAGAGGCGCGGGCATCAATCCCATTCGAGCGCGCCTTTCCGCCACTCATAGACAAAGCCGATGGTGAGGATCCCCAGGAACACGATCATCGCCCAGAACCCGAGTCCGCCGACCTCCTCGAACGCGACAGCCCAAGGAAACAGAAACGCGATCTCAAGATCGAAGATAATGAACAAAAGCGACACGAGGTAGAAGCGCACATCGAATTTCATGCGTGCGTCATCGAAGGCATCAAAGCCGCATTCATAGGCCGAGACCTTCGCCGGGTCCGGTTTGCGCACGGCGACGACAAACGGCACCAGCAGCAGGATCGTGCAGATGACGAAGGCGATGCCGATGAAAATGACGAGGGGCAGGTAGTCTTGGAGAAGCTGGCCCATGGCTTTTTCTTCAGCCTTCTTCGGGTGCGGGGCCAAAAATGGCGGGAGTGACGGGACTCGAACCCGCGGCCTCCGGCGTGACAGGCCGGCGCTCTAACCAACTGAGCTACACCCCCTACCGGGCCGTAAACCACGGCCGGAGGCGAGCTTCAGCATGTACGGCCTGGGATTCCCCAAGTCAAGACAAGGTGGGCTGTTCGGCGTCGATCCCACCAAGGCGGTGAGAATGGTGGGCGGTGACAGTCTCGAACTGCCGACATCCACGGTGTAAACGTGGCGCTCTACCAACTGAGCTAACCGCCCTTCTGTGAAGGGAAGCGTAAGGCCGCGCGGTGGCCGGTGGCTAGACGCAATATTTCCAAACAAAAATACGAAGGGCGAAGCCTCACGCGAGCAAGGCTTCGCCCAGAAGATCGATATACCGCGTCCGGCTTTAGGTGTTGCAGGCCTCTTTGAGAGCCTTGCCAGCGCGGAACTTCGGCACCTTGGACGCCGGGATCTGAACCTCGGCACCGGTGCGGGGATTACGGCCGACGGAGGCCTTGCGTTGTGCGACCTGGAAGTTACCAAAGCCAACGATGCGCACGGTGTCGCCACCGCTCAAGGCCTTCTCGATATTCTTGAAGGTCGCGTCCACGGCTTTCTCAGCCGAGTCCTTCGACAGTTCGGATTCCTTCGCCACATGGGCGACCAGCTCAGCTTTGTTCACGGGTCTCCATCCTTTCGCTTGGCCCCAATCGCAGGGTGCGTCGCAACCCTCGAGGCCGCTTTGGGTACGCGATGATTTACAAACAAGTGGTGTATGACTGGCGCAAAAAACGCGGAAAATCAACAAATATGCCCGACTCTGTGCACAAGGCCGGACTCCGCGATTGCGGCAAATCGACGGCAGCGATGCAACCACGAAGCGATCAGTGGGCGGTGAGTCCTGTCGCCGGCTTGTCCTTGGACGGGACAACTGGCGCGGTGCCCTCGCCCTCTTCCTCCCAGACGATCGGCTGGGGCGGACGGGTCAAGGCAATCTTCAAGACCTCTTCCACGCGCGCCACTGGTATGATTTCGAGCGCATTCTTAAGAGAATCCGGTATCTCCGTGAGATCCTTGGCATTTTCCTCAGGGATAATCACCGTTGTGATGCCGGCGCGAAGGGCTGCAAGCAGCTTCTCCTTCAAGCCGCCGATCGGCAGAACCCGGCCACGCAGGGTGATCTCGCCGGTCATGGCGACCTCGCGCCGCACCGGGATTCCGGTCATCAGCGAGATAATTGCCGTGGCCATGGCGACGCCGGCCGAGGGGCCGTCCTTCGGGGTCGCGCCTTCCGGCACGTGAACGTGGATATCCCGCCTTTCGAATAAAGGCGGCTCGATGCCGAAATCCACGGCCCGGGACCGCACATAGGCATTGGCGGCTTGAATTGATTCTTTCATGACGTCGCGCAAATTGCCGGTCACGGACATCTTGCCCTTGCCCGGCATCATCACGCCCTCGATGGTGAGGATCTCACCGCCGACCTCGGTCCAGGCAAGACCGGTGACCACGCCAACCTGATCTTCCAGCTCGGCTTCGCCGTAACGGTATTTCGGCACGCCGAGATAATCTTGCAGGTTCTTGAGCGTGATCCGGACCGACTTCTTCTTCGTGGTAAGGAGCTCCTTCACCGACTTACGGGCGAGCTTGGCGATCTCCCGCTCAAGACTGCGCACGCCAGCCTCGCGGGTGTAGCGGCGGATCATCTCTTTCAGCGCGTCGTCTTCGAGCGCGAATTCACTGGGCTCGAGGCCGTGGTTCTTGACCTGGACCGCGATCAGATGGCGCTTGGCGATCTCGACCTTCTCGTCCTCAGTGTAACCGGCGATGCGGATGATCTCCATCCGGTCCATCAGGGCCGGCGGAATATTGAGGGTATTGGCGGTGGTCACGAACATCACGTTGGACAGGTCGTAGTCGACCTCCAGGTAATGGTCGTTGAAGGTGTGGTTCTGCTCGGGGTCGAGCACTTCGAGCAGCGCCGAGGCCGGGTCGCCGCGGAAATCGGCGCCCATCTTGTCGATCTCGTCGAGCAGGAAGAGCGGGTTGACCTTCTTCGCCTTCTTCATGGACTGGATGACCTTGCCGGGCATCGAGCCGATATAGGTGCGCCGGTGGCCTCTGATCTCGGCCTCGTCGCGCACGCCGCCAAGGCTCATGCGCACGAACTCGCGGCCCGTGGATTTGGCGATGGACTTGCCGAGCGAGGTCTTGCCGACGCCGGGGGGACCGACCAGGCAGAGGATCGGGCCCTTCAGCATATTGGTGCGGTTCTGCACGGCGAGATATTCGACGATGCGATCCTTGACCTTCTCGAGGCCGTAATGGTCCTGGTCGAGGACCTTTTGCGCGTCGTCCAGATCGCGCTTGACCCGGCCCTTGACGCCCCACGGGATCGCCAACAGCCAGTCGAGATAATTGCGCACGACGGTGGCCTCGGCCGACATCGGGCTCATCTGGCGCAGCTTCTTGAGCTCGCCCATGGCTTTCTCGCGGGCCTCGCGAGACAGCTTGGTCTTTTCGATCTTGTGCTCGAGTTCGGCCAGATCGTCCCGGCCTTCCTCGCCGTCGCCGAGCTCCTTCTGAATCGCCTTCATCTGCTCGTTCAGATAGTACTCGCGCTGCGTCTTCTCCATCTGACGCTTAACGCGGCTCCTGATCTTACGCTCGACCTGAAGCACCGAGATCTCGCTCTCCATGAGCGTGAAGACGCGCTCCAGCCGCTCCGAGACCGAGGTGACCTCGAGGATCTGCTGCTTCTCGGCAATCTTGATGGCGAGATGCGAAGCGATGGTGTCAGCGAGCTTGGAATAGTCCTCGATCTGGCTCGCGGTGCCGAGCACCTCGGGCGAAATCTTCTTATTGAGCTTCACATAGCTCTCGAACTGGGACACGACCGAGCGGGACAGTGCCTCAATCTCGTCCTCGGAGCCGACCGTCTCCTCGACCGGGGCGGTCTCGGCCTCGAAATAGTTCTCGTTGTCGGTATAGCGGGTG
This sequence comes from uncultured Alphaproteobacteria bacterium, assembly GCA_963793075.1. GTDB lineage: Bacteria > Pseudomonadota > Alphaproteobacteria > Rhizobiales > Methyloligellaceae > Methyloceanibacter. The sequence goes on from CAWBYO010000002.1 coordinate 505,084, forward strand.
ATGGTGGCGCGGCGCGTGCCCTCGACCAACACCTTGACGGTGCCGTCGGGCAGCTTGAGCAGCTGCAACACCGAGGCGAGCGTGCCCAGATCGTAAATGCCTTCGGCGGTCGGTTCGTCGTCGGAGGCATTCTTCTGGGCGACGAGAAGGATCTGCTTATCCGTGCGCATGACCTCTTCAAGCGCCGCGATCGACTTTTCGCGGCCGACGAAGAGCGGCACGATCATGTAGGGGAAAACGACGATGTCGCGGAGCGGCAGCACCGGATAGAGTTCGGGGCCGGCTTCTGTGGTGGTCTCGGACGGGTTTGTGTCAGTCATGATAAGTCCGTCGCTTTCTTCTGAGCGGCAGCACCCCATAGCGTGCCGCAAACTACTCTTTCAGTTCCCCTCCCCCAAGGTCCGCCTGATGCATTGTCCCGACAAATGACGGGACGGGCACTGCGGCATGTTGGCCCGCCGGTTTACGAAGGTGGCGACCGGCCTAGCCGCCGTCAAGAGGCCGCTCCCCGAAAAGGCATACGCCGAATACCCACCGATTTGAGTGGGATTCGCCGGTCCCTTCAAGCGAGGAATAGCGGCAAGCGGTCAGGCGCTCGTGCCGACCTCTTCGTGGCGCTCGGAGTAGATGCGCAACGGACGCGCCTTGCCTTCCACCACTTCCGAGCTGATGACCACTTCTTCGACCCCCCGCATGCTCGGAAGCTCGAACATGGTGTCGAGCAAAATGCTCTCCATGATGGAGCGAAGACCGCGGGCGCCCGTTTTGCGCTCAATCGCCTTCTTGGAGATGGTGCGGAGCGCTTCGTCGGCAAACGACAGCTGCACATCCTCCATCTCGAACAGGCGCTGATACTGCCTGACGAGCGCATTCTTGGGCTCGCTCAGGATGCGCATCAGGGAGATTTCGTCGAGGTCGTCGAGGGTAGCGATGACCGGAACACGGCCGATGAACTCGGGGATGAGACCGAACTTGAGCAGATCCTCCGGTTCGATTCCCCTGAGCACGTCGCCGGTGCGCCGCTCGTCAACGGTTTCCACATTGGCGCCGAAGCCGATCGACGTCGACCGGCCGCGGGCGGCAATGATCTTCTCCAGGCCGGCGAAGGCGCCGCCGCAGACGAACAGGATGTTGGTGGTGTCGACCTGCAGGAACTCTTGCTGCGGGTGCTTGCGACCGCCTTGCGGGGGAACCGAGGCAACAGTGCCTTCCATGATCTTGAGGAGCGCTTGCTGCACGCCCTCGCCCGATACGTCGCGGGTGATCGACGGGTTGTCGGACTTGCGGCTGATCTTGTCGACCTCGTCGATATAGACGATGCCGCGTTGCGCCCGCTCGACATTGTAGTCGGCGGCCTGCAGCAGCTTGAGAATGATGTTCTCGACGTCCTCGCCGACATAGCCCGCCTCGGTCAGCGTGGTGGCGTCGGCCATGGTGAAAGGCACATCGAGGATGCGGGCGAGCGTCTGGGCGAGCAGCGTCTTGCCGCAACCCGTGGGCCCGATCAGCAGAATGTTCGACTTGGCGAGCTCGACGTCGGAGTTCTTGCCCGAGTGGTTCAGCCGCTTGTAGTGGTTATGCACAGCTACCGACAGCACGCGCTTGGCATAATCCTGGCCAATCACGTAATCGTCGAGAACGGCGCAGATTTCCATCGGCGTGGGCACGCCATCGCGCGACTTCACGAGAGAGCTCTTATTCTCCTCGCGAATGATATCCATGCAGAGTTCGACGCATTCATCACAGATGAACACCGTCGGCCCCGCAATAAGCTTGCGAACCTCGTGCTGACTCTTGCCGCAGAAAGAGCAGTAGAGGGTGTTCTTCGAATCAGCTCCACTCACCTTGCTCATTCTCTCATCCAGTTTTTCTTGGTTTCTGCTTAGCGCCGGTGGCCGCCCGCCTGCGCACTATTGGTCCTTTTTCCCGCCCTGCAAGTATGAGCCCAATCCGCTGGGCAAGTTGCCCGAAGCGCAATCTCAGCATGCTAGGGCGTCACTGATCAAGGATTGATTAATCCCGTTATTCCCGAAGGGGGACGTCTCACTCCGCTGGCGAGAGGATGCAGGGACCATACCCGACCCCGACGCGGCAAGGCCCAAGGACAGAATTCGCCGGTTAGCCCTAATGGGACTGAAGGGGCTGTTCTGAGACCTCAAGACGCAGGGGAAGCCTTGTCCTTCTCCTCGGGAGGAGACCGCTTGCTGATCACCTCGTCTACCAGGCCGAAGGCTTTGGCCTCCTCCGCGGTCAGGAAATAGTCGCGGTCGAGGGTCTTATCGATGGTTTCGTAGTCCTGTCCGGTGTGGTGGACATACACCTCGTTGAGGCGCCGCTTCATCTTGATGATGTCCTCGGCGTGCCGCTCGATATCGCTCGCTTGGCCTTGAAAGCCGCCGGAAGGCTGATGCAGCAAGACGCGGGCGTTGGGAAGGACGAAGCGCATGCCCTTCTCGCCGGCGCATAACAGCAGCGATCCCATGGAGGCTGCCTGCCCGATGCACAGCGTGGCGACCGGAGGCCGCACGAACTGCATGGTGTCGTAGATCGCCATGCCCGACGTCACCACGCCGCCGGGCGAGTTGATGTACATGGAAATCTCTTTCTTGGGGTTCTCCGACTCCAAGAACAGAAGCTGCGCCGTGATGAGCGAGGCCAAGTGGTCCTCGATCGGGCCGGTGACAAAAATGATCCGCTCCTTGAGCAGGCGGGAGTAGATATCGTAGGCGCGCTCGCCACGGTTGGTCTGCTCGACCACCATCGGCACCAGCGTGTTCATATATGTCTCGGCCGGATTGTTCATGATTATCCTGCGCTTGGGCGTTTGCCGCCGGTCTGGGGCCGACAAGCGATTCTGTCGGTGCGGTCTACTACATATGGGGCCGGACCCCGAAACGGAAGAGACCAATTGCCACTTCCCGTTACTTGGTTCCGGCTCGCTTAATCGTGCTTGTGATCGTGGTCATGATCGTGGTCGTGATCATGGTCGTGGTCATGATCATGGCTGTGTCCGTGGTGGTGGGCTGGGCCGTCCCCTTCGTCGGCATAGAGTTCCTCCACGCTTACGGGCGTGTCGGTTACCTTGGCCAGCTCAAGAACGTAATCCACCACCTTGTCCTCGAAGACCGGCGCCCTAAGCTCCGCCAGCATCTCAGGGTTGTTGCGGTAGAAGTCGTAGACTTGCCGCTCCTGACCCGGGAACTGCCTGATGCGCTCCAGCAGCGCCCGGTTCACCTCCTCGTCGGTCACGGTGATCTCATTGCGTGTGCCGATCTCCGACAGAAGCAGTCCGAGGCGCACCCGCCGCGCGGCGATGTCGCGATATTCCTCGCTGGCCTTCTCCTCCGTCGTGCCTTCATCCTCGAAGGTCTTCTTGTGATGCTCGAGGTCCTTCATCACCTGGCCCCAGATCGCCTGGAACTCGTTGTCGACGAGGGTCGGCGGGAGCTCGAAACTATGGCTTTCGTTGAGGGCGTCGAGGAGCGCGCGCTTGACCTTGAGGCGAGACGCCATGTCGCGGTCCTGCTGCATGCGAGCCCTGACGGTGTCGCGCATCTGCTCCACCGATTCGACGCCGAGGCTCTTGGCGAACTCTTCGTCGAGCGTGGGCGTCTCCGGGGCGGCCACCTCTTTCACGGTCACCTCGAACTGCACGGGCTTGCCGGCTAGCTTGGCTTCCGGATAGTCCGCCGGGAAGGTCGCCTCGATGGTGCGCTCCTCGCCCGTCTTGGCGCCGATCAAGCCATCTTCAAATCCCGGAATGAAATTGCCGCCGCCAAGGGTGATCGGCGCGTCTACCGCGGTGCCGCCCTCGAAGGCCTCGCCGTCGAGCTTGCCGACGAAATCGATGGTTACCCGATCGCCCTTCTGCGCGGCGCCGTCCTTCGGCTTGTAGTTCTGATTGCTGGCAAGGATGTTGTCGATCGACTTGGCTATGTCAGCATCGGTGACCGCGGTGACCGGCCGCTCCAGCGTGAGCGTGGCGAGGTCCATGATCTCCACATTGGGCAGCACTTCGAAGGAAAGTGTATAGGCGAGGTCGCCGGTCCCGGCGAAGATCTGATCGATCTCTTTCTCGTCCTCGGGGAGCGCCACCTTGGGCTGGAAGGCGGGCCGCTCCTCACGTTGCGACAAGGCCTCGCGGCTGGTCTCGGCGACCGCCTGCTGCACGACCTCGGCCATGACCGAGCGGCCATAGACTTTGCGCAAATGCTCCTTCGGCACATGGCCGGGCCGGAAGCCCTTGATCTTGGCCTTGCCCTTGAGATCGTCGAGGCGCGAGGAGAGCATCTGCTCCAGCTCATCGGCGGCGACCACTACTTTCAGTTCGCGGCGCAGGCCGTCTGTATTTGTTTCAATGACGTTCATGCCGTCTCAATCCACCACCGTTCGGCGCCCATGGGGCGCGCCTGTCGCAATCGAACCATCCAAAAAAGCTGGTTCAAGAAAATGGTTGGTGCGGGCGGAGGGACTTGAACCCCCACGGCCGAAGCCACCAGAACCTAAATCTGGCGTGTCTACCAGTTCCACCACGCCCGCTGATTAAGGCAGCCGGCGCTGACGCCCCGGCCCCTTGTTCCGCCGGTCTATATACACAGCGGATTCTCTGGCTGCTAGCCCGGGGGCGTGCTGTTGGCAAGGCTAACCCTAATTCATGCTCGCTTTGCTGGGCGGCATGGAACGGCATGCCTCAGGCGCCCGGACTCTCGGAATTTCCGCGACTTGCGGCGGCCGGTGGCGCTCAGTAGGCTGCCGCACAACAAGAGATTCCAAAGGCTCCCCCTTGTCCTACCGCAACGGCATCATCGAAGCGATCGGCAACACGCCGCTGATCAAGCTCAAGCGCGCGTCGGAGGAAACCGGCTGCACGATCCTCGGCAAGGCCGAGTTCATGAACCCGGGCCAGTCGGTGAAGGACCGCGCGGCGCTGTTCATCATTCGCGATGCCCTCAACGCCGGCAGCCTGAATCCGGGCGGCACCGTGGTCGAAGGGACGGCGGGCAATACTGGCATTGGCCTGTCGCTGGTCGGCAACGCGCTAGGGCTGAAGACGGTGATCGTGATCCCGGAGACCCAGTCGGACGAGAAGAAGGCCATGCTGCGTCTGGCCGGGGCCGAGCTCATCGAGGTGCCCGCGGTCCCCTATAAGGACCCCAACAACTACGTGAAATATTCCGGCCGGCTCGCCGAGGAACTGGCGCGGAGCGAGCCCAACGGCGCGATCTGGGCCAACCAGTTCGACAACGTGGCGAATCGCCAGGGCCATATCGAGACGACGGCGCAGGAGATTTGGCGCGACCTGGACGGCAAGGTCGATGGCTTCATCTGCGCGGTCGGCACCGGCGGCACGCTGGCCGGCGTCTCGATGGGGCTGAAAGAGCACAATCCGGATGTGGTGATCGGCCTCGCCGATCCCATGGGCGCGGCGCTGTATAATTTCTACAAGCACGGCGAGCTGAAGTCCGAAGGCAGCTCGATCACCGAAGGCATTGGCCAGGGCCGCATCACCGCCAATTTGGAGGGGGCCAAGGTCGACGCGGCCTACCAGATCCCCGACGCGGAGGCGCTGCCGGTCGTGTTCGACCTGCTGAGTGAGGAAGGTCTTTGCCTTGGCGGGTCGAGCGGCATCAATGTCGCCGGCGCCATTCGCCTGGCCAGGGACATGGGGCCCGGCCACACCATCGTCACGGTGCTCTGCGATTACGGCACCCGATACCAAAGCAGACTGTTCAACCCGGAATTCTTGCGCGAAAAGGGGCTGCCCGTGCCAGGTTGGCTCGACCATGCCAAGGCCGCGGCGCCTAGCGTGTTCGTTTAGAAGAATTGGAGAAGAGACTTTGTCGACGCCGAAGACATGTCTGATTGAGACCGATGAGCTCGAGCGCGAGCTTGATGCTCCCGACTTTGTGATCATCGACGCCACCTGGTACATGCCGGGCGAAGGCAAGGATGCCCGCGCAGAATATCTCGCGGAGCATATCCCCGGCGCGATCTTCTTCGACATCGATGAGATCGCCGACACCAAGAGTGCCCTCCCCCATATGCTGCCGCCGCCGGAGAAATTCTCCTCGCGCATGCGCGCCATGGGAATCGGCGACGGACAGCGCGTGGTGGTCTACGACCGCACGGGCATGTTCAGCGCGCCGCGGGTGTGGTGGATGTTCCGCGTCATGGGCGCCGAGGATGTCAGCGTCCTGAATGGCGGTTTGCCGAAGTGGAAGCGCGAGGGCCGACCGCTGATGACCGGCGAGCCGACGCCGCGCACCACGCGGCACTTCACGGCCCGGCGCAATCTCGATCTCGTGCGCGACTTGGACGACATGAAGGCGCTGATCCACGATCGGTCCGCGGCGATCCTCGATGCGCGCTCGCCGGAACGGTTTGCCGGGCAAGCGCCAGAGCCGCGCGAGGGTTTGCGCGCCGGCCATATCCCCGGGTCGCAAAATGTCCCTTACGGACAACTGCTCAATGCGGACGGCACGCTGAAGTCGCCGGACGCGCTCAACAAGGTGTTCGAGGCGGCCGGCATCGATCCGCACAAGCCGGTGGTGACAAGCTGCGGGTCCGGCATCACCGCTTGCGTGCTGGCGCTGGCGTTGTCCGAAGCCGGCCATCGCCGCACGTCGGTCTATGACGGCTCCTGGTCGGAATGGGGCGCCAATGAAAGCCTACCCATCGAGACCAATTAGCAGCGCAAGGCGTCTCCCCCGCCGCGGCCAAAGGCCCGCATGAGCAAACCCCCCAAGACGACGCAGAAGCAGGACACGCGGCTCGCCCATGCGGGCCGCGATCCCGCGCGCTTCCACGGCTTCGTCAACACGCCGATCTATCGCGGGTCGACGGTGCTCTACCCCACCATGGCGTGCCTTGAGGCGGACGATCAGGATTTCAGCTATGGCCGTCTCGGCACGCCGACGGTCCGCGCGCTCCAGGATATGATCGCGGAGCTGGAAGGCGGCCACGCCACCCTGCTCACGCCCTCCGGGCTGTCGGCAATCTCGGTGGCCCTGCTCGCCTTCGTGTCCGCCGGCGACCATATCCTCGTGTCCGACAGCGTCTATCGCCCGACACGGCGCTTTTGCGACAATGTGCTGAAGCGGCTCGGCGTGGCCACGACCTATTACGATCCTCTCATCGGTGACGGGATCGCGGCGCTCCTGACCGACAAGACGCGGCTCGTGTTCGCTGAGTTCCCCGGCTCGCAGACCTTCGAGGTTCTGGACCTGCCGGCCATCGCGCAAGCCGCGCACGGGCGCGGCGCCGTGGTCGTCATGGACAACACCTGGGCCACGCCGCTTTACTTCAAGCCGTTCGCGCACGGGGCCGACGTGTCGATCCAGGCGGCGACCAAATATATCGTCGGCCATGCCGATGCCATGCTTGGCGCCATCACCATGACGCCCGAGACGGCGGCGGCGGTGGCGCGTACCCATGACGAGCTCGGGCTGTGCCCGGGCCCCGAGGATGTCTATCTCGGTTTGCGGGGGATGCGCTCCTTGAGCGTCAGGCTGGAGCGCCATTACGCGTCAGGACTGGCGATGGCCGAATGGCTCGCGGCCCGGCCGGAGGTCGCGCGTGTGCTGCACCCGGCGTTGCCGGGCGATCCCGGGCATGCATTGTGGAAGCGAGACTTCACCGGCGCGTCGGGTCTTTTCTCGATCGTGTTGAAGCCCTGCCGCCGCGCAAGCGTTGCCGCCATGCTCGACGGACTTACGCTGTTCGGCATGGGGTATTCCTGGGGCGGTTATGAGAGCCTGATTTTGCCCTTCAACCCGAGCACCTATCGCTCTGCGACGAATTGGCAGGAGGCAGGTCCGGGGCTGCGTCTCCATATCGGTTTGGAGGACATCCAGGATCTGAAAGCGGATCTCGACGCCGGCTTCGCCAGGCTCGACGCCGCGTAGGTTCCACGAGCGACTAGCACACGAGGCATCGATGGATCTGAGGCTCGACGGCAAGCGCGCGCTTGTCACTGGATCGACGGCCGGAATCGGCTTTGCCATTGCCGAGGGTCTTGCGCGCGAGGGCGCCGAGGTCATCGTCAACGGTCGCGGCGAAGAGCGGGTGGCGGCGGCGGTTCAGGCTATCGCACAGGACGGCCGGCGCGCTGTCGGCATCGCTGCCGACCTCGGCACCGCCGAAGGGACGTCATACCTCGTCGCGCAGGCCGGCAAGGTCGACATTCTCGTCAACAATGTCGGCATCTTCGCTCCCGTTCCGTTCGTTGAGATTACCGACGCGGATTGGCAGGAGATTTTCGACGTCAACGTCATGAGCGGCGTACGTCTCAGCCGCGCTTTGCTTCCGGGCATGGTCGCGCGCCACTGGGGACGCATTATCTTCATCTCCAGCGAGTTCGGCGTGCAGACCCCAAAGGAAATGGTCCACTACGGGGTCACCAAGACGGCGCAGCTTGCGCTTTCCCGCGGCATCGCCGAGAGCGTGGCCGGGACCGGCGTAACGGTGAACGCCGTCCTGCCGGGGCCGACACGGTCGGAAGGCGTCGTCGAGTTTGTCGGGAAGCTTGCGGCCGATCACAACGTCGACCACGCCACGTTCGAGAAGGACTTCGTCAAGACCATGCGACCGTCCTCGCTGATCGGCCGCTTTGCCGAGATCGAGGAAGTCGCCAATCTCGTCGTGTTTCTGTGCGGCGAAGGCTCTTCGGCCATTACCGGTGCGTCGATGCGGGTCGACGGCGGCGTGGTGCGGAGCATTCTCTAGGCTCTCAACCGAAGTGATAGAACACCGCGAGCGTCAGCGCGTAGACGAGCAGCACCAGGGCCGAGTCGATGCCCATGCCGAAAATGGTGCGGCGTGAGCGGATCAAGAGGCCGGCGAGATAGATCGCGGTGACGAGGACGCCCGAGATCAGCGCGAAGGCCGTTGCTTGGTCGATGGCGCCGAGGATCGGCGCGCCGCTATAAGCCAGGTCCGCGGGCAGCACCAGCGCCACCATCAAAGATTGCTGCCGAAGATGTTCGAGATCGCCATGCTGTGGGCGCCGATGCGCACGGCGGCGATGGTGGTGCTCACCTCCGGCAGCGAGGTGGCGCTCGCCAGAAGCGTGACGCCGATGAAGCTCGAAGCCAATCCGGTCTGCTCGGCGATGGCCGCGGCACTTGCCGTCAGCCCCAGGCCGCAGATCAGGATCACCGCGCTGAGCATGGCGAAGCCCCAGACCAGCGAGGCAAACGGCGCGCGGTCCAGCGCTTTCGGCACGATGCGTCCGATCAACGGTTCGGCGGTCTCAGGCACCTCGACGGGCACCCACACCTCGTCCTTGTCGTATGCGCGCAGCATGAAAATGATGCCGACATAGGCGACGCCGAGAAACAGCGTGCCGAGGCCGATACCGAATGGGAGCGAGAACTCACCGACGGCGTGAAGGCCGAGCAGCAAGGCCAGCAGGGCGATGAGCAAGGTCGCTTCGAGGGCGGAGGCCGGGGCCGCGCGGATACGACGTCAGCGCGGCGGCGGCGAAAGAGGCGTCGGCCACAGCGAGGATCGCCGTCTGCATGGTGATGCCGCCGAACATGTTGCCCAGCACGAGCTCGGGTTCGCCGGCAAGCGCCCCGTAAAGCGTCGTCACCATTTCCGGCAGGGACGTCGCGGCGGCAACAAACACGAGCCCCATAAAGGCCTGCCCGATACGCTTGCGGTCCGCGATAGCGTCGGCGTAGATGGCGAGCCGGCTGCCGGCGAACCACACACCGGACGCCGCCAGCACGAAGAGTGCGACCGTGACAGCAATCGGCAGTTGCGCGAGCGCCGTAATCAAGTCGGCAATCCTGTCATATCTGCCGGAAAGGTTCCGTGCGCCGACCGATCGGTCATGGTGGGCTGGTGTTGCGAAGCCAAGTGTGGCCCCGGCTTATATTGTGCCGATGGCCTCTCGCAAAGGGTGTAGAGCGCCGCAGTCCACGGGCTTTTCAACTCTTTCCTGGCGACGCTCTTCGACTTTGCTTTCCTACCTGGATCTCTTTTTCTTCTTCTGCTTCTGCGGCGGCTGCTTTGCCTCGGGGGCCGGTTCGCCCAAGCGATAGGCCGCGAGCGTGTTGTCCAGCATCATCGGGATCAGGACGGTTCTCGTCGTCGGAGAGTAGGTCAGGTCGGCGCTGCCCTGATTGAGATCGATTAAGCGGTCGGCTTTGCCCTTGGCATCGATGCGATAAAGCGCGCCGTCGGCCCAATCGGTGGCGAGATAGACGCCTGGTGCGAGAGGCTCAAGTCCATCGAGATTGCCCACCGGCTCCGTCAGCTTCTCGATGGTCTGGTCCTCCAGGTTCACGGCGAGCAGGCCCGCAACTTCTTGCTTCTGCCCCCCGCTCGGCATCCTGCCGAAAGACGCGACGATGAGCTTGTCGCCTTGCACGAGGAGCCCATTCGGACCGTTCAGATTGTCATTGGCGAGCCAGGGCTCGAACGTACCGTCCTTGAGACGCCATATCGTGTTCATTGGCGTGTCGGAGGCGTAGACCGTGCCATCTTCGGCGATGGCGATGTCGTTGAGGAAAATCGCGCCCTTCGCCTTGTGGCGTTTAACGATGCTTCCCGAGGCGGCGTTGACCTCGATGAGTTCGTCCACGTCGGCGACGTAGAGCGTGCGGTCGTGCATCGCCATTCCAGTCGGCGCGTTCAGGCCCTTGATCCAGCTCCGCTCCAGGATCCTGCCGTCGGGCTTGATCCTGGTGATGAAGCCGTTGCCGTCCTTTTGCATGACGGCGCCATTGATGTTGCTGACGTAGAAGACGTCGGTGACCGGGTCATAGACGACCAATTCCGGTTGGGCCAAGCCTTTGGCCTCCCAAAGCAGCTTGGGCTCCGCGGCGGCGGCTGTGCCGGCTAGGATCACGGTCAGAACGAGGCAGAGAAGCGGACGCATCAAGTTCCCCTACTGAAAATGGGCGGAGCTTCCTAGAGCGAGATGGCGATCCCGGCAGGATTCGAACCTGCAACCCTCTGCTTAGAAGGCAGATGCTCTATCCCTTGAGCTACGGGATCACTCTTCTTGCCGGCACTATAGCCCGAAACGATGACTTTCAGTGGGTCCAGCCGTCAGGCCGGCCGAACTTGAAATTCTCAGCATAGGATTTGGGCCGGAGCTTGGTGGCGTTCGGCTCCTCGAGGCGGAAGGCGATGCCGTTGCCGGTGGCGAAGGCGATCGCTTCCTCCTTGGTGGCAAAGCTCATGCGAACCTGCCGTCTCGTATCGCCGGAGCTCGTCCAACCCATCAAGGGTTCGATGACGCGTGGCTGATCGGGCAGGTATTCCAGCACCCACTCGCGCGAGGCGGCTTTGCCCTGCTGCATTACGTTCTGGGCGGGCTTGTAGATGCGGGCCGCCATGGGCTTGCTCTCCGTTTGGCCGAAATCACGAATGGTCGGGGCAGCAAGATTCGAACTTGCGACCCCCTGCTCCCAAAGCAGGTGCGCTACCAGACTGCGCCATGCCCCAAATCATACGTTGGCCGATGGCTGAGGCATTCGGGCAGACCCGGAACAGCCATGCGAAGACATACATAATTGGCCTCGCCCCGTCAGGCTAGTGCCAAGGCGTTAAAGCTGCGTGATCTGCCTTTAAGGCTCCGCCCCGCCGCCAGGCCCGGGATAGACCACGCGGTCTCCTCGCTTGAGGCCGATTTTGTCGGCCTGTCCCGCATTGAGTTCCAGCACGCCGCCCACATCGCCGCCCGAAGGGATCAGGTCGGTGGAGAAGGGCTCGGTATTGGCTTGGATACGATGGACCCGTCCGTCGGCCGAGATGAAAACCATGTCGAGCGGGATGAAGGTGTTCCGCATCCACATGCCCACCCGTTGGGGCGGGTCGTAGAGGAAGAGCATGCCGGCCGTATCGGGCAGCTCGCGACGGAACATGAGACCGAGCGCCCGCTCACTGATCGGTCGTCGCCACTTCCACTTCGTAGCGGTGCTCGCCACTGTCGGTCTCCAGCACAAGCGTGCCGGTGCCGGCGGCCATGCCGGGGAGAGACCACATCGACAGGGCAAGCATCATGACCAATGCACCGGCGATGTGCTTGAGCAAGGCGTGCGTTGTCAGTGAGACGACGGCCCGTTCGCGCCGTCGGGCTTGAGCTCGGCCGCCATCAGGCCTTTCGAACCCCGGCCATAGCGGACCATCAGCGACTGCCCGGGTCTGAGCTCGGTGAAGCCGCAACGGCGAAGCGTTTCCATATGCACGAAGATATCGAGCGTCGACGGACCGCGCGTCAGGAAGCCGAAGCCGCGGAGGCGGTTGAACCACTTCACCATCGCCCGCTCCCAGTCGCTTTCCGGGATCACGACGACGTGCGTGCGCTGCGGTAACTGCGAGGGATGGATCGCGGTGGAATCGTCCATCTCGAGGATGCGAAATGCTTGCAATCCCTTCGGTCTGCGAAGCACTTCGCAGACGACCCGCGCGCCCTCGTAGGCGGTCTGATGACCGTCGCGCCGTAGACATGTCACATGCAGGAGAACGTCGGGAAGGTCTTCGTCTGGTACGATAAATCCATAACCCTTTGACGCATCGAACCACTTGATCGAACCCGAAACCTCGAACACATCGACTGTGGTATCCTCGTCGCGTTGGGTATGTTCCTCCTGATGTGGCGGTTCTTTCGCCTCCATGCCGCATTCCCCCGCTGAACTTCCATCAGTCGATCCGACGCCCCACTAACGAATCGACTGGCACACTCTTTTTCGAACATAGCATTGACGCTTAACGTGGCTAGCGGAATTTTCCCGCGCGCGATCGCTTCTCCACAATACGCAGTCGAGTTCGTAATGGCTGAGCAAAGAGGCTCACAACCGCCTGATCGGCAAACAAAACTGGGCGCGTTTGGATCCGTGCCCGTCGCGCCGATGACGGCTGCGGAATCTCGATGACGACAGTGCAAATGTTTCTGGTAGCGAGCAAATTCCTGTTCGGAGTCGCTTTTGCGCCACGCTGTGGACGCTGTGCAACAATCCCAAGCCAATTTGCATTTTGGTCACACATTCGACAACACAGCGTCACGCTTGCCACGCCCGCGCGCTCCGCTTTAGGGTCGGCCAGCTTCGAGACAACAGGCGAGGAGGCCATCTATGAAGTATCTGCACACGATGGTGCGCGTGTCCGATATCGATAAGTCGCTCGACTTCTACTGCGACAAATTGGGTCTAAAAGAGGTCCGCCGCATGGACAGCGAACAGGGCCGCTTCACCCTGATCTATCTTGCCGCGCCAGGCGACGAAGACGCCCAGGTCGAGCTCACCTATAACTGGGATCCGGAACCGTATGACGAGGGCCGCCATTTCGGCCACCTGGCCTTCGAGGTCGACGACATCTACGCCACCTGCGACCACCTGATGAAGGGCGGCGTAACCATCAACCGGCCACCGCGCGACGGTTACATGGCCTTCGTCCGGTCCCCGGACAACATCTCCATCGAGCTGTTGCAGAAGGGCGGGCCGAAGCCGAAGCAGGAGCCTTGGGCGTCGATGGAAAATACGGGGAAGTGGTAGCCGCTGCCCAAAGCCGATGGCGGCCGGTGCGAGATGGTACCCCCTAGGGGAATTGAACCCCTGTTTCCAGGTTGAAAACCTGGCGTCCTAACCATTAGACGAAGGGGGCGTACCGCGCTTGAGCCCCGTCATATAGAAAGCTTTTCCGGCGCTCGCAAGAACGCTGGTTAGGCGCCCTCCCCGGCGGGGTCGGCGGCATCCTCGATGATCAGCTCCACACTCTCGCGGCCCTGCCAGACCGAGCGGCGCAAATGCCCGGCCACATGCAGCGTCGTCCCCTCACTTTTCGCGAACAGGTCGCCGAGAGGCGTGCCCGCCACGCGGAAGGCACTCGCCTCGATGCGCCCGCCGTCGGCGGCAAGCAGCGTGCAGCGGAAATGGGCTTGGGCCTGCCCCATGCTGCGGAGCCGGGTGACACGATGGGCCGGGAACACGAAGCGCGGCTGCGGGTAGCCTGACCCGTAGGGCCCGGCGCGCTCGAGCAGATCGATCAGCTCGAGCGTCGCGCCGCGGGCCGACAGCGCCCCGTCGATGGCGAGCTCACGGCGCGTGGAGGCCTCCTCCACGGCTTGCGCCAACCGGCTTTCCAAAAAGCCGCGCGCGTCATCCTGCCTCGCCCGGTCCAGGGTGAAGCCGGCCGCCATGGCGTGCCCGCCGCCTTTGAGGAAGTGACCTTCCTGCACCGCCGCCCTGACCGCGGCTCCGAGATCCACGGACGGCAGCGACCGGGCCGATCCGGTCGCGGTGCCGTCGGCCTCGAAGGCCATGACGAAGGTGGGCCGGTGAAAACGGTCGGCGATGCGGCCGGCGAGCAGACCGATCAGACCTTTGTGCCAGCCTTCGGCGCCGAGGAAGATCAGCTTCAGGTCCGGCGCGGCGGCGATGTCGGCTTCGGCGCGGGCAAAAGCCTCCTCCAGCATGACCTCTTCGATGGCTTTGCGCTCCGCATTGAGCGCCTCGAGCTTGGCGGCGATGGCGCGGGCTTCGACCTCGTCGTCGGTCGCCAGCAGCTTCGCGCCAAGACCCGATGCCCCCACCCTGCCGCCGGCATTGATGCGGGGGCCGAGGATGAAGCCGAGGCTGTAGGCGGTGGGCGCTTCGTCCAGCCGGGCAGCGTCGGCGAGCGCGCGCAGGCCGGCATTGTGCCTGAGCCGGAGCACTTTCAGCCCCTGGGTGACGAAAGCCCGGTTTACGCCATGGAGCGGCACCACATCGCACACGGTGGCGAGTGCCACCATGTCGAGCAGGCCGAGGAGGTCGGGTTCGGCGCCGCCTTGGTAGTGGCCCTCCCGGCGCAGCACGGCAGTCGTGGCCACGAGAAATAGAAACACCACGCCCGCCGCGGCAAGATGCCCCTGGCCCGATAGATCGTCCTGCCGGTTGGGGTTGATCACCGCCAAGGCGTCCGGCAGCTCCTCGTCGGCCTGGTGGTGGTCGAGGACGATGACGTCGGCGCCGGCGGCGGCGATGGCAGCGGCGGAGGTGGTGCCGCAATCGACGGTGAGGATAAGACGGGCTCCCTCCTCCACGAGGCCGGTGAGCGCCCCTGGCGTCGGTCCGTAGCCCTCTTTGAGGCGGTCGGGGATGTAGGTGGCGCAAGAGCGGCCGTGGGCCCGCAGGAAGCGCTCGACCAGGGCCACCGACGCCGCACCATCCACGTCGTAGTCGCCGAACACGGCGACGGCCTCACCAGCGCGGATGGCCGCCGCGAAGCGCTCGGCCCCGCGTTCCATGTCCTGCAGGCGCGCCGGATCGGGCAGCGATGTCCGTAAGGAGGGATCGAGATAGCGGTCGACGGTGTGGAGTTCGGCGCCGCGGGCGGCGAGCACCCGGCCAAGCAGCTCCGGCAGACCGTGGGCTTGCGAGATCGCCGCGGCGACTAGGCTGCGTCCTGGGTCCAGACGTTCGACCCAACGGCGGCCGCGTGCGGAACAGTCCACCCCAAGCAAAGCCAGCGCGGCATCCTTCTCGTCGTATTTCCGTGCCGCCGTCACGCCGTGCCACTCGCCTCCATCCTCAGAGAAGCCGCGATTGTAACCGATTCGGTCGGGCGCCCCTGTCGGTCCAGTAGGTCGGTCGACCGGGTCAGTCGAACTTGCCGATGTCGGGATGCTCGGTCCTGATCCAGCGCACGGTGCGGGTCGAGGCGCGCATCACCACCGAATGGGTGAACACGGCGTCCTTGGTGAAGCGCACCCCTTCGAGGAGCGAGCCGTCGCTGATGCCGGTGGCGGAGAAGCTGAGGTCGCCCGACACCATGTCCACGATGGCGTATTTCCGGGCGAGATCCGAGATGCCGGCGGCACGAGCCCGGGCGCGCTGCTCCTGGTTCAATGCCACCAGCCGGCCTTGCATCTGGCCGCCGATGCAAGCCAGCGTCGCGGCGGCGAGCACGCCTTCCGGCGCTCCGCCAACGCCCATATACATGTCGATGCCGGTCTCCAGCGGCTCTGCCACATGGATCACTCCGGCGATGTCGCCGTCGCTGATCAGACGCAGCGCCGCGCCCGCCGCGCGCACTTCCTCGATCAGCTTGCCATGGCGCGGCCGGTCGAGAATGCAAACGGTAAGTTCGCTGACCGCCCGGCCCTTGGCCTCGGCGAGAGCCTTGAGGTTCTCGGCCGGCGTAGCGTCGAGGTCCACCAGGCCATCGGGAAAGCCGGGCCCGATGGCGATCTTTTCCATGTAGATGGCCGGCACCTTCAGCAGGCTGCCGTGCTCGGCAACGGCCAGCACCGACATCGCATTGGGCAGCGCCTTAGCGCATAGCGTGGCGCCTTCCACCGGGTCCACGGCGAGGTCGAGCCTCACGCCATCGGGCGAACCGGCACCGATGGTCTCGCCGTTGAAGAGGATTGGGGACTCGTCTTCGTCGCCTTCGCCCACGACCACGACGCCTTCGATGGGCAGGCGGGCGATTTCGCGATACATGGCGGCGGCGGCGGCTTCATCGGCGGCCGCCTCGTCACCGCGACCCCGCCAGCGGGCAGCGGCCACCGCCGTGGCTTCGGTGACGCGGACGATATCCAACGCGAGCGCGCGGTCGAGCTCGGTCCTGGCCGTAGCCTCTGACACGTCGGATCCTCCCAACTCTCCGCACGAGCGCAGTCGCGTCGTTGTCTTTACAGACTCTCTATCACAGTTTTTCGATGCGGATCATTTGGGGCTTGGCGTCGACATGACCGTCGCGCTCGATCCCCGCCAGCGCCTTGCGGACCGCCGCTTCTGTCGTCTGATGTGTCACCAGCACGACGGCAGCCCGGGCATCGCTCGCGCGGCTGCGCGGCCGCCGCTGGACGATGCTCTCGATCGAGATTTTCTGTTCGGCCATGCGCTGGGCAATCGCGGCGAAGGCGCCGGTGCGGTCGTGGACGGACAGCCGGATATAGTATCCGCCCTCATGGGCGCGCATCTGCGCCTTCTTATAGGGCTTCAGGTCCTTAGCCTTGATGCCGAAGGGTGGCAGGATGTGGCCGCGGGCGATGTCGATGATGTCGCTCATCACCGCCGAGGCGGTCGGGCCGCCGCCGGCGCCGGGACCGATCAGCATGACGTCGCCGACGAAATCGCCGTCGATGGCGACGCAGTTCGAGACTCCGTCGACCTCGGCGATCGCGGTCTCTTTCGGCACCATGGTCGGATGTACGCGCTGCTCGATGCCGCTGTCGGTGCGAAGCGCCACTCCGAGGAGCTTGATGCGATAGCCGAGATCGTCGGCCGCCTCGATATCGGCGGGTGTGATGGTCTCGATGCCTTCCACATAGACGGCGTCGAAACTGGTGCGCGTACCGAAGGCGAGACTGGTGAGCAGGGCGAGCTTGTGAGCGGTGTCGAAGCCGCCGATGTCGAATGTCGGATCGGCCTCGGCGTAGCCTTGCGCCTGCGCTTCCTTCAGCACGTCGGCAAAGCCTCGCCCTTCCTGCTCCATGAGGGTCAGGATGTAATTGCAGGTGCCGTTGAGGATGCCGTAGACGCGGGAGATGTCGTTGCCCTGCAGGCCTTCGCGAATGACCTTGACCACGGGAATGCCGCCGGCGACCGCACCCTCGAAATTCAGGGCGGCGCCATGCTTCTCGGCCAGCGCGGCCAAACTTGCGCCGTGATGGGCGAGCAGCGCCTTGTTGGCGGTGACCACGTGCTTGCCGGCGCGAAGAGCGGCCTCGACCGCCTCTTTGGCCACGCCCTCCTCGCCGCCGATCAGCTCGACGAAGACGTCGATCTCGGGGTCGGTGGCAAGCTTGACCGGGTCTTGCACGAAGCGGATGCCCGACAGATCGGCGTCGCGCTTCTTGCGCTTGTTGCGGGCGGATACGGCGACGACCTCGATGCGCATGCCGGCGCGCGCGGCGAGCGTGTCGGCACGCGCCGCGAGGAGCCGCAGCAGGCCGCTGCCGACAGTGCCGATACCGGCCAGTCCAAGCTTCAATCCATCAGCCATCGGAAGAATTCAGAACGTCCGGTTCGCCTTGGAGGCAATGGGAATGACGTTATGCAGCGAATTCGCTGACTCGGAGAGGAATTTTCGAATATTGCGCGCGGCCTGGCGAATACGCTGCTCGTTTTCCACAAGCGCGATGCGGACATAGCCCTCGCCATACTCGCCGAAACCGACGCCGGGCGACACCGCGACGCCAGCCCTCTCCAGCAGCATCTTGGAGAATTCGAGCGAGCCGAGATGGGCGAACATGTCGGGGATCGGCGCCCAGGCGAACATGGTCGCGGGCGGCGACGGGATCGGCCAGCCGGCGCGGGACAGCGCGTCGACCAGGCAATCGCGGCGTCGGCGATAGACGCCGCGGATTTCGTCGATGCAATCTTGCGGCCCGTTGAGCGCCGCGGTGGCGGCGACCTGGATCGGCGTGAAGGCGCCGTAGTCGAGATAGGACTTCACCCTGGTCAGCGCCTGGATCAGCCGCTCATTGCCGACGGCGAAGCCCATGCGCCAGCCCGGCATGGAATAGGTCTTGGACAAGCGACGTGAACTCGACGGCGATGTCCATGGCGCCGGGGATCTCGAGAATGGACGGCGGCGGCTCGCCCTCGAAATAGATCTCCGCGTAAGCGAGATCGGACAGCACGATCAGGTCGTTCTTCTTCGCGAAGGCGACGATCTCCCGATAGAAGTCGCGGCTGGCGACGACGGCGGTCGGATTGGCCGGATAGTTCAGGACCAAGCACCGAGGGCTTCGGCACCGAATGGCGCACCGCCTTGTCGAGCGACACCATGAATTGCGAGTCCGTGCTCGCCGGCAGATGCCGGATCACGCCGCCCGACATGATGAAGCCGAACTCGTGGATCGGATAGGTCGGGATTCGGCACGAGGATCACGTCACCTGGCGCGGTGATGGCTTGCGCCACGTTGGCGAAGCCCTCTTTCGAGCCGAGGGTGGCGACCACTTGCGTCTCGGGATTGAGCTTCACGCCGAAACGGCGGTCGTAATAGGCCGCTTGCGCCCGGCGCAAGCCGCCAATGCCCTTGGAGGCGGAGTAGCGGTTGGTGCGCGGGTTGCGCACGGTCTCTACGAGCTTGTCGACGATATGCTGCCGGCGTCGGCATGTCGGGATTGCCCATGCCGAAATCGATGATGTCGTCACCGCGCGCGCGCGCGCCGGCCTTGAGCTTGTTGACCTGCTCGAAGACATAGGGCGGCAGCCGCTTAATTCTATGAAAATCGTCGTGCACGGACGGTTGTCCCCACCGATCGGCCCATGTAAACGGGAGTCTGCAGTTGAACCACGAAAGGGGCTGCCGGGCAAGCGGATCGCGCGGGAGGCCGGGCCCGTCAGCGTTGATTCTAGTTACTTTTTGGCGGAGCGCCGTCGCCCTGCTCGAGTCTGCTCTTGCTGGCGTTCCTTGTCCTGCTGGAGCTCGGCGATCGCCGCCTTTTTCTCGGCTTTGGTCAGGGTCTGGTCGTAGCTGCGGACAAGATCGGTGAACCGCTTCATGGGCTGGCCGCCGGTCATGGTGTCGGCGCAGCCGCCAAGCCAAAAGGCAGGCAGCATCGCCACGACGCAACATGTTGATCGCAAGAACATCGGTAAGATGTTGGCTCTTGTGGACTTTCCCCTGGCGATTGACGTCGCCTGACGCTTATATTGCATAGCACAATGGATGGCCGCGCGGAAGCCGCTGGAGTGGATTAGTCCTCTTCAAGCCGGCAAGAGCATGGTCAAGTGGGGGTAAAATAAGGACAAATTCGATGCAGGAGCGGAATACAGAGCGCCGAGGAAACCGCCGCGGAGGGCTGCTCCAGTCACGCCAATTCGACGAGTTTGCCAGGAACATGGTCCGCCTCTTCGACCAGGGGGCAAAGGTCTTCTCGACGCTGGCCGAGCGCACCACAGCGAACGGCAACGGCCCTTACAGCATGAGCTCCGAGGTCGGCGAGGCCGCCAAGACGCTTGGCGAGGTGGCCCGCGTTTGGGTTGGCGAACCCAGGCAAGCTGGCGGCGGCGCAAGGGGATCTGTTTCAGAGCTACGCGGATCTTGTGGGGCCGGTCCTTCCGCCGCTTCTTCGGCGAGGAGGTCGAGCCGGTGGCCGAGCCCGAGCCCGGCGACAACCGCTTCAAGGACCCCGACTGGTCGGACAAGCAGTTCTTCGACTTCTGGAAGCAGGCTTATCTGATCACCTCGCGCTGGGCCGAGGACATGACCCGCAACGCCGAGGGGATCGACGAGAGGACGCACAAGAAGGCCATGTTCTATCGTGGAGCAGATGCTAGCCGCGCTGTCGCCGTCGAATTTCGCCTTCACCAATCCGGAAGTGGTGCGCGCCACGCTTGCCACCAACGCGGAGAATTTGGTGCAGGGCATGACCCAACTGGCGCAGGATCTCGACCAGTCGGGGGATCTCTTGCGCATCAGCCAGACCGACCTCGGCCGCGTTCGAGGTCGGCCGCGATCTCGCGATCACGCCCGGCAAGGTCGTGTTCCAGAACGACCTCATCCAGCTGATCCAGTATGCGCCGACCACGGAGCAAGTCTATGAGCGGCCGCTCATCATCGCGCCGCCGTGGATCAACAAGTACTACATCCTCGATCTCAAGCCTGAGAAGTCGTTCGTCAAATGGGCGGTCGACCAGGGCTTCACCGTGTTCATGATCTCCTGGGTCAACCCGGACGCCAGTCACGCGCAAAAGACCTTCGAGGACTACATGCGTGAGGGCATTCTCGCCGCCGTCGAGGCGGTCAACCGCCAGCTCGGCATCCACCACGTCAACGTGCTCGGCTATTGCGTCGGCGGCACGCTGCTCGCGCTCCACCCTCGCCTATATGGCGGCCAAGGGAGACGACAGAATCGCCTCGGCGAGCTTCCTCACGGCGCAAGTCGATTTCAGCGAGGCGGGCGACCTTCTGATCTTCATCGACGACACGCAGCTCAAGTCGCTCGAGGAGATGATGTCCGAGCAGGGCTATCTCGACGGCGCGCGCATGGCGAGCGTGTTCAACATGCTGCGGCCGCGCGACCTGATCTGGCCCTACGTGGTCAACAACTATCTCCTGGGCAAGAAGCCCTTCCCGTTCGACCTGTTGTTCTGGAACGCCGATTCCACGCGGCTGCCGGCCGCCAACCACGCCTTTTACCTGCGCGAGTTCTATCACGAGAACCGGTTGAGCAAGGGCGAGATGGAGCTCGGCGGGGTGAAGCTCGACCTCTCCAAGGTCAACATCCCGATCTACGAGCTGTTCACGCGCGAGGACCATATCGCACCGGCGCGTCGGTATTCCGCGGCAGCAAGCTGTTCGGCGGGCCCGTGCGCCACGTGATGGCGGGGTCGGGCCATATTGCCGGCGTGGTCAATCCGCCTGCCAAGAAGAAGTACCAATACTGGGCGGACGGCGGTGCGGCGACCTCGCTCGAGGAATGGACCAAGAGGGCCACCGAGACGGCCGGCTCCTGGTGGCCGGATTGGACGAATTGGCTGGCCGAGCATTCCGGCGAGAAGGTCCCGGCCCGCGATCCGTCGGCCGGCCCGCTCAAGCCCATCGAGGACGCGCCCGGCTCCTACGTGAAGAGTAGCAAGTAGGCGTCTCTTACGGGAAGAGCGGCAACTGCTCGAGCGCGGTCGTCTCGTCGAAGCCATACATCAGGTTGAAGTTCTGCAACGCCTGGCCGGCCGAGCCCTTCACCAGATTGTCGATGGCCGAGACGACGATGGCGCGGCCTTTCAGCCGATCGGCGAACACGCCGATATGGCAATAGTTCGAGCCGCGCACATGCTGGGTCGCCGGGATGACGCCCTCCTCGACCACGCGCACGAACGGGCTCGCTAGCGTAGGCGTCGTTGAGGGCTTGCCGCAGGTCGGCAGCACGGTCGCCTTGCCGGCAAGCCGGACATAGGAGGTGCACAGCTCGCCACGGGTCATGGGGGCGAGGTGGGGCGTGAAGTTGACCGGTCACCGCCGCGTCCCGCCGCTGGCCCAAGCTCCTGCTCGATCTCCGGCACATGGCGATGGCTGCCGATGCCATAGGGCGACAGCCCCTCGCCCGCTTCGGAGAACAGAATATTCTGCTTCAGCGTGCGCCCGGCGCCGGACACGCCGGACTTGGCGTCGATGATGATGTCTTCGCTCGCGATCAGCCCTGCTCTTCACGAGCGGCAGGAGCGCCAGCAGCACGGCGGTCGGATAGCAGCCGGGACAGGCGACGAGCCGCGCCGATTTGATCTCGTCGCGGTAATGCTCGGTGAGCCCGTAGACGGCGCCGGCGTGAAGTTCGGGCGCGCTGTGCTCGCCGCCATACCACTCGGCGTAAGTGCCGAGATCGCGCAAGCGGAAGTCGGCCGACATGTCGACCACCTTCACCCGCTCGGGCAGCTTCTTGATCTCGGCATGGGCGGTGCCGTGGGGCAGTCCGCAGAAGGCCACGTCGATCCCGCTCCAGTCCACCTCGTCGGCGGTGACGAGCTTCGGCACATCGAGGCTTGCGAGATGCGGGAAGACTTGTGCGAGCGCCTGGCCGGCATGGCCTTTGGCGATCAGCGCGGCGATCTTGATGGAGGGATGTCTGGCGGCAAGCCGGATCAGGTCGGCGCCGGTATAGCCGGAAGCGCCGAGCACGGCGGCCCGGATGAGCGTGTTGCTGGCCATGATCGAACCTAATGAAGAAGCCCCGCTACAGAAGCGGGCTTAACGGAATTCGGCACAATGCGAAAGACGGTGCGGCAGGCGGGCTCGCTAGAGCCCCTGCCGCGACCTTCCCAGAGAAGCGCTAAAGACTAGCGCTTGGAGAACTGGAAGCTCTTTCGGGCCTTGGCCTTGCCGTACTTCTTGCGCTCGACGGTGCGGGCGTCGCGGGTCAGGAAGCCCGCCTTCTTCAGGACGCCGCGGAGCTCCGGCTCGAAGCGCGTCAGCGCCTTGGAGATGCCGTGGCGCACGGCGCCGGCCTGGCCGGACAGCCCGCCGCCGCTGACGGTGCAGACGACGTCGAACTGATCCTCGCGCTGCGCGGTGACGAGCGGCTGCTTCAGGATCATCCGCAGGACGGGCCGCGCGAAATAGGTGACATGGTCCCTGCCGTTGACCGTGATCTTGCCGGGTCCCGGCTTGACCCACACGCGGGCGACGGCGTCTTTGCGCTTGCCGGTGGCGTAGGCGCGGCCTTGCGCATCGACCTTCTTCTCGTAGACATGCTCCGGCGCGGCTTCGGCGACATCGCCCTTGAGCGGCGCCAGATCTTCAAGCGTCATTGTCTCGCTCATGATCACGCGCTCCTTGCGTTCTTGGGGTTGAGGGCGGCGACGTCGAGCTTCACCGGGTTCTGCGCCTCGTGCGGATGCTCCGCGCCGGCGTAGATCTTCAGATTCTTCATCTGCTTGCGACCAAGCGGTCCGCGCGGAACCATGCGCTCGACCGCCTTGTGCAGCACGCGCTCGGGGTGCTTGCCGTCGAGGATCTTCTCCGCGGTGCGGCTCTTGATGCCGCCCGGATAGCCCGTGTGCCAGTTATAGACCTTGTCGGCGCGCTTATTGCCCGTGAACACGACCTGCTGGGCGTTGATGACGATGATATTGTCGCCGTCATCCATATGAGGCGTGAAGCTCGGCTTGTGCTTGCCTCTCAGCCGCGTAGCGATCAATGCGGCGAGCCGGCCGACCACAAGGCCGTTGGCATCGATGAGGATCCAGGACTTGTCGATGTCCTTGGGCGTGGCGGAGAAGGTTTTCATGGTCGCGTGCACTCAAAGGCCTTTCAAAGATCGGCGCTTCTAACGGCTGGCTCCGAGAGGGTCAAGTGGATTGACGATCTCTTATACAACTCAATGCCTTAGGAATGTGGTATTTGAGTACCGGCGCGAAAATCACTGAGAGCGCTCGCGTTTCTCAAGTGTTTTGCTGTAAAGCCGTGATCTGGCAGTGAGGCAACGGATTTCTGCACATGGCAAGCCCTTCCGCGCAAAGCGCATCCGAGAGCG
Source organism: uncultured Alphaproteobacteria bacterium (assembly GCA_963793075.1). Lineage (GTDB taxonomy): Bacteria > Pseudomonadota > Alphaproteobacteria > Rhizobiales > Methyloligellaceae > Methyloceanibacter. The sequence continues at coordinate 529,005 of CAWBYO010000002.1, forward strand.
GCATTCTGCTCACCGAGGACCGGGGCCCGGTCAGGGTCATCACCCTCAACCGGCCGCAAGCCCGCAACAGCCTCTCCATGGGGCTGATGGCGGCTCTGCATGATGCGGTGACCGAGGCGGGCGGGGACGAGGCTGTCCGGGCCGTCGTCCTCACCGGCGCCGGGCCCGCCTTCTCCTCCGGTCATGACCTGAAGGAGCTGACGGCGCACCGCGCCGATGCCGACCGGGGCCGCGCCTTCTTCGCCGAGACCATGGCCGCCTGCTCCGACATGATGCTCGCCATCGTGCGCGCGCCGAAGCCGGTCATCGCCGCGGTGAACGGGATCGCCACCGCGGCCGGCTGCCAGCTCGTGGCGAGCTGCGATCTCGCCGTGGCCGCGGTCGATGCCCGCTTCGCCACGCCGGGCGTGAATATCGGCCTGTTCTGCTCGACCCCCATGGTGGCGCTCAGCCGCAATGTGTCGCGCAAAGGCGCCATGGAGATGCTGCTCCTGGGCGAGATGGTGAGGGCCGAGGATGCGCATACGGCTTGGGCTCGTCAACCGCGTGGTCGAGGCCGACCGCGTCGTCAACGAGGCGGTTGAGTTTGGCCGTAAGATCGCGCCAAGCCCGCGCGCACGCTCAAGATCGGCAAGGAGGCTTTCTACCGCCAACTCGAAATGCCGCTTGAGGACGCCTACGCTTACGCCGCGCAAGTCATGGTGGAGAACATGCTCGACGCGCGAGGCGGAAGAAGGCATCGGCGCCTTCATCGATAAACGGGAGCCGAACTGGCCGCGCTGACCTTTTGCTTTCCTGCCCCCTTCCCCACTTGCCCACCAATGAATCACGACAGCTATAGCGACGCCTATATCCGCGACATCCTCGTGCGCCACCGCGTCATCGCCATGGTGGGCGCGAGCCCCAATGCGTCGCGGCCGAGCTATTTCGCCATGAAATATCTTCTGGCGAAGGGCTTTCAGGTGATCCCGGTCAATCCCGGACATGCCGGCAAGACGATCCTCGATCAACCTGTGTTCGCCACGCTCGGCGACATCGAGGAGCCATCGAGATCGTCGACATCTTCCGCAATTCCGAAGCGGCGCTTGCCGATCACACGCGAAGCGATCGCCATCGGTGCCAAGGTGGTGTGGATGCAGCTCGGCGTGCACAACGACGAGGCGGCAGCGCTCGCTGAGGCGGCCGGGCTCAAAGTGGTGATGAACCGATGCCCCAAGATCGAATATGGCCGGCTCTCGGGCGAGATCTCCTGGGCCGGGCGTCAATTCCCGCGTGCTGTCGAGCAAGCGGCCGCTGCTTGGCGCCAAGGGCTCACAGCAGCGCGTGCTGCGCTCCGAGAGCGACTAGGTGCGACCCATGATCAAAATCGCGGCTGCGGCGGTCCTGGCGCTTGTGGGCATTTCATTTGCCCTAGCCGAAGAGGCCCCGCCTCCTCCCGAGACGGCGCATCATTCTTGAGCTACAGGAGGCCGTGCGGAACAGCGACAAGGATTGGTTCGCGGCGCATCTGCACTTCCCCGTGCGCTATTACGGCAAGACGAAACACATTATCCGCTCCAAGGACTGGTTCTTGCGCCACTATGACGCCATCATGGGACCCGAGCTCAAGGCCAATATGCTGGCGCAAGACCCGGATAAGCCTTTCAAGAACTATCAGGGGCTGATGGTCGGCGGCGGGAGCCACAACATCTGGCTTGAGGATTTCGGCGACCCGGGCGCCGGCATTCCCTCGCGCTACGAGATCATCACCATCAACAACAGCGACTAGCATTGAGGAAGCGAAAATTCGCGCGGCATGCTCTGCTATAATGCGCGCGTCAAAATAGAAAGACCCAGGGAGGAAGCCGATGTCCGAGGAGCGTAAGCCCGGTTTCAACACGCTTGCCATTCACGCCGGCGCCCAGCCGGATCCGGCGACAGGCGCGCGGGTCACGCCGATCTATCAAACAACGTCCTTCGTCTTCGACGACGTGGACCACGCCGCGGCGCTGTTCAATCTCGAGACGTTCGGCAACATCTATACCCGGATCATGAATCCGACCCAGGCGGTGCTCGAGGAGCGTGTGGCCGCGCTCGAAGGCGGCACCGCCGCGCTCGCCGTCGCCTCTGGCCACGCGGCGCAAGCCATCGTGTTCCACACGCTGCTGGAGCCCGGTGACGAATTCATCGCCGCCCGCCAGCTCTATGGCGGTTCGATCAACCAGTTCGGTCACGCCTTCGCCAAATGCGGCTGGACAGTGAAGTGGGCGGACACGACGGACGCGGAGTCCTTCCGCGCGGCACTGACGCCGAAGACAAAGGCGATCTTTGTCGAATCGATCGCCAATCCCGGCGGCATCATCACCGACATCGCGGCGATCTCGGAAGTCGCCAAGGAAGCCGGCGTGCCGCTCATCGTCGACAACACGCTGGCCACGCCCTATCTCATGCGGCCTGATGAGTATGGCGCCGACATCATCGTGCATTCGCTGACTAAGTTTCTCGGCGGTCACGGCAATTCGATCGGCGGCGCCATCGTCGATTGCGGCACGTTCGACTGGATGGCAAGCGGCCGTTACCCATCGCTGTCGGCGCCCTCGCCCGAGCTATCACGGCATCACGCTGGCCGAGACCTTCGGCAATTTCGCGTTCGCCATCGCGTGCCGCGTGCTCGGGCTTGCGCGATCTCGGACCGGCGATCTCGCCGTTCAACGCCTTTCTCATCCTCACCGGAATCGAGACGCTGCCCTTGCGCATGCAGCGCCATTGCGACAACGCGCTTCAGGTCGCCGCCTGGCTGTTGGCGCACGACAAGGTGGCTTGGGTGAACTATGCGGGGCTCGCCGACAATCCCTATCACCGTCTCGCCAAGCGCTACTGCCCGGATGGCTCAGGCGGCGTGTTCACTTTCGGGCTCAAAGGCGGCTATGACGCCGGCATCGGCCTTGTCAGCAATGTCAAGCTGTTCAGCCATCTCGCCAATATCGGCGACACGCGGAGCCTGATCATTCATCCCGCCTCGACCACGCACCGCCAGCTTTCGGACGAGCATCGGGAGCGCGCGGGCGCCGGCGCCGATGTGGTGCGCCTGTCGATCGGGCTTGAGAATGTCGACGACATCATCGCCGATCTCGATCAGGCGCTTTCCGCGATTTGAGCTGTGCTTGCCGGGATCGTTTCGTGGCGCGCGCACCACAGGTGATAGAGCGCGGCGGCGAACACGGCGATGGCGCCGGCTTGATGGGCGAGGCCGAGCTGGATGGGGACCGCCAGGAGCAGTGTCCACACCCCGAGGGTCGCTTGCAGCAGGGCGACTACGGCGAGCATCAAAGAGCTGCCGATGAGGGATTGAGATGCCCCCTTCAGCGCGAGCCACGAGGCTTGGGCCAGAGTGGCGATCACGACCGTATAACCCAGCATGCGGTGGTCGAACTGCACGGTCAGCGGGTTCTCGAACAGATTGAGATACCAAGGTGAAGCGGCATCGAGACCGCTCGGGATAAAGGCGCCGGCGATCAGCGGCCAGGTGTTGAAGCCGAGGCCGCCGTCGATGCCGGCCACCAGGGCACCGGCGAGAAGCTGCAGAAACACGAGGAGAAGGATCGCCGAGGCGGCCCATCGTGTTGCGCGGGGCGTTTCCGCGCGGGTCTCGGTGCCGAGACCGAACAAGAGCCACAGCGTGGTGCCGAAGATCAGGATGGCCACGCCGAAATGAGCGGCGAGCCGGTATTGGCTGACGTCAGTGCGGTCGACCAGGCCGCTTTTCACCATGTACCAGCCGAGCGCGCCTTGCAGACCGCCAAGAACGAAGAGGCCCAAGAGCTTAGGCATGAGCTTGCGCGGGATATATCCGGCGATCCAGAAGGCGATGAACGGCAGCAGGAACACCATGCCGATGAAGCGCCCGAGAAAGCGATGCGCCCACTCCCACCAGTAGAGGGTCTTGAACGCCTCCAGGCTCATGCCGCGATTGATCTCGGTATATTCCGGGATCTTCTGGTAAGCCTCGAAGGCCGCTTGCCAATGCGCGTCGGTCAGCGGCGGTATGGCCCCCATGATCGGCTGCCACTCGGTAATCGACAGGCCTGAATCGGTGAGCCGCGTGGCCCCGCCCACAAGGATCATGGCGACGATGAGAAACGCGATGACACCAAGCCACAGACGCAGCGCACGGATATGGCGCGCCGGCATCGCCGGGTCGTGCGTGCTTGTCTTAAGGGCCTGGGCGGCTGCCTCGGTCATGGCTGGCTTGATAGCCGCCCTTAGGCCGCAACTCAATCGCGCGCGCCCTGCTCCGTTGCCGCACTATCCCGTCCCTCAGGAAGGGCTTGGCTAGATGCGCGCACGATCCCGCAAACTCATCGGCGCCGTGCTGTTGCTGATCTTCCTCTTTCTCTATGTCTGGGTGGCGTCGGCGATCGGGGCCGGCCGCATCTCGGTGGCGCCGGCTTGGGCGCAGTTCGCCTTTTTCCTTGTGGCCGGACTGCTGTGGGTGCTTCCCGCCGGCCTCCTGATCAGATGGATGCAGCGGCCCGACTGATCTTTTGTCAGACGCTGACGCGCTCAAGCGGCGTTGACCTGCTGAAAGCCGTTCCACAGGGCAAACGGGGCGCCTGACAGATAGAGCGCCGTATAGGTCAGCGACTGATAGTCGCCATTGAGCGAGACCCGCGGCAGCGCCGTCAGGTGCTGCCGGTGGTCGGCGAACAGCATGCCTTTGCGTGTGGTCACCGCCGTCTTGAAGCCGGCCTCCTTCGCCAGATTAAAATCGCGCGGGCCGGCGCTGCCGGGATCGCCGTAGGGAAAGGCGAAATGGGCCGGCCGGGCTCCGAGCTCCTTGGCGATGCGGTCGGCGCTGCCGACCATCTCCTCCATCGCCTTTGCCTCGGGCAGCTTGGCGACGGCGAAATGATGCTCCGTATGCGCGCCAATGGTGACGAGCGGGTCGGCGGCCATGGTTCTGAGCTCATCCCAATTCATCACTTGGGCACGGCACTCGGCAACGAGATCCAAGCCATATCTGTGGGCCAGCCGCCGGACGACCTCGCGTTGAACCACGTCATCGAGGCCGCGCAACCACCAATAGACCTCCTCGAAGGCGCGATTTTTCTCGGCATCCGTCGCGGTCGGCAGCCGCCAGGTCTCGCCCTGACGGCAAAGCGCGATCTCGTCCTTGGCCCGGCGGACGACCTCTTCCAACGCCTGCCACCATAGCTCGCCGCGCCCGTCCGGATAGGCGGTCGGCACGTAGAGCGTCAGCGGCAGTCCGCGCCGCTTGAACATGGGATAGGCGTATTGGAGATTGTCGCGATAGCCGTCATCGAAGGTGAAGCAGGCAAACCGCTTGTCGTCCCCGGCCTCCAGCCGCGCCACGGCCTCGTCGAGGGAGATCACGTCGAGGCCGGCGTCCGCCACTTGATCGAGTACCGAGTCGAGGAACTCGGGCGTCACCTCCAAGATGCGATTGGGCGAAAAGTCCTGCGGCGTGGGCGGGGCCGGACGCACATGGTGAAGGGTGAAGATCACCCCGACCCCCTGGGTATAGGGGGCAAGCAGACGATGGGCACCCGTATGGTAGAGGCCCGACATCGCTGCCTTCATCATGGCGGTCTTTACCTTGGCCACGCCGTTCTCCCTTTTCGCTACCATCAACCATTAACCTGGCTCTGACATGGTGCCCGAGCCAAGCACGCATAGTGACGCCGGTTCCTTGCAAAACGATTGCCGGGTTGGATTTGGCCGAAGCTGCCGTGCGGCATGGGGACGCCCTGTGACGTGCGGACACGGCCGTGGGTGAAGGATGGTATCGACGCATGAGTTCCACGGCCTTGTTTCGTCCTGACACCGAGTTCGCGGGACGCAAGATCGTCCAGGACGGCCCGGTCGGCGTGAGCACCAGCCTCGGCACGATCTCTCTACGGATTACGGGCGATCTGCCCAGCCTCAAGGATCTGTGGGAGACGATGCAGGCGACAGTGCCTTGCACGGCGGCGCAGACCTATGACTGGGCGCACGCCTGGACCCAGCATGTGCTGGGACCGGAGCACCGGGAGCCCGTGATCGTCGTGGGCTATGGTGCAGACGGCGCGCCGCTCTTTCTCTGGGCGTTCGAGATGGGGAGCAAATTCGGGCTCCGTGTCCTCAAATGGCTCGGGCAAGACCACGCCAACTACAATATGGGCCTGTTCATGCCGGAGGCCGCGCAAGGGCTCGCGGCGAAAGACCTCTCCCGCATGCTTGGGTGAAGTGGCGCGCCAAGCCGGCGCCGCCGCGGCAACCCTCGACGCACAGCCGGAGACGTGGGACGGACGTACCCAATCCTTTCGCCAAGCTGTCGCATCAGCGCGCGCCGAATGCCGGCTATGCGATCCGGCTCGCCGATTTCACCGCGCTATACGAAAGCCGCTTCAGCAGGCGGTCCCGCGCCACGCTGGAGCGTAAGGAGCGGCGCCTCTGCGAACTGGGACAGCTTCACTATGGCTGGGCCGAGACGCGCGAGGAGAAGCTCGCTCTGCTTGAGACGTTCTTCGACCAGAAGGCCAAGCAGTTCGCCGCCATGGGCGTCACGAATATTTTCGACGTTCATGCGCGCGCCTTCTACCGCGAGCTCGCGTTGCTTGACAGCAACAGTCCAAGCTGGCTGAGACTCGGCTACGTGAAGCTCGACGGGAAAGTGCTGGCGACATTCAGCGGCGCCGTCTGCCATAATCGGATGGGCGTCGTGCTCTCCTCGCTCGCCGAGGGCGAGGCGCAGCGGCAGTCGCCCGGCGCCCTCCTCCTACGCCATCAGGTGGAGGAAGCCTCGCATGACGGGCTCGCCTTCTTCGACATGGGCGTGGGCCGGGCCCGGCATAAGGTCGAATGGTGCAATGTCGTCCAGCCGCTGTTCGACAGCTTCATCGCCTTCAAGCCGCATGGCATGCTCGCGACATTGCCGTCGGCGAGTGTTGCCAGGCTCAAGCGCGCGATCAAGTCAAATGAGCGGCTATGGTCGGCGGCTCAGGAGATGCGCAAGCGCCTGCTCGGCCACACGCCATAGCCGGCGATTGGCGTTCAGACAGCGGCGATCCGATTGAACAGGCCTGCGCGGCGCCGCTTGCCATTGCCCTCATAGACGACGACCGGACAGCCGAGCGCCTGGAACGTGGACAAGGCCTCATCCGCGGTGTCGACGCTGCCGCCTTGCGGCAACACGGCAACCATGGCCGGCAGCTCGAATTTAAGCGCGGGCATCAGCACCTGCACCGCGCGCAGATCCGCATGAAGCACGACGCAGCCATAGGCTTGCGTCAGCGCCTCGAACACGCGCATGAAGCGGTCCGGTTCGGGGGCAGCGCCCATAACTGTGGGATTGCCGGCAGGAATCACCTGCAAGGGCGTGTCCTCATCGATGCGGATGACATCGGCAAAGCTCGCGCGGCCCGCCGCCAGATCGGCGAAGCCAGGCACCCGCGGCATGCCAAGCGGTCCCGATACGGCCGAGGCGCCTTTGGCCAGATCGACGAGCACCACTTGCTCGTTGCGGTCGACAAGGGCGCGCGCCAGTCCGATCGCCGCCTGGGTGGCGTCGGCCTTCGGTGAGACGCCGGCGACGAGAAGTGCGCGCGGCAGGCCGCCGGTGGCCGAGGCGAGCAAACGGTCGAGCACCGCGTCGAGCGACGTCAGCACCGGACCGACCTTGCCGCTGCCGACTTTCGGCGCGGGCGAGACCTCCGCCGGTTCGTCGATGTCCGGAGACGCAATCCGTTGGGTCAGATAATGCCGAAGGTCGTTCGGACTGAGCGCGGCCATGTCGGCACCTCCTGTCGTTGGCTTGGTGGCTCCTTTGCCATCGCCGCTCGTTTTGGCGCCGGCCCGGCGGAAGCGGTCGAGAAATCCCGCGGCGCGGCGCGGCTTGTGCTCCTTCGCCGGCGCCGAGGCTGCGCGGTTGTCGGCAAACTCGCGCTGCAGCCGCTCGAGAAGTCCGGTGGCCGCGGGTTTGACCGCGACCTCCGGAGCCGGCTCGGTCTTGCGGACTGACTCGGTCTTCGGCGCTGACGCCGGCTGGGAGCCGGACGCGATCTTGGGCGCGGAGTCCGTCTTGGGCGCAGACGTGGTCTCAGGGCTTGCGGGCATCGTGGCACGCAAGGCCTCCTTGGCCGCAGGCGACTTTTTAGGGGCTGATGGCGCCTGGGCATCCTTATCGGCCGAAGCCGCAGGCGCCTCCGGCATGACCCGGCGGCGTCTGGTTGGACTGACACGGAGCCAGCTCGGCTTCTTAGGCGGCTCCTTGGCGCGCCAAACCGTCGGACGGGTCGACTCGGTGGCCGTGTCGTCGCTTGCTGGGGTCTGCGCGGTCTTCTGGACTGGTGGCTCAGCCGGCGCTTCTGCCTGGGAGGCGGGCTTGGCGGCGGCCTCGGCCTGGTGAGTGGAACGCGCTTCGGCCGGTATCACCACCGGCAGTTTTCGTGCGGCCGGCACCGGTGCGGCAGGTACCGGTGCGGCAGGTACCGGTGGAATTGGGTCTCTTTGCGGGGCGCGGCCTGTGGGGGCCTGGTGGCAGGGTCCACCGGCCGCATTCTCGGCGTCGGAATAACGGGCTCGACCGGCTCGGGATCGACCGTCTCGGGTCGGCGGCGGCGCTGCAGACGGGGCTCCCGCTCGACGGACCGGTGCGTAGGTATTGGCGGTTCCGGCGATGAGTTCGCGGGCGAGGACATAGGCGAGCGCGAGGAGCGCGGTGGCGGCCATGACGAGGAGTGTGAGCGGCCCGCGCTTGGGGAAGGACGGCAGCACGGAGGCGTGCGCGCGGGAGACGATGGCCGCTTGCGCCGGCACCGCGCCCATGTCGTGGCGGGCGGAGGCGTCGCGGTAGCGGCCGAGATAGGATTCGAGCAGATCGCGGTTGGCTTTCGATTCGCGCTCGAGCGCGCGCAGCTTGATCTCGGCGTCGCCGAGGCCCGCCGATTTCGACTTGGCCGAGTTGAGGCTTGATCGAAGCGAGGCTTCTCTTGCGGCGGCGACTTGCGCCTCGTTCTCCAGGCTCTTGACCACCTTGCCGGCTTCGGCGCGGATCTGGGCGCGCACGTCGGCCAGCTCGGACCTGAGCTGCTGGATGCGCGGATGCGACGGCATCAAGCGTTGCCGACAGCTCGGCGAGCTGAGCGCTGTACCGTGACCCGCTGCTCGACCAGATTGATGATCAGCTGCGACTTCAGCACTTCCGGGGTGGCGTCGATGTCGCCGTTGTCGGCCAGCATCTGCTTGATCAGCCGCGCCCGGGCTTCCGCTTCGGACTTCTGCGCGTCGGCCAGGATCAGCTGGCTGTTGAGCTCGCTGAGCTGCTGGGCGTTCAGGGTGACGTTGTTGGAGCCGGAATAGAGGCCTTGCGCAGCGCGGAACTTCTCCGCCTCTTCTTCCGAGGCGGCCACGGTTTTGCGCAACACCTCGATCTGATCCTTGAGCCAGGCGGTGGCGTCCTTGGTCTGCTCGATCTTGGCGCTGCGCTGCCAGCCCACATAGACGTCGGCCAGCTTGTTGGCGATCGCCGCCGCGAGCCGCGGATCGCCGGAGGTATATTCGATGGCGATCACGGAAGACTTCGACAGCTGGAACACGTCGAGATGCTCGGCCACCGCATTGGCCGCCCGCTCCTCTTGCGATTCAGGGCTGCCGAGGCCGAGCCCGAACCGGCTCAGCAGGCGCCGGACCAGCGTCTGGCCGGCATCCTTGGCGAAGGCGGCATTGCTTGTCAGGTCGAGATCCTTGACCACCTGCAGGACCAGGTCGCGCGAGGTCAGCACCTGCACCTGGCTCTGCACCGCCTGCTCGTCGAGCGTGGTGCGCGGCTCGTTCGTCCGTTCCCCGCTCGGCCGGGTGAACACCGATTCCTCGTTCTGGATGAGAATGCGCGCTTCCGACGTATAGAGCGGGCGCACCATGGAGAGCCCGATAAAGGTGACGAGCCCGGCGCCGAGCGCGAGGCCCACGATCCAGCCCTTGGCCCGCCACACGGCGGACCCCAGCGTGGCGAGGTCGATGTCGTCGGCGGCCGCGTAATCTCTTCGGGACTTGCTCACTGGGCGGAACTCACTGGCTCGGACTCAAACTGGGGTCAAACTCACTTGGCGGCGTTGCCCCATTAAAGGCAGATCGCCGTAACCAAAGGATTAAGTGCCGCCCCGACCCGGCACGCTTGCTCAGCATTCGTTAACCATGGTGCGGTTAGCTTGAGCCCATGTTGGGGACACAAAGCGTTCGGATCGTGCGGTTGGCGATACTGCTCCTGGCAGTGTCCGCGACACTGCTCGGCGGCTGCAAGATGCGTGGCGTGCCGGGGTTAACGGCGCCGGACTTCGCGCTCTCCACGCCCGCGCCCCTGCCGGCCCCCGGCGAGGCCTATCCCGCCGGCGCCGGCTCAAGCCCGCCCGGCGTCCCCGTGGTGCCCAACGAGACCTACACCCTCGACAGCGGCGATCATGTCCGCGTCATCGTCTTCGGCCAGGACAATCTCTCACGCGTCTATAGCGTCGATGGGTCCGGCGCCGTGGCCCTGCCGCTCATCGGCGCCGTGCACGCCCGCGGCCTCACCACCTTCGAGCTCGCATCCGAGATCGCCCGCGACCTCAAGCGCAAATATATCAAGGACCCCAAGGTCACCGTCGAGGTGGAGACCTACCGGCCCTTCTTCATCTTGGGCGAGGTCAACAAGCCCGGCCAATACCCTTATGTCAGCGCCATGACCGTCGAGGCCGCCGTCGCCATCTCCGAAGGCTATACCGAACGCGCCAAAAAGCGCTTCGTCCGCCTCACCAGACGATTCGGCGGCGTCATGTCCACCGTCATGGTCCCAACCGATTATCCCGTCCAACCCGGCGACACTATTTACGTCCTCGAACGCTTCTTCTAAAGCTCAGGGGAAGTTTTTTCCCGCTGCGACGCCCCGGGTCCCGTGAGCTCCAATTTCCGCATCCTCCATTGTCTGCGTGCGCCGACCGGGGGTCTCTTCCGTCATGTGCATGATCTGGCGATCGGCCAGGCCGAGCTCGGGGCCGAGGTCGGCGTGATCTGCGATTCGCGGACCGGCGGCAGCGACGAGCTCAACGTGGCGCTCAGCCGGCTCGACGACAATTGCGCCCTTGGCGTGACCCGCCTGCCCATGACGCGGCAGCCCGGACTGAACGACTGGCAGACCTATCGGAAGATCGCCAAGATCGCCAGCAAGCTCGATGTCGACGTGCTGCACGGGCACGGCGCCAAAGGCGGTGCCTATGCGCGCCTCGCGGGCCGGAAGCTACGCAAGAAGAAGGGCACGAAGGTCGTTTACACGCCCCATGGCGGCGTCCTGCATTATTCGCCTTCGACGCTTTCGGGCCGGCTTTACCTCGGCGTCGAGCGCAGGCTGGCGCAGATTACCGATGGGATCATCTTCGAAAGCCTGTATGCCGCCAATCACTACGGCGAAGTGATCGGTCCGCCGCCCTGCCCGGCGCGGGTCATCTATAACGGTCTCTACCGCCACGAGTTCTACGAGTCGTTGCTCGCCGACGATGCGGCGGACTTCGTGTTCATCGGTGAACTGCGCAAGCTCAAAGGTATCGATGTCTTCCTCGAAGCGCTGGCCGCGCATCAAACCATCTTCCCCGGCCGCGCCATCATCGTCGGCAGCGGCCCCGATGAAAAATACTTCAAGCGCATGGCCCGCAGGCTGGGGCTCACCTCGCGGGTCATCTTTTCCGGCCCGCAACCCGCGCGCACCGCTTTCGTCAGGGCCCGTTGCGTCGTCGTGCCGAGCCTGGCAGAGTCCTTTCCCTATATCGTACTGGAGGCGGCCGCGGCGCAGATGCCGCTGATCGCCACCAATGTCGGCGGCATCCCCGAAATCGTCGGCGACATTCCCATGCCGCTGATCCCGCCCGGCGATGTGGCCGCGTTGGCCGGTCAGTTGCGGGCCTTCCTCGCCGATCCCAAGCCGTTCCTGGTGCGCGCCGCGGCGCTGCAGAAACATGTCCGGGACCACTTCACCGTGGACGAAATGACGCGTGACGTGGTCGATTTCTACATTTCCGACCTCGGCGCCGGCATTCACAAACTGCCCGAACTCGGCGCTACAACGGCCTCTTAACCATAGGTCGAGCGCGGCCTTCCTTCGCCGCCCCCCTTCACGCATCCAAAAGTCTCGCCGTGCCATAACCCATGGACGGCAGGCGCCAAGGCGCGGCCCCGCGGAAACCCGCACATTATTTGCAGATCTGGCCGGGTGGGCCGGGTTCAGGGTCGAGACGAATGAACAAGATTGACGCCATAAAACCGCGCGGGGCTCTCGCGTCGCCGCGTCGCCGCGGCCGCAAACCTGACCTCGCCTTCCCCGAACGTCGCCGCACGCCACGGCCGCCGCTGGCCGAGATCAGGCGCGGCGGCAAACTCAATCTCCTGCCGCCCATCGTCGTGACCGGCGCCGTCCGCATGATCGAGTTCCTGATCGTGGCGGTACTCGGCTTCGCCATCTATCTGGGCTATGTGGAGCAGAAGGACGAGAGCCTGCATCTCGTCTATCTCGTCGCCGTCGTAATCGCGGCGACCGCCAACATGGCGATTCTTCAGGCTCTCAATCTTTATCAAATGTCGTCCTTCGGCGCCTTCGTCCGGGGCTTTACGCGGATCGTGTTCGCCTGGACCGTGGTGATGGCTGGCATGATGTCGCTCGCCTTCTTCGTCAAGGTCGGGGCGGACTTCTCGCGTGTGTGGATCGCGGGCTGGTATGCCTCGGCGCTGCTGGCGCTGTTCGGCGAACGGCTGGCGTTGTCGTTGCTGGCCAAACGCTGGATCAAGGAAGGCCGCCTTTACCGCCGCGCGGTGATCGTCGGCGGTGGCGTGGAAGCCGAGCATCTGATCAAGGCGCTCGAGGCCTCCGCCAATACCGATATCCGCATCGTCGGCATTTTCGACGATCGTGGGCCCGACCGCGTGTCGCCGCTGGTCGCCGGCTACCCCAAGCTCGGCAATATCGACGAGCTGGTGGAGTTCGCGCGGACCTCGCGGCTGGATCTGCTGATCGTGTCGCTGCCGGTCTCGGCCGAGAAGCGTCTCCTGGAGCTTCTGAAGAAGCTGTGGGTGCTGCCGGTCGACATTCGCCTGTCGGCGCACACCAACAAGCTTCGGTTCCGGCCGCGCACATATTCCTATATCGGCAACGTGCCGTTTATCGACATCAGCGACAAGCCGATCGCCGATTGGGACTACGTCAAGAAATGGCTGTTCGACAAAATCGTCGCCACCGTGGCCCTCATCGTGCTGGCGCCGTTGATGGTGCTGATCGCGCTGGCCATCAAGCTCAATTCCAAGGGCCCTGCCCTGTTCCGGCAGAAGCGGCTGGGCTTCAACAACGAGCAGATCGACGTCTACAAGTTCCGCACCATGTTCACCGACGCGGCCGACGCCGAAGCGTCGAAGCTCGTCACCAAGGACGACCCGCGCGTCACCCGCGTCGGCCGGTTCCTGCGCAAGACGAGCCTCGATGAACTGCCGCAATTCTTCAATGTGGTGAAAGGCGACCTGTCGCTCGTGGGCCCCCGCCCGCACGCGCTGAAGGCCAAGGCGGCGGACAAGCTCTACGCCGATGCGGTCGACGGCTATTTTGCCCGCCACCGGGTCAAGCCCGGCGTTACCGGCTGGGCCCAGATCAACGGCTGGCGCGGCGAGACCGACACGCAAGAGAAGATCCTGCGCCGCGTGGAGCACGATCTCTACTATATCGAGAATTGGTCGGTGACCTTCGACCTGTACATCCTGCTGATGACTCCGTTCGCCCTGATCAAGGGCGACAACGCCTATTAGGCGAAAGGCGGCGCCGTGGCGGTAACCTACGATGCCGTGCAGGGTACGGCGCCCGCGTCAAGGGACGCTGGGGCCCGGCGGCGGATCAGTCCCGGCATCCAGCGGCTGGCACTCGTCTTTCTGTGGATCACCATCGCCACGGGCGGGATCGTCTATTGGGAGCCCGCGCCCTATGACGGGCTGATGATCGGCGCGATCGTCCTACTCCCGCTTGTGGGTCTGGCGCCGCTCACTAGGGGGCTGTCCGTCTATCTCGTGCTGCTCAGCGGCATCGTCGCCGGCGGCTATATCGCGACGACGCAGGCCGGCGTGCTCGGCGTGCCGGTGACCCATGTCTCTATCACGCTCTATCTGGCACTCTCTTCGGTGGTGATAGCGGCCTTCGTCGCCCACAGCCCTGAAGCCAATATCCGGCTGATCATGTCCGCCTATATGGCCGCGGCGCTGGTCGCGGCCGTCGCGGCGCTGATCGGCTATTTCGACCTGGTGCCGGGGCTGTACGACATCTTCACCGAGTTCGGCCGGGCGCGGGGCACCTTCAAGGACCCGAACGTGCTTGGCGCCTTTCTGGTGCCGGCGCTGCTTTATGCCTTCAACGTCGTGCTGACCGCGCGGCTGTTGCGCGGGAGCGTCTGGGCGATCGCCCTGCCGCTCCTCCTGCTCGGCACGCTGCTCAGCGTCTCGCGCGGTGCGTGGCTCAATCTCGGCGTGTCGGTCACGGTCTATAGCGTCTTCGTCTTCATCACCGCCGCTACCAACCGCGAGCGTCTGAAGCTGATCATCGTCATGGTCTTGGCAGGCGTATGCGCCGTAGGGCTTCTCGCCGCGGCGCAGAGCATCCCCAAAGTGGCCGACATCATGGGCGAGCGCGCCACGTTCGAGCAGTCCTACGATGTGGGACCGGAAGGCCGGTTCGGCGGGCAGAAGAAGGCGGCGGAGTTGGTCGTCACGCATCCGCTCGGTATCGGCGCCCTCGAGTTCGGACGCGTCTATCACCACGAGGACGTGCATGAGGTCTATCTCAACATGTTCCTCAACACGGGCTGGATCGGCGGCACGCTCTATATCTTCCTCGTGCTCACCACGCTGGTCCTCGGCGTGCAGCTCGTGTTCCGGGAGCGCGATGGCGACGGGGTGAGCGCGGTTCTGGTCGCGGCCTTTGTCGGCATGGTGCTCGAGGGCGCGGTGATCGATACCGACCACTGGCGGCACTTCTATCTCATCATGGCGATGATCTGGGGGATGGCGTTAGCCCGGCCGTTCCAGGCGCGCTCCCGCTCCTAACGGTCGGCGTGTCGGCGGCGGCATCACTGGACGAGAATGGTCGGAGCGGGGAGATTTGAACTCCCGACCCCCGGTCCCCCAGACCGGTGCGCTAACCGAGCTGCGCCACGCTCCGACATCTCGATGATCAGGCAGACTGCATATACTCGATCGGGCTCACGAAACAAGCCAAAGCGGGCAAGCCGGCTCGGCTAGTCCTTGGCGTCGGCCGCGGCAAGGAGCTTCTGGCAGGCCTCGATTTCCTCGAGCAGGTCCCAAAACGCATCCCCGTCCATCTGGCGCGGCGCTTGCGACGCCGGGCGGACATAGGTGCCACCGCTCTTGGCCGCTTCCGCGGCCACATCGGGAATCTCATGGGCGGTGGACATGTCGTCGTCCTCCGCTTCTTCCGCGAGCCGCCGATAGTCCATCACGTAGCGCTGCCCTTGTTCGCGCAAGATCTTTTGGACCCCGCGAATGGTATAGCCGTCGTTGTAGAGCAGGAAACGGATGCCGCGCAGAAGCGCAACGTCCTCGGGCCGGTAGTATCGCCGGCCGCCGCCACGCTTCATGGGCTTGAGCTGGGCGAACTTGGCCTCCCAGAAACGAAGCACATGTTTCGGAACTTCCAGCTCATCAGCGACTTCGCTGATGGTGCGAAACGCCTCTGGCGCCTTATCCAACGCTCTCCTCCTGGCGTTAAAACACCTCGCCTACTCGGCTGCCTTTCTCCGCGACAGCATCTCGTTAATGCGTTGCTTCATGATGTTGCTTGCGCGAAATACCAGAACACGCCGTGGCGTGATCGGAACTTCCTGGCCGGTCTTCGGGTTGCGCCCGATGCGCTGACCCTTGTCGCGAATGCCGAACGAGCCGAACGAGGACAACTTTACCGAGTCCCCGCGCTCGAGAACTCGCCACGATCTCGCGCAGCACGAGCTCCACGATCTCAGCGGATTCGTTCCGAGGTAAACCGACTTTCTGAAACACGGCCTCCGCAAGGTCGGCGCGTGTCAGTGTCTTCCCGCTCATCGTGCGTACAACTCCCCCAAAGTCGCGGGACGAACCAAGATGCTAGCCGAGCGGGCGCTCAGCGGTCAATCTTCTCGGCCATCAAATTCCTGATATTGCGTCATATTCTGGTTAGGTGTGACATTCTCGCGGCACTACCAGCGGATAAGCAACGCTCCCCACGTAAATCCCCCGCCCATGGCCTCCAGGAGCACCAGATCGCCCTCTTTTATGCGGCCGTCGGCACAGGCTGTATTCAGTGCCAGGGGAATTGAAGCCGCCGACGTATTGGCATGTATATCCACGGTTATCACGATGCGGCCGGGGTCGAGCCCAAGCTTCCTGGCCGCCCCGTCCAAGATCCGCTTATTGGCCTGGTGGGGTACAAACCAGTCGACATCGGAGACCTGGTATCCGGCCTTATCCAGGGTTTCGCCGATCACTTCGCTGATCTTGGTCACGGCATGGCGAAACACTTCCGGTCCGTCCATGCGGACGTGACCCACCGTGCCGGTGGAGGACGGTCCCCCATCCACGTAGAGCTTATCGCGGTAGCGGCCGTCCGAACGCAGGCAGGTGGCCAGAATACCCCGGTCGCTCATGGCCCCGTTCAGCATCTGGGCCTCGATCACGACCGCGCCGGCGCCGTCGCCGAAGAGCACGCAGGTGGACCGGTCCTCCCAGTCCAGGATGCGCGAAAAGGCTTCCGAACCGATCACAAGGGCGCGCTTGAACTGCCCGCCCTTCAGATAGTTATCGGCGGTGGATAAGGCGAACACGAAGCCGGAACACACCGCCTGCACATCGAAGGCGGCGCCATGATTCATGCCGAGCTCGGCCTGAATGGTGACCGCCGTGGCGGGAAAGGTCTGATCAGGGGTCGAGGTGGCAAGCACGATGAGGTCGATATCCGCGGCGTCCAGGCCGGCGTTGGCCAGGGCCGCCTTCGCGGCGATCGTGCCCATGGTCGAGGTCATCTCGCCGTCGGCAACGATGTGGCGCTCGCGGATGCCGGTCCGCGCCGCTATCCAAGCATCGGAGGTGTCGACCAGCTTGGCCATGTCTTCATTGGTGACGACGCGTGCGGGCAAGTATGCGCCCACACCCTTGATCACTGACCGTACCGTATTCAACTCAATCCACTCCCAGGCCTACGCCGCACCCTCAAGCTCGAGCTTGGTGTGGAAATGGGCCAGGTCGCTTCCAAGCCGCTTCACCACCCCGCTCGAGGCCATCTCATAGGCGAGATCGACGGCACTCGCGAAGCCCGTGGCATCGGTGCCGCCGTGGCTTTTCACGACAATGCCGTTCAGACCAAGGAAAATGCCGCCGTTCAGCTGGCGTGGGTCCATCTTTTCCTTGAGCGCGCGGAAAGCGCCCTGCGCCAGGACGGCACCAAGGCGGGCAAGGAGCGACCGCCCCATGGCGGCACGCAGATATTCGCCGATTTGCTTAGCCGTCCCTTCCGCCGTCTTCAAGGCGATGTTGCCGGTGAAGCCGTCGGTGACGACCACATCGACCGTGCCGCGGCCGATATCGTCGCCTTCGATGAAGCCGTGATAGCGAATCGGCAGCGGCGCCTCTTTCAGTACGGCCGACGCGCCTTTGATCTCCTCGACCCCTTTCACTTCCTCGACCCCGATATTCAAAAGGCCGACGGAGGGCTCCGCTATGCCGAACAGGGCCCGCGCCATGCCGGCGCCCATCAGGGCAAATTCAACGAGCTGGCGGGCATCGGCCCCAACATTGGCGCCGACATCGAGCACGATGCACTCGGCATCGATGGTCGGCCAGATGGCGGCGATGGCCGGACGGTCGACGCCCTTGATCGTCTTGAGGCAGAACTTGGCCATGACCATGAGCGCACCGGTATTGCCGGCCGACACGACCGCGTCGGCACGGCCGTCGCGCACCGCTTCGATGGCAAGCCACATGCTCGACTTCCACCGGCCACGGCGCAGGGCCTGGCTCGGTTTCGCATCCATGGCGATGGCGACGTCGGTGTGAATGATCTCGGACTTCGCGGCGAGCGCCGGATGGGCGGCGAGTTCCGGCTCGATTTGCGCGGTATCGCCCACGAGAATGAAGCGCATTTCCGGGCGGCGGATAAGCGCAATGGCCGCGGCCGGAATGACCACGCTCGGACCGTGGTCCCCGCCCATCGCGTCGAGCGCTATGGTGACTGGAGCACCCATTCTCACATACCGATCAGGAAAATTTGCCATGCGGCGGTCAAAGCCGCCGCAACCCCCGGAAACGAAACCCGAATAGACTTAAAAAGGCCGCCAGTGACAACCTGATTTTGCCGCCGGATCCAATCCTCTAGCGTTCTTTGAGCCCTTTGAGCGCCGCAAACGGGCCACTTTCGCCGCCTTCGCCCCCATCGGCGCCTTGCGACCATTGGAAGCTCGCGCCGGGCTTCTTGGGATAAGGGTCGAGCGCCGTCGCCAGGCTCTCATAGACCACGGGGCCGAGGTCGATCATCCCGTCGACAATGGCGTCCGGCCAGTCGAGCGGGACGGTCAACTCGGGATCCGCGACCTGGCGCTGGAATTCGGCAATCAGGGGTGCGGGCCAGAATTCGTCGGTAACGGGAATGTCCACGACGGACTCGATCGGCTCGAGAGTCACCACGCAGGTCTGAGTGGCATGCGCCTTGAGATGGCCGGCGAGATGGATGCGGCCGCCGGCGCCACGGCGCAGGCGATAGGTGAAGCTGAGCCCCTCAAGGGCCACAAGATCGAGAAGCTCAACCATCTCGGCTATCTCCGCGGGTGTCACGTCGATCCGCAGTTCGACATTCTCCTGGATGTCGGGGAGCCGTAGCTTCCGCGTCAGCGGAGGCGCCTCAGCGTCTTCGTTCATTGGCTTCATCTCCCAGCGCTTTCCGGTCGCTTTGCGTAGTTGCCGCTCACGCGTCCGGAAGCGTCGTCGTCATGGCCGCGCCTAGATCTTGAAGCGGTTGCGCTTCAAGATGCCGAACCATTTTCATCACATAAGATGCCAAGCGTCCGCTTACAGCCTTGGCGGCAGGCGCGTCGAGAGGCAGCGCATGGGCGATGGCTGCGGCGAGAGCCCCTTCCCCCTCGGTCAGCGCTGCCTCGTAGCTTTGCATCAAGGCGGCGCCCGATGCCGCCAGCCCCCTCACCTTTTTTGGCACCTTGAGATCGCTCACCCCAAGCTCGCGGAGCACGGTATCCATATCGGCGCTGAAACGGTCGGCAAGCTCTTGCGCCATCTCTGGCGCTTGCGGGCCGCCGGCGTTTAGGCGGTGGAGCACGGCGAAGAGGTGGAGCGTCAGCACGACAAAGCGCCCCTCGAGCGTATCGGGGACACCAAGCCGCTGATAGAACACGGGAAGCCGCGCCCGCGCCACAATCGCGCCATAGAGATCGTCTGCCTGGGCGCGTCTGCGGCGCCATGGCAGCAGGGCAGCGAGTGGGTTCAAAGACCGGACCATTTCGTCTAGCTTCATGGCACTTCCGGCCCGCTTACGGCACGGGCCTGTAAGAGCCCGCACGGGGCTCAATGAGGGACGTCCGAACTCTTGCGCAAGGCCAAGCCTACATCCGTTTGGGCGTCGCTTCCCATGCTTGCCGTGCTGCTCATGGGCCCGGCGGGCTTGACGGCGTGCGGCGCCCAGATCGACCGCCATGGGCATGTCTTTATCGACATCGATCTCGACCAGATCCAGCCCGGCATGTCGAAGCAGCAGGTCCAGACGCTGCTGGGCTCCCCCGACACGACGAGCACGATCGGCGGCGGCGACGCCTTTTACTACATCTCGACCACGCAGAAGACCGTCGCCTTCCTCAAGCCCTACGAGATCGACCGGCAGGTGGTCGCCGTCTATTTCGACGGCAGCCAGAACGTCCAAGAGGCCGCTCAATACGGCATGAAGGACGGCATCGTCGTCAATTACTACAAGGGTGAGACGCCGGCCCGCGGCAAGGATCTGACCTTCGTCGAGCAGCTGTTCGGCAATATCGCCAACCGCAAGATGTTCAAGGACCAGCGTCAGAACGGCAGCGGCGGTATTCCGGGACCGGGCCTCTAAGGGAAGCCCGGTCCGGTTCGTCCTATTGGTGGGCGAGCACCGCCAGCAATAGCAGCGCCACGATGTTGGTGATCTTGATCATCGGATTCACCGCCGGGCCAGCCGTATCCTTGTAAGGATCGCCAACCGTATCGCCGGTCACCGCCGCCTTGTGGGCCTCTGAGCCCTTGCCGCCGTAATGGCCGTCCTCGACATATTTCTTGGCGTTGTCCCAGGCCCCGCCGCCCGCCGTCATGGAGATGGCGACGAACAGGCCGGTGACGATGACACCGAGCAACATGGCGCCGAGCGCGGAGAAGGCGGCGCTCTTGCCGGCGATCCAGTTGATGATGAAGAAGAACACCACCGGCGACAGTACCGGCAATAGCGACGGCACGATCATCTCCTTGATCGCCGCCTTGGTCAGCAGATCGACCGCGCGTCCATAGTCCGGACGCTCGGTGCCCTGCATGATGCCGGGCTTCTCCTTGAACTGGCGACGGACCTCCTCGACGATGGCCGAGGCTGCGCGCCCGACTGCGGTCATGGCGATGCCGCCGAACAGATAGGGCAACAGGCCACCAAGGAAGAGACCCACGACCACATAGGGGTTGGACAGACTGAAGGTGGCATCCACGCCGCCAAAATACGGGAACTTGTCGGCGTTGGCGGCGAAGTATTTGAGATCCTCGGTATAGGCCGCGAACAGCACCAATGCGCCGAGGCCGGCCGAACCGATGGCATAGCCCTTGGTTACCGCCTTGGTGGTGTTGCCGACCGCGTCGAGCGCGTCGGTGGTCTTGCGGGTGTCCTCGGGCAGACCGGCCATCTCGGCAATGCCGCCGGCGTTGTCGGTCACGGGACCGAAGGCGTCCAGCGCCACGATCATGCCGGCCAGCGCCAGCATGGTGGTGACCGCAATGGCGATGCCGAACAGACCGGCAAGCCCATAAGCGACGATGATCGCGCCGATGATGACCAGGGCCGGCAGTGCCGTCGATTCGAGCGAGATGGCGAGGCCCTGGATGACGTTGGTGCCGTGGCCGGTGACGGAGGCCTTGGCGATGGACTGCACCGGACGGTAATTCGTGCCGGTGTAGTATTCGGTGATGACCACGATGAGCGCGGTCACCACGAGCCCGACGACGCCGCAGAAATAAAGCGACTGGCCGGTGAAGCTGACGTCACCGACCTTCATCGCCGTGTCCATGCCGACGATCCAGTCGGTGAGCGGCCAGAGTACGATCAGCGAGAGCACGCCGGTCGCGATCACGCCTTTATAAAGCGCGCCCATGATCGACTGGCTCTTGCCGAGGCGCACGAAATAGGTGCCGATGATCGAGGTGATCACGCACACGCCGCCAATGGCCATCGGATAGATCATCATCTCCGTGACGCGGTCGCCGCCGGCGAAGTAGATCGAGGCGAGAACCATGGTGGCGACGACGGTGACCACATAGGTCTCGAACAAATCGGCCGCCATGCCGGCGCAGTCGCCGACATTGTCGCCCACGTTGTCGGCGATGGTCGCCGGGTTGCGCGGATCGTCCTCGGGAATACCGGCTTCCACCTTGCCGACGAGATCGCCGCCGACATCGGCACCCTTGGTGAAGATGCCGCCGCCAAGACGGGCGAAGATGGAGATCAGCGAGGCGCCGAAGCCGAGCGCGACGAGCGCGTCGATAACTTGCCGTGAGGCGGGGCTATATCCCAGCCACTGGGTGAGAACGAGGAAATAGACCGAGACGCCGAGAAGCGCGAGGCCGGCCACGAGGAGGCCGGTGATGGCGCCGGCGCGGAAGGCGAGGCTCAAGCCAGCGGCCAGACTCTTGGTGGCAGCCTGCGCGGTCCTCACATTGGCGCGCACGGAAACGTTCATGCCGACAAAGCCGGCAGCAGCCGACAGGATCGCGCCGATGGCGAAGCCGATCGCCTGCGGCAAGCCGAGCAAGAAATAGAGCGCGATGAAGATCAGCACGCCGACAAGGGCGACGGCCTGATATTGGCGGGCGAGATAGGCTTGCGCGCCTTCTTGAATGGCAGCTGCGATTTCTTGCATGCGCGCCGTGCCTGGGTCCGCCGCGAGAACGGCCCTGGTGGTCCACACGCCGTAGGCGATGGAAAGCGCCCCGCAAGCAATGATGAGGTAAAGAACCCAGGTCATGACAGGCTGTCCCCGTTGGTCGGCTCAGTTGGGATTTGAGGGAGATCGCGGCCGCGAATAGAGAGACGGTGGTCCGTGCTCGTGGCCTCGTTGCCCCCCGGAAAGACGTGGCCGTTAGGCCGGGCGGAAAATGCCAAAGTTGCGGCGCGGACGCAACAGGTGCCTCTCCAAACGGCATTTTGGCTCAAGCACACGCCAAAGCACCTAGAAGTGGCTGAATCCCTTATGTTTTAGCTCGATTGGGCGGCTCTCTCCGTCGAGCACGGTGAGCCCTTCGTCGTCGTTAAGGACCTCGCCGATCAGCCCGAACGACGCGCCGATGGCTTTCGCCTCCGATTCGAAGCCGGCCGCGCTCTTGCCGGAAACCGCCGCCACGACCCCATAATCGTCGCCGGCGGTGATCAGAATTGGGAGAAGGTCGGGCGCGTGCTTCAACGCCTTCTTGGCCGCGGGCGAGAACGGAACGCGCTGGGCCTCGATTTTCGCGCCCACATGGGACACCCCGCAGAGCTTCTCGATGTCTCCGATCAATCCATCGGAGACGTCGATCGCGGCTTGGGCGAAGTTGCGGATCAGCAGGCAGAGCTCGTTGTTGGGACCGGGGCGCCGATAGCGCTCGATCAGAAACGCCACGTCGTCGTCCGAGAGAGCTCCAGGTCTCGGCAAGCGACGGCTCGCGCAGCAAACGCAGGCCGAGATACGCATCGCCGATGGTGCCGCTCACATAGAGCCGGTCGCCGGGTTTGGCGCCGAGGCGCAGCACGGCATGTTGATGCGACACGAGGCCGAGCGCGGTGATGGTGATGGTAATTGGCCCGGGCGTCGCCGTGGTATCGCCGCCGATCAGGCTGATGCCTGTTTGGTCCTGGATCCTCTTCAGGCCCGAAGCAAATCCTTCCAGCCAATCCGTGGAGATCTCAGGGGGCAGCGCCAGCGATAGCGTATAGACGTGCCCGCGGGCACCCTTGGCGGTGAGATCGGACAGATTGACCGCCAGCGCCTTGTGGCCGACGGAGTCCGCAGGGTCGTCTTTGAGGAAATGCACGCCCTCGACGAGCGTATCGCAGGTCACCACAAGCTCGTGGCCTTCGGAGACCATGAGGACGGCGGCATCGTCGCGCAAACCAAGCGCGCCGGTCTCCGTGGCTAGCGGTGCGAAGATGCGGGCGATGATGTCGAACTCGCCCTCATGCGGCTTGTGGACCCCTTCGACTCCGTTGATCATTTGCCGGCCTCGCTCGCAGCGAACTCGTTGGGCCGCGCCGTGTGGGCAAGCCGGTCGAGGATGCCGTTGACGACCCGTGGCTCCTCCTCGCCGAAGAAGGCATGGGCTATATCCACATATTCGGTAATCACCACACGGGCTGGAACGTCGTCGCGGGTAAAAAGTTCATAGGCGCCCGAACGTAAAATGGCGCGGAGGATCGAATCCACGCGGGTGAGCCGCCAGCCTTCGGCGAGCTGCTGGTCGATCAGCGGGTCGAGACGACGCTGCTCGCGCACGACGCCCTCCACGAGATTGCGAAAGAACTCAGCCTCGGCCTGGTTGTACTGGTCGCCTTCAATCTCTTGGCCGAGGCGATGGTCGGTAAACTCGGCCATCACCTCGGTCAGGTCGATGCCGGTCATATCCATTTGATACAGCGCTTGGACGGCAGCGAGCCGCGCTGCGCTTCGCGACGCTGCACGATGGGACGTTGCGCCGCGCGGGGCCATCACCGCTAGCGCCGGCTCGCGGAGGAGAAATGCTGCTCGAGCCGCATCAGAGTGAGGCAGGCGCGGGCCGCGTCGCCACCTTTGTTGCGGCCGTCGACGCTAGCCCGCTCCCAGGCCTGATCTCGGGTCTCGCAGGTGAGGATGCCGGAACCGATCGGCACGCCGTGCTCCACGGCCAGCTGATTGAGACCTGCCGCGGATTCCCGGGCAACGATGTCATAATGCGCCGTCTTGCCTCTGATGACGCAACCAAGGGCGATGCAGCCCCGATGGCGTCCGGCCCGGCCGACGAAGCCGTTGGCAAGCGCCAGACTCAGGGCGAGCGGAATCTCCAATGCGCCAGGCACGGCGATGCGCTCATAGTCCACCTGATTGCCGCGCAACTCGTCCTCGGCACCACGTGCCAGTTCGTCGGCGATGTCCTCGTAGAAGCGCGCCTCGATGATGAGGACAGAATTTGGTCCCTTGCGGCTCATGACGCCGTCTCCAGGCCGCGCTGATCTACCACCTTCAAGCCATAGCCTTCGAGGCCGACGATTTTGCGCGCCGGCGAATTGGATAGGAGAACCATCTCGTGGACGCCGAGATCGAGAAGTATCTGCGCGCCGATGCCGTACTCCATCAGCTTCGGCTGGCTCTGACCGTTGTCCGTTCGGTTGATGCGTGAGGAGATCGCGTCGCTGCGCGACTCTCGGATCAGCACGATCACGCCGCGGCCATCCTGGCCGATGATCTCCATGGCCTTGTGCAATGTGGATTCGCGATCGCCACCCGAGGCGAGGAGATCATCGAGCGTATTGACGGCGTGCACCCGCACCAGGACCGGTTCGGCGGTGGTCACATCGCCTTTGACCAAAGCCACGTGCTCGGCTGAATCGACGGTGGTGGCATAGACTTTCACGTCGAAATCGCCACCGAACGGACTGGCCATTGTCGTCTCGGCCACTACGTTGACCAGATGGTCGTAGCGCAGGCGATAGGCGATGAGATCGGCGATGGTGGCGATCTTGAGCCCATGGGTTTGGGCAAAGCCGACGAGATCGGGCAAGCGCGCCATGGTGCCGTCGTCGTTCATGATCTCGCAGATCACGCCGGCAGGGTTGAGGCCCGCGAGGCGCGCCATATCGACCGCGGCCTCGGTGTGGCCGGAGCGGACGAGAACGCCGCCTTCCTTGGCCAGCAGCGGAAACACGTGGCCCGGGGTCACGATGTCGCGCTGGTCCTTGGTCGGATCGATGGCGACGGAAATGGTATGCGCCCGGTCATGGGCCGAAATGCCGGTCGAGACCCCTTCCCGCGCCTCGATGGACACGGTGAAGGCGGTCGAGTGGCGCGAGCGGTTAGAGCGCGACATCAGCTCGAGGCGCAACTGCTGGGCACGTTCCGGCGTTAGCGCCAGGCAGATGAGTCCGCGGCCATGCTTAGCCATGAAGTTGATAGTGTCCGGCGTGGCCATCTGCGCCGGAATAACGAGATCGCCTTCATTCTCGCGCTCCTCGGCGTCGACGAGAATGAACATGCGCCCGTTGCGCGCGTCCTCCACCACCTCTTCAATGGAAGAGAGGAACTGGCGGTGCGGCGTCCGGCTCGATGGCTTACTCAATACGGTCAATTGCGGCGGCCTTCATGTTGTCCAAGGCGCGCCACGTAGCGCGCGAGAAGATCGACTTCAAGGTTTACCAGATCGCCGGGCTGACGGTCTCCCCAAGTGGTGTGGGCCAGCGTGTAGGGAATGATGTTGACGCCAAAGCGCGTAGCATCAACCTCGTTAACGGTCAGCGAAACGCCATCAAGCGCCACGGAGCCTTTCGGCGCAATGAAGCCGGCAAGCGTTTCCGGCGTTTCGATCAGAAATCTGACGCTGTCCCCGTCGGGATAGCGGGAGATAACTTTCGCACGGCCATCCACATGTCCTGTGACGATATGACCGCCGAGCTCTTCGCCGAGCGCAAGTGCCCGCTCGAGATTGATCCGCTGCCCCTCCTGCCACGCGCCAAGGGTCGTGTGGGCCAAGGTCTCATTGGAGACCTCGACGGCGAAGACGGACTCCGCGCCCTTCCCTTTCGCCTTGCCGATACCGACAAGGGTCAGGCAGCAGCCGTTGCAGGCGACCGAGGCGCCCTCTTCCAGGCTCTTCCGCTTATAGGGTGCGGCGATCACGAAGCGGGATCCGCGCCGCTCGAGAAGCGTGCCTAGGCCGCTGACAATGCCAGTGAACATGTTCGTATCCGCCGCCACCACGTCATCCGGTCGGCTCCGAAGGATCGCGAGGCAATTGGTGTGAAATGGCCGCTTTGCGTCAGTCGATCAAGGCCGTCGCCGGCAAACGGCGTGAGACCCTCGGCACCGGCAGGCTCGGCGCCCACGTAAATCACGGCCTCGTCGACGAGATCGGCGTCGAGGAGGCTGCGCGCGACCATGGGTCCCCCTTCCACCAGGACGCGGGTGATGCCGCGTTCGGCCAGAGTCTCCAGGGCGTCTTGCACATCGATGAGACCGTGGTCGTCGATCGCGACCGGCACGATCTCAGCGCCGTGCTCATGTAGCAGGTCGGCGGCCGGGTGGCTCTCACCCTCCGCACAGATCAACCAGACCGGCACCATGGTGTCGTCGAACAGCTGGGCGTCCGGTGGCGTGCGCAGGCGCCGGTCGAGCACGACGCGTACCGGCGAGCGGCAGGACATGCCCGGCAGCCGGCAGGTGAGTGTTGGGTCGTCGGCGAGAACGGTGCCGCGGCCAACCAGAATAGCATCGTTGCGTGCGCGCAAGAGATGGCCGTGGGCGCGGGCGTCCGAACCCGTGATCCAGACCGGCTGTCCGTGGCCTTCGGGCATCAAACCGTCGGAGCCGACCGCGAGCTTCAGCGTCACGGCAGGGCGTCCGTGGGTGACGCGCATTAGATGACCGAGGGTCACGGCGGCCGCTTCGGCGGCCAAGACGCCCTCCTCCACCTCGATGCCGGCAGCCTTCAAGCGCTCGATGCCGCGACCGGCGGTACGGGGATCGGGATCGCGCAAACCCACGACGACGCGCTTCGGCTTCGCCGCGACGATGGCATCGCTACAGGCGATGTCACGCCCCTCATGGGCGCATGGCTCAAGCGTCACGTAGATGGTGCTGCCGTCAGCCTTGGCACCGGCCCGATCGAGCGCTACCGCCTCGGCATGGGGACGTCCGCCCGGCGCCGTCCAGCCGCGCCCGGCAATTTCGCCCGACGGCGTCACCACGATCGCGCCGACGGACGGGTTCGGCCAGGTGAGACCGAGCCCGCGCCGCGCAAGCACGAGTGCCTGCGCCATATGCTCCTCGTCGCTGGCACGCATGAGATAGCCGCTTACCTAGTCCTCGACGTCGGTTTCGTCGGCGCTGTCACCTTCGGTTCCGGCAAGCTCGCCGAGCAACGCCTCAAAGTCCTTGGCCTCGCGGAAATTCTTATAGACGGAGGCGAAGCGCACATAGGCCACGTCATCGAGACCTTTGAGCGCCTCCATCACCAGGCGGCCGATGGTCGCCGAAGCGATGTCGTTTTCACCCATATTCTCGAGCCGGCGTACGATGCCGCTGACCATGCGCTCCACGCGCTCCGGTTCCACCGGGCGCTTGCGCATGGCGATCTGCACCGACCGCATCAGCTTGTCGCGGTCGAAGGGGATACGCCGCCCGCTGCGCTTGACCACGGTCAGCTCACGTAGCTGCACCCGCTCGAATGTGGTGAAGCGGCCGCCGCAATCAGCACAGACGCGGCGGCGCCTGATCGTGGTGTTGTCCTCGCTCGGGCGAGAATCCTTCACCTGCGTGTTGGTGCTGCCGCAATAAGGGCACCGCATGGGCGATCGCCCTCCCCTTCCTCACCGTCACGCTTGCCGTCTACTCGTAGATCGGATGCCGCGAACAAAGTTCGGTAGCGCGCTGCTTCACGGACTCCTCAACGGCGCCGTTGCCCTCGTCGCCATTGGCGGCGAGACCGTCAAGCACTTCGAGGATCATGCCGCCGACCAACTGGAAGTCGGTTATGCCGAAGCCGCGCGTGGTGCCCGCCGGCGAGCCGAGACGGATACCGGAGGTGATCATCGGCTTCTCCGGATCGAACGGCACGCCATTCTTGTTGCAGGTGATATGCGCCCGGCCCAGCGCAATTTCGGCCGCCTTGCCGGTGAGCTTCTTGGGCCTGAGATCGACCAGCATCAGATGCGTGTCGGTGCCGCCGGAGACGAGATCGAGCCCGCCTTGGACCAGCGTCTCGCCGAGCGCCTTGGCATTGTCGATCACCGACTGGGCGTAGAGCTTGAAGGACGGCTGCAGCGCCTCGCCGAAAGCCACGGCCTTGGCGGCGATAATGTGCATCAGCGGACCGCCTTGGAGACCCGGGAACACGGCCGAGTTGATCTTCTTGCCGATGTCCTCGTTGTTGGAGACGACCATGCCCGAACGCGGGCCGCGCAAAGTCTTGTGCGTGGTGGTCGTGCAGACATCGGCAAAGGGCAGCGGGCTCGGATGGACGCCTGCGGCCACCAAGCCGGCGAAATGCGCCATGTCGACCAGGAGGTAGGCGCCGACGGAATCGGCGATCTGGCGGAAGCGCGCGAAATCGATGATGCGCGGATAGGCGGAGCCACCGGCGATGATCAGGGCGGGCTTGTGTTCCTTGGCTAGGCGCTCGACCTCGTCATAGTCGATGAGGTTCGTGTCCTTCGTCACGCCATACTGGACGGCGTTGAACCATTTGCCGGACATGTTCGGCGGCGCGCCATGGGTCAGATGACCGCCCGCGGCGAGGCTCATGCCGAGGACCGTGTCGCCCGGCTTGATCAGGGCCAGAAACACAGACTGGTTGGCCTGGGAACCGGAATGGGTCTGCACATTGGCGAAGTTGCAGTTGAACAGGCGCTTGGCCCGGTCGATGGCGATCTGCTCGACCACGTCGACATATTGGCAGCCGCCGTAATAGCGGCGCCCGGGATAGCCTTCGGCATATTTGTTGGTGAGGAGCGTGCCGGCGGCATCCAGCACCGCCTTGGACACGATGTTCTCCGAGGCGATCAGCTCGATCTCGTTCTGCTGACGCTCATGCTCGTCCTCGATGGCGTCCCAAACTTCAGGGTCGGCATCTTCCAAGCGCTTGGTGAAAAAGTCGCTCTCGCGCGCCTCGGCGCGCCGAATATCACTTGCCGTCATGGCTAACTGCTCCTCGAGCTTAGACAAACCCCAGTCGGCCTAGGCGACCTGCCCGCGTGGTTTTCCCCTCGCGAAGCGCAACGCTAGGCATATTGCGCCCGCTCTACCACATGTCGCGCGGCCACGCCAGCAACGCCCCAACGGTAGACCGGTTTGGATCAGCCTATCCTGGACCTTTGGTAAAACCAACGGCCTTACAGCCGCTTAGCTTGGAGCCGGGGATCTAGCCGTGCGGGACCAGCGCCATGATGCCGCTCACAACCACATAAAGGCCGACGGCGATCACGACGCTGGCGAAGGTGGCGGCGAGCGCCCGTTTGTAACCTGCGAGATAGGCATTGGTGCGCGTGCCAAGCAACGTCCCGGCGACACCGCCGAGGATCACCAGCCCGGCGATACGCCAGTCGACAAATCCTGAAACGGCGTAGCTGGCTGCCGTGGTTGCGCCGAAGACCGTCACGGCGAACAGCGAGGTGCCGATGGCGTTCTGCAGCGCCATGCCGGTCGCCAGCACGAGGCCGGGCACGATGAGGAAGCCGCCGCCAATCCCGAAGAATCCGGAGAGCAGTCCGACTCCCGCGCCGATGAGAATCAAGCCGCGGCAACAGGTGGCGCGCGGTTTCCGGCGTGAGACGCACGTCGAGGCCGGACACTTTAGGCTCTACACTGACCATGTAGATGCCGACGCCGATCATCACCATGCCGAACAGTGCCAGCAGTTCGGTGCCGCCGAGCTGCTTGCCGAGGCTGGCCCCGGCAAACGCGCCGGTCACGCCGGCGGCGGAGAAGACAAGCGCGCAGGGCCATTTCACGGTGCCGAGGCGGGCGTGGGTCGCCAACCCCGAAGCGGCATTGACGGCGACGGCAACGGCGGACGACCCGATGGCCACGTGAGCCGAGGGTACGCCGACGACATAAACGAGCAGCGGCACGGCGAGCACCGAACCACCGCCGCCGATGAGGCCGAGGGTCAACCCGACAAGCGCGCCGGAGCCAAGCAGCAAGGCGATGGGAACAAGGCCAAGGGCCATGGGCATCGGGCGCCGACTAGAGCGACCTGGCCATGCCGCCCCAGCCGGAGACGCCGCCGAACAAGAGGCCTGCGCCGGCGACCGCAGCCAGCAGGTAGAAGGATGGGGTGACGAAGGCGCCGAGCAGAACGCCAAGCAGAACGGCACCGCCGTAGACGATCATCAACCGGCGGTTTGGCGCCATCGGCTGTTTGTCGCTGACGACAGGAAGCCCTGCGCGCTTCCAAGCCTCGATGCCGCCGGACAAGACATAGGCCTCGCAAGACGCCGCTTCTTTCAGGCGGCCGGCATTTTTCTCGGTGCGCATACCTGAACGGCAGTGGAAGATGATGGGCGCGCTGACATCCTCGAAGGCCTTGCCGCTTAGTTGACCCAGAGGTCCGTGCTGTGACCCGGGAATGTGTTCGCTGGCGCGCTCACCAGCCTCGCGGATGTCGACAAGGGTGGCGCCTTGGTCGAGGAGGCGCTTGGCGTCGGCGGGGCTGATGGTGGGAAGGCTCATGGTGGATCTCCGTGGGACCGCGGCGAGGCGGTCACTTTTCGCTGCAATAAAGCTTCTGGAGATAGCCGAGCAGCAGCTCGGTACGCGGCTCGGCGATGCGGTACCAGAGAGTCTGGCCCTCGCGCCGGAAGTCCACGAGCCCCTCCTCGCGCATCTTGGCGAGATGCTGGGACGTGGCGGACTGCGACAACCCGGCCGCTTCCGCCAGGGAACCGACACTCGCCTCACCCCATTCCACCAGCTTGCACAGCACCATCAGGCGCCGCTCGTTGGCCAGGGTGCGCAGGATGCCGGCAACATTCGTGGCGTTGGCCTCGAAGACAGCCAAGTCAGCGGAAGCGCGAGGCATGGATCAGTTCCTTTTCTCCATTAGCGCTTGCTAATTTAGTATCTACTAATATATTAGTCAACAGAGATCACGCAAGCGCCGTTGAGAAAGGAGCGTTTTCCTATGCGCACCACCCCCACCATCAAGGCATTTTTCGATGAAGCCACCAACACCGTGAGCTATCTGGTGTCGGATCCCGACACGAAACGCGCCGCGGTCGTCGATCCGGTGCTCGATTACGATCACGCCAGCGGCAAAGCATCGACCAAATCGGCCGATGTCATTCTCGAGGCCGCGAAGACCGACGGGCTGACCATCGACTGGGTGCTGGAGAGCCACGCCCACGCCGATCACCTGTCGGGCGCGCCTTATATCAAGCTGAAGACCGGAGCCAAGGTCGGCATCGGTGAACATATCCGTGACGTGCAGAAAATTTTCCGCCCGGTTTTCAACGCAACGGATTTGAGTGGCGACGGCAGCGAGTTCGATCACCTGTTCGCCGACGGCGAGCGCTTCCAGCTCGGCTCGCTCGAGGTCGAGGTGATGCATGTGCCCGGCCACACGCCCGCTGACATTGCCTACCGGATCGGCGACGCCGTCTTCGTCGGCGACACCCTGTTCATGCCGGATTACGGCACGGCCCGAGCCGACTTCCCTGGCGGCGACGCGCGCAAGCTCTATCGGTCCATAAAGCGGCTGCTGGCCTTACCGCCGGAGACCCGTCTGTTCATGTGCCATGACTATAAGGCTCCGGGCCGCGACGAATATGCCTGGGAGACCACCGTGGCCGACGAGCGGGAGCACAACGCTCATGTGAAAGACGGTATCAGCGAGGATGCCTTCGTGGCCATGCGCGAGGCGCGCGACGCCACGCTTGCGGCGCCGGAGCTGCTGATGCCCTCGATCCAGGTGAATATGCGCGCCGGCCATTTGCCGCCACCGGACGCGAACGGGGTCCAGTATCTGAAGATTCCGGTGAAGCTCTCCGCTTAACCCCCCAAGGCGTGCCCTCTCCTCTTCGGCACGCCAAAGCAAAAAGGCCATCCAACCGTCAGGCTGCATGGCCTTTGCTTTGAAGGGTCGTCAGATCAATAGGCGGAAGCGGTCGCGGACCCGTCCTCGCTATAGATGTCGGGCCGGAAATGGATCACGCCGTCTGGCGTTGCCCAGGCGCTGATATACGAGAAATAGACCCCGATCTTCCGGTTCACCTTCACTGTGATCTGCTCGCCGGTCTGCTTGAGGCTCATGATCCGATTGATGTTCCAGGCCGGATTGTCATCGAGAATCCAGTCGGCGAGCGTGGCGACATTATGCACGCGCACGCAGCCATGGCTGTCGTAGCGAACCGCTTTGCCGAACAGGCTCTTGAGCGGGGTGTCGTGCATGTAGACCGCGTCCTTGTTCGGAAAGTTGATCTTGATGAAGCCGAGCGAGTTCTCCTTCCAGGGGAGCTGCCGGAAATTGTACGTATAGACCGCCTGGCCGTTCCAATCGATTTGGCGCGGGTCCAGCTGATTGCCCTGCTGATCGAAGGCTTCCATGTGATAGGCGGCGAGCATGTCCTGCCCGCGCGCCGCGAACTGGCGGCCCTTCGGCACGAGATCGTTCTGGATGATGCTGCGCGGCACGTACCAATAGGGATTGAAGTTGACTTCAGTCACCTTGCTGGTGAGTTCCGGGGTCGGCAGTTCCCGCTTGCCGACGACGGCCGCGTGGCGCTGTTGGACCTGACCATTATTGACCGCCTCGACCTGAGCGGCCGGGATGTTGACGAGGATGTACCGGCCGTTCGCACCAGGCGCCAGTTTTTGCAGCCGTCTCAGATTGGCTTGCAGCTGGGCAAGCCGGACAACTGCCGGCACATTCAGCGCGGCGATTGTTGCCTTGGAGTCGATCACACCGGTCGCCGGCAGACCATGGCTTAGCTGGAATCTCTTTACCGCGGCGACGACGGCTTGGTCGTATTCGTCGGGAATGCTCATGCCCACGAGATCGCCGCTAATCTCGAGGCGACGGTGCAGGGTGACGATCTCCTGACCGCGCTGGCCCGGCTTCATCGCCACGGCGGGCACGGTGGGCCAGCCGCCTTGGGCAACGATCCCCTCATACTTCTGGATAGCCGCCTTGGTCGGGCCGATATTGGCGGTCGCAAGCGTGGGCGTGCTGAGTGCCGGATTGGTAATCATCATGGCCTCAGGATCATCCTGAGCGAGCTCAGACGCCTGCGAACTCGTGCTCGGTTCCCCTCAGACCGCCCCGGCTGCCGCCGCCGAACAACCCGCCGAACAACCCGCCGCCATTGCCCCCCGACTGGGGTGCCTGCGCTTGTGGCTGCTGCTCGTAATTCTGGTTTGGATCCTTGCCCTTGAACCAATTGAATGGCCCAGCGCTCGCCGGGCCGGCACTCGCGACGAGAAGGGCCGCGATCAGGCCTGTCGTGGCGGCTAGCGTCCCACTGGCGAATTTGTCCATAAATTTCGGCATATGCCGCTCCCCGTCTGCTGGCGGCTTCTGTCTTGCTTAACCATAGGCGCTTTGTCTTCGCGGCTCTACTCGTTTCGGGCCGACGAATCCTCACTTGGTGTCACAAAGTGTTTAACCAAGACTAAGATCCAGGCGCACCCCGAGAGCAGCGACGACGTTACGCTACGACTGATTGAGAAAAGCTTCCCCCATCAGGCGCCCTCACCCTATCCGCGGGATTGGACAGCGGGCCAGGTCGTAAGACTGCCCGAGAAATGGGGCGAATTTGGGCTGCCGCCGGCCCGGATCTGGTTTCTCGGGCACGGCCCAAAACAAACTGCCCCGGCGGAGTGATCCGCCGGGGCAAGACGATCGCAGTGATCGTGAAGGCTTAGAGCTGGTAGCGAATCTGATCGGTCCAGAAACGCTCGAGCCGGATCAGGGCCTTGTTGAGAATCTCCAGGTCGTCATGACCGATGCCGCCCACCTGCTCCAGCGACTTCAGCTGGCGCTGGAACAGACCGTTGACCACCTCGGAGACCTCTTGCCCCTTTTCGGTGAGGCTTACCCGCACGGAGCGACGGTCGGTGGTGGAACGCTGGTGGTGGATATAGCCGGCATCGACCAGCTTCTTGAGATTGTACGACACGTTCGAGCCGAGATAGTAGCCGCGGCTGGTGAGCTCACCCGCAGTCAGCTCGGCGTCGCCGATGTTGTAGAGCAGCAGTGCCTGGACGCTGTTGACGTCGCCACGGCCCAAGCGCTCGAACTCATCTTTGATGACATCGAGCAGCAAACGGTGAAGCCGCTCGACAAGCTTCAAGGAAACAAGATAGCGGCCTTTGAGGTCTTCCGCCCCATCGGTCCCCGTCTGCGTCCCTATATTCAGGGCTACATTCATCGCCTACCCTCATTAGTTGTTGTTAATCCCCAACTTGAGGATGACTATAGGCAGGCCAACCTAAGATGAGCTTAAGCGAGACGCTTAAGATTGCATGAAATTCTAGTATTAAGTTTTGATGATGTTGGTGCGCTTTGCGCGCGTCTCAAGGACTTTTTGCGTCTGCTAGCGCGCGTCGAGTTCCAGCTCGCCGTCGACCGGCGTTGCGAAAAGCCGCTTGATCTCGTCATCGTCCACCTCTGCCAAGGTCGCCGGGCGCCAATTGGGGACACGGCCCTTGCCGGCGATGCGGGCATCGATCCCCTCGCGGAAATCATGGGTGGTGACGAGGTGCGACGTTAGTCGGAACTCCAGTTTCAAGCTTTCCGCTAGATCAAGTTCCTTGCCGGCTTGCATCTGAGCGAACGCAATCTTGAGCGAGGTCGGCGATTTCTTGCGCAACTCGGCCGCAGTCTCCCGCGCCCAGGTTTCGAACTCCCCCTCTTCCGCATCGAGGCGGGCGAGAATCTCCTCGACGGACGGCGCGGAGAAAATGCGATCGATCGCCGGCGTCAGCCGCACCAACGCACCTTCGCCCGGATCGCGATGCAGCCCGTCAAGCAACCGGTCGATGGGATGATTGTCGGCGAGAGCGTCCTTGATCACACCGAAATGGGCCGACGGGATGTAATGCGTCGCCAGGCGCAAGCGATGGGCGTCGGCCGGGCCGATGGTGCGGCCGGTGAGCGCGAGATAAATCCCGGTCCAGCCGAGCAGGCGCGGCAGGAAATAGGTGCCGCCGATGTCTGGCAGAAAGCCGATGCCCACTTGCGGCATGGCGAAGCGGTAGCCTTCCGCGGCCACGCAATGGGTGCCGAACAGGGTGATGCCGATGCCGCCGCCGAACACGAGACCGTTGATGAGCGGCACGTTCGGTCGGATGAAGTTCTCGAGCAGCCAGACATGGCTATAAGCGGCGCGGTAGAATTCGCGAATCGCCGCGGTGGCGCCTTGCTGGTTCAACGCATTCAGGGCTTTGAGATCGCCGCCGCTGCAGAACACGGAAGGGTGGGAGGATTGCATCACCACGCCGTAGATATGCGGCGCCGGGGCCCAGCGCCGATAGTTGGCGCTCAGCGCCTCGAACATTTCGCGGCTAAGCGCGTTAAGCCTAGTCGGCCGGTCGAGAGTGACGATGCCTGCGCGGTCGTTCTCTTCGAAGGTGATGCCAAGCGCTTCGGACAAACGCGATGACCCCTATAAAATCCATCCAAAATCCCGCCTTGCAAAGGCCCGGGGCAGCTAACACCCAATGGGCGAAACCACAAGCGCCGGCACGGCGGCGCGTGGACGCCATGCAAATGGACACCAAATGATGTCTGCGCCGAGCCGCCTCCTCAGCTTGGCTTGCCTCATGGCGCTGGCCGTTCCGGCCTACGCCCAGGAGCCGCTACCACCGGCGCCTCAGCGGAATCCGGCACGCAGCGCCGCGCCCGGCGAGCGAAACGGCCGCGGCGCCGGAGGTGAAGCCCAATTTGCCCGGCGACAAGCCGACCGTGCCCTGGACCGACGCCGAGGTCGCCGCCGCCAAGGCGGCCTGCGTGAAACAGCTTGCCGGCGTCCGCCTCGACTACAAGCCGCTGCCGCCAATCAAGGACGGGATTTGCGGTGCACCGGCGCCGATCCTCGTCAGCTCCATCGGCGATGTCGCCATCTCTCCGCCGGCGACCATGCGCTGCGTGCTGGCGGTCAAGCTCGACGGCTGGCTGCAGAAGCGCGTGCAGCCGAAAGCGAAAGCGACGCTCGGCAGTGCCGTGGTAGAGATCCACAACGCCACCTCCTATTCCTGCCGCAACCGCTATGGCGGCGCCAATACCAGGATCAGCGAGCACGCGCTCGCCAACGCACTCGACATCTCGGAGTTCGTGCTCGCGTCGGGGGAACGCGTCACGGTGCTGAAGAGCTGGCCGCGCGTCCTGCCGCCGCCCGAAGCGGAGCCGCGCCTTGAGTCCATCGCCGAGGCGCCGACGGGTGCGATCGTGGCGGTCTCGAACCGAGTGGCGGCGCCCGAGCCCGTCAGGCGCGACCTACCGAAAGTCACACCCTCGAGCAATCCCTTCGTGCCGTCGGCGGCCCCGAGTAACCGTGGCGCCGCGAACACGCACGCAGCCGGGGACCCTAGGACCAACCCGTTCGTGGCGCCGGTTTCCGTCGCGGCGGCCTCGCCACCCCTGCCGCCGCCGGTCGCCGAGCCTCCAGAGGTTGAGCCGCCGGTTGCCTCGCTCCCCGAGGCCAAACCGGCGGATGCCATCGAGCTCGTGGCGGAACGGCGGTCGGACTTCGTGCGCAGCATCCACGGGGACGCCTGCCAGATCTTCGGCACGGTGCTCGGGCCCGAGGCGAACGACGCCCACAAGAATCACTTCCATCTCGACATGAAGGCGCGCCGCCACTCCGCTTTCTGCGAATAGGTCCTTCCAGGTGGCAAACCATGTTTGTCGCACTGCCTGGAAGCTTTGTGGCGCGGGTGGTAGCTTGACCGCACGTTCAGCCAAGCAAGCCTAGGATTTTCGCGTGGCCTCACCGTCCAAAGACGCCGCCAAAGAAAAAACCGTCTCGTTGCGCAGCGAGCGGGCGAAACGCGCGGACCCCAAGCCGGCGGATGCGCCGCAGCCCGGCTATCCGGCGACGCGGCTCAGGCGCAACCGGCGCGCCGACTGGTCGCGTCGGCTCGTGCGCGAGACCACGCTCACACCCGACGATCTGATCTGGCCGATCTTCGTGATCGAGGGGACGGGTCAACGCAGCGCCATCGAGGCGATGCCCGGCGTGGAGCGCCTGTCCATCGACCTCGCCGTGAAGGCGGCGGAACAGGCCGCCACCCTTGGGCTGCCGGCCATCGCGCTGTTTCCCAATACCGAGCCGGCTTTGCGCGACGAGGCGGCGAGCCAGGCCTTCAACCCGGGCAATCTCGTGTGCCGGGCAGTGCGCGCCATCAAGGCGGCGGTGCCCGACATCGGCATCATCTGCGACGTGGCGCTCGATCCCTACACCAGCCACGGCCATGACGGTCTCCTGATCGACGGCGAGATCGACAACGACCGCACCATCGAGGCGCTGATCACCCAAGCGCTGGTACAGGCGGAAGCCGGCTGCGATATTTTGGCGCCGTCCGACATGATGGACGGGCGTATCGGCGCCATCCGGGCCGCGCTCGAAGACAACGGCTTCCCGCAAACGCAGATTCTGAGCTACGCGGCGAAATATGCCTCCGCCTTCTACGGGCCGTTCCGCGACGCGGTGGGCTCAGGCATGCAGCTGCATGGCGACAAGAAGACCTATCAGATGGACCCGGCCAACGGCGACGAAGCCTTGCGCGAGGTGGCGCTCGACGTGGCCGAAGGCGCCGACATGGTTATGGTGAAGCCGGGGCTCGCTTATCTCGATATCGTGTGGCGGGTGAAGGAGGCGTTCAAGCTGCCGACCTTCGTCTATCAAACCTCCGGCGAGTACGCGATGCTGGCGGCGGCGGCTGAGCGCGGCTGGCTCGACCGCGACCGCGTGATCTTGGAAAGCCTGATGGCGTGCAAGCGCGCCGGGGCCGATGGGATCTTCACCTATTTCGCGCCTGAAGTGGCGAAGCGGCTGAAGGATGCGCGCTAGCCGCTAGTCGGTGACCTTCATGTCGGTGAACAGTACCGTCGACTCTTTCGTCTTGTCGAAATTGTCGCCCGACAAGCCGAAGCGCCAGCCGCCGCTTGGCGCTTGGCCCCTGAGCTCCCGCACCTTCGTGCCGTTGATGTAGAAGGCGAGCGTGTTGCCCTTGGCATCGACGCGCAGGGTATTCGCGGCACCCGGCGATGTATTGATGGCGGGGGAATCGACGTTGGCGGCAATGGTGCCGAGCCAGGCGCCGTCCTGCTTGCGTGCGATCCAGTACCGCCCGTTGTTGAGAATGCCGAACTGGTAATAGGTCCGGTTGTTCTCGCCCCAGAACAGAAGGCCTGCCCCGAGCACTGGCGGATCGCCGCCTTCGGGCCATACCGCATCGGCGCAGATATCGGCATCCTGGACGGTGAAGGTGACATTGAGGTTCGACTGCATGTCGTCGGCAGGCAGCTTGAAAAGGAAGGACCCGCCCTTCACCTCGATCGTGTTGTTGATCGACCAGCCGCCGGCGTCGTCGTCGAACTTGTCCTCGAAGAGGATCTTACCGCCGTCGCAGGCGCTTGCCTGGCCACCGGCAGCGACGAGCAGACCCGCGATCACGAGCCCCAATAGAGATTTCCGCATCTTGGCTCCCCGTAAGCCGTGCCGTGCCCAACGAGAATCCTTAAACCGTCCCCCCTAACTCGGCAACCTGCGGGCGCGTTGCGCGTTGCTTCGTGATGCGCACCGAGACGATCCAAGGGCGGCTTAGGGGCGGCCGTGCTTGTGTGAGCGCGGGCAAATGCCCATGTTTTGTTTACGCACGCGGCCCCAATTCGGAGACAGCATGACCGAGCATCAGACTCATCCCGCCCGCACGACTGGGAGTTTTGGCGAACAACCCCACGCCTATAATCCCGTGACGCAACCTCAGCTCTTCGAGGCCGTAATCCGCAAACGCTGCGTCGCGTTCATCATCGACGCCATCATCATCGTGGCGCTGACGGCCATTGCCTCGGTCGCCGTCGCGGTACTCGGCGTTCTCACGCTCGGTCTCGCTTGGCTTTTGTTCGGGCTGGTCTTTCCGGCCGTGGGCCTTGGCTATAACGCGTTGACCATCGGCGGGCCCAATGCGGCCACGATCGGCCAGCGCATGATGGGGCTGACCGTGCCCATGTGGTATGGCGGCAAGGTCACACCGCTGATCGCGGCCTTTCATGCGCTGCTGTTCTGGTTCTCGCTGGTGATCTTCTGCCCGATCCTGCTGTGGGCCTTTTTCGACCAGCGCAAGCGCTGTTTGCATGACATTCTCGCCGGTGTCGTGATCATCAACCGCTCCTAGTCGTGAGATATTCGAAGATTTAGCGGTTTTATGACAAGCTTCCCCGATTGCGCGGCCGGCCTTTGATCCACTAAGCTTAGGGAGGTTGGCTTGGATTCGCTTCAGGTCGGTGGCCCGTGACAGAACACAAGAGCAACTTTCCGGAGTTCTACATTACCGCGCCGCAGCCGTGCCCTTATCTGCCCGGCCGGCTCGAGCGGAAGCTATTCACGCATCTGACGCGCGACAAGCCGGGCTTCCTCATCGACAATCTGCTGAAGGGAGGCTTCCGGCGCAGCCAGAACATCGCCTATATGCCCTATTGCGATGCCTGCTCGGCCTGCGTACCGGTGCGCATCCTGGTGGACGAATTCAAACCCCGCCGCTCCCTCAAGCGCATCGCCCGTGATAATTTCGATCTGGTCGCCACCCGCATGCCGGCATCGCCGAGCTCCGAGCAATACGCGCTGTTCCGCGACTATATCGAGGCGCGCCACGCCGATGGCGGCATGGCCGAGATGTCGGTGCTCGACT
This sequence comes from uncultured Alphaproteobacteria bacterium, assembly GCA_963793075.1. GTDB lineage: Bacteria > Pseudomonadota > Alphaproteobacteria > Rhizobiales > Methyloligellaceae > Methyloceanibacter. The sequence goes on from CAWBYO010000002.1 coordinate 568,874, forward strand.
ATTCGCTGATGGTCGAGGACAGCGTGGTGGAGACCTTCGTCACCGAGTATCGCTTGAAGCCGGACGAGAACGGCGATGCCCCGCTCATGGGCGTGTCGTTATGCGATCGCCTCAGCGACGGCATTTCCATGGTCTACAGCTTTTACGATCCGGACGTGCCGGCGCGCAGCCTCGGCACTTATATGATCCTCGATCACGTCGACTACGCGCGGGCGCAAGGGTACCCGTTCGTCTATCTCGGCTACTGGATCGAGGGCTCGCGCAAGATGCGCTACAAAGATCGCTTCCAGCCGCAAGAGCGCCTCACCTCCAAGGGCTGGGTGCGCGGCTAGGCGCTTTCTCGGTCAGAAGCGTCTTCCGAACAGCCCCGACTTGGGAAAGCCTCTGGGCGGCATGCGCCCAGCCTGCGCGCGTGCGCCCCACCAATCGCGAAGGTCGGTGGATGAAAGCGTGAAGGTGCGGTCCGCCGCGTCGACATAGGTCAGGCCTTCCTTCTTCTTGAAGGTCTTGGCGTCGGCCAGGCCGCCATCCTTGTAGCGCTGCAGGCGGACGCCCTTGCCGCGCGGCATCTCGGGCAACTCCTTCAACGGGAACAGCAAGAGCTTGCGGTTGGCGCCGATGACGGCGACGCTGTCGCCGTCCACGGGCGCCGCAACCACCGCCTCGTCGCCCGCCGGCAGGTTCAAGATCTGCTTGCCTTTGCGGGTCATGGCCACGACCTCGTCCTCGGCGACGATGAAGCCGTGACCGCTGGTGCCGGCAACCAGCAGCTTGCGGCCCGGCTCGTAGACGAACAGCTCGATGCTGTCGCCCGCATCCTCGATGTCGACCATGAGGCGGAACGGCTCGCCATGACCCCTGCCCCCGGGCAGCTTGTCGGCGGCAAGCGAATAGAACCGGCCATTGGTGGCGAACAGCAACAGCGTGTCGGTGGTCTGCGCCCGCACGAGACATTTGAGCCGGTCGCCCTCCTTGAAAGACAGGCTCGCCGCTTCCGTGGCGTGTCCCTTGATGGAGCGGATCCAGCCCTTCTCCGAGAGCACGATGGTGACCGGCTCCTTCTCGATCATCGCCTCGGCGAGTTCGATGTCGACGCCCTCGGGCGCGTCTTCGAAGCTCGTGCGGCGCCGCCCCAGTTCGGTCTTCTGGCCGAACTCGGTCTTCAACGTCTTGATCTCACCGGAGATGCGCTGCCATTGCTTGTCCTTGGAAGCGAGCAGCGATTTCAGCTCTTTGCGCTCCTTGGTGAGGTCGTCGTGCTCGCGCCTGAGCTCCATCTCCTCGAGCTTGCGCAAGGCGCGCAGCCGCATATTGAGGATGGCTTCGGCCTGCACCTCGGTGAGCGCGAAGGCCTTGATCAACGCGGGCTTTGGCTCGTCCTTCTCGCGGATGATCTTGATGACCTTGTCGAGATTCAAATAGACGATGAGATAGCCGGCCAGCACTTCCAGCCGGTGGTCGATCTTGTCGAGACGGAATTTGGAGCGGCGGACCAGCACCACCAGACGGTGATCCAGCCATTCGCTCAAGGCTTGGCGCAGGCCCATCACGTTGGGGATCTGGCCCCGGCTCAACACGTTCATGTTGAGCGACACGCGGGTCTCAAGCTCAGTGAATTTGAACATCTGCTCCATGAGCAGCAGCGGATCGACCGTGCGGCTCTTGGGCTCCAGGATGAGACGCACATCTTCAGCCGACTCGTCACGGACGTCGGCGAGCAGCGGCAGTTTCTTGGCCTGCAGCAGTTCGGCAATGCGGGCGACAAGCCGTGCCTTCGGGACTTGATACGGGATCTCGGTGACAACGATCTGATAGGTTCCGCGGCCGGTGTCCTCTTGCTCCCAGCGGGCGCGCAGGCGGAAGGAGCCGCGGCCCGTTCTGTAGGCCTCAACGATATTCTCCCGCGGCTCGACGATGATGCCGCCGGTCGGCAGGTCCGGGCCCGGCACGAGATCGACGAGCTTGTCGGCGGTCGCCTTGGGAAACTTGATGAGGTGGAGCGCCGCGTCGCACAGCTCGCCAACATTATGCGGCGGGATGTTGGTGGCCATGCCGACGGCAATGCCCGAGGCGCCGTTGGCAAGAAGATTCGGAAAATTGGCAGGCAGCACCGACGGCTCCTGCTCGCGCCCATCGTAATTGGGGCGGAAGTCGACCGTGTCCTCGTCGATGCCTTCCAGAAGCCGCGCCGCGACGGCCGTCAGCCGCGCTTCGGTGTAGCGGTCGGCCGCAGGGTTATCGCCGTCGATATTGCCGAAATTGCCCTGGCCGTCGATCAGCGGATAGCGAACCGAAAAGTCCTGAGCGAGGCGCGCCAGGGCGTCGTAGATCGCCTGGTTTCCGTGGGGATGGAAGTTGCCCATGGTGTCGCCGACGATCTTGGCGCATTTGCGGAACTCGCCCTGGGGCCCGAGCCGGAGCTGCTGCATGGCGTAGAGCAGCCGGCGGTGCACAGGCTTCAGCCCATCGCGCACGTCGGGCAGCGCCCGGTGCATGATGGTGGAGAGCGCGTAAGCGAGGTAGCGCTCCTCGAGCGCCACGCGCAGATTGACCGGCTCGATCGGCCCCGAATCAGGCGGCGAAACGCGTTTTCCCATATCTCGCGCTTAACGCATCACTGGCCCGCGCTCAAGCGGCGCGCGGTTTGCGGGCCAGTAAATCGAGAAGCCGCTCGCGGGCTTGGGGCAATTTGAGCCCATGGGGCGCCAGCACGTCGCGCTCGAGGAAATAACCGGTGAGCGCGAAGCCGGCGGCGATGTCCGCGTCGCCGATGGGTGCCGTCTCGTCCAACAGGAAGGCCGGCAGGGCCAGCAGCTTGTCGCCATAAGGTTCGCCCGCCTCGCGCGACACGGCGCGGCTTGAGCGCGGCGACACATAGACAAGCTCTTCGGTCGCCCCGGTGGCGGCACATTCGCTCAGATCGAGGCCGAAGCCGAGCTCCTGCAAGAGCTGGAACTCCCAATGGACGAACAGCACCGGCCAAACATCCGGCTCGGCGAAGGAGCGCAGCACATGCAACGTGGCGGCGTAGAGCTCAGGGTGCGGATCGCGCTCGGGCAGCAGCTTGACGAAGCCGGCCAGGGTGCCGATGGCGGCAAGGGCCGCGGCGTCGTCCAGCACGCGGGAGCCATGAGCCTCCATCATCTCCACGTTGAAGCCGCCGAGATGCTCGGAGAGCCGCGCGCGCCACGTGACGCGAATAAGATTGCCGGGTTGGAGCACGGGGCGGATGCGTCGGGAGCGGCCGCCGCGTACGAGACCGAGATGGCGGCCATGCTCGAGCGTCAGCAGCTCGGCGACGGCGCTGGTTTCGCCGAGCGGCTTAGCCGAAAGGAAGATGCCTTCGTCAACCCAATCCATGGCCTAGCTTGGTCTATCCCACCGGGCTTTGCCTATCCCTTTGGATAGTCCAGGCCCATCTCGCGGAAACGCTCGGGGTCGTCGCCCCAGTTTTCACGCACCTTGACGAACAGGAAGAGATGGACGGGCACGCCGGCGATTTCGGCGATGTCGGCGCGCGCTGCCGAGCCGATCTCCTTGATCATGGCCCCCTTAGCGCCGAGCACGATGCGGCGCTGGCTCTGGCGCTCCACATAGATGGTCTGCTCGATGCGAACGCTTTTGTCCTTCAGCTCCTTCCAGTCGGTGGTCTCGACGGTGAGCGCATAGGGCAATTCCTCGTGGAGCCGCAGGAACAGCTTCTCCCGGGTGATCTCGGCGGCGGTCTGCCGAAGCGTAGCGTCCGAGAGCTGGTCTTCCGGGAACAGCCACGGCCCCGGCGGCATGGATTGAGCCAGATAGGCCTTCAACTCGGCCACGCCGTCGCCGGTGAGCGCGGAGATCATAAAGACCTGGTCGAAGGCTCTGAACGCCGACAGATCGCCGATCAGGGTCAAGAGATCCTGCTTCGCCACGAGGTCGATCTTGTTGAGGATGGCGATGGTCGGACGCCGGATTTGCGGCAGATGCTCGAATAGCGGGGTGAGCTTGCTGTCCAGCCCGCGCGCGGCGTCGATCACGACCGCCACGATGTCGGCGTCGCCGGCGCGGTCCCAGGCCGATTGCGCCATGGCGCGGTCGAGCCTGCGCTTTGGTTCGAAGATGCCCGGCGTGTCGACGAGGATGATCTGCGAGCCGCCCACGAGCGCCAGCCCACGCACCGGCCCACGCGTGGTCTGCGCCTTGTGGGTGACGATGGAGACCTTGGCGCCGACCAGCGCGTTGGTGAGCGTCGACTTGCCGCTATTGGGCGCGCCGATCAGGGCCACGAAGCCGCAGCGCTTGGGCGTGTCCTGCTCGGCGCTGTTTTCGATTTCAAACTCAGTCATCGTTTTGCGCGCTCCAGACGCCCTCGCGCAGCAGCATGGCGAGCGCCGCGGCCTGCTCAGCTTGGCGCTTGTTATCCCCCTGCCCCTGCTCCGGCGCTAGACCCTCGACCTGCACCTCGGCGGTGAAGCGGGGGGCGTGATCCGGGCCCTCGCGGGCGGTTTCCACATAGAGCGGCAGCGGTAATTTCTTGCCTTGCGCCCACTCTTGCAGCACGGACTTGGCGTCGGGCGCGGTAACCTCCAGGTCTTCCAGGTGAGGCTCCCAGTCGCGAAGGACCACATCGCGAGCCGCCTCATATCCGGCATCGGCGAAGATGGCACCGAGAATGGCCTCGCAGGTATTGGCCAGGATGGTCGTCTTGCGGCGCCCGCCGGAGCCGGCTTCGCCGCCGCTCATCAAGATGTAATCGCCCAGCGACCAGCTTTGCGCCACCTGGGCGCACGTCTCGGTGCGGACCAGGTGATTGAGCCAGCGGGCCATCTCGCCTTCGCTGGCACTGTGAAAGCGTTCGCTGAGAAGCTCGGCCACGGCGAGGCCGAGCACGCGGTCGCCGAGGAACTCGAGCCGCTCGTTGTCCTCGTTGGGCTTGGAGTCGGCGCGCGCGCTGGCATGCGTCAACGCCAGCTTGAGAAGCGCGGTATCTGCGAAATGATGTCCAAGCCGGGTGGAAAGCTGGCCGAGATCCGTGGTCCGCCGCTTAGGCAAGCTCAGTGAACCATATGGAAGATGCGGTCCCAGCGAACTTCGCTCGGCCAGCGCCAGAATTCCCAGAAGCTTGACTCCTCATCGATGGAAAAGAAGATCACTTGCGCCTTGCCGACCAGATTGACGAAAGGCACGAAACCCACTTCGGACAGGAATCGGCTGTCGGTGGAGTTGTCGCGGTTGTCGCCCATCATGAAGAAATGCCCCTCGGGCACCTTGTAGACCTCGGTGTTGTCGCCGAAGCCCTCATTGACGAGATCGAGCACGGGATAGCTGACCCCGTTCGGCAGCGTCTCTTTATAACGCGCCATGTGCCGTTCGCGGCCTGACGGCTCGGTGACGACATAATCGTCGACCTTCACCTTCTCGACGGCCTTGCCGTTGATGTGCAGGACGCCGTGAAGCATCTGGATCTCGTCGCCGGGGAGACCGATCACCCGCTTGATGTAGTCCGTCTCGTTGTCGCGCGGCAGCTTGAACACCACCACGTCGCCGCGGTCTGGGTCGCTTGCCCAGATGCGGCCGGGGAACACGTTGAAGCCGAAGGGAAACGAGTAGCGGCTATAGCCGTAGCTGTATTTCGAGACGAAGAGATAGTCGCCGACCAGCAGAGTCGGGATCATGGAGCCCGAGGGAATGTTGAACGGCTGGAACAGGAAGACCCGCACGATGAGCGCGAGGATCAACGCATGCACGATGACGCGGACGGTGTCCTTGGCGCTGCTTCTTGCTTCCATTTTCTCCGTGTCCACACTCATGCGGAAGCTCTCCTCGGTTTCTGCTCGGGCTGGCCCCCGTCCCGTCCCCGCATTTTCGGGACAGGCGCCCCTATAGACCCTCCTCAGGGATCAAGCAAACGGCTCAGTCGCGCGCCTCAACCTTCAGGGCGGAGATGATGACGATCGCCTGCGCGGTGGGAAAGTCGTCGGTGATGGTCAGATCGATGCGGACCTCGTGCCCCTGCGGCGTCAGGCCTTGCAGCACGCGCGCGGCGCCGCCGGTCAGCTCCAGCGTGGGCCGGCCAGACGGCAGATTTACGACACCCATGTCGCGCCAGAAGACGCCGTTGCGAAAGCCCGTGCCGAGGGCCTTGGCGCAGGCCTCCTTGGCGGCGAAACGCTTGGCGTAGGAGGCCGCGCGCAGCGCCCTGGCGTCGGATTTTCGCCGTTCCGTGTCCGTGAACACGCGCGTCAGGAAGCGCTCGCCGTAGCGCTCGATGGTCCGCTCCACCCGCCGGATGTCGATGATGTCGTTGCCGAGGCCGATGATCATCACGAAGGTCTCACACAACCCTGATTGCGGCGGGGCTGCGCCGCAAGGTCTCACGCCCCGCATCCATGGCCGCGCGCATGCGCCGCACGCTCTCGTCCAGGCCGACGAACACCGCCTCGCCCACGAGGAAGTGCCCGATATTCAGCTCCACGATTTCCGGCAGCGCGGAAATGGTCTCCGCGGTCTCGTAATTGAGGCCGTGGCCGGCATGGACCTCCAAGCCCAGTTCGTGGGCGAAGCGTGCGCCGTCGCGAATGCAGCACCATTCCGCCTCGGCATCCTCGAACCGCTCCTCGGCCAAGGCATCGCACCACGCGCCGACGTGAATCTCGATGGCCGGCGCCTTGAGGCGCGCGGCCGCCTCGATCTGGCGGTGCTCGGCGGCGATGAACAGAGACACCTGAATGCCCGCGTCGACCAGCTCGGCGACGACCGGCGCCAAGACGTTGTGCTGGGCCACCACGTCGAGGCCGCCCTCGGTGGTGCGCTCGGTGCGCTTCTCCGGCACCAGGCATGCCGCATGCGGCTTGGTCATGAGCGCGATCGCCGTCATCTCGTTCGTCGCCGCCATTTCCAGGTTGAGCGGGCAATCGAGCTCGGCGATGAGCCGGGCGATATCGTCGTCACGGATATGCCGTCGATCCTCGCGCAGATGGGCGGTAATGTTGTCGGCTCCGGCAGCCACCGCGAGCTTCGCCGCGCGCACCGGATCCGGATGGAATCCGCCGCGGGCATTCCGCAACGTGGCGACATGATCGATGTTGATGCCGAGCCTGATCGGTGCGGGGCTGTCGCCGCCGCTACCGGGCTTCGTTCCCGTCGCGGTCATCTCGTCTCCATGGCCTCACGGGCCGCCGTCAGTGCGCGGCGGCGGTGTTGATAGGCGTTCACCGTAGGCTTGACGAGAACATAGCTCAGCGCCGCCAAGGCGATGCCGACGGGAAGGGCTCCGAGCGTCATGGGCTTTACGAGCGGCCAAAGCTGATCGAGCGAACTCTGAAAATCCCCACCCCACAGATCGATCGGCGCCTTCTGCTTCTCGCCGCCGAGCATCAGATGTCCCACCTCGTAGGTGCTAACCCAGAACAAGGGATAGGTCAGCGGGTTGCCGACGAAGGTGCCGAGAACGGCGGCGACCATGCTGCCGCCGATCACCCAAGCAATGAGCGCGGCCATGATGAGGTGCGTGCCGAGAAAGGGTGTGGCTGAGACGAATACGCCGGCGGCAAAACCGAGGGCGACGGCGTGCGGCGTGGCGCTCAAGCGGCGCACGCGATACACCACATAGCGGGTCGAGCGGCTCCAGCTGCGGCGCGGCCATAGATGCACACGCAACTTGGCTAGAAAACTCTCCGCCTCGCGGCGCCTGAACAGCATTACAACCTCGTTCCAAGGGCAGGCAGTCGGTGCCCAATTATGCCCCGCCCGCAGCGACAGGCCCTATCATATTTGGGCTCGTTTTCTCTATATGCCAGGGTCAGCCTTCGGCCCGTGCAGCGGCGCTCACTACGTCCTTGGCCCTGAGGCCCGCCAGAATTTCGTTCAAATGCTGCAGGTCCCAAACCTCGAGATCGATCAACATCTCGGCATAGTCGGCGACCCGGTTGGTCATTTTGATATTCTCGATATTGCCGTCCGCCTCGCCGATGACCGACGCCACCTGCGCCAGACTGCCCGGCTCATTCATTGCCGTGACGGTAATCTTGGCGGGGAACCGCTGCGGGTTGTCCTCGTCGATGTCCCAGGTGATGTCGATCCAGCGCTCCGGCTCCTCGTCGAACGCCTTCAGAGCGTGGGCGTGAATGGGGTAGATGGTGATGCCCTGCCCCGGCGTGAGGATGCCGACGATGCGGTCTCCCGGCACGGCGCCGCCGTCGGCGAAATTCACCGGCAAGTCGCCGCGCAGGCCCCTGATCGGGATGCCGCTTGACCCTTCGGGACGTTCCTTGCCCCCCGAGCCGGGCCAGCGGAATTTGAGACCCATGACCTTGCCGAGACCGAACCAGCCTTCGTCGGTGCGCTTGACCTTGCGCCGCCGCTTGGGCGCCTCTTGCGGCGCCTCCTCGGGAAACGCCGCCCGCACGACGTCGGCGGAGGCGAGTTCGCCCCGTCCGACCGCGGCAATGACGTCCTCGGCGGTCTTTTGCGATAGCCGGCCGAGCGCTTGGGCGATGGCCTCCTCGCTGAATTTCTTGTCCCGGCGCTGAAAGGCGCGGTCGAGAATTTCGCGGCCGAGCTTGCCGTATTGGGCGCGCACCGCGTCGCGGGTGGACCGCCTGATGGCCGAGCGCGCCTTGCCGGTGACGGCGAGGCTCTGCCAGGCGACCGGCGGGGCCTGCGCCGCGGAGCAAATGATCTCGACCTCGTCGCCGTTGCGGAGGGCGGAGGCTAGCGGCATCGGCCTTCCATTAATCTTGGCGCCGACGCAGGTGTTGCCGACATCGGTGTGGACCGCATAGGCGAAGTCGATGCAATTCGCACCGCGCGGCAACGCGATGAGGCGCCCCTTCGGCGTGAAGCAAAACACCTGGTCCTGGAACAGCTCGAGCTTGGTGTGCTCGAGGAACTCCTCGGGGTTGTCGCCGTCGAGCAGCATGCCGACCAAATGGCGCAGCCAGCGATAGGCGTTCGAGTCCTGCGACGGAACCGCCTTGCCGTTGCTGCCCTTCGTATCCTTGTAGAGCGCATGGGCGGCGACGCCGTATTCGGCGATCGAATGCATCTTCTCGGTGCGGATCTGCAGCTCGACGCGCTGATGTCGGGGGCCGACAATGGTTGTGTGGATCGACTGGTAGTCGTTCTGCTTGGGATTGGAGATGTAGTCCTTGAAGCGGCCAGGCACCACGTGCCACGTGGTGTGGATCACCGCCAGCGCGTGATAGCAGTCCCGCACTTCGGGGACGACGATGCGAAAGGCGTAGATGTCGGAGAGTTGCTCGAGCGAAATCTGCTTCCGCTCCATCTTGCTCCAGATGGCGTAAGGCTTCTTCTCGCGGCCGGCGACGATACCGTGGACCGTCGCCTCGGTGAGCTTGGTGGTGAGCGCGCCCTCGATCTCGTCGATCAGACCCTGGTTGCGCGCACGCAAAATCTTCAGGCGCTCGACCACGGCGGCGTAAGCCTCCGGATTTAGCCAGCGAAAAGCATGCTCCTCGAGCTCCTCGCGCAGCCATTGCATGCCCATGCGGCCGGCTAGCGGCGCATAGATGTCCATGGTCTCTTCGGCAATGATTTTGCGCTTCGCCGGCTTCATGTGCTCAAGCGTCCGCATATTGTGCAGACGGTCGGCAAGCTTGACGAGCAGCACGCGAATGTCGCTGGAGATGGCAAGCAGCAGCTTGCGGAAATTCTCAGCCTGCTCGGCCTTCTTGGTGACGAGGTCGAGCTTCTTGATCTTGGTCAGGCCGTCGACCAGCGTGCCGATCTCGGCGCCGAACATGGTGTCGATCTCGCTGCGCGTGACGTCGGTGTCCTCGATGGTGTCATGGAGCAGCGCCGTGGCAATGGTCGCGTCGTCGAGACGCATCTCGGCGAGGATGGCGGCGACTTCGAGCGGATGGGAGAAATACGGCGCACCCGAGGCGCGCTTCTGATTGCCATGCGCCCGCATGGCATAGACATAGGCACGGTTGAGCATCGCCTCATCGGCGTTGGGCTGATAGCTCAGCACACGCTCGACCAGCTCATATTGGCGGGTCATGGGCTATGCCCAAAAAGACTCGGGACGTGCCCGGGGGAGATTTGCGAACGCGGCACAATCGTCATCCCGGCTTTCGCCGGGATCCAGGTCAACATGATCGACACCGGTCTCTCTGGATTCCGGCAATCGCCGGAACGACGTCGCGGCGAGGCAATTTGAAACGCGCCGCGCTCTAAGGTCTCGTCAGGCTCAGCGCGAGCGCGGTCCCGCATTCGAGCCATCCGAAGGCGCCTGTGTCGCCATCCGGCGCAACAGCTCCTCCTCGGTCATCTTGTCGATTGCCGTATCGGACGACGGATCGTCATGGCCGAGGACCGGCATTCTGGTCTCCGACGACAACATCGGCACGGCTTCGGCCTCGGGTTCATCCACCTCGACATATTTCTGCATGGAGTGGATGAAATCTTCCTTGAGGTCGTCCGTGGCGATCTTCTTCTCGGCGATCTCGCGAAGCGCGACCACCGGATTCTTGTCGTTGTCACGCTGCACCGCGATCTGGGCGCCGGCGGAGATCGTGCGGGCGCGGTGGCCGGCCAGCAGCACGAGTTCAAAACGGTTCGGAATCTTGTCGACGCAGTCCTCGACGGTGACGCGAGCCATGAGGTGATCCTTTTGGAATTGCCTAGATTTAGCCCCTATTTATGGTGTTCGCGCCGGGCATGCAAGCCGAAGCCACGCTAAAGCTTTCGCATCACATGACCTTCGCGGGCGCCCGCAGCCCGGCGCCACAGTTCTCGCGCGGTCGATTTGAGTACCGGATGGCGCCAATCCGGCGCGATATCGAGCAGCGGCCTAAGCACGAAAGGCCGCTTATCGATCCATGGATGGGGCAGGATAAGGGGCTTCGGCCCCGGCCGCGTGAAACGGGGACGCCGGCCTCGCCAATGCTTAACGAGGCCCTTGTGGTCGAGAATGTCGATATCGAGGGTGCGCGGTCCCCACGGACTGCCGCCACGGCGGTCGCCCGCCCGCTCGACCCCCTTCAACAGCCGCAGCAGCGCTTCCGGGCCGAGATGCGTGTCGATCAGGGCGGCGGCATTGACGTAGGCGGGCTGCCCGGCGCGACCGACCGCCGCAGTCTCGTAATAGGCCGACACCGCCTCGACGGCGACGCCGGCGCGTGCGATTTCACGCAAAGCCCGGGCGATAGTGTCGGCGGGACTGCCCCATGGTCCGGGACAATTTGCGCCTAATCCTACCAGTGTCTTGCCACGCGTCACCAATTGCGGAGAGCCCTCGTCACACTTATGTTGTTTGCAAAGACCTTTATGCGTTTGTTTTGATTGCCGACCATATTTCCAGTGTTAGGACGCTCAATGAATTTCTATCCCAATGAGCGCATCGCGCTCTTTATCGACGGCGCCAATCTCTACGCTGCCGCAAAGTCCCTCGCCTTCGACATCGATTATAAGCGGCTCCTGACGCTGTTCGGCAGCAAGGGCCAGCTGATCCGGGCGCTGTATTACACCGCCCTCATCGAAGATCAGGAATATTCCTCGATCCGGCCGCTGGTCGATTGGCTCGATTATAACGGCTACACCATGGTGACGAAGCCGACCAAAGAGTTCGTCGACGCGACCGGGCGGCGCAAGATCAAAGGCAATATGGATATCGAGCTGGCGGTCGATGCCATGGAGCTCGCCGAGTACCTCGATCATCTCGTGCTGTTCTCCGGTGACGGCGACTTTCGCTCCCTGGTCGAAGCGCTCCAGCACAAGGGAAAACGCGTGACCGTCGTCTCCACCCTGGCCACCAATCCTCCCATGGTCGCCGATGAGCTTCGCCGCCAGGCGGATCAGTTCATCGACCTCGCCAATCTGCAAAACGAGATCGGCCGCGATCCCTCGGAGCGCGGCCACCGCGAGCCGCGGCGGCGCCAGGACCCGGAACCGCTCGACGAGTTCGAGTCCGAGGACCTGATCGAAACCTGAACCTTCCGGCCGGAACCCCGTTGTCGAAGGAAGGAGGCAAGGCGATGAAACTCGGCTTCGTTGGGCTTGGAAACATGGGAAGCGCCATGGCGGCCAATTTGCAGGGCCCTCACGCGCTGAGCGTCCACAATCGCACCCTGGCCAAGACCGAACCTCTCGTGAAGAAGGGCGCCACGCGCGCCGACACGCCGGGCGCGGCGGCGGGCGGCGAAGCAGTCATCACCATGCTCGCCGACGATGCGGCGGTCGAAGCTGCGGTATTCGGTCCGGACGGCATTCTCGATGCCCTGCCGCCCGGCGCCATCCACGTCTCCATGAGTACGATCAGTCTCGCCCTCGCCGAGCGGCTTGCCGCGGCGCATGCCAAGCGCAATCAGCGCTTCGTGTCGGCACCAGTGTTCGGGCGCCCCGATGCGGCGGCGGCGGCAAAGCTGTTCATCGTCGCCGCCGGCGCTCCGGAGGCAGTCGCAGCGTGTGACCCGGTGTTCGAGGTGCTCGGCCAACGCAGCTTTGTCGTGTCCGAGCACGCGCCCAATGCCAACCTCGTGAAGCTCAGCGGCAACTTCCTGATCGCCGCGGTGATCGAGGCTTTGGGGGAAGCGTTTGCCCTGATTGGCAAGGCCGGCATCGACCGGGCGCAATATCTCGATCTCCTGGTGAGCACGCTGTTCGGCGCGCCGGTCTATAAAACCTATGGCGGCCTGATCGCCGATGAGCGCTATACACCTGCGGGCTTCAAGGCCGCGTTGGGCTACAAGGATATCGGCCTCGCGCTCAGTGCCGCGCAAAGTCTCGAGGTGCCGATGCCCGTCGCCAGCGTCATCGCCGAACGTTTCCTCACGCTGATCGCCGCCGGCGGGCGCGACCTCGATTGGTCGGCGCTGGGCCTCCTCGCCAAGCGCAATTCAGGTCTGGCGACCTCCCTCAATTCTGCCGACCGAAGCTGACGCCGTGTCGCTTTCCGACGTGATCCATGACAGTCCGCCCGAGCCCGCTCCGGACTGCGCGCTTTGCCCGCGTCTCGTGGGGTTTCGTCACGACAACGAGACGGCCCACCCGGACTGGTACAACGGGGCGGTCCCATCTTTCGGGCCGGAGACGGCCCGGCTTCTGATTGTCGGACTGGCGCCGGGGCTCAGAGGCGCGAACCGCACGGGGCGGCCGTTTTTTGGCGACCATGCCGGCGAGCTTCTCTACCGCACGCTGCTCAAGACGGGCCTTGCCCGCGGCCGCCACGACCTTCAAGCCCCTGAGGCTCTCGAACTCGTGGACTGCATGATCACCAACGCGGTGCGCTGCGTGCCGCCGCAGAACAAGCCGAAGCCCGACGAGATCGCACGCTGCCGCGGCTTTCTGATCGGCCGCATGGGTGCGCTGCCGAACCTGGCCGCGCTGCTGGCCATCGGCCGCATCGCCCATGACAGCATCCTCGACACGTTCGGCTTGAGAAAGCGCGACTTCCCCTTTGCCCATGGCACGCGCCATGAGCTGCCCACCGGGCTCGTGCTGTTCGACAGCTATCACTGCTCCCGGCAGAACACGAATACCGGGCGGCTTACCGCGCCCATGTTCGAGCAGGTCGTCGGCGCGGCCGCGGCCAGCCTCGCGCGCTAGCCGTCCGGAGGCTGAGCGGCTTGCTGGCACATGGTAAGTCGGGCATGCTCGCGGGGTCACACAGCGAGGGTCCCATGGCAGGGTTGGAAATCTCTCCGACCAAAGTCGGTTTTGTCATCGTCAAGGCGCGCGAATGCGCCGCCAAGGTCGGGGCTTGGGACGATGGCGCCACCTCCGACCATGACGCGGACTCGATCCTCAAATCCTTCTCCGACGATGCGACCCTCGCCGAGCTCAAAGAGTTCATCCACGATCTCAACGAAGACGAGCAAATATCCCTGGTGGCGATGGCTTGGATCGGCCGCGGCTCGTTTGGCCCCGACGAGCTCGACGACGCGCTGGAGACCGCCCGCGCCGAACGCAACAACCGCACCGCGGATTATCTCGTCGGCATGCCGCTTCTATCCGACTATCTGGAGGAGGCGCTCGACCGTCTCGGCTATTCGGTCGAGGACGCCGAGGACGACGCCATGGGGGACTGAGGCCGGCTCACGCCTCTTGCTTCAGCCAGGCTAGAACCTCGCCGGCATGACCGGCGGGATCGGCCACCGGATAGAACACCCATTCGACTTCACCGTCCCGCACCACGAGCGTAAGTCTTTTCAAATAGCTTTCCCCGCCGGTTGTGAAACTGGGTAAAGCGAAAGCCTCGCTGAAGCTCCGATGCTCATCGCTCAGGATCGGGAATGGCAGGCGCAGGCGTTCCACCAGCTCCCGTTGATAATCCGTGGTCTGTCGGCTCAGACCGAAGATGCGCGTGTCTTGCTGCGCGAAATCCTCATAGAGATCGCGAAAGCCCTCCATCTCCGGGGTGGAGCCGTGGGCCCCATGGATGTCGTCCCAATCGGGCGGGTTCGGCTGGCCGGGCCGCCCGGTCCAGGGATAGACCGCAAGGACGCTCCGGCCGTGGAGCGTGGCGAGATGCACGCTGCCGCCGTCCGTCGCCGGCAAGTCAATCGGCGGCAACAGCATGCCTGGCGTGACGTGGTCGAGCGCGCCGTCCGTCATGTTCACCCCTTATCACGCATGAGCCGGCCCTTCTGGCGCTCCCAATCGCGCTTCTTTTCTGTCTCGCGCTTGTCGTGGAGCTTCTTGCCTTTGCCCAGACCGAGCTGGATCTTGGCGATGCCGCGGTCATTGAAATAGAGTTCTGAGCGGCACGAGCGCCATGCCCTCGCGCTGGATCGCGCCGAGGAAGCGGGCCGCCTCCCGGGCATGCAGGAGAAGCTTGCGCGGCCTGGTCGGCGCGTGGCCCTCGCGGGCCGCACCCGCATATTCGGCGATATGGGCGTTGATCAGATAGAGCTCGCCGTTCTCGTTCGAGGCATAGGACTCCGCGATGGTCGCCTTGCCTTGGCGCAGCGACTTCACCTCGGAGCCGGTTAGCACGAGGCCCGCCTCGAGCGTATCGCCGATCTCGTAGCTGTAGCGGGCTTTACGATTCTCGGCGACGAGCTTGCCGCTGTCGCGCTTCGGCGCCATGTCGCGATCCTTTGGCCCTAGACGCCGGCGAGGCCGACTGCCGCCAACGCCTCGTCGACCCGCTGGCGCGCGTTTTCGCTGATCGGCGCCAGCGGCAACCGCGTATCCCTGGCGCAGATGCCGAGCTTCTCGGCGGCATATTTCACCGGGCCCGGATTGGCCTCCACGAACAAGGCTTCATGCAGCGGCAGCAGTCGGTCTTGCAACTCCAACGCCCGCTTGAAATTCTGGGCCAGGCAGGCGAGCTGGAACTCGGAGCAGAGCGCCGGCGCGACATTGGCGGTGACCGAGATACAGCCATGCCCGCCATGGGCCATGAAGCCGAGTGCGGTGGCGTCCTCGCCCGAAAGCTGGATGAACTCGTGGCCCATCGCCGCGCGCTGCAGGCTGACCCGGGCCATGTTGGCGGTCGCGTCCTTCACCCCGACGATGTTCTTTAGGTTGAATAGCCGCGCCATGGTCTCGACGGACATGTCGACGACGCTGCGGCCGGGGATGTTGTAGATCACGATGGGAATATCGGCGGCATCGTTGATCGCCTTGTAGTGCAGATAGAGCCCTTCTTGCGTCGGCTTGTTGTAATAGGGCGTCACCACCAGCGCGCCGTCGGCGCCGGCCTCCTTGGCGTGTTGCGTGAGCGCGATGGCCTCGCGCGTCGAATTGGAGCCGGTTCCCGCGATCACCGGCACGCGGCCGCCCGCCGCCTCGATGCACAGCTCGATGACGCGCCGGTGCTCGTCATGGGTCAGTGTCGGCGATTCCCCTGTGGTGCCGCACGGTACGAGACCGTGGGTGCCCTGGTCGATCTGCCACTCAACGAGTTTGCGGAAGGCTGCCTCGTCGAGCGAGCCATCCTTGAACGGTGTGATGAGGGCCGTGATCGAGCCTTGAAACGGCGGCATGGACAAAGCGATAGCTCCTCGGGCAGTCACGTGATGATGGGGGACCGGGTGTTAAAGTCGGGCGGACAATAGGGTCTGATGATTAAGGCGGCAAGCAGAGCTCCCGCCAGCGCATTACGTTAGGTATAAAGCGGCCCACCCGCCACGATTCTCTGACGAAGGAAATATGCTTCTGACGAGGCGCTTAGACAATTCTTCTCAAGGCCTTTCTGACCTTTGATAACCCGACTGCAGTCATTTTTCCGCCGGAATTCTTTCAGACATTGTTCAATTTAGGTACACTGTAGTGGACTTTATCGTCGCGGCTCCCCGGTCGGGGGACGTCCTGACCGCTAGACGCAGGTCGTAACCGGTACCGATCGACGAAATGAAACGCATTTGCGCGAATAAGCTGTCTGTTGTGGTCGCCTTGGCTTGCGTCGCGCCCGGTCTTGCCTTGGCCGCAGCGGCGCCTGTGACGCTGCCGGATCGCAATCCCGAGCGGCCGGTGTTATCGGCCGAACAAGCCCCTGCCGCGCCGGACGCCGCACCGACCACCGCAGACGCCACACCCGCCGCATCTCAATCCGCGCCCGCCACACCCGATAGCCCGGCGGCCGGTGCAGAAGCCGCACCCACTGCAGCACCCGCCGTCCCAGAGAGTGAAGCCGCGGACGGCGACAAGACATCCGTCGCGGCGATCCCAACGCCCGAGCGCAATCCGGCAAAGCCGGCCGAGCCAGCCGACGTGGCGGCGGAAGAGGCGAAAGCCCCCTCGCCCGAGTTGGTCAAGGTTCCCCCGCCCGACATCAATCCGAAGCGCGGCTCACCCATGGACCCGCCGGCGCCGGCGCCGGCGCTCGACTACGCAGCCATCCTGAAGCCGCTGCTGTCCTATGACATCAGCACGGCGGATGAGAGCCGCCTCAGATTCGTCATGCGTAACAACGGCAGCATCGATGAGACGGCGGCGAAGATTTCCGATCCGGCCGTGCGCGATTTCGGCCTTTGGTATCGCTACAAGCACAATAAGAGCACGGGGCTCAATGCCGAAGCCGTCGAGAAATTCCGGCTGGCTCACCCAAATTGGCCGGGCCAAGACGAGCTCCGGGAGAAGGCCGAGACGTCGCTGTTTCTCACCGACGCGTCACCGGAGCAGATCAAAGCGTTCTTCGGCCCCTCCGCCCCGCAGACCGGCGCGGGCAAGGCGGCGCTCGCAAGCGTCTATCTCAAGGAGGGCAACGAGTCGGCGGCCAAGGATCTCGTGGTCTCCGCTTGGCGCGACCATCGGCTCAATGAGGATGTCGAAAAGAAGATACTCGATAATTACGGGAAGATGCTCACCGTCGAGCATCACCGCGCGCGCATCGACAAGCTGCTCTACCCAGACAAGGCGTCGGAGACCAAGGACGCGCTGCGGATCGCCAAGCTGCTGCCACCCGACGAGCAAAAGAAGGTGGATGCCCGCATCGCCGTCATCAAGCGCGGCGGCAATGCCGGCAAGCTCCTCGATGCCTTGCCTGACAACGCCGTGGAAGCCGATGTCGGCCTGCGCTTCAACAATATTCAGTGGCTGCGGCGCACCAAGGACAAAGACCAAAGGCTGCTCGCCTGGAAGCTGCTGCTCGATGCGCCGGACGAGCCGAATGTCCTGCTCGACCTCAACGAATGGTGGATCGAGCGGCGCATCAATGTTCGCGCGGCGCTCAACGACGGCCATCCCCGGACCGCCTATGAGATCGCGGCGAAGCACGGCCTTGCCTCGGGCGACTCCTTCATCGAGGCGGAGTTCTTGGCCGGTTGGGTGGCGCTGCGCTATTTGAACGAGCCGGATACGGCGCTGCGCCACTTCCTGGCGCTGCGTAAGGCAGCCACGAGCTCCCGGAACATTGCGCTCGGCGAATACTGGCTTGGCCGCACGGCGCTGGCGCTGGGCGATCGCGCCTCGGCCGTCATCCACTTCCATGGCGCGGCCAAATATCCCCAATATTTTTACGGCCAGCTTGGGCGCCAGGCGCTCGATCCGCGGCCCGCCCGGCTCGAAGTGACGTCCACGCCGGTGCCGACGCAGGCCGATATCGACCGCTTCATGTCACGGAACGGCGTGCGTGCCATCGGCGTCGCCCGCGCGGCCAACGTGGAATGGATCACGCCGCAGTTCTTCCTGGCGCTGTCGCGAACCCTGGATAACGCGGCCGAAGAGGTGCTGCTCGTCGAGCTCGCCAAGGCCATGGACAAGCAGCAGATCGGGCTTCGGCTGGCGAAGATCGCCTTCAACCGCGACCTGCCCCTCGGCGACTACGCCCTGCCCGTGGGCGTGATGCCGGCGTTCAAGAGCCTGCTCGACGAGCGGGTCGATCCGGCGCTGGTGCATGCCCTGTCCCGCCAAGAAAGTGAGTTCAATGCCGGGGCCAAGAGTCCCGTGGGTGCCAGCGGGCTGATGCAGTTGATGCCGGCGACCGCGCGCGGCATCGCGCGCCGGTACAAGGTGCAATACTCGCAGTCGCAGCTGACCAATGCGGCTTACAACCAGCAGCTCGGCGAAGCGTTCTTGAACGACCTGATCGACGGCTATAGCGGGTCCTACTTCCTGGCGCTTGCCGCCTACAACGCCGGTCCCGGCCGCGTCAAAGAGTGGATGGAGATTTACGGCGACCCGCGCAATCCGGATGTCGACCCCATCGATTGGATCGAGCGCATTCCCTTCACCGAGACGCGGCGCTACGTCATCAAGATCATGGAGACGCTGCAGCTCTACCGCTCAAGGCTGGCGGGGCCCAAGGATGCGCTCCACCTGGTGCAAGATCTCAACCGCGGCCGGCGCGTGCCGTCGTCGGAGACGGCATCCGTCGTTCTGGCCCCAGAGTCGGCGGTGGCCAAGGGGCCTTGAGGCGGGACCGGGGTTCTGGGTTGACTTTTCGACGCTTGCTCCCCCATCAACTATGCTCAACACTGCGGGCGCGCGCGCCTCCGGCGCGCGTCCGTAGATCAAACTACGCTCCCAAGGTTGCTTCATTGAAAATGCCAGAGCTTGATAGCAAGCCGTGGCGCGACATCTTCTATGAGTCGTTCGACGACCTTAGACTTTACGCGCGCCACTATCCTGCACCGGACGACAAGTTCCGCAGCGTGATCTGCTTGCCGGGCCTCACCCGCAATTCAAGCGACTTCCATACGCTGGCAACCTATCTGTCGACCCATCCCGAGAAGCCCCGCAACGTCTATTGTCTCGACTATCGCGGCCGCGGCCGGTCTCAGCACGACAGCAACTGGCGCAACTACGTTCCCTATATCGAACTCATCGACACCATCGACTTCTTGACGGTGCAGGGACTTCATCGGGTGGGGATCGTGGGCACCTCACGCGGCGGCATCATCGCCATGATGATGGCAGCCCTCAGGCCGACGGCCATGGGCGCCGTCGTGCTCAACGATATCGGCCCGGTCATCGAGACCCGCGGTCTGGCGAGGATCGTGAGCTATGTCGGCCGCATGCCGGTGCCCAAGACCTGGGCCGACGCGGTGATGATCATGCGCGAGATCAACGGGCGCGGCTTCCCCGAATTCACCGACGGCCAATGGGATCAGCATGGCGCGCGGCGTGTTCGAGGAGCGCAAGGGTCGGCTCGATTCTCTCCTATGACCGCAAGCTGAGCCGCGCCATGGGGAGCATCGATCTGAGCCGGCCGGTGCCAGATCTGTGGCCACAATTCGTCGCGCTGGGACAGGTGCCAGTCTTCGTGCTCAGAGGCGAACACTCGGACGTGCTCAGCGCCGAGACTCTGGAAGAGATGGTGGAGCGTCACCCAAACTTGCGGGCCATGACCGTACCGGACCAGGGTCACTCGCCGGTCCTCCAGGACCAGGAACCGGTCGAGGCGATCGGCTCGTTCTTCGCAGTCAACGATTAGATCGAAGGCCCTGCCTCTAAGGCGCGTCGAGCAGCGGCAGAAGGGGCGGCAGCTCCGAGGTTGGCCGCGCGCCATTGGTCCGGGCATAGGCCTTGATGCGCGGGAGGACCCGGGCCGCCATGTCGCCTGCGGCGTTCGCCTCTTTCCACTTGATGCTCTCCGAGGTGGAGAACAGCTTGGGCAGGTCGCGCCGCAGCTGGTAGGACACAGCGACGGCGGTGCCCTTGTCAGGCGCGACGCCCTCGATGGTGACGGCGAGACCCGATAGCGCGACCTTGCCGGATTCCAGCCGGCTCAACGCCCGCAGCGCGGCAGTCACCGCCTCGTCCCAATGCTCGGGCGCACCGGAGGCAACCTCGAGCCGATCGTCGAGCCCCGGCCGTTCGAAGATTTCCCGGGACAAGTCACGCAGCTGCTTGCGCGAGTCTTCGCTCGGCACGCTGCCGGCGAGGCTCAGCGCGTTGACGCCGAGATCAGCGGTAAACACAAAGGGATCGGCGATCGGCGGCCGCACGCCATCGCCCTTGATGGTGAGCCCGGTCGGCAGCGGCCCGGCCAACGCCTTCTTGATTTCCACATAGTCGTCGGCACTGCGTGCCTCGCCCGACACTCTGAGGCCGACATTGAGAAGCCGTACCGAGCCGTGCTTGAGATGCGCGAGTTGTTGCAGCCCGAAGCTCACCGCGCCGAGCCACTGCTCGCGCGGCGGACCGCCATCGAGAATCCTCAGCCGGTCCTCAACGACGAGATCGGGAAAATGCGCTTTCACCATACCGAGCATGGTCCGCCGATCTTCCTCGGAGGGCGCCACGCCGCGCAAGCGAAGCCCGGAGCTCCACGCGCGTCGCCGACCAAACGTAATCCGCCGGTTCGGTTTCGGCCTTGCTCGCCGCCAGCATCACGGGACGAGCGGCAGTGGCCTCGCTCCGCAGAGCGGGATCAGTACAGATTCCGGCATGCGCCCCGAACGCGGCGA
This sequence comes from uncultured Alphaproteobacteria bacterium, assembly GCA_963793075.1. Classification (GTDB taxonomy): domain Bacteria; phylum Pseudomonadota; class Alphaproteobacteria; order Rhizobiales; family Methyloligellaceae; genus Methyloceanibacter. The sequence goes on from CAWBYO010000002.1 coordinate 589,675, forward strand.
GCATCGCAACCATGGTTGCGAGACCGAGCAGAAGTCTCGGCCGAACTCCCAACATGGAAGTCTCGCCCTTCTTGACGCGCCGCTTGGCTTGATCGCCTTGTTTCTTCAAACCTTTGGTAACCTCGTCTTGCCGCGGCCTTAATAAAGTGTCGAAGCGCGCACGGCCAAAGAGCCCGAGGCTGCTAACCTCTTCGCTTCCGAATGACCGCCTCGAACGCCCTGAAGGATCGGTCCCCCGCACCGGGGGTGCTCCCCCTGATGGCGAGCGTGACGAGCGAACTATAAGGTATCGGAAGATGCGGTTCTAGGTCACTCTTCTTATAGTACGCAAGGCACATGCGGTGGGCTGCCGCAGCAACCACATGCGTTTACCTTCCGCCCCGATAGGATAACGCTGGCTGACTATTGGAAGTGATGCGCGAGGCCGATGATGCCGATGGCGATGAGATAGATCGCAACGACGTAGTTCAAGATGCGCGGCATCAGCAAGATGAGAATTCCCGCGACGAGAGCGATGAGCGGGCTAAGCAGAACTGGATCCATGGCTGGCAAGGGTTCTCTCCCGTAAAAGGGCCCGTGGGCCCGATTCGTCTGACCGATACCAAAAGCATAAGCGATCCGTGGGGGCTTGTCCTCGACTGAAACTGCCGCTATGGGCCGTCTAGGCCGTTTCCCTCACCTTCAAACCAGCTTCTGAGCACCTATATAACTCGTCTTGCCTTTGCCGCTTTTGGCGGCAAAGGGTTAGAGGCTTCGGCCGGGTCTGAGGGGACCGGCCCGGGCATCATGGCATCAGGGGGTTAGCAGTAACATGACTGTCGACGATCCAGGTTTTTGGCTCGCCGTTCTGCAGATCATCTGGATCGACCTTCTGTTGTCGGGCGACAACGCTGTCGTCATTGCGCTCGCCTGCCGCTCGCTGCCGCCCCGCCAGCGTGTTTGGGGTATCGCGCTTGGAACCCTCGTCGCCATCGGTCTGCGCGTTGTGTTCACCGGTCTGGTGACGACGCTGATGGACATGCCGTTCGTAAAACTGATCGGCGGCCTGCTGCTCATTTGGATCGCCATCAAGCTGCTCGGCGGCGAGGAAGAGAGCGAGTGCGCGAATATCGAGCCGGTCAATAATCTCTGGCACGCGGTCAAGATCATCGCCATCGCCGACGCGGTAATGAGCCTCGACAATGTCATCGCCATCGCCATGGCGTCCCGGGGCAATTACGCGCTGCTGATGTTCGGACTGGCGGTGAGCATCCCGCTCATCATGGCCGGCGCCGCCATCGTCATGGCGCTGCTCGAGCGCTTTCCCATCATCGTCTGGGCCGGCGCGGCGCTGCTTGGCTGGATCGCCGGAGAGATCATCGCCAAGGATCCGCTGTTCATGGGCCGTCTCGATCCGGCCACGGCCCATACGGTCGGTCTCGTGGGAGCCGCTTTCGGCGCGGTGCTGGTGTTGAGTGTTGGGCTTATACGCCGGCGACGGCTCAGACGAAGCGCACCCGACCAGGCTTGAGGCCAAAATCCCCCTGCCCTTTTTTTGCGTTCAAGCGCCCCGGGGTTTGGCAGTCGCGCCAGGCGCCGCGTCCTTCGGATCGCCCGTCTCCACTTCCAGCACGGCGTTGATCTCGGCACCCACCAGCACGATGAAGAACGACAGATAGAGCCAGAACAGCAGGATGATGACCGCGCCGAGAGAGCCGTACATACGGTCGTAGTTGCTGGAGAAGTTGGCGACGTAATAGGAGAAGCCGAAGGACGCGAGCAGCCAAACGGTGGTGGCGAAGATCGCGCCGACGCTGATCCAGCGCCATTCGGCACCGCTGCGGCTCGGGCCGTAGCGGTAGATCAAGGCAAGAAGCGACAGCACCAGAAGCGCAAGGAAGGGCCAGCGCCCCACCTTGACGATTGTCGTATAGGCGTCGGAGTGGCCGGCGTCGGCAAACGCGATCGGCACATAGACGATGGCGAACAGCATGGCGACGACGCCGAGGATACCGAGGATGGTGCAGGCGAAGCCGCTCAAATAGATCCGAAGCAGGCTGCGGTGCTCGGACTCGCCATAGGCGATGTTGAGCGCGGACAACATCGCCTGCGTGCCGAAATTGGCGCTCCATAGAGCAATCCCGAGGCCGACCGCAAAGCTCCAGCCCAGCGCCTGATGCGGTGTCTCGGCGATTTGCCGGATCTCACCGATGACGATGTCGTAGGCCTGAGGCGGCAGCACGGTGGCGAGCATGCCGAATTGCCGCTCCACGGTATCTGCGTCGGTGGTGAGCCCGAACAGCGAAATCGAGGCCCAGAGCGCCGGGAAGATGGCGAACAGGGCGTAAAAGGCGCAGCCCGCCGTCACCACCTGAAGATTGTCGCTGACGATCTTGTGCCCGACCCTTTGCACGATCTGCCACGTTCCCTTAAGTGGGATGGTGTAGCGACGCGTGGCCTCGGGCTCGGTTGTGTCTGGCTTGCTGTCCATGGCTCTATGAAGGATCGTGAGGCGGCCTGAAGACAAGCAGATAATGGGTCGAGCCTAAGAGCAGGTTTCCCGCGAGGCAGACGGGAAAGACAGGAGGGGTGGCCGAGTGGTTGAAGGCACCGGTCTTGAAAACCGGCAGGCGCGCGAGCGTCTCGTGGGTTCGAATCCCACCCCCTCCGCCATCTAACGGTCACTGTCCGCGGCAGCCCAGCTCGGGTGAACGAAGGGAGTGAGGCACTCCCCTCGTCGTGCAGTCGCTCCGGGAGTTCTGCCAACAATCTGCCGAGCAGGAGTGAGCCCTACGGCCCTGCTCCGTAGGCATCCGGGCCGTACCCGGCGCAAGACCCCTTCATGCGGTTATCATGGCCGAGCACCTGGCAGGTGTAGACCTTCTTCTGCGGGTTGTTGTGGATCTCCGCGGCCGTGGTCTTCCAGCCATAGCTCTGCGCCACGCGCGCGATCTGCTCTTCCTCGCAATAAGGGGTGGCGATCAGCCCGTATTTGCTGACCTGGAAATTGCCCTTGCACTGGACCTTCGCCGCCGCGGGCGCCGCGGCGACGGCCAAGGCCATCATGCCGCCGAGCATGACAAGCCCGATCCGCAAGCTCTGTGAGCGCATTTTCCAATCTCCTTCAGTCGATTGACCCGACCTTAGAGCAGAATGGGGTTGATAGACCGTGAGTTCGAGGGGACCCCTCGTCACAACGCCGTGACCGCCGATCACCCGGGCGAAGGCACCGAAGTCAGGCGAAGACCTGGCTCGAGGGACTTGCGGCATGGTCCGCCGGCAACTCCTCGGCAATGACGTTGAACGAGATGAGATTGTGGGGTCCGAACGAGGTGACGATGGCCACGTCGGTTGCGTCTCTGCCGTGCGCAATGAGGATACGGCCAATGCGCCGCCGATTGTGCCGCGCGTCGAAGGTGTACCACCGGCCGTTCAGATAGGCTTCGAACCAAGCGCTGAAATCCATCGGCGACGGATCCGCCGGAACGCCGATGTCGCCCAAATAGCCCGTGCAATACCGCGCCGGGACGTTCATGCAGCGGCACAGCGTGATCGCCAGATGGGCGAAGTCACGGCAGACCCCTCGCCTTTCGTTGAATGTGTCGAAGGCGGTCCGGGTCGCGTTGGCATATTGGTAACCGAACTCGACCTCGGCATGGACGAAATCGCAAATGGCCTGCACGAGGGCGCCCCCTTTGGGCACGTTGCCGAAGGTCGACCAAGCGAAGTCAGACAGCCGGTCCGTTTCGCAATATCGGCTGCCCAGCAGGAATACGAGCGTCTCGGCCGGCAACTGGTCGAGCGCGTGATAGCCACCCTCCGGCGCCACATCGTCGGGCTCGCCGCTATCCTCGACCAGAAAATCGGCGGAGATGGTCATCTGACCGAGCGGCGCGCTGACCAGGTGACAGATATTGTCAAAGCCGTCTCTGTAGGACGTGGTCGGCCGGTCCGGGTGAAGATGCATCCGATCGGGCGTGATCAGGTCCGACCGCCGCGAGGGGTGGACGCTCAAGCAAAGGATCATCGGCGTTGCCTGCCGGCACTCATATCCGATGGCGTAGCCTGCACGAATTTTCATCAGCACCCTCCGTGACCAGGCCAAAAACTAGCCGAAGAGCATCTCGAAGGCTTCGCGGGATCAGGTCATCGTGCCGCAGTTCTGCCGGAAGCCAGCCAAATCCAATGCCTTCGTCGCCTTGGTCCTATCCAAGGAGCAACGCGCGTGCCAACCGACAGTTGCGTCGGAGGCAGGTGAAAGTTGCGAGGCTAGACGCTGCCGGAGTTGCCGACCGAACTGTCCGAGCGCGAGACCCGGCGGGCGGACTGCGGTCCACCCACAAGCCACGAGGTGCGCTGGCCTGTACTCGGAGCTTCCTCCTCGCGCCCCTCTTCAACGCGGCGCGGCGAGACTTTGGCGGCCTGCGAATCCATCTGGCCGACGGTCCAGATCAGCGGCCGCTCAAGATGGGCGGGCAGCACCGTGTGGATGTCGCCCTCCGCCTCATGCAGCTGGGCCTTGGTGAGATTGCGGGCGTCGAGCAGGCTCGCCCCGCACAGATTGGCGCCGGACAGATTGGCGCCGGCGAAGTCGGCCCTGTCGAGACGCGCATCGCTCAGATCGGCGCCGGAGAGATCGGCGCGATCGAGCCTTGCGTCGCGGAGATCGGTGTCGGCCAGGTCGGCGCCTTCGAGATTTGCCTGGGTCAGCGTCGCGTAGCGCAACACGGCGTGGCGCAGGCGCGCATAGGCCAAGTCGATCGGCCCGCCATTGATGGGACCGAACTGGCGATCGCCGATGCTGAGAGAGATGCCGACGAGGTTCGGGACGATTTGCGGATTAAGCGCACGCCACTCGTTCCACGGCCGGGGGCCGCAGCAGAGAAGCTCGATATGTTCGGAATCGGCAGTCACAACGAACGCCTACAACACTGAACGCAACACACTCAACGCGACAAATGATACGCACGAAATACTGTACACAAGGTAACGCTGAAAATGTACTGCCGGCGGCCGGCGGTCCACAAGTTCCCCTGTGCGTTGGGCGCGAATTGCCGCGGTGCCCAATAACCGGGCAGCAAAAAGCAAAAGAGCCGCCCCGAGGGGCGGCCCTTGCTAATGCTTTGGATTTGATTGTGGCGCTCGGGGCTAGCCGCCGAGGCGGGCAGTCCCGGAGCGGCCGTCGTCGCGGACCCAGCGGACACTGGCGCCCTGCCGTGTCAGCTTGTAGCAATACTGCTTGGCGTCCATCCAGCTCGCCCATTTCTGGCAAAGCTGATCGTCGGCGACCCACCACTTGCCCGAGTCGGACGAGCCGTCGCCGCGCGAGAAGCTCGCCGCCACGGTGCCCATCTTGCCGGTCATACGGCCATTCGCCGAATAGCGGATGGGAAGCTCGAAACCGGAAATATTGAGATAGACGGTCTTGCCGCTGATCGTGTTGCGCAGCTCATCGCCGGCGAGCTTGGTCGGCTCGGCGCCGAGGGCCGCGGTGGCCGGCAGGACAATCGCCGCCGCCAGAAGGAAGGCTCTCATCGTCATTGCATCCCCATAGTGTCTTGAAACTGACATGGGCGCGATACCGCTCCGCAAACTTGGTCAATTTGGGGCTAAGCCGAGGGGATTGCGTGACAATGTTAAGCGGCTTGCGGAAGGCTCTGTTAACCCTTCGCCGCCGCGTTCTTCTTGGCTTGTTGCGCCTTCGCGCGCGCGCGGCGCCGTTTGCGCTGAGCCAGCACGTTGATTACCTCGACGCCGGCCGAGAAGGCCATGGCGAAGTAGATGTAGGCGCGGGGAATGTGGAAGTGGAAGGCGTCGGCCACCAAGGCGGCGCCGATGAGAAGCAGGAAGGACAGGGCCAGCATCTTGGTCGTCGGGTGACGCTCGATGAAGGCCGCCACCGGCTCGGAGGCGAGATACATCACCAAGATGGCGACGGCCACGGCGGCGATCATGACCTCGACATGATCGGCCATGCCCACGGCGGTGATGATCGAATCGACCGAGAATACCAGGTCGATGATGGCGATCTGCACGATGGCCGCGCCGAGCGACTGCACGACGATGTTGCCGCCGTTCTCGCCGTCTTCGCCTTCGATGCCCTCGTGGATCTCGCGCGTGCCCTTGAACAGCAGGAACAGACCGCCGCCGAGCAGAATGAGATCGCGCCAGGAGAACGCATATTCGCCGACGCTGAAAATCGGCGTCGTCATGTGGACGAACCAGGCGACGAAGGCGAGCATGATGACGCGGAAGACGAGCGCCAACGACAGGCCCACGCGCCGCGCCATGAGCCGCTGCGCCGGCGGCATCCGCGCCACCATGACCGAGATGAAGACGACGTTGTCGATGCCGAGCACGATTTCCATCGCGCTCAAGGCAACGAAGCTCGCCCAGACATGCGGGTCGGTTAGAAACTCGACAAGAGGCATTCGCGTGGCGCTCGCGCAGTGACAATAGGGTCGGCAGCTAATAGCGCAGGGGCCCCGCGCGGTCCATGGGGCGTCGGCATCAAAATGGGCCGGATGATTCAAAAAGCACGCCGGAGCGAGCGCCACAGCCCCAGGACCGCGAAATAGACGACCACCGCGAGCAGCGTGACCTGCACCCACGGCGCCGACGGGAACGGATAGGCGATGGCGACGGCAGCGACGCCAGCCCAGACCAGGACGACCAGTCCCGTGACGACGCGCAACCGCGCCACGCGGAATGGATGCACATACAGGATCGGCATGAAGGTCAGCCCCACGAGGACGGCGACCACGGCAAGCGCTGCGGGCGGCGGCAGGCCGAGGGCGAACAGATAGAGCAGCACGATGTTCCAGATGGCCGGGAAGCCGACGAAGAACCCCTCGTCGGTTTTGCTGTCGACGTCGGAAACGTGAAACAGACCGGATAGCAGAATGGCGATGGCGGCGGGCAGCCGGAAGAGCTCGGGCAGAAGGTCGGTCTCGGTGAGCACGAAGGCCGGGATGGCCACGTAAGTGAGATAGTCGACGATGAGATCGAGGCGCTCGCCGCTAAACCGCGGCAGGACCGTCTTGACGTCGAAGAGACGCGCCAGCGGTCCGTCGACGGTATCGACGACCAGGGCGATACCGAGCCACACGAACATCATCTGCCAGTCGCCGGCATGGGCGGCGCGCAACGCCAGAAGCGCCAGCACGGCTCCCACAGCCGTGAGAATATGGACGGAGGCGGCCCGGAACGAGGCCCCGCGCAGGCGGCTCACCTGCGTGCTCCACGGCCCGCGACCGGCGGAGGGCCGCCGTCTGACCTTGCCCAATAGGGTGACGTCACAGTCGCCATCGGTCCTCGTCAGGCCCTAGCGCAGCGCGCACGAATTGCCCCTGCTCTTGGCCATAGAGCAACTCGCGGCCGAAATCGAGCCCCGGACGGCGGCACGCGGGGCCGCTGTTATCGTCCGGTCACTCGTCATCCCTAGGATTTCGCGCTTTTGGCCACTTCAAAGGATGTGATGATGAAGAGACACTATGCTTTTGGCGCCGCCGTCGCGGCGCTCATGCTGGCCGCAGAGCCAGCCGTCGCCGAATATGTCAACCCGATCGCGTTCCCTCAGAAGGGCGATCCCACCGATATCCAGGTGGTGATCGAGATTCCGGCCGGCACCTTCACCAAATACGAGATCGACGGGAAGACGGGGCATCTCTTCGTCGATCGCTTCCAGTCGATGTCGGTGGTCTATCCGACCAATTACGGATCGATCCCGAGCACCGTCGGGCCTGACGGCGATCCGCTCGACGCCCTGGTGATCACCCGCCAGCCGATCTATCCCGGCGCCTTCATCCGGGTTCGCCCCATCGGCATCCTGAAGATGATCGATGGCGGCGACGTCGACGACAAGATCGTTGCCGTGCCGGTGTCAAAGGTCGATCCGACCTATGACGGGATCAAGACCATCGACGACCTGCCGGCCATCGAACGGGACCGCATCGAGCAGTTCTTCGCGGTCTACAAGAAGCTCCCCGCCGGCCGCAAGGTCGTCGAGATGAAGGGCTATGAGGGGGTCAACGCCGCGGCCGACATGCTCACGACCGGGCTCGAGAAGTTCAAGACCACCGAGGTGAAGACCTCCGCCCAGTAGCGGACCACTCGACCCGAACCAACGAAAGGCTCATCGCGGCTGCCTGCCGGGATGAGCCTTTTTCATATCTTTAGGACCAGATCCCTCGTCGCCTCCGGCACAAGAAAAAGCCGCCGCCCCGGGACAGGGGACGGCGGCAGTTTAGCGAATGGGGTCTCTGTTCTGTCGTTAGATCTTCTAGGCTGGCCTACCAATCGACCTGAGCGCGGAGACCGACACCGTCGATCGTGGCACCGTCGTTGTCACCGCCCTCGATCTCGGACTGGCTGACCTGCAGCTTGAGGGCCGTGTAGTCAGTCAGCCACCAGTTGACACCGATGAGCCAGGTCTTCTGCTCGCCGCAATCGCCGCAGGTTTCGACGCCGCCGGCGGCGATGGCCGCGGCCTTGTCACTCAGGTCAAGCGTGTCGTAACGGCCGGCGATCTGCCAGGCGCCCCAGCCACCGCTGCCGCCATACACCGGGTTCTTCACCTTGGTACGGCCGAACACGCCTTCGTCAGCCTCGTAGTTCCGCATTTCGCCGGTGATGTACCAGCTCGCGTCGACATACCAGCCGTTATAGGTCGGGCTCACGCTTCCGAGATTGGTCGGAAGGTCCGTCTTGAGCTGGGCGTACTCGCCTTGCACCGAGAGGGACTTCCACACCAAGGCACCTTCGAGGACGAACATGTCGTCGGAGTCGCCGATGTGACCGGTATCAACGAAGCGATCGGCAAGATGCAGATCGGCGCCGCGGGCGCGGTAGCGGAACAGTTCCGCCTGGCCATTTTCGTCGAGCGTGCCGGCATCGCGATGACGGTAGCTCGCGCCCAAATGGACGACCGTGGTGTCGTTGTTGATCGGGGCGACGGTACCGCGAACCGAGTAGGCCGTGGTGTCGTCAGTAAAGCTACCCTGATCGCCAGGCTCGGCGCCGTAATAGCCCGTCTGGAACGACCAATGGTCGTTGCCAAGCAACACGCCGGCACCGATCTGGCGCTCGAGGAAGAAGGCCTCGGTGAACGCCGCACGCTCCATGAAGGTGATGAAACGCGAGCTGGTGAGCTGCTCGAGGGAGTTGTAGACGTATTGGTTACCGAACCGGACTTCCGACAACTCGGTCGGCGCCCAATTGGCGTAAGCCAGGTAGGCATCCTTGATGGACGTCGAGTTGCCAGCGAAGTCGACTTCGAACTTGTACTTCCAGTCGTAGTAGACGACGCCTTCCACGCCGAGACGGGCGCGCCTCAGCTCGACACCGCTGATGTCCGGCTTGCCGGTGATCCGCTCGTCCTGATTGATGCCGTCATAGTCCGTCATGATGCGGCCGCGGACTTTGAACTTGAACTTGCCGTCGGAGCTGGACAGCTCCGGCGCGCCTTTCCATTTGACCTTAAGGTCGAGATCGGAGCCACTGCTGCCCTTGGCGGCGGCGGCGTCTGATTTGGCCTGGCTCACTTGCCGTTGCAGCTCTCTCATCTGATCCTGCATGGCCCGCATTTGAGCCTCGAGCTGTGCCGTGTCCGTTGCCTTGGCAGCGGTACCGCTCGAAGCGAGAATGCCTAGCGCGCTCGCCCCAGCGAGCAAATAAACGCTATATTTCCGTAGTCCCCCGATCATGACCCCTCTCCACTCTGTTTGACGTTGTGTGTTTTGTTAATCAGCTCAGTCTCTTAGGAGAATTCTCTGTCTCCCGTTGTGAATCGTTCCACCGCGTTCCCACGGCTGACCCTTAACGTTCTATTTCCTAGCCAGTGACGCGCTTGTGACACTCAGACGACGATGGGGTTTTCGTGGCTCACTGTTGCCATTTGGCCACGACACGCTGAGATCGAAGATGATGCTTGGAACCGCAATTCTGGCGCCAACGGCCTGACTCTAGGCGTCTGGCCCGCTTGGAGAAATGCGGTTGGCGAGGTCGTCCCCCGGTTTCGCGTTTAGCGCGATCTGCGGCGATCACGCGCGCTTCTCGCGGGTTGCCGGGGCGGGCTTTAGGGGGCACCGGGATGGAGCACGGCGAAGCCGTTTTCCTCGAACCGACGGCCTGCTTGCGGGCGTGCGTAGATAGGTCAGAAAGCCATCGGCATCCGGCGCCTTGGAGCGCTCGAGTTTGGCGGCCGGGTAAACGATCGGCGGATGGCTGTCCTCGGGGAAGATGCCGAGGATCTTCACGTTGGCATCCGCCTTGGCATCGCTGGCATAGACGATCCCCAACGGCACCTCGCCACGAGAGACAAGCCGAAGCGCGGCGCGCACGTTCTCGGCTTGGGCAAGCTTGCCCTCGACCGCTTCCCAGACCCCCAAGCTCTGCAGCGCCGCCTTGCCGTATTTCCCGGCGGGGACCGCATCGACGCCGGCAATGGCCAGACGCCCGTCCCCCAGGAGATCGGCGAGAGGAAAGCCCGGCGCGATCGTTACTGTCAGATCCGAGTCCTTCGGCGCGATCAGCACCAGGCGGTTGGCGAGAAGATCGAACCGGGTCTCAGGGTCGATCAGACCGCGCTCGGCGACATAGTCCATCCAGGCCAGGTCGGCCGAGATGAAGACGTCGGCCTCCGCGCCCTGCTCGATCTGTTTGGCCAGCGACGAGGTGGCGGCATATGAGATCACCGGCTTGTCGCCGGTCTCCTGTTCCCAGTCGGCGGCGACAGCGTCGAGGGCGTTCTTCAGGCTGGCCGCGGCGAACACGGTCGGGCCCTTGTCGGCGGCCAAAGCGGGTTGCGCGGCCACGCACAGAGACGCCGCCAAGGCGACCGCCAACCAGATATTCCGGATGATTTCATCGTCATTCTGATGGCCTTCATCGTCGTTATGCCTCCTCGTTCGGTGCGCGCCGAAAGCTCTGTGCCTTAGTCCTCATCCATGTGGTGGCCGATGCGGGCGAACTCCTCGCGGACTGCCGCGTTCGCGCGTTCATCGGCACGCCGATAGGCTTCCGCCACGGCACGGCCAAAGTCGGTCACTTGGGCCCCGCCACCGCCCGCTCCGCCAGGCGATGTGCTCACCAGTGTGTGGCCGAACATTTCATTGAGGGCGCTGACGAGGAGCCAGGCGCGGCGGTAGGACATCCCCATCTCGCGGCCGGCCGCGGAGATCGATCCCGTGCGTTCGATCGCTTCGAGGAGTTCGATCTTGCCGGGACCGAGCACGAGTCCGGGACGCACCATGATGCGCAAGCGCGGAAACGGCCGGCCTGGGACGGTCTCCGCCGGCTTGGTGGCCTTCTTGACCCGCCCTGCGCCGGGCCGCGCCGTCCGCTTCGCTGATTTGGTTGGCGCCATGACGATGCTCCTTTCGCTAACGCTATATCATGCTGAATATAGCGCTACGCAGAGGCCGGTGCCGACCGAATTCATCACGCTTGCCTTTCGCTGTATTCCTTCAAACATAGCGCTGAGCGACGCTGCGCGCGTTGCGTCCCGGCGTCGCAACCAGGATGCGCGGCAAACCCGGAGCGAAATCCGCGTGTTGGGCCGACCTAGGACGGCATTTGACGACGCAAACAGGTTGCCTATCCGCACCGCACGGGGGACATTCCTCTCGCATAAGCACCGAAGGAGCTTGCCCCCGTGAACGCAGCTGATGGCGAGATCTATGACGTCGCCGTCGTGGGCGCCGGCCCGGCCGGGATCGCCGCGGCGCTGGCCCTCTCCCATGTCGGCGCCCATGTGGCGCTCATCGGACCGCCGCCGCCCAAGGCGGATGCGGCGCGACCGGAGACCAGGACTGCGGCGCTGCTCACCAGCTCGGTCGATTTCCTGAAACGGCTGGACGTGTGGGCGCCGCTCATTCCCCATGCCGCGCCGCTGAAGGTCATCCGCATCATCGATGCCTCGCGCAGCCTGTTCCGGTCGCCGGACATCGCCTTCGAGGCGCGCGAGCTGGGGCTTGAGGCTTTCGGCTACAACATCGCCAACACGACGCTGGTCGAAGCGCTCTACGCCAAGGCGCAAGCCGTGCTGCCCGCCGTCATCCCGTCAAGCGTCGAGGCAGTCCAGCTCGACGACCGCGGGGCGCGTCTCACCTTGAGCGGCGGCGGCGCCCTCACCGCGCGGCTGGTGGCCGGCGCCGACGGCAGGCGCTCGGTCTGCCGCATCGCCGCCGGCATCGCGGCGAGCGAATGGCGCTACGATCAAGGCGCCATCGCCGCGAGCTTCCGCCATACGCGTCCCCATGACGGGGTCTCGACCGAGCTGCACAAAGAATCCGGCTCGCTCACCACCGTGCCTATGCCCGACCCGCTGCTGTCGAGCTTGATCTGGGTCGGCAGCACGGCTGAGATCGCCGAGGTGATGGCCGGTGACGAGGCGCAGTTCGCCGCCCTGCTGCAGAGCCGTCTCGGCGATGCGCTCGGTGAGATCACCGAGGTCGGGGCGCGCGCGCAGTTTCCCGTTGCTGGCCTGACCGCCAAACAGCTTGCCGCCAACCGCACGGCGTTGATCGGCGAAGCCGCGCACATCCTGCCGCCGATCGGCGCGCAAGGGCTCAATCTGGGCTTGCGCGACGCCGCCGCACTGGCCGACTGCGTCTCGGCGGCGCTGCGACGGGGCCACGATCCCGGCGGGTCTTCGGTGCTGGCGGCTTACATCCGCGCCCGCCAGCTCGACGTGCTGTCGCGCACGGTTGGCGTCGATCTCCTGAACCGGTCGCTGCTCACCGGCCTGCTGCCGGTGCAGGCGGCCCGCGGGCTCGTCTTGCACGGGCTGAATGCGCTGGCGCCGTTGCGGCGGATGGTGATGCGTGTCGGCCTCGCCCCGCCCTCGGCGCTGCCGAGCCTGATGCGCCCCGCAGCTTGATCTCTCACGCGGGCTGACCCCGCTTTTGGGCGCTCGAGGCCGCTTTGCGCGCTTGACGCTTCCCTTCAGTTTGGTCATGAGGTTGGCTAGCGTCTGCGCCCGCGCCCACCCAAAAAAGCCAATAGAAGGAAGCCTCTGTGGCCAACAGCTTCAACCTGCCCTTTGCCCGCGATGTGCGCTACCGGCTCGAATATGCCGGCTTGCGGTTTCTCATCGGGTTGGTGCGGCTGCTGCCAGTCGACCTTGCCGGCGATATCTCGGCGTTCTTCTGGCGCTTCCTCGGCAAGCGCAACCGGCGGCACAAGCGGGCGCTGGCCAATCTCGCGCGTGCCTTCCCTGAGAAGACGCAAGAGGAGCGCCAACGCATCGCAGTTGCCGCCTGGGACAATCTCGGCCGCGTCATGGTCGAGACCATGAATATCGACCGCATCCTGAAGGACCCGGGCCGGCTTCACGTCACCAACGGTCACTGGATCGGCCGCTACAAGGACAAGATGGGCCCGGCGCTGATCGTCACCATGCATATGGGCAATTGGGAGATCGGCATGTGGCCGGTGATGCTCGCGGGCGTGAAACCGGCCGGCGTCTACCGCCAAGTGAAGAACCCCTATGTCGACCGCTATCTGCGGGCTCAGCGTGAGACGCTCTATCCCGGCGGACTGTTCGGCCGCGGCCGGACGGCCGGAGAGGACGAGACGCACAAGACCGCGCGCCTGATCATGGACTATGTGCGCCAGGGCGGGCGTCTCGGGTTCATCTCCGATCTCTACGACGCCAACGGCATCGAGGTGCCGTTCTTCGGCTACCCCGCCAAGAGCATGCCCATCGCCGCCATGATCGCGCGGCGGGTCGGCGCGCGCATCTGGATCGGCCGTTGCGTCCGCATCGGCAAGCGCGCGTGCTTCGACATCAACGTGAACGAGCTGCGCATTCCGCGCACCGCCAATCAGGCGGAGGACATCCGCTCGATCACCGCCGCAATCCAGCGCCACTTCGAAGTGTGGATTCGCGAGGCGCCCGAGCAATTCATGTGGTCCAACCGGCGCTGGTCATAGGCCGTGGCGTTATCTGCGTTGACAGGTTCTGCGGGTCGCGATCTTATTGTCACAAAGACTCGGGGATAGGGTAACGTTGTAATGTCTACTATCCGCAGCGCCAGATTTCAGATTGGCCAGGTGGTGCGCCACCGGCTCTATCCGTTTCGCGGCGTCATCTTCGACGTCGATCCGACATTCTCAAACACCGAGGAGTGGTACGCGTCCATTCCGCAGGATGTCCGGCCGCCGAAGGATCAACCCTACTACCATCTGCTCGCCGAGAACGCCGACACCGAGTACATCGCCTATGTGTCGGAGCAGAACCTGGAACCGGATTCCTCCGACGAACCCCTGCGCCATCCGCAGGTGCCGGAACTGTTTGAGGATCTGCGCGAGGGCGTGTTCCGCTTCCGCTTCTTGCAAGAGCATTAGCCCCCAATAGCGCGCGTCAGGACATGAAAAAGGCCGCCCCGGTCATCCGGTTGCGGCCTTTTTCGATTTCGTCGTTATGCCGGCGTCAGGGCGTGGCAGGCGGGGCCTTCTGCTGGGCCGTCGCATTGCCGGCCGGGGCTGCGGCCGCACCGGCGGCGGCCTGGCCCTGCTTCGCCTTGGCGGCGAGCTCGGCCTGGCGCTTGCGGAACACCTCCATCAGCTGACGGCGCTGCTCCTCATATTTGGCGTTGTCGACCGGCGGGCCGTCATAGGCCTTGCTGAACCCGGTCAGCGGCACGGGGAAGCCCATGGTCTTCTGCTGAATGTTCATCGCGGCCACAACCATCTGCTTGCCGGAGCGCATCTTGTTATAGAGCTCGTCGGTCAACTCCATCTGCACTTGGCAGCTGGTCGGGAAGCAGAGCGAATATTGCAGCTGGATCGGCTGTTCCTCGTCGATGCGGATCTGCACGCCGGCGGGAATCACCAGCGCGTAAGCCGTCGGCACCCTGATGAGAAGCTGCTGCTTCTCCTCGCCTTCCGCCTTACGCACGGCGGCGGCGATGAGAACCATGCCAGTGTTGGGTTCGAGGCCCTCATGGTTGATCAGGCAAATCTGCTTATTGCCGCTCTGCTCGTTCTTCATGCAGAGCTTCACCCAGGCGTCGTCAGGTACCTGTCCGGCGGACGGCGCCGCGGCCGGCGCGGCCGACGTCTTCGGAGCCGCGGTGGATTTCGGCTGGGCCTGTTGCGCCATAGACACGGGCGCTGCGAAAGCCAGGACGAGCGCGCCTGCGCCCGCACCCAGCATCCAACGACCAGCGCTGCGACTCAGCGTGTTCCAACGATCCTTGGACCAGATCATCAATCGACCTTTCCTCTATTTGCGGACTGGCTCAGGCCTGCCAGAACTACCCCGTGCCCGCTCTCTTGTACTCGGATCAATACCCGAAATGCGGCGTAGACGTGGCTTCAAACCACGGTTACGGGAGTTTCTTGGCCGCGCCCTTCACAGTTCTAACCTTTTTCGTTAGCGGCGAGATAGCTTGCGGCGTCGGATTATGCTGCCAGGGGTGCTACCCTTAATCATGGTGAATTGCGTGGGCATCTATAGCCATGCCGGGTCGTGGTTGAAAGCCCCTATTTTGCTGCTCATGCTCGGGCTCCCCGCCCTATTCCCCGGCAGCGGCCGGGCGGAGCCCATGCCGGGCCTGGCCATGCATGGCACCCCGCGCGAGGCGCCGGACTTTACCCATTTCCCCTACGCCAATCCCGATGCGCCCAAGGGCGGCCGGGCGACGTTCGCCGTGAGGGGCTCGTTCGACAGCCTCAACCCTTTGATCGTCAAGGGTGTCTCGGCGGAGGGGGTGCGCGAGTATCTCTATGAGAGCCTGATGGCGCGGGCCTATGACGAGCCCTTCACCCTTTACGGTCTGATCGCCGAAGCCGTCGAGACGCCGGCCGACCGGAGCTACGTGGAATTCACCTTGAACCCGGAGGCCAAATTCTCCGACGGCACGCCGATCACCGTCGAGGATGTGATCTTTTCGCATCAGGTGTTGCGCGATCACGGACGGCCGAACCATCGCTCCTACTACAAGAAGGTGACGAAGGTGGAGAAGACCGGCGACCGCAAGGTCCGCTTCACCTTCGACGACACGGGCGATAGGGAAATGCCGCTGATCATGGGCCTGATGCCGGTTTTGCCCCGCCATCTGCTGACGCCGGAGACGTTTGAAAAGACCACGCTCGAGGCGCCGATCGGCAGCGGTCCTTATGTCGTCGACAAGATCGATCCGGGCAAGAGCATCACCTATCGGCGCGACCCCAATTATTGGGGCCGCAATCTGCCGGTCAATCGCGGCCAGTACAATTTCGACGAGATCCGCTTCGACTATTACCGCGACGCGGGCGCCATGTTCGAAGCGTTCAAATCGGGATTGGTGCAGTTGCGCGACGAGGACGACCCGACCCGGTGGACCGAAGGCTACGACTTCCCCGCCCTCAACGAGGGACGCGTGGAGAAGGAAGCGCTGCCGGTCGAGACGCCCGCCGGCATGTCGGCGCTCGCCTTCAACACGCGCAAAGCCATGTTCGCCGATCCGCGCGTGCGCCAGGCCCTGATCAGGTCTCTTCGACTTCGAATGGGTGAACCGCACGCTGTATCATGGCCAATATGCGCGCACCGAAAGCTACTTCGCCCGCTCGGAGCTGTCCTCGCATGGACGCCCGGCGGATGCCACCGAACGTGCGCTGCTGGCGCCGTTCCCGGACGCGGTCAAGCCCGCGATCATGGACGGGAGCTTCTCCTATCCGGTCAGCGACGATAGCGGGCAAAACCGCGAAGGCCGCGTCGAGGCGCTGAAGCTTCTGGAGGCGGCCGGCTACCGGCTGAAGGACGGAACGCTCGTCAACACGGCGACCGGCGAGCCTTTCACCTTCGAGATTCTCGCCGCCACCCGTGCGCAAGAGCGGCTGTTGCTGACCTATGCGCGGGCCTTGAAACAGGTGGGCATCGAGGCTCGAATCCGGCAGGTTGACTCCGCTCAATACCAGCGGCGCAAGCAGACTTACGACTTCGACATGATCCAGTATTTCTGGCCGGTATCGCTTTCGCCGGGGAACGAGCAGTCGTTTCGCTGGGGCAGCGAGGCAGCGGAGACCGAGGGCTCGTTCAACTATCCGGGCGTTAAAAGCGAGGCGGTCGACGCCATGATCGACGCGGTGCTGCAGGCCGAGGATCGGCAGGACTTCGTCTCGGCGGTGCGCGCACTCGACCGTGTGCTGCTGTCCGGCGATTACGTGGTGCCGCTGTTCCATCTGCCACGGCAATGGGTGGCCCATTGGCGGGCGCTCAAGCGGCCGCATAAGACCCCGCTCTACGGCTATCAGATCGACACCTGGTGGCTCGACGCGGAGGATAAGGCCGGGAACGGCAACAACCGGCACGCCGTCAGCCCATGAGCACGCCATGAGCACACCATGAGCACGCTCGCTATTTCCGATGCCGAAGAAGACAGCGGCCCGATCACCGCCGAAGGGTTGCTGCGCCGGCGCGCCCAGCAGAAATCCGAGGCGGCCGCCTTAAGCGATCCGCCCAATCGGCAGCTGCTCGGCAATACGGGGCCGCGCGCCCTGACCTACGGCGAGGCGGATGCAGCGGTGGATGCGCTCGCCTCCTTCTTCGTCGGGCTTGGGCTCGAGCGCGGCGACAGGATTGTCCTGCAGCTGCCAAATTTCATCGAGGCTCCCCTGGCACTGCTCGGCGCCTGGCGGGCCGGGCTCACCGTCGCCGCGGTGCCCATGCTGTGGCGGTCCCTGGAGATCGCCAGGGTTTGCGATGCGCTGGAGCCGAAGGCGCTGCTCGGCATTTCCCATTTTGCCAAAGACGCGCCGGCGGAGACGTTGCGCGATGTCGCCGCCACGCGGCTTTCGGTGCGCTTCGTGCTCGGCTTCGGCCGCAACCTGCCCGACGGCGTCGCCTCCCTCGACGATGTGATCGCCGCCGGCCGTCTGTCGCACGACAGCGTCAGGCCGCGCATGCATGCCGGTCCTTCGCTGATCACCTTCACGGCGCGGGCCGGCGCCCCGTTGGTGCCCGCTGTTCCGCCACGAGGACGAGATTCTCGCGCAAGGGGCGATGGCCGTGCTGTCGCTCGGGCTCGACCGCAGCGACGTGATCCTCAACGCCTATCCCCTCACCGGCCCGGTCGGCATCGCGCTCGGACTCGCGCCATGGCTGATCTCGGGGGCCGCGCTGGTGCAGCATCACCCCTTCGACTACGGCATCTTCGTGCAGCAGATGCTCACCTCGGAAGCGACGGTGACGGCGCTCCCCAGCGCCATTCTCGCCGAGCTTGGCGCGGACCGCCTGCTGAGTGACCCACGATGCAAGCTTCGGCGCGTGGGCCGCGTGTGGTCGCCCGCGGAACTTGCAGATCCGCGAGCGCCGCTCAACCACATGGCAATGGAGAATTTGAGCCGGCCCGTGTTCGATCTCTATCCGCTCGGCGATCTCGCCAGTCTCTTGCTGCGGCCGGCTCCGATCGCCGACCGCGCCGCACTGCCGCTTGGGCCGGTGCATCTCGGCGAGGATGGCGGCGGCACCGTATTCGTGGAGACGAAGCTCGCCGACGACGATCCGCACGAGCTTCTGCTGCGCGGTCCGGTGGTGCCGCAAGGCCGGTCGAATGGGCCCGTGGCGCGCGACGACGACGGCTTCGTCGCCACGGGGTTGCGCGGTCAAGCGGAAGGGATCGGACATTTCCGGGTCAAGCGCGATCCCGAGATCGTCCATCACGGCGGCTTCACCCTTGCCGCGTCCGAACTCGACGGGCTCTATCAGGCCTATCCCGGGTTTCTCGACGCCGCCTGCTTCGTGCTGCCGGACCCGATCGTCGGCGACCGCATCTTCGCCGCGGTGGCGCCCTCACCCAACGCCCCGGTGTCGCTGGAAGCGCTGCATCGCTTCCTCATGGAGCGCGGCGTATCGCCCTACAAATTCCCCGACAAGCTCTTGGTGGTGCGCGACATCCCGCGCGATACGCAAGGCCGCATCCGGCGCGACCAGATCCTGGCGCAGGTCTAGAGGGTCCGTCCGATCTAAACTAAGCCGCCTGCTTCACCGCACCGGCAATCTTGGCGAGGCGCTTCAGAAGATCGCGCGTGCCCGTGAGCCGGTCCTCCGGGTCCGGCCAGTTGGCGTAGTAGATCAGCCGGTGGTCGGGCTGCAGCTTCACCTGCTTGCCCGCATCGCGGATGAAGTCGATCAGCCCTTCCGGATTGGCGAAGGAATTGTTGCGGAAGGCGATGACGGCGCCCTTCGGCCCCGCGTCGATCTGCTCGATGCCGGCATGGCGGCACAGGCCCTTGATCTCGACCACGTTGAGCAGATGGCGCACCTCCTCGGGCAGCGGACCGAAACGGTCGATCAACTCCGCGGCGAAGCCCTCGATGGCCTCGTGATTGTCCACCGCCGCCAAGCGGCGATAGAGCCCCAGGCGCACTTGCAGATCGGGCACGTAAGGCTCCGGAATAAGCACCGAGGTGCCGAGATTGATGCGCGGCGACCATTGATCCTCGATGGCGTCGTCCCCGCCCTTGAGGGTGGCGACGGCCTCTTCCAGCATGGACTGGTAGAGCTCGAAGCCCACTTCGCGGATGTGACCGGACTGTTCCTCGCCGAGCAGATTGCCGGCGCCTCTGATGTCGAGGTCGTGGCTCGCCAGGATGAAGCCGGCGCCCAGCTTGTCGAGGGACTGGAGCACCTTCAGACGCTTCTCCGCCGCCGGCGTCAGGCGTCCGTCCGCCGGAATGGCGAAATAGGCATAGGCGCGGATCTTCGAGCGGCCGACGCGGCCGCGCAACTGGTAGAGCTGGGCCAGGCCGAACATGTCGGCGCGATAGACAATCAGCGTGTTGGCCGAGGGAATATCGAGACCGGACTCCACGATGGTGGTCGACAGCAGCACGTCGTATTTGCGGTCGTAGAAGGCATTCATCACCTGATCGAGCTCGCTCGGAGGCATCTGGCCGTGGGCGCGCGCGACCTTCAATTCCGGCGCGTGCTCCTGAAGGAAGGCGGCGGCCTCATCGAGATCGGAGATGCGCGGCACCACGAAGAAGGTCTGGCCGCCACGGAAGCGCTCGCGCAGCAACGCCTCGCGCAAAGTCATGGGATCGAAGGGCGTCACATAGGTGCGGACCGCCAGCCGGTCGACCGGCGGGGTGGAGATCAGCGACAGCTCGCGCACGCCTGACAGTGCCAGTTGCAGGGTGCGCGGGATCGGCGTGGCGGTCAGCGTCAGCACATGCACGTCCTCGCGCATCTCCTTCAGCCGCTCTTTGTGCTTCACGCCGAAGTGCTGCTCCTCGTCGACAATGAGCAGACCGAGATCGGCAAACCCGATGGTCTTGCCAAGCAGCGCATGGGTGCCGATCACGATGTCGATATCGCCGTCCTTCAGAGCCTTCTTGACCTCGGCGAGGTCCTTGGCCGTCACCAGGCGCGAGGCTTGCGCGATCTTCACGGGGAAACCGCGGAAGCGTTCGGTGAAGGTGTGGAAATGCTGGCGCGCCAGCAGCGTGGTCGGCACCACGACCGCCACCTGCTTGCCGGCGAGCACGGCGATGAGGCTGGCGCGCAACGCCACCTCGGTCTTGCCGAAGCCGACATCGCCGCAGACCAGCCGGTCCATGGGGCGGCCGCTGGCGAGATCCTCGATCACGGCGGCAATGCTCGTGACTTGGTCCTCGGTCTCCTCGTAAGGAAAGCCCGCCGCGAACTCGTCGTATGTGCCGTCGGGCGGGCTGAGCACCGGGGCCGTGCGCAGCTCACGCATGGCCGCCACCTTGATCAGCTTCTCGGCCATTTCGAGAATGCGCTGCTTGAGCTTGGCCTTGCGCGACTGCCAGGCGACGCCGCCGAGCCGGTCGAGCTGGACGGCGAACTCGTCGGAGCCGTAGCGGGTCAACAGCTCGATATTCTCCACCGGCAGATAGAGTTTGTCGCCGCCGGCATAATGCAGCTCCAGGCAGTCATGGGGCTCGCCCACCGCCTCGATGGTCGTGAGCCCGACGAAGCGGCCGATGCCGTGATCGGCGTGGACCACCAGATCGCCCACGGTCAGGCTCGCCGCCTCGGTGAGCGCATCGCTGCCCTTCTTGACGCGGGACTTGCGCACGAGCCGGTCGCCGAGAATGTCCTGCTCGCCGATGACGGCGATGCCCGGCCCCTCGAAGCCCCGTTCCAGCGGCAGCACGGCGACCGACGTGGCGCCAGACGGCGCGGCCACGGCGTCGGCGAAACTCTCCACCCGCACCGTGTCGCCGACCCCATGCTCGGCCAGCAGCGTGGCCAGGCGCTCGCGCGCGCCGACGCTCCAGCAGGCGACAATCACGATTCTCTGTTCACCGCTCAGGCGCTTGGCATGCGCCACCACGGCGTCGAACACATTGGCGCCCTCGGTCTGGCGCTCGATGGAGAAGGTGCGGCCCTGCCGCCCGCCGAAGGACACGATATTGGCGCCATCACCTTCCGGCCGCTCGAAATTGTCCAGGGCGATGACCTGGCGGGCCGCGAGCGCGTCCTGCCACTCGGTCTCGGTCAGGAACATGCTGTCGGCCGGCACCGGGTGGTATGTGGGCGCGCCGAAAGCCTTGCGCTCCAGTGCGTCGGCGCGGGCCTCGTAATGGTCGGCGATCTGCTCCAGCCGGTCCTTGCGCGCGTCGTCGGTGAGCGGGTCGAGCGTCACCACGGCGCCGGGCAGATAGTCGAACAGCGTGGCGAGGTGATCGTGGAACAGCGGCAGCCAATGCTCCATGCCCTGATGCTGATGACCGGCCGAGACGGCCTCATAGAGCGGGTCGTCGCCTTTGACGGCGCCGAACAGTTCCACATAGCGCTGGCGGAAGGCGGTGCGGACGTCGGGCGTCAGCGCCACCTCGCTCATGGGCAGGAAATGGACCGCGTCGAGGCGCGCTTCGGTCCGCTGGGTCTCCGGGTCGAAGGCGCGGATCGAATTCCAGCGTGTCGCCGAAGAAATCGAGGCGCACCGGCTGGCCGCCCGGCGGAAACAGATCGAGGATGCCGCCGCGCACCGCATATTGGCCGGGATCCGTCACCGTGCCGGCGCGGCCATAGCCCGAGGCTTCGAGGCGCTCGATCTGCGCCTGCATGCTCATGACGTTGCCGGCCCTGAGGTTGAGGCTGGAGCCGGCGATGAAGGCCGGCGGCGGCACGCGCTGCAGCACGGCATTGACCGAGGTGAGCAGCACCAGGGGCTTGGTGTCGTCTGGACCGCGCTCGGTCAGCTCGGACAGCGTGGCGATGCGGTTGGCGATGGTCTCCGCGTTCGGCGCCACGCGGTCGTAGGGCACACTGTCCCAGGCGGGAAAGCTCAACACCCTGACATCGGGCGCGAAGAAGGAAAGCGCCTCCTCCAGCGTGGCAAGGCGATTGCCGTCGCGGGCTACATGCAGCACTGGCGCGCCCGCATGCCGCGCCAGCTCGCCGAGGAGGAGCGCATCGAGGCCTTCGGGCACCCCGCTGGCAATCATGCGCGGGGCCTTCAACAGCCGGTCGACCGGGAGGGATGGCAGTTTGGCTGGGAGTTTGGACGCAGCACTCATGGGAGGATCGCCGGTCTAGCTGGCCTGAGGCAAGCCATGAAATTGGCGCACGCGGTCCATGAGCGCGTCGAGATCCCGCTCGCCGAGCGAGTAGCCCTCGTAAAGGCACAACTCGATCTGCGGGTCGGGCGCCTCGATCAGGCGCTCCAAGACGGCAATCTCATCGCCGTTCATGCTGTCGATGGCTTGCTCGGTGAACTGGCCGAGCAGATAGTCCATCTCCCTGGACCCTCGATGAGTCGCCCGCCAAAGCGCCCGGCGGCGGCGCATTCCAAGATCACTCGTCATGATCCGTGCTTTCAGTGCTAAGTCGTGGGTTAGAGCGAGCGGCCCTATCGATGTCAAGGCCGCCGCCCGCTGGGCGCGCTAGACTGCGTCCATGCGCCCGCCCCTGCTCGCCCCCCTATTCGCCTCAGCCCGCGCCCTCAAGGGCGTCGGACCGCGCATCGAGGCCCTGCTGAACAAACTGGTGGCGCCCCGCCATCAAGGGGCCCATGCCCGGGCCGTGGATCTCCTGTGGCATTTGCCGGTGGGCATCGTCGACCGCACGCTCATCCCGCAAATCGCCGACGCCCAGGTCGGCGAGCTGGCCACGCTGGAGGTGACGGTGGCCGAGCACCGGCCCGGCGGCGGACACAAGAGCAAGCGGGCGCCTTACCGGATCCTGGTCGAGGACAACTCAAGCGCGCTGGAGCTCGTCTATTTCAAGGCCGATCCAGCCTATCTCAAGCGACTGCTGCCGGTGGGCAGCAAGCGGCTGATCTCCGGCAAGCTCGAAGCTTATGACGGCTTATTGCAAATGCTCCATCCCGATCATGTATCGGAGTCGGATGCCTCAAGCGATCTGCCGTCGATCGAGCCGGTCTATCCCCTGACCGCGGGGCTTTCCAACACCACCGTCCGCAAGGCTGTCAGCGGCGCCCTGGCTCAGGCCCCCGATCTGCCGGAGTGGATCGACGCCGGCTTTCTCGCCAAGAATGGCTGGCCATCGTTTGGTGAGGCGATCGCCCGCCTCCACGCGCCGCAAGGGCCGGACGATCTGCTGCTTACGGCGCCGGCGCGGGCCCGGCTTGCCTATGACGAGCTCCTGGCCAATCAGCTGGCGCTCGCCATCATCCGCCAACGCCTCAAGAAGCGCGCCGGACGGCCACTGACCGCGCAAGGAACAATGCGAAAGGCGATTGAAGACGCCCTGCCCTTCGCGCTCACGGGCGCGCAAGACAGAGCGTTGGCCGAGATCGACGCCGATCTGGCCAGTCCCAACCGCATGCTTCGTCTGCTGCAAGGCGACGTGGGCAGCGGCAAGACGGTGGTGGCGCTGCTCGCCATGACCAAAGCCATCGAAGCCGGCGCGCAAGCCGCCCTCATGGCGCCGACCGAGCTTCTGGCCCGCCAGCATCTCGCCACGATCAGCGGCTTCGCCGAGCCCGCCGGTTTGCGGGTGGCCCTGCTCACCGGCCGGGAGCGCGGCCGCGAACGCGACGCCATCCTTCGGGCGCTGAAAGAGGGCGACATCGACATCCTCATCGGCACCCATGCGCTGTTCCAGGAGACGATCCAGTTCCGCGATCTGGCCCTCGTGGTCATCGACGAGCAGCACCGCTTCGGCGTGCATCAGCGGCTGGCGCTGCAAGCCAAGGGGCCCGGGACCGGCGCCGAGCTGCTGGTCATGACGGCGACGCCGATCCCGCGCACGCTGCTGCTGACGAGCTATGGCGACATGGACGTGACGCGGCTCGACGAGAAGCCGCCGGGCCGGAAGCCCATCGTCACCCGCACGGTGCCGCTGGAGCGACTCGACGAGGTCGTTGGCGGCGTCGAGCGCGCGGTCGCCGCCGGCGCCCAGGTCTATTGGGTGTGCCCCCTCGTCGCCGAGTCCGAGGTGCTGGATGTGGCGGCCGCCGAGGACCGTTACGCGGCACTCCGCGCGCAATTCGGCGACAAGGTCGGCCTGGTGCACGGGCGTCTGACTGGTAAAGAGAAGGACGCGGTCATGGCGCAGTTCGCTTCAGGCGCACTGTCCATCCTGGTATCGACCACGGTGATCGAGGTGGGCGTCGACGTGCCCAAGGCCTCCATCATGATCATCGAGCATGCCGAGCGCTTCGGTCTCGCCCAACTCCATCAGTTGCGCGGCCGGGTCGGCCGGGGCGCCGCCGGAGTCGTCGTGCATCCTGCTCTATCGCCAGCCGCTGGGCGAGACGGCGCGCGAACGGCTCAATGTCATGCGCAGCACCGAAGACGGCTTCGTCATCGCCGAGGAGGATTTGCGGCTCAGGGGCGGCGGCGAGGTGCTGGGCACAAGACAGAGCGGGCTCCCCGCCTTTCGCATCGCGATCCTGCCCGAGCATCGCGAATTGCTGGAGGCCGCGCGCGACGAAGCAAGGCTCAGGCTCTCCCGCGACCCCGACCTTACGGGCAAGGACGCCGAGGCGCTCCGGCTGCTGCTGTATCTGTTCGAGCGCGACGACGCGATCCGGCTGATGCGGGCCGGCTGACGCGTCAGACGACCGGCTCTTCCTCGGGCACGGGCTTCGTCGCCTTCGCGTCGTCGGCGAGACTTCTTGAGCGCCTCTTGCGGCGGCGCCACCAGTCCGGCGGAGATAACAAGCTTGGCGCCGTCGTCGATCGACATGTCGAGCACGATGACGTCCTTGGCCGGCATGAACAGCACGAAGCCCGTCGTCGGGTTCGGCGCGTTCGGCATGAACACGGTCATCAGCTTTTCGCCGTTGCCAAGCTTGTTCATCACTTCCGCCGGCGGCTCGCCGGAGACGAACACCACGGCATAAAGGCCGCGGCGGGGAAACTCGATGAGACCGACACGCTTGAACCCGGTGCCGGACTTGGAGAAGATCGTGGTGAAGATCTGCTTGAGTAGCCGGTAGACGCCGCGCACCACCGGCATGCGGTCGAGCATCATCTCGCCATAGCTGACGATGGTCCGGCCAAACAGATTGGCGGTGAGTGCGCCGATCAGCATCAGCGCCAGGATGCCGACGATCAGGCCGACGCCCGGGACGTTGACCGGCAGATAGGTCTCGGGGAGATAAGCCTGCGGAATGAGCGGCTTCACCCAGCCGTCGACCAGATTGATGAACCACCAAACCACATAGACGGTGATGGCGACCGGCCCGACGATGATCAGGCCGGTCAGGAAATAGCCGCGCAACCGCGCACCGAAATGCGACGAGGTCGGCTCGAGCGCGCCGAACAGACCGAGCTGGTCGTCGAGCGGTTCGTGCGTCTCTTGCGTTGGCTTGGACTCTTGCGTCTGGGGATCTTCGGCGGTCATGCGGCTCTGGACAATGAACGGGAAAGAGGGACGGTCAGGATTTCATGGTTGTCATCGGCGGCCGGTCCTAGCACGCCGGGTTTACGATTGTGAGGCATGGCCGAATGCGGGCGCGCTGGCAAGTCCGCTTTCCGCCGCTCACGGCCCATCGGGCGAGACGACGGAACAATCCGTACCGCCGCGCTTCAGCGCGTTGCACAGCTTGGTGCCTTCCGCCTCCGTGGCAAAGGGCCCGATTTTTAGGCTGTAGAAGGTGCCGAAGCTGCCGATATCCACCTTGTCGATCTCCGGCGCGGCGCTCGCCAGCTGCCGGTTCGACTTCTGCACTTGCTTCCACAAGGTCTGGGCGTCGGCTTGTGAGCGGCTATTGGCCAGTTGCACGCGATAACCGCCGCCGCTGGCTTGCGGCGCCGCGCTCGGTGCGGGTTCCGTCGTGCCGCCGCCGAACCAGCGGCCGATGCCGCTGCTGCCGGAGCCCTCGGACGCAACCTTGGTGGTTTCCGTATTGGCCGCCCAGCTGGAGGCAGACGGCGGCGCAGCCTTCGGGGCGGTCACCGTTCGCTCCGCGGTGGTCGTATTGGCCGGCGCGGTTGTCGTCGGCGCCGGTGCGGGGCTGGGCGCGGCCGGTGCGGGCGCGCTATCGCCGGTGAGCGAGCCAAACCAGCGGCTCACGCCGCTGCCGCTTGGCTGCGCGGTCTCGTCGGTCACTTGCGCGCCCCAGCCTGCGGCGGGCGCCGCCGCCGTGGCCGTTTCGGTGGGCGCCGGCGGCGTGGGTGCGGCCGCGGACTCAGCAGCAGGCGCCCGCGGCGGTGAACTGCTCGAGCCGCCGAAACTCGGTACCAGCCGGCTCCAGACACTCTCGCCCGACGGGGCGGAGGACTCGCCACCGCCGCTACTAACCTGGGTGTCGAAGGTGCCGGGATCGGCTCCGGCCACCGCGCCGCCGCCGCCGTCCTCGGCGATGATCTTGTCGACCGCGCTCGAGCTCGACGCACTTCTCGCCTGCGCAATCGCCGCGTCGCCCTGGCTGGACAGGCCCGCCGCCTTATAGGCGAGCCCTTTATTGACCAGCGCCCTCACCTTGTCCGAGGCCGGCAGCCCCAGCCATACGGCGGCGCCCAGATCGGCGATGGCGTGGCCTTGCTGGCCCAGCTTGCGATAGGCAATGCCGCGCAAATACAACGCCTTGGCCGCTTGGCCTGGGGTTGCCTTGTCGTCGTTGACCGTGGCGGAGAGCTGGCGCACCGCGGCGTCGTATTTGCCGGCGGTGAGCGAGGCGACGCCACTCTTGAGCCCGG
Source organism: uncultured Alphaproteobacteria bacterium (assembly GCA_963793075.1). Lineage (GTDB taxonomy): Bacteria > Pseudomonadota > Alphaproteobacteria > Rhizobiales > Methyloligellaceae > Methyloceanibacter. The sequence continues at coordinate 616,726 of CAWBYO010000002.1, forward strand.
CCTCCTGGGCCTGAGTCTGGCCGGAGCCGAGGATCGGCGCCGTCGTCAGAGCGCCAAGAAGCGTCAGCGTGACGCCAAGACGGCGTCCGCGTGGAAGAGAGCGCCCGTCAAAAGCAAGACGGCGCGGCCGGAAGGTCTTCCGATGATCCGCCATGGTCTTGCTCAAGCAAAGAATTCAGGCAAATCCGAGGCTGTAGCCTATTCCACAGTCACGGATTTTGCGAGGTTTCGCGGCTGATCGACGTCGGTGCCCATGAATACCGCGGTGTAATAGGCGATGAGCTGCACCGGCACCGCATAAACGAGTGGCGTCACGAAGGGATGGACGGTCGGCACCGGCAAGACGGTTTGCACCGCGCAGCCCGTGCTTGCCGGGTCGGCGTCGCTGATCAGGATGATCTTGCCGTCGCGCGCCGCCACCTCTTGCATATTGGAGACGGTCTTGTCGAAGAGGTCGTCGCGGGGGGCAATGACGATAACCGGCACGGTCTCGTCGATGAGCGCGATCGGCCCGTGCTTCAGCTCACCGGCGGCGTAGCCCTCGGCATGGATGTAGGAAATCTCTTTCAGCTTAAGCGCGCCCTCGAGCGCGATGGGGTAGCTCGAACCGCGGCCGAGATACAGCACGTCGCGCGCCTTCGACAGGCTATGGGCAAGCGCCTCGTAAGGCGTTTCGTCGTGGAGGATGGTCGCCATGTGGCGCGGCACCTCAACCAGCGCCTTGACCAGCTCCGCTTCGAGCCCCGGACCGACGACCCCTCGCGCCTTGCCGGCGGCGATGGCGAGACAGGCGAGAACCGTAAGCTGGCAGGTGAAGGCCTTGGTGGAGGCGACGCCGATCTCCGGCCCGCCAAGCGTCGGCAGCACCCCGTCGGACTCTCGAGCGATGGAGGATTCCTGCACGTTGACGATGGACAGCACATGCTGGCGCTGCTCACGGCAATAGCGCAGCGAGGCCAGCGTGTCGGCGGTCTCGCCCGATTGGGAAACGAACAGCGCCGCCCCGCCCGGCGCCATGGTGGTCTCGCGATAGCGGAACTCGCTCGCGATATCGATGTCGACCGGCAGCTTGGCCCAGCGCTCGAACCAATATTTGGCGACGAGACAGGCATAGAAGGCGGTGCCGCAGGCTGACAACGACAGGCGGCTGACGCCGGCAAAGTCGAAGGGCAGCGCCGGCAAGTCCACGCGGTAGGTCGCCAGATCGAGATAATGCGCCAGCGTGTGGCCGACGACTTCCGGCTGCTCGTGAATCTCCTTGGCCATGAAATGGCGGTATGTGCCCTTGTCGACCACGAGGCCGGCGGCCAGCGACCGCGCGATGGGACGCTCGACAGCGGCCCCGTTCCGGTCGCGAATGGCGATGCCTTCGCGGGTGATGACGGCCCAATCGCCATCTTCGAGATAGGAGATCCGGTCGGTGAACGGCGCCAGCGCAATGGCGTCGGAGCCCACATACATCTCGCCGTCGCCATAGCCGATGGCGAGCGGACTGCCTTGGCGGGCGGCGACCATCAGGTTGTCGTAGCCGCGAAAGATCATGGCGAGCGCGAACGCGCCCTGAAGATGGCTCAGCGTGTGGTAGACGGCGGCGATGGGGTCCTTGCCCGCACGCAGCTCGCGGGTGATGAGATGGGCGATGACCTCGGTGTCGGTGTCGCTCGAAAACGGCGCGCCTTCCGCCATGAGCTCGGCCTTGAGCTCGCGGAAATTCTCGATGATGCCGTTATGGACGACCGAAACGTCGTCGGTCATATGCGGGTGAGCGTTGGCCTCGCTTGGCTTGCCGTGGGTGGCCCAGCGTGTGTGGCCGATGCCGGTGTCGCCTTGGAGCGGCTGGACTTTGAGAAGCTGTTCGAGATTGACCAGTTTGCCTTGCGCGCGCCGCCGCGCGAGCTGGCCGTTCTCCAGGGTGGCGACCCCGGCGAAGTCGTAGCCGCGATATTCGAGGCGCTTCAGCGCATCGACCAGCTTCTCCGCGACCGGTCCTTTACCGAGAACGCCAACAATCCCGCACATCGCCCCCTACTCCCTCGAACCCTGTTTCCTGCCTAAATGCACAGGCGCTGCGTCGCAATTCACGAGCTATGTCCCTTTATTGCGTGGCGTCGGTGTGGCGCGCGGCTATTTGGACCGGTTGCGCCGCGCCCGCACCTTGGCGGCCCAACCCTCACGCGTCTCCTGCGGCGGGCGGGTCACCGCGAGCGCATCCGCCGGCACGTCCTTGGTGATAACGCTCCCGGAACCGACATAAGCGCCGTCGCCGATCTTGACCGGCGCCACCAGCGAACTGTTGGAGCCGATGAAAGCGCCGGCACCGATCTCGGTCTTATGCTTGCCGAAGCCATCGTAATTGCACGTGATGGTGCCGGCGCCGATGTTAGCCTTCGCGCCGACGCTGGCATCGCCGATATAGGTGAGGTGGTTAACCTTGGCGCCCTCGGCGACTTCAGAATTCTTGATCTCGACGAAATTGCCGACATGGGCGTTCTTCGCGAGCGCGGCGCCGGGCCGCAGCCGGGCGAACGGCCCCACGGTCGCGCCGGGGCCGATGGTCGCGCTTTCGATGTGGCAGAAGCCCCTGATGGTGACGCCATCATCGATGCTGACGCCAGGACCGATCACCACGTTGGGCTCGATCAGCACGTCGCTGGCCAACTTGCGTGTCATAGCTGAAGAACACCGTGTCGGGCGCGACCAGGGTGGCGCCGCCGGCCATGACGGCGGTCCGCAGGCGGCGCTGCATCAGCGCTTCGGCGGTAGCGAGCTCGGCGCGGGCATTCACGCCGAGAACCTCTTCCGGGTTCGACAGGACGACACGGGCTTGCAGGCCGCTTTCCCGCGCCAGCGCCACGGCGTCGGTCAAATAGAACTCGCCCTTGGCGTTGTCGTTGCCGATCCGGCCGATCAGCGCGGCAAGCTCTGCCAGTTTCCTCGTTGACGTCTTGCGCGCAAAGGCTCTCTCATGGGACTATCGCATCCTTCAACGTTCGAGCGTTCTTGCGCCATTCCTCATGCGACCGCGGCGGGAATTGTTGCCATGGATTTCTACAATCTGCCGCTTGGCTCGGTCATTGTCCGGCATTCTTTTCGGCAATCCGGAGCGCGGCGTTCATGGTAGTGGGTTTGGCACATATCGAAGATCCTGCCCAATGGCGCTATCGCTCGGTCATGAAGGTTGGCACTAGCTCAACGATTGATGGCAACGGAATGCCGGAACGCGGTGGTTGGTCGCGGCTGCCCCTCCCTTGGGGTGTTTGCTGCTACGCGAAGGCAGACGAGGCTAGGTGGCGCCTGTTAAGCCGCCCACTCTCTGCACTTCCGAGGTAAGATAGGGTCGTACTGGTGAGGGTGTTGTCGCGGCCTGCGCGCCGAAATAGAGCAAGGAACCCCTACAACTTTCTCTTGTCGGAAGCGCTTTCAAATCAAGGGTGCGTGGTTGCTGACGTTGACCGCCGTGGAGTTTATCTTGAGGGTTGGGATGTATTTCACATTCACTGGCCGCAGAATGTCGCCGCTGGAAAACTGGTACGCGCGACCCGAAAGTCACTTGGGCTTCTGATTCAACTTTCAACTCAAAGACTCCGTGGCACGCGGATAGTCTGGACCGTCCATAATGTTCGCGGAAACCGCCAGAGCAATCGCTGGCTGGAGCGTGTCCTGATGTGGTTTGTCATGAACCTCGTCCATGGCGTCATTTTTCTGACTTGTTCTTCTCGTGCCGCCGCAATTGCGGAATTTCCAGCACTTGAGTCGAAGCCTTACGCGATCATTCCGCACGGTCTTTACCAGGAGGTCAGCGAAAAGACGCGCGAGGAAGCACGCGCTCTCTATGAGTTGCCCGCCGAGAGTCCGGTAGTTGGCTTTTTCGGCGATATCTGGCCCTACAAGGGGCTTGAGCGACTGCTAGTTGCTCTGCAAGGTACTCCACCCGCAGCCATCAACCTTTTCATTGTCGGCGTCCTTGAAGGCGACGACAACTACCGCTCACGCATTCGCACACATATCGCTGTCTCCGGGCCCACGGCCATATTGTTGTATTCGTTGAGGATAGACTTGGTGACGAAGACTTTGTCGATGCTATCCGCGCGTGCGACCTCGCCGCATTGCCTTATCGCCACGCATGGAATTCTGGTCTTGCAATCCTCGCCTTGGAGAACAACTGCCGGATTCTCACGAGCGACGCGCCGGTCTTTCGGGAGCTCCAAGAGGAGCTCGGAATCCACTACGTCGTTGTGGCGGAGGGTGATCTGACAGGCGAGGCTCTGCTCGACGCAGCGGTGCGCAAGCCGGCTGAGGCCGGCGAACGTTGGGCTGCGTTTTCTGCGGCCCGTTCTTGGACAAAGATCGGCTCTGATACTATCGAATTTTATAGGAGGCTGGGTGCCCGCCAATCTTGACAGGTATTCTTGCAGCCATAGCGGCCAAGCTTCTGGGAAGGGTTCGGATTTCCCGGAGCTGTTACAGTTTGGCGCCAAGCTGTAACGGTGCCGATATCCCAAGATGCTTTGAAATTTTCAGTTGAATCCCCTCTCGCAAACGACAACAGCGCGTTTTAGACGTTATTTCCTCTTGCCCAGGAGATTCCTGGCGATGCGGGTAGTCAGCCGCTCCCGTTGGGCAGCCAAAGTACTCACGCGCACGTAGCTGAAATCTTTCCGGTCCGAGGATGCTTTCTTCTTTGCAAATGCCCAGCTTCGCATCTCGCGGAACTCACAGAAATTGGGGTTGGGCAGAACGAGCTTCTCCCAAATCAGGCGCACCTGAGGCGTCGACCGCATCTCCTCTGGCATGGAGCGGACACGTTCCGTATCCTTAAGTGAGGGGCTGCGGTCAAACGTCCAATTGAGATCATCGAAGAGGATCCAACCTCCAACCGACAACATCGGCTCAACGAGAAGGAAAGCGAACCCATCGGTGTCCCATGTGTGCGCGCCGTCAAGAAACACGAAATCGAAGGGATGTGCGACGTAACGCTCCATGTTGCGCATCAGGTGCCACGTGTAGGAGTGCGGCTCGAAATTCAGTTCCACGCGGTGCTCTAGGCCCGCGGTCTTGAGCAAGTCGCTCGCCGAGGGCGTTCGCCTCAACGCAGACTCATTATCGACAGCGACGATCCTTCCCCCGCCGATTTGCTCAAGTGCTGCCGCCATCCAGGTCGTTGCCACTCCGTGCGCGAAGCCGAGCTCCAAGCAGCTTCGAGGCTCGTTCTGGACGATGAAATCATATATATGCCTGCCCCGCTCCGGAGGCGTGTGCGGGGTGTCGCCGACGATTCTGGCCACTGTGTCAGGAGTCATGGATCACCGTCCGGCGCGCGTCCGCCGACGCGAGCAATGTTCCGTTTTTGTCGTGGCGTTGCAAGGCGAGGCAGCTGGCTCGAAGTGAATAGAGCCGGCACGTCGTCTTCTCAGGCGGGAAGAACCCACGTCGCCGGCGGACCGCTTCCCTGCCTTGCTCCGAAACGCCGGTGACCTTCACCCTACCTTTCTGGACGTAGAAGACCGCGTCCGCAGGATCACCTTGCGAAAAGACGATCTGCCCTTTGCGGGTACTGCCTCGTGCTCCGGCCTTCGCCGATCTCGGCGAAGACGGACCTCTGGGATCGAACGCCGATTGAGATTTCTTCGCCAATTGAGCACTCCTCCGCCGCAACGCGTATGACCCTGCCCCCAAAAGGGTATCCGTTAATAGGAAAGGTCTGTTCAGGTTCGGGCCTCACCCGGTCTTTGGTCCGGCCATCATGCGATCTTTCGGGTTGGTTCAGGTTGGGCTGCGAAGGCGCTTGGGGTCAAGTTTCCGAGCGCCGAATGCGGCCGGGTTTCATTGTAGAATCCTATGCAGGTCCGATTCGGACGGGCGCCGGGTGGTCCGGCGCGAAGCCGGAGAAGACCGCCTGATCTGCGCTGTCGCTATCGAACTGAGCCGTTCGCGCTGGGTAGTCGAGGTACTGCCACCGAGAGGCACGAAGGTCATCGTCGGCGCGGTTGGCGGCGGCGATAACTAACGGCTGATGGAGCATCTCAACCGGATCGAGGCCAGACTGCAGAAGGAGTTCGGTCAGCCGGTCGAGCTCGAGATCTGCTACGAAGCTGGCTATGACGGCTTCTGGTTGGCCCGTTTTCTTCGCGATCGCGGCTTCGATGCTTACGTGCTCGATGTCTCGAGTTTTTTGATCTCGCGTCGCGGCCGTCGGACTAAGACCGACAGGGTCGATGTTGAGGCGATGGCCTTCACCCTGCGCACATATCTGGCAGGAGACCTTGGCGTCTGCCGCGTTGTCGCGATCCCGACGCCGGAGGCTGAGGACGCCAAACGCATCAGCCGGGAACGCACGCGGCTAGCGTCCGAACGGACGCGCCACGTGAACCGCATCCGGGGCCTTCTCTCGCTCCGTGGCATCCGAGGTATCAAGGGCCATTGGGATGGCAACTGGCGCGCGCATCTGGAGATGTTGGTGACAGGCGATGGCCGCCCGCTCGGCCGCCATATTATGGCGGAGATTGCCCGCGAGTTCGAACGGCTTCACCTTGTGCTCGATCAGATCAAGGCCGTCGAAGCGGAGCGTCGCGACACACTTCTCAATCCCGCCTCGAGTTCCCCGATCGGTCGAAGGTCGCGATCCTGACGAAGCTGGCGGGGATCGGTGAGCTGAGCGCTACGCTCTTGGTCACCGAGGTTTTCCATCGGAAGTTCTCGAACCGAAGCCAACTGGCTTCCTACCTGGGACTCGCCCCAACCCCGTATGCCAGTGGTGACGTACAGCGGGACCAGGGCATCAGCAAAGCCGGGAATAAGCCGGCGAGGACCCTGCTCGTTGAGATAACCTGGGCATGGATGCGCCATCAGCCGGGAAGCGCGCTAACAGCCTGGTATAGGGAGCGGTTCGCGGAGAATGGCGCTCGAAGCCGGAAGGTGGGGATCGTCGCCATGGCGCGGAAGCTCGCCATCGCCCTCTGGCATTTCGTGGAACATGGAGTCATCCATCGGGCGCGGTCCTAAACGCCCGGTGACGGCAAGGAGCTTCGGCGGAGCGGCTTCCGTCGAGGGCACGGGTATCGACCGGGCGTAAAGATGGCGCCAGCGCGCCGAGTTGTAGTTGGGTCGCCCCGTGCAGCATCCTGAAGGTCGTGAATGAGATCGTGGTCCGACGCGTTCGCGCTTTGACCGGATACAAGTGGATGCGCCCGAGGTGGCGCATAGTCCCCGACCGGCGATGCTCAAGCCAACGATGTTTCAGAACGAGGAGCAACGATATGAACGCGCCGCTTGACGCGGCCATCAACATACAAGTCTCTCCCTCCATTCCTTGAGCCGTTCGCCTGGCATCGGCCATCGACAGGAACCAGGAGGCATTCAAGCATTCCTGCCGGACGCGGCTGTTGAATGCTTCGATGATAGGCGTTGTCGCGTGGGTTTTCCGGGTCGTGAGAAGTCGAGCTCGACCTTGTTCAGGTAAGCCCATTGGTCAAGCAGCCGCCCCGCGAACTCCGGGCCATTGTCGACCCGTATGCTGCGCGGCTTGCCTCTGATCCGAGCGATCCGGTCGAGTTCGTCGATGACCTGGTAGGCCCGGAAGTTCGTCCTCGCAGCCGTCGCGAGAGCCTCTCGCGTGTGGCAGTCCAGGATCGTCAGGAATCGGAACGGTCTGCCGTCGAAGAGCTTGTCCGACATGAAGTCCATGGCCCAGACATCGTTCATCGCGCCCGCCTCGGATCGCCCTGAGCGATAGCGGCACGCCCGATGCCGCTTCGGGCTGCGAGTGCGGATCGACAAGCCTTCTTCGCTGTGGAGACGATAGAGACGTTTGTGGTTCACCTGCCAACCCTCCCGTTGGAGCAGGATGTGCAGGCGCCGATAGCCGTAGCGCACGCGGCTTTCCGCCAGCTCCTTCAGTCGCATCCGCAGTTCCACCGCCGGATCGCGCCGCGACTGATATCGATGCGATGCCCGCCCGAAGCCCGTGGCCCGGCACGCTCTGCGCTCCGAAAGCGCGAAGACATCCTGGTAATGCCGGACGACCTCGCGACGACGGACGGGCTTCACCACTTTCTTCGCAGGGCATCCTGCAGCATGGTCTTGTCGAGCGTCAAATCCGCCACCAGCCGCTTCAGCTTCGCGTTCTCCTCTTCGAGCTGCTTCAGCCGGCGGATTTCCGCCACGCCCATCCCGGCATAGACCTTTCTTCCAGCGGTAAAACGTGGCCTCCGCAACTCCCATCTTGCGGCAGATCTCGCCAACCACCGTACCTGCCTCCGCTTGCCTCAGGGCGAAGGCAATTTGCTCATTTGAAAACCGCTTCTTCGGCATCGGTACACCTCCTCTCGTCGTGGAAATGTACCCAAAAACTCGCACTCAGATCGGACCAGTTTCCCGGGTCAGGACCCGGTTCCGGTCCATCTGGGATTGGAAAATCCTAGTTGGGGTCGATCGCGCCTCATCGAGAAAGCAATCCGCTTCGGTCGCGAGCTTGTTGACAACTACAGACGACAGATAGTCGCCGAAGTTCACCCCAAGGGTGATTTCCAGTAGAACAGTTCTATGGTATTCGACCGAAACTGAACGGGGGAAGAAGGCACACATTGTGTGTTCCACGCCGACAGATCGCTCGCCGTGCGGAGTATCTATTTCAGTCGGCCGCTTCATAGCGAATACCTTCCAGCGAATAGAACCTGTACCACCGCGATACTGGGCCGAGATCAGGTCGCCAGGAGCAAGGAGATTGTGGCTAAGCCACAGAGAGGCGCGGCGGTATATTTCGTGGGGCAAAATCACCTTCCTCGCAACCTTCGATCCGAGCGACGGCACATTGCTCGGGCGATGTCCGACCTTAGGCTGCGGGCTCAACGCAGCAATGCGGCGTTAGCCGCTTGATGTCGAGTTTTCGGGCGACCGCCAACCGCTACATCGCTGAGCGCTACAATTATCCCGACCCCGCGCCAAGACCAACGCCGCCGACATAGTCCTCGCCAAGACCGTCTGCATTCCTGTAGCTTTTGTATGATTTAGGGCATTAGAGCAGACTCAGGGCGTATCCGAGCAAGCGGCTCCGCAGGCTTTCGCTTATTCTCGACGAGTTGGGGCGCGCTCGTGGATGTCATCGAGCGAAGCTTGACAGTGCCGCTCTCACGGCCCCGAAAGGGAGTGGAGCTACGGAAGAATTCGAAACGTTCCCCACGTTTCTTGTAGCGCATTCGCCACGAGGACAGTAGCCGAATGCGACCGACCTCTACCGATAGCATGTCGTGAGCATCACTTGCACGGGCCGCGTATGAGCATAAAAAAGAAACTTGCTGGGGGCGCTCTTTGGATCAGTTTGGGATCTAGTTTTCAGCAGCTCTCAGGGTTTGTCATATTCGTCATACTTGCAAGGCTGCTCACGCCTCAACAATTCGGTATTGTTGCTTTCGCCGCAATATTCATCGATATGGGTCGCATATTCGTCGTGAGCGGGGTCTCCGACGCGCTCGTTCGTCGCACGGACTGGAGCGACGACTTTGCTTCCACCGCCTTCTGGATCAACCTCGGCGTCTCTATCCTCGTTGTCGTTGTATGCGTCTTCGTGATCGGTCCCGTCGTCGGAGCGGCCGGCCATCAAGACCTCGGTCTCGTGCTCTCGATCTTGGCGTTCACCCTACTTGTCGACGCATCGAGCATTGCGCTCACGGCGAAGCTGAGACGCGATTTTGCCTACAAGAGAATAGCCATGCGCAACGTGACTTCGAACATCGTTGCGGGGGTGTTGGGTATTGCGCTGGCATTTCTTGGCTTCGGCGTGTGGGCGCTTGTCTTTCAGCGCGTGGCGACTTCTGTGCTTACGTGTTTGGTCACCTGGTCGATAGTGGGATGGCGCCCGCGCTTCGCTTTCTCCAAAGCGCACGCGCGCGAGCTCGTTCGGTTTTCAGCAGGCGTTCTTGGGTCACAGCTGCTTTCGACGGCGAATGCTCAGGCGATCCCCCTTATTCTTGGTTTCGCCCTCGGACCGGTTCCGCTTGCCATCTATCGCGCTGGGAACCGTGGCCTGCGCCTTGTCACGCAGTTGACAATCGCGCCGATCCAGCAGGCGGCACTCCCTGCGTTCTCGCAAGTCCCTCCGACTTCTCTTGCTACCAACTATTGCAGGGTAACCCGCGCCACCAGTCTCCTATCATGTCCGATCTTCGTTGGGGCGGCTGCCGTCGCACCTGACTTTGTGACTATTTGTTTTGGTAGCCAATGGACGGCGAGCGGTCCGGTTATGGCCATGCTCGGCCTTATGGTTGGAGCTTCCACGTTGGGTTACTTCCTATCACCGATGCTGATCGCCGTCGGACAGGTTCGCCAACTCTTGCTTGTTCTACGCGATAACAGTTGCCGGAAACGTAGTCTTCACAGCGGCCACGTTGCCCTTTGGATTGACGATTATTGCCGCTAGTCAGATGGTGCGAGCCTATCTTGGCGTGCCTGTCGCGCTCGGGGTTCTGCATCGAGCGATCGGCCTGCGACCGGTGGATGCGGTCAAGGGGATCGCTCTGCCGCTCCTCTCCGCATTTTTTATGGGCGCTGTGGTCTTTGGTCTTCGTGTCTACGTATTCGACGGTCTCCACGCGATAGTTCGACTGGCGATTGTTGTGCCAATCGGAGTGTTTGTGTATTTCGGCTTCCTTCTCATTTTCGCGCGAAGGTTCCTGCGAGAAAATTTGAACGAGGTGAGGCCCCTATTGCCGCCGTTTGTTCGCCGAAATTTGCCATAAGCATATGATATGCGCGGTGTTGAAAGGAGATGTGATCCGTACCGGGTTGCGGGAACTCAGCCGTCGAGTTCTGGCCAAAGGTGGGCTATCGGTCGTCGACATAGCGGGGCATCTAACGCAACATGACGTTGTCCTCCGCCAGATCAGGGACGACTGTCGGCTTGGACCGCCGGGTTTTGTAGATGAGCGTGCCACCTACTACCTTGGCGCCGAGGAGACTATGTGGACTTGCGCGTTTGCGGTGGTCGCAGGACGCTAATGACAGATGGACTGCCGGCCATATCTAACCGCCCCCCACTAGGTTGAGTTTGAGTAAAATTCCCGAGATACCGTGAGGTCACGCTGCCGCCGTGCAATTCGTGGCGTTGTGCACGGCAGGTTGCGGCGACTCGAAGCTACCGAGAGTTGGGTCCTCTTAGAATCGGTAACGTCCCGCCAAACTTTCAACAACAAGAATGTCCAGCGGGAGTTCCGCGACCCGGGGGGAGTGATGCGGAGATCAAGGCGGGAATTCCTCGTTGCCTCGGCGGCGATGTTGGGCGAATTGGCAGGAAGGCAATCGGCGTTAGGCGGGGTCCTGACCGGCCGCCAGATTGCACGCGACGACGAGCAGCCCGGCACCTGGCATCCGGGTCTGTTCCCGGAGATGATTGCACGGGCATGGTATCAGGAGGATCTGTCGGAAGGTCCGGTCGCCGAGTGGCGATCGCGTGGTGTGAAGCCGGTCACCGCGAAGCAGAAATCGCCATCGCTCCGCCCAATCAAACTGCCCGGCCGAGACGGCGTAAAGTTCGCCAGGGGCACCAAACAAAATTTGGCGTGGGCCGCTGACAAAGATGCTCCTTATCTCCACAGGTGGTGGCTCGTAATCGCTCGTTTTGATGGTGCAACCAATCGATCGAAGGCGGAGGTAAAGGTCGTCACCATCAATGGGTCCGACGGCAACAATATTTCTCGCCAGCCGCTCGTCGCGTTCCGCCCCTCAAGCGCGACATTTGGTTCGCATGTCTTTGACACGACCTTCAAAGGCTCGAGCGGCCCGTGTCTCTCGAACTTCGATGATTGGAATGTCCTTCTAGGCTATCGCCGCGGCTGGATGATAAGAAACATTGTCAATGGTACGGCAACCTCTGAGGTCGAGGTTCTTGGCCTTAAGCCGAATACGACCTCGGCCCAGAGCTACATGGGCGATGCAATATCTGCGCTTCCGACGGACCTCGCGATTAACTCGATTATTCTCGGTCAAAGTGAGCTGAACGACGGGCAGATCGATAAACTCGTGGGATGGGCCGCTTGGCGCGCGGGTGGCCAGCGCCGTCTGCCGGACGATCACCCTTACAAGGACTCAGCACCTACTCTGAAGGACATCGACGAGAACGACGATCCAATGCACTACGAGTTTGACGAAAAATCGTGGGCTGCGTGGGCGGCGATAGACAGTTCCGAAAAGTTCGTAAACCGCGGTCGAACCGCCCCAGAGATATCCGGGTATTCCACCGTTTTTTTTGACGACTTCGTCGAAAACACCGTGGTGGATGATCTAACCGGCGCTCGGGGCAGCGTCTGGTTTGCGCCCACGTTCAACCGATCGCTGGGCGTGCAGGCTGAAATGCAGCGACCGTCCGCTTCGCCAGCCTCGTACATCCACGACCCCTCCGGCGAGGGAACGATGGCTTTGCGGCTACTTCACAACTCGGGCTGGAAGTCGGGGGGCTTTTCCTCGGTAAACAATAACGGACAAGGGCGGTGGTGGAAAAAGGGTATCTTTGAGATTCGATTCAAAATGCCACTAGCAACCCGCCCGATTCCCGGGCTTTGGGCTTCATTCTTTATGTACAATCGGGAACATTTGTTTTGGCGAACGCGCAACCGCCTCGAGACCGATGTCATAGAGATTTACGGATATTTTCCGAAATGGCTCAGTGTGAGCCAACATGTACATACGAATGTTGTCCGTTTTTCGGATCCCGGAATCTCCAAGCAAAGCGTGAAAAATAAGCTTGCTGGATACGCCGTTGACGCGGCAAATGGCTTTTCCCGTGATTTCTTCGAGCCGAACCTTCACTTCTTCGACGGTGAGTACCACACTTGGTACATGCAGATTGAAGATGACTACACCTATGTCGTGCTTGATGGTCTTGAGGTTGTTCGCGTTCCGACCGTGGCCGAACTTCTGCAGCGGATGTTCATTGTGGCGAGTTTGTCTTATGATCGCGCCCATGGCGATCGGGATGCACTCAACTCAGAGTTCTTTGACATGACGATCGACTACATCAGGGTGCGTCAGAAGGAGTCCGATTTGGAGCATGTGCCATCCGGCTTTAATGCTCGGCCAGCCATCACCGGATCCCCGGCGGTGGGTCAAACTATCACTGTATCGCCAAACACCGACGCCGCGCAGGTCGAATGTCTCTGGTATCGCGACGGAGTACCTGTCGTGAACGCAGTTGCAAACTCGTACGTTTTACAAGTTGCGGACGCTGGACACAGGATTCGCTGCCACGTTCGGGCGGTCTCACTGCTTGACCAACCCGAGGCGTGGACGCCAGAGACGACGCCGGTAGTCTGATTGCACTCAAATCCGAGCGCATTTCGTCGTAACTTGAATGCTCGCTCTATTTGGCGGTGTCAGTTTGCCCGTTCGCGGCGGTCTGCCTATGCCACCGTCTTGCTCGGGAGTTTTCGGGCCGCGCGGAACCCTGCAGCGTCCGTAAGACCGCTGTACAGTAAGGATCCGATCGACGCGCCCCACCGCCCCGGCAGACACCCATTGCACCGCCATCGACAACGATAGAAAAGCGCCGGTCCTTCTTGAGTTCACCCCACGCACGCTCCATGTCGGGCGACCAGCGGATATCGTCGAAGACAAAGACGCAGTTTGGCGCAGCATGCGCATAGATAATATCGAAGTAGTCGAGAGTCGCCTGGTATTGATGGTGACCATCGATAAACGCCATTTCGATTGGCTTGCAACTCCGACACACTTCCGGCAACACATCCGCGAAGAAGCCTGTTACAGGCTCCACATTAGTCAAGGCAAGGCTATTCCAGACATGTTTGGCCAATTCGATTCTATAAGGAGAAGCGTCGACGGTAATCAGTTGGCCGGCCGCGCTTTGTCCCGACCGAAGATATGCGGCCGAAATTCCAACATTGGTGCCAAGCTCTAGAATTCGCAATGGCTGACAACTCTGCGCGAGGTTATAGAGCAGCATTGCTGATCTTGGCGGCTTGCTACGCGAGCACGCTGACGCAACTGTTTCAAAAGCGTCGTATGGTCCCCCGCTGCCAAGCGCACCGCTTACAAGAGGTGTCTCGTCGATCGCCAACTTCGCGCGTTCGGCCTCAATTGTTTCTTGAGCGAACGGCCTTCGCAGCGATGCGGCCAACGCTTGCGCCAAATGAAAGTCGAGGCTCGAAAGTCGATGAATCATCCTTCGATCGCGTACCCTGAAAAGCGGTGTCAAGCATCCGGTCGCCAATTCTCGTGCTTTCCGACGTGCCCGGCGAAGCCTTAAGCTCGCCGACTGTTCAACGAGATGAGCGGTCCAAGGCATGCGCGATCAGTTGATTTGGTTCGTGGGCTGCCGTTGACAACATATCGTTCAATGTGTCTTCGGTCGAGCCGCCTCCCGCAATCAAGAACTCGCTCCGAGGGGTTTGGGGCGGGTAAATTTTCAAATGCGGAGAAACGAACACCTTTGAGAAAATGAGAGGCTCGGTAGGTCCGATATGATTGCCTCGCCGCACGCGCAGTTGTACGGTCTCGACCACATGGCGCCCGATCTTGCAGCGATGTCCAGCCCTCAGTCGGGCGCAAATCAGCTAATTGCGGCCGTAGGGCGCTTAGCAGAGGATGATGGCGGCCTTGGCGTCGCGCGCAAGGGCCGAGCGTGGTGTCGCAATGAGAAATAACATCATGGCGCATCGCTTTCATGGTTCGCCAGCGCGCATCTTTGCTGCAACATATTTCTAGAGCGTCGAAAACGCGCGGTAACGATGAAGGCCTTGGTCGTGAACTGCTTCGGACGCGGGGGCTCGGCCCTTTTTCTTGCGCTTTTGGCGGGGTCTCCAGATGTCATACCTGCCGGTGAGTGGCACCGCATCGTCTTTCGCAGTCGCCGAATTCGGCAAAGCGGTGAGAACATTGCGTTCAAACTATGATAGCCGGCTCGTTGATTCTTACGTCACGCGCCTTTCCAAGCGAAAGATCGAAGAGCGACTACGAAGGATAGGACCGGACAAGCCCAATGCGCAGTGGTTTGCGATCAAGCTTATGGATCGATACTCTGTCTTCGGTGATGCTGTTGAGAAAGCTCACCTAAATGCCCGCTTTCTTGGCTTCGTGCGCGAGCCGGTTGGTCTTTGCGAGAGCTTAGTGCGATCCGGGAGTTCGATCGGCGAAGCGATTAGTTGGTATAATGCTGTCGCGAACCGCATTGCTGCCCGCCGCGATAGCGACAATCGATACAGTGTTTTCCGCTTCGAAGACCTTCTGAAAGACCCGTGCAGCTTTGGCGCGCAGGTCTATCGAGACCTGGGGATTCGGGAATCGCAGCCGAGCGGTATACGACTTAAGCAGAAGCGCTATGGCAT
Source organism: uncultured Alphaproteobacteria bacterium (assembly GCA_963793075.1). Lineage (GTDB taxonomy): Bacteria > Pseudomonadota > Alphaproteobacteria > Rhizobiales > Methyloligellaceae > Methyloceanibacter. Next base: position 632,055 of record CAWBYO010000002.1, read on the forward strand.
TGAGAGGCAGAAAGATGAAGACGCGGCGATAAGCTATGTGCATGTGAGTCTCACTGAGTTGGCACATTACTTGGATCGCGATGTCAATGGTGCGGCCAGGCGGCGGCTGTCAGCCGAGCAAGTCGACCGGATATTGGGGGAAACCACCTTAGCCCGAAGATCCTTCGGGTACGAGTGATTCGATTGCCGCATCGGCTAGTGTCTTCCGCTACCAGTCCACAAACGATCGGGTTTTCTTGCCTGGTGGCCCTGCGTAATCAGGGGCGTAAGTTTTGCGTCGGGACGGCGCCATCAAGTTGCCTTTTTCGCCGATAGCAAAGTGGGACAATGAAGCAGCTTGCGGCAGCGGCGCAAATTAGGCGCCCACTTGACGAAACGCAGACACGGCTTGGGGGCGGTAAGATACGATCATAACGAGAAGGCCTGCGGTCTCCGCCGTCGCCACTGCGCATGTTGTTGAGGATGGTCATTTGACTAACCTTTCCACGCTCCCGTCCGTGACGGTGATCGTTCCGGTCTGGAATGATGGAGAGCGGCTTCGCAGATGCCTTAGCGCGCTCAGGCGCCAGACTTTGAAGTCAGCGTATGAGGTGGTCATCGTCGACAACGGATCAACAGAGTTCGACCTCGGAGTATGCGAAATTGGCGGACAATTTCGTTTGGATTGAAGAGACGACGCCGGGCTCCTATGCGGCACGCAACAAGGGCCTATCGGTGGCTCGCGCACCAATCGTTGCATTTACCGATTCGGATTGCATTCCTGCCAGTGACTGGCTCGAAGCCGGGTTACGGGCACTCGCCTTGCACGAAGATGCCGGCGTAGTTGCCGGCGACATTCAGCTATTTCAGGATTCCGCGGCTCCAGACCCGCATCGAGGCTGCCTAGCCTATGAGCGGCTCTTTTCCATGAACCAACTTCAGAATGTGAGGAGGGGGGTCGCCATGACAGCCAACTGGTTCAGTCCCCGTTGCGCAATTGACGCGGTTGGTGGATTTGATTCTGCGCTCAAGTCGGGCGGCGATTTTGCAATGGCGCGGCGCATAGTGGAACAAGGGCATGCTGTTGTTTTCGCCAGAGACGTCGTTGTCTGCCACCCAATTCGTGGGCAACTCGGCGAACTTCTCAGCAAGCGTCGCCGCGTAATCGGCGGCGAGTGGATATCCACCCCTCCTCGATGGCGCTTCGCTCGTCTGAGCTTTGCTCATGCCAAGCACTTTGCACTTCGAGCGATAGCTGCAATTCTACACCGTGACTGTACTCTGCGCGAAAAGCTAGCTATTGTTTCAGTGACTTTTCGAGTTTGGCTGGCAGGGAGTTTTGAGCTTGCGCGACTCCGGATGGGCCGGGCGCCTAGGCGCTCTTGAAGGATAACGTCAGCCAAAAAATCGCCAGCTGTGTCATAGACCGATACCCCTAAGAGTTCTTCTAGTCTTCTTGGCGTAGGCCACAGTGGCGGGAGGCAGTATTGCGAGGAGGTTCAGCAGCGCATAGCGAGCGAAGCCATACCTGGCGAAGAATCCCTCGAAGGTCTTCCTGCTTAGCCCGCCTGAACGAAATGCTGAGGTCGCATAAGTGTACACCTCTGCATTGTAGAGTCGCATGAGGAGTTTAGCCGTTTCCGGACTGGTCTGCGGAAGGAGGCGCATGATTGTATCGCATATGCAGTGCTTTGTGTTTGTACCAACCGTTCTGGTGACCATATTCACGGAATCGCGATGGTAGGTCACAAAGATGCGGGGATCGCAAAGGGCTTCAGCTCTTGCGGTGGCCCGCAGCCAAAGGTCCTTGTCTCCGCCGCGCCTGCACCTTCCTTCAGGGAACAAGCCGGCGCCAATCAATACGCGGCGTCGAAAGACGGCAGCTCCCGTCCAAATTGGGGGATCACCGTCGGTGATCCAATTCTCAAGAAAGGCGGCGAAGCCCAAACGATGAATACCTGCGTCAGACTTTCGAGCACCGTATCGCTGCCGAATAATTGAGGATCCAAGATCAATTTCGTAGCTCGTAAAGACGCACCCAATTCTCTCGTCAGCCTTCTCAACGAGCGATGCGATGGCATCGGTGAAGTTTGGATGCCACGCGTCGTCTGCATCCAAGAACGCTATCCATTCTCCTGATGCGTGGCGTATTCCCAAATTTCGCGCAGCGTAGCCGCCCGGGCCCGGCGGAGATCGCATGTAGACTTGGATTCTTGGATCCGCGTATGCACAAATCCTCTCCAGGCTGCCGTCCGTGGACCCATCATCAATGATGATGAGTTCTTCAAATCCACCATTCTGGGCAAGGATCGATTCGATTGACCGATTAATGTGCGGTTTCTTGTTGTAAACAGGCATGACAACGGAAAGACCTCCGGGAACCGTCGACATCGCACGCACTCCAGCGTTTCCAGAGCGGCGTCACGGGGGAGCTGGGCTGGGGCAACGCCGGCACGCTCGCTATTGAATTCGGGGATCAGTATCCCCTGCTTTCAGAAGCGGCCAGGTCGCGTCCTTCTCAGATACCGCCGAGACTGGAAAGGGCCAGTCTATCATTAACCGAGGATCATCGTATCGCAGTCCGGTCTCGGCTTCGGGGGCGTAAGCTGACGAGACCAAATAGCTGATCTCCACGTTGTCTACTTTGCTTTGGAAGCCATGCGCAAAGCCGGTAGGCACGTAGAGCTGGAGCCTGTTGAGCTCGTTCAGTTCGAACGCCTCGTGACACAAGAAACTCGGCGAATCCCGTCGCAAATCGATAATCACATCCACTATCGCGCCGCGCACACACCGAACGAGCTTCGCTTCGGCGTGGGGTGGGCGTTGAAGGTGCATACCACGAATTGTCCCGCGTTTAGGCGATATCGACATGTTCTGCTGCACAAAGGACGTCGCAAGCCCATGCTCCGCAAACTCTCGCGTGCACATTGTTCTCGCAAACATGCCCCGATCGTCGCCACGCGGCTCGAGTTCAATGATCCATGCATCCTTGAGACTGGTCGGGTGAAACTTCATAGCGCCTCAAGCTGCTTCAGGGGCGCGGGGGCGCTGAAATGCGCTCGTTGTTCCCCATAGAGGGCATCAACCAGTCGACCTGCGGGGATAGCGACGTCGGCCGAAGTTAGCACCCGATCTTTCGGCACGGGGCGGACGAGCCGAGCCCCTAACGCCAGTCCCAGCGGCAATAGGTCATCGGCATCAATCACCTCCTGATTTTCGGCGACGCCGTACGCTTCAAAGCCACCAAATTCGCCGATCACGTCCCCAACCGACAGATCCTTCTTGGCCACTGCTACCACGCCGACCATTGGGCCCCCGGCGGGAGCAAGAACCGCGTCCCTAAAAAGGGCCGCCCGAGCGATTGAGCTCGGTACCTCGAAGTGGCAGAGGTGGTATGGCGTGTGAAAGCAATAATATGGACCTGCACCGAGTTTATAGAGGTTCAGGAAGTGCCTCTGCCGTGCGTCGTCATGAGTCCCGATGACAAAGACCCCCGGACCGGGACGAGCACCCACTACATAGTCCACCAATCCAACGCCGCTCCTCTCCATTGCCTCGGTGAAAGCGGAGATCGTCTCTTCTAGGGGGACAAGCGGTGCGGCCGGATCCCCCCCGGAGAAGTCCGGTCCTAGCATCCCACGTTTTGCAACCTGGAACCCGTTCCCGTTGGCAACGATAGCCTGTTCGTACGAGATTTCGTACCGTCCGCGAATGAAGCGACCATGGCGGGCTTCTGTCCCCACCTCTCGGCGAATGCTCGTTGTGTTTCAGGGTTGCGATGTGGATCGTGCAGGCCTTTGATGTTGCCGCTCAACCGCGGTGTGACACCAATTCCACGCACGAAGCGTAGTAAGTTCATCTGAACGCCAGGCTGGTCGCCGTCGGAGAAACTGTAGATGACGCCTGCCTGATCGGCCTTGAGCTTGAGAATCGGTCCTATGGTTCCGTCGAGTTCAGCGTTCATCTGAACAACGTGCTTGCCTGCCTCTATCGCAGCACTGACGACGTTCGCAGCATACTCTATGGAGCCCGTCACCTCCACGACGACATCGACACCGTCCGCCGCCGAAAGCGCCATCGCGTCTTCTGTGGCCACGACGTGCCCTTCGCCAATAGCGCGGCTGATGCGGTCTCTCCCCTCGCACGAAAGGGACCTAAGGCCCGCATCCTGAAGCGCCTTCGCCGCCTTCTCGCCGTGGCGATTTGCGACACCAACAACGCGCATACCACGCGTCTTCCTGGCTATCTGCCGCACTATCGCCGCGCCCTGAAAGCCTGCGCCGATTATTGCAACGCGGATCGGGCGGTTGTCCGCCTCACATGCCTCTAGCGCTCGGTCGACGATAATCATGCACTCAAGTCCATATTTTCCAGGGTGCGCCCTTTTTCCACTGGTCCTCAAGGAGATGGCGATCACGGAGCGAGTCCATGCTCTGCCAGTATCCGTCATGCGGGAAACTGGCGAGTTTTCCACGCTCGATCAAACGTTCCATCGGCTCCGCTTCGAAAACGGCGTCATCCCCATCGATCAGATCAAATATTGCGGGCTCGCAGACGAAGAAACCGCCATTGATACGTCCGCCGTCTGCTATTGCTTTCTCGCGGAAGCCGAGCACACGCCGGCCGTCTTCGCTGAGGCGCAACGCGCCGTAGCGACCTGGCTGAACGACCGCGGTAACAGTGCACCAGGCGTTCGCCTCGCGATGTGCCCTGACAAGTTCCGGTATGCTCACGTCGCTCAGCCCATCGCCGTATGTCAGGCAAAAGGCGTTGTTCTGCAGCAGCTGGCGAGCGCGTCGCAACCGGCCCCCGGTCATCGTGTTGATGCCGGTGTCCATGACCGTGATGCGCCAGTCCTCTTGGATATTGTCGGCCCATTCAATCGAACCCGAGGGAAGGTCGATCGTAAAATCGCATTCTCTAGAGCGATAGTTCAGAAAATAATCGCGGATGACCTCAATTTTATAGCCCCCAGAGTACGATGAACTCTCGAAAACCAAAATGGGCGTAGATATTTCATGATATGCCACATGATCGGCCGACCCGCGATCTCGACCATTGGCTTAGGCCTCAAAGCCGTCTCTTCGCTTAGGCGCGTCCCAAACCCTCCTGCAAGCAACACGACCTTCATGTTCCCTCAGCTTGGCCGCTCGCATCCATTTCTTGGGCTGAAGTTCTCAGCCACCAACCTGACAGAACTCGCTATCCGATCATGGACTAACCGAAATCGTTTGATTTTCGCGCCGCAGCTCTTGCCAGTGGGATCTCCTGGCCAGACTTAGCCCTAGGCAAGCCCCCGAATCTACCCCCATGGATATCAACCCCTTCCGGCCCGGAGCCGTCCGTCCTCTATCTTTGGTGGGTCAAAACAGGCTTAATACGTAGTGCTGACGATAGGGACGATCAGTGGCGCTTGCGGCTTCCAAACTCCCTGCGAGCAGTAGGGAGGAAAGCCCCGCACTCAGTAACTCGATCGCGCCACCTTGCATCTTCTTAACGAACATTTCTTCCCGAGGCCTAAAAAAAATTCCCGCCAAAAGGCCATTGCCAAGTAGACGCGCCTTCTGAATTTCCCCGCGCACCAACAAGCGTGCCGTTCTTTTCAGAGAACCGAAGAGAAGCCACGCGAGCGCGCCCTTGGAGCGGTGCCGCAACGTCATATAGTAGCGGTTACGGATCATGTGCCTGTGCCATTGAAGTCTCACAGGATTCTTCTCAGTCTCGAATTCGGCGCCAACCAGGCTGCGCCCGCATGTGCTCGACTTTGCTCAGCGCACAGAGATAGCCCGGCTCTTGCTTGGTGACGCGAAGAGTGAACTCACCGTCTTCGCCCCAGATGAACATCGAAGCGAGAGGAAATCCGTACTTTTCGAAAGTCCGGAGTGGAATCAAAATAGAGACGAAAGTTGACCGTATCACTGGTACCAGCGATCGCTCCAGATAGAGTGGCCAAATCGAATAGCCGAGCCCATTCTGCGATTTAGCGACCTCAGGAACATCCGTCAGTGCACCCCCTTGTGAGCGTGCAATCGAAACCACAAAGGGTGGCTCTGCGCCTTGCTGCTCCACAAAATTCAAGCCATCAGCTAGCTTCTCGAGCGCATCCGGTTCGGCGATTACGTCGTCGTCCATCACCCATATTCGTTCCGCTCCCACAGCAACCGCCAATCGCATGCCCAAACTGAAACCGCCGGCTGCACCAACATTTTCGCGGAGCCGGCACACCTCAACAGAGCTGAATTCGCTCCGGAGCATATCCGCGGTACCGTCAGAGCTCCCATTGTCGACGACAATCACTCCATCACAGGGGTGCGTCTGACGCGAGATGGCCGTCAAACAAGCTCGAAGAAGCTCCTTGCGGTCGTAGGTCAGCACAACGGCAAAAATGCTGCTCAAACGCTACCTCGGAGTTGCTCTGGGCATCGCATTTCGAACTACAAGGATTACGGCTTTCTTTCATACCGCGATAGCTCGCCTCGATGGGGACAATTTTGTGGCCGCGGCGGCTGTTTGCACTATTTTATTTACGCTTGTTCGTTGGCGCTCTCTTGAGCATCATCGGCATACGCGGGTGCGCGCTAACACGAGTACCGTTGAGCTTACCGAATGCGATGTGTCTCGTTACGGGTGTTGCGGGCTTCATTGGCTACTCCACTGCTAACGTGCTCCTTTCAGACGGTCGTCAAGGCCCTGCGCGGGTTGTCGGCATCGATAACTTCAATCCTTATTACTCGGTCGATTTGAAGCGAAGGCGCGTCCATTCCCTCGAAAAATACCGGCAATTTGCATTTAATGAGTTGGACATAACCGACCACGAGGCCCTGCGTACCCTCGTCGCAGCGGAGCGCCCGGAAGTTGTTCTGCATTTCGCCGCTCAGGCTGGCGTTCGGCACTCGTTGACAGATCCATTCGCGTATGCCCGTGCCAACCTGCTCGGTCACCTTTCCATACTGGAAGCATGCCGACACGCGAGCCCACAACCGCGGATCATATACGCCTCTTCATCGTCCGTTTATGGCGGCAATACAAAAGTCCCGTTTTCCGAGAACGATCCGGTCGAGCGGCCCGTCTCCCTCTACGCGGCGACAAAGCGCGCGGACGAATTGATGTCAGAGACGTACGCTCATCTGTTTGGATTACAGCAAATCGGGTTGCGCTTCTTTACTGTGTACGGCCCCTGGGGCCGCCCGGATATGGCCTACTGGACGTTCACGGAAAGCATACTGCGGGGCAGGCCAATCGCGATTTTCAACAATGGAAACCAAAAGCGGGATTTCACCTACATCAATGATATCGTGAACGGCATTCTGGCATGCTTGCGGCAGCCTCCACACTTCGAATCAGGTCGACCCCACCGCGTCTACAACATCGGCAATAACCGACCGGTCTCACTTATGCGGTTCATTGAGATCTTGGAGAACACGATTGGAAAGCCCGCGATTCGTGAACTTAGGCCGGCTCAGCCGGGAGAGGTGCATGAGACCTTTGCTGATATCGAACAGATAGCCGCCGACTACGGTTATCGGCCTGAGACGGCGATCGAGGATGGGCTTCCGACGTTTGTCTCCTGGTATCGATCCTTTTTTCACGTCTGAGACTCCCTCGGATACCAGCGGCTGCCCAATCGGCCACGTTTCCAGGGAGACGAAGAAGCTTGAGTGACATTTCTGATGAGCAACGAGTTCCTCGCGCTCTCAATCACCGCCGAGGGGGCTGACCGCTTTCGTCTTCTCGTCCGGGCAGCATGGAAGACACCATGTCGATTCCCGGTCTTGCGGCTCTCTTGCGATTCGCATGTTCCGAGGGAGGACCACGTCGCCGACCTCGACGTGGGCTTTGCACTCGCCGAACAGGTCATCGCCCATCTTGAGTACGCGACCTAAGCGTTGCCTTTCTTCGGCCAACCAGTCGCTCTACCGTTCATGTCTGCAAATCCCGGTGACGTTGCCCCCTGAAGTGCCCTCGGTTTGAACTGGACTCCGTCGGAAGGAGACGGAGATGAAGAAGAGCCGATACAGCGAAGAGCAGATCATCGCGGTGCTGAAGGAGCACCAGGCGGGGATCCCGGTGGCGGAGCTGTGCCGCAAGCACGGGATCAGCGACGCGACGTTCTACACCTGGCGCAAGCAGTATGGCGGGATGGAGGTCTCTGACGCCCGCCGGCTGAAGGGCGCTCGAGGAAGAGAACCGCAAGCTGAAGAAGCTGCTGGCGGAATCGATGCTGGACGTCGCGACGCTCCGCGAGGCGCTCGGAAAAAACTTCTGAGGCCCGGATCGCGGAGAGCGTTCGTGAACTGGGCCATCGAAGAGAAGAGCTACTCGCAGCGGCGGGCCTGCGGGCTGATCGGGCTCGACCCGAAGACCTACCGCTATGCCTCGCGGCGGTCCGACGACGCGGAGCTGCGCGCCCGGCTGAAGGCGCTGGCGAGCGAGCGGCGGCGGTTCGGCTATCGCCGCCTGCACATCCTGCTGAAGCGGGAGGGCGTTGCGCTGAACCACAAGAAGCTGTTCCGGCTCTACCGCGAGGAGCGGCTGACGGTGCGGCGGCGTGGCGGTCGCAAGCGAGCGCTCGGAACGCGGGCGCCGATGACGCTGCCGCAGGGCCCGAACCAGCGCTGGAGCCTCGACTTCGTCTCCGACATGCTGGTGGACGGACGGCGCTTCCGGGTGCTGGTGGTGGTCGACGACTTCACCCGCGAGTGCCTGGCGCTGGTCGTCGACACCTCGCTGTCGGGCATCCGGGTCGCCCGGGAGCTCGACGCCCTCGTCGCAGTCCGCGGCCGGCCGCTGATGATCGTCAGCGACAACGGCACCGAGCTGACCTCGCGGGCGATCCTGCAATGGCAGGAGGACCAGACGCGTCGAGTGGCACTACATCGCGCCGGGCAAGCCGATGCAGAACGGCTTCGTCGAGAGCCTGAACGGCCGCTTCCGCGACGAATGCCTCAACGAGCACCTGTTCCGCAGCCTGCCGGCGGCCCGCCGGCTCATCGAAGAATGGAGGATCGACTACAACGCCCGCCGACCGCACACGAGCCTCGGCGGCCTCACCCCGAACGAGTTCGCAACCCGGTCCCAGAGGGACCACAACGAGAACAGAGTCCAGTTATGAACGAGGGCAAATTGGGGGCAACGTCAATCTGGGCCACCAGCTATCGCTGTGGGTGCGGGCCACTTGGACAAACGCCGCTGGCAAGAAACCTTCGGTCATGACGTTCGTAGCCTTGTTTCACGCGGTGAACCGACGCATCGTCGACGTTGCAATTCCAGTGCATTGGTGCACAATCCAACTCGGCAATACGTCAGCCGAGCGGAGCGACTTGCCGCGATCAACCGTTCGTCTGAGGTGAGGCAAAAACGGGGATTACTGCCGGTCCACCCACTGGTTGCAGAGGGCAACGAATGTTTTCGCGCTTAATGGGGATGGTGAAGCGATGCGTCGACACTTCACCCCGACTTGGCGCTTCTGCCAGAAGAGTAAAGAGGTCGGTAGAAGGCAGCAAAGTCGGCGACATTATTAAGCTGAGAGAACGCCGCTTCAACAAAGCCTTTGAGACCTGCGCTTGGACAAGGAGCGGTGAAGTCTGTATCAGGCAGCGGTTCTTCTCTTGCCGCAACGGAAAAGCTTCGGGCGGCGTTGCCTCAGGCTCTAAGAGATCTGGGCGTCAAGACACTCCTCGATGTTCCTTGTGGGGACTGGAATTGGATGTCGCACGTGGATCTGCCCGTGGAGCGCTATATCGGCGGTGACATCGTGATCCCGCTGATCAGAAGGAATCAGAAACGCTTTGGCAACTCGCAACGAACTTTCGAGTATATAGATTTGTGCAAAGACGAACTTCCTGAATCGGATCTTCTTCTCTGTAGAGATGCATTGGTTCACTTTTCTTACAAGGACATTTGGCGTGCCATTGCCAACATAACCCGGGCAAAGATAGAGTTCATCGCGACGACGACGTTCCCGGATACGGATGCCAACCAGGACCAGTCAACCGGGATTCCCTGGCGACACATCAACCTCAAATCATCCCCCTTCAATTTCCCACAGCCGCTGATCAAATTGGTCGATGACTATAACCGACCGGATCAGATACTCGCGTTCTGGCGGATCGCAGAGTTGCCCAATAAGCGATGGAAATTCGGGGCTTAATACGCCGTCTTGGGAGACACGATGAACGTGGCCTAAAGGGTCACCGCTTCGTTAGTGAGTTGATCGACTGGATGGCGACAGGGCGGTTGCTATGCAAGGACGCGCAGCGAAGCAAACTTCGGAGCTCCGATTGGCCGGGTCGCGTTGCCGATATTTCTCGGCGAGCTGCACACGGTCCGCGCTAGCCCGGCTGTCCGCTCCTCTGTGCCACCTATCAACTCGTCCACCCTTAGGATCGTCAGGGGCAGATTGAGCCGCATTTCGAAGCCAGCCGAGCGACGGCAATAATTGGCACACCCTCTTCCTAAAGTGTGGCATGCTGCCTTTGCAACCCTCGACTGGGACTGATTTCCTTGGCTGCCCGCAAGGCTCTTGTAGCGCTCCTCGATGCAATTCATCTGGGCGATGTGGCGCGCCGGGTTAAAAGCCATGCCCGGAAGCGCATCCAAAGACACATTAGTTCGCAAGTCTTGTCCGGCTGGAGGCCGCTTGTCCCGGAAGAGCCATTTACGGAGTGCTGTCGAGATTCGATCCGAGTTCTTCGACAAAACTGTCCGGATCACAAGATTGGCGACTACCTTGAATTTGGCGTAAGCCGCGGGACGTCACTCGCCTGCATGCACCGCGCGTTGGTGAGCGAGGGCTTGCATCACGTCAGGCTGTTTGGCTTCAACTCTTTCCTGGGTCTTCCTCCGGAGGCCGCTTGGCAAGGAGGAGAACGGCAGGGCTGGGCGCCTGGTCAATACAAGTCCACTCTCCGCGCAACTCGGCGCTATCTATCGCGCGAGGGCGTTGACTTATCTCGTGTAGAGCTAGTCAAGGGATGGTTCAGGGATACACTCAACTCAGAAACGAGGGCTCGACTTCGCGTCGCCAAGGCAAGCCTCGTTATGATCGATTGCGACATCTACTCGGCGTCTCGCGAGGCGCTTTGGTTTTGTGAGCCGCTGATTCAAGATCGAGCTGTGATCTTCTTTGATGACTGGGGGTGGCGGTCTGACAAAAATGAGATCGGCCAGCGAGAAGCTTTCGACGAATTTCTCTCCGAATTTGCACATTTTTCTGCCCAGCCTCTGCCAGCATATTTGCCGCAAGCAAGAGTTTTCCTAGTCAGCCGCAGCGATTGAAGCTGTTCCCGAGCGATAGCCAGAAGACGATGGTCGTGAATTGCCGCCTGATGCTCACCGCTCGAACGAGCCTTCATGAAGAAGGATGCCTCCCCCCAAGGCGTCCGACATCGGCCTCCCGCAGGGGCCGAAAAACGGCACAAGTCGCTGCACGGCCTTAAGAGACGGCCTTAGCTTCCGCCGTGGCGCCAGTGAAAGAACGTTCGTTGAGAACTTGCGGCAAGCGATTTCACCCCACCATCGGCCCTGCTCACCCCATTGGGCCTTCGCTCCGGAGGCTAGGCGCGGGAAGCTCGCGGCGGCTCTTCGCCCGGCACCGCGCCCCCGGCTCACGACCAATGAGACCCATCAGGAAGATCATCGCCTTGCGCCGCGACATACGTCGCGAATTGACGATGTCATGCAGCGTCATCAAAGGTACCATGCGGCGGACGAAGATGCTGAAGTCATCCGCATTCATTGCATCCTTGAACGCCCAGTGGCTCCGCTCGGCGAGGATCTGCCGCAGCCGGTACACGGTCCGCAGGCGAAACGGAAGCCGCAAGAGATCGGACGCAACGCGCTTGGGCGGATGCCACTGGCCTTTCCGCTCCGCATCGGCCAGGCGGATGGCGAGCCCGTCGCGCCGGTGGCGCAGCCCCGCATCCTGCGAGCGGGCCACCTGATCGGCCGTGATCTCGCCCAAGGCAAGCTTCTCCTCGGCGATCCCCTCCCGGATGATCCGGTCGATAGCGGGATTGCGAGAGACGACGACATTGGCGCCGCCCGAGATCGTCGAGCCAGCCCGGCAGCCAGGCATCGCCCACTGTGACATCCGCCGTCTCCCCGAACACATCGTCGCAGAACTCGCAAGCCCGGTACTTGAACAAGCCGTAGCTCCAGGGACTGCCAAGCAACGAGTCGTTGCGGGCGCTGCGATAAAGCTGGCCGCCGTCCCCGCCCTTGCCGGAAACGGCAATCGAATAGCGATTAGCGGGGCCGTGCTCGTTCTTCACCCGGAAATCAATGCCGTCGACTTTGGACGGGGCGATGCCGAGCTGCCAGCCGAACATGGCGGCGAAGGAATCCGACTTCAGATGACCGCAGATCAGCGATATGGTGTAGCGCAGCCGCTCGGCGATGGCCGGCTCCTGGCGCGCCAGAAGACGTGCCGCCTTGATGAAGCACGGAACGCCAATCAGGGCGTAGCGCCCCGGCTCCCTGGCAACATGGCGGAGCACCTGGGACATCTCCACCGGGTAGTAGCGCGATTTTGCCCCTTTGTTGAGCTCGCCGAGGCTGGTGGATATGGAAAAGCCGAACAGCCGGCCATCGACATCGGGCTGCACATGCAGCACGGCATCGACCTCGCCGCGCCGCAGCAGCTCCGAGGCGATCCAGTTGCCCATGCCGCCGGAGCTGCCGCGGGAGCGGAACTCGCCTTCGGCGACGTGGCCGGCCCACAGCCCTCGCCACCAGCCGAGCCTCGGATCGTGGCTGGCGCCGACCGCATCAAAAAGCCAAGCGCCGGTCTCATCCTCGTTTGGATTGCCGGCTGCGAAAGGACAGACCTTCTCGATTTGCAGGCCCATGGGTAGGTCGGCATCCGGATCGAGCACCGCCTGGATCCGCCCGTAGCCGTCATCTGCCATGGTTATGGGAGAGCCCTCGACCGCCGCGCAGCTGCCGCAGCCGATGCAATATCCGCCGGCGATAACCGTGGATCGAAGATCCTGCGCGACGGTTTTGGCCGCTGGCCGCATCCCTAGCGTCCTTCGCATTGCGCGCGCCGAAGCCTAGCAAGGCGCCGGCAAAAGACCCGGCAACCGCCACCTCCGCTCACGCATCGGCAAAATTCTTTGCCGACATTTTCACGACGCCGGCCATCTTGCTGCAAATGAGTTGCCGCATCTCATCCACCTGCGGCAGCGCCACGACCGCAGCGTCGACGACCTTCTCCGTGCCCTCCACCAGATCGGAAGGTTTCAGCAGTAGTTTCTTGGCGTCCAGGCCGAACAACGCATAAAGCCCCTCGAACTTTCCCTGATAGGTGAAGCACAACGAAGGTGTCCCGCCCCCCATGGCCATGATTGCCGCATGCATGCGCCCCGTGATCAGAAGGTCAACATTGGCCAGCATCGCCTTGACGGTGCCCGGGCCTTCCGCCTTCAGCATGAAGGTCTTGCTCCGGTCGTCCTCCGTCAGCCCCGCTTGCGCCTCACTCATGATGGTCTGGTCAGATCGCTCGGTTCGCACATCGTGGGGCAGCAGCACGATCGAGATTCCCTTCCCGATCAGCGAAGCCAAGAGCGCGGTCACCGCTTCGGTAAAGCCGATCAAGCCTCTTTCATGGAGGAAATTCACGTTAAGGGCGAGTACCCGGTCACCGGCCTCGCGGCGCGCCTTGATCCAAGCCGCAACCTTGCGCGCGGTTAGCGCCTCGGGCGTCGATTCGAGGAGAAAAGCGACATCGGCAGTCCGCTCGATCGGGCGGTCCAATGTCTCATGCAGGCGGCCATAGGAGATCTCATCCCGTGCGCAAATCCTGACCTCTGCCGGCAGCGCCCGAAGCGCCGCAACGCTGGCGGGATGCGCTGGCAGGTTGAAGCTGCAGCCGAGCACGGTCGCCTTGGCGCCGAGCCCCAGTGCCTCTCGCAGGAGGTGGAGGCGCGCGGTGGCCGAGCCAGAATTATAGGCCCCGTCGATCACATCGGCGCCGAGGAAATAGACATGCGAATAGCTCGCAAGCTGCGGCAGCAGCCGTGCCAGGCGCCTATCCGAGCGCGAATAAAAAAAGCGCTCCCCCTTCAGTATATTATCGACCTTCACATCAATCGGCCAATCGCCGCTGACCGCAAGATCGACCGTCGCAAAGCCGTGCCTCCGCAGCGTCGTGAAGGTGGCGGAGATCATCGAGGCATCGCCCAGGCTGCCTGGCTTCGCCGGAGGGATCACCAAGGCGCGGCGGGAATAGGGCCGGACGCGCCTTAAGAGGTGCGTTGCGGCACGGCTGAGCTTCACCAGCGGCGACTCGAATGTTTCTGCTTCCATTACGCCTCGCGCGTATTCTTTGCCCGGATGAATGCCACGGGCGCTCAAAACGTCCCGCACGAATTTGGTCAGCGACTTGCCTCGGCCGTGTACTGATAAACTGCGACCTTCCGATGTCCGTTTCCAGTGGAGCTTCAGACATCAGCTTGCAAGCCGACTGCGTCAGAGAAGTGGCGACAGGGGAAGTTTGTTAGCGCGATAGACGGCAGCAATCTTAAGCGTTTCCGACGCGCTTATTCGTTCATCGTCCTGTCTATCTCGAATGTACCCTCGCCCGCGACTAAGCGCGATAGGCGACCTTCGTCGACCTGGAGCAACTCCTGCAGGAAGCCAGTCTCGACTATGCGTCCCGCTTCCATGGACACAATCCAGTCCGCGAGCGATATCATCGAAGGGCGGTGGGCAATTGTCACAACCGTCGTCGACCCGCGCAGTTTGGCAATCGCACTGGCTATGAGGCGCTGGCTTTCCCAATCCAACGCGCTCGTTGCCTCATCCAAGAGGAGCAGTCGCGGGCGGCGAAGCAATGCTCGTGCCAGCGCAATTCGCTGACGCTCGCCTCCAGATAACCGACTGCCGCGGTCGCCCAACACTGTGCACAGCTTTTCGGGAAGGAGACCAACAAATGCATCGGCGTTTGCCGCCACAAGGACTTCCCACATATCATTGTCAGAGGCCGTCGGCGCCGCCAGTCTCAGATTGGCTTCAATCGTGTCATTCAGCAGAAACACGTCTTGCGGAACATAACCTACATTCTCGCGCCAAGCCCTTCGATTTCCCTCGTTAAGGGCTACGCCGTCCACCGAGATGACACCAGCCGTCGGTTCGAGCAAACCGATCAGCATGTCGGCAATCGTGCTCTTTCCACTTCCCGACGGACCCACTATCGCCGTGACCAACCCGGCTGGGATTTTAAACGAGAGCTCCTCGACAACGTTCTCGCCCTTCTCTCTGTCGTAGCGGAAGGTGACGTTCTCCACTTCCAACCCCCGCCGCAATGTGAGATGCGCCCCATTCGATCCAACTGCACACTCCCTCTCCGTGTCGCACCTCAATCGAAGACTCTCCATTGCGTAGAACGCCGGAATATTAACAAGTATCTCCTGCATATAGGATTGGCACCCCGTAATCCTTGGCGTCACCCTCATGAATATGAACACCAACACCACTATTTTTGGTAACGACAACTCTAGTCTTTCTAGAGCAATGTAAACAAAGAACGCCAATACTGCTGCGCTCGTCGATTGAACTGCCAAGTTCGCGGTCGAGCTTATCCGCAAAAAGCGCAAATAGTCGGACCTCATCGAGTCGAGCGTTCCCGCCAGCGCCTTCGAGTACTTTATCTCTGCGTTGAAGCTCTTTGCGACCTTCACTCCCGCTAGGAATTCGGACACGAGGCGGTATTGATCCCGTCGATTCTGCGTAAGCCCCTGGCCGTACACGGCGGCGCGCTTACGGACCCCATGCAATGCAGCCAGCAGCGCGACGCCCGCCGTCAGGGCAAACGCGGTCATCGTCCAGGAGATGACGCACGATGCCAGAAAATATACCGAGAGAAGCGCTCCGTTCTGCAAAAGCAAGAACAGATTCATCGTCGCTGCCTGCACTCTATCGATATCGGCGGTGAGAGCGTGGCTAATGTCGGCTCTATTTAGTTCTGCTATGCACCTCCATCTTGCCTGGCTGATTCCGTCAAATAGCTTCGTCCGGATTCCGTTTAAGACGTCTAATAATAGCGTTGATAAATATATGCTTGTTGCTCTTGACAAGGCGGCTCTCAAAACCGCGAGAATTACTATCGCGACAAGCAAATAGGAGACGGTTATCTCGAATGTATGCCTGCCGAGCAGATTTGAGATCCTAGCGGTCGAAACCGCAACAGGGCCTCGATCTGGTCCAATCTGCTGCAGAAGAGGGACGAGGAGCAGAACAGAAATCCCCTCCGTCGAGCTTCCCAAGACAAGGAGCGAAACCGCTACCATCGGGCGACGGAGCCCGCTCTCATGAACGAGAGAGCGCGCGAAATTCGTGATTAGCCTTGCGGTGGATTTCGGAATGACCGCAGCGGGCTGCATTCAGCCGCAGCCATGTGCGCGCGTGAGGGAGTCCCGACTGACTCTCCTTCTAACGGCACGCTTCAGTTCGTTCCAATGGTAGGACGTGTCTCCTGTCATGCATGCTTTATAGATTCGCTCGTTCAGCCTTTCCCTAAGGCGGAAGTTTCCGACGGCATCTGAGCCGTGACCCTCGTCGCCTCGCAGCAAGCGGCCTTCCGCCTGTTTGACGAGATATCGAATAGGCAGCGAGGGGGAATAGGCTGCCGCCATTTCCTTGGGGACAGCAACACCGAGTAGGCGCTGGGCTAAGATGAACCCTTGGGCCAGAGGATTGAGTAGCTTGTATTCCTCCGCCGCGGCAACTCCTCCAAGGCCGCTATCCCGCGATAGCAAAGCAAAGTCGCACAGCCACTGAAGCCTGCTCCACCGATGTCGTGCGCCGTGAGTGGCAAGGAATATCAGTTGGAGCCTATCGGGCAGGACCGGTATTGACGCCCCGCCCAGAGAAACAACGACCTCCCTCCTTTCCGCTAGCGTCTCCGCGTCAATCGGCAGTATTGCAGGATTTGGGTGGAGGCGGAAGTGAAGCTCAACGAGAGTTCTATCCGGCCCTAGATAAAAGTAGTGATATACAACTCTTGGGTCTTCGCTGAACGCCCTTCCCACCGGCATGTGTGTTTCATTTGATACACGCGAATAGCCGAGGTCGCGGATTGTGGAATCTGCCTGTACTATTTTATCCAGAGAGATTAGTAGGTCTATGTCACCAACGTGGCGCGACATTACGTTGTTATAATACCTCGATGCAAGGCAGACACCTTTTAGCGGGAGGGATCGTATTTCCTCTTTGTTTAGCGCCTCCATCACTCTTATCAGCTGCGAACTTACCCGCAAACAGTCCAAGCCATTCCGCTCATGGTCAGCGCGAAATATCCGTGTAACGGACCTAGGCAAGGCGCTTTCCATTTCACTTCTGAGATGACCGTGCAGCATCGGCACTACTCTGTGATCGCGCGCCAAGGCCACAAAGCGCTCCCAATCTATCCTACCAGCCATCTTCGTGGGCTTCGGAGGAAGTTCTCCAGCGACCGCCGCGGAACAGAGTTCTACGAGGAGGAGTTCCTCGCATTTAAGGTGCTGAAGCGGTTCCGTGCCTTTCAGCTGAAGCAGTTCTGTGCCTTTCATTTGGCGTTCGACAGAGTCCGATTCGGGGAGAACTGGGAAGTGTCCTGTTCCACTACGTGAACCACGTCGCGCAGTCCGCGGCTCAGGTCACGGGGGACCGTAAAACTCCGGAAGGAAACCTGTGCGGCCAACGTCGCGCATTGTCTAAGGTGTTTTCGTCTAAGGTGTTTTCCAGCCGCACTCTCCCTAAAAACCTGCTTTCCGAAACGACCCACGTATGAGAATCGAAGAAGGGCCCCGAACGCTTCCTGCGGAGAAAGCAGAGTGGCCGCCGCTCTCGGCCCCGTTTTGAGAATGTAAACGTGCGCAGGCGGAGTGCGAACGTGCGAGAAGCGATTTCCTTTAATTCGGAATTGGCGCTTGTCTGACCCGGCGATGAGGCGCGGGAGATCTGACTGGCCAGCAATCATCTCTGCCGCTGCAGAACTGAGCCTGAGCTGCGGGAATGCCGGAACAAGCACTGCTCTTCTTTCCGTCTCGACCAGCTCGACCGCAAGTACGTCATCAGCGAGGAGCTGATGCCCAGCATTCAGAAGGGCGGCCGCGAGCGTGGATTTGCCTGCACCCTTGTCTCCTAGAAAGACTACTCCCCTTCCCTCTACAGCGACGGCGCTGGCATGGAGGACAAGCATCCCCCGCAGATGGAGCAGTAGGCCCATGACGGGGCCAAGCAGAGGTAAGCGAAGTAATTCTTCATCGGCGTGCAGAGCGGGAGTGATTTCGATCTCCGAGTCCCGCCGGATCACGAAGCTGCCTGCGCTGGCCCAAGAAAGTCGCTGGGCCTCGCGGCCGAACTCAAAGACGGGATCTCGTCTTGCGCCATTTGCCAAAGCTTGGGCGGAACTCAAACGTATCCTTAAATCGCAGTATCCGGGGAATCCGCCCTGGAGCTCCGGCAGAGCAAGATCTGAGCGAATGGACATGCCGTACGCCAGATAGCAGTCTGTGCCGGTCGCGCCGGCATCTCTATCGCTTTCGCCACAAGGACCCGTCACCAGAGGCACCTTGTCTTAGTTGCTAATCCGTAAGCTCGCTGCCCGCGCATTGGCTGCAACTTCCTGCTTTCTATCTTGCAGCCAAGCCGCCAGGACCGTTGTCCGCCAAACCGCGTTTAAGTCGTCGCTTCTCGCCTTTTCCCGGTGCTCTTGAATCCGCTCATAAGCAGATGAAACGACCGGAAGATTTACATAGCGACCGACGTCACCGAGATCCCCATATACGATGCTTTCCATCAAGTCGCGATGGTGAGCCAGCATTCCGCGGACAAGCGGCGGCGAAAAGTCGAACTTGTCACGCCTCCACTGCACGGAGGCCGGAAGTGCTCCCTCCATAGCGCGCCGCAATATGAGGCGACCCGTTCCGTTCTGAAGCTTTTGCTCTGCCGGGAGAGCAAGGCAAAACTCAACCAGCCGCTTGTCCCAAAAAGGATAACGAGAACTCCACTCCAGCTGCCGCAGATGCTCTATCCAATATCTCGAGCATATATGGCTGAATAGGCGACGTTAGAGTGTGAAGGTGCTGTGATTGCTCATCCAAGATAGACTCGATTTCGGTCCGTCTCTGTTCGGAATAGCGGCTCTCCAACTCGGTCGAGTCCACTAGCTCCTCATTGATGAACCGACACCAATGCGGAGAATGCGCGTTGCGGCCTTCCGATCTCTCAAAGCGCAGACGACTCGCGACTTGGCGCCGCAGCTTTACCAAATGGCGCGTTGGGCCATACCGGCGCGCATATCGGCCATATATCCTCCAAGCAGGTTTCTTGTAGAGCTCAGCCAGCGGCCTAACCTCACGCCATAGCGGGAGCCATCTGCCCGCAGCGGCTAGTTCGAAGAGTCTCCCATAGCCCTGAGACACAACTTCGTCGCCACCGTGACCATCCAGGAGGATCCGTAGGCCCCGAGCAGCCGCGGAACTGTAAATTCGTGTCCCAATTGGGCCCGGTGCAAAGAAGATCCCGTCTTGGATTCTGAGGGAGCGCCGCAGATCAGAAAACGGTGCGTAGTCATCAAGGGGCACAAAGGAAGGGTTGAAAGTACCGGCTTTCAGCACCGCTTCAATGAATGCGCGCTCGTTCCATTCGGGACTTTCATCGAAAGTCATTGAAAGCGTTGAGAGGGTCCCCAAGCGCTCCTGCTCTATTCGTGAGGCCACGCACGAGATTGAGGAGGAGTCCAACCCACCGCTCAGCATGGCGCCTGCTTGGGTCGTCCCGTGGAGACGGCACCGCACCGCGGAGGTGAAGATCTCGCGAAATTTCTCCGGCAAATCGTTTCTCGTTGAGATTTGCCGGCTTTCCAACCTCCAGTATGAACGTAGCACACGGTGCTGCTGCGTTATCGTCAACGTGTGATGGGGTGGCAGCCGAAGGATGCCGTTGTAGAGGGTCGAACTCATTGTCGGAGACCATCGGGACCAGGAAGTCCGCGATCCTCGCGTCGTCCACTTCCGGTTGCCCTACGACTGGAAGAAGTGCCTTGATTTCTGAGGCAAATCTGAAAGAAGACCTGCCAAGGGCATAGTAGAAAGGCTTAACGCCGAAATGGTCTCGAGCGCAGTACAACCTGCTCGCGGCACCGTCCCAAATTGCGAACGCAAAGTCGCCGAGAAAGTGTTCCGCGCAATCTTCACCCCACCGGAGATAGGCGGCAAGTATGATTTCCGGATCAGTCGAGCGTGGCTGGAGCCCAAGACGCTCCCTGAGTTCAAGACGATTGTCCAGACGCGCGTCGGACGTTAGAGCAACGCTTCCGCGTGCCAAGGGCAACTGCGGGTGATCATCGTCAAGTCGCAAGAGGGCATGACCGAGGCCTGCACGGTCGGCACACCATATAGACCGGCCATTCGGGCCACGATGCGCCAGGACTTCAAGCATTTGGCTGATCGCGGGACGTTCGACACGTTGACCATCGAGGTTCACTTGGCCAACAATCGCGCTCATGAGGGACGGGCGCCAACTCTCTGAAGCTCAGTGAACTGCCCCACCTGATCTGGGGTCCCACCAACCACAATGCAGCCGCCGCTCACCAGCCACGCATGAGCACGAAGTCTACCGCATATGTCTACCACAACACCGATCTTTATCTCAGAGCGGAATTTCGAGCGCGATAATATCCGTTGAGCAGCCAGGGCCTGAGTTAGGCAGCTAGCGCGCGGCACGAGCCGCGCGGCGTTCCGCACTGCCCACCCAACTTGGTATAATTCCTCTCGGCTCGGATCGCCGACGCCCCCTTGGATGAAAACGGGTTGGCTTGACACTCTGTTTGGAAACAGGCTGAGCCTCACCCTCGTGATAGCCACGATTAGCAACACCCTCATCAAGAACAACTGATCAGAGTGGCCGAGACCCAGAAACTTCCGGATCGCTTGCATCCGCGACCTCAACCAGATGAACCTCAGCTAGCGCACCTATGAGCGCCAAGAGATCCCTGCTGCAACGATCGGAATCGATATCGTAGAGCTCAACAATGCGGTCGCGAATGTCCGCTACTCGTGTCTGTTCCGCGATTTGCCGCCAGACCTCGGAGCCGACCGCGTTAAGCCCATAATATGTTCCTGTCTCCAGGTTGAGCAACGCGGCCCCGTCGCCAAGGCTAGAGGACATCACCTTCTGGCTGGCGACAACCAGTGAGGTCTCGGAAATGCGTCCGCCCACCCTGTGGCCTCCACCCGCCAATTCGGGAAATCCACGCCACTTCGGCGCACAGCGCACCCATAGCGCGAGCCACATAAAGCCCACGCGACCTTGGACGCCACTGGAAGCCGTGTCTTATGAAAAGAGGCCCTGGCTGCTCTGCGTATGGATCGGGTAGACCGCATCGGTGCCGCCAACAAACCCTCCCGCCTGCGTCACGCTCTCCAGCGTCCCGTGGACGATCAACTCAGGAGTTTCGTAGGGCAACTTGGAATCAGCGTCCATGGTGGCCTCCGTCGAATCCCCGCACGATTCGATCGAAGATGCTATTCTTGGTGAGGCGCTCATGTCAAATCGAATCGCGGCCGATCTGGAGAGGCTCAAAAAGCAAGCTGACGCAAACGAGCTCTCTTTTGCTTGTCTATCTGATCGAGATGGCACTCGCTGACGCGCGCGACTCTAAGATCTAGGCGTGAACTCATTAAATGCGCTGGCCACTCAGCCGGCCGAGAGTGCGCTTTGTGACTATCTTCGGAAGCAGCCTCAAGGCCACGGCACTTCAGTTGAGCCGCAGCAGCGGACACAATTCTCGGCACATTGCGCGCGTTAACGAGCACTGGCACGATTGCCAGTCGGCGCCCGGAGACCTGCCACGAGGACCATAGGGTCGTCGAACAGGACTTCGATCGTGAACAGAGACCGAAGGTCATGCAGGACAAGGGAAGCCCGCCTCGGTCCCGACGGAACCGGGATGTTCCGGGGCCGTATCGCCGTGTGACGGTCGGGCGCTGAGGGTCAGTTTCGGATCTCCGACGGCGCGAGCAGGACGTCCGCCTATCTCTCTCAAAGCAGACTTGCTCGGTGTCAGTTCGGACTTCGGCTGAGGGCCCATAAGCCGACATTGATGCTCTTGGACGTTCGGCAGGCAGCAGCGTCGCACTAAACTCGCCCCTCAGAACCCGGGCCGCGTTTGTGAATAGCGTTCAAGGCTCTGACGGCGGACTTTGTTCTAAGAGCGGGAGAGCATTCGCCTGAGCTTCCGCCAGGAGATGAGCCGCCACGGCCTCTTCTGATCTCGCCGCGGCCCGACGGGAGCGAATTTGATCGGCGCGCCGTCTCCGTCGTCGATCTCCCACAGAAATTGGGCCATGCGCTTACTGGAAATCTTCTTCGTCTCGGTGCGTCGCTCAAAGCCCTGCGCGCCGAAGTGCACCATCGGATTGGTGTTGATCTCATAGACGACGTGTCGCCCGTGGAACAGTGCGTGGTCGGCGCGCCCCCACTCAATGCCCGCGATCTCGAAAGCGCGAGCCACGGCGTCTACAAGAATGTTCTCAGTCACTACTCTCCTCTCTTCTTCGATGAACGCATCTGACACGACATTGGGACTCATATCTTTGATCGCCCACCCGTCCGAAAGGAGCGTATGATGCACGGAGTGATTCGAGGCGATGCGGAATGTGCCGAACTTCCGCCAGACGCCGGGCGCTATCGGTTCGGCCGCGAATTCCGTGACGATAAGACCGCGGAGCGGTCGGCCGCCATCGCGCGCCGCCGCCAAACAGCGATCAAGTTCCTCCTGAGTTTCCAGGAGATTGGACAGTGGGCCTTCGTGGTCGCTCTCAAAGCGAACGAACACCGGAAATCGCTGCGGACGCGGCCGTCCGTCCGCTCGATACACACCAAAAGGATTGATCCCGGCTTCCTGCAAAGCGATAAGTAGCTGGTAGCGCGTCATCACGCGGGCGGGATCGTTGAGGCACCGAATTCCCGCCTCCCTCAATGACCGATAGAGTTCGGCGGCAAGGAGTAGCTCGCGGTCTGACATGCGCTCAAAATCGGTCAGGATGTGAACGGCGCGCGAAGTCCGGGAGGACCGGAACAGAGCGTCGTAGGTCGTAGACACGCAGTTCGGTATGTCCCAACCGATCTTCCGCCCGACAAGATCGCGAACAGTGTTGGCGCGGGAGGCCGTGACGAAGACGAGCATCCAGTCACCTCGAATGCGCCCGGCGCCCGATCATTGTTGTCCGACGGGACCGACGACGGAATTCCACTTCTTCACGATTGTGTTTTTCGCCTCCGACAGCTCTTCGACCGTTGGCAAGAAGGCACTTTCGTAGCGTGCCGCCGGCGGCAGCTTCGCCAGAAGCTCCGGCGGTATCTTGCCGTTCTTCAAAAGATCGTTGAAGCGCGCGGGATGGCAGTAGTACGCCAGAAAATTGAGCTGGATCTCGTCGGAGAAAACAAGCTCCATCCAGAGCTTGGCTGCGTTCGGATGCGGCGCGGTTCCGCTGATCGCTTGGACTTCGATTCCAACGAGCACGCCGGTCTTCGGCACTACCACCTCGACTCCGGGATTTCCCTTAAGCATATCGCGGTCGGTCAGAGCGAGAAAATCCCACCGCACGATGATGGGCGTCGTGCCCTGCGCCAATGCTGCCGCTGTGCCGTTCGCCGGCACGAGATTGCCCGCCGCGTTCAGCTTGGCGAAGAATTCCAGACCCGCGTCCGGAGCGGTGGCGGGATCGCCTCCGGTCTTTGAAAGCCCGGCGGCAAACACCGATTGCATTCCCATGTTCGACGTCAGCGGACTGCTGGCCAGTGCCACGAACCCTGCGTACTCAGGCTTCAAGAGATCGCTCCAGTCCTCCGGGAAGCTTTTGACGATATCGGCGTTCACCTCGAAGGCCAGAACGCCGTAGGAGTTGCCGACCCAATAGCCTTCCTCGTCTTTCGCCGAATCGGGAATGGTGTCCCAGGTCGAGACCTTGTAGGGCTGGAAAAGCCCTTCGGCTTTGCCGGAGACCCCGAAGGAGAGGCCAAGCTCGACAACGTCGGGCGCCTGCGGGCCCTTGTTGCCCCGATTGGCTTTCAGCGCTTCGATCTGCACGCCGGAATTGGCCTCAGGATTCAGCTCGTTGACGGTTAGCCCGTATCTTTCCTTGAATATCTCGAGCGCGCGCCCCCAGCCGCACCAATCGTGCGGCAGCGCGATGACGGTCAGCTCGCCCTCTTCCTTCGCGGCCTGAACGAGGTCGTCCATCGAACCCGCGATGGGCGGGGTCCGTCGCTGAAGCTATCACTGCAGCAACAAAGACAAGTGTCAGCCGCACCATCGCCTCACCAATTCCGGTTGCCAGTCTCTATCGGGCGCCGGAAGCTATCGAGCTTCCTTACTACTTGTCCATCGCAAGCAGGCAATAATTGCCCTGGTGCGGACTCGTTTTTGCTGCGATCCGGTGCAGTGTGGCGCGATGCCAAGAAGCTACGGACCCCTTACCACCTGCTACAATCGCTTTGTTCGTTGGCGGCGGGCCGGCGTTTGGGACCGGATTATGAATGCACCCTAGCGGCCGTTCACGATGCAGCCGTGCAGATGGTCGACACATCGATTGTGCGCGTGCACCAACACAGTGCCTGCATCGCCGGCAACAGGACCCAACACATGAGGCGGTCGCGCGGTGGGCTCAGCTAAAATCCACGCCGTCGTGGACGGCAACGGGTTGCCTGTCCAGATCGGACTCACGGCTGGCGAGGCGCACGATAACCGCCTTTGCACGGGTCTCTTGAGCGGACTTCGTCACCAAGCCTTGTTGCTGGCGGATCGCGGCTATGATGCAGACTGGATCAGACCGCTCGTGGCTCAGCGGGTCGCGCGGGCCAACATTCCGCCGAAGCGCAATCGCAAGGGGCCGATTTGCTTCGGCTCCTATTTTTACCGCGCCCGCAACCTCGTCGAACGGTTCTTCAACAAGATCAAGCAATCGACCTACGGCGATCCGCGACAATCGGCGTCTAGATCTTCCGGGCTTTTTGATCGTTCAGGCCGGCCAGCACTTTCTCGTAAAGGCGCTCTTCGGATATCTTGGCGGTAGCGCCTCCGCGATGTGCCTCTCTCGATAATCTTGACCGGCGTTGGAACGCCTCGCGCAAAGCCGAGATATGTTCCGGGTAGAAGACCTTACGCGCGCCGCGTGGCTCGAAGTACCTATAGTCTCGCAATAAATCCGCGAGGGTCCTGCGGCAGACTCCCAGCGCTCTTGCCGCCTCGTCCATAGTCAACGGCTCCTGCGCCCACGACGGCAACGGTCGCTCTTTCACCTCCGTGCCAACCTCCTGCCCTGAAACGACGAATCAATGCGCAGAAGGCTCGCCGATGAATAGTCAGCCGTCAATCACATCCGATGCCGATTGGAGGAATCCGTCAATCCTTCAACCGAACGGCCCTCCCGCGAGTCTTCGGACCCGTCGTCCCCGTCACGCGATTCGACGACCCCGAGAAGGCGATCGAATGGGCGAACGATTCCGACTACGGGTTGGCGTCCTCGTGTGGAGCAACGACATCGGGAAGGCGATGGCCGTTGCGGCACGCCTGCAAAACGGCTGCACCTGGGTGAACTGCCACTTCAACCTGACCAGCGAGATGCCGCATGGCGGCTTCAAGCAATCGGGCTATGGCAAGGATCTCTCAGTTTACGCGCTGGAGGACTACACCGTCGCGAGGCACGTGATGGTCAAACTGTGGGGATAGCGTGCATCTGCGGCCGCGGGGATCTTCCGTTCCTCGGCATGAGATGTTGATGCCGCGCCTAAGGTGTCAACGCGGAGGCGCCGCACCGCTGCGAACGGCAACAGAATCACGCCCTGGTCCTTGATCGCAATCGCAGCAACGGCCCCGCGTTGCGCGGCCTTTGGCGCCACGGGCTGGGTGGCCGCCTCGGTGAACTTGGTGCCGATGACCCCTATGGGTCCTTTGCCTGAATGTGACGCCGTAGCGCGAAGGTGGCGGCGCCCCATTTCCCGGTTGCTTCCTGTCTGGTGAGGACAAATCCGGCCAGCCTCGCGCCCGCGAGACTCCCAAGGTGGCTTGCGAGATACTGCCGCCCGCGGCCGTGTGGATCTGCGACGTCCTTCACATCGGGATGGAGGTCGCGGATGGCAACTGGTCGACCGCCATGCTTGCCCCACCATGCCGAAAAGAGATCCGCGATTGCTTGGCGCCGGGCGTCGTGAAACTTGGCCTCCCCAATCCGTTCCGCTGGGTCGCGACATCCTAGGGTTACCAGAGGGTCCCGCACCCAGCGGCACCACATCTCGAAACTGCCGAGAGACCTCCCCGGAGTGATGTCGTTCGCCTGCCGCCCCCATCGCCAGATCGTGAGGGTCGCGGCAAGGAGCTCGGCGCGTCTCTCGGCGACTCTGGCCTTGATGTCACCAGAGAAAGGGCGCGATTCCGGATCTTCCATCTTGGCGTCGAGATTCACCGACACGAATCGGCGTGCCAGGTCTTCGGAAACGCTCAAGCCGTTTCCCGTCAGGACCACGAAAGCCGTGGCGTTCAGTGGAAGCATACGCGAATGACCAAGCAGCCGGACACGCGACGGACGTTCGGTGATGGCGCTAGCGAGCAGGTTCGATCTGAGCGTCGCGTTGTTCAGGTTATCGAGGAACAAGGCGGCATTCCCCTGCATGAGTTCTGCGGCGATTCTCTTCTCAAGCTCCTCTGCGCTGGCGCCGGAGGTCACAGCATGCGGCTCGCGCCCGAAGGCGACCAGACAGATGATCCTTGCCAGGAGGCCTTTGCCAGTGCCCGCGCCCGACATTGGCGCAGCCCGCAACAAGATGCCCGGAGCGAGCGGCAGGCTGGGCCGGCAAATGGCGGTGATGAGAGCCGCCAAGAAGCCGGATTCATCGCGACCTGGTGGCGCGTCGATGTCAACGACCGCTATATTTCTTTTCGAATTGAAGACCGTGTTGGCGTCAGCGAAGCAGAAGGTTCTGAACGCCCGGCAAATCTTCCGGAGTGCTTCCAATGCGTCACGGCGGTGTACGGTAACTGGGATGCGATCGGTAAGGTCAGGTACGTCTTCCTGCCAAATTCCGGTCGCCGGGTCATAGCCTCCACCGCTCAGAATTGAGCCATCCTCACGCAACAATGGCGCCGATGCGATGCCATTGAGAGGCGGCAGCCGCCATTCTCCGCGCCAGCCGAGGTACATCCTTGCGATGGAAGTTGGCAGTTGCACATCGACTTCCGCACCGGCGCCACCCTTCGCCCCAAGCGCGAACGGTCGGCAGACTTGGTGCGCGACGAGAACCAAGTCGTCGGCGCTCATCACCTGCGCGAAGGCACCTCCCCTGCCCGACCCGTCGACTGCTAGGCGAACCGGCACGCCCCTGTCGTAGAGATTTGGAGCGCTGGAGAGGATGTCGCGCAGTGCTGCGACGGTTAGATCGGGATTTGCCTGGTCGACAAGCAGTCGGGGGCGCTGTCCCACGGGTCCCCAACAAGATTCCTTGTGCCGTGAGCGGTCTACCCGCGACTCGCTGGGATTGGGGGCGAGATCGGGCATCGTGCACTCCGAGGCTGACTACAGGAGCTGACACCGCAATTCTTTGATGACCAGGAAGGCGAGCTCGTCGTCGCCTGAGGCTCGCCAGAGGGCGAGGGCGAGGACGAACGGGTCGACCCCGTGCTGCTTCCAGAATGCGAGCTCCTGGTCCTGATGCTGGGCGGCTTCGCCGAGGATGTGGTGCTCAAGGCAAAGCGGCGTGGTCCAGGAATCGTCGGGCTTCTGACCGATGCCGGTGGCGAGCTTGCCATGACGGGGTGAGCCGGCACGAAGATGGGCGGCATGGATGCCGCCCTGTTTGCCGCAGATCGCGCAGGGAAGCGTGCGGATCCATTTGAGATGAAGGTCGGAGCGCCGACGCGGGCGCCGATAGCGCGACTTGGCACTGAAGGCAGTGGCGGGGCGCTGAACTTGATAGCCGCGCATCTCACACATCCTCCCTGGGCGATAGGGGCGACGTTGGCCAGGGGCGGTGCGACCGGTGGGCAACATCGGTGCGGCCGGTGGCCAGCACTGCGGCCGCGCCCTCCGTCG
Organism: uncultured Alphaproteobacteria bacterium; assembly: GCA_963793075.1. Lineage (GTDB taxonomy): Bacteria > Pseudomonadota > Alphaproteobacteria > Rhizobiales > Methyloligellaceae > Methyloceanibacter. The sequence continues at coordinate 660,107 of CAWBYO010000002.1, forward strand.
GTGCGTCTTCGGGCGAGGCATCCTCTGGCGCCTCACTGCGGACGGTATCGCTCGGAGTCCGCTGGTTCCTCTGATACCGCCGATCCGCTGGCTCCTTGGACTTCGCCTCGATGACCTTCTTCAATTCGAGCGCATCGGAGGGAGACTTGGCCCAGAAGGTGCGGAGCGGATCGCGGTTGGCCTCCGCCCAGTGTCTGACCTCCGAGGGCGTTCGGCCCGGTGTCTCGATCCAGGCAAGCACCCGGTCGGCGAACTGCCCGAGCGGCACGTTCTCAAGCGCCCAGTCGCCAAAGGAGACGGTGATCGCGTCCTTGCCGGCAATGGCGATCAGGCGGCTCTCCTCGCGCGCCCGGTCCGCCGCCTCGGAGGCCATCAGGTCGATGACCTTGGCCCGGTCCATCTCCTCCTCGACATAGAGCCCCCCGAATTGATCCGGCCAGCCGGCGCGAAGCGCCTGCATGGTGGCGCATTTGGCGAGCATCAGCCGCGGCATCTTCACCCAGTTGCCGGAGGTATCGAGAATCTGCCGCCCGGTCTTCTCGGGACGCCCGTCTGCTCGTCCTCCTCCCATTCGTCGCGGATCGGGGCGAGCTCATCCCAATAGGCCTCGCCGACGACCGGGAACCATTCGCCACGGTTATCCTGCTGGTGGAGGGTCACACGGGCGAGGACCAGTCCGAGCGGGTTGGTTGGGCCCTTCTTGCGGCGGTTCTCCACGAACTGCGTCGGCTCGCTCGCCGGGCGATAGTTGCCGCAGCGCTGGGCGATCATCCTTTGCCCGTCTATGCCGACGATGATCACCATGCGCCGCTTCTCGGGCCGGTCCTTGGAGAAGACCAGCGGCATGATCTGCCGGCGGAAGGGATCGAGGCCGTAGCGGTTGGCAACCTCGATGAAGAGGTCGAACTCCTCGCGGCTGCAGTCCTGAGCCGCTGTTCGTCTAAGGAGATCGAGCTGGTTCGGGCGGAGAGTCGGCAAGCCCCGCCCGGTGGCGGTCGAGCGGGTCGGATGGGCCGTAGTAATACCCGTCGGGAGGTGCAAGGCCCCTGACCCGTTGGTGCTCATCACGCCCTCCTGATCTGTAGGGAGAAGCCGCCATTGTTGAGCATGGCGCCGGGGATCGGCGGGAGCGAAGCAAGGGCCCTCTCCCGCTCCTCCGCATCTTCGAGCGAAGCGGCGAACTCGACCTTCTTCTCACGCTTCTGAAGCGCCTCCTTGAGCGCCGCCTTGTCGAGCTTCGGCGGGGGCGGCGGCTGCGGCACGAAGAACTCGGAAGGGATATCGGCTTCCGCGGTAACCACCACGTCGGGCGGGAGCTTGCGGAGCGTCAGGGTCGCAGTCGGACGTCGGAGCTTCTGTTGCTCGGCGACCGCCATCGCCTGCTCGACCAGGCCGCGGAAGCGCTTCACCCGCTCCTCCATGGCCCGCCGCCTCTTGGAGAACTGGCCCTCCTTCTCCTTCAGGCCCAAGATCAGCGCCTCGCTCTCGTCGATCTCGGCCAAGGCGCGTGTCGATCGCTTCGAAGAGGTTGGTCTCCCCTTCTAGCGTATCGGCGAGAAGCGCCATGTCCTCATCGCCGATCGTTTCGCGCATTCCGGCCAAAAGCGCCTTTGCTGCTTCGGTCTCGCGGCGGATCTGAATTTCACTTTCCATTGAGGCTTTCTCCAGCAGGCTGAATCCAGCATCGTCCCGAGATAGGGAATGTCTCAAAATGGTATATAACTATACCTATTTGGTAGTCAAGCGTTGATAACCGGCGGTCAAATTCGAGCTGCCCGCGGGCTTCTGCGATGGTCTGCCGAGCGGACAGCGGAACTCGTCCGCGTAAACCGAAAGACAATCGAACGGCTCGAACAGTTTGACGATGTCCCGCCAAGCAGATCTCAGACCCTCAACGATTTGCAGAAGGTATTTGAGGAAGCGGGAATCGAGTTTGTCGGATCCCCGCAGGACGGTCCTGGCGTGAGGCTCTGGGCAAGCAAAGCACCACCGACCACAGGGAAGTCTAAATCCAAGGCGTAGCGGGGCCGATCGTTTCGCGCATTCCGGCCAAAAGCGCCTTTGCCGCCTCGGTCTCGCGGCGGATCCGCCATTCACTCTCTTGCATCGACAACTCCTACGCTACTCTATCGATGGGCCCCGGATCTTCGCGGGCGACGGCGTGGCACGAACGCGACACAACTTCCCATACCGGATTCCTGTGGAAGGTGCTCATTCGTGGGCCCTTCGCGCGGTCTGATCGTTCCGGCTTGGACCCAAGCGCCGGTAGACCGACCGGCCCTGCCGACCGCGGCTTGGCTCGATGATGTGGCCGCGCTTGCGCAGTGTGCTGAGAGCCGCCCGGATCGAATGCGGCAACCAGCCGGTCGCATCGACAAGCTCATCCAAGGTAGCGCCGCTTCGCCCGGCTGATCAGCCGCAGCACACGAACGAGCTTGCTCTCGCCCCGCCCAATCACCGGCGCTGGGATGGCCCTCGATCGGTAAGCGCGCGACTCCTCGGTATGGGGGCACCGCCAATCGCTGATCCGCGGACAAGCAAGGGATGTCTTGGGCCTCGCACTTCGGCATTCGCGCTGACGGCCTCCCGCCCCTGCGGGGTAAGAACCAGGGCAACACGACCGTTGGCGCGGTCGAGGCGCCAGTTCGGCATCTTCTTGGTCGCCTTCGCCTCACGAAGGTATCCCTGTTTGAGAAGCGGCAGGAGCGCTCGCTTGAGCGCCCGCCCGCGCAGCTTCGGCGGCGGCACCGCGGCGCCGTCGCTCCGAAGCGCGGCTGCGTTGAGGATCAGAAGCTGCGACTTAGTGATCCGTGGCATGGGGTCTCCGCCCTTGGGCTGCGGCAGCAGGCGCTACCACCACCCAAAGCCCCGGCGCAGCCCGTGCGTGCGGGGGAGCGGGGACCTAAAGCTCCGCGGCCAAAGGCCCGGAGTGCCGAGGCTCCAAACGTGCCCTAACAGTGCTCCCCTTTCGGCGGAATCCCAGTCCTCTTTTTCAAAGATGGAGCCCGGCTACCCGCCCCCCTCCAGCTCCCGGAAGGAATAGCCGAGTGGCCCATCGATGGCCGTCTCCCCCGTCAACGCCTCCCAACGCCGAACGATGGTGTCGCAAGAAGAGCGCCTTCAGAGAATTCGCGAATGTCAGCGATCTAGTCGACGCGCTCTTCTAGAGCGGGGGTTCACCGAAGTCGGAGCGGGTCTGGCACACACGTGCGTGCCAGACCCTCTCTTTTTCAGCCCCTCAAACCGAGGCGTTTCTTCAGTGCCTCTAGATTATAAAAGCTTCCTAATTCCACGTTCTGGTGCACGAACTTGCGGAGCGCCACCTCCTCAAGCGACATCCTCTGCTTCTTGCCGTTGATCATGACTGTAACCTTCTCGGCCGGAAGAATCGCACGCAGCATGTCGGTTGCGGATTTGTCGATCTTCGGCTTGCGCTTGCGGCCTGAGGGGTTACCGCTCTGGCCTTCCTGGAACCTGTACTCCTCGCGGCGGCTTTCTGTAGCCAACATCATAATCGCCGTTGTCCTTCGGCATGACGGTCTCCAGACGGAGGCCACACTCCTGAGGAAGAGTTCGAGCGTGGCCGATAGCCGGGATGGGCAAGTCGCGCTTGCACACCGCTTTCAGGCGTCACGCCCTCTTTCGGAAACGCTCGCTCACTGCTTTCGCATCGCGCAACGAGGCATAGCGCCTCGTGAGTAAGTCCGGGTTCTAGCTAGAAATAGGATGAAAACCGGAGGAAATTTCAACCCTCCTGGCATTTAGTTTCGGATGGCATTTTCGGGATTCACTGACCGCCTTAAACCTTTCGATGTCACGCATTAAATGGGTTTGGCCTCTGGACTTGGCGTTCGCTGTTACCGGTGGCACTGTCGCTGTTAATGCATGGCTCCATTCGCTGATTCGGGAGACTGTAATCGCTGTTCGAGCGCGCACATTTCCCTGCTCTTCGTAGGCAAAGTTTTCGCTCGCGGGGGTCGTCTTTGGCGGTATTCCGCGCTGTTGGGCCCGCGATGCTCGCCGTTTGCCCGCGAAGAATTCCCTGCATATTCCCTGTTACCAGGGAATATTAGCTGTCGCCTTCCGATAAGAAATCAAAGCTTTCCAGGAGGCGTTCTATAGCGTTGCCTGCCAACCGTCAATGTACATGGCAAAGCCGAAGAAAGAACAAAAACATGTCGATAGCGATTCACACGCTGTCTCTACCGGGGCCGAAGCTCATCAAGGTGAAGCGCTTCGGTGATGAGCGGGGCTTCTTCTGCGAGACTTACAGCACGCGCGATTTCGCCGAGGCTGGCGTTGCGGACGTGTTCGTGCAGGACAATCCTTCGTTTTCGGCAGATGCAGGCACGATCCGCGGATTCCACTTCCAGTTGCCTCCGCACGAACAGGCAAAGCTCCTCTATGTCATGCGCGGTGCGATGCTGGATGTCGCCGTCGACCTTCGCGCCGGCTCCTCGACCTACGGAAAGCACGTTGCCGTCGAGCTTTCGGCGGAGAATGCGCTCCAGCTCTACGTTCCGGCAGGCTTCCGCATGGCTTCTGCACGCTCATGCCCGATACGGCCGTCTATTACAAAGTCACCGCGCTCTATGCGCCCAATCACGAGAGCGGAATCCTCTGGAATGATCCGGAGCTTGCGATCGCCTGGCCGAGCTTCGCCGGTTCACAGGTGTCGGAGAAGGCCGGAATTTTCCTCGTCTTGCTGAATTCGAGAGCCCGTTCGCTTAGGCCGCGCGCTGAGACCGTCGTCGTGCCGATCGGGAAAGGATGAGCGAAACTTCTTTCGACGTCGCGATCGTAGGCGGGCGGCCATCGGCGCGGCGATCGCCTATTTCCTGAAGGCGGTCGAGGGCTTTCCCGGCTCGGTCGCGCTGATCGAGCGCGACCCGAGCTTCGCGACCGCCGCGACGACACTTTCCGCCGCCTCCATCCGCCAGCAGTTCTCCACGCCGGAGAACATCCGCCTGTCGCGCTTCGGGCTCGAATTCCTGCGCGCGATGCCGGCGCGCTTCGGGCCGGATGCCGATCCGGCGCTCCGCGAAGGCGGCTATCTGATTCTGGCGCCGCCCGAGGGCCGCGCGATCCTCGCCGAGAACCATCGCATGCAAATCGCCGAGGGCGCCGCCGATCGCCTTGCTCGACGCGGATGCGCTCGCCGCGCGCTTCCCCTGGCTCGCGCTCGAAGGGATCGCGGCGGGCTCGCTCGGGCTTTCCGGCGAAGGCTGGTTCGACGCGCACACGCTGCTTCGCACGCTTCGCAGGGCCGCGCGCGACGCAGGCGCGACGCTCGTCACCGGCGAGGTCGCCGCAATCGAAACGGCGAGCGGGCAGAGTCGAAGCGGTCAGCCTCGCCGACGGCACGCCGCATCCGCTGCGGCATTCTCGTCAACGCCGCCGGTCCTTCGGCCGGAAAGGTCGCGGCGCTTGCCGGCCGCCCCCTCCCCGTCGAGCCGCGAAAGCGCAGCGTCTTCGTGCTCGACGCGCCCGACGCGCCGCACGACATGCCGCTCCTCGCCGACCCCTCCGGCTTCTGGGTCACGGCCGGAAGGCGCCGGCTTCATCGCCGGCTATTCGCCGCCCGACGCGGAAGACGCCACCGCCGACCCGGACGATTTCGCGCCCGACCATGCGATCTTCGAGGACGTGCTCTGGCCGGCGCTGGCCGCGCGCGTCCCCGCCTTCGAGCGGCTCAAGGTGACCGGCGCCTGGGCCGGCCACTACGATTACAACGTCCTCGACCAGAACGCCGTGATCGGCCCCGATCCCGCGCTGCCGAACTTCCTCTACGCCAACGGCTTCTCCGGCCACGGCCTGCAGCATGCGCCCGGCGTCGGCCGCGCGCTCGCCGAATTGATCGCAGGCGGCCGCTTTCGTTCGCTCGATCTCTCCGTCTTCGGCTATGAGCGGATCGCGGCGGCCGGCCGCTCTTTGAGCGGAACGTGATCTGAGCTTTATGGCCGAGCTCCGCCGCCGTCATTTCCATCTCAAGCCACGTGGCGCGCGGAAGCGTCGGCAATCGCGCCATGGCCTTCGCACTGGAGCGCCTCGGCTTCGAGACCTGGGCCGTGCCGACCGTCGTCCTCGCCCCACCATCCCGGCCATGGCCCGGTCGAGAAGATCGTGCCCGACGACGGACGGCTTCGCCGCGTTCTCGACGCCTTGGTCGCTGGCGGGCGCGCCGGCGAGGTGGCCGGCATCGTCTCCGGCTATCTCGCCTCGCCGGCGCAAGCGCGCGCCGTCGCCCCGCTGGTCGAGAGCGTGAAGGCGGCGCGGCCCGACGCGCTCTATCTCTGCGACCCGGTGATCGGCGACAGTCGTCCGGGGAGGCGGCGGGCTCTATGTCGCCGAGGCCGCTCGCAGACGGCGATGCGTGACGAACTCCTGCCGCTCGCCGACATCGCGACGCCGAACGCCTTCGAATGCGGCTGGCTGTCCGGCAGCACGCAGCGAAGCCAAGCCCGATCTCGCCGCGCTGGCGCAGAGCCTGCCGCCGCCCGCGGTGCTCGTCACGTCGGCGCCGGCGATGATGCGCGGGCATATCGGCAACCTGCTCGTGGCGGCCGCGACCGAATTCTATTCGAGCATCCGCTGCTGAAGACGCCCGCCAAGGGCACCGGCGACCTTCTCGCGGCGCTCCTTCTTGCTCGCCGGCTGCAGGGACAGAGCCTGCCGAAGGCGGCGGAGACGGCGCTCGCCAGCATCTTCGAGATCGTCGCGGGAACCGCGAAGGCCGGCGCCGAGGAATTGCTGCTCGCCGCCTCCAGGAGTCGATCGTCGGCGCCGCATGCGTCGGTCGTCGCGCGGCGGCTCGGGCCGGGTGCGCCGCGATGACCACGCTCCTTCAGCGCTATGAGCGGATCGCGCCCTTCTACGACCTCCTCGACTATCCAGCTTCGAGCACCGCCGTTACCGCACGATCCGCCCACTGCTCTTCGCGAAGCTCGCCGGCCGCGTGCTCGACGCCGGCGTCGGCACGGGCCGGAACATCCCCTTCTATCCGCCGGGCGCGGAGATGATCGGGATCGACCAGAGCCCGGCCATGCTCGCCCGCGCCACGCGCCGCCGCGACGAGCTCGGCGCGCGCGTCGATCTGCAGCTGATGGACGTGACGCGGCTCGCCTTCCCCGACGGCCATTTCGACGCGGCGGTAGCGACCTTCCTCTTCTGCGTGCTGCCGAAGGATCTGCCGGTGCCGGCACTTCGTGAGCTCCAGCGCGTGGTGAAGCCCGGCGGGCCGATCCGTATGCTGGAATATGTGCTGCCGAAAGACAGACTCCGGCGATTCAACGCGCGGCTCTGGGAGCCGTGGATGAACTGGGCCTACGGCGCCGGCTTCGACCGGCAGACGGAAGCGCACGCACCCGAAACCGGCCTCGATGTCGCCAGCGTCCGCTTTGTTTACGAAGACCTGA
>CAWBYO010000003.1:0-268867 GCA_963793075.1 uncultured Alphaproteobacteria bacterium
GTCCGCGTCGGACGTCGGATCGGGGGGCACGCGCGGAGGGTACCCAACGCGCGGTCGTTCGGATCACGGGGAACGGGTGGGGCAACGCACCGGGGGCGGAAGGGGAGGGAGGGTCCGGCGCGCTGCCCCACCCGCGAGTCAGGCCGCGGTGTCGCGGCCGCGGTCGGCGGCGTCCGTGGTGCGATCGGTCGCGGTGACCGCGTCGAACGCAACCCGGTGGCGTTCGTGGGCCCACTCGGCGCTCTCGCGGCAGATCGTCGGGTGGAAGCCGATGCCGAGCAGCGCGTGCTCCACGCTGCCGAGGTCGTCGCCCTGTTCGAACAGCATGAAGGCGAGCCGGCGCGCCCGGGTGCGCGCGTGCTCGAGCGGGGTGGACGAGAGTCGCTCGTCGAGCCACGCCTCGTGGGCCCGCTGCAACGACATCGGGAGGCGCTGGACGTGCCGCCGGTTGACCGGTGGGACGGTGCGACGCACGGCATACGTCCGCGCCGTCGGTGAGCAGGCGAGGTCGAACTGCGTCAGGCGGTCGAGGCTGCGGAACAGCGGCGAGGACGTTCCCTCGCGTGCACCGAGTCCGAGTGCCTGCGAGAGCTCGGCGACGTCGAGCGCGCAGCCGGCGGGCTCGCGATCGAGATGGCCGGCGATCCGGCGGAGCAACAGCAGGGTCGTCGGTCCGAGCGTCGGGAGCCAGAAGCGCTCGACGTAGTCGGATCGGGGATCGTGACCCAGGGTGTCGATGACGGGGTCGGTCCAGGCGGAGATGGAGAGGGTGGGCACGGCTGCTCCTCGCGGGTCAGGGAGTGGGATCGAACGGGGGAAGCGTGAGGACGAGTCCGGGGTGGATCAGGTTCGGATCCGCGCCGATGGCGTCGCGGTTCGCGTCGTAGATCGCTCGCCACGCCCGGTCGATCGCACCCGGCGTGGCGCCTCGACCGAGCCGCGCCGCGGCGATCGACCAGAGGCAGTCACCGGGACGCACGATCGCGGTGGTGCCGCCGGTGGGTGAGGCAGCGTCGGGCGGGGTCACCGTCGGTGCCGGTGCGACGGGTGGCGCCACGGAGGGTGCGGGTGTCCGCCCGACCGGCGCGCGCAGCACGGCCTGCGGATGCGGCGGCGCGATCGGTGACGTCGCCGGGCCGGTGCCCGACGTGGTCGGCGCGCCGCCCGCGACCGGGACGCTCGTCGTGGTCGTGGGAACGGTCGACGTCGACGTCGACGAGGGGCCTGGCGGGTTCGGCGCCGCATCGGGAGCGTCGGCCGTGAGCCACGTTCGAACCCGGTCGTCCGCGCGCGCCGCGTGCGGCACCGCGATCGCGGTCACGCGCCGCCGACACGGTGAGCAGCGCGACGGCGCTGCGCCGCGCAACGGTCGGCAGCAGCCGGTCCGCGAGCCCGACGACACCGGCGCCGATGTGGGCGCGGCGCAGGACCTCGGCCACCACGGCGAGCCCCAGCACCACGGCGCCGGCGAACGCCACGCCCCAGGCGCCGATCTCGACGGCGCTGCGAAGTGCGAGGTCCTGGTGTGCCATCCGTGGCCGCCTCATCCGGTCGGGATCTTCGGTGACGTCGAGCGTCGGGAGATCGTTCAGTTGCCTCTGAGTTACGTTCAATAGCATGTGAGACCATCGTGAAGATGTCAAGGAGAAATTTCTCGAAAGCCGCGAAGAGTTGCGACGAGGGAGGTACTACTCTCCGTCGCCTCTCACCACGGACGGTGAGAATCGCAGGGGGAGGGCAGTCCACGGATGGACGAGTTCGATGCGATCACGGCCGATCTCCAGGCCGAGGAGCGGTGCGAGCAGGTCGAGCAGGCCCGCCAGATCCTGGCGGCGGGCGACGCGGTCCGCGACTTCGCGGCGACGCTCCGCCGGATCGGGCCGGCCGAGGTGGTGGTCGTCGTCACGGCCGACGGCTGGATCACCCGGGGCCGGATCGTGCGGATCGGGACCGACTGGCTGCGCGTGGCGGAGGTCCGGGACGAGACCGGCACCGCTCGGGTGGCGCCGGGCCGGATCCACGAGGTCCGGCTGGAGGCCGTGATCCGGGTCAGCCGGGGGCGGGATCGGTGAGCGGCGTGCGGGAGCGGGCTTCCGCCTCGAGCTCCGCGAGGTACGTCTCGAGGGTGTCGCGGCTCACCCGCCACACGCCCTTCTTGCCGATCTTCAGGGCCGGGAGGTCGCCGGAGCGCATGAGTGTGTACACCTGCGTCACGGTCACGTTGAGGACCCGCGCGACGTCGGCGGGCTTCAACAGGGGAGCGGGAAGTTCGTCCTCCATGGGCGCGCTCGCCTCGTTCGGGTCGGGAATCGTGCGTTTGGCGTGGCCGGCGGCGAGCGTACCGGCTCGGCGCCGGGGCGCGACCGGTGACCGACTCGTGGGTGTGCCGCGGTGAGCGCGGTCACGGTCGGGCTGCGTCGGATCCGTCGACCGGTGCTCGACGTCCGCGTCGTGGCCGGGGTCGTGCTCGTCGCCGTCTCGGTCCTCGGCGGGCTCCGGATGACACGGGCACCGGCGCCGGGTACTGCCGTGTTCGTCGCCGCCGCGGACCTCGACGCGGGCCACGTGCTGACCCGCGCCGACCTGTCCGAGGTCGAGGTGCGGGCGCCCGGCTCCGTGGTCGCCGCGCTCGAGCGTGCCGACCGAGGTGCGCCGACCGGGCGGGTGCTCCGCACGCCGGTGCGGGCCGGCGCCACGATCCCGCTCGACGCGCTCGGCGCCGGCGATGCCCGCGGGTCGAGAGGTGACGATCCCCGTCACGCCGGAGCACGCGCTGGGCGGTGCGATCCGCGCCGGCGATCGGGTCGACGTCTTCGCGACGTTCGACAAGGGCACCGACGTCGCCCGCACGCTGACGGTCGCACGTCAGGCGACCGTGCGTGGTGTGACCCGTTCCGACGGTCTCTTCGGTCAGCGGGAAGGTGCGATCTCCGCCATCACGCTGACGGTCGATCCCGATGCCGCGATCGCGGTCGCGTTCGCCGCCCGCAACGGCGAGCTCGACGTCGTTCGTGCCAGCGGAACGTCCGGCGGCCGCAGCCGCGACCGTTTCGACGCGGACTCCCTCCGATGACCGACGGGGTGCCGGTCATCGTGTGCGCCGGTGGTGCCGCGTGGGAGCTCCCGCTGTTGCGTGGTCTGCAACGGTCGGACGTCGGCGTCCGGGTGGTGCGGCGGTGCGTCGACCACGGCGACCTCCTCGGTACCGCGCTGCGGGACCGGCCGCGGGCGGTCGTGCTCGACGCCGGGCTCGCCTGGGTCGAGCGCGACCTCGTGACGACGCTGCGCCGGGCGGGTGTCGAGGTCGTGAGCGTCGGCGGCGGCGCGGAGGGTCGCGACGAGCTGGGACGCATCGGTGTCGACGCCGGGATCGACGCCGAGGAGCTCGCGCGGATCCTCGACGCGCTCGGCCCCGCGTCCGAGCACGCCGCCGGGGAGGACGCGATCGGCGCCGGTCGGCTCGTCGCGGTTTGGGGCGGCGCCGGGGCGCCCGGTCGCACCACGGTCGCCGTGCACCTCGCGATCGAGTCCGCCCGACGTGGCCGGACCACCCTGCTCGTCGACGGCGACGCGTGGGCGGCGTCGGTCGCCCAGCTGCTCGAGCTCGCGGAGTCGCCGTCGGTCGCCCGAGCGGCCCGGCTCGCGGCCCACGGGTGGCCGACACCGCTCGCGAGCTGTCTCCAGCCGGGTCCGGACGGTCTGCAGGTGCTCGCCGGCCTGCCCCGAGCCGAGCTGTGGCCCGAGGTCACGCCGGAAGCGTGGCGAACGGTGCTCGCTGCGGCCACCGAGACGTTCGACGTCGTGATCGTCGACGTCGCCGCACCCGTCGAGGAGGACGAGGAGCTGGTCGTCGACCGGCTCCCGTTCCGACGCAACCTGATGACCACCCTGGCGCTCGATCATGCCGACCTGGTCCTCCTGGTGGCGAGTGCCGATCCGGTCGGGCTCCGACGTGGCGTCATCGCGCATCGGCAGCTGGCGGAGCGCGCACCGGCGCGCGCACCGGCGCGCGCGGCGGAGGTCTCGGTGGTGCTGAACCGCATGCCGGGCAGCGCGCGGCACGCGCAGGACTGCTCGCGCGCGGTCGAGAGCTGGGTCGGCGCGCCGCCGAGCGCGCTCCTCCCGACCGAGCCGACGTTGACGCGTGCCGTGTGGGAAGGCCGGCCGCTCCACGCCGTCGCCCCGCGTTCAGGGTGGCTCCGCGAGCTGCGCGGTCTGCTCGGTCAGGTGGATCGATGACCGGGCCGGCGTCGACGGCACTCGCCCACGTCGAGTCCGACGTGCGGGAGCTGCTGGTCCGGCGGGAGCTCCCGCTGGACGAGGACCAGGCACTGGGTGCCCTCGTCGACGAGGTGGTCGCCGACTACCGCGACCGGTACCTCGACGGCGGCCTCCCGCCGCTGACCGAGGACGAGGTCGACGCGCTGCGCCAGCGCATTCTCGGTTTCGGCGCGCTCACGCCACTGACTGATCGGTTAGGAGATAGCGGCGTGGCAGGTGGCGTCCCGGGCAGTGCAGAGATCGTCGCCTACCCCGCACGTTGTCTTCTACCGTCACCCCCCATGCCGGACATCGAGGGCCACGCATTCATCTGCTACGTCCGCGAAGACAGGGACCACGCCGACCGAATACAACACCTGCTCCAGGCGGCCGAGATCCCGTACTGGCGGGACACAGAGAGCCTGTGGCCTGGCGAAGACTGGCGTCAGAAGATTCGCGAGGCCATCACGCAAGGCGCTTTTGCCTTCATCCCGATCTTCACCAACACAAGCGTTGCGAAGGGTGTGAGCGGTCAGAACGAAGAGCTCTACCTAGCGGCCGAGGAGATGCGCCGCCGCCAGCCTGGTGTTCCGTGGATGATCCCGGTGAGGTTCGACGACTGCGAGTTGCCGAAGCTTCGTCTCGCTGGGGGTGACACCCTTGACGCGATTCAACGCGCCGACCTCTTCGGCTCGGGCGCCGAGCGAGAAGGAGATCGGCTCGTCGAGAGCGTTCGTCGAGGAATTCTTCAGCTCGGCGCGCAGCCACCGCAGGCCGCGGCGACACCTACAGTCCCGGGCCGGTCACCCCGGGAGAACTCGGTGTGTCGGCGCAGCGTCCACGCCTCTTGCGCCGCGACGTACTCGACTCACTGCGTGATCCCAGTGGTGACATTCGCCTCTTCGAAGCGGTGATGCCGATCGCAGACGCAACCCACGACGAGTTCACGAACACAGAGCGCTACCCGGTTGATACTCCGCTGGACATGGACGCAGCGACGGCGCAGATTGCACGATATTGGCAGGCGCTTGACGGACTACTCGACCTGCTCGTCATCGGTGGCGCATGGTCGCAGGGGACCCGCGCATCTGGACAGAGGTGGTTGAGCGCGTGGCCAGCGCACGGGGTGACCAACTCAGCGGCAACACGGCAGGCGTATCGGACTGCGCTGGTTCCCAAACCTCCCGATGCTGTACACCGGGGCGGCCTCAGCCACGCGCGGCGGACTTCACGATGGTCCGCGCTCTCGCAGTTGATGCGCTCGTCCGCGACGAGGGTCAGCGCATTCCCCTGGTCGCCAGAGCCAATCCCTGGAGCAATACGTAATGGTGGTGCGCTGTTGACCGCTTAAACCATCGTATTGCTGCGTCCGCTGAGCCCGATGCCGCCGTGCGCGGTGAATGGCAGGCGGTTGCCGCATGAGCCGCTTGTTCGCCTTCGGTCTCGGCTTTTCGGCGCTGGCCTTGGGGAAGCGGCTCGCGGCGGAGGGCTGGGAGATAGCCGGTACGGCGCGCGACGACGGCAAGGTCGCAAGGCTCCGCAGCCAAGGGTTCGAGGCAACCCGGTTTGCGGGCAGCACGGCGAATGACGATCTGCCATCGCTGCTCGAAGGCACGACCCATCTCCTCCACTCCGTCCCGCCTGGGCCCGACGGCGATCCGGTGCTCAACGCCTATCGTGACGAAATTGCGAGGCTCGGGAAATTGGAGTGGATCGGCTATCTCTCGACGGTCGGAGTCTATGGCGACCAGCAGGGCCGTTGGGTCGATGAAGCGACCAAACCCAAACCGAACAGCGACCGCACCGAGGCCCGTGTCCTGGCCGAGCGGGCTTGGCTTAAGTTCGGTGCGGAGACCGGCGTGCCGGTGCAGGTCTTCCGCCTGGCCGGTATTTACGGTCCGGGCCGCAGCGTGTTCGACAAGATCGCCGCAGGAACCGCGCGGCGCATCAACAAGGACGGTCAGGTGTTCAGCCGCATTCATGTGGAGGACATCGCTACCGTGCTCCAATCGTCGATGGCGCGCCCGCGGTCCGGCGCCATCTACAACGTCGCCGATGACGAGCCGGCTGCGCCCGGCGATATCGTCGCCTACGCCGCCGAGATGATCGGCGTGTCGCCGCCGCCGGAAGTCGACTTCGAAGATGCGGACATGACGCCGATGGCGCGCAGCTTCTATGAAGGCAGCCGCCGCATCGGCAATGCGCTGATCAAGTCGGAACTCGGCGTCGAGCTTCGCTACCCGACGTTTCGCGAAGGTCTCGTCTCGCTCAAGCCGCGCACGCGCTAGCCGCCAGCGCTGCGACCGCCGCTTTGAGACGGTCGAGTTGATTGGGCTGCGACAGGCGGTGATCCCCGTCCTTGATGAGGGTCAGCTCGACATCGTCGCCGGCGAGCAGATCGACGAGCTCGAGCGCGTGTTGCCAGGGAACATCCGCATCGCGCATGCCCTGAAGGATGCGGACGGGCGCACCGACCTCGATCCCGCCCTCTGCCAGAAGGTGGTTGCGTCCTTCCTCGATGAGAATTTTCGTCAGCGGATAGGGCGCTTCGTAGTTCGACGGCGCGTAAAAGACGCCTTCGGTCTCGACGATCGCGCGCGTCTTCGCCGACATCTTCTCCCACATGAGCTTTTCCGTCATGTCCCAAGCCGGTGCGATGAGCACGAGACCCGCGAGGGGCGTGCCGCCGGACTTCGCCAGAGCACGCGCCAGCAGCAGCGCGATCCAGCCGCCCATCGAGGATCCGACGAGGATCACGCGCCGGCCTGCGAGGAGGCGCAGCATGGCGGCCGATTCCTCGAGCCAGTCGCCGATCGAGGCTTCGAGGAGATTTCCCGGCGACAGTCCGTGGCCGGAATAGTCGAAGCGGAGCATGGCATGGCCCTGCTTCGCGGCCCAGGTCCCGAGGACTTGCGCCTTCGTACTCGTCATGTCGGAAAGGAAGCCCGACAACCACAGCAGCGCCAAGCCCGAGCCGTCGGCGCCCGAATCGTCCCAGCGATAGGCCAGACGGCGACGTTTCGGCCCTTGGCCAACTTCGAGAAATTGTGGTTCCTGATCGTTCATTCGAATTAGCGCTAGCGCGAAATCGGTTTTTCGCCAAAGACGTGGGTGATGGCAGAGGTGACGATATTGCAGGTCGTGCCGCGGCTTGAGACCGGGGGCAGCGAGCAATCGACCATTGAAATGGCCGAAGCGCTCATCCGCGCCGGCGCCAGGGCTCTCGTTGCCACCGAAGGGGGCCGCATGGCAAGTGCCGTCACGCGCGCGGGCGGTGAGATCATCGAGCTGCCCATGGCGAGCAAGAGTCCCGTCACGATGCTCGCCAACGCGCGGCGCCTCGCCAAGCTCGTCGAGACGCGCAACATTTCGCTGCTCCATGCGCGAAGCCGCGCGCCGGCCTGGAGCACGCTGCTTGCGTCACGCTGGACCAAGCGGCCGCTCGTCACGACGTATCACGGCACCTATGGCGATCCCGGGCCGGTGAAGGCGGTCTATAACAGTGTCATGGGGCGGGGAGACAGGGTGATCGCCAACTCGAGCTATACGGCGAACCTCGTTGCCTCGCGCCAGCACGTCGCGCGCGATCGCATCCGCGTCATCTATCGCGGCATCGACGGCGCGATCTTCGATCCGTTCGTCGTGCCGCCGGGCCCCGTGGCGCGGCTCCGCGAGAGCTGGGGCGTCGGGCCAGACCAGAAGATCGTGCTCCACGCCGCGCGGCTGTCCAGTATCAAGGGGCAGCGGGAAACCATCGAGGCCGTGGCCCGGCTTCACCATGAGGGCGCGTTCGAGAACGCCATCTGCATCTTCGTCGGCGATGGCTTGCGCGAGAGCTACCGCCGCGAGCTCGCCGATCTCATCGCGCAATATGGCCTGCAGGAGAAGGCCAAGCTCGCCGGGCATTGCGGCGACATGCCGGTCGCGTTCCTGGCCGCCCATACCGCGCTCGTGCCCTCGCTGGTGGCGGAGACCTTCGGGCGCACCAGCATCGAGGCCCAGGCCATGGGCTGCCCCGTCGTCGTCTCCGATATCGGCGCCTTGCCCGAGACCATCCTGTCGCCGGCCCAGGACCCCACGGGCTTTACCGGCTATCTCGTGCCGCCCGGCGACGTTGCGGCGCTCGCCGAGGGGATCCGGACCTCGCTTTCGCTGACGCCGGAAGAGCGGACCGAGATCGGCACGCGGGCACGGGCACGCGTGGCAAAGAATTTCGAGCTGGCCCAGATGCAGTCGAAAACGCTCGCGGTCTATGACGAATTGCTTGGGACGGAGCTCGCCAAACTCTTCGAGCACCCTCCCCTTTACGAGCCGGCGGAGGCCGCCGAAGACTGATTGGATCGGCAGCACCGCAATCCTTCCTTGCACGGCGTGGCTTGTCAGGCCTATTTGCCTTCCTGTAGAACGTTAAGACTTGGGCGTCGGACTTTTCGCGCCCGTTTGTGAAGCGCGCCCCGTGCCTCGCCGCGGCGAGGGCGCCTATTTATTAGAGGAGAACGAACATCGTAAGACGGCCCATGAAACTCACCCCCAATCGGGGAGGCCCCCGCATCAACGAGGGCATCGATACTCCAAAAATCCAGCTTATTGACGCCACGGGCGAGAATGTCGGCGTGGTCGAGATCGAAGACGCGCTGGCGCGCGCGGTGGAGGCCGGGCTCGATCTGGTCGAGATCGCACCCAACTCCGAGCCGCCCGTCTGCAAGATCCTGGATTATGGCAAGTTCAAGTACCAGGCGCAGAAGAAGGCCGCCGAGGCGCGCAAAAAGCAGCGCACCGTCGAGATTAAAGAGATCAAGATGCGGCCCAATATCGACACGCACGATTACGACGTGAAGATGCGGTCGATGAACCGGTTCTTCGAAGAGGGCGACAAGGTCAAGGTGACGCTTCGCTTCCGGGGCCGTGAAATGGCCCATCAAGAGCTCGGTGCGCAACTGCTCAACAAGGTAAAGCAGGACACGACGGAAATCGCCAAAGTCGAGTCGGAGCCACGCCTCGAAGGCCGCCAGATGGTGATGGTGCTCGCGCCGCGCTAGGCGCTGCGAGCGGCCTGCTCTTCGCGGACGGCAGCCGCGGTCATGGGTTCAGGCCGGCCGAAGAGGAAGCCCTGGCCGGTATCGCATCCGAGCGAGACGAGCTTGTCGAGCACATCGCGTGTTTCGATGCCTTCGGCCGTCGTGCGCAGACCAAGCACCCGGCCCAGACCCACGATCGCCTGGACCAGTTTTTCGTCTTCGTCATTCGTCAGCATTTGCGTGACGAAGGACTGGTCGATTTTGATGGTGTCGAGGTGGAGCTCCCGTAAATGGTGGAGCCCCGAATAGCCGGTCCCGAAATCGTCGAGGGCAATGCGAATGCCGAGGTTGCGCAAAGACTGTAGCGTGGTCTTCGCTTCCTCCAGACGCTGCACGACAGCCGTCTCGGTAATCTCGATCTCGAGCCGCTTCGGCGGGAAGCCCGCATCGGCAAGGATGCCCAGAATCCGCTGCGCCAGAAACGGATCGGCAAATTGCCGGGGCGACAGGTTCACGGTCAGGTAGATATGGTGGGGCCACGCCTTGGCATCTTCGACTCCCTGTCTCAAGAGCGAGTCGGTAAGCGCTCCGATCACACCGGTATCCTCGGCAATGGAGATGAACGCGGACGGCTCGATGATGCCTAGGCTCGGGTGATTCCAGCGTGCAAGAAGCTCGTAGCCAATCGTGCGTTGCGTGTGCAGGTCCACGAGCGGCTGATAATACGGAATGATCTCCTGACGCTCGACGGCGCGTTTGATCTCCCGCTCGAGCCGCACTCTCCGTTGCAGACGCTGATCCATCTTGTCGTCGAAAAAGCGATAGACGCCGCGCCCCTCCGACTTCGCCCGGTACATCGCCATATCCGCTTGGCGGAGAACCAGTCTCTACAGGACTTTGCTCGCCGCGGATCGGCCTGCCGGCTCGATCGCTCCCCTTGCTGCACATAGAGACGCCAACGCTGCAGCCAACTTCTATCGACAGGCTACCGATTTTGATCGGCCTTGGAATCTCATGAACGATACGGCGCGCGACACCGAGCGGCCGGCTCGTCGTCGACGGCATCGAGCGTCATCACGATCCCAAATTCGTCACCCCCGAGGCGCGCGACCAAGCCGTCGTGTTCGACGATCCCGGACAGGCGTTCGGCGATGACGCGAAGCACCTCGTCGCCCAAGCGGTGGCCGTAAAGGTCATTGACCGGTTTGAACTGATCGAGATCGATGACGAACATGGCGCAACGCTCGTCGCGTCCTGCTTCTCGCACCTGCCTGTCGAACTCCTCCAGGAATCCCCGGCGATTGGGAAGCCCGGTCAGCGCGTCGTGCCGCGCAAGCCGTTGCGCATCCTCTTCGGCCGCACGCCGCTGCTCCATCTCGTTCCGGAGGTCGATGATGCGGCGCACCGAGAAGACGATGGCGGCAGTGCCAAGGACGAAGAGGAACGCGACAAACTCGTCGAGCTGATAGTCTTCGTGCGCGCGGCTGTACTCAAAGAAGAGATCGAAGGCGTCGAGCCAAACTAAAAAGATATAGACGGGGAGCCGAAAGCGCCAAGATGATCAGCAAATCGCGCTGGGCGCGCGGCATCCCCTTCGAGCCAATTGATCCATGTTCTGGCCATGCCCATGCTACGTCTCAACTCTACGTTGGTGCATTTCGACGTGCTGCACGCCAAGTCTGACGTACCAGAATAAGTTCTATACGTCGTACACGCGGAGAGCGAAGTAAGCGTTAAGGGGCGTGGTTAAGCCTTCCCTGCCGGCGGCGTATTGGGGCTTTCAACCGGCAAGAAATCCCCCTATAACGCGCGGTTCAAGGAGCCGCCCGGCAGGGCATGCCGTGGCGGCTCGCATGCTTTCCAGCATCACGTTCAAGAATCGCCGGGTGGGTCTTGCCTGCCACGGCCTAAAGTCAAGGAAGCCAAATGCCCAAGCTCAAGTCAAAGAGCGGTGCCAAGAAGCGATTCAAGATCACGGCCACCGGTAAGGTGAAATGCGCCCAGGCCGGCAAGCGTCACGGCATGATCAAGCGGACGACGAAGTTCATCCGCGATGCCCGGGGAATGATGGTCCTCGCCGACGAAGACGCCAAGATCGTGAAGAAGAACTTCCTCCCCTACGGCCGCTAGGCCGGCTAGGGCGAGACCTCAAATCGAAGGAGCACCGCAATGTCACGTGTGAAACGCGGCGTTACAGCCCATGCCCGCCACCGCAAGGTGCTGAAGGCGGCCAAGGGGTATTACGGCCGCCGCAAGAACACGATCCGCATCGCCAAGCAGGCCGTCGACAAGGCCGGCCAATATGCCTATCGCGACCGCAAGGTGAAGAAGCGCACGTTCCGCGCCCTGTGGATCCAGCGCATCAACGCCGCCGCGCGCGCCAACGGCATGACCTATGGACGGTTGATCGACGGCTTGAAGAAGGCCGGGATCGAGCTCGACCGTAAGGTTCTGGCCGATATGGCCGTGCACGAGCCGCAAACCTTCCAGAGCCTGGTCGAGGCCGCCTCAGCCGCCGCGCGGGCGTAAAGGCGCCCGGCTTCGCCGGGCCGAGGAGCCGTCAACGCCATGAGCGCATCGGAGCTCGACGGTCTTAAGACCGAACTGCTCGGCGCAATCGCGCAGGCGTCCGATCTCGGCGCGCTGGAAGAGGTGCGCATCTCGGCGCTCGGCAAGAAGGGCCGGGTGTCGGCGCTGATGCAGCGGCTCGGCTCGATGCCGCCGGAAGAGCGGCGCGATTTCGGCCAAGCCGTCAACGCGGTGAAAACCGCCGTCGCCGATGCGCTCGAAGTCAAGCACGCCGAACTGGCCGGCGCCGCGACCGCTGCGCGTCTGGCGCATGAGCGCGCCGACGTCACGCTGCCGGTGCGCGAGGGGCCGTCAGCTGAAGGCCGCATCCATCCCGTGAGCCAAGTCACCGACGAGATCACCGAGATCTTCGCCGATATGGGCTTCCGTATCGCCGAAGGCCCGGACATCGAGACGGACTTCAACAATTTCACCGCGCTCAACATCCCGCCGGACCATCCGGCGCGGCAGGATCACGACACCTTCTATTTCGCCGAAGGCGCCGACGGCAAGCGGCCGGTGCTGCGCACCCATACGAGCCCGGTGCAAATCCGCACCATGCTGGCCGACAAGCCGCCCTTGCGCGTCATCGCGCCGGGCCGCGTCTATCGCTGCGACTCCGACCAGACCCACACGCCGATGTTCCATCAGATGGAAGGGCTCGTCATCGACGAGGAGACCCATCTCGGCCATCTGAAATGGGTGCTCGAGGAGTTCTGCAAGGCGTTCTTCGAGGTGCCGGAAGTGAAGATGCGCTTCCGCGCGAGCCACTTCCCGTTCACCGAGCCGTCCATGGAGGTCGATATCGGCTACGCCAAGGTCGGCGACGAGATCCGCATCGGCGAGGGCGACCGCTGGCTCGAGATCCTGGGCTGCGGCATGGTCCATCCCAACGTGCTGAAGGCCGTCGAACTCGATCCCAAGAAATATCAGGGCTTCGCCTTCGGCATGGGCATCGACCGCTTCGCCATGCTGAAATACGGCATGCCGGACTTGCGCGCATTCTTCTCCGGCGATTTGCGCTGGCTCAACCATTACGGCTTCGCGCCGCTCGTTCGTGCCCACGCTTGCCGGGGGCTTGAGCCGCTAGCCATGAAATTCACTCTCGCATGGCTGAAGGAGCATCTCGACACGGACGCCTCCGTGGACGAGATCGCCGAGACCCTCACCCGCATCGGGCTCGAGGTGGAGGAGGTGTTCGACCCCGCCACCGCGCTGAAAGAGTTCCGCGTGGCCGAGGTGGTAAGGCCGAAAAGCACCCCGATGCCGACAAGCTCCAAGTGCTCGAGGTCGACACCGGCAAGGAGCGCTTGCAGGTCGTGTGCGGCGCGCCGAACGCTCGCGCCGGCATGAAAGGCGTGTTCGCGCCCGTCGGCGCCTATGTGCCGGGCCTCGACGTCACCTTGACCAAGGCGAAGATCCGCGGCGTCGAGTCGAACGGCATGATGGTCTCGGAGCGCGAGCTCGAGCTCTCCGACGAGCATGCCGGCATCATCGAGCTTCCGGCGAAGATCAAGGTCGGGCAGCCCGCGGCCAAGGCGCTCGGCCTCGACGATGCGGTGTTCGACATCGCCATCACGCCGAACCGGCCCGATTGCCTCGGCGTGCGCGGCGTCGCCCGCGACCTTGCCGCGGCCGGCCTCGGCAAGCTCAAGAAGAGCGCCGATCAAGCCGGTCAAAGGCGGCTTCGACAATCCTATCCCGATCAAGCTCGAATTCGCCAAGGACACCGCGAGCGCCTGCCCGGTCTTCGCCGGACGGCTCGTGCGCGGCGTCAAGAACGGTCCGAGTCCGGACTGGCTGCAACGGCGCCTGCGCGCCATCGGCTTGCGCCCGATCAATGCGCTGGTCGATATCACCAACTACATCTCCTACGACCGTGCGCGGCCGCTCCATGTCTATGACGCCGACAAGCTCACCGGCGCGATTCGCGCGCGGCTCGGCAAGACGGGCGAGAAATTCGCAGCCCTCGACGGCAAGACCTACACGGTGGACGAGACCATGTGCGTCATCGCCGACGAGGCGCGCGTGCTCGGCCTTGGCGGGGTGATCGGCGGCGAGGAGACCGGCTGCACCGAGGCGACGACCAACGTCTTCATCGAGTCGGCCTATTTCGATCCGAAGCGCACGGCGCGCACGGGCCGCGCGACTGAACATCCAGTCCGACGCACGCTTCCGCTTCGAGCGCGGCGTCGATCCGGAATTCGTGCTGCCGGGCTTGGAGCTTGCCACGCAGATGGTGTTCGACCTGTGCGGCGGGAGCCCGAGCACGGTCACGGTCGCTGGCAAGACGCCGAAGCCGAAGCCGCCGTTCAAGTTCGACATGACGCTGATCGGCCGCTTAAGCGGAATGGCGCTGCCCCATCGCGACATCCGCCGCAAATTTGCGGCGCTCGGCGTCAAGCTCGAGGGCAAGGCCAATGTGCTGAAGGCCGCGCCGCCGTCATGGCGTCCGGATATCACCGCCGCCGTCGATCTCGTGGAAGAGGTGGTACGGCTCACCGGCGTCGATCGCGTGCCGTCGACGCCGCTCGAACGCATCTCCGGGGTCGCGGCGCCCGGTGCTGACCGAGCGCCAGATGCGGCAGCGGCTCGTGCGCCGGACGCTTGCCGCCCGCGGCATGGTCGAGGCGGTGACATGGTCTTTCGTGCCGCTCGCCGAGGCCAAGCTGTTCGGCGGCGGGCAGCCCGCGTTGACGCTCGACAATCCGATCTCCACGGAGCTCGCTCAGATGCGGCCCTCGCTGCTGCCGGGGCTGATCACCGCAGCCAAGCGCAATCGCGACCGGGGCTTCGCCGACGGGGCGCTGTTCGAGCTCGGCCAGGCCTATCGCGGCGCGGCCCCGGAAGACCAATATGTCGCCGCCACCGGCGTGCGCTTCGGGCAGTCCGCGCTTGCAGGCTCGGGCCGGCATTGGTCGGGCGCGGCGCCGGCCGCCGATTGGGCCGCGGTCAAGGCCGACGCCATCGCCGCGCTTGCCGCGCTCGGTCTCGGCCAGAGCCAATATCCAAGTGACCCGCGAGGCGCCCGGCCTGGTTCCATCCGGGACGTTCGGGCGCGCTCAAGCTCGGGCCCAAGGTCACGCTCGGCGTGTTCGGCGAGCTGCATCCCGATACGCTTGCAAGCCCTCGGCGCCGATGCGCCCATGGCCGCGTTCGAGCTCTATCTCGACGCCCTGCCCGCCTCGAAGCGCAAGAGCACGGCAAGACCCGCGCTGCAGGCTTCGGACCTGCAAAGCGTGCGGCGCGACTTCGCCTTCCTGGTCGACGCGCGACGTGGATGCGGGCGCCGTGGTGCGTGCGGCGGCAGAGCGCCGACCGGGCGCTCATCACCGAGGTCGGCGTGTTCGACGTCTTCACCGGCCAAGGCGTGCCCGACGGTAAGAAGTCGGTGGCGATCGAGGTGACGCTGCAGCCGCGCGACAAGACGCTGACCGATGCAGGAGATCGAGGCGGTGGCGGAGAAGATCGTGGCGGCGGTCGTCAAAGCCACCGGCGGCGAGCTCCGCGGCTAGCCCTTCAGCTCGAAAACATCTCAATGCGAGCCGAAACCGAAAAAGCCTGAGGGCTTGCGCTTCTTCTTTGCCGCGCCATAGAACGGCTTGTCCTCGCAGGCCGACGCGAGCTGGCGGGCAAGCTTGCCGGGAATGGCCGGCGCCGGCCGGAAGCCCGTGCAGAGCGCCCCGAGTTGCCGTCGAGCAGCTCCGCGCCTTCCGTGCAATAGAGTCCCGTGCCGTCTTTCCGCGGCGTGAAGCGCACGCCTTGCGCCGCTTTGCCGTCGCCGAGCTGCGCGCCGAGATAGTTGAGCGCGTAGATGCGCTTGACCCCTTGCTCCGGGGCGAAGCGCTCGGGATGGATATTCGTCTTGGTGAGCGGGATCACCTCGATCGCCGCGGCGCGCCAATAGCCTTGCATGCGGGCGAGATGCACTTTCGCCATCAGGCCATAGTCGCGGCAGATGCCGAAGCGGCTCATCTCGGCGGTGCCCGGATGCATGAAATTGCCGAGCCCGTAGAAGATCAGCGACGCGCCGTCCATCTCCACGCCTTGAGCGACATGGGGATGGTGGCCGACGATCAGGTCGATGCCCTTCTCGCTCGCGGCGAAGTCGCGCCAGTCCCTCAATTGCCGCTTGATCCGGCACCACACGGCCCTCGAGCCCGTAATGGATGGACAGGATCCGGTAATCGGCCGGCATCTCCGCGAGCCGGTTCACCACCAGCTCGATAGTCCGCGGGGTTGCGATAGGATGCCTGGCCGGGCTTGTCCTTGCCCGCGCGATGCTCCTCGCGCTGGCCGGTGATGATGCCGGTGGCGGCGAAGGCGATCCTGGTCTTGCCGAGCTTCGAGGCAGCCGGGCCGTAGTTGCTTCCTCGAGATTGGCGCCGATGCCGGCATAGGTGATGGCCCGCTCCGCCGCCGCGACCGCCATATGATAGAGCGTCTCCTCCGCGCCGTTCGCGCCGTAATCCATGGAATGATTGTTGGCCAGCGAGAACAGGTTGAAGCCGGTATCGATGAGCGCCTTCAGCCCCAGCGGGTGGCTCTTGAAATTATAGGGCTTGGTCTGCCCCTTGGTGTCGGGGACAAGATCGTTGCGGTCGGTAACGACCGTCTCGAGATTGAGGAAGGCAAGATCGCCATCCATCTCGGGCGCGATGCCGCTCAGCGCATCGGCGAAGCCCACGACCTTGCCGTCCTTGCGGAAGCCTTGCGGCTGCGACCTTGGCGCCGTTCGCATTGAAGCCGGTGTCGCCGGCGAGCACGATGGTGAGCCGTCCGGGTCGAGCCGCTTTGCGGCGCTCCCGATCGACGCGGTGAATTCGCTGTTGGCGCAAGGCTCGAAGCCGGCTTGCGCCTTGTAACGCGCTACCGCCAGCGATGATGCCTATCGTGGCGATGACCACCGCTGCGGCGCTCGCGGCCTTGCCAAAAAGAGGCTTGCGCATGCGGCTTGGCATGAGTCAGCCGGTCCTCATGTCATGGCGCGCGTCTTGACGCGATCCGCACCTTCGCGAATCGCCTCCGTATCGAATCCCAGATTGTGGTCGCGGGCAAGGTAGACCATGGCGCGCTCGGTCAGCGCGGTGATGGTGAGCAGCGGATTGACGCCGATGGAGCGCGGAATGACGGCGCCGTCACAGACATAAAGCCCGCCATGGATGTCCTCGCCGGCTCGTGCCGGCAAAGACCTGGCCCTTGTGATTGACCACGCCGGCTGCCGCGTCCTCCCCCATGCCGCAACCGCCGAGCGGATGGGCCGTGGCGGGCTTCACGCCCATGGTGGTGGCGGCGAGCGGGCTCTTGATGTAGCGCGCGCCGACCGCTTCCGCCGCCTTGGTCAGCGCCTCGTCGACGCGGGCATAGACGGGCTGCTCGCCGACCTTCGGCCAATGGACCTGCAGGCTGTCCTTATCGAGCACGAGGCGGCCCTTGGCGTCGTCGTGGGACACGACGAAGAATGTCTGCAGGCGCGACAGCGGGCCCTGATAGACACCTTTGATCAGGCTTTGGGCCGCCCCGAGAATGCGGCCGCCCGAAACGAAGAACACCGGCAGAAGCGGCGCCAACGCGGACGGCAGGACGCCTTCCTGGATGATCATGCTCTGATCGAGATCGCTTCCATCGGGCAGCTCGATCTGGCCGGCGACACAGGCGCCGATCGGATCGCCGGTGAATTTGGGCGGCTCGCCGACGCCGATGCGCATTCACGCGCTCGCGGCCGCCGAGGGCAAAAGCGATGATGTCGCCATTGGCGGAAAAGCCCATCCCCAGCCGGTCGGACATCGCGAGCCCATGCTCGCGGGAGCGCAGCAGGATCTCGGTCGAGCCCAGCGTGCCCGCCGCGAGCACGACGGTCTTGCCCTCGACGAAGGATGGCGCGCCGTCTTTGTCAGCCGACGGCTTGAAATGAACGCGCCAGAAGCCGCCGATCTTCTCGACATGGCTGACGGAGAGCTCGGTGAAGATCTCAGCGCCATGGGCGCGGGCATCCGGGAGATAGGTCACGGCGACGGTGTTCTTGGCGCCGACATTGCACCCGGAGCAGCAATCGCCGCAGAGCGTGCAGGCGGGCTGGGTCACGCCGGCAGGATTGACCGTGTCCTCGAAGCTCACCACGACGGGAGCGGCGACCGGGTCCTGTCCGAAGGCCGCGCTCGCGGCTTGCAGCGAGCGAAATTTGGAAAGCGCCGGACGCGTTCGGCGATAGCGCGATGGGCGCAGCATCGTCTTGCGCCCGCTCGAAGCCGAGATCGAGCAGTCCGTCGGCGGCGATCGCCTCGGGCCAGGCGCGATCGGCAAAGACGCGGTCGTCGGGACGCAAGCCGACGCCGGCATTGATGAGCGAGCCGCCGCCGAGTCCGCAGCCGACCAGCACGTGGATATCGGCGCCGAGCCGGAAATCGTAACAGGCCGGTGCGGGAGCCGGAGCGCATCTTGCCGCCGTTCAATTGGAGCTCGCGCCGGAGCTCCGGCAGACGGTCGGGAAAGGTGCCGGTCGGAAACTCCCGCCCGCGCTCGATGACGCAGACCCGTTGGCCCGCGCGCGAGAGCCTCGGAGGCGGAGACGCCGCCGCCATAGCCCGATCCGACCACGACCACGTCGTAAGCCGGTTTCATGGCCGCCGGCGGTAAAGTGACAAAGATTGTTGCATGCCCCTCAATAACCCAGTTCAGCAAGCCGCCCCAAGCGCTTATGCGGGGTAGGCCCGTATCACTTCACTTCACGGTCGCGCGAGAGCCACTTTGCCCGCGCGTGCGCACTCCTTATCGTCTCAGACCGAGACAACAGGATGGAGTGACACCGAGATGATCGCGCGATGGGTTTTCGCGGGCCTGATGGCCGCATTTCTGGCGGCGTTCATGGTCGCCGGCGGCGCTTACGATACGAAGGCAGCCGAGAGCAAGACCGCGATCTTCGCCGGGGGCTGCTTCTGGTGTGTCGAGGATGCCTTCGACCAGGTGGACGGCGTGACCGAAACCGTGTCCGGCTATGCCGGCGGCACGGCGCCCAATCCGACCTATGGAAACCACGAGGGCTATGTCGAAGCGCTGAAGGTGACCTACGATCCGGCGAAGGTGACCTACGCCAAGCTGCTCGACCATTATTGGCACAATGTCGACCCGTTCGATCCGGCCGGCCAATTCTGCGACAAAGGTCCGGCCTATCGGACCGTGGTGTTCGTCTCAGACGATGCGGAAAAGAACTTGGCGGAGAGCACCAAGGCCGAGATCGCCAAGCGCTTCAATGAAGCGGTGGCCACCGAGATCCGGCCGGTGACGACGTTCTACGACGCCGAGGACTATCATCAGGATTATCACGCCAAGAATCCCGTGAGCTATAAGTACTACAAGTGGCGCTGCGGCCGGGCGCAACGGCTTGCCGATATCTGGGGCGACAAGCACAGCTAAAAATGGAAAAGGCCCGCGCCGAAACGCAGGCCTTTCCGCAAAAACGATCAAACGCGACTAGTTCTTCTTGAGCAGGCCGCCCTTGAGCATACCCATTTTCTCGCCCTTGTAGTGGGCCTTGCAGGCCTTCTTGTAGGCGTGGCGCGCCTTGCGGTCGCCCGGGTACTTGGCCTTGGCCATCTTGTGGCAGTCTGCATGACCGGCTTGCGCGGCAACCGGCGCCGACATGGAGGCACCGGCGAGGATCACGGTCGCAGCAGCGGCCAGAAACACGTTCCTAAGCATCTAATTCTCCTGTTCTTTGAGCGGCGCGATCGCTGTGGCGATCCGCCGCATGAGCCACATAGCTCAAACGATATTGCCAATGTGTTGACCATGCCTCGGTATCTTTGCCCGGGCATGAGAAAAGGGGGACCATTGTCGGCCCCCTTTCCTTCAACTCAATTCAAGTCTGGCAGAAAGCCTACTGGGCGGCCTTCCAAGCATCCTTGCAGGACTTCTTGAAGGCATGACGCTCCTTCATGGCCTTCATCATCGGCGTCGACGAGTACTTATCCTTCGCAGCTTCCTTGCAGGTCATCGCGGCCGCCGGGGTGAACTGGAGGGGAAGCGTGGCGGCGGAAACGAGGCCCGCGGCAACAGTGGCGAGAAGCAGTTTCTTGAACATTTGATTCTCCGATCGGTTGGGAGCACCTTCCTAGCAGGATTCCTGTAGCGCCCGACAGATACAAATTTGAGGCAAAGCCCCTCATGGTTTCGCCTTTATTGTCGCAGGGGAGCGCTTGACCGGCAGCCATTTGCTCCCCTACCTACGCCGCCATGAGCTCATCCGAGGCGACGTCCCTTTCCAATATCCGCAACTTCTCCATCATCGCCCATATCGACCACGGCAAGTCGACGCTGGCGGACCGGCTGATCCAGCTCTGCGGCGGCCTCACGGCCCGGGAGATGAAGGCGCAGGTGCTCGATTCCATGGATATCGAGCGCGAGCGCGGCATCACGATCAAAGCCCAGACGGTGCGCCTCGACTACAGGCCAAGGACGGGCAGCTCTACGAGCTGAACCTGATCGACACGCCGGGCCATGTGGACTTCGCCTACGAGGTGAACCGCTCGCTCGCGGCGTGCGAAGGCTCGCTGCTCGTGGTCGACGCCACCCAAGGGGTGGAGGCCCAGACGCTCGCCAATGTCTATCAGGCGCTCGACAACAACCACGAGGTCATCCCGGTCCTGAACAAGATCGACCTGCCGGCGTCGGAGCCCGAGCGGGTGCGCCAGCAGATCGAGGACGTGATCGGGCTCGACGCCCATGACGCGCTCGAGATCTCGGCCAAGAGCGGCATCGGCGTCGAGGACGTGCTCGAGGCGATCGTGCACCGGCTGCCGGCGCCGAAAGGCGACGTCGATGCGCCGCTCAAGGCCCTGCTGGTCGATAGCTGGTACGACGCCTATCTCGGCGTGGTGGTGCTGGTGCGCATCATCGACGGCACGCTCTCGAAGGGCCAGCGCATCCGCCTGATGCTGACCGGCGGCGCCTATCAGGTGGACCGTGTCGGCATCTTCCGCCCCAAGCAGGAAATGCGGAACGCGCTCGGTCCCGGCGAGATCGGCTTCTTCACCGCCTCGATCCGCCAGGTGGCCGACACGCGCATCGGCGACACCATCACCGACGAGAAGAAGCCGACCGCGGCGCCGCTGCCGGGCTTCAAGCCGTCGCAGCCGGTGGTGTTCTGCGGTCTGTTTCCGGTCGATGCGAGCGAGTTCGAGGATCTGCGCGAGGCGGTCGGCAAGCTCCGGCTGAACGATGCGAGCTTCGACTACGAGATGGAGACCTCCGCGGCGCTCGGCTTCGGCTTCCGCTGCGGCTTTCTCGGCCTGCTGCATCTGGAGATCATCCGCGAGCGGCTCGAGCGCGAGTTCAATATCGGCCTCATCGCCACGGCGCCGTCGGTCGTCTACCACGTCTATCTCACCGACGGCACGATGGTCGAGCTGCACAACCCGGCCGACATGCCGGACACCCAGAAGATCGCCAAGATCGAGGAGCCGTGGATCGAGGCGACGATCCTGGTGCCCGACGAGCATCTCGGCGCCGTGCTGAAACTCTGCGAGGACCGGCGCGGGCGGCAGAAGACGCTGACTTATGCGGGCGCGCGCGCCATGCTGGTCTACGAGCTGCCGCTCAACGAGGTGGTGTTCGATTTCTACGACCGGCTGAAATCGGTCAGCCGCGGCTATGCCTCGTTCGACTATCACATCATCGGCTACGAGGAAGGCGACCTCGTGAAGATGGCGCTGCTCGTCAACGACGAGCCGGTCGATGCGCTGTCGATCATCGTCAACCGCTCGCGCGCGGAGATGCGCGGGCGCGCCATGGTCGACAAGCTGAAGGACCTGATCCCCCGGCACATGTTCAAGATCCCGATCCAGGCGGCGATCGGCGGCAAGGTCATCGCGCGCGAGACCATCAGCGCGCTCCGCAAGGACGTCACCGCCAAATGCTATGGCGGCGACATCACCCGCAAACGGAAGCTGCTGGAGAAGCAGAAGGCGGGCAAGAAGAAGATGCGGAGCTTCGGCAAGGTCGACATCCCGCAAGAGGCCTTCATCGCCGCGCTCAAGATGGACGCGGATTAGGCGCCCCTTCCGTCCCGAGACCCGCAACCAATTCACCCCATCGGCGTTAGGGATGGGCGCGCCGCTCTTTGCGGCCGCACCGATCGCTGCGCCAAGACGACGCCACGGCACTACTCCGGCGGCGGCAATTCTTTATGGTTAATGCAACCTTAATGACTTGCCTTGGTCTTGCCTCTTTCCAGTCATCGCAGCCACACTTGTGGCAATATATTGATATTGTTATGTTTCATTGGCGTCTCTACTTGACAGCGGCCAATGTATCACTTCCCATCGCGCCATAGGGATAGCAGCACGACGGGGGATGTCGCGCTGGGGCCTGCGCGCCTCGCACGCACTCTCCTCCGCAAGCAGAAGCAAATTGCTGCATCTGGCCGTCTCGCCATTCGCGCTTCAAGCGGGCCGGCCGTGTTCGGGGTGAAGCGTCACCATAGAGGGGCAGTCATGCGTATCGCCCTCGCTATTGGACTCTGCCTGCTCGGCAGCATGGCCGGCGCGCTGCCGCTTTCCGCGGCGGACACGGCCAGCCGACGGACAGCGCCAAGATCAAGGACGCCGCCCGCAGCCAGACGAGCCCGTCGGCGCAGAACATCCGCGACAGCTTATCGCGCGCGGCTCAACGACAACACCGTCACCATCATGGCCGGCAGCGGGCAAGGCACCGACCAGGCCATCGTGCAGGACATCGCCGCGGTGCTCGACGACGGCGCAGCGTTGCGGGTCGTGCCCATGGGCGGCAAGGGCCCGGCGCAGAATCTCAAAGACGTGATGTTCATGCGCGGCGTCGACATGGGCATCACCCAGGCCAATGTGCTGAAGCATTTCGCCAAGACCGGCGAACTCGGTCCCAATCTCGAAAGCCAGGTCGCCTATATCGCCAAGCTGTTCAACG
Organism: uncultured Alphaproteobacteria bacterium; assembly: GCA_963793075.1. Classification (GTDB taxonomy): domain Bacteria; phylum Pseudomonadota; class Alphaproteobacteria; order Rhizobiales; family Methyloligellaceae; genus Methyloceanibacter. Next base: position 22,785 of record CAWBYO010000003.1, read on the forward strand.
AGGAGATGCACGTGCTGGCGCGCGCCGACGATCGCCGACGTGCAGGCGCTGCAAGGCAAGACCGTCAATATCGGGCCGCAAGGAAGCGGCGCGGAGATCACCGCGCGTGCGCATTTTCGAAGCGCTCGGCGTCACGGTGGAAGAGGTGCATCTCGACGAGGCCGACGCGCTGGCGAAGCTCAAGTCAGGCGAGATCGACGCCACGGTGGTGATCGCCGGCAAGCCCGCGCCGATCCTCGCCCATCTCGATGCAGGCAAGCGGCCTCAAGCTTCTCAGCCTGCCCTATCTCAAAGGGCTCGAGGACGACTACTACCCGGCGGCGCTGACCCATGACGACTATCCGCAGCTGATCGCCGACGGCGCGCGGGTCGATACCGTGGCGGTGTGCGCCGTGCTGGTGTCGTTCAACTGGGCCCGCAGACAACCCGCGCAACGCCAAGCTCGACCGCTTCGTCGAGCGCTTCTTCTCCAATTTCGATGCCTTCCTCGCACCGCCGCGCCATCCGAAATGGCGACAGGTGAATTTCGCCGCGACCTTGGAAGGCTGGCAGCGCTCGCCGGCGGCGCAGGCCTGGATCGACCGCGCCAAAGCGAGTATGGCCGCCAATGCGGGCGCCGATGGAAGCGCCGACGACGACGCGCGAGCGCGCTTCGACACCTTCCTGGCGCAAGCCGATACAGGCGCCGCGGCCACGTCGGACGACGAGCGCGCCGAACTGTTTCGCGCCTTTCTCGAATGGAGCCGAACGCAGAACCAGAACTGATCGTTCTCCATTTTGTCTCATGCGTAGGAGGGTGCCATGGTCCAGCCGGCGCTCAAGAATTTCAAAATGCCAGACATGTCGCAGCCGCAAAGCCTCGCCGAGCGGATCGAGGCGGAGATCCGGCTCGGCGTCCGGCCGGAGTTCACCGTGTCGTCCATGGCCGAACGCTTCGCGCCCGACGCGCTGCGTGCGCCACAGCATGCGCTGGCGGCGCAATACCGTGAGCCGCGGCGGCTCCCCGGCGATGCCGCGCTGAACGGCGTTGCGAGCGATAGGCTTTGGGAGCGACGGACTTGCCGGCGACCCCAGGCGCTTCGCCTTGACCCGGGGCGTGGTCGTCGTGCTGACGGCGGTGGCCATCGCGCCGGCGGCGATCCTCGCCGGACTGTTGTGGTTCGGCGCGATCCGCGGGCCCGTGACGCATTTCGATCCGGCCGGTTCACGCCCGGCGCCGGCGCAGCAGGCGGCGGTCGCCGCCACGCCATTGCTCGGCGCGGCGGTCGCGCGCTCCCGGAGATCGCGCTGTCGCGCGCCCGAGACGATCACGGCCAAAGCCGGCGAAGAGGCGGCCTTCGCCATCGCCATCGCGCCCGCAGACGCGCTGCCCGAGCGGAGCGTCATCGCCATCCGCGGTCTGCCCGAGGGCGTGTCCTTCTCCGGCGGGCGGCCCTACGGCACGCAGCGAATGGAGCTTGCGGCCGGACGAGATCGCCGGCCTCACATTGCGCGCGCCCGAAGACCAAACCGGCGCGACGGATGTGCGGGTCGAGTTGGTGGCGGCCGACGGCGCCGTGCTGGCGCGCGCGGCCACACGGCTCGACATTGCGCCGCAACCCGGCGGGACTTGCCTTGCGCGCCGGCGAGGCCGACCGCGTCGAGACGCTCATGGAGCACGGCAACAAGATGATTTCCGTCGGCTATTTCGCCGGCGCGCGCGCCTATTTCGAGCGCGCGGCGGAGGCGGGCAGCGGCGAGGCGGCGCTCGCGGTAGGCGCGACCTACGATCCCGGACTTCATCGCCGCGCTCGGCATGCAAGGCATCAAGCCCGAACCCGACGCCGCCCAGGATTGGTACGACCGGGCCGCGGCGCTCGGCGTCACCGACCGCGACGCGAAGCTCGCCAGCCTCAAGCAGGACTGGGCACAGAGCGGCACACCGCAGGCCTCTACGGAGAGCCGCCATCGGCAGCACCGGAAGGCGGCAGCGCCGGCGGCCGATGGAGAGCCATCCCGCCCCAAAGGAGGACGACCGGCGCGGGCCGCTCGGCCGGCTGGTGGCGGCGGCGTCAGAACTGACGAGCACGGATGAGTGGGTGGAGGTCTCGAGCGCGGTGAATATGCGCGAGGGTGCCTCGGGGACCGCCAACACGCTGAAGATCATGCAGGCCGGCGCCAAGCTGCGCGTCGAGGGCCGCGAGGGCAATTGGGTGCAGGTGGCAGACCCGGCCACGAAACGGCAGGGCTGGATCTACCGGCGCTTCCTCAAAGAGGCGGAAGCACCGTAATCCTCAGGCCTCGGTCCTCATGAGACGGCGTTGACGCGCCTCCTCAGGGTGAGGGTCTAGACCGCGGGTGCGGTGCGGACCTGCCACGCCAGATAGGTGAGCGCCGCGCCCTCGCACATCAGCTGGATGCCGAGCAGCACGCCGAGCAGCCAATCGGCGCTGAGCGGCATGTTGGCCCACAGAATGACGGCCAGGAAGATGCTGACGACGCCACTGCCCAGCACCCAGCCCCAATTGGGGAACGGCTTGATGGTCAGCGCGAAGATGACCTTGGCGATGCCCTCCACCATGAAGAACACGATCAGCAGCACGGTGATGACCAACAGGCCGCTGCCGGGCGCGCGCAGCAGCAGCAAGCCGATCAGAATGGCCAGCACCGCGGAGATCGCCTGCAGCCAGAAATGCGGCACATGGCGCGCGCCGATCAGGCCGATGCCTTGCAGCACGCCGCTGATGATCAGGATCCACGCCAGCAGGACGATGATGGCGACCGAGGCGATGAGCGGATAGACCAGGGCCAGAAAGCCGGCGACCACCAGCAAGACACCCTGAATCAGATACCAGAACGAATAACGCTTCACTGTCTCGCGCATGGCTTGGCGCAGCACGGCGGCGGCTTCGTCCAAGGAAATGGCCATGAGAACGCCCTCCTTCAGCGTTGCGGCCGAATCAGTATGATGGCCGCGCGTCAGCATACCCCAAAGCCCGGGCTGGAGGACCAACTCCCGCGTCTTTGGACGAAGCCTAATGCTGACAGACGACGGCCGGGGCCTCGCAGGCTGTGCGCACGATGTTCTCTCCCCCGGGCTTCGGCTAGCGGCCGAGCGCAGCCCTCTTGCGGTCCACTTCGGCCTGAGACACTGCACCGGCGGCGATCAATCCTCTGACGCAGGCCTTGGTCAATCGGTCGCCGTGGGCGCGCATGCAATTCTGCAAGCCTCTCGTCTCGAGACCCCATTGGCTGCAGAACCGCCGGTAGTCGTCCGCACATTTTCTCTTTCCGGCCATGGCAGAGCCGGTGGAGCCAATTGTCAGAGCAAGCAAGATCAGAAGTACAGCGCGATAGTAGGTCATTGACGATCCTCTCCCTGGGATGTTTCGCCGGTGTGGCGATCGCTGCTTTGTTAAGCTGAGTGGGTGAACCCGACATTGTCGCCGATCACTGTGGTCGGCCCGATGGGCAGGGGTTCGGGGTTGGCGATATCGAGCTTGTGGAATTGGATCTCGCTCTTCCACACCTTGCGAAGGAAGTCCTCGAACACCTGGATGGTGAGTTGCTCACCCGGGCAGCGGCGATAGCCGAAGCCAAATGGCGCAAAGCCGGCGTAGTCGCAGACCGGCAGCGGCTGGCCATCGACGATGCCGTAGACGGTGCCGAAGCCGCTGTTGCTGATCTCCGCCTTGCGCCCGTCGGCGACCTCGAACGGCTCGGTGCTGAACGGACATTTAGCAAAGCCGATCTGCTCGCACTTCTCCTCGTCGATGTCGTGGCTGGTCGGCGCGCTCTTGTAGCGATCGGGATTGAATGTCTCCGGGTCCTTCCAGTGGACGGGATCGAAACTGGTCGAGGTATGCGGGCTCACAACGTAGCCGTGACGCTGGTAGGGCGGCGTCCGTACTTCCTCCATTGCCGAGATACTCCCGCCGTTGGGCGAGATGGTGCGGAACAACTCCATGACGAAGCGCTCGAGCGGGGTAAAGGGCTCGCCAGCCGCGTCATCGGGACTGCCCTCCATGGTTTTCTTGAACCACGCACGCGTGTCCGGGTCGCCGGTGTCGGTGGCGAGCTTCAGCATGATGTTGTAAAGCGAGTTGCCCCATTGGCTGAGGGCCACGAAATTGTGGAACACCTCGAACACGACATCCTTGTGGGCGAAATACTCTCCATTCCCTGCGTTCTTCAGCCAGTACCACGCGAAGGTCTTCTCGGGATTCGGCGTCTTGCCGCTCTCGATGTCGGCGAGACGGTCGTCGATCCAGTCCTTGAGGAAGGCGAGGTTGGCGCGCACGGTCATGTAGTTTTCGTAGACGATCCTCTGCGTTGGGTCGCGATAGGCGAGAACCGTGTTGAATGCCTCGCCGATGGCGTGGACCTGCTGGGGGATCGCGTCTGGTTTGACGCCGAGATGCAGATCCCAATAGAGGTCGAAATAGCTTTCGAGATACGGCCGCATGAGCGGCTTGCCGGCGTTAGATTCGCCCAGCAGCTTGTCGAAAAAGGCCACGACTTTGTCGCCATACATCGGGCGATAGAGGTCTGGCGTCAGCGCTGTCATATAGATTCGCTTGCGGCGGTTATGCGGTCCGCGCTTCTCCAACCCCTGGAGAAAGACGGTAACGCCATCCTCGGGAGCTGGCTTCCAGGTCTCGCTCAATAAGCCCCAAAGATCGTAGGGGAGCGCATTCTCCTTGGTGAACTCGACGTTGATCATCGGAAGCCAAAGGCGTTCCCCGTCATAGGTGCTCACCAGGAAGTGGGGGACGATGACATTCTCGACATAGGCGGGGTCGAACTCGGCGAGGAATTGCTTTCTGAGCCGCGCGACGGCCAATTCGATATCGCCAGGAGCGATCGGCTGTCCCGCGACGGGAGGCGATTGGGGGGAGGCTGGCTGTGGAACTATTCCGGCGGCCGTCGCGGCCGCTCCACCTAGCAGAAACGTCCGACGCTCCATGACTTCCTCATGCTCGCATACCGGGCTTTCTCCGCCACATTCTATGGACTGCACGCAAAGAGGGAACCGGATTTATTTCGCGCGGCGGCAGAAAATTTCCTTGACGGAAAGCCGGCCTCACAAAATCCGAGTGATGCACTGCCTCGCGCCCCTTCGTGATATTGATGCGTCGGGGGGACGGAGATGGATGCAAAGCAGGAGCGGGCACGGCAATCGGCTATCGCCAAGGCGACACGGCGGCTCATCCCGTTTCTCTGTCTCGCCTATACGGTCAATTTTCTCGACCGGGTGAATGTCGGCTTTGCCGCGCTGCACATGAATAAAGACCTCGGCTTCTCGCCGTCGGTCTACGGCTTCGGCGCCGGCATTTTCTTCCTCGGCTATATCGCCTTCGAGATCCCGAGCAATCTGGCGCTGCATCGCTTCGGCGCGCGGATTTGGATCGCGCGCATCATGATCTCCTGGGGGCTAGTCGCGTGCGCCATGGCGTTCGTGTGGAACGAGACGAGTTTCTACACCATGCGATTCCTGCTCGGCGTGGCCGAGGCGGGCTTCTTCCCGGGCATCATCCTCTATCTCACCTACTGGTTTCCGGCGGCCGAGCGCGCCCGCATCGTCGCGCTGTTCATGGCCTCGGTGCCGCTTGCCACCGTGTTCGGCGGGCCCGTGTCCGGCGCGCTGCTCGGGATGCACGGCTTCCTCGGGCTCGCCGGCTGGCATTGGCTGTTCATCATCGAGGGCTTGCCGGCGATTGTGCTCGGCGTGCTCGCGCTGAAAGTACTCACCGACAAGCCCGCGAACGCCAGCTGGCTGACGACGGAGGAACGCCGCGCGCTCACCGACTGCATTGCGGCGGAAGACGCGGCCGCAAAGGAGGTCGGTTACAGCGACATCGCCTCAGCGTTGACGCGCCCGCGCGTGCTCGCGCTCGGGCTTCTGTGGTTCCTCATCGTCATCGGCCTCTACGGCATGGGCTTCTGGCTGCCGCAAGTGATTCAGCACTATGGCCTCGACGACCTCAGCATCGGTTTCGTCACCGCCATCCCTTACGTTTTCGCTGCCGTGGTTATGGTGCTGTGGGGTCGCCACTCGGACCGCGCAAATGAGCGGCGCTGGCATATCGCGCTGCCGCTCCTCGTGGCGGCGGGCGCGTTTGCCTGTTCCGCCTACACCGGACCGCTTGTCCCGACGATGATTGCGCTGACGATCGCAATGGTCGGCTTCTACGCAACGCTCGGGCCGTTCTGGTCGCTGCCGACGGCCTTCCTGGCCGGGACGGGCGCGGCCGCAGGCCTCGCGCTCGTCAACTCGATCGGCAATATTGCGGGCTTCGCGGGCGCCTACATTGTCGGCATTCTGAGAGAGGCGACCGGCAGCTTCTCAGCCGCGCTGCTGTTCCTCGCCGCGGCGCTGGCCCTGGGTGCGCTCCTCGCGCTCTGCTTCCGCGAGCCTAAGACATTGCGCCGGTGACGATGTGGACGCGCGCGCCCATGCGGACGACACCCGCCTCGAGATGCCGGGAAAAACGGGCCGTCAAGGATTGGCGCACCGCAGCGAGCGGCGCATCGCCCGCGTCGGCAAGCAGCTCGCCGACCGAAAAGGATCGAAGCGCGAAATCCGCGGCCTCACCGGGCGGCAGCCCGCCGCCAATCGGCAGCGTTCCGCGCCAGTCGCGCATGTCGAGATCGCCAAATCCGGCGCCACCAAGCAGGCCGAGCAGTTTGTCGGCCCCGGCATAGCGGAACGGACCCGGCGCGTCGGGATCGGGCGGCGGCACGTCGATGACCTCGGCCGCCACCTCGCGAAGGCTCGACATCCACGGATTGTCGAACGGAGGGCCCCAGACCGCGAAGGCGAAGCGGCCGCCCGGCCTCAGCCAGCGGGCGAGCCGAGCAAAGGCGGCAGGCGGATCGCCGTAGAACATGATGCCGAAGCGCGAGACGAGCCGGTCGTAAGGCTCCTCGGGTGCTGGGGCCGTCCCCACGTCGGCAAGGGTGAAGGCAATGGCGCCTGCGTCGGTTGCGCGGGCGCGCGCCGCCTCGATCAAGGCCGGCGAGATATCGAAGCCATGCATGGCGCTTCCCGCTTGCGCCAGGCGTAGAATGGCCCGGGTGGTCCCGCCGCCGCCACATCCGATATCGGCGATCCGGAGAGGCGCATCGAGCTGCAGCGCGGCGAGGAGCGGCTCGTCGACGGGCGTGAGCATCGCTTCCATGCCGTCGAGCTGGGCAAGCCATTTCTCGCCGCGCGCGGCGGCCCAGTCGGACGCTGCAGGATTCTCCTTCATGGCTTTGAATTAGTCGACCGGCGGCACGCCGTCCATGCGCGCATGGGCGCATGGTCTTGGGAGGGCCAGGTCTGTCGCAAGTGCAAACGCCGGGTGCTAATGTTCGTCCAGAGGAAGTGTGGCAGGGTCAGAAGGGCCGGCGAAATCTTGCCGTTACAGGCATGACCGAGAGGGAGTTCGCCAAGACGCTCTCCTTCCTTGAGGAGGCGTGGGAGGAGGGCGCCAAGGAAGCCGTGGCTTTGGCGGTTAGCCTATGCTCGACGCACAAACAACCACCGCCGTACTGGATCGCTCTGGCCGTGGCCTGTCTCGTGAGCCCCAGATATCAGCACGATATGGTTCACGTTAGGCGCTGGCATCTCGTTCGCATTCTACGCGCGGAAGGCATTCCCTGGGAGGACGTTTACGGCGAAGCGAGCAAGCGGCTCGCCAATGAGGGTGCTGCCTGCGCCCCGAGTTCCGTCCGCAAGAGCTACGAGAGCGTGCAGAAGCAACTCGGCTTACCGAAATAGAACGGCATTTCTGCCGCGCGCGGCGGCCCAATCGGACGCTGCAGGATTTTCGTTTCATGGCTTTGAATTGGTCGACCGGCGGCACGCAGTCCATGCGCGCGAGGGATCGCCCCGGCCTCAGGCAGGCTCGGTCTGAGGTTTGCCGCGCTTCGGCTTTGGCGGCGTGGGCCGCTCAGGCGGCGGGGTGACGGCCGGAGTGAGTTTCGGCGTCGCGGCTTCGATGGACTCCGGAGCTTCTGTCTTGGTGACGAGTTCACCGTGAGCCGCCTTGACGCAAACATCGACGGCCTCGTGCAGCGTCGTGGCCGCGGCATCCGAGGCCGCCGCCGCCAGCATGGCCTTCACCCGGGCGCTGTCGCCCTCCTCGCTCCAATAACAGATGAGGATGAGCGTGCCCTTCGGCAGGATGCGCCGCAAGCGCCGCACCATGTAGCGGATCTGAGCCGAAGTGGCGCCGGCGCCCAGAAAAGAGAGACAGACAAGTTGCGCCTCGGTGCTGGCGAGGGAGGCGATATGACCAGCGGAGATCGCCTCGGGGCCCAGCGCCTTGGCCGGCAGCCCACGCTTCACCAGCACCTCGGCCAGCATGGCGCCCGCCGCCTCGTCGAGCAGCGAGCGGCCGGCGATGCACAGAATTGGCGTGTCGACCTTCCAACCGGCAGCCAGGTCGTCCCGCTTGATCTGGAGCACCTCGTCTTCCTCGAGTGCCTCCAAGGAGGCGAGACCGCCGACATCCTCCTCCTCGCCCTCCTTGGCGGGCTTGTGGCGGAGCTTGGCGAACCAGCGGCGCGGCTCGAAATCGGCGAGATCCTCAAGCATCTCTTTCACGGTATGGGCGATCCGCTCGGATTGCTCTGGGTCGAGCGAGCCGCGACTGGCGTCGTGCTCGGCGAGCTTCAGGCCGCCAAGCGCCACTCTATCGAGATAGGTTTCGAGACTCTCGTCCTTGAGGGCGAGTTCGGCCTGATAGGTAGCCTCGGCGGCGTCGCCGGCGAGCGTGCGCTGGTAAAAGCTCTGTTGGGGCGTCAGGGCCGGCGCATCGCCGAGCAGAACCTCCAGAAATTCCAGGCCCTCGACGTGGCGCCCGAGGACGGCGAGACAGACCGTCATCGGCATGGCGATGAGGAGGCCCAGAGGACCCCACAGCCAGGTCCAAAAGATGGTCGAGCCAATCACGGCGATCGGGGTCACGCCGGTGCCGCGCCCGAATACTTGGGGCTCCACCACCTGACCCATGAACATCTCGCCCACGACATAGAGAGCCAAAACCAGCAGCACCGTGGTCCAGCCCGGATCGATGGCGGCGGCGATCAGCAACGGCAGCGCGGCCGCCAGGTAGGAGCCGACATAGGGCACGAAGCGCATGAGCATGGCGACAATGCCCCAGGCCACGGGGCTCGGCATGCCGAGGCCCCACAGCGCCAGTGCGATGAACGTGCCATAGCCCGCATTGATCAGGACCTGGCTGAGGAAATAGCGTGAGAGCCTGGTCGCCGCATCGCTCATCGTCGAGCTGGCCCGCCGCAGATCCGAGGCGCCGAACAGTCGGATCAGCCGGTCGCGGAGATCCTCCCGCTGAAGCAGAATGAAGACGACGAAGAGAAGGACGATGCCCGCAGTAGCCAGTGGCGGCAAAAGCGTGCCGGCGATGTTCTGATAAAGCGCGAGTCCCGCTGGATCGGGCTCGACGATCTCCACCTTGACCGGCCCGTCGTCGGGGCGGTTGGCCTCCGTGCCAATCGTCGGCGGCGGCGTGTCGGGCTGGTCGATTTGCTGTTGAAGATCCGTGAGGACGTCGCCCGCCTTCTTCAGAACCTTCGACTCGCCAGTCTGCGCGCGGAGCAGCTTGATCTTCTCGGAGAGCGTGGTGCGGTAGCTCGGCAACTGCGCGGCGAGATCGGTCGCCTCGCGCGAGATGAGCCAGCCGAGACCGCCGATGATGCCGAAGGCCATCGCCACGACGATGAGCACGGCAAGCACGCGCGGGACCTTGATGCGGCGAAGGAGGAGCAGCGGCGGGGTCAGAACGAAGCTCAACAGGATGGCGAGCGCCAAGGGCAATAGCACCTCGCGCCCAACATAGAGACCGCCGATGACGATAACGGCGATCAGGAGGCCCTGCAGGGTGGCCGCGCGTGCGTCAGACGGCCCGGAAAACATGGGAAAGGGCGAGCGCGGCGGCATGGCGGTCTCCGGCGGGATCCGTGGGGCCCTCTTGCCCCAGGGTTCACCATGTCACACAGAATACGCCAAGAAACGGTTGAGACGCCAAAACCGTTCCATACGGGTCTTCCCAGCGAGGCTGCGTGGATCCGCTAGCCGGTCTCGTCGCCGCGCGTCATGGGCTTGAAGATCTGGCCGCTGTCGAGAGTCTCGGCGTTGCAGAGATATTGAAACACGGTCCGCTGCTTGCGCTCGAACACGTCGTAATACTCCGTCCAGCCCCACACGACGATGGTCGCATCGCCATTCATCACGCGGTCGGCGAGGCTCGGCGTGGAGCCGCACTCGACAATGTCGACGGCCGTGGCATCGCGGCCGAGCCGTGGCCGCGGCGCGTTGGCCGAGCGGTTATCCGGCAGCGGCATGACGGGCACCAGATTTTCGTCGGCCACGTCGCGGATGCCGACATTCGTGGCGCTGCGCGTCCTGAAGGCGGGCGTCTGGCCGGTGTTGCGGAAGATCACCTTGACCTTGACGATGCCTTCGGACTCCGGCGTCTCGATGAACTCGATCTTGTCGACATCGACATAGGCGCGCATTTCCTCGGCACGCAGTTCCTCGGCGTGATCTTCATGGGCACGACGGTATTCGCTTCGGCCATCGTCGTGGCTCGCGGCGGTCAGCGGGCTTGCGTCGCCGCCGCGCGCGGCCCGGCGCGCGGCCCGCGCCGCCATGATGAGCGGAATGAACATCAGCAGCAGAAGACCGGTCACGATGGCGCCGATCAGCATGAGCACCTGGGTCAGCCCAACGGTGCGCTGCGCCGCAGCGGCAGCTTTCTCGGCGGCCTCGGCGGCGCGCCATTGCTGGCAGAGATCGGCCTGGTAGGGATGCTGAGTGTTCTCGCAAGGCTTGGCAATGTCCCACCCGACCATGGCAGCGGGGGCCGCTTCCCCGGCCACGGCATCGTCGGGCGCCGTCTCCTCGGGGGCCGCCTCTTCGGAGGGCGCCTCAGCGGGTGCAGCATCGTCAGCTGGCGCTTCTTCCGCCGGAGCATCTTCCCCCGGCGCGTCCTCCGTCGCCTCCTGGTCCTGCGCGGCGGCAAAGGGCGGCGCCAAGGCTACGAACGTCACGGCGACGCATGACAGCGCGGCCGCGGTAGCAAAAGCCCGCAAGCAAGCGAATGGGTCGGACAGCAATCGAAGATTTGACATGGCGGCGCGCAGCAGAAATTTCCCCGGGGCGCCGATCCTATTCATCGAAACGCCATCTGTCTCGCCTTCAACGCGGCCTTCTCGCTTCGTTCCGCGCCATCCGTATCCAAATGGGACAGAACATGCGTCTCTCGTGCAACGGGGCAAAAAAAAGCGGCCCCGGGGAGACCCCGAGGCCGCGTTTCCGTCGGCTCAGCCTGGCGTGGCGGCTATTTCGCCGCTTGCTTCAGGCTTTTCACCTCGTTTGAGACATTGGCGGCGGTTTGCGTCGACGCCTCCATGTTGATGGTGCGGATCTCGCCCTTGGCGGCCGCGATCGCCTCCTTGAGGTCGACCATGCGGATCGACTGATCCTGATGGGTGCGGAAATACCAGCGCAGATTTTTGAGGTCGTTGACGCTGGTCCATTCCGTGATCTCCGCGGCCGGCTTGCCGACCGAACCGTTGATCACCGAGCCCTTGGGAATGTCGAACTGGTTCAGGATGTGGAAGGCGCTGAACACGGCGTCCTCGCTATCGGCGTTCGGCACGGCGGCCTGGCTGAACATGGCAGCACGCACGAAGCGCGACGGCGGCGTGAAGTCGCCGGGAAGCCCCAGCATGCCGGAGCCCGAGCCCGTGGCGTTCAGCGTCACCGGACCAAGCGTCTCGGTGGTGATGTCCTTGGCGGTGAGGTTCAGATAGTTGTCGAGATTGGTCATGTGCCAATCATAGGTCGGGGCGTTGGTCATCACGCCGACCGGCGCGTCGGTCACTTGCAGCTTGCCGTCGATGGGTTCGACCGCGATCGACTTGCCGCTCTTATCCTGCACGAAGAAATGCACGTCAGCGACCATGCCTTGCGCGCTGCCGAGACCGGGGAACGGCGTTCCAACCATCACCGTGTCCTTCAGCGCGGCCTTCACTTCGTCGACGGTGGCGAAGTTGCCGAGCACCCACATGCCGAAATCCTGCGGCGCCAAGGCGCGCGAGGCGTTCTCCTGGGTGGCGGCGGCATATTTGGCATAGCCCGGGAAATAGAACAGGCCGATGGACAGGCCCTGATCGTTGAGCCCATCGATGATCATTGTCTGGTCGAACGCATTGGCGCCGACGATGCCGTAGCGGGTTTTGTAGGTGAGGCCTTTGCCGCCATCGGGCAGCTGACCGCTGAACTCCTTGCCGGCGGGCACGACAATGACATTGGACTGAAGCGGAAAGCCGAACTCCAAGGTGCGGCCGCGAATGGCGCCGCCATCTGTGGCTTTGAGACTGATTCCGGTGCACGCAAATGTGGGCGTGGTGGCGAGCGCGAGTGAAGCGGCGAGTGTGCAGATTGCAGCGCGGCGGAACATGGTGACCTCCTCCAGATGACGTTGCCGCATCATGGGGAGGCCCGCTTAAAGTGCGATTAAGCAAGCGCTGGACTTGGCGCGAGGCTTAACCAGTCGTCGCCTCGGCCACTAGAATTTGCGGCAAATCTTGCCCGCCTAGATCTCCGACTAGATCCCAGAGACGTCGAATAGGGAGCCGATGAAATAGGTCGCCGCCGCCGCGGCCGAGCCGATGGCCAACATGCGGCCGCCGCCGAGCAGCGCGCTGCGCCCCGAGAACAGGCTCAGGGCAGCGCCAACACCGAACAGCGCCGTGCCGGAGATCAGCGAGGCGATCAAAATGCCGTGCTTGGCGTCGCCGAAAAGATAGGGGATCAGCGGCAGGCTCGCGCCGCACGAGAAGGTGAGGAAGGACGAGATGGCCGCGCCGAGGGGCGAGCCGAGGTCGTCGGGATTGAGGCCGAGCTCCTCGCGAGTCAGTGCATCAAGGGCTTTTTCCGGATTGGCGACGAGATGGCTGGAGAGGTGGCGGGCCTCTTTGATCGGGATGCCGCGCGCCTGATAGATCAGCGCCAGCTCCTCGGCCTCCTCCTTGGGATAGTGCTCGAGTTCGTCTTTCTCCTGCGCGATCTGGTGCTCGAACATCTCCTTTTGCGACAGCATGGAGATGAACTCGCCCGCGCCCATGGAGAAAGCGCCGGCAAGGAGGCCCGCGACGCCGGTCAAGAGGATGACGCTGCCGCTGGTCCCGGCGCCGGCCACGCCCATGACCAGGCAGGTGTTGGAGACGAGACCGTCATTGACGCCGAACACGCCGGCCCTGAGCGTGCCGCTGCCATAGGTTTTGTGGCGGCGGCCGACATCTTCCACCGAGGTCGGCCAGGGATGGGCCTCGGCCCCTTCCGCAGCTGGCTGACGTGTCACCTTGCCGCGATAGGCCGATACGCCGCGGACCTTGGAGGCCGACAGCACATGGCGCATGGCGCGCGGGCCCACGAGCCCGAGCAGAATCACGGTGATCCGGGACCGGAGCGACGGGGTGAAGACGGGAGTCTGTTTCAGACTCTTGGCGAGAATGCCGGCCTGCTGCTCGGCCGACTGCCGCCATGTCACGAAACAGCTTGGAGCGGGTCGGGTCCGGCTCCACCGTGGCGACGGCGCTGGACAGATAGGCAGCAGTCTTCTCCGACCGCCAGCGCTCAAGTGCCTCCATTCCCTCCCCCGTCACGCAATCAGATGAGATTCACTTTGCCCGTCGCGAGGTCGTAGACGCCACCCTGGATGCCCACTTTGCCGGACTTAACGGCATCGCCGATGACATCGGACCGCTTCTTCAATTCGCTCATGCCGAGGCGGACATTCTCCTCGATCGTGGCGGCGAGAAGATCACCCGGGTGCTTGGCGTGGGCCGCGTCCACCGCGGGCTGGATGGCCTCGACGAGTTCGGGGAGATGGCCCGGCAGCTTGCTTCGCTCGCGCACCGATTGCATGGCCGCCGCGACGGCGCCGCAGTTCGAATGACCCAGCACCACGATCAGCGGCACGTTGAGAACCGCGACCGCGAACTCCATGCTGGCGAGGCCGTAATTGCTGACCACGTTGCCGGCGTCACGCACCACGAAGACCTCGCCGGGGCCCTTGTCGAAGACGATTTCCGGCGGCACACGGCTGTCGGCGCAGGCGAGCACCGCCACGATGGGCGCCTGCCCCTCGGTGAGCGAGGCGCGGTCGGCGAAATAGTCCCGCTCGTTGAATTCACCCGCCAGATAGCGGCCATTGCCCTGCTTCAGCCGGTCCAGCGCCTCGGCGGGTGAAATGGCGTTCGCCGCCGGTTCGGCGGCGCGGCCACGGCTCACGGGAAAGGTGGTCGCGGCCAGAAGCGCACCGGCTCCGGCCATGAGATGGCGCCGCGACAAAGTCTTGGAATCGCAATTTCCGCACATGGCTTTGAGTCTCCCTTGTTGGCGCGCCCTTCCGGATGCACCGCGGTCAAGCTCAACCCTTACGCGGCAAAATCTTAAAACTTACGATCCGCAACCTATGCGTTTTTAGGTTTGGACAGGATCATCCGGTAGCAATCGAGATTCCGGGCCAGGAACTCGTAGGTGGCGCCCCACAAATAGAGCCGGAAGCGGCGGTACTCGAACTCGCCGAACGCCTTGATGACGGCGTCCTTGTTGGACTCCAGATTCTCCGCCCACTGCTTGAAGGTCAGGTAGTAGCTCCAGCGGTCGCTGTGCACCTCCTCGCACTCGAACTCGGTCTTGTTCATCTTGTTGAGAAAGTCGTCGAGCACGAGGAAGGAGTGGTTGCCGGGATAGATGTAGCGGACCATGAAAGTCGACAGCTCGTATTTCTTGCGCGCCGCGCTGCCGTCGAGGAACACGAGGCCGCCCGGCTTCAGCAGCCGGTAGAATTTCCGCAGCACCTTCTCGTAATTCGGCAAATGCTCGATGACGCCCATGATGACGATGGCGTCGTACGGCTCCTTCGGCTCGAACTCGTAGAAATCTTGGAGCAGAATGTCGAACTGATCGCCGAAATTGGCAAGCTTGTCGCGCAGGAAGTCCTGCGACACCTCGGAATTGGTGATGCCGGTATACTGGATGCCGGATTGCAGAGCATGGCTGGAAAAGGCGCCCCAGCCCGGACCGATCTCGAGCACGCGCTTGCCCGGGCCGAGCTCGCATTTCTCGATGGCCCAGTCGAATTTGCGCTCGAGCGCTTTCGACAAGCGGCTCGTCGTCGTTCTCGTAAATGCCCTGGCTGTAGGCCGGGAACACGGGATCGAGGAAGCTCAGGAAGAGCTTCGGGTCGAGATTGTAGTGCGAGGCGATGGCCTGCTTGTTGGTATAGACCTGACCGAACAGCAGCGGCTGGATGAAGCGCCAGGCGGTAACCAGCGGATGGCTGTCGTCGAGCAACGCCCGAAGCGCGAACGGCTTCAGCATGTCGCCCTCGATGTCGATGTCACCCTGCAGATAGGCCTCGGCGATGTCAGCCTCGTCCAGCGTGCGCAGCGCCTTTATCGCGCGCTCGTTGTGCAAGTCGATGCGGAACTCTGGCTTCCCTTGACCCACAGTCCGCTTGGCGCCGTCCGGCAACGTGACGGAGAAGGGCGTCGCGATCTCGCCGACACGATTGATGAGAGCGTCGAGCGTGCTTGCAGCTGATGACATCTAAATACTCCCCCGGCTTATTGGCGTCCGCGCGCTTGGCCCCGTAAGGCTGGCGTTCTTGGTGTCAGGTGTTCTTGGCTGTTACGCGACCGTGGTGTTCGGTTCTGCCTGATTGTGCCCCGGAAGCGGGCGGAATGAAATGGCCACGTCGCGCCAAGCGCCCTGAGCCTCGTTGTCGCGGGCTCTGCGGGCGTCTAAGGGTAGCACCCGGACCGCTCAGTAACCCGGAGTATGGAATGCGCCCCATGAAGCCCTGCCGGCGGCTGGCCCTCGCGGCCTTATTTCTTCTCGGCCTTTGCTTGGGGCTTGCCCGCGAGGCCGCGGCCAGCGAGCCCGGCTCCATCATCAACATCTGGCCGCTGACAGGCGGTAGCCCCGACAGCGGCGAGGCGTTCCGTATTCTCTACCGGTCGACCGGCTTGAAGGGCGAGCCGATCTCCGTCTCCGGCGCCATCTACATCCCGCCCGGCGAGGCGCCGGCCGGCGGGCGCGACGTGATCGCTTACGGGCATCCGACCTCCGGTGTCGTCGAGAAATGCGCGCCATCGCTAATGCCCGACAACGCCGGCCTGATCTGGGGCCTGCCGGCGATGCTGGCCCAGGGCTATATCGTTGTCGCGACCGACTATCCGGGGCTGGGGACGCCGGGCATCCATCCTTATCTCATCGGCATCAGCGAGGGCCGCGCAGTGCTCAATTCGGTGCGCGCCGCCAGGGCCTTGCCGCATTCGGGAGCCTCCGACCGGTTCGTGCTGTGGGGTCACAGCCAGGGCGGGCATGCCGTGCTCTATGCCAGCGAGATGGCCAAGGCCTACGCCCCGGAACTAAAGCTCGTCGGAGTCGCCGCGGCGGCGCCGGCCACCTATCTCGCCGAACTGTTCGATGCCGACAAGTCGAGCCCGGCCGGTAAGGAGCTCACCGCTATGGCGATCTGGTCGTGGTCGAACCTCTATAACGATCCGGCTTCGAGCCTGGTCGAGGCGGACGCCATGAGCGTTTACGAGAAGATGGCCCATGACTGCATCGAATCGGTGCCCGAATTCGAAGCCCTCGACAAGGCCGAGAAGCCGCTCACCCATGAGAAGTACCTCAAGGCCAATCCCGCCAAGACAGAGCCGTGGAGCGGCATCATGAAGCGCAACTCGCCAGGCCAGGCGCCGGCCGGCGCGCCCGTGTTCCTGGCGCAAGGCACCGCCGATACCATCGTACGGCCCTATATCACCAAGCAGTTCGGCGACGTCCTGTGTAAGCAAGGGGCGAAGGTGATGTTCGTCGAGATGCCCGGCGTGACACATACATTCGCCGCCAAGGAGAGCGTGTCTGCGGCCCTCAAATGGATGGGCGAGCGCTTCCGCGGCACGCCGCCGCCCGATAGTTGCGAGCGGTAGCGTCAGCGGCGACCGGCGTCACGCCTCAATGCGTAATCTTGATAGTCGTGTTGCCGGGGCCGTATTTCTGCACCAGTGAATAGAGGGCGGCGGCGTTTGACGGGGCCAGGCGCACGCAGCCATGCGACGCCGGGCTGCCGAGATATCTGGTCTCGTAGGATCCGTGGATGGCATAGCCCTTATAGAAGAAGATCGAATAGGGCATCGGCGAGCCGTCATAGATTGACGAGCGGTGATAGCGCGACAGGGCGGTCGGCTTATAGGTGCCGGTCGGCGTGCGATAACCGCTGCGCGCGGTGGAAACCTTCCACGTATAGGTCGGCTTGCCGTTCACATAGACTTGCATGCGCTGATTGTTGAGGCTGATCTGGGCGACCACGCCGGCATAGGCGAAACTGGGGATAGCGAGCGTCAGGCTGAGCAGGGCCGCCAGCAGAAAACTACGTCGCATGATCAATCCTCCCTCGGGCAGGTTGCGTGCCACCGCCAAGCGCGTGCCGGCACCGGACGGGGCGTTATCAGGATACGCGGAAAGCTTACGGGCCCACGGCTGAATATCTGCTGAACAAGGCCGATGGCGAGGGGGGAAGGACCGTGATGAGGCGAACAGGCTCCAAATCCCCTCGTCTTTTGTGGTAAACTTGCGACGCCTAAGGGCCTGACGGGAAACGGGTCGAAGACCGATGCGACGGCTACTCCTAAGCGTCACACTCTTGTTGTTCTGCGGCGCCGCCAGCGCCGAGCAGATCGGTGCGCCGAAAGTAGCGACCCGCCCCGTGGTGGCGACAACCACCGAAAAACCCGCGGCGAAGCCTGCGAAGAAGGCGCCGGAACCCAAATTGCCGCCGGCCAAGGAGCTGTTCGGCTCGGTGGCGAAGCCGGCGCCGCTCGCGGCCCGCTCGATCGGCGGCTACGCCAAAGGCTGTCTCGCCGGCGCCTTGTCGCTGCCCATCAACGGTCCTGACTGGCAAGTGATGCGCCTCTCCCGCAACCGCAATTGGGGCAACCCGGAGCTCATCGACTATCTCGAGCGGCTGTCGAGCGACGCCCGCGCGCTCGACAACTGGCCGGGGCTACTGGTCGGCGACATGTCGCAGCCGCGTGGCGGTCCGATGCTCACCGGTCATACCAGCCACCAAGTCGGACTCGACGCCGACATCTGGCTGACCCCCATGCCGGACCGGATCCTTACGCCGGAGGAGAGGGAACAGATAAGCGCGGTGTCCATGCTGAAGGACCCGCTCAGCGTCGATCCGAATAAATTCACCATCGGCCAGGTCAAGCTCATCAAGCGGGCGGCGTCCTACCCGCAAGTGGCCCGCATCTTCGTCCATCCAGCGATTAAGAAGGCGCTGTGCGAGCAGGCCGCCTCGGTGGGCAACGACCGGGCGTGGCTCGGCAAGGTGCGGCCGTGGTGGAACCATTATTATCATTTTCACGTGCGCCTCTCCTGTCCCCCGGGGCAGGAGGGCTGCGAAAACCAGAATCCGGTGTCCGGCGATGATGGCTGCGGCAAGGAGCTCGACAACTGGTTTGCCATGCTGAAAAAGTCCGCGATCTGGACGGCACAACAGCCGCCGCCCGACCCCGACGCCAAGCCGGCGCCGAAGAAGAACCAGCTCCGGCTCACCGATCTGCCGCGGGACTGCAAGGACGGTGCTCGCCTCGGGCGAACACGAACTCTTGGCCGTTGGTGACGAATTGCCGCCGATCGCGCTCAAGGCCGTCGCCAGCAAGGAGGCGGGCCCGCCGCTGCCCAGGCTGAGCGAAACCCAGCTCGAGATCTTGGTCGCGGGCGGCAAGCTCGGTATGCCGCTGCCCGACCGCAATCCGATCCGTTAGCGGCTCAGTCCTTTTCCCCTCACACCAGATCGGGCACAATCGAACCATGTTGAAGCGCCGGGCACATCCTCTCGAAGGACAAAAGAACGTCTATGGCGAGCCGCTGAAGGCTTGCTCGGAGCGGCCGGTGACCGGCTTCTACCGCACCGGCTGCTGCCACACCGGACCCGACGATGTCGGCCTGCATACGGTCTGCGTGGAGGTGACGGCGGAGTTCCTGGCCTTCTCCAAGGCGGCCGGCAACGATCTGTCGACGCCGCATCCGGATTTCGGCTTTCCCGGCCTCCAGCCCGGCGATCGCTGGTGCCTGTGCGCCGCGCGCTGGCGCGAGGCTCTGGAGGCGGGCCATCCGCCCCGGGTGATCCTCGGCGCCACCCACGAGGCGACGCTGGAGATCGTCGACCTCGAGGATCTCAAGCGCTACGCCATCGACTTGGCCTAAAACGACTTGGCTTGAGACCGACTTAGACCGCTCGAACCCTTCTTGTTGGCGACGCCCGGAGGTGGCAGCATGGCCCGCATGGCCAAAGCGAAGCAGCCGCCGCAAAGAAGACCACGCCTGCCGCAGCACCGAAGCCGCGGCGGAAGCGGCAAATCTATTCGGAAGGCCATAAGCGCAAATTCCTGGTGGTCGTCGACGAGACGCCGGAATGCGAAAGCGCGCTGGCCTTTGCCGCGAGCCGCGCCGAGCGCACCAAAGGGCCAGCTCGCCCTGCTTTACGTGATCGAGCCCGAGGGCGAGGCCATGCATTGGCTCGGCGTCGAGGACGTGGCGCGCGAGGAGGGGCAGACCAAGGCGAAGGCCGTGTTCCGCTTGTTCGGCCGCAAGCTCAAGACCATGGGCTTCGAGGAGCTGGTGCCGGAGGAGATCGTGCGCGAAGGGAGCAAGTCCGAGGAGATCACCAAGCTGATCGAGGAGGACGAGGATATCGGCGTGCTGGTGCTCGGCGCCTCGAAAGACCCGTCCGGGCCCGGACCGCTGGTATCGAGCCTAGCCGGCGGGCGTCTCGCCGGGGTGTTCCCGACGCCCATCACCGTCGTCCCCGGCCATCTGTCCATCGACGAGATTCTGGCGCTGGCCTAACCGGCTTCACGGCAAGAGGCGGCCCCAGGATTCTCATCCTGAGACCGCTTCAGCAGAGCGGACTTAGGAGCGCCTAGCGGCAGTCCATCATCCCGTGCATGGCCATCTTGGCCTGGCGCTTGGTGGCATAGACACCCATCACCTTGTAGCCCTTCGTCGGCGCCGTCGTGGTCATCACGCAGCCGCCGCCATAGCGCAGGGACACGTAGTAGTCGGCGGCAAGCGCGGGGGTGGTAACGGCGACGAGCAGCGCGCCGGCAACGATATATTTCAGCATGGGTGTTCTCCAGGATGTGAGTTGAGGGTCAGGGACAGTCCCGAACCCACGGCCGGTCGATCCGGCCGAGTGACAGGCTAGAAATCCCGGGCCCTCGTTCCCAATACCTTCTGGCTATCGACCCCCCACCGCGCGCGTATCGCGCGGACGTCCTCAGTTTTGGCAGGCCCCGGGCGCGTTTCGCGCTGCGATCAAATTGGGGTGCGAGTCTGTGGTATGTTGCCCCCCCGCAGCCTTGACTTTGGGTGCTCTGAGGCTCAAATATGGACTAGAATAATTCTAAGATATGCAGGCTTTCATCAGCGCGAAACCGTTGGGAGCCCAAAGGCACCGAAATGTTCATCCAGACCGAAGCGACACCGAATCCCGCCACCCTGAAGTTCATTCCGGGGCGGCCCGTGCTCGGCGAAGACGACGCGATGGAATACCGCGATCCCGTCGAGGGCGAATCCTCTCCGCTGGCGGCCCGCCTGTTCGAGATCGATGGGGTGCGCGGCGTGTTTCTCGGCTCGGACTTCATCAGCGTCACCAAGGGCGATGGCGAATGGCAGCATCTGAAGCCCGCCATCCTCGGCGCCATCATGGAGCATTATCTCTCCGGCGAGGCGATGACCGAGGGCGCGCCGGCCGAAGTTGAAAGCGACGCCGAGTTCTTCGAGCCGGCGGACGAAGAGACGGTGAAGACCATCAAGGAACTGCTCGACACGCGCGTGCGCCCGGCGGTGGCGCAGGACGGCGGCGACATCACCTTCCAGGGCTATCGCGACGGCGTCGTGTTCCTGCATATGCGCGGCGCCTGCTCGGGCTGTCCGAGCTCGACGGCGACACTGCGCCACGGCATCGAGAACCTGCTGCGCCACTTCATCCCCGAGGTGCAAGAGGTCCGTCCGATTTGACGGACAAGCTGCCAGACGCCTCCCTCGATCAACTTTTTCGCGATGCGCGGACTCGCGGCTCGTGGCACGACAAGGATGTGCCGGACGCGCTGCTGCACGAGCTCGTCGATCTGGTGAAGCTCGGGCCGACCTCAGGCAATTGCAGTCCGGCGCGGTTCGTCTTCGTGAAATCGCCCGAGGCCAAGGAGCGGCTGAAGCCGTTCCTCTCGGACGGCAATCGCGACAAGACGATGAAAGCGCCGGTCTGCGTCATCATCGGCCATGACCTCGATTTCTACGAGCATCTGCCGAAGCTGTTTCCGCACACCGACGCCAAGAGCTGGTTCGAAGGCAAGCCGGACAAGATCGCCGACACCGCCTTCCGCAACGGGACGCTGCAAGGCGCCTATCTGATCCTGGCGGCGCGGGCTTTGGGGCTCGATTGCGGGCCCATGTCAGGTTTCGACAATGCCGGCGTGGATCAGGAATTCTTCGCCGGCACCAAGGTGAAGTCGAATTTCCTCTGCAATCTCGGCTATGGGGACGATTCGCCCCTCAGGCCCCGCTCGCCGCGCTTCGCCTTCGACGAGATGGCGTGCATCGTTTAAGAAGCCTCCCATGAACATCCTCGCGCTCGACACGAGCATGGGCGCGTGCTCGGCTGCGCTACTGTGCGCCACCGGCGGCGCGCGCTCCCTCCATGCTCGCCAAGACGAGATGCAGCGCGGCCACGCCGAGGCGCTGATGCCGATGGTGGCGGAGGTGCTGGCCGAGGCGGGCGTGCCCGCGGGCGATCTCGACGTGATCGCGGCGACGATTGGACCCGGCAGTTTCACCGGGGTGCGGATCGCCATCGCCGCGGCGCGCGGTTTGTCGCTGGTGACGCAGGCCAAACTCTACGGCACGGACAGTCTCAGCGTGATGGCGCGAGCGGCCCTGGTGGAGGCCGAGCCCGACGGGCCCTTCGCCGTCGCCGTCGATGCGCGGCGAGCCATGGTTTATCTCGGGCTCTACGACGAGACCGGGCGCAAGCTCGATGGCCCATTGCTCGTCGCGCCTGACGACGCCGTGAGGCTGCTCCCAGCGACGCTTCGCCTGGCAGTCGGCAGCGGCGGGCCGCTTCTCGCCGATGCCGCCGCGGCGCAGGGCCGTCATGTCGAGCCCGTTCTGGCTGACGCTGCAGCCGAGCGCCGTGGCACTGGCCGAGATGGCGCTCGAGAGCGGCGAGGCGACTGACATTTTTCGTCCGCTTTACTTGCGGCCGCCCGACGCCAAACCGCAGGCGCAAGCGATCGGGAGGCGCTGATGCCGGTGACCCGCACGGTGCATCGGGCGCTTCTGGCCGATGCCGGCCTGATGGCCGCCATTCACGCCAGCTGCTTCGCGGCGCCGTCGGACCGGCCTTGGGATGAAGCGGCCATGGCGCAGCTCATCGCGAGCCCCGGCGTGCTGTGCCTCCTCGGCGCGGTCACCCATGTGGTGGCAGCTCCGGCCGGGCTCCTGATCGCGCGCCGCGCCGCCGACGAGGCGGAGATTCTGACGTTTGGCGTGACGCCGGCATGCCGGCGCGCCGGGCTCGGCCGGGCGCTGCTAAGCCGCGCCCTGGACGATCTGCGGGCCAGCGGGGCGGCCACGCTCTTCCTGGAGGTGGACGAGAGCAATGCGGCGGCGATCGCACTCTACCGCTCGCTGGGTGCCGCGCCCGTGGGACGGCGGGCAGGCTATTACGAGAGCGGCGCGGACGCGGCGATCTTCAGCCTTGCCCTTTCGGACGGGCCCTCCGATGATGGGCCGAATCGCCGATGAGCCACGTGAAAACCAGCGATAGCCAGGGGTCCATGTCACAACCAGGGACACGGGAGAGCAGGCTGGAGCGTTTGTGCGCCGATCGGGGCATGCGCATGACCGGGCAGCGGCGGATCATCGCGTCCGTGCTGTCGGACGCGCACGATCACCCCGACGTGGAGGAAGTCTACCGGCGGGCGAGCGCACGGGATCCGCGCATTTCGCTCTCCACCGTCTATCGCACCGTGCGCTTGTTGGAAGGCGCCGGCATTGTCGAGCGGCACGATTTCGGCGACGGCCGCGCACGCTATGAGCCGGCCGGCCACGAACATCACGACCATCTGATCAACGTCAAGACCGGCGAGGTCATGGAGTTCAAGAACGAAGAGATCGAGCGGCTGCAAGAGCGCGTCGCCAAGGAGCTCGGCTTCCGCCTGGTCGGCCATCGGCTCGAGCTGTTCGGCACGCCCCTCAAGAACGGCAAATAACACGGCAAATAACGGCGTGATCACGGGCATATTGCCCGCGTTTGACTTCGCGCGACCGAGGAGACAACGTTAACCCAGCGTTAAAGACAAAATAAGGGGGTGGTGTGATGGGAAAGCGGTGGATTCTCGCGGCAGCATTGTCGTTGGTGAGCAGCATGGCCTTTGCGGAGCATGCCGTTCCACTGGAGCCGGAGTCTCCGGTCGCGGCGCCGGCGGCGCCTCCTGCGGTTGCGTCGGAGAGCAATGCGGCTGCGCCCACCGTCGCACCTGACGATTCTTTCAGAGAGTAGCGCCACGGTGGCCACACCGGCGCCCACGCCCCAGCCGGCGCCGAAAGTCGAGGTCCAGGCCACATATCCGGCGGAAGTCGATGTCTACCTGGTGCCGGCGGCCATGCGCGAAGTCTGCACCATTGGCGAATGGGGGTTCGACGAGATCCGCAGGGATTGCCGCACGGAGCCGATTCCTGTGCGGCGCGCGGATCCTGCCCTACGCGGCGTCTGCGTCACACGCTATGGACAGCGCACTTGCTATTGAGACTTGCGCTCTGAGCTTGGATTGACCGCAGACTGATGAGAAGCGTGCGCGCGTTCCTAGTGCTGTCGGCGTTCTTCGCCTTCACCATTCCGTTGATGCCGCTCCAGCTTCTTTTCGTGCGGACGGGCTCGCGCTTCGCCCGCACCTTCCCGCATTGGTATCATCGGCAAGTGTGTCGGCTCGTCGGCATCCGCCTCATCGTCGACGGCGAGGTGGCCGAGAGCCAGGGCGTGCTCATCATCTCAAATCATGTGTCGTGGCTCGACATCACCGTGCTGTCGGCGGTCGCGCCGGTGTCGTTCGTCGCCAAGAAAGAGGTGTCGACCTGGCCGTTCGTGAAATGGCTCGCCAAGCTGCAACGCTCGGTGTTCGTCGACCGCGAACGGCGCAACCAGGTGGGCGACAAGGCCAACGAGATCCTGAGCCGGCTCGAAGGGGGCGACCACGTAGTGCTGTTCGCCGAGGGCACATCGAGCGACGGCAACGGCGTTGAGCCGTTCCGCACCGCGCTGTTCGCCGCGGCGAAGCCGTCCGGCGGTCAGCCCATGGGGTCGAATGTGTCGGCGCAGACTCTGGCGCTCACCTACACCAAGCTTTACGGGCTGCCGCTCGGGCGGCGTGGCCGGCCGCAGGTCGCCTGGTATGGCGACATGGACATGGCGAGCCACGCCTGGAAGCTGCTGGGCTTGGGACCGCTCGATGCGAATATCCGCATCGGGCCGCCTGTGCCGCTCGACGACTTCCCCGACCGCAAGGCGCTTGCGCGCTATGCGGAGGGGAAGGTCCGGCAGGACGTCGTTGAACTGTTGCGCGGCCGGCCGTCGAGATAACGGAACCCGCAATCACGAGCCTGCGATGCGAGCCGCGCGATCCTTGGATCGCGCGGCTTCGTTTCTAGATCGCGCGCCGTAGCCTGATCGTGTCCATGACCGTCGCGGGCGCGAAGGTGCCATTCGGCAAATGCCGGATGAAACCCGCCTTAGCGACATTCATGAGGGTGACGTGGACCGCCCGGTCGGCGATCTCGCCCTCGGCGAAATAACCCTCCTGCACCGCCACATGGCAGAGGTCGTCGAGCGTCATGGCGCCGATCTCACTCAGCTTGCGGATAAGGAAGTCGGCCAGCGGCGGCGGCTGATGACCGGCCATGGCGGCGACAGGCCGGCGTTGCTCGGGCTCCCGCGCGGGGGCCGACGCCGCAGCACGGCGATAGACCTGAGGCGCTGCCGGACGACGGTCATCCTCGGCATCCAACGGTGCAGGCGCCGGACGGCGCTGAGGCTCAGCCTCGGCGGCCGCGGGTCGGCGGTACTGATCGGCCTGGGGCGCGGGACGGCGTTCCGGCTGAGCCTCGGCGGCCGGCGACCGGCGATACGGCTCAGGCTCGGGCGCCGGACGGCGATCATGCTCGACCTCAGCGGCCGAAGGTCGACGGTACTGCTCAGGCTCCGGAGCTGGGCGGCGATCGCGCTCAACCTCGGCGGCCATGGGCCGGCGATATTGCGGCTCGGCCTGCGGGACCGGGCGATGCTCGCGCTCCGGCTCGGCGGCTACAGGCCGGCGATACTGCTCGGGCTCGGCCTCGGCGGCCATGGGCCGGCGATATTGCTGCTCGGCTTGCGGGGTCGGGCGATGGTGCTCGGCTTCGGGTGCCGGCGGCTGGCTCACCTGACGGCGCGGCTCGGCTTCCGGGGGCGGCGCCATGCGGCGACGCTCATCCTGCACCGGCGCCGCACTGGTCAGCCGCCGATATTCGACTTCGATGAGCGTGGTCACGGCCTCGAGCTCAGACTGAAGGTCTTCGACCTTGGCCTGATGCTCCCGCGTCAACTGCTCTATGAGTTTTTCGAATTGTACCTGTGCCCCATTTATCTGCTCCTCGAGGAAGCTGGCACGGTCTTGTAGGTCCCCGCGAATATCACGCATCGTTCGCCCCCTAATTACTGACCTCAACAGAACGCCTGCCGAAGAGGGGGTGAACGCAAGCCCATAGGCCCGCCGACCGCCGCCCGGCAAGTACGCAAGAACTGATACGGAAAAGCGCCAAACGCAGCCTCAAACTTGGCGCTCGACCGTCATATTACCCCTAACCAACTGCCGAGTCTCGCATTTGCCGACAGAAGCCGCGTCGCCGAGCATTGGCACGCCCGCCCGCAGAGCAACCCCGGGGCCTTCTGTGCCTACTGGAGAAGACCCTTAAGACAAAACTAAGACGCTTTTTGATCAGACGCGGCGCGCGCAGCCAATGAGGCGTCATTATCTTGTCAACTGGCGGGCCAGGATCGCCTCAGTGTCGGAATTTTTCTCGCGCCGGGCGGCTTTGGCTTGGCGGTCTCTGGCAGGAAGGCCGCAAGCAGGCCAATGGCGGGCAAAAAGGCGCACACATGGTAGACGAAGGTGATTGAGGTGGCGTCGGCAAGCTGGCCGAGAAGGGCCGCGCCGATACCGGCGATGCCGAAAGCGAGCCCGAAAAACAGGCCTGCCACCATGCCAACGCGGCCCGGCAACAGAGTTTGCGCATAGACGATGATGGCCGGGTGGGCCGAAGCGAGAATGACGCCGATGATCACGCTGAGCACGGCGGTGCCAAATAGCCCCACATAGGGCAGAGCCAGGGTGAAGGGCAGCACGCCGAGAATGGACCACCAAATCACGCGCCGCGTGCCGATGCGGTCACCGATGGGCCCACCGATCACGGTGCCGGCCGCAACCGAGCCCAAGAACAGGAACAGATAAAGCTGCGCGGTCTGCACCGGCAGATCGAAGGTGTGGATCAAATAGAAGATGTAGAAGCTCGTGATCGACACCAAGTAAAAGTGCTTGGAGAAGGTGAGCGTCACCAGAAGGGCGATCGAAATCGCCACTTTGCGGCGCCCGAGCTCGGCGATGGCCTTACGTTCGTCGGCCGGCGCGGCCCTCTTCAGCTTCAGAGTCTTGCCGTACCAGGTGCCGACGCCCGTCAGCAGCACCATGCCGAGCAGCGCCACAACCGAGAACCAGGCGATGGTGCCTTGTCCATAGGGAAGCACGATGAAGGCCGCCAACAGCGGCCCGAGCGCCGTGCCGAAATTGCCGCCCACCTGGAATACCGACTGGGCCATGCCGTGGCGGCCGCCCGATGCCAGCCGCGCCACGCGCGAGGACTCGGGGTGGAACACGGACGAGCCCATGCCGATCAGCGCCGCGGCCACGAGCACGGCGGCGTAGGTGGAGGCGAAGGCGATCAGGATGAGGCCGATGAGCGACGAGCCCATGCCGACCACCAGCGAATAGGGCGTCGGGTAGCGGTCGGTGACGTAGCCAACCAGCGGCTGAAGGACCGAGGCGGTGGCCTGGAACGTGAAGGTGATGAGCCCGATCTGCGCGAAGTCGAGCGCAAGGCCCGTCTTCAACATCGGATAAATGGCCATGATCAGCGACTGGATCACGTCGTTGAACATGTGACAGACGCTGATGGCGGCGAGCACCGCGACCGCGGTTTGTGGTGCCGCGCCGTTCTCGGGAGCGTTGTTTTGCGGGTCGGTCGCCATGACGTCTCGATCTCTTCTAGGCTATGGCGAGCAGACTTGGGCCGAACCTGGCTCGCAGGGCAAGGGGGCAATTTGCCCGCCGGCTGGCGGCGGCCGCTGCCAGGGCCTTAATATGCCCTAGAGACTAGGCGGCTTCGCCGTTGGGATCCTCCATGCAGCCAATGTTGATCTTCGAGCTCCTCGTGCTGGTCGCCGTGGCCAACGCCACGCCGCCTTTGGCCAAGAGGATGTTGGGAGGAACCCTCGATCGGCCGCTCGATGGCGGGGCCAAGTTCCTCGACGGGCGGCCCCTGCTCGGTCCGTCGAAAACGATCCGTGGTATCGTGCTTGCCTTGGTGGTGACACCCATCGCCGCCCTCGTGCTGGGGATGGGATGGGAGATTGGCGTCGTGGTCGCGATCGCGGCCATGATCGGAGACCTCTTCTCAAGCTTCATCAAGCGGAGGCTAGGTCTTCCCTCGAGCAGCAGGGCGATCGGCCTCGATCACATTCCGGAAGCTTTGTTTTCGTTCATCGCCGGCCGGATGCTGCTGCCGGTGACCGTCATCGACATCGTCGTTGGCACCGCGATTTTCTTCCTGGGTTCGCTGGTCGTCGCCCGCGCTCTGTTCAAGCTCCGCATTCGCGACGAGCCTTATTGATCGCGGCTTGTTGATGGATCGGCGCTTGCGGCCGATCGGCTGAGCCGGTGCAGCGTGATCTCTGGCGGACAGTTGAAGCGGACCGGCACGACGGACGAGCCGGCGCCCACCGCGGTGTAGCCGATCATCTCGTGATGGCGCCACGCGCCGGACCCCAAGCCCCTGGGCAGGACCGCGCTCAGCGTGATCGGAATCCCACCCGGAAGACAGATCTGGCCGCCATGGGTGTGCCCGCTCAGCAGCAGGTCGAAATCGGCATGTGCCGCCTGCCGGTAGATCTCCGGCGTATGGGTAACGAGAATCGAGAACTCGTCGTGGGGGATCTTCTCGGCGGCCTTCTCGATATTGTCCATGCGATAGAAATGAGCGTCGTCGACGCCGGCGAGATGGATGCGCTGCCCCTCACGGTCGATGAGCTCGGCCTCGTTCAGCAGCATCCTCACGCCCATCTGCTCCAGGCCCGGCACCATGAGAATGGTGTCGTGATTGCCGAGCACGCCGTAGACCGGGCCCTTTAGGGCGGCGCAGACCTTGGCCATGCCGGCAAGCGACGCCTCATACGGCCCCCAGGTCTGGCCCCGATAATCGCCGGTCAGAATGCAGATGTCGTAGCTGAGGTCTTTGACAAGCTCGACCACTCGCGCCATGGCGGCCTCGCTCATGTCGACATGGAGGTCGGTGAGCTGGAGGATGGTGAAGTTCTCGAAGGCCACGGGCAGCTCCGGCGCGCAAATAAGATTGTGCCGGACCTCGACCTTCGCCGCGTTGCGCAGGCCCCGCCAGTAGAGGCCCGTCGCCATCAGGACCGCGCGGATGATGGCCTGCCCGAGCGGCAGATTCTCGATATGGAAGAAGTTGATGCCTTGGCCGAAGACTTGCGCCTCGTGATCCTTCTCGATGCCCAGGCGCTGACGCGCATGGCGCCGGCCGAGGCGCTTCTCCAGGATGGCTAAAATATCTTGGTCCTTCATGACCCTGGCTTGGCGTAAACAGGCCTACCCTGGCAAGAGGCGCATGATCATTGCGACGCGGTTCGTGTCCGGAGGGCTGAGCTGTCGCCAGCCGGCCAGGGCTGGCACATGTGTTGCACATTTTGTCGCGGTTGCAGCGCAAGGGCGATCTCGCTCGGGCGTTGCACAAGAATGCGGCGATTTTCCCGGGGCGGGCCTCTGCTGTGGTCATTTTCGCCCCCGGCGCGACTTGAAGTGGGGGTGACCGTGGACGCCATGACCAAGGGGAAGCGAAGAAAGCCAAGAAGCAGAAAAAGAACGGCAAGCACCTGTCGGATGAGGATCTCGCAGCGGCGGACCTGCATGTCGGCGACGTGAAGGCGAGAACCAAGAAGATCGGCACCAAGGCCTATGAGAAGGAATTGGCCCGCCTGCAGGTCGAGCTGGTCAAAATGCAGGAGTGGATCAAGCACGAGAAGCTGCGCGTCGTGGTGATCTTCGAAGGGCGCGACGCCGCCGGCAAGGGCGGGGTCATCAAGCGCATCACCGAAAGCCTCAATCCACGCCTGTGCCGCGTCGTGGCGCTGGGCACCCCGTCCGAGCGCGATAAAACATCCTGGTACTTCCAGCGTTACGTCCCGCATCTGCCCGCGGCCGGCGAAATGGTCCTGTTCGACCGCAGCTGGTACAACCGCGCCGGCGTGGAGCGGGTCATGGGCTTCTGCAACGACATCGAATACCAGGAGTTCCTCCGCAGCTGCCCCGAGTTCGAGCGCATGCTGGTGCGGTCGGGCATTCTGGTGGTCAAATACTGGTTCTCGGTGAGCGACGAGGAGCAGGAGCGGCGCTTCCAGAAGCGCATGAACGACCGCACGCGCAGCTGGAAGCTGAGCCCGATGGACGTGGAATCGCGGTCGCGCTGGGTCGACTACTCGCGCGCCAAGGACACGATGTTCGCCCATACCGATATCAAGCAGGCGCCCTGGTATGTGGTGAAGGCCGACAACAAGAAGCTGGCGCGGCTTAACTGCATCACCCACCTGCTCAGCATGGTCGAGTATGGCGACCTGACGCCGTCACCGCCGGCCCTGCCGCCGCGGCCGAAGGCCGACGACTATGTGCGTCCGCCAATGGAGGATCAGAATTTCGTGCCGGACTACTGGTAGGTCACGCCAAGGCGACCCCAGCGGACGATCTCCGTTTGCTCGGGACAGAACCTTGCGGTCATGCGTCCGGGGGGAGGCACGTGGACCGCGGGCGACGCGGTCCCGATGATCACTTCGGACTCAGCAGCACGTAAGCGACTTGGCGCCCCATGGCCTGCCGGCGCTCGGGCGACATGACTAGGCCGGCAAGTTTGAGCCACCCTCTCAGCAGGGGCCGCATCGGCATCGGCCGGCGCAGACGTTCGGCCTCGTCGCCGAGCCAGCGCACGTCTTCCGCCTGCCAGCCATGCCGATCGAAGAAGCCGAACCAATCTTCAGGCTCGAACCGGAATGGAGCGGCCTGCATGAAACGGTCGCGGACCTTCCGGCTATAGTTCAACGCCCGGGGCGAGTAGAAATCGTTGACCCAGTAGCGGACCTTGTCCAAGGCCCTTAGCTCGTCCGCCAGCGCGGCCACATCGGTTTCGGTCAAATACGGGGTCACGCCCTCGGTCAGCACGAGGATGCCGCCAGCGCCGGCGTTCACCTCGGCGAGAAACGCCCGCCGCGCTTCACCGTCGGCGAGGTCCAGCTTGATCCGGTCGAGCCGGCAGCTCGGGCTCTCGCCGGCCAACCGCGCGTCTTTCAGGTCGATGACGTGGGGGTAGTCCACCTCGATCCACCGCAGCGATTGAGGCAGATCCATCCGGTAGGGCCGCGTGTCCAGCCCGGCGCCGAGATTGAGGATCGTGTCCACGCCGTTGGCGACCGCGTCGTGGATGAAGGAATCGATGATGACGGTCCGGATCACCACCGACCAGGCGCTGGGAAATCGTTTCGGCACCGTGGCGACGATCTTGCGCCCATGCTCACCGGCAAGCGTCGCAGCCAGCGGATCGCGGAACAGCGGGTCTGGCCGCTCGGTCTCAAGCGCGCGAAAGCCGGCGACCATGAAGGCCGTATCGGAGACGTTCTCGATGATCTGAGCCATGCGGCGACGGTCCTATCGGCTAGGGCGGGCGGTATCTGTATCCCGCGCTCTTGCCTTCAAGAACGCGACGCAATGGCATGGCGCATTCCTGGCGGAGAGAGAGGGATTCGAACCCTCGAGACGGTTACCCGCCTACACGCGTTCCAGGCGTGCGCCTTCAACCACTCGGCCACCTCTCCCAGAATAGGAATGCATCCGGAAAGCGGCGCACTATAGCGAAGCGCCCACCCCGTTCAAGCGAGCTCGCAAGATCGCCGGAACGTGACCAAACCACCGTTTGAACGTGATGCGGCGATGGCTTATGTAAACGGAAACTCGCGATTGGCCACTTATCGCTCATGCTTCTGATCCTTCGCATCCTCGGCGTCTGGCTGCTGTTGCTCGCCATGGTCGCCGCCGTCGTCGACGCCACCAAAAGCTTGGCGGGGGGCGGCGCGTGGGTGGTGACGCCCTATGGGCGAGCAGTGGCGGCAGCTGGCGCCCGACACGCTTAACGTCTCGAAAGCCTGGATCGAGACCAATGCCGGCAAATGGCTGTGGGACCCGGTGATC
This sequence comes from uncultured Alphaproteobacteria bacterium, assembly GCA_963793075.1. GTDB lineage: Bacteria > Pseudomonadota > Alphaproteobacteria > Rhizobiales > Methyloligellaceae > Methyloceanibacter. Next base: position 54,483 of record CAWBYO010000003.1, read on the forward strand.
GTCGCCATCTTGAGCGCGCCGACCTGGGTTGTATTCGGCATTCTCGGCGTCTTCCTCTACTGGCTCGGCCAAAAGCGAAAGCCGGTCGAGGTGTTCATCAACTAGGGGACGCTTTTCGGGGGAGTGACCTAAACGGAGATCTCCATGTTCAATTTCTTGCGCAAGCCCCTTTCGATTCCGACCGCCGACGAGGCCCTGCCCGGCCGCGCCAGAGCCCCTGCCCACGGCAGACACGCATTACGTCCTCGGCGGCGCCCTCAAAGGCCCCTATCCGGACGGCGCCGAGACGGCGCTCTTCGGCCTCGGCTGCTTCTGGGGCGCGGAGCGGAAATTCTGGGAGCTCGACGGCGTCACTGTCACGGCCGTGGGCTATGCCGGCGGATCGACGCCGAACCCCACTTACGAGGAAGTGTGCTCAGGGAGAACCGGGCATACCGAGGCCGTGCTCGTGGTCTTCGATCCGAAGCGCATCGGCTATGACGACCTGCTCAAGGTGTTCTGGGAGAGCCACAACCCGACGCAAGGCATGCGCCAAGGGAACGATGTGGGCACGCAATACCGCTCCGGCATCTACTATACGTCCGAGGCGCAACGCCGCACGGCGGAAGCCTCCAAGGCCGCCTATGAGGCGGCGCTGAAGGCAAGCGGCATGGGCCCCATCACCACCGAGATCAGGCCGGCGCCCGAGTTCTATTTCGCCGAACCCTACCACCAGCAATATCTCGCCAAGAACCCGGCCGGCTATTGCGGGCTCGGCGGCACCGGCGTGTCGTGCCCCATCGGGACTGGGGTCAGCGCCTAGTCTCTAGCTGCGGATGAAGCCGACGATGTCCTTGGTCTTGGCCAGGATCGGGTCGGCGATGGCATGCGCGCGGGCAGCACCGTCCGCCAGGATGCGGTCGATCTCCACGGGGTCGGCCATCAACCGGCGCATCTCCTCGCCAATGGGCGTGAGCTTCTCCGTGGCGAGCTCGGCCAGCGCCTCCTTGAACTTGGAGAAGGGCGCGTCGCCGTATCGGCGCAGCACGACATCCTTCTGTGTCAGGGCGAGCGCGGCATAGATGCCGATGAGATTGTCGGCCTCGGGCCGCTCTGCGAGCCCCTTCACCTCCGACGGCAACGGCTCCGGATCTGTCTTCGCCTTACGGATCTTCTTGGCGATGGCGTCCGGCGTCATCGGTGAGGTTGATGCGGCTCAAGTCGGACGGGTCGGACTTCGACATCTTCTTGGTGCCGTCGCGGAAGCTCATCACCCGCGTGGCGGGACCTGTGATGATCGGCTCCGGCAGCGGAAAGAAGCCGGCCGGATAGTCCTCACGCGCAATGTTCTTGGCGAAGTCGTTGTTGAACTTCTGCGCGATGTCGCGGGCGAGCTCCAAATGCTGCTTCTGGTCCTCGCCCACCGGCACATGGGTCGCGTGATAGAGCAGAATGTCGGCCGCCATCAGGTTCGGATAGACATAGAGACCGGCGGACGCATTCTCGCGGTCCTTACCGGCCTTCTCCTTGAACTGGGTCATGCGGTTCAGCCAGCCGAGGCGGGCCACGCAATTCAAGATCCAGGCGAGCTCGGCATGGCCCGACACCTGGCTCTGATTGAAGATGATCTGGCGGGTGGGATCGATGCCCGAGGCGATAAACGCCGCCGTCACCTCGCGCGTGTTGTGGGTGAGCTCGTCCGGGTCCTGGAACACGGTGATGGCGTGGAGATCGACCACGCAATAGAGGCACTCGTGCTCGTCCTGCAGCGCCACGAAGCGGGTGATGGCGCCGAGATAGTTGCCGAGATGGAGATTGCCCGTCGGCTGAACGCCCGAGAAGACGCGGGGCTTGTGTTTGCTGGTCTCTTGCATGGCCCGCGCGTTATGGCTTGGGGTAGGCCAAGCGCAAGCATCCCGCGTCCAGCCTCGTCATTCCGGCGCAAGCCGGAATCCAGGGACTCGTAGTGCAAAATAAGACTGGACCCCGGCTTTTGCCGGGGTGACGGAATCGGACTAGCCGCAAGCCCGCTCCATCTGGCGGATTTGCTCGGCGATGGCGACGGTGCGCTGGGCCATGGCGAAATGCAGCCGCTCGACCATGTGCCCGTCCACCACGATGACGCCCTTCTTCTCGTTCTCCGGCTGGCCGAAAGCGTCGATGACCTGGCGCGACCAGTCGACCTCCTCTTGCGTCGGCGAGAAGATCTCGTTGCAGGGCCCGACCTGGCTCGGATGGATCAGCGTCTTGCCGTCCATGCCGAGAATGCGGCCGCGCTCACACTCGTCGCGCAAGCCCACCTCGTCGCGGAAGTCGTTATAGACGCCGTCGATGATGTCGAGCTTGTAAGCGCGAGCGGCGACCAGCGTCATGGCGAGCCAAGGCACCACGGCGAAGCGGTCGTGCAAGGCGCGGGCGCGCAATTCCTTGATGAGATCGTTGGTGCCCATGACCAAACAGTCGAGCCGGTTGTCCTTGTAGACGGCGGTGGCGGCGATGGTGCGCGCATTGAGGATGGCCATAGGCGTCTCCATCATGGCCCACAGCCGCACCTTCTCCGGCGCGTGCACGCTTTGTAGGAGCTTGGCGGCGGAGATGATGTCGCCGGAGTGGATCACCTTAGGCACGAGGATGGCGTCGGGCGCGGCCTCGCAGGCGGCGATGATGTCTTGGGCGCCCCAGGGGGTCTCGAGCGCATTGACCCGGATCACCACCTCGCGGCCGCCATAGCCACCGGCCTTCACCGCGGCACAGACCTGCTCGCGCGCCAGGACCTTGGCGTCGGGCGCCACGGCATCCTCGAGGTCGAAGATCAGGGCGTCGGCGGGAATCGCCTTCGCCTTTTCCAGTGCCCGCTCGTTCGACCCGGGCATATAGAGCGCGCTGCGGCGCGGCCGGCCTTCCATTCGCAATTCCCCGCGTTTGTTGCACTGCAACATAACGGAGAGTCGCCTGCTGTAAAACCACGCTTTTTTCGCGGAAATCAGCGCCCGAGCAGATCTTTCACCAGCGTTCTGGGCTTCAGAGCGCCGGCAAAGGCGCCCACCACCAGATAGGTGAGAAGACCGCCGCCGATCAGCGCAAAGAGCGCGATCACCTGCACCAAGAGCCCCCGCTCGGGCGCGAACCACGGATTAAGAAGACTTGCGAGCGCCCAGACGCACGCCCCCATGGCGACTGTCGCCAAGCCGATGCCGAGGATGGCGCGGCGGAAGGCGGCATCGAGCGCGAACTCGCCCCGGCGCTTCAGCTCGGTGGCGAGCAGCGCCACGTTGATCCAACCGGTGAGCGCCGTGGCGATGGCGATGCCGACGGCGCCGAGGATGACGAAGAACGCGTAGCTCAACGCCGCGTTGGCGGCCATGGCGATGCCGGCATAGATCATCGGCGTCTTGGTGTCCTCGCGGGCGAAGAAGCTCGGCTGCAGCACCTTGATCAGCACGTAAGCCGGCAGGCCGAGCGCCAGCGCCGCCAGCATCTCGGCGGTGGCGCGGGCATCGACGGTCGTGAAGGCGCCACGCTCGAACAGCACGCGCATGATCGGCCCGGCGGCAATGAACAGCGCGGTCGCCGCCGGCAGGGTCAGCAGCAAGGCGAACTCCAGCGCGCGATTCTCGCTGTCGATGACGGCCTTATGGTCGCCGGAGCGCAGCTTGCGACTCAAATCCGGCAACAGCACCACGCCGACGGCGACGCCGACCATGCCGAGCGGCAGCTGGAAGATGCGGTCGGCGTAATAGAGCCACGACACGACCCGGTCCTGGAGACTGGCGATGATGGTCGAGATGACGATGGTGATCTGGGCCATGCCGCCGGCGATGAGGCCCGGCACCGCGAGTGCCACCAGCCGCCGCATGTCGGGGCTCAGCGTGGGACGCTCGATCCGTAGTCGAATGCCGGCGCGGGCGGCGGCCACGGCGACGACCGCGACCTGCAACAGACCGGAGACCGCCACGCCCCAGGCCAACGCCACGCCTGCGACCGTGTGCTCGCCGCTGCCGGTGGCGACGAGGCCGAGCAGGACGGCGATCAGCACGACATTCAAAAGGCTCGGCGCGAAGGCCGCGACGGCGAAGCGTCCCATCACGTTGAGCAGCCCGGTATAGAGCGCCACCCAAGACATAAAGACGAGATAGGGGAAGGCGATGCGCGCCAAGAGCACGGCGAGGTGGAACTTGCCGGGGTCGTCGGCGAAGCCCGGCGCCAGCAGCAGCAGCAGCCACGGCATGGCGATTTCTGCCAGGATGGTGAAAGCGACCAGCACCACGGTGAGGCCGGATAACGCTTTCGCGGCGAAGTCCTGGCCCGCCTCCTGTCCGTCTTCGTGCAGGCGCTTGGTGAAGAGGGGGATGAAGGCGGCGTTGAAGGCGCCTTCGGCAAACAGGCGCCGGAACATGTTGGGCACACGGAAGGCCACGAAGAAGGCGTCGGTGACCGAGGAGGCGCCGAGCACGGCGGCGATGAGCACGTCGCGGACGAAGCCGAGCACGCGGCTAATGACCGTCATGCCGCCGACGGTGGCGAATCCGCGATAGAGCTTCATGACGTCTCACCCTGAGGAGCCGCGGAGGTCCTCACCCTGAGGAGGACTGGGAAACTACATACTCGAAACTACATGGAGGCGAGCGCCAATTCCTGGCGTGTCACGAGCACCTTGGTCAAGCGCTCGCGGATCAGCGACTCGCGGCTCGAGCTCGTAATCTTCTTGCCCGTAAGGTCGGTCACATAGAAGACGTCGACGGCCTTCTCGCCGAAGGTGGCGATATGCGCCGAGGCGATGTCGAGATTGAGGTCCGAGATCTCGCGCGTCACGTCATAGAGCAGGCCGGGACGGTCGAGCCCGTTGATCTCGATGACAGTCAGCGCATCGGACAACGTGTTGTCGAACACCACTTGCGGCTCGACGGTGAAGGCGGAAAGCCGCGACTTCGGCTTCTTCTTGTTCTCCATCACCTCGGCGGCGCGGGCTTCGCCGCTCAGCAGGCGCTCGATCGTGACGGCGATCTTCCGCGCCCGGCGCTCCTCGTCCTCGGCCTGATCGAACTCGCGCTCCAAGTGAATCGTGTCCAACGCCATGCCGTCACGGGTAGTCGAGATCTGCGCGTCGACGATATTGGCGCCGGCGCCGGTGCACGCGCCGGCAACCATGGCCAGGAGCCGCGGGTGATTGGGCGCCAGCAGCGTGACCTCGGTGACGCCGCGGAAGGCGTCGGTCGAGATATGCGTGACCACATTACGGCTTTGCGCCTCGGCGTCGCGCACCAGCTTGGCGTGCTCGGCGATGACGTCGAGATCGGTCCGGAGCCAATAGGCGGGGTAATGCCGGTCGATGAAGCGCTCGAGGTCGTGGTGCGGCCAGCCGGCCAGCCGCTCGCGCAAGGCATCCTGCGCGCGGGTCACGCGCTCGGTGCGGGTCAGGGTGGTATGGCCGCCGCCGAGCAGCGGCTCGGTCTCGAAATACAGCGTGCGTAAGAGCTGGCCCTTCCATCCCGTCCAGGTGTCGGGCCCGACGGCGCGGATGTCGGCGACGGTGAGAATGAGCAGGAGCTTCAGCCGCTCGCGGCTCTGCACGATCTCGGCGAAGTCGCGAATGGTCTTGGGATCGTTCAGGTCGCGGCTTTGGGCGAACAGGCTCATCGTCAGATGGTGCTCGACCAGCCAGGCCGCGGTCTCGGTCTCGGATGCGTTCAGTCCCAGGCGGGGGCCGAGCTCGCGGGCGATGCGCGCGCCGGCGATGGAATGGTCCTCCTCGCGGCCCTTCGCGATGTCATGCAGGAAGGCCGCGACATAGAGCGCGCGCCGGTTGTCGATGGTGCGGACCACCTCGCTCGACACCGGATGGTCGATCGACAGGCGGCCACGCTCGATGCCGGAGAGGAAGCCCATGGTCCGGATCAAATGCTCGTCCACCGTGAAGTGGTGATACATGTTGAACTGCATCATCGACACGATGCGGCCGTAATCGGTGAAGAAGCGGCCGAGCACGCCCGCCTCGTTCATCTTGCGCAAGGTCCCTTCGGGATCGCGCGCGTCGGTCAGAAGCTTCAAGAACAGGCGGTTGGCGGTCGGATCGTCGCGCAGATTGTCGTCGATCAGGCGGAAATTGGCCCTGATCTGCCGCAGCACCTCGGGCGAGAAGGCGGCTTGGTTCTCGTCGGCGAAAACGAACAGCCGGATGAAATTCACCGGGTCCTTGACGAAGGCATCCTTGTCGACGGTGGAAATGCGGCCATTCTCGATGCGGAAGTCCGACGTGCGCCGGAGCTTGGCGCGGCGGCGCCAGCTTAAGGGTCCGAGCAGGGTGTTGAGGGTCGGCACCGACTTCAATTGCTTGATCTCGAGCGCCGAACACACAATTCGGGTCAACTGCCCAACTTCCTTGGCGATGAGGAAATAGTGCTTCATGAAGCGCTCGACGGCGCTCAGGCCCGCATGGCCGCGATAGCCGAGCCGGTCGGCCATCGCCCGTTGCAGGTCGAAGCTGAGCCGTTCCTCGGGCCGGCCGGTCAAGAAATGCAGGTTGCAGCGGACCGTCCACAAGAAGAACTCGCAACGGCGGAAGCTGCGATACTCATTGCGGGTGAAGACGCCGGCCTCGACGAACTCTTCCTCGGCTTTGTCGGGATAAAGATGCTTGGCCAGCCAATGCAGCGTGTGCAGGTCGCGTAAGCCGCCGGTGCCTTCCTTGATATTGGGCTCGACGAGATAGCGCGAGGCGCCGGAGCGCGAATGCCGGGAGTTCTGCTCGGCGAGCTTGGCCTCGATGAAGGCGCGCGCGTCGACGCTCAGCACGTCCTTGCGGAAACTGTGCTCAAAGTCGGTAAACAGCTTTTCGTCGCCGAGGATGAGCCGTGCATCGAGTAGCGCCGTGCGAATGGTCATGTCGGCGTGACTGAGGCGGACGCATTGCGCGATGGTGCGGGTGGCGTGGCCGACTTTGAAGCCGAGATCCCACAACAGATAGAGCATGTACTCGGCCACGCTCTCGCCCCAGGCGGTCTGCTTATAGGGCAGCAGGAATAAGAGATCGATGTCGGAGCCGGGCGCCAGCAGGCTCCGTCCGTAACCGCCTTGGGCAACAACGGCCATGCGCTCGGCGGTGGACGGATTCTGCGACTGATAGACGTGCTCGGTGGTGAAATCGTAGATGAGGCGGATGAGGGCGTCCTGGAAATCGGACAGGCCTTGGGCGCAAGCGCGGCCGTCGCCGTCCTCCTCCAACTGAAGCTTGGCGGCGGTCTGCGCCTGCTCGACCAGCGGCTTCAGGTAACTGACCAGGGCCGCGCGGAGCTGCGTGTCCTGTGGCTCATGGGCCTTCGCCAGCTTCGAGGTCTCCCGACGCAGGAGGTCGAAGTCGAAATAGGGCGCCGGCAAATGGGGCGCTGGTTTTGGTGCGGTTTGGTCCATGGCGGGCGACGAGTTTAGCACATCGCCGCTTTACGCTTTGCTTTCAAGCAAAGTCTTAAGCCGGTAGAGGGCCTCGAGCGCCTCTTTCGGCGTCATGGCGTCGGGATTGATTGCGCTGAGCGCCTGCTCAAGCGGCGACGGCTCCGACAGGCCCGCCGGCTGCTTGGTGGCCTGAAACAGCGGTAGGTCATCGGCCAAATCGGCCGGTTTTGGCCGTCCGTCGGCCTTTTCCAGTTCGTGCAGCACCTCGCCGGCGCGGGCCAGGACCGGTCCGGGAAGCCCGGCAAGTTTGGCCACATGGATACCGTAAGAGCGGTCGGCGGCGCCCGGCACGACGCGGTAGAGAAACACGATCTCGTCGCGCCACTCCTTGACCTCGACCGTGGCATTGGCGGCATGGGCCAGCTTGTCGGCGAGCGCGGTCAGCTCATGATAATGGGTGGCGAACAGCACGCGGGAGCGATTCACCTCGTGCAGATATTCAAGCGCCGCCCATGCAATCGACAGGCCGTCGAAGGTCGCGGTGCCACGGCCGATCTCATCGAGCACGACGAAGGAGCGGGACGTGGCTTGATTGAGGATCGAGGCGGTCTCGACCATCTCCACCATGAAGGTCGAGCGGCCACGCGCCAGATCGTCCGCCGCGCCGACCCGGCTGAACAGGCGGTCGACAATACCGATATGGGCGGCTTTCGCCGGCACGTAGGATCCCGCTTGGGCCAGCACAACGAGCAGCGCGTTCTGGCGGAGGAAGGTCGACTTACCCGCCATGTTGGGGCCGGTGACCACGAGCACGCGCGTGCCGCCGCCGCTCTCATCGCCCAGGCTGCAATCATTGCCGATGAAGCCGGCCGCCTGTCCGCGCCGTAAATTCTGTTCGACCATCGGATGGCGCGCCTCTTCGACGGCAAAGACGAGGCTGCCGTCGATCACGGGCCGCACATAGTTCTCATCGGCGGCAAGCTCGGCGAGCCCAGCATGGTGATCGAGCTCGGCGAGACCGGCACTGGCCGCCGACAGTGATTGCTCCTCGCCAAGCACCTCGCCGATGAGCGTGGCGAAAACATCGAGCTCAAGCGCCAGCGCGCGATCGGCGGCGGAGGTGATGCGCGCTTCAAGTTCGGCGAGCTCCGCCGTGGAGAAGCGGACGACATTGGCCATCGTCTGCCGATGGATGAAGGTTTCCACATGAGGCGGCTTGGTCAGGGTCGGCGCGTGCAGGGCCGTCACTTCGACGAAATAGCCGAGCACGTTGTTGTGGCGGACCTTGAGACCTTTGATGCCGGTGGCATCGGCGTAAGTCGCCTGCAAGCCGGCGATGACTTGGCGGCTGCCGTCGCGCAGCCTCCTGTGATCGTCGAGATCGCCGTTGAAGCCGGCGCGGATGAACCCGCCGTCGCGCGCATTGACGGGAAGCTCGTCTGCCAGAGCCGCGGCCAGCGATTGCTCGATCTGAGTGGGCGCGGCGGCGAGGCGTTCGACAATCCCCATGAGCTCACGCGGGAGGCCCAGCGCCTCGCCGACGCGCAACAGATGGGCGGCGAGGCCGTGGGCGGCGCCAATGGCATCGCGCACCGCGCCGAGGTCGCGCGGGCCGCCGCGGCCCAGCGCCAGGCGGGCGAGCGCGCGGGCGAGATCGGGCGCGGCCCTCAACCCCTCCCGCAAGGTCTGGCGCAGGCGCGGCTCGTTCACCAGATAGGCGACGGCGTCGAGGCGGGTATTGACCAGGCCTACGTCGGTCGAGGGGCTGGCGATGCGGCTGGCCAACTCCCGGGCGCCGGCGGCGGTGACGGTGCGGTCGACGGCTGCAAGAAGGCTGCCCGCCCGTACGCCCTGGTTGGAGCGCGCAAGCTCCAGATTGGCGCGGGTCGCCGCATCGATGACGAGGAGGCTACCGGCAATCTCCTTGCGGGGCGGCCGCAGCAGTGGCGCCCGGCCGACTTGGGTGATCTCGACATAGGTGAGAAGGCCGGCGAGCGCCGCCAGCTCGGCGCGGGTGAAATCGCCGAAGGCATCGAGCGCGGCAACGCCGAGCCGCTCCTTCAACGCACGCTCGCCGCGCACGGAATCGAAATGGGCGCGCGGGCTCGGTGTCAGCGCCGCGCCGGCCTCGTCGATGAGACGGCGCATATCGGCGTCGGTTGCGAGATCGTCGCCGACCAGCACCTCGCCGGGCTTGATGCGGGCGAGCTCGCCTGGAAGATCGCTCAAGCGCACCGAGGCGGCGATCAGCTCGCCGGTCGAGATATCGATCGAGGCAAGCGCGCAAGTCGCCTCGCCGCTGTCCTTTTGCGGCGCGCGAAACAACGCGGTGAGGAAGTTGTGGGCGCGCGCGTCAAGCAGCGATTCCTCGGTCAGCGTGCCCGGCGTGACGAGGCGCACCACGTCGCGGCGTACCACGGATTTCGGTCCGCGCTTCCTGGCGTCGGCCGGGTCTTCGGTCTGCTCGCAGACGGCGACCCGGAAGCCTTGGGCGATCAGCCTTTGAAGATAGTCGTCGGCGGCATGGACCGGCACACCGCACATGGGAATGTCCTCGCCGCCATATTTGCCGCGCTTAGTCAGCGCGATGCCCAGCGCGCGCGAGGCCACCGCCGCATCGTCGAAGAACATCTCGTAGAAATCGCCCATGCGATAGAACAGGAGGCTGTCGGCATTGGCCGATTTGATCTCCAAATATTGGGCGATCATCGGCGTGGCGTCGGCCGTGGACGCCAAGGAAGCGCTGGGGGCTGGCGCGTCGTCGGTGATCTGGCCGCTCACCACGGGACTTCGCCTCGCGCCTTTTCGAGGCGCTCGGTCACCTCGGGGCTCATGCCATAGAACCAGACACCGCAGAGCAGGTCGCGAAAGCGCGGATTGCGCCCGGCCTCGGCCACCACGGCGTCGATGACGGGACCATTCTCGTCGGGCAGCAGATCCTCCAGCATGCCGGCGGCGAGCAGGCCCAGCACGTTCTGATCGCTCTCGATGGCGAGGATTGCCTTCACCAGCTCAAGCGCCGCGAGCGGATCGTTGCCGACGAGGTCGCTCTGGAAGTCGAACAGCGCGCTCCAATTGCCGTCGCGCTCCCTGTCGCGGTCGGACCGCACGGTGATCTCGACCCAGGCGGCGGCAAGATCTTTCAGCGGCAAGCCGGCGAAGTCGATCGGCTCGTCGTCGCTGAGACGGCTTTCGCGCCATTTGCGGAAGGCCGGCTCGTCGGCAATGGCCAGGAGACGCCGCTTGGCCTCGGAATTGGTCACCAAACCGCCGGCGATCGAGCCCGCCACACGGCCCATGAGCCAGCGCAAGCGCGGCTGCCGCAGAGCCAGCTCCTGCAAGCGGCCGGCGACGCGCAGCGCATGGACGTTGAGAAGCTGGCCGAGCAGCTTGCCTTCGGCCAGCAGGGCCACGATCTCATCGTCGGGCTCATGGTCGAGCTCGGCGGCGATCAGTTCAATCGCGCGCTCAGGGTTGTCGTGGGCAAGGCTGTCGAAATACATGACAAAGGCATGAGTTCCGGCGGTTTGCTGCCGCAAATTCACGGTGCCGACCTCCCGCCAGGCGCGCACCAGATCGGCCACCGGCAGGGAATCGAGCCGCGCATCCAATTCCTCGTGGGACAGGATGGCTTCGGTTTCGCCGCCGGAGGGGTCAGGGAACCTGAGAATTTCATCGCACCAGCCCATGTTTAGGGTCGTAGCTTCTCCCTCAAGCCCGCACAAGGCTGGCCCACGCAACAGTTGGGGAAAGGACTTTTCCCCTGGCAGAGCGCCCTATAGGGTGCCCGGCTTCGGCTAAATTTCGAGGAGACTCCGTTATCATCCGCCCGTCCAAACGCACATACGATGCGCTTCGTCCCATCAGCCTCGAACGCGCCGTGTCGCGCCACGCCGAGGGCTCCTGCCTCGTCCGCTTCGGCGAGACCCATGTGTTGTGCACGGCGACGGCCGGCGAGTCCGTGCCGCCGTGGCTCAAGGGCTCCGGCCGCGGCTGGGTGACGGCCGAATACGGCATGCTGCCACGCGCCACCAATCAGCGCACGCGGCGCGAGGCGGCCACCGGCAAGCAATCGGGCCGCACGCAGGAGATCCAACGGCTCATCGGCCGCTCGCTGCGCGCCGTCACCGACCTGAAAGCCCTCGGCGAGAAGCAGATCATCGTCGACTGCGACGTGTTGCAGGCCGATGGCGGGACGCGCACGGCGTCGATCACCGGCGCCTGGGTGGCTTTGTACGATGCGCTGGCCTGGATGGCGGCACGCAACATGGCCAAGACCGGCGTGCTGCGCGACCATGTTGCCGCGGTGTCCTGCGGGCTTTATGGCGGCGAGGCGGTGCTCGATCTCGACTATGCAGAGGACTCGGAAGCCGATGCCGACGCCAATTTCGTCATGACGGGCGCGGGCGGGATCGTCGAGGTGCAGGGCACCGCGGAGACCGACCCGTTCAGCCAGGAGCAGTTCGACGCGCTCATGCTGCTGGCCCGGCAAGGCATCGCCGAGCTGGTCGAATTGCAGAAGCTGACCGTTGCTTAGTCCCGGCGCGCTCCATCGCGGTTCGAAGCTCCTGATCGCCAGCCACAACGAAGGCAAGGTGCGGGAGTTCGGGGAACTGTTCGCGCCGTTCGGCGTCGAATGCGTCTCCGCCGGCGGCCTCGATCTGCCGGAACCCGAAGAGACCGGCGCCACCTTCGAGGCCAACGCGCGGCTCAAGGCGCGGGCCGCCGCCACCGCGTCGGGCCTGATGGCGCTCGGCGACGATTCGGGCCTCGAGGTCGAGGCGCTGGGTGGTCAACCGGGCATTCACTCGGCCCGCTGGGGCGGTCCGGCCCGAGATTTCGGTCTCGCCATGGAGCGGGTATATACGGAGCTGGACGCCACGGGCGGGGGCTACCGGCGCGCCAATTTCACCTGCGCGCTGGCCCTGACCGCGCCGAATCACGAGGAAGCGGTATTCATCGGCAAGGTGTATGGGGCGATTACCTGGCCGCCGCGGGGCTCGCGCGGATTCGGCTATGATCCCATCTTCGTGCCGGACGGCCATACGGAGACCTTCGGCGAGATGGACCCTGCGCTGAAGAATGCCCTGTCGCACCGCATGCGCGCCTTCGAGCAGATGATGGCTGCGACCTATTCCAATGCCGAGTAGCGAGTCGTTCGGAGTTTATGTGCATTGGCCGTTCTGCCAGGCCAAGTGCCCCTATTGCGACTTCAACTCCCATGTGCGCCATGGCGGCATCGACGAGGCGCGGTTCGTGTCGGCCTATCTCACCGAGCTTGCACATTTTGCCGCGCGCGCGCCCGGCCGCACCGTCTCCAGCATCTTCTTCGGCGGCGGCACGCCGTCGCTGATGCAGCCGGGCACGGTCGAAGCGATCCTCGCAGGCATAGCCGGTCACTGGGCTGTCGACGGCGACGCCGAGATCACGCTGGAGGCCAATCCCACCAGCGTCGAGGCTGAGAATTTCGCGGGCTATGCCGCGGCCGGGGTCAACCGGCTGTCGCTCGGCATCCAGGCGCTCGACGATGCGAGCTTGAAGGCGCTGGGGCGGCTGCATACGGCGCACGAGGCGCTTGCCGCGCTCGGCCTTGCCCACAAGCATTTCGGCCGGGTGTCGTTCGACCTGATCTATGCGCGCGAAGGACAGAGCGCGAAAGATTGGGAGCACGAGCTGACCCGGGCGCTCGAGCATGCCGGCGATCACCTGTCGCTCTACCAGCTCACCATCGAGGACGGCACGCCGTTCGCGGCGCGTCACGCCGCCGGGACCTTGCGCGTGCCGAACGCCAAGAAGGCGAGTGCACTCTATCTTCTAACGCAAGAGCTCTGCGAGAAAGCCGGCTTGCCGGCCTATGAAATCTCCAACCACGCGCGCCCCGGAGCGGAATCGCGACACAACCTGCTCTACTGGCGGGGGCACGATTATGCCGGCATCGGCGCCGGGGCTCATGCCCGCATCACCGAGGGCGGCGCCAAGCGGGCGCTGTCCACGATCAAGTCGCCCGAGGGCTGGCTTGCCCAAGTCGAGGCGCGGGGGCACGGCCTCATCGGTGACGAGGCGCTGAGCACCGAAGAGAGGGCCGAGGAATATCTGTTGATGGCGCTACGCCTGACCGAGGGCTTGGATCTCGCCCGGCTCGAGGCGCTCGGCGGGCAGGCTCTCGATGAAGCGCAACTCGATGCCTTGGAGGGTGACGGACTGCTGGCGCGGAACGGCGACCGCTTGGTGGCGACGCAAGCCGGCCGGCTCGTGCTCGAGCGGCTGATCCTCGAGCTTGCCGCCTGATCCTAAGTCGCCGCCCTAATAAGTCGAGGCGGTGGCGAAGCTGCGCGGGGCGGCGTCGATGACGCGCGGGGCGCCATCTTGCACTTCGAGAATGGCCAGGCCGCGCTCAGAGGTGCCGTCGGGTAGCAGGCGGAACAGGCCGTCGACGCCGGCAAAGCCGCTGGGGCGGGTGAGCTGCGAAAACGAATAGCGTTGCCCTTGCGGATTCTGCGCCAGCGACACGGCAAGGCTCATGGCGTCATAGCCGAGGCTGGCGATGCGCGGCGGCGTGCCGCCAAAGGTCTTGGCATAGCTCTCGGCGAAATTACTCCAGCCCTTGGGGTCCGGCGCCGGATACCAGCCGCCGATTAGCGCCTTCTCGCGGCCGACATTCGGATAGTCCCATTGGCCGGTGCCAACGAACTGCAGCTTGGCGCTGGTGACGCCGGCTTGAGCCAGCAACGGCGCCAGCGTCGGCAACTCCTCGCGGCCGGCAGGCAGGAACAGCGCGTCGATCTGCTGACCCGACTTGATGGCGTTGGCGATCTGCTGCACGGGCCCCGACATGCCGGACGAACTTCCCGAGGGGAAGCTGGCGCGCACCGGCGCGCTGCCACCGCCCGCGGCGACGGCCTTGGCAAAGGCGGCTTCGGCGATGCGGCCATAAGCGGTTTGCGGCACCAGCACCGCGAAATTCCGTTTGCCGCGCGACATGGCGAAGGAAACGATTCGTGGCACATCGCGCCCCGCCAGGAAGCTCAACAAAAAGACGCCGTTGCCGGCGACCTTCTCATCGCTCGATAACGCGATCATCGGCACGCCGGCGCGGCGTGCCACCTCGGCGGCGCCCCGCACCTCTTGGGCGAACAGCGGACCGATGATCAGTTCGGCGCCGTCCTTCACCGCGCTCTCGGCGGCGAGCCGGGCGCCATCGGGCGTGCCCTTGGTGTCTTTCGGGACCAGCGAGATATTCGGATTGTCGAAATCGAACAGGGCAAGCTCGGCCGCCTGCTTGATTGCCTTGGCCACATTCCGGGTCGAACCGGACGCAGTGATGGGCAGCAGCAACGCGATCTTGACGGTGCCCGGCGCGTCGGTCACAGCGCCGCTCGGAAATGTCGGGCCCCCACCGCCACCGCCACCCGGCGCGCCACAGGCGGCGAACAGGACCGCCACCACCATGGTGGTGAGGACAAGCTTGATGGCGCTGAGATGCTGATGAAGAGTTGGTGGAAGCCTCATGGCCCCTTCTTGCGTTTAGCGGGAGAGCGCATATCGCGCCCGTTTAGAGCCGGTCCGATCGTCAAGCTCGTCGCAGATGGCCGATGGCGATGGACGAAGCCTTGACCGCAACTATGGCTCAATCTTGATGGACGCGGGCGGACTATATCACGTAACGTTTCGGCCACCAGGGCAAGGCGCGCTGCTCCTTGACTCAAGGATAAGTCCTTGGAGCGGCCAGCAAAAGCAGGCGAGCGCGTGCAGGACCATCAGCAAGACCATGGCATCGGCGATTCGGGCGCAGCCGCGAGGACGATAGCCCGCGCCGGCGAAGCGCTGGCCGAGCTGATGGCGCGACCGCTGGCGCCAGGGCTCTATCTGGTGGCGACGCCGATCGGCAATCTCAACGATATCTCGCTTCGCGCGCTTGCCGTGCTGGCGCGCGCATCGCTGATCGCCGCCGAGGATACGCGCCACTCCATGAAGCTGCTCTCCCATTTCGCCATCCACAGCGAGTTGACGCCCTATCACGAGCACAACGCCGAGCGGGAACGGCCAAAGCTTCTCGGCCGCATCCGCTCCGGCGCCGCGGTGGCGCTG
The DNA here is from genome assembly GCA_963793075.1 of uncultured Alphaproteobacteria bacterium. Lineage (GTDB taxonomy): Bacteria > Pseudomonadota > Alphaproteobacteria > Rhizobiales > Methyloligellaceae > Methyloceanibacter. Next base: position 69,939 of record CAWBYO010000003.1, read on the forward strand.
GTCTCCGATGCCGGCACGCCGCTTATCTCCGATCCCGGCTATAAGCTGGTGCGCGAGGCGCTCGACCAGGGGCTGACGGTGGTCAGCATTCCGGGCGCCTCCGCCGTGCTGACGGCGCTGACCAGCGTAGGCCTTCCCACCGACACGTTCCTGTTCGGCGGCTTCCTGCCGCCGAAATCGGGCCCAAGGCGGGCGCGGCTTTCCGAGCTGAAGCCGGTGCCGGCAACCCTCATCCTGTTCGAGACGGGGCCGCGGCTGGCCAAGAGCCTGGCCGACATGGCGGACGTGCTGGGGCCGCGCGAGGCTGCCATCGCCCGGGAACTCACCAAACTGCATGAGACGGTGACGCGCGGGCGTCTGGACCAACTCGCCCACGAGACAGAAGAGAGCGAAACGCAAAAGGGCGAGTTTGTGGTGGTGGTCGCCCCGCCATCCGACGAAGAAACCGAGGTCACCGATGAGCGGATCGTCGCCGAGCTCACCCACGCCCTTGAATCGCTGAGCTTCCGCGACGCGGTGCGCGGCGTCACCGACGCGCTGCAAGTCAAGCGCGCTCGGGTCTACGAACTCGGGCTGACCCTGACGCGCAAGTCAGATTGATCATGCGAGAAGCGCGGGCGAGAGCATATCGTCGTGGCGTGCTCGCCGAGACGCTCGCCGCGGCGCTGTTTCGCCTCAAGGGTTATCGCATCGTGGCCCGGCGCTATAAGACGCCGGTGGGCGAGATCGACCTGGTGGCGCTCAAGGGCAAGCGCCTCGCCTTTGTCGAGGTGAAACGGCGTAAGACCCAGGACGACGCGGCCTGGACGCTGCCGACCCGGCAGCGGCGTCGCATCGTGCGCGCCGCGCAATATTGGCTCGCAAGTCATCCCGACTTTGCCGGACACGACATCAGTTTCGACGTGGTGCTCACCGCGCCGTGGACCTGGCCGCGCCATATCGAGAATGCATTTCCCGTTTGACGAAGGCGGCAGTTTGGCGCGAGCCTCCCCGCGCACCAACGAGGAACCGACAAGACCGCCATGACTCTCAAAGTCGCCTTTCAGATGGACCCCATCGAGCGCATCGATATTCACGGGGATTCCACCTTCGCGCTCCTGCTCGAGGCGCAATGGCGCGGCCATGACGTGTTCTACTACACGCCCGCCGACCTCTCGCTGCGCGACGGCAAGCTCATGGCGCAAGGGTACAGCCTGACGGTGGAGGACAAGCCCGGCAACCATTATAGGCTGGCCCATCCCCGCAGCGTCGATCTCGCCGCGTTCGACGTGGTGCAGCTGCGCCAAGACCCGCCCTTCGACATGGCCTACATCACCACGACGCATCTGCTGGAGCGCTTGCAGCCGCGGACTCTGGTGGTCAACGACCCGGCATCCGTACGCAACTCGCCGGAGAAAGTGTTCGTGCTCGACTTTCTCGATCTGATGCCGCCGACGCTGGTGACGCGGTCTCCCGACGAGATCCGCAGCTTCCGCGACGAGCACAAGGACATCGTGGTGAAGCCTCTCTACGGCAATGGCGGCGCTGCCATCTTCCGCATTGCCGAAGGCGATACCAATCTCAACTCGCTAATCGAGCTTCTGGGCATGACATTCCGGGAGCCGATCATGGTGCAGCGCTATCTCCCCGAGGTGCGCGCCGGCGACAAGCGCATCATCTTGGTGGACGGCCAGTTCGCCGGCGCCATCAACCGGGTGCCGGCGGAAGACGAGACGCGCTCCAATCTCCATGTGGGCGGCACGGCGGCAGCGACGACGCTCACGGCACGCGAGAAGGAGATCTGCGCGCGGCTAGGGCCGGAGCTCAAGAAGCGCGGACTGATCTTCGCCGGCATCGACGTGATCGGCGACTATCTCACCGAGATCAACGTCACCTCGCCCACCGGTATCCGTCAGGTGCAACAGTTCGGCGGCGCCGACATCGCCGCCATGATCTGGGACGTGATCGAGAAGAAGGTCGCGGCTAGAAAGTGACGGACGGTGTGATGGCGGTCGAGGAGGGGCCGATGAGCTCAGATCCGAAAGGTGGTCATGGCGCCGTAGATCTCGGGGCGATGTTCGACGCCCATTGCGAGGCCGAGTTCGTCGGCCGCGACATAGAGGCGACCATGGCGACCATGACTGCGGCGCCGCACATCACCAATGTGCCGACCATGACCGGCGGCTTCGGCTACGACGCGGTGCGGCACTTCTACGACAACTACTTCGTCGGCCATGTGCCCGACGACTGGACGGTCGTGCCGATCTCCCGCACCGTCGGCGAGAGCCAGCTGGTCGACGAGGTGATGATCTCCTTCACCCACGACAGCGACATGCCGGCCATCCTGCCCGGGGTCAAGCCGACGGGCCGCAGGGTCACGATCCCGTTCGTGGTGGTGGTCGGCTTCGAGAACGGCAAGGTCGCCTTCGAGCGCATCTATTGGGATCAGGCTTCCGTGCTGGCGCAGATCGGGCTGCTCGATACCGGGAGCCTGCCGATCAGCGGCGCGGAACAGGCGGCGCGCTTGCGCGATCCGAGCCTGCCATCGAACACGCTCATTCCGAAGGTCTGACTGTTCAGGCCGCGCGGGCGCGGTTCCGGCCGAACACGGCCCAAGCGTTTGCGGCAAGGCCCAAGCCCCAGCCCAGCGCCACCCAATACCACCACCATGAGTTGGGCGAGGTGAGGAGATTGACCACGAAGAGCAGGGCGATCACCGCCAAATAGGCGAATAGGTGGACGGCGAAACCGCGCACCTTGGGATCACTGAACACGCGCTCTGGGCGGTTCGTCCTGCGCAGCAGAAGCGCCAGGCCATGCGCGGCCACGCCGATGCCCCAGCCGAGCGCCACCCAGACGACCCAGAGATTGTCCGGCGAGCGCCACAGATTGAGCGCCGCCAACAGGGCGATCACGGCCAGATAGACGGCGAAGTTGATCAAAAAGGCGCGCACGCGGGGATCTTTGCTCATGGCGTTTTCTCCTTAGGGCGCGCCTGTCGGCGAATCATCTTGTTGTGCAACGGTGCCCTAACCACCGACAATAGCAACAGGGGTGCAATTTCCGCGAGCGTAAGCCATGCAGAATTGGATCGTCCCGATCGTCGTCCTCGCCGTGCTGATCGCCAATATTCCGGCGGTCACGCAGCAATGGCATGACGATCGGGCGGGCGTCATCAAGACGCTGTGGCTGGCGGGCATCTATCTCGTCTATGTGGCGCTCGGCATCTGGCTCCTGCTGGCCGTCATGGCCCCCGTCGGTGCGCGCGGGCCAGGCGCGGCGTTCGCCATCGGGCTCCTACTCGCCTGGATCTTCTATGGCGGGCTGACCCTGATGCGGGCGGTGCCCCGTTACCGCGAGCCGCCACGCTGGATCATGCATTTCGGCATCGCCGACGTTGTGCTGCTCGTCCTTCTGTTTGGGTGTCTCGTCGGCTATCTGTGGGCCTGAGCGATGTTCCCTTATTGTTCTTGCGGGCCGGCGGGGATTGTATACTTGACTGCACAGAATTGGATGGGGTTGGTATATGCACAGGGCGCATAAAATTTAGTGGAGCTAAAGGTTCACTGGGAGTTACATAGGGCGTAACCGATTTTTCGGTTAGGTGGAGGTAGTCGGAATCGAACCGACAGGCCGGGACTGGGCAGAACCTACCCTGCGAACCTGCTACCCCCATCAATGACGGCCCGGCAGCGGGACCGTCAAAGGCGGTGTAGCTTCCGATGGAAGCTGTCACCCGCTCCATAGTCAGGCTAAGGCGGCGAGACACCGAGCAATGGGGTTGCAGGGTCTCGCTGCCACCGCCTTGGCCAGAATCGGACTTTGGCCGGAACTCGATGGAGCATTCAATGCGTGTCGTGTCAGTTTTCCTCCGTCTTGGGCGTGGATACCGTGGATAACCCCGAAGAATTGAAAGATTCGGCTTTTCAGAGGGTGATCGGGTACTTCCTCGACCACGAGAAGCCCAAGGACGAGTCCGAGAAGAAGCCCGCTAAGCCCCGCAAGAAGCCCTCGACCAAGGCCAAGAAGCGGGCCTAATCTGTCGGCATGTGGCCCGACAACGACAACCTGCCGCCGCGTGACTACTTCATGCCCAAGCTTAGCCCATGGCGTTGGCTGGGGCTTGTGGTCGTATTTTCGATACCGGTAGTACTTGGAGTGACTCTGATTAGGCTGGCGCTCGGGGCGCATTAGCGCCCGTGGTCGTAAACGCCAAAATCGTGGTCGACCCAGAGGATGTAGAAGACCTTATCCACTTTGTACCCAACGAAGCGCTTCTTGCCCTGATAGTGCAATGCGAAGAAGCTCCCAACATCGTCCGTCACGGACGCGGGGATACCATGGTGTATTGAGCCGCGCCCGATCTTCTCGGTTCCGATGCCTGTGCGGGGAGCCTGTCTAATCATTCGCCAGGTCATATGGGAAAGCATGAACAGCCTCTTGATGAGGTGCACGCGGTCTTCGTCGCCACAACAGTTGACAGAGTGACCAGAGCCATCCTGCATCTTCTCGAATGAAAATGCAGGTGGTTCTTCGTCCCAAGACTTGGGAGGGGCGTGTTGCTCAGTTCTGAGAAACTTGGATTTCTTTGGCCCTTGCTGCTTTGCCATAGACCCGATCGCCGTACTCAGATTCCACTAGTGGGCCAAAGTACCCTCTGAGGGCATCCAGCGAAATGAGCTTTGAGGCCGTTTTGTAAGCGTTCTGCCAAGGCGGCTCATTATGGGTCATTTCCCGCAGTCGCCAAGCCGAGAACTGTCCGTAGTAATCGTAGATATCGTGCAGAAGCTCGCGATCCGACTCCTCAAACATTTCAGGATCAAGGTCGTCTACGGCGGCAATCGGCTGCGCACCATTCTCTTTGTACTGTCCGTAGAGCGGCGGGATAACTGGGCCGTGATCCCAGGCAAGGAGGTCTTCCTTAAAAAGAGGCGCACCACGAACGGCAAGCCCAACGCCCTGTGCGTAGTAGCACAGCTTTTGGAGCTTTAAATTGGACACGTCATTGTCGTCTGTATCCACGAGCGACAAGAAAAAGCGCGCCACGTCCTGTGCTGAATACTGCTTTGTCATCCGCCCTACATAGGCGTTTTTGTGTAGCGATTCAATGGCTTATTAAAAAGTGATTCGCGTCAATGGTTTAACCGCTCTCTCCACTTGAAGAACCGCCTCACCCTCTGCCTAAGCGTACGTGGCTTGGTTAGTCCCGCGATACGTCAGCCGTTTACCTTCGATGCCCTTGATGGCTTCGAGGGTGCGAGCGCGATCATCGCAGCCGAAGGCTTCACGGTTTGAATACCGGAAATCGAACTCAGCGAGATAGCGGTGAAGGTGGGCTTCGCTGCAATGCTGGTAGATGCCACGCATGCCTCGTTTGAAAATCGAGAAGAAGCCTTCAATCGTGTTGGTATGCACGATGCCCCGCGCATATTCGTAGATCGAGTGATTGACTGTCTCATGGCTCGCGTACTCGCGACCGACCGACTGGTAGACGTTCGCGCTGTCGGTCATCAGATCCGTTTTGCGAAGCACGTTCTGGGGGAGAACCTTACGAACGGCATTGGACGTGATGTAGGGGATATGGACTGAGCGAGCACGGCCGCCGCGCTCTACGAGAGACACGACCTTGAACTTGGCTTCGCCGCCAGCGCCACGCTTCACCCAGCCTTTGCCGGGCAGAAGAACGTCTTTCATGCGAGCGCCGCGCGCGTTGCCGAAATAGGTTTCGTCAGCCTCTACGATCTGGCCTTCGCCGCCCATCGGAGTGGGATTGGTTTCGCGCATGCCTTCACGGATGCGGTGAGCCATGAACCAAGCTGACTTGCGAGATACGCCAAGCATGCGGTGGAGCTGCAAAGCGCTCATGCCCTTCTTTGACGAGCAAAGCAGGTGCGTGGCGTACAGCCATTTATGCAAGGGAATGTGGGAGCGCTCGTAGAGGGTGCCCACGCGAACGGTAAAGCGCTTCCGGCACGGATTGCAGTGGTACCAGCCGGTTTGCAGCACGCCGTCGGGATGGGCCTTGGAAGGCTTTGAGCGAGTCACTGGCAGGGCTTTGACGCCATCCCGCTTCTTGCAGGTGGGGCAGACAGGACCATCGGGCCAGCGCTGGGCTTCGAGCCATTCGCGGGCCTTTTCCTCGTCTTGAAAGATCGGGTTTTCGATGTCTGCTCTCATGGTCTCTACTCGGCTGGAATTAGGAAGCGTTCGGGATGCCACACAGGCTCCCGTTCAAGCATCAGGACGCCAAATCGAAGGCCTTTGCTCTCCGCGAAGCCGACTAGCAAGCCCAGCAGACCTACGGACTTATGCAGGTCTATCTGCCACACATTTTCGGCTAGCCGCACGACACCTTCGAATTGGGCTGATTTTCGTTTTTCGTATTCTTTCAGGTCGGCCCATTCCTGATCCGTTTGCGGATTGATGACTAGAAGCGCGCTGTGCATGGCCTGTCTCCCTGTGCCTCAAATATTGGGATTCGGGCCTGTGCAGTCAAGTATGCAATCACCGGGCCGGCCAAGCTTTGGCTAAACTCGCTGCAGGCCGGAAACGGGGGGTTTCATCATGTTCGCGCGGGTCACCACGGTCGCCTTTGAAGGCATCGAGGCGCGCGCCGTGGACGTGCAAGTCCAGATCGGCCCGGGGCTGCCCGCTTTCACCATTGTCGGGCTCCCTGACAAAGCGGTGGCCGAGAGCCGCGAGCGGGTGCGCGGCGCGCTGAACGCCATCGGGCTCGCGTTGCCGCCGAAACGCATCACCGTCAATTTGGCGCCGGCCGACCTGCCGAAAGAAGGCAGCCATTACGACCTTCCCGTCGCGCTCGGGGTCATGGCCGCCATCGGCGCGGTGGCGCCGGACGCCATCGAAAGTTATTGCGTGCTGGGCGAGTTGGCGCTCGACGGGTCCATCGCTTCGGTGGCCGGCGCCCTGCCCGCCGCCATCGGCGCCAACGCCCTCGGCAAGGGCCTGATCTGTCCCGGCGCTTGTGGCGCCGGAAGCGGCCTGGGCCGCGGCCGACATGCCGATCCTGGCGCCGTCCAACCTGCTCCAGCTCATCAACCATTTCAAAGGCCTGCAGAGCTTGCGGCGGCCCGAACCACGCCCGACCCGGGCGATGCGGCGATGCCCGACCTCGCTTGACATCAAGGGACAGGAGACGGCTAAACGCGCGCTCGAAGTGGCCGCGGCCGGGGGCCACCATTTGCTGCTGATCGGGCCGCCCGGCGCCGGCAAGTCCATGCTGGCGCGGCGGCTGCCCTCAATCCTGCCGCCGCTGGAGCCGGCCGAGATGCTCGAAGTGAGCATGATCCGGAGCCTCGCGGGCGATCTGGCCGGCGGGCGCATCGGCCGGAAGCGTCCTTTCCGCGCGCCACACCATTCGGCGAGCATGGCGGCGCTGGTCGGCGGCGGGTCGCGGCCAAGGCCGGGCGAGGCGGCGCTCGCCCATCTCGGCGTGCTGTTTCTCGACGAGCTGCCCGAGTTCAATCCGCAAGTGCTCGATGCGCTGCGCCAGCCGCTCGAGACCGGCGAGACGGTGATCGCCCGGGCCAACCACCGCATCGCTTACCCCTCGCGCATCCAACTCATCGCCGCGATGAATCCGTGCCGCTGCGGCCATGCGGGCGAGCCCGGCTATGTATGCCGCCAGGGCCGGGGATGCGCCGAGCGCTATCAGGCCCGCATCTCAGGCCCGATGCTCGACCGCATCGATCTGCAGATCGAGGTGCCGGCCGTCTCGGCCGCAGATCTCGTCCTGCCGCAGGCTTGCGAAGGCAGTGCCGTGGTGCGGGCCCGAGTTACGGCCGCGCGCCAGGCGCAGACGGCACGCTATGCCGCGCTCGGTCTGCCCCGCATCCGCACCAACGCCGAATGTGACGGGGCGCTGCTCGAAGAGATCGCCGCGCCGGAGGCCGACGGTCTTAAGTTGCTGCGCGACGCGGCCGATACGCTTTCCTTGAGCGCCCGGGGCTATCACCGGACCTTGCGCGTGGCCCGTACCCTGGCCGACCTCGATGGCGAGGATAGAGTCGCCCGGATCCATATCGCCGAGGCCTTGAGCTATCGCGGCGAGACCTTGCGCCGGGCGCAAGCCGCGGCCTGAGAGGCTGCCTAACCGCCTGAAAGTCGGCCGCTAAAGCCTTTCTCAAGCTTTCTCTGGTTTTCTGACGCCAATGAAACCGCCAGGGCACAAGCCCCGGTCATAATCAACGGCGTCAACAGTGCAGCGTAAGATTTGGCAGAGCTTCGGCGCTGATTGCGCCGGCGGTATTGGCTTGCGGATGGCGCTTGCGGTCCTCGCCCTGGGCCTCATCGCGCTCTCGGCCTATATGCTCGGCGTCACGACGACGCTCGTCCTGTCGCCGCTGGTACTCGGCGTCGTGCTCCTCGCCTCCCTCGCCGACCGCAAATCCGAGACCGGCAATGCGCGGCTGGAAACCCTGGCATCGCGGCTCGACTCCAGCCTTGAGTTCCTGAAGGACCTGCAATGGGAGGTGCGCGAGCGCGAAGCGCGCTATCGCGACCTGCTCGACCACCAGGGCGACGTGATCCTGCGCCGCGACGCCGACGAACGGCTTTCCTTCGTCAATGACGCCTTCTGCCGGACCTTCGTCATGGAACGCGAAGCGGCGCTTGGCCGCGTGTTCCACCTGCCGGTTCTCGACGACCGCGATGAGCAGGCCTTTCCCGGAACCAGCGATGAGCGGAAAAGCCGGGTGGTGGAGCTCGCCACCGCCGCGGGCCCCCGCTGGTTCGTGTGGGAGGATTTCCCCGTGGTCGGGCCTGACGGCAGCATCAGCGAGATCCAGAGCGTCGGCCGGGACATTACCGAGCAACGGGCCGCCGAACTGGCGCTGGCGGAAGCGCGCGATCACGCGATGACCGCGAGCCATGCCAAATCGCGGTTCCTCGCATCCATGAGTTACGAGATCAGAACGCCCATGAACGGCATTCTCGGTATGACCGGGCTTCTGCTCGATACCGAGCTGTCGCCCGAGCAGCGCACCTATGCGCGCGCCATCTCGACCTCGGCCACGACGCTGCTGTCGCTCATCGACGAAGTGCTCGACTTCTCCAAGATCGAGGCCGGCAAGATCGAGCTGCGCTCAGCTCCGTTCGACATCGCCGACGCGGCGCAGGGCGTGGTCGAGCTGCTGGCGCCGAGAGGGCGCGACAAGGGTCTGGAGATCGGCTGGTACGCCGCGCCAGATCTGCCGAAGACGGTGATCGGCGATGAGATGCGCGTGCGCCAGATCCTGATGAACCTCGTCGGCAACGCCATCAAGTTCACCGACCATGGCGGTGTGGCGCTGACGGTCGGCTTGGCGCCCGGGGGACCGCAAGGCGACAACGCTATTCTGCGCTTCGCGGTGCGCGACACCGGACCCGGGGTGCCGCCGACGGCGATCGAAAGAATCTTTTCCGAGTTCGAGCAGGGCGAACAGGGTCCGGCGCGGCGGCATGGCGGCACCGGGCTGGGGCTCGCCATCTCCAAGCGCCTCGTGGACGAGATGGCCGGTCGCATCGACGTGACTAGCGTGCCGGGCGCGGGCGCGACCTTTACCGTGGACTTGCCGTTCGCCACGCCCGCGGGCGTGGCGCAGCTCGGTGACGACTGGCCAAAGCCGCAAACAGGCGAGCGCGTGCTGCTGGTGCTCGACGGCGCCATCGAGGCGGCGCTGGTCGGCGACCTTCTCGTTGCCATGGGCGCAAGCGTCGCCCGGGTGAAGGCGAAAGACGCCGCGCGCACGGCTGCGGACGCTGCCGCCAAAGGCATCCCGTTCAGCGCTCTGCTCACCGATAAGGCCAATGTAGAGGCCGGCGCGGCGCAGCTTCTACCTCTGCTCGGCGGCGCGTTGCCGTCTGAGCATGCGGCACGGGCGGTGGTGACCATCGATCCCAGCGAGCGCGGCGACCTCCCGCGCTTCCGCGCCAAGGGCTTCAACGGCTATCTCGTGCGGCCGCTCAGACCCGTGTCGGCGTTGACGCAACTCTTCGCCGGCGCCGGGCAACAGCAAGCCGGGCCCGCGGATGCGTGTCTGAAGCTTCTTCAGGCCCCGCCGGCCGGCGCCAATGCGGCCTCCGGGCTCGCCATCCTGCTTGCCGAGGACAACGACATCAACGCCCTGCTCGCCTGCACCGTGCTGGAGAAGTCCGGCGCCCGCGTCGTGCGTGCGCGCGACGGCGCGGAGGCGGTCGTGAAAGCGGGCGACGAACTTGCCGACGGCGACGGCTCCGGCTTCGACCTCGTGCTGATGGATATCCACATGCCCGATATGGACGGGGTGGAGGCGGCATGCGGGATCCGGGCGCTGTACCCCGACGACGCGCAGCCGGGCGCAGGCCGACCGCCAATCGTGGCGCTGACCGCCAATGCCTTCGCCGACGATAAGGCGGCTTATCTTGCTGCCGGGCTCGACGATTATCTCGCCAAGCCCTTCGAGAAACAGGATTTGTCGGCGCTGCTTGCCCGCTGGCGCGGCGGCGCGGCGCGTGGCGATCGGTCCGGCAGCGGCGCGGCCTAATGCCAAGGCGGGCGCGCCTGTTTCCTTCGCTATCCCCAGGCTGTCACATAGACTTCGAATTGGTTTGCTAACCGGCTATCGTTGTGGCCGAATCGGGATGACCGTGGGCAAGGCGCTACATCGGTAGCCTGCGGGAGTCCCGTGGCGCGTTCCTCCCAATTTGCGAAACGGGCTTGTGCATGACGATAAAGCCGACGTCAGGACGCTTTTCGGGTCGAATTCGCGGTGGGACCATGTTTCCAGGGCTGACGTTCAAGCCCGGCCAAGGGGCCGGGCTGCCGTTCATGGGACGGCGGAAATTCCCGGCCGCCGGTCTTCGCGGGCGGTTTCAGCCCCCCAAGATCTATGGCCGCATCGGTCAACTCGAAGTGCAACTGGCCCGCAAGAAGAGCGAGATCCGCCGCGCCCAGCGCCTGCGCTACAAAGTGTTCTACGAAGAGATGTCGGCCACTCCCGGCGCGCTCGCCATGCTGTCGCGGCGCGACGAGGACACCTATGACCCGATCTTCGACCATCTGCTCGTGGTCGACCGCGGCGATTCCGCCAAGCAGGGGCGCTGGCGGCGGTCGCAAGTGGTCGGCACCTATCGCGTGCTGCGCCAAGACGTCGCCGAGCTGCATGACGGCTTCTACACGCAAGGCGAATACGACATCGCGCCGCTGATCCGGGCGAAACCCGATTACAGCTTCATCGAGCTCGGCCGCTCCTGCGTGCTCAAGCCCTATCGCAACCGGCGCACGCTAGAATTGCTGTGGCAGGGCGTCTGGTCATATGTGCGCGAGCACAGTGGCGACGTGATGATCGGCTGCGCCAGCTTCCCGGGAACGGACCCGACGGCGCACGCGTTGGCCCTCAGCTTCCTGCACCACAACTCGCTGGCGCCCGAGGACTGGCGGGTGCGGGCGCACGATCATCTGCGCGTCGACATGAACATGATGCCGCGCGAGGCGGTCGATACCCGCGCCGCGCTCAAAGCCCTGCCGCCCTTGATCAAGGGCTATTTGCGGGTCGGCGCCTTTGTCGGCGACGGCGCCGTCATCGACCATCAATTCGGCACCACCGACGTCTTCGTCGTCATGCCGGTCGAGGCGATGAAGACCCGCTATTTTGATCACTTCGGCGCACCGGATGAGCTGAGCGTGCCCGCCGCGCCGGAGTTCGGTCCCCTTAACTAGACCACCGAGCGCGTTTGACTGGACAGGGGGCGGCTCCTAAGTTCGCACGCATGGGTCATCCCGACGTCAAAGGCATCCTCGCGGCCGAAGCCGCGGTCAGTCTGCGCCAGCTCAACGAGCGGTCGCGCGAGATCTTCAAGCATGTCGTGGAGACATATCTGGAGACCGGCGAACCGGTCGGCTCGCGCAATTTGAGCCGGGCCCTGCCGATGACGCTGTCACCCGCGTCGGTGCGCAACGTCATGTCCGACCTGGAAAGCCTCGGCCTCATCTATGCGCCGCATACGAGCGCCGGCCGGCTGCCGACCCAGACGGGCTTGCGCCTCTTCGTCGACGGCCTGCTCGAGATCGGCGACATCACCGAGGCTGAGCGCAACCAGATCAAAACCCGCATGGCGGCGGGCGGTCAGCGTCGCAGCGTCGCAGACTATTTGGCGGAAGCCGGCGAGATGCTGTCGGGGCTATCGCGCTGCGCCGGCGTGGTACTCGCCGAGAAGCAGAGCAAGACGCTGCGCCAGGTCGAGTTCGTCAGTCTTGGCCAAGGCAAGGCGCTCGCCGTGCTGGTCAGCGAAGACGGCGACGTCGAGAATCGCATCGTCACGGTGCCCGACGGGCTGCCGCTCTCGTCACTGACCGAAGCGACAAACTATCTCAACGCACGCATCGGCGGGTTGACGCTGGCGGACGCGCGCACCCGGATCGAGACGGAGATCGAGGCGCGGCGCGCGCAACTCGACGAGCTGACCGCGCGCGTGGTGACCGACGGGCTCGCCACCTGGTCGGGCGACGGCGACGACCGGCAGAGTCTCATCGTCTGCGGCCGGGCGCATCTCCTGGAAGACGTCAAGGCGATGGAGGATTTGGAGCGGGTGCGGCATCTGTTCGAGGATCTCGACGCCAAGAAGGACCTGATCCAGCTCCTGGGCCTGGCCGAACGCGCCGAGGGCGTGCGCATCTTCATCGGCTCGGAGAACAAGCTGTTCTCGCTCTCGGGCTCGGCGCTCATCGTCTCGCCGTTCGAGGATAGCGAGCAGAAAATCGTTGGCGTGCTTGGCGTCATCGGCCCGACCCGACTGAATTACGGGCGTATCATTCCCATGGTTGACTACACGGCAAGGTTACTCGGGCGGCTTGTCCCTTGATTTTTGCCGGCTCCCGGTTGATACCCCGACCATCTCAAGTGAACCCCAATCGCCGAGGCTAGAGCATGCCCGACGACACCAACGATCCGCGTGAGGCCAACGAGGATCAGGCGAAAGCTGCCGATTCCCCCAAGGCCGAGACGCAAGACTTGAACGACGACGCCACCCTTGATGTCGGCGCCGACCTCGAGACGCTGCTCGGCGAGAATGCCGAGATGCGCGACAAGCTGCTGCGCACCATGGCCGACATGGAGAATCTGCGCCGCCGCACCGAGCGCGAGAAGGCGGACACGGCGCGCTACGCCATCTCCAACTTCGCCCGCGACGTGCTGACGATCGGCGACAATCTGAAGCGCGCCATCGAGCACGTGCCGGCGGAGGCCGCCGCCCAGGACCCCGCGCTCAAAAGCTTCCTCGAAGGGGTGGAGCTTACCGAGCGGGAGTTGCTCAACATGATGGAGCGCCACGGCGTCACCACCATCGAGCCGCTCGGCCAGCGCTTCGACCCGAACTCGCAGCAGGCCATGTATGAGGTGCCGAATGCCGAGGTGCCGGAAGGCACCGTGGTTGAGGTGATGCAGGCGGGCTACATGATCGGCGACCGCTGCCTCAGGCCCGCGCTGGTGGCCGTGTCCAAGGGCGGGCCCAGAGCGGCGCCGCAAGCCAAGCCCGGCAGCGACTTCGGGACCGGCGGAGCGGCCAATGACGACTTCCCCGACGGCGGCGACTGAGCCGGTCTAAGTTAAACCCGGCTTGGTGACCCGACGCAGGGTGAGGTTGAAGCGGCCGCCTTCGTCCAGGAGATCGGACGTGCCGGGCCGCACGCGGTCGATGCCGTGAAAGTTGAGCCGGTCAGCGCCGCCCAGCACGAAGACATCGCCTGATTTCAGCTCGAATGTCTGCGTGGGCGCTTTCCGCGTGGTGCCGCCGACGCGAAAGAGCGCGGTGTCGCCCAACGACACCGAGAGCACCGGCGCGTCGAAATCCTCCTCGTCCCGGTCCTGATGCAGGCCCATCTTGGCGCCGCCGCCATAATAATTGATGAGGCAGGCTTCCGGGGGGTGCGGGTAGCCGGCCAGTTCCTCCCACAGATCAAGCAGCATTGGCGGGAGCGCCGGCCAGGGCTCGCCTGTCACCGGATGCATCGCCTGGTACCGGTAGCCGCGCTCCTTGTCGGTGACCCAGCCGAGGGGCCCGGCATTGGTCATGCGCACGGACATCGGCTTACCGGTTCGCGGCATGGTCGGCGTGTAGAGGGGTGCTTGCGCGATAATCTGCCTGATCGCATCGAGCAGCGCCCGTTGCGCGCCCGCGTCAAACCTCTGCGGATAATATTGCACCCGACCTTTGCTCCGCCTCACTGGTGGCCTACGGTCCGCGTCATAGCGCATCGGCGCGGCATAAGGACCGCTTTGACGAGGATTCATGGAAAGCCCGCAGACCAGCAATCCTGACGGCTATATTCACACACGCAACGCTGACGAATATCAGCGCCTGCGCAACCAGGCCGCCATGTGGCAGGGCGCCACCGAAGCCCTGCTCGATCGGGCCGGCCTGGGCCCCGGCATGACCTGCCTCGACGTGGGCTCGGGGGCAGGCTCGGTGATGCGGCTGATGGCCGACCGGGTGGGCCCGTCGGGCCATGTCACGGGGCTTGAGATCGACTCCAAATTGGGCGCTCAGGCGCTGGCCGACCTGAAAGCGCAAGGCGGCACCGAATTCTCCCTCGTGGAGGCCAATGTGGTCGAGACGACGGCGGTCGCCGGCGGACCCTTCGATCTCACCTATTGCCGGCTGTTTCTCATGCATATGCAGGACCCGGTCGCGGTGCTGGAGAAAATGCTCGCCTGGACCAAGCCCGGCGGCGTGGTGGCGGCGCAGGAGTTCGATTTCGGCGCCATCGCGGTCGAGCCGCTGTGCCCCGCCATGGTCGAGTTCAACCGCCTGTTCGAAGGGGTGTTCAGAGGTCACGGCAGCAATATGCGGGCCGGCCGGCAATTGCCGGCGCAGTTCGAGGCGGCAGGGATTGGCGCTCCCGACGGCACGCTGGCGGAGGCCAAATACATTCCGCTCAGTCAGATGGCAGCAATGCTAATTGGCGTTTACCAAGGACTTTTCGCCTCGGCTGCCAAACTTGGTATCGCCGATACGGCGCGCGCTGAGGCCTTCAAACGGGACATGACCGAGGCTGGCGCCGACGGGCGCTATTATTGCTTAACGCCGATCCTGATCGGAGCATGGAAGCGCGTCGGGTGAAATCTCAGTTTCAGGCGCCAGCACATAGCCCGCTTCTCCTTGCGGCTCATAGGGTTGCCACCTATATAACCGCGGAGCGCCGCCGGGTTCTGTCCGGCGGGTGCGGCGAAACGATGGGGACCGGCCCGCGCCAATCCAGATGCGACGCGCGTGAGATGATCCCGGGTGCCTCTAAAGGGCCCGGACGGTTTGCCAGAAAGAGAGGCTCGCAATGGCGAAAGTGATCGGTATCGATCTCGGCACGACGAACTCCTGTGTCGCGGTCATGGAGGGGAAAAACCCCAAGGTCATCGAGAATGCTGAGGGCATGCGCACGACGCCGTCCATGGTGGCGTTCACCGACGACGGCGAGGTCCTGGTCGGACTTCCGGCCAAACGCCAGGCCGTCACCAATCCCGAGAATACGTTTTTCGCCATCAAGCGTTTGATCGGCCGCCGGTGGGAAGACCCCACGGTCGCCAAGGATCAGAAGCTCGTCCCCTACCAGCTGGTAAAGGCCGACAACGGCGACGCCTGGGTCGAGTCCCACGGCAAGAAATATTCGCCCTCGCAGATCTCCGCCTACATTCTGCAGAAGATGAAAGAGACGGCTGAATCGCATCTCGGCCACACGGTCGAGCAGGCGGTCATTACCGTCCCGGCCTATTTCAACGACGCCCAGCGCCAAGCGACCAAGGATGCGGGCAAGATCGCGGGCCTCGAAGTCCTGCGCATCATCAACGAGCCGACCGCCGCGGCGCTGTCTTACGGGCTCGAGAAGAAAGAAGGCCAGACGATCGCCGTCTATGACTTGGGCGGCGGCACATTCGACGTCTCGGTGCTCGAGATCGGCGACGGCGTATTCGAGGTGAAGTCGACCAACGGCGACACCTTCCTCGGCGGTGAGGACTTCGACATGCGGATCGTCGATTACCTCGCCGACGAATTCAAGAAAGAGCACGGCATCGACCTGCGCACCGACAAGCTGGCGCTGCAGCGTCTCAAGGAAGCCGCCGAGAAGGCCAAGATCGAGTTGTCCTCGACGCAGCAGACCGAAATCAACCTACCCTTCATCACCGCCGACCAGTCGGGTCCGAAGCATCTGACCATGAAGCTCACGCGGGCGAAGCTCGAGAGCCTGGTCGAAGATCTGATCCAGAAGACTATCGGCCCGTGCCAGGCGGCGCTGAAGGATGCGGGGCTCAAGCCGGCCGAAATCAACGAGGTGATTCTCGTCGGCGGCATGACCCGCATGCCGAAAGTGGTGGAGACGGTGAAGACCTTCTTCGGCAAGGAGCCCCATAAGGGCGTCAACCCGGACGAGGTTGTGGCCATCGGCGCCGCCGTACAGGCCGGCGTGCTGCAAGGCGACGTCAAGGACGTGCTGCTGCTCGACGTGACGCCGCTGTCGCTCGGTATCGAGACCTTGGGCGGCGTGTTCACGCGGCTGATCGATCGCAACACCACGATCCCGACGAAGAAGAGCCAAGTGTTCTCCACCGCGGAAGACAATCAGAACGCGGTGACCATCCGCGTCTTCCAGGGCGAGCGCGAGATGGCGGCCGACAACAAGATGCTCGGTCAGTTCGATCTGGTCGGCATTCCGCCGGCGCCGCGCGGCGTGCCGCAAATCGAGGTGACCTTCGATATCGACGCCAACGGCATCGTTAATGTGTCGGCCTCCGACAAAGCCACGGGCAAGGAGCAGTCGATCCGCATCCAGGCGTCCGGCGGCCTGACCGATAGCGACATCGAGCGTATGGTCCAGGAAGCCGAGAGCCACGCCGACGAGGACAAGAAGCGCCGCGAGCTGGTGGAAGTCCGCAATCAGGCCGAGGCGCTGGTACACTCGACCGACAAGATGCTGAAGGACTTCGGCGACAAGGTTGCGGCCGAGGACAAGGCCGCGGTGGAAACCGCCGTCGCCGAACTCAAGACTGCCGCCGAGGGCGACGACGCCGAAGCCATCAAGCAGAAGGTGGACGCGGTGGCGCAGGCCTCCATGAAGCTCGGCGAGGCCATGTATAACGCGAGCCAAGGCGCCGCCAGTGGCGAGGCTGGTCCGTCGGCCGATGCCGGCGGTGGCTCCGACGAGAAGGTGGTCGATGTCGACTTCGAGGAAGTCAAAGACGACGACGACAAGAAGTCGGCATAGCAAACGCAAATTGGCGCGGAGCCCTGGACAACAGGGCTCCGCCTACGCCCAACAAGAGGCTTGTGCGCCGCCGCGGCGAGCGGTACGGCGGTGTGAGGGTCCGGAGCGGTAATGGCAAAACGGTGCTACTACGACATACTGGGCGTTAGTCGCAGCGCTGGCGAAGGCGACATCAAATCGGCGTTCCGGCGCCTCGCCAAGGAATGCCATCCCGACACCTGTAACGGCGACCCCACCGCGGAGACGCGGTTCATCGAAGTCAATGAAGCCTACGAGGCGCTGAAGGATCCGCAGCGCCGGGCGGCCTATGACCGCTTCGGACACGCGGCCTTTGAGGGCAGCGCCATGGGTGGTCCGGGGGCGCATAATTTCGGCGCCGATTTCTCGGCTTCCATGTCGGCCATGTTCGACGACCTGTTCGGCGAGTTCATGGGCCAGGGGCAGCGCCGTCCGCGCCAGCGTTCGGCCCGCGAGCGCGGAGCAGATCTTCGCTACAATATGGAGATCGCGCTGTCGGAAGCCTTTGAAGGCAAGACGGCGCAGATCCGCGTGCCGACCAGCGTGACTTGCGACGATTGCTCTGGCTCCGGCGCCAAGACCGGTACGGCGCCGACGTCGTGCCGTACATGCGGCGGCGTCGGCAAGGTGCGGGCGAGCCAGGGCTTCTTCACCATCGAGCGAACCTGTCCAGCCTGCCAGGGGCGCGGCGAGACCATCGACACGCCGTGCCCGTCCTGCAACGGGGCGGG
This sequence comes from uncultured Alphaproteobacteria bacterium, assembly GCA_963793075.1. Lineage (GTDB taxonomy): Bacteria > Pseudomonadota > Alphaproteobacteria > Rhizobiales > Methyloligellaceae > Methyloceanibacter. The sequence goes on from CAWBYO010000003.1 coordinate 87,897, forward strand.
ACGCGTGATGCGCGAGCGCACGCTGTCCGTCACCATTCCGGTTGGCGTCGAGGACGGCACCCGCATCCGGCTGGCCGGCGAAGGCGAGGCGGGGGTGCGCGGCGGCCCACCCGGCGATCTCTATATTTTCCTGTCGATCAAGCCGCACGAGTTTTTCCAGCGCGACGGGGCGGATCTGTTCTGCCGCGTGCCGATCTCGATGACGACGGCGGCGCTCGGCGGTCAGATCGAGGTGCCGACCATCGACGGCGGCCGGAGCCGGGTGAAAATCCCCGAGGGCAGCGAAAGCGGCAAGCAATTCCGCCTGAAGGCCAAAGGCATGCCGGTTCTGCGCTCCAAGCAGCAGGGCGACCTCTATATCCAAGTCGAGGTCGAGACACCGAAGAATCTTTCGCGCAAGCAGCGCGACCTGCTCAAGGCCTTCGAGGAGGCCTCGAACCCGGATACGAGCCCGGATTCGGCCGGATTTTTTGCCCGGGTAAAGGAGTTTTTCGAGGGTATCGGCGAATAGCGCTACCCTTTGTTTGACCTCCCCTTTGACGTAGATTGCCGGCACGAGCCCATCCCCCGCGCGCCCGTTGCCTCTCATATTTCGCGCGCCAGCAAGCGAGACAGCCATGCCCGGCGAGCCTGCTAAGCGCGATCCCAAAGTACCAAGCGGTCCCATGGATGCGGCCCGCGCGGCGAAGATCACGGCGGCTGCGCTCGCCGTCATCGCGCTCGCCTTCGGCCTGTGGTACGCGCAGACGGCCATCCTCCTCACCTTTGCCGGGATCTTGCTCGCCATCGTGTTGTACGGCGCGAGCCGGGCGCTGGCCGAGCTGACCGGCCTGCCGCGTCTGGCCATGCTCGGACTGGTGGCGTTGGCCGCGGCGGCGGGTCTCGTGTTGGCGGCGTGGACGGCCGGCCCCACGCTCGCTCTGCAGATCGCCCAGCTCGCCCAGAGCATCGCCGTGGGCGCCACGACGCTCACCACACGCCTTGCCAGCTTCGCTGACCACACGGCCTTTCTCAACGGCATCGATCTCGTACAGCTGCTCGGCAATTTCATGAGCCAATGGGGCATCGCCACCGGCGCCACATCGGTTGCGCTCTCCATCTTCGGATTGTTCAGCGCCGGTCTGATCGTGCTGTTCTTCGGCGTCTATTTCGCCGCCGACCCGCATACCTATGTGAATTTGGTGGCGCGGCTGGCGCCTGAGGATCGGCGCGACACCGTGCTGTCGATGTTGTACGAGACCGGCGAGTTGCTGCGCCGCTGGCTGATAGGCCAATCGATCACCATGTCGGTGATCGGCGGCTTCACCTATGTCGGCCTCCTGATCCTCGGCGTCCCGATCGCTTTCGTGCTGGCCCTGTTCGCCGGACTTGCCTGCTTCCTGCCCTATCTCGGCCCGATCATCGGCGCGATCCCCATCGTGCTCGTCGCCGGCGGGGCGAGCTTCAACCTGGCGCTGTGGGCCCTCGGCCTTTATTGCTGCGTGCAGTTCCTGGAGAGCTACCTGCTGACGCCGTTGATTCAGGCGCGCGCGGTGTCGATGCCGCCGGCGGTGGTGATCCTGAACCAGCTCGTGTTCGGCGCGGTGTTCGGGCTTATCGGTCTGGCGCTGGCCACGCCTCTTGCCGCTGCGGCAACCGTGCCGTTGCGCCATGTGTTCGGCATTGGCGAAGACGGTGACGACGATCAGAGCGCGCCGCGCGCGTAAGAGGAGAATTGTATGCGGCTATTGTTTTTTGCCGGCAGCGCCCGCGACGGGTCGCTGAACAAGAAGCTGGCGCGGCTCGGCCGCCACATCGCCGAAGCCAATGGCATCGAGGCGGTGTTCGTCGATCTTTCCGACTATCACATGCCGATCTATCACGGCGACCTGGAGGCCAATGAAGGGGTGCCGGAGCGGGCGCGCGCCTTCAAGGCGCTGTTGGAAGAATATGACGGGGTGTTCATCGCCACACCGGAATACAATGCCTCGATCCCGGCGCTGCTGAAGAACACGCTGGACTGGGTCTCGCGCGTGAAGGACGCGCCCGACGTGTTCAAGACCCGGGTCTTCGCGGTCTCCGGCGCTTCACCCGGCTATTACGGGGGCATGCGCAGCCTGCTTACCTTGCGGCAGATCCTCGAAGTGGGCCTCGGCGCCACCGTGATCCCGCAACAGATGGCGCTGCCGCGGGCTATGCACGCCTTTGAAGAGGACGGCAGCCTGAAAGACGAGCCGCAGCAGAAACTCTTCGCCAGCGTCATCGAAGCGCTCGCCATTGCCGCCAGGAAATTCGCGTCATGAGCCATCAAGACCCGACCATCAGCCCCAAGGACCGGATCATTGTGGCGCTCGACGTGCCCGACCTTGACGAAGCGCGTGCGCTGATCGCCAAGCTGGGCGACAGCGTCGGCGTCTACAAGATCGGGCTCGAGTTGATCTTCGCCGGCGGACTGACGCTGGCGCGCGCTCTTGTGGATGACGGCAAGCGCGTGTTCCTCGACGCCAAGCTGCTCGACATCGAGGCGACCGTGGAGCGGGCCACGGCCGTGATCGCCAAAACCGGTGCGCACTTCCTCACGGTGCATGCGACCGACCTCAAGACGCTCAATGCGGCGGTGCGCGGGCGCGGCGACAGCGGGCTGAAACTTCTCGGCGTGACGGTGCTCACCAATCTCGACCGCGCCGATCTTTCCGAACAAGGCATCGAGATGCCGCCGCTGGCCCTCGTGCAGGAGCGCGCGCGGCTGTCGCAAGACGCAGGGCTGGATGGCATTGTCGCCTCGGGGAAAGAGGCGGCGGCGCTCCGCGAAAAACTCCGCAACTTCCTGATCGTCACGCCCGGCATTCGCCAACAAGGAGCGGATGCCCAGGACCAGGCCCGCGTGGTGACGCCCAAGACCGCTGTAGAATCGGGTGCGGATTATCTTGTGGTAGGACGCCCGATCACCCGCGCCGACGATCCGCGCGCGGCCGCCCAAGCCATTGCCGAAGAGATCGCCGCGGCGATAACTCCCTCATAGACTGGTCCAGTATTTTACCGCCGCCCCAAATCGGCGAGGCGGCCGGCAATCAGCTTTTCGAGCGCACCTGGCTCCCCGTCGATGGCGACCTGTTTCAGCCGCGATTTGCCGCCTTGCACGACCTTCACCGAAGACGGCGGGAGCCCTAGCCATTTGGCGATGAGCTTCTCGAGGCTCGCATTGGCGCGGCCGTTTTCCGGCACCGCCCGCACACGCGCCTTCAGCACCGCCTCGCCGCCGAAGTCCTCCACGCTCACGATCTCGTCGCGGGCGGATTTCGGTGTCAGCCGCACCGTTACCGTCACGCCCGCGTCGTTTGGGCGGATCGCCCGTCCGGGCGGCTTCGGCGGCGTCAAGGAATGTAGACGGCCGGCTCAACGAAAGCCGGCAGGAGCCAGCCGAGCAGCACCACATTGACGAAAAACATCAGGACCAGGATGAGAATCACGGGGGAGATGTCGATGCCGCCGAGATTGGGCAGGATACTGCAAATCGGCCGCAAGGCCGGCTCCGTGAGCCGGTAAAGCACGTCGGCGACGGAGTAGACGAACCGGTTGCTGGTGTTCACCACGTTGAAGGCGACCAACCAACTCAAGATGGCGCTCGCGATGATCACCCAGATATAGAGTTGGATGAGATAGACGATGAATTCGATCAAAGGCACCATGAAAAGGCCCCTCCGCGCGCGGCCCGGCCAACATGTAACGGAGAGGCGGCGTGCAGGGCAAGTCTCCGAAGGGCCAAAGGCTTAAGTTCTGGCTGTGCGAATGGGCCTCGCTTGACAGGTGTGGAGGCCGCTCCCTAAATGCGGCTAGTTGGGGCCGTAGCTCAGTTGGGAGAGCGCAGCAATCGCACTGCTGAGGTCGTCGGTTCGATCCCGTCCGGCTCCACCATTTCCGTCCAGGACTAGGTCTTAGAGCCCGGCTTCGGCAAAGGCTTGGGCATTTGCAGATTGCCTTCAGCGTCGCGCACCCGGAAGAACCAGCCGACCGCCGGAATCAGCATGATGCCCGGCACGAAGCGTACGCCGGTGGCGATGATCCGGTTCATCCAACCCTCGACGATCACCCAATTGCCACGCATGAACCGCCGGTAGGCGGCCTCGGCCATGGCTTGCGGGCTCATCAGCGGCAGATACAGGACGTAGCGCGAGTATTCCGCGCCCGCCTTGGCGTGCATGTCGGTCTCGATGGGGCCGGGCGCCACCATGCACACGCGCACGCCCGTGCCCATGACCTCATAGGCGAGCGCCCGGCTGAACGAGATCATGAACGCCTTGGTGGCGGCGTAGGTCGCCTGATAGGGCACCGGCATGAAGCCTTCGACCGAGGCGACATTGAGCACGCCGCCCTTCCCACGCGCGATCATGTCCGGCAGAAAGCGCCGCGTCAGATCGACGACGGCGCGCATATTGAGATCGACCAGCCGCAGTAGCGATGTCCTTGTCCTGATCCTGAAAGAAGCCGGCCGTCATGATGGCGGCGTTGTTGACGAGCGACTCGGCGTAAAGCCCGTGCTCGCGCAACGCCTCGGCCACGCGGTCGCAGCCCTCGGCGGTGGACAGGTCGCAGGCGACAGTGTGGACCGGGACGTTGTACTGCGCCGAGATCTCTTTGGCCGTCTTGGCGAGCGAGGCCTCGGTGCGGGCGACGAGAAGCAGCGTATGGCCGGTCTTGGCAAACTCGTCGGCGAGCGCCCGGCCGATGCCTTGGGTGGCGCCCGTTATGACAGCGGCCGGCGCGTGCGGCTGCAATTTGTCGTCACTCGGAGTCATGTCCATCCAATGCCATTTTCTGGGTGCCCAATGCGCCAGAAGCCGGCCGCGCCGGCAAGCAATCACCTAACACGCGATTGTGCAAGTGGATGCGCGTGTTGCGCCGGTAACCGTCGCACGGCCGAGATGTTGGGGGGTGGCCGCGCGGTGCGCTAGAGTTTTTCTGGGTTTGCCCCAGACCAAAGTCTGCCGCCCCAATGTTTCTTGGGCCAATGACGGGCAATCTGCTTGTCCTATCTGGAGAGTGTTTGCGTATGTTTTCGGTTGGTTCTCCGGGTCTCCTTGCGCGCGCGGCGCGTCTGCCCATGCTCGTAGCGCTCGGCCTCGTTCTCGACGTCACCGCAGCCCAGGCCGCCGAGGCCACACTCGGCGAGGCGGTCAATCAGGCGGACAGCAAATATCTCGACATTCCTCCCATAGGCGGCCTCGGCGACGCGCAAGAGATCGTCGTCGGTGGCGGCGAGGAGCAAGGCCTAGCGCCGATCGGGGATGAGATCTCCGAGGGGCCGGTCAGGGTAACCCTCACCTTTGAGACGGCACCGGCCTATGAGGACGAGGTTCCGTACGTTCCCGTCGTCAAGGTCTTCTTCGACAATCCGCGAACGCCGCAGCCTAAGGAGAAGGCGACGAGCCCGCCGGTGACAACGCGGCGCCCGACGCCGGCGAGATGCAGAGTGGTGCCGGTGAAACACGCGCTGCGCCTTCGGAAGTCGCCAAGCTCGAAGGCAACGCCGCCGCCGATCCCATGGTCAGCGTGCAAATCGCCGAGCTCGATGCCAGCAATCCCTACCCTGAAGTCGTGGTGTCGTTCTTCACCGGGGGGGCCCATTGCTGCTCGGAGACGCATGTCGTCAGCAGCAATGCAGACGGCTCGGTGTGGCGGATCGTCGATGTCGGCGAGCTCGACGGCGGGCCCATCGTGTCGGTCGATCTCGACGGCGACGGGACGTATGAGTTCGAGACCCGCGACAACGCCTTCCTCTACGCCTTCGGCTGCTATGCCTGCTCCGAGACGCCGCTGCGGGTGCTGGGGATCGTCGACGGAACGCTGAAGGATATGAGCGGCGAGGCGCGCTTCCGGCCGGCGCACGCGGCCTGGCTCAAGACCATGATCCTGGGCGTGCCGGATGGGGAGGTGAACGGCTTTCTGGCCGGTTACGTGGCGCAGAAGATCAGGCTCGGCGAGGGCCGGCAGGCCTGGGATCTGATGCTGAAATATTACGACCGGGATAGCGACTGGGGGCTCACGCTCTGCGACCGGGACCCGAACGAGAGAGGTGAGTGCCCGGGCAAGACGACCAAGGTCACGTTTCCGGAAGCGCTCGAACGTATGCTTAACGAAAATGGATATAAGGTAGGCGGCTAAGCCCAAAGCCCCGGAATTCCGCATGGAACGCGTTTCGATCGGAACAGCTGGGGGTCGGGCGCCGTTTCAACTGTCTGGTGCCCGGTTTCTCGGGAGCCGGATGGACATTTTCGCGTTGCCAAGGAGTTAAGGCGCATGGCACCCCGCGCTTTCTGGACCGGCCATCTGCGGCTGTCGCTGGTCAACATTCCGGTCAGGCTCTATCCCGCCACCACGGCGGAACGGTCGATCGCATTCCATCAGATCCATGAGCCTTCGGGAAAACGCATCCGCTACCAGAAGGTGGCGCCGGGCGTCGGCCCGGTCGAGGCCGAGGAGATCACCAAGGGCTACGAATACGAGAAGGGCAAATATGTCCTGATCGATCCCAAGGAGATCGACGAGCTGAAGCTCGAGAGCAAGCAGACGATCGAGCTTGTCCGCTTCGTGGACGAGGACGCCATCGACGACCGCTATTTCCAGACGCCCTATTATTTGATGCCAGACGGCGACATGGCCGACGAGGGCTATGTCATCGTCCAGAGGGCGCTCAAGGAGACCAAGAAGATCGGCGTCGGCCAGTTCATTCTGCGTGGCCACGGCAACATCGTCGCCATCAAGCCGTTCGAAAAGGGATTGATGCTGGAGGTGCTGCGGCACGCCAACGAGATCCGTCCCGCCGATGTGCTGTTCGACGACATCCCGACGGTCAAGGTCGACAAGGAAGCGCTCGACCTCGCCAAGGAGCTGGTGACGCGCAAAGCCGGCAAGTTCGAGCCCGAGCAGTTCAAGGATGAATATGTCGAGGCGGTGAAGGAGCTGATCCAGGCCAAGCTGGAGGACCGCGCACCCGACATCGTCACCGAGGAGCCGGGCGGCGCCAAGGTCATCAACATCATGGACGCGCTGAAGAAGAGCGTGCAGCAAGGCAAGGGCGCTGCGGCCAAGACAGGCGGCAAGAAGGCCGCCCCGCGCGCTAGCGCCAAGAAGACGGCGCGGACCCCGAAGCGGAAGTCGGCCTAAACAATGGCGCGGGCGCAAGACGAGGATCTGCTAGCCACCTACAAGGCGAAGCGGGACTTCGACAAGACGCCCGAGCCCGGCGCGAAGCGCGCCCGCAAAAAAGGCAACAGCTTCGTCATCCAGAAGCATGCGGCGCGGCGCACCCATTTCGATTTCCGGCTGGAGAAAGACGGCGTGCTGAAGAGCTGGGCTGTCACCAAAGGGCCGAGCCTCGATCCGAGCCAGAAGCGGCTCGCCGTCCGCACCGAAGACCACCCGCTCGAATATGGCGGCTTCGAAGGCGTCATTCCCAAAGGCGAATATGGCGGCGGCCCGGTGATGATCTGGGACGAGGGCACCTGGGAGCCGATCGGCGACGCCGACGAGGGCCTGGCCAAAGGCGATCTCAAATTTCGCCTGCACGGCAAGCGGCTCAACGGCGACTATGTGCTGGTGCGCATGAAGAAGGACCGCACGGGCGGCAAGCGCGAGAACTGGCTACTCATCAAGAAGCGTGACGACTATGCGGGCGACGGCGACGAGCCGACGCTGAACTTCGACACCAGCGTCAAGACCGGCCGTAGCATGGAGCAGATCGAAACCGGTGCCGACTCCGCGGTGTGGAGCTCCAACAAGGCTCAAAAAAAAACTCCGGTGAAAAAGCGCGCGGCAACGGCAAAGCAAAAGGCAACGGCAAAGCCGAAAGCGGCGCCGCGATCAAAGCCAAAAGCAAAGCGCGCCGCAAGATAGCCGCGGTCCCTTTCGTCGAGCCGGAACTCGCTACACTCGATACGGAGGTGCCGCACGGCGACAGCTGGCTGCATGAGCTTAAATATGACGGCTACCGCATCGAAGCCCGCAAAGCCGGCGACGACGTCACGTTGTTCAGCCGCAGCGGCCTCGATTGGACGGTGCGCTTTCCCGCTATTGCCAAGGCGACCGAGACACTGCCTTGCGAGGCGGCATTGATCGACGGCGAGGCCGCCTTCGTGCTGCCGTCGGGCGTCACCGACTTCAAATCGCTGCAAGAGCACATCGATTCAGCCCATCCGGCCATCCGCTATTTCGCGTTCGACCTGTTGTCGCTCGACGGCCAAGACCTGCGCAAAGAGCCGCTCGCCAAACGCAAGGAGCGGCTGCGTAAGCTCATGTCGGCGAAGGGTATCTCGGACACTCTCGTCTATTCCGACCACGTGGTGGGATCGGGACCTGACTTCTTCGCGAAGGCGTCGGAGGCCGGGCTCGAAGGGATCATGTCGAAGCGCGCCGATGCGCCCTACCGCTCGGGCCGCGGCAAGGACTGGCTCAAGATCAAATGCACGCAAGCGCAAGAGTTCGTCATCGGCGGCTATTCGAAGTCTGACGTGCGCGGCAAGCCGTTCGCCTCGCTGCTGCTCGGCACGTTCGACGACGGCAAGCTCATCTACGCGGGCAAGGTCGGCACCGGCTTCAACGCGCGCGACTCTGCCGACCTCGCCGAGCGCTTCGCGCCTTTGGTGCGCAAGACACCGGCCTTTGAGGCGGTGCCCGCGCCGGAGCGCAAGGGCGCGGTGTGGCTCGACCCGGAGCTTGTCTGCGCGGTCAACTACGCCGAATGGACGCGCGACGGGCGGCTCAGACATCCGAGCTTCCAGGGTTTGCGCGAGGACAAGGCGGCACGCGACGTGCGCCGCGAGGGGCAAGATGATCAGGAGGCCGGCATGGCCAGAATGCCGACGAAGAAGACGTCAACCGCCAAAGCTTCAAGAGCGAAGACCACTGCGGCGAAGAGCACGAAGGCCACCGAGGCGACCTTCGGCGGCATCGCGCTGACGAGCCCCGAAAAGATTCTCTATCCGGATATCGGTTTCACCAAGCTCGACCTCGCCCGCTATTACGAGGCGGTGGCGCCCGTGATGCTGCCTTACGTGGTCAACCGGCCGATCAGCCTCGTGCGCTGTCCCGAAGGCCTCGACGGCGAGCACTTCTTTCAGCGTCACGCCATGAAGGGCATGAACAGCGCGATCAAGCAGATCCCCATTCCGGGCGGCGAGACGAAGAAGCCTTATCTCTACATTGACGATGCGGACGGCCTGTTCGCTCTCGCGCAAATCAGCGCGCTGGAAATCCACGATTGGGGCGTGAAGCTGCCGAAGGTGAGCGAGCCCGACCATGTCGTGTTCGATCTCGATCCCGATGAGGGGTTCGACTTCGACACGCTCAAAGCGGCGGCGGTCGAGGTGCGCGACTTTCTCGACGCGCTCGGCCTCACCTCCTTCCTCAAGGTCACGGGCGGCAAGGGCTTGCATGTGGTGGCGCCGATCACGCCCAAGCTCGGCTGGGACGAGGTGAAGACGTTCTGCAAGGCGGTCGCCGATGCGCTGGTCAAGGTGCGCCCCGATCGCTACACGGCGAACATGGCCAAGCGTGCGCGCACGGGAAAAATCTTCGTGGACTATCTGCGTAATCAGCGCGGCGGCACGGCGATCTGCAACTACTCGACACGCGCGCGCTCCGGCGCGACGGTGGCCTGTCCGCTGCGCTGGGACGAGCTCAAAAAGCTCGAGACGGCGGCGCCCTACACGGCCCAAACGCTGCCGGAGCGGCTCAAGCGGCTGAAGACCGATCCATGGGAGGGCTATTTCGCGACCCGCCAGTCGATCACGGTGAAGGCGCGCAAGGCACTGGGACTTGCCTGAGGCTTGGTGTCCGGCTTTGCGTTCGATCAAGGACGCCCCACGGTCCCTCGCCTCCCAGTCGTGACCGTTTCTGCCGCCAACCACCGCCCTCCCTGATCAAAGGCCCGCATGTCCAATTTTTCGCCCTGGCTGATCCTGATCGCGCTTGGCGCCTTCCACGGGCTCAATCCGGCCATGGGCTGGTTCTTTGCCGCCTCGCTCGGGCTTTACCGCAAGAGCCGCCTTGTGGTGCTCATCTCGCTCATCCCCATCGCGCTCGGCCATGCGCTTGCCATCGGCGTGGTGGTGTTCGCGGTTGTCGGGCTCGGCATGGCCATCGACGCTGATACATTCCGCATCATCTCGGGTCTGCTGCTGATCGCCTGGGGCGTCTATCACTGGTTCTTCGGCCACCGGCATCATTTCCATATCGGCGTGACGACGGGACTGCTCGGCCTCGGCGTGTGGTCGTTCCTCATGGCCACGGCGCACGGCGCCGGCATGATGCTGATCCCCGTGCTGATGCCGATGGCGCACGCCCATCATGCCGCGGGCGGGCACGCCGGCCACATGATGGCCACCGGGTCCTTCACGATCGCCGCGCTTGCCGTGCTGGTGCATACGCTCGCCATGCTGATCGTCACCGGCGCCGTCGCGCTTCTGGTCTATCAGTCGGCCGGCTTCGAGATCCTCAAGCGGCGCTGGATCAATCTCGACCTGGCGTGGACCTTGGCGCTGATCGGCATGGGCGTCTGGCTGCTCGTCGCCTGACGCGCGGGATGCGCCAAAATAGCACCGTTCCCTTTTTGTACGACGCGCCCTATATTCGGCTCATCCCATCAACAATCGAAAGGAGGTGATCCAGTGTCTCATTGTCATAGCCCGCGGTCGCAGGCGCCGGTGACCTGGATGCTCGCCTCTGGTGAGGTCTAGGGCGTCTTTCGACGCTTGATCAGCGGTCCTTCGCGACCGCGGCCGACAATGGAAGGGCTGCCCCTCACGGGGCGGCCCTTCTTTTTGCCCAAAATCTAGTCTGCGCGACCGCACCGTCATTGAAAAATTCTTCAGACCCTTGGCCGCAAAGTAGCGCCCATGGTGGGGGTTCGTGTTGCGTATCTGGCCGTATTGCTTGCGGCCATTGTCCTTCTTGAGGGTTGCGCCGGCGGCGGCGTGCCGCGCGAGGAGCGCGCCGAGTGGCGCGACAAGGCCGAGGCCCAGTGTATGGCCTCGGGCCGCGTGCGCGCGTCGTCCTACGTGCAGTCCGCCTCGCCGATCAGCGGTCCGAGCGCCTGCGGCATCCGCGCGCCATTGAAGGTCTCCGGCGCGCTTGGCGGCCGGGTCAAAGTCACGCCGACGGCCACGCTAGACTGCCCGGTGACGGCAAGCCTCGACCGGTGGCTCAACAATTCCGTACAGAAAGCCGCCTATCGCCAATTCGGCAAGCCGGTGGTGGAGATCAGGCAGATCTCGTCCTTTAGCTGCCGCGGCCGTAACGGCCGCCACCGGGGGCCCCTGTCGGAACATGCCTACGGCAACGCGCTGGACGTCGCCGCCTTCCGCCTGTCCGACGGCACCGAGATCACCGTGGTCAAAGGCTGGTGGCGCGGAAGTCGGCGGGAACGGGCATTCTTGAAAGAGGCCCTCGCCGGAGCCTGCGACGAGTTTTACACGGTGCTCGGCCCCGGCGCCGACCGCTATCACTACAACCATTTCCACCTGGACCTGCTGGTCACCAACGTGTCCAAGGGGCGCCATTTCTGCCAGCCCCGGCCGAGCCGAGGGTTTTTTGCCGAAGCCGAGGGCGATCCGGTGTCAACCGCCTCGATCAAGCCGATCCCCTTCATGGGTCCCGCCACGGGAGCCGGCATGGGATTCGGTGGCGATTAGAGGAGAAAAGACCGCACTGTGGCCCGTCGGCAACTTCGCATCTGCGAAATCGGAAGTAAGATCGTCATTGGGGAATCGCACCAGGGGAAGCACGACACGGACGTGACCGGAGCATGAGCCTTTTGGGCTCGGTTCGATTGGAGGGGCACGATGGCAGCAGAATCGTTGGTGCAAATGCTTGAAGAGATCGCTGTCGGCCTCAAGGCCGGCGACGAGGAGGTCTATGGCTGGCTGCGCGACCAACTCAAAGAGTGCGGCGCCAGCGAGATCTCGGTGGAGCTCGCCATGGGCGTGATCGCCAGGCTGTTGCCGGAAGAAGCGCAAGGCAATCTCGAACTTGCCGAGCACTATAATCGCCGCTGGGCTCACTAGCCTCATCTAGCCTTCCGGCCCGACCGCGCGCGACGCTGGCGCAGGTGGAACTGACCTTCTGACCAAACGTTGATCAGGCCATGCGCGCGCTTTTGATGCACAACCCAACGGCCGGTTCGGGGCACCACTCGCGCGAGGAGCTGCTCGGTCATTTGGACGCCGCCGGTTTCTCCACCCGCTATATCTCAACCGATGACGACGATTACAAATCTGCACTTGCCGAAGGCGATGCGGAGATCGTCATCGTCGCCGGTGGCGATGGCACGATCGGGAAAATTGCGCGCAACATCCCCAACCGAGAGGTCGCGATGGCGATCCTTCCGCTCGGCACGGCCAACAACGTCGCCCGCAGTCTTGGCATCAAAGGCAAGCCGGAAGCGTTGATTCCCGGACTGCAGGATGCGCCGAACAAAATTCTGGACGTCGGCTGCGCGACCGGCCCGTGGGGCAACCGGAAGTTTCTGGAATCGGTGGGCTGGGGGGCGCTCGCCAAGGTCGTGGATACCGGCGTTTCGGACAAATACGACGACAAGGACCCCGAGGCAAAGATCGCGCGCGGGCGCGAACTGTTCGCCGAGATCCTCGAGGCGGCGGGGCCGAGCTATATGAGTTTCGATATCGACGGGCATCGCATGGAGGGCGACTTCGTCTTCGTCGAGATCCTCAATATCGGCATGACCGGACCGCGCGTGCTGATCAGTCCCTCGGCCGAGCCCGGCGACCAGCTGCTCGACATCGTCTTTCTGCCGGCCGCGCGCCGCCAGGAGATGATCGACTGGCTGCGCACGATGCCCGAGCGCACGCCGATCCCGCTCGACGAGATCAAGGCGAAGAAGGCGCGCTTCATCTGGCGGGAGGGGCCGCTCAGGGTCGACGATGAGGTGTGCGACGCGCCGGAGCGCGAAACGGAAGTGCGGATCGAGATCGAGCCCGAGGGTCTCAAGGTCTGCGTGCCGGAGACCTCCGGCTAGTCCCGCAGTGCGGCTTCCAAACGCTGCCAGTCCGCGTCCGCGCCGGGGAGACCGAAGCGCAACAGTTCGGGACGTTCGGGGAAACGGCGCACGAGGATGCCGGCGCGGCCAAGCCGGTCGAACAGCTGTGCGGCCTCGGGCACGCGGACCAAACGGAACAGAGACGTGCCGCCGACGATTTCGAGCCCGGCCGCCCGCAGCAGTGCATCGAGCCTAACCGCAGCCTTGGCGAGCGAGGCACGCGTCGCTTCCATCCAATCTCCGTCGCCCAAGGCTGCCGCGCCGATGGTGAGCGCCGCACCCGAAACCGGCCATGGCCCGAGCGCGGCGGCGAGATGCGCCGCGAGGTCCGCCGCCGCCAAGGCGAAGCTGAGCCGTAAACCCGCCAGCCCGAAAAACTTGCCGAAGGAGCGCAACACGACGACATTTGCCTGCTCCACATCCGCGCTCAAACTCTCATCATGCGGCCCGACATCCATGAACGCCTCGTCGACCATCAACATCCCGCCATGCGCGCGCTGGCGCTCGGCGATTGCCAACAGGTCGTCGCGGCGGACGATCCTGCCATCGGGGTTGTTGGGGTTGACGACAATGGCGAGGTCGGCGTCACCCAGCGGCGCGAGCTCCGACACCGTCGACACTTCATGTCCGGCGGCATCCGCGGCCCGCGCATGCTCGGCGTAGGTCGGCCCCAGGATCAACGCGCGGCCCGGGAGCAGGAGCCGGGCGGCGAGGGTCACCAGGATTTGCGAGCCCGGGCCGGTAACGACGCTCTCCGCCAAGGGCGCGCCATAGGCTGACGCGGCAAGCCGGGCCAAGCGTCCAAGATCGGCAGGCTCCGGCAGGCGAGCAAAAATTTCGGGCGCGAGCAGCGGGATGGGGTAGGGATGGGGATTGATCCCCGTCGACAGGTCGAGGAACGGCTCGGGCGCGCCGGGGAACAGGTTTCGGGCCGCATCAAGATCGCCGCCATGCAGAAGCGGCGCCGGCATATTGGGAGGGATCATGGCCGCACCGCTAGCGCTTCTCGCTTTGTTGATCGAGCTCGTTGCCGGCTATCCGGATTGGATTGCCAAAAGTATAGGCCATCCGGTCACCTGGATGGGCCGCCTCATCGGCTTTCTCGACACGCGCCTCAACCACGACGGCGCCGAGGCCGAGAGCCGCCGCCGAGCGGGCGCCATCGCGCTGTTCCTGCTGCTGCTCATTGTCGGCGCCATCGCCTTTGCGGTCGAGACCACGCTGTTCCTGCTGCCCTTCGGCTTGATCTTTGCCGGCGTCGCCTGCAGCGCGTTCATCGCCCAGCGCAGTCTTTATACCCATGTCGCGAATGTCGCCGACGCGCTCGACACCGGCAATTTGGTTAAGGCCCGCGAAGCGGTCGCCCATATCGTTGGCCGCGATACGGCGGAACTCGATGAGGCGGGCGTAGCGCGCGCGGCCATCGAGAGTTCTGTCGGAGAATTTTTCCGACGGCGTGGTGGCCCCGGTATTCTGGATATGCCTCGCCGGCCTCACCGGCGGCGCGCTCTACAAGGCGATCAACACGGCCGACAGCATGATCGGGCACCGCAATGCGCGCTATGAGAATTTCGGCAAGCCGGCGGCGCAGCTCGATGACTTCGTCAATCTGCCGGGCTCGCGTCTGTCCGCCGTGCTGATCGTCGCGGCGGCGGCGCTCGGCGGCGGCGCATCCGCCGGCAGCGCCTGGCATGCAATGACGCGCGACGCCACCAAGCATGCCTCGCCCAATGCCGGCTACCCGGAGGCCGCCATGGCCGGCGCGCTTGGCCTGTCGCTGGGCGGGCCGCACAGTTACGACGGCGTCGAGACGGACGCCGCATGGCTCGGCGATGGCCGGCGCGAGGCCAATGCGGCCGACGTGCAAGCCGCGCTCGGCGTTTACGGACGGGCCGACGGGCTGCTCCTCGCCATCGTATTCGTACTGGCGGCGCTCACCGCGATAATGTGAGCAGGCGATCGACATCGACATGGGATTCAAGATGGGCGGCGAGGCGATCGAGGATCGTGTCCACCGAGGTTTCGTAGGAGATTTGCGCCGGCCCGGCGGCGAAACGCGCAAGCCATGCCGTGCGCTGGCGATCGTCGGCGAACAAGCCATGCACATAAGAGCCGATGACCCGGCCGTCGGGCGACATCGCGCCTTCGGACGACCCATCTGCCAGGCGGGCGAAGGGGCGGATCGAGTCCGGGCCTTCCGTCACGCCCATATGCATCTCGTAACCTGAGAAGGGCGCGCCATCGAAGGTGGCGCCGTGCGCCGGCTCGAGACGCTTCTCCAGCGACAGTGTCGTTTCCACATCCAACAGACCAAGCCCGGGCGCGGTGCCGGTTGGGCCTTCAATGCCGTGCGGATCGTGGATGGCGCGACCGAGCATCTGGTAGCCGCCGCACAGCCCCAGCACCGTGCCACCGCGGCGCAGATGCGCGGCAATGTCGATGTCGAAGCCGGCGTCGCGCAGGGCTTTCAGGTCGGAGATGGTCGCCTTGGACCCCGGCAGGATGACGAGGCCCGCATCGCCGGGCAGGGCCTGGCCGGGGCGTACCCGCACGAGGTCGATAGCGGGCTCCGCGTCGAGCGGATCGAGATCGTCGAAATTGGCGATATGGGGCAGGACCGGCACCGCGATTTTCAGCCCCGCTCGCTGTTTGGCGGCCCGCGCAGCATCAAGGGCGAGCGCGTCCTCGGCCGGCAACGCCCGCGCCTCGGCAAAGAAGGGAATGAGACCCAGCGCTTGCCAGCCGGTGGCCTCCGTCACCCGCGCCATGCCGTCGGCGAACAGCGTCGGGTCGCCACGGAACTTGTTGACGAGAAAGCCTTCGATCAGCGCCGCGTCCTCGGGCGCGAGCACGGCCTTGGTGCCGACCAGGCTGGCGATGACGCCGCCCCGGTCGATGTCGCCGATCAGCACCACGGGCACATTGCAGGCCCGGGCGAAACCCATATTGGCGATATCGTTGGCGCGCAGATTGACCTCCGAGGCGCTGCCGGCACCTTCGACCAGAACGATGTCGGCCTCGGCTTTGAGCCGCGCAAAGCTGTCTTGCACGAAGGTCATCAATTCCGGTTTCAGCCGCTGATAGTCGGCGGCCTTGGCCGTGCCGTAGACGCGGCCTTGCACCACGATCTGCGCGCCGATCTCGCTTTGCGGCTTCAGCAGCACGGGGTTCATATGCACGCTTGGGGCGACGCGCGCCGCGCGTGCTTGCAGCGCCTGGGCGCGTCCGATCTCGCCGCCGTCAATGGTGACCGCCGCATTGTTCGACATGTTCTGCGGCTTGAACGGCAGGACGCGCAAGCCACGCAAGGCAAGCGCGCGTGCCAGCCCCGCCACGATCAGCGATTTGCCGACATCGGAGCCCGTGCCCTGGAACATGAGCGCGCGGGCACTCATGCGTTCAGAACTCGATGCCGGGTTGCGCCTTCACGCCGGCGGCAAAGTGATGCTTCACCAGCGTCATGTCGGTGACGAGGTCGGCGGCCTCGATCAACGCCGGCTTGGCGTTGCGGCCGGTGACGACGACATGGAGACCGGGCCGGCGGTTTTTGAGCGTGGCGATCACCTCGCCGAGCGGCAGATAGTCGTAACGGAGCGCGATGTTCAGCTCGTCGAGAATGACGAGACCGAAGCTGTCGTCGTCCATCAACTCGACCGCCTTGGCCCAGGCGCGCTCGGCCGCGGCGATGTCGCGGGCGAGATCCTGGGTCTCCCAGGTGAAGCCCTCGCCCATGGAGTACCACGCGACCTGGTCGCCGAATTTGGCCAGCGCGTCGCGCTCGGCCGTGTGCCAGGCGCCCTTGACGAACTGCACGACGCCGACGCGCTCGCCGCGGCCGATCATGCGCAGCGCCAGGCCGAAGGCCGCCGTGGATTTGCCCTTGCCGGTGCCGGTGTGGACGATGAGCAGGCCTTTCTCGAAGGTCTTGCCGGCGACCTCCTCGTCCTGCACCGATTTGCGCTTGGCCATCTTGGCGCGATGGCGCTCGGCTTCTTGCTCGTCGACGGACTTGGTCATGGCGATCCCTTGAGATAGAGCGGCAGACCGGCGACCATGAGGACCACACGGCCGGCATGGGCGGCAAGACGCTGGTTGAGCAGGCCTTGCGCGTCACGAAATTCACGGGCGAGCGCGTTCTCCGGCACAATACCGAGACCCACCTCGTTGGACACGAGTACCGTCGTGCCGACGCGCGCCGCCAAGGCCTCTTCGAGCCGCCCTGTCATCGTGTCGATCTTGAACTTGCCGTGCATCAGGTTCGACAGCCACAAGGTCAGGCAGTCGACCAGGACGGCAGCGCCGTGCGGCGTGGCGTGAAGCGCTTCGGGCAGCTCATGCGGCGCTTCGATTGTTTGCCAGCCGGCCTCGCGATGGGCCTTGTGCGCGGCGATGCGCGCGGCCATCTCGTCGTCGCGCACTTCCGCCGTGGCGATGTAGACCCACGGATGCGGCAGCGCGGTCACGAGGCTTTCGGCGTAGCGGCTCTTGCCGGAGCGCGCGCCGCCGAGGACGAAGGTCGTGCCTTCGTCCCCGGTCGTGGCTGATTGCGCCATCATTTACGCCGCTTGGATGAATCGTCCCCGGAAGAACCCGGCAAGTCCGCCGAGCAGCACCCAAAACAGAAGTGCGGTCATGACCACCGCCACGACGAAGCTGTGGTGCAAACCTTCCGGGATGGGGCTCTCGTAGCTCACGGGCTGGGGCGCGCCAATCACGTGGGGCGCTACCAGCAGAGCGATGGCCGCGAGCACGGCGACGAGCGATCGGCTGTAGAACAAGAGGCCAAGCGCAATGGCCGTCGCGAGCACCGTTCCGAGCCACCAGGCTTGGCGCGCACCAAGTTCCGCCGCCGGCATGGCCGGAAGTTCGGGCGGAAGGCCGAGGCCGGGCGCAAGCGTGAACACGGCGAAGCCCGCAAGGCCCCAGAACACACCCTGACGCCAATTGGCGATACCGCCGAACAGCTCGCTGACGGCGACAAGCAGCAGCGCGAAGCCCACGCCGGTGACGATATTGGCGGCAAAGGTGAAGAAGGTGCGCTCAGCACCGTCGGCGGGGGCCCAGCCTTCGCCGTGGTCGTGGTCGTGGGCCGCCGTATTAGCGGCATGCTCATGGGAGGTCGCGTGGTCGTCCTCATGGGCCGCAGCCGGCGCTGCGGAGCTTTGCGCCTCGAACACCTCTGCCTTGACGATCATGGGCACAGTGGTGAGCTGTTGAGCGACAGTCATGCCAAGGCCGGCGAGCCCGCCGGCGATGGCCGCAACGATGACGATGTTGCGGAAGTAATCCATGTGTGCGCCCTCCCTAATGACAGGGAAAGGACATCGAATGCCGGTAGTCGTGCGCGGCATTGTGCACCGCCTCGATGTGGGAAAAGCCCACGCCGCCGACGATGAAGATACCGAGCAGCGCGGCCATGAAGATCGGCACGGCGCGCGAGGTGGTGAGTGCGGCAGCGGCGTTGATGCCGTCGCCTTCAGGTCTGGTCGAGAACGTATTCATATGAGTCCCCCATGCGCCCTCCACCCGAGGGCGCGGTTCAAGGTTGAGCCGCCGGCAGGTCTCCTGGCTCGCGGGTCGACGCCTTCCCTCGGCCTTCCCGGAGTGGACGCTCCAGTGGCCTTACGGAGGGGTGCTCGCCGCTTACAGTTGCGGGGGCAGCCGCGGAATCGGGGAAATCCCTCACCGCGTTCCCTTTTACGTCCCACAGAATGCGGGAACCAACGACCGGGCGACTATAGCGGCCCCACGCCGCGCCGCAAGCGGGCTGGAGGGACATCACATTGACAAGGGGCTGTCCCGCCCCTTTAGTGGCCCCATCGACGGTCTCTCGAGATGAGAGCGAACAGGGAACGCGGTACGGATTTTTAGTCCAATTCCGCGGCTGCCCCCGCAACTGTAAGCGGTGAGCCCGAACCACATTGCCACTGGGAAATCCCGGGAAGGCGGTGAGGGGCTGAGACCCGCGAGCCAGGAGACCTGCCGTCGATCTGGTCGCTCGCCCGGGCGGGGTGCCTCGGTGGCGGTTAGTTCTATGGCGAGGGCCGATTTGTCGGTTCCAAGCCCTATCGCACCCCATTCGCGGACGGCCCGAGGAGCGGCTTCAAAGGGGTGACTCTCACCGACATCGAAGCGGACGAGGACCAAGCGGACGCGCTCGCCGCGCCCACCGTCTATGTCTGCATCACCTGCCGCCACGCCGGCGATCCCGAGGACGGCCCACGGCCGGGCCTTGCGCTGGCACGCGCCGCGGCCCGGGCGGCGGACGGTACGGGCGTGACCGTCTGCCAAATCCAGTGCCTTGCCAATTGCAGCCGCTCTTTGAGCGCGGCCATGCGCTGCGATGGGACCTGGACCTATGTGTTCGGCGGGCTCAATGCCGAGGGGGACGCCGAAGCGCTGATCGAAGGCGCGCGGCTTCTGGCGCGGGCGCCTGACGGGATCCTGCCCTGGCGCGGCCGGCCCGAAATCCTGAAGCGGGGGTTGATCGCCCGCGTGCCGCCACTCGATTTCACGCCAGAGGATTTTACGGAGGATACTGAATGACGTCGGTTGCCCGCATTCCCTGCACCATCGTCACGGGCTTTCTCGGCTCGGGCAAGACGACGCTGATACGCCACGTGCTCGCCAACGCAAACGGCCGCCGGCTCGCGGTCATCGTCAACGAGTTCGGCGATGTCGGCATCGATGGCGAGATCCTCAAAGGCTGCGGCGACGCCTCCTGCCCCGAGGAGAATATCGTCGAGCTGGCCAATGGCTGTCTGTGCTGCACGGTGGCCGACGAGTTCGTGCCCGCGCTCGACGCCATCCTCGCCATGCAGCCGCCGGTCGAGCATATCGTCATCGAGACATCGGGGCTCGCGCTGCCCAAGCCGCTGGTGCAGGCGTTCCATTGGCCGGCAATCAAGAGCCGGGTCACCGTCGACGGCGTCGTCGCGGTGGTGGACGGTGCTGCCCTCGCCGACGGGCAGGTGTCCGCCGATCTGGAAGCGCTGTCAGCACAACGCGCCGCGGACGACGCGCTGGATCACGACGACCCCATCGAGGAAGTGTTCGAGGATCAGATCGCCTGCGCCGATCTCGTGGTGCTCAACAAGCGCGATTTACTCGACGCCGACGGATTGGCGCGCGCTCTTGCCGCCGTCACCGGGGTGCTACCGCGTGCGGTCGGCATCGTCACCGTGGCCGACGGCAAGGTGGACCCAATCGCGCTGCTCGGACTTGGCGTCGGCACCGAGAACGACATCGAGAATCGCAAGACGCACCACGACAATGAGCTCGATCACGACCATGACGATTTCGATAGTTTCGTCGTACCGCTCGCCGAAATTGGCGATCCGGCGACGATCTCGACGCGGATCGCCGGTCTCGCCAAGACCCACAACGTATTGCGGGTTAAGGGCTTCGCGGCCGTCACGGGCAAGCCAATGCGGCTTCTGATCCAGGCTGTGGGCCCGCGCGTCAGCCATTATTACGACCGGCCTTGGGCCGCGTCGGAGGACCGCCAAGGCAGCGTCGTGGTCATCGGCCTGAAAGGGCTCGACCGCGAGGCCGTAACCAAGTCTCTCGCCGAGTAGGCTCGCATGCATCTGCTGCAGACATCCTCCACGACCCTCGACGACATCGTCGAGCCTGTCGATCTCGGCCAGACGCCGGGCGACATCGTGGTGGTGTCGTTTGTCGACAGCGATCTCGCTGGTCTCGCCGCGGCGTGCGCGGCGGAACCTGACCTGCCCAGCCTGCGGCTCGCGCACTTACGCGATCTGCGCCACCCGATGTCCATCGATCTGTGGATCGATACAGTGGGGCGCCATGCCAAGGTGATCGTGGTGCGGCTCTTGGGCGGGCTCGACTGGTGGCGCTATGGCGTCGAGAGTCTGTCGGCGATGGCCCGGGAGCAAAACATACCGCTAGCCGTGCTGCCGGGCGAGGACCGCAACGATAAGCGGTTGTTCACCGCCTCGACCCTGCCGGACGCCGAACTGAACGCGCTACTGCACTATTTCCGCGAGGGTGGGACGCAGAATCTGCAAGGCCTGTTGCGCCGCCTCGCCTGTCATGCTGGCGCCGCGGTCGAGGTGCCGGAGCCGCAAAGCGTGCCGCGCATGGCCGGCTATGTGCCGGGTCAAGGCGCGGTGCCGTTTGATACGCTGGCTGCCACGCTTGCCCCGGGACAGCCCGTGGTGCCGGTGCTGTTCTACCGCTCGGCGCTGCTCAGCGCCGATACCGCGCCCATCGATATGCTGTGCGCGGCGCTTGCCGCGCGGGGCTTATCGCCTGTGCCGCTCTTCGTGCCGAGCCTCAAGGACAAGGAAGCGGGCGTTTTCGTGCGCGACGCTCTCACGCAACTTGCGCCCGCCGCCATCGTCACCACCACCGCCTTTGCCGCGGGCGACGGGGAGAGCTCGCCGCTCGATGCGGTGGATGCGCCCGTGCTGCAGGCGGTGATCGCCACCACGCGGCGCGCGGCCTGGGCTGCGAGCCCCCGTGGGTTGGGGCCGTCGGACCTCGCCATGCATGTGGTGCTGCCAGAACTCGACGGCCGCGTGCTGGCCGGCGCGCTGGCCTTCAAGGATGCCGCTGCCAAAGACGACGCGCTCGCGTTCACCGCCTATACCAGCCGGCCGGAGCCGGACCGCATCGAAGCGGTCGCCGACCGGATCGCCGCCTTGGCGCGGCTGCAAGCCACGCCGCGCAACAAGCGGCGCGTCGCCGTGGTGATGCCCGATTATCCGGGCGCGGGCGGACGGACCGGCTATGCGGTTGGCCTCGACGTCCCGGCCAGCGTGCTCGCGCTGCTCGCCGATCTCGAGACGGCGGGCTACGCGGTCGAGGATGCGCCGGCGGACTCGCCCGCCCTGCTCGACCTTTTGGAACGTGGCGCGGCTGAACCCGCTCTGAAACTAGCGGAGTACGCGCGCCTGCTCGCGTCCCTGCCCACCACGATTGCCGAGGCGATGACCGCCGCCTGGGGCGCAGCCGAAACCGATCCCGATTGCCGCGACGGCGCGTTCCGGTTTCGCGCTTGCCAATTCGGCAACGTCACCGTGGCACTGCCGCCGGACCGCGGTTCGACCCATGACCGCCGGAGCGACTATCACGACCCGACATTGCCGCCGCGCCATGCGCTGCTCGCCTTCGGCTTGTGGCTGCAACATTCAATCGACGCGCATGCGCTGCTGCATCTCGGTGCGCATGGCACGCTGGAGTGGCTGCCGGGCAAGGCCGTGGCACTGTCCAACGCCTGCTTCCCGGAGGCCATCGTCGGCGCGCTGCCGGTGATCTATCCGTTCATCGTCTCCAATCCCGGCGAGGCCGCGCAAGCCAAGCGCCGCATCGCCGCCGTCACCATCGGCCATCTGCCGCCGCCCCTGACCGGCACGGAGCTGTCCGGCGCGGCACAGGAGCTGGAGCGCCTGGTGGACGAATACGCCATCGCCGACGGATTGGACCGGCGCCGGCGCGAGCGGCTCGCCAAGCTGATCGTCGACACGGCGCAAAGCTCGGGGCTGGGGCACGAAGCGGGGATCGCCGCGGAGGACTGCGCCGACGGCGCGCTGCGCAAGATCGACTCCTGGCTGTGTGACCTCAAAGACCTCGCCATCAAGGACGGCGTGCATATCTACGCGCGGTCGCCGCACACCGACGATCCGGCGTGGCTGGCCTGCGCCGATGCCGAGCGCGATGCCCTCATAGCGGCTCTCGACGGCAAGCATGTGCGTCCGGGACCAGCAGGCGCGCCGTCTCGAGGGCGCCGCGACGTGCTGCCCACGGGCCGCAATCTGTTTACCGCCGATCCGCGCGTGCTGCCGACGCCAACCGCCATGGAACTCGGCAAGCTCGCCGCGTGCGAAGTGGTGCGCGCCTATCTGCAGACCCATGGCGAGATGCCCAGGGCGCTCGTCATCGATCTGTGGGGCAGCGCCACGCTCCGGACCGGCGGCGAGGAAATCGCCCAAGGCCTCGCGCTGATGGGCTGCCGCCCCACCTGGGATCCGGCCACGGGCCGCGTCACCGGCATGGAGGTGCTGCCACCCGCCGTCATGGGGCGTCCGCGCGTGGACGTGACGTGGCGCATCTCCGGCCTGTTCCGCGATCTCTTCCCGGCGCAGATCGCGTTGATCGATGCAGCGGTGAAGCTGGTGGCGGCCCGCGACGAGGACGATGACGAGAATCCGTTGGCCGCCGCGCGCCGGGCGGCGAATGGCGCCGGCGACACGCTGGCCCGCATCTTCGGCAATGCGCCAGGCGCCTACGGTGCCGGCGTCGAGGATCTGCTGGGCCGCGACGCCAGCCAGGACGAGATGGGCGCGGCATATTTAGCGGCAACGTCCTACGCGTATGGCGGCGCCGACGGCGAGGGCGCGGCCCAGCCGGACGCATTCGCTAGGCGCGTGGCCGATGCCGACATGCTTCTCCATATATCCGACGACCCGAGCCGCGATCTTCTCGAAGGCGCCGAGGACGTGGGCCATGTGGGCGGCTTCGCCGCCGCGGCCCGTTCGCTGGGCGCCACGCCCGATCTCGTCATGCTCGACGTGACCGACCCCAACCGTCCGCGCGCCCGGCCACTACCGCAAGCTTTGGCGCGTATTGTGCGCGGACGCGCTACCAGTCCGAAATTCATCGAAGGCATGATGCGGCACGGAGCCCGTGGCGCCGCCGAGCTTGCGGAGACTGTGGACCGGCTGGTCGATTTCGCCGAGACCACCGGCGCGGTATCGAGCGCGCTATTCGATCTCGTCCATAGCGCCTATGTCGCCGACGACGCGGTGCGTGACTTTCTGTTGCGCGAGAATCCGGACGCCGCCCGCGCCATTGCCGAGCGGCTGGAGCGGGCGCGCGCCAAGGGTCTATGGCATCCACGGCGCAACGATCTCGGCACTGAGTCCCTCTCGCGCGAGGCGGAGGTGGTGCTATGAGCCAATCTCTCGTCCGCGGCGCCTGCCCGCGCCTTAGTGCGCCGATGCAGACCGGCGACGGGTTGCTCGCCCGGCTGGTGCTGGCCGGGCCGATGAAGCTCAAGACGCTCGCCGGCCTCTGCACCGCCGCACGGACGCACGGCAACGGCACGATGGAGATATCAGCCCGCGGCAACCTCCAGATCCGCGGACTTAAGCCCGACACGGCGCCGCTTCTTGCCGATCGGGTCGCGGCCCTCGGCATCGATAGCAGCGACGGCGTGCCGGTTCTCGCCGATCCGCTGCCGGGCGACCCTAGCGCTCTCATTGACGCGAACGCGCTTGCTATCGAGCTGCGCCAAGTTCTCGCCGCCTCGCGACTTGTGCTTGCGCCGAAAGTGTCGGTGATCGTGGATGGCGGCGGCAGGCTTCACCTCGATGGGCTCACGGCGGACATTAGAACTAGGGCCGTCAGCGCCACGGGCGGTCCGCGACTTCATATTGCACTCGGAGGTGACGGAGCAACCGCCACACCGCTTGGCACGGTCGCGCTGGCTGAGGCGTGCGACGCCGTTTCGTGTCTGCTTGCGGTGATTGCCGCACATGGTCCGGGAGCGCGCTGCGCCGATGTACTGCAAAGCCGCGGGTTGGCGGCGTTCCGGGACGCTCTCCAGGCCCGTATTGAGTTGGAACCGCCGCCACCAACCCGGCTCCCAGTCGCGATGGTTGGCACGCACTCTCTCAAGGGCGATCTCTATGCGGTGGGTATCGGGCTCGCTTTCGGCCACACCCAAGCCCACACGCTGAAGGCACTGACGGAGATTGCCCGTGTACACAACGCCCTATGGGCAATGCCTTCGCCGGATCGCACATTGCTGCTCGGGCCATTCCAAAGGACAGACGTAAAGACGATAAGGGACGAGGCGCGACGTTTGGACTTCGCGGTTGAGGCGGCAGATCCGCGCCGCCGCATCGTCGCCTGTCCCGGCGCGCCGTCTTGCGGCTCGGGCCTCATCGCCGCGCGCGCCCTCGCGGCTGAGATCGTCGGTATGCTGCCAGCCGGGCAAACAGGAATCGCCGTGCATGTGTCGGGCTGCGCCAAAGGCTGTGCCCATCCCACGGTCGCACCGCTCACCATCGTCGGCACGGAGCGAGGCTGCGGCCTCATTCGCAACGGCTCGGCTCGCGGCACGCCTGAACGCACCGTCGCGCCGCGCGATCTCGTCGCCGAAATCATGGAGCGCGAGGACTTCGATGCTTAGCCACGACTATATTCGCGACGGGGCGGCGATCTACGAGCGCTCTTTCGCCATCATCCGCGACGAGGCGGATCTCGCGCGCTTTACGCCGGAGCAGGCCGAGGTGGCCGTGCGCATGATCCACGCCTGCGGCCGCGTGGACGCCGCCCCCTCGATTGAGTTCTCAGCCGATCTGGTGCCGGCGGCGCGCGATGCGCTCAAGAGCGGCGCGCCGATCTTCTGCGACGCGCAGATGGTGGCCCATGGCGTGACCCGCGCACGGCTGCCGGCCGACAACGAAGTGATCTGCACCTTGCGCGACGAGCGCGTGCAGGCGGTGGCCGATCAGCTCGGCACCACACGCTCGGCCGCGGCTCTGGAGTTATGGCGCGACAGGCTGGAAGGCTCGGTGGTCGCCATCGGCAACGCACCCACCGCGCTGTTTCATCTGCTGGAGATGCTGGCGGCGGGCGCAGCTAGACCTGCGGCGATCCTCGGCATTCCCGTCGGCTTTGTCGGCGCGGCGGAATCGAAGGACGCGCTCGCGGCGAATTCTTATGGCGTGCCATATCTCGTGGTGCGCGGGCGCATGGGCGGCAGCGCCATGACGGCGGCGGCGATCAACGCGCTCGCCAAGGAGGGGTTATGACCGGACGGCTCATGGGTGTGGGCGTCGGCCCCGGCGATCCCGGCCTGCTGACGCTGAACGCCATCACGGCGCTGAAAGATGCCGACGTGGTCGCGTATTTCGCCAAGGCGGGCAACGCCAGCAATGCACGGACCATCGTCGCGGCGCATCTCAACGGCGCGGAGGAACTGCCGTTGCTCTATCCCGTCACCACGGAGATCCCGAAGGAGCACGGCGACTATCGCAACGCCATCCGCAACTTCTACGACGTCTCTGCCGCCGCGGTGGCTTCGCATCTCGACGACGGCCGGACCGTCGCGGTGCTGTCGGAAGGCGATCCGCTGTTCTATGGCTCGTATATGCACCTCCATGTGCGGCTCCAGCCCCGCTACCCCACCGAGGTGATTGCCGGCGTCACCGGCATGTCCGGCTGCTGGTCGGCAGTCGGCGCACCGATGACGCAAGGCGACGATGTGTTCACCGTGCTGCCGGCGACCTTGCCCGAATATGAGCTGGAGCGCCGCTTCGCCGACGCCGACGCCGCCGTGGTGATGAAGATCGGCCGGCACCTCCCCAAGGTGCGCCGGGCGCTCGACCGCGCCGGGCGGCTCGACCGGGCCATCTATGTGGAGCGCGGCACCATGGCGAATGCGGCCGTGATGCCGCTCGTCGACAAGCTCGACGGCTGCGCGCCCTATTTCGCCATCGTGCTGGTGCCCGGCTGGGAGCAACGGAATTGAGCGGCCGCCTGACCATTGTCGGGCTCGGCCCCGGGGACGAGCGCTATTGGACCCGCGAGGCGGCCGACGCCCTTGCCTCGGCGCAGGCGCTCTACGGCTACGGCCCTTATCTCGACCGCGTACCCCCGCGTGAGGGCCAGACGCGGCATCCGTCCGGCAATCGCGTCGAAGGCGAACGCGCCGAAGCCGCCCTCAAACAAGCGGCGGGCGGCGCGCGCGTGGCCATGGTCTCGGGCGGCGACCCCGGCGTGTTCGCCATGGCGGCGGCCGTTTGCGGCGAGATCGAATCCGGACCCGAGGCCTGGCGCAACCTCGATGTGGTTGTGCTGCCCGGCATCACCGCCATGCTGGCGGTGGCAGCGAAGGTCGGTGCGCCCTTGGGCCATGATTTCTGCGTCATGTCGCTGTCGGACAATCTGAAGCCCTGGGATCTGATCGAGCGTCGTCTCGATGCCGCGGCGTCCGCCGGCTTCGTCATCGCGCTGTACAATCCGATCTCGAAAGCCCGCCCCTGGCAGCTCGGCGAGGCTTTTACCCGGCTCGGCCGTCATCTCGACTCTGAAACGCCGGTCGTGTTCGGCCGCGCGGTGGGACGCGACGACGAGGCGGTGACGATCACAACGCTGGAGAATGCCGGCGAGATCGAAGCCGACATGGCGACGCTGGTCATCGTCGGCTCGCCCGAGACGCGGCTGATCGCGCGGCCGGGCCGCGAGCCGCTCGTCTATACGCCGCGGGTGGCGGCGGAGGCGCTCGCATGATCGAGCCAGGCCAGCACCTCTTCCACCGTGTCGACGGATGCGACTTCCGGCAGCGGGGGGCGCTTGAGCAGGATCACCGGCAGATGCAGCGCGCGCGCCGCGGCGATCTTGCCGTAGGACGCAGCGCCGCCGCTATTCTTGGCGACCACCACATCAATGCGGTGGCGCTCCAGAAGGGCGCGGTCGTCCGCCTCACTGAAGGGCCCCCGCGCGGTGAGATAGATGGCGTGAGGCACGGCAAGAGGCGGATCGACCGGATCGACGCTGCGCACCAGATAGACATGCTCGGGCGCGGTGGCGAAGGGCTCGATCTCTTTGCGGCCAAGGGCAAGAAATACGCGCCGGGGCACAACGCCCAGCGCCGATACCGCGTCGGCTATCGAACTCACCTCGATCCATTGATCGCCGTCGGTCTTTGCCCAAGCGGCACGTCGAAGCGCGATGAGCGGCACATTCGAAAGCTCCGCGGCACGGGCGGCGTTGGCGGAGATCTGCGCGGCGTAAGGATGCGTGGCGTCGATCAGCGCGTCGATCTTCTCGTCGCGCAAGAAGACCGCGAGCCCTTCGACACCGCCGAAGCCACCACTGCGGACCGGCACCGGTTGGGGCAGAGGATTGGCCGTGCGCCCTGCCAGAGACAGGGTGACGGCGAAGCGCTTCTGGCCGGCAAGCGCGCCGGCAAGCGCGCGGGCCTCGGTTGTGCCGCCAAGGATGAGGACTTTCATGGCGCGTCCTGAACCGATCATGCCGGACCCTGCCTCATCGGGACGCTGGCTGTCCATCGTCGGCATCGGCGAGGACGGCGCAGAAGGCTTGAGCCCGATCGCGCGGGATCTTGTTACGGGCGCCGACATCGTATTCGGCGGCGCGCGGCATCTGGCGCTCGCAGAATCCTTGATCCGTGGCGAAGCATCGCCCTGGCCGAGCCCGTTCACCGAGGCCGTCGATGCGGTGCTGGCCGCGCGTGGCCGCCAGGTTTGCGTGCTCGCCTCGGGCGATCCCTTCTTCTATGGCGTGGGGTCGACGCTCGCGGCCCTTATCCCGCCGGAAGAAACCCTTGTGGTGCCGGCACCGTCCTCTTTCTCTCTCGCCGCGGCGCGCATGGGCTGGCCGCTGCCGGACACCGTGCTGGTATCGCTGCATGGCCGCGCGCTCGACCGTGTCCGGCCGCATCTCCATCCGGGTGCACATATTCTGGCACTGACGTCCGACGGCGACGGCCCGGCGGCGCTGGCGCGGCTTTTGACCGAGAGCGGGTTCGGCGCCTCGATGCTTACCGTGCTCGAAGCGCTCGGCGGCACCCATGAGCGCATCCGTTCGGCCGCCGCCGCGCAATTCGATCTCGCGGACATCGCCGCGCTGAACATCGTCGCCGTCGACGTGGCCGCGACACCGGGCGCGCGCGTCATCGCCTACACGCCGGGGCTGGCCGATAATCTGTTCGAGCATGACGGCCAGATCACCAAACGCGAGATCCGCGCCATGACGCTGTCAGCGCTTGCGCCGCTACGTGGCGAGCTGTTGTGGGATGTGGGCGCCGGCTCAGGCTCGGTCGGCATCGAGTGGATGCTGGCCGATCCGTCCTTGCGCACAATCGCCATCGAGGCGAATGCGGAGCGTGCCGCGCGCATCGGCCGCAACGCCGCTGCCTTCGGGGTGCCGGAACTTCAGGTTATCGAGGGACGCGCGCCCGATTCGCTGGCCCGTCTCGCGCCGCCGGATGCGATCTTCATCGGCGGCGGCGGCGGCGTCGCAGGCGTGCTCGACGCTTGCATCGCAGCGCTCAAGCCCGGCGGACGCCTGGTGGCCAATGCTGTGACGCTGGAGACCGAAGCAGAGTTGATGGCGCGGTATGAGCGCCTTGGCGGCGAGCTCATTCGCATGGCCGTTTCGCGGGCGGACCGCGTCGGCAGCAAAACAGGCTGGCGTGCCGCCATGCCGGTAACGCAATGGATTTGGAGGAAGACATGATTGTTGCGGGGGTCGGCTGCCGCAGAGGCACGACGGCAGAAGAGATCAACGCGGCAATCGACATGGCGCTGGCGCAGGCCGGCTGCGTGCCCGACCAGCTCAAGGTCATTGCCACCTCCGACGGCAAGGGCAGCGAGCAGGGCATCATCGAGGCGGCGGCAGGACGGGGCGTGAGACTCGTTCTAGTCAGGCCGGCCGATCTCGAAGCGGCCGGACCACGCACGCTGTCCTCCTCTCCTCGCGTGAAGGCGCTGATCGGCGTGCCGTCCGTCGCCGAGGCGGCGGCACTCGCGGCCTGCGGTCATGAGTTCGAGGCTCATCGTGCCGCGCATCGACTTGGGCTCGGCTACGTGCGCCATCGCCGCCACCGGGGACGGTTCTTGACTGTCCACTTCATCGGCGCCGGTCCCGGCGCTGCCGACCTGATTACCGTGCGCGGCCGCGATCTTCTCGCACGCTGCCCTGTCTGCCTCTATGCCGGCTCCATCGTGCCGCGGGACTTGCTGGCCTATTGCCCTGACGGCGCGCGCCTCGATCGACACCGCGCCGATGTCCCTCGACGAGATCGAGGCGGAGTACGCCGCAGCGTATGCGGCGGGCCAGGACGTGGCCCGGCTCCATTCCGGCGATCTGTCGGTGTTCAGCGCCGTGGCCGAGCAGATGCGCCGGCTCGACGCGCGCGGTATTCCCTACACGCTGACGCCAGGCGTGCCGGCCTTCGCCGCCGCCGCCGCCGCGCTTCACCGCGAGCTGACCGTGCCGGAAGTGGCGCAGAGCGTGGTGCTGACGAGGCTGCCGGGGCGTGCCTCCGCCATGCCCGCAGGCGAGAGCCTGGCCGCCTTCGCCGCGACCGGCGCGACGCTCGCCATCCACCTCGCCATCCACGCCCTCGACAAAGCGGTCGACGAATTGATCCCATTCTACGGCGCCGACTGTCCGGTCGCCGTGGTGGCCCATGCCAGTCAGCCGGACGAGCGGATCCTGCGCGGCACGCTCGCCGATATTTGCGCGAAGCTGGCGGAGGATCCCATCGAGCGCACCGCCATGATCCTGGTCGGCCGGGCGCTTGCACCTGACGGTTTTCGGGAGAGCGCGCTCTACGACGCCGATTATCGCCGACGCTTTCGGGGCGGCCCGGCATGAGCGGCAAAGGGCGCATGACCGACGGGCTTGCCGTCGCGGTCGAACACGACAATCTCGATCTCGATGGGCTTGCCGGCGACGACCGCCATTGCGGTCTCCTGTGCGCGCCTCGCCACGGCATCGCCCAGGGCAATGTCTTCGTCCTTTGCGTGGTCGAAGGCTTCGGCGGCGGTGTTGGAGCCGAGAATGCGAGCCCGCAACGCCGGCGAAGCGCCGACGCCTTGGGCCAACGCGGCAAGCGCGTCGAGATCGACCGCGCCGCGCTTGGAATGAAGATCGAGCAGGCCTTGCGCGAGCTTGGTCATCTTCGCGACACCGCCGGCGATGGTGACGCGCGGCACCGGATGCAGCTTGATATATTTGAGGGTGCCGCCGACGAAATCACCCATGTCGATGAGAGCCGTCTCGGGCAGATCGTGCATCTTCTGCACCGCCGCTTCGGAGGTGGAGCCGGTCGAGGCGGCGACATGGGTCAGGCCGCAGGCGCGCGCCACGTCGATGCCACGATGGATCGAGTGGATCCAGGACGAGCAGGAATAGGGGATGACGATGCCGGTGGTGCCGAGGATCGACAGCCCGCCGACAATGCCGAGACGGCCGTTCAGCGTCTTGGCCGCCAGCGCCTCGCCGTCGGGGATCGATATCTCCACCTCGACGTCGCCCGGATCGTCGTGCGCCAGAGCCACCTCTTTGATGGCGTCGCGGATCATCTGGCGCGGCACGGGATTGATGGCCGGCTCGCCGGGCGGAATGGGAAGGCCGGGCCGCGTCACCATGCCGACGCCCTCGCCGGCGCGAAAGCTGACGCCGGTGCCGGGCGCGCCAGGCCGTACCGTCACCAGGATCAGAGCGCCATGGGTGACGTCGGGATCGTCGCCCGCGTCCTTGACCACGCCGGCGGTCGCCGAGCGATTGCCGCGCGCCGTGGTGGCGAGCGCGAAGGACGGGCGCTGTCCGCCGGGCAAGGTCACCTCGACCGGATCGGGAAATGCGCCCGTGAGCAGGCCGGCATAGGCGGCCTTGGCGGCGGCCGTGGCGCAGGCGCCGGTGGTCCAGCCCCGTCGCAGGGGCGCGGAATCCTCGTTCATGCCTTTCGCTATAGAGCGCCGGAGGCTCGCCGTCACTCAAGTGAGCGCGATCCGGTGACCGCGCCGGCGCTCATCGTCGCCGCGCCCCGGTCGGGCGCCGGCAAGACCACGGTGACGCTGGCCCTGCTGGCGGCGCTTCGCCGGCGCGGGACTCGCGGTGAAAGCGGCCAAGACCGGGCCGGACTATATCGACCCCGCCTTCCATCAAGCCGCCACGGGCCGCGGCAGCGTCAATCTCGACAGCTGGGCCATGAGCCCCGCCCTGCTCGATGGGCTGGCCGGCGCGGCCACGACTGACGCGGAGCTTCTGGTCATCGAGGGCGCCATGGGCCTGTTCGACGGCATCCCCGGAGCGCCCGGCCGGACGGGCGCCACGGCCGATCTCGCGGCGCGTTTCGGCGTGCCGGTGCTGCTCGTCGTCGACGTGTCGGGTCAATCGCAGTCTGCTGCCGCCTTGGTGCGCGGCTTCGCCACCCATGACCCGCGCGTGCGGATCGGCGGCGTGGTGCTCAACCGTGTGGCCAGCGACCGGCATAAGCGGCTGGTCACCGGCTGCGCTCGCGGCGTTGCAGATTCCAATCCTCGGCACCGTGGCGCGCGACGAGACCCTGTCGCTGCCGGAGCGTCATCTCGGGCTGGTGCAGGCCGGCGAACATGGCGATCTCGATACGCGGCTCGACGCGCTGGCCGATATGGCCGAGCAGTGTTTCGACCTCGACGCCATCGTCGAACTGGCGGCAATCCCGAGTCTGTCGGCGTCGGACGCGGGCCCTGCCCTGCCACCGCCGGGCATGCGGATCGCGCTGGCGCAGGACGCGGCCTTCACCTTCGTCTATCCGCATGTCGTCGCCGGCTGGCGGCAGGCAGGTGCCGAGATCGTGCCCTTCTCGCCGCTCGCCGACGAGGCCCCGCCGGTGGACTGCGACGCCTGCTGGCTGCCCGGCGGCTATCCGGAACTGCATGCGGGGCGGCTCGCCGCCGTGACGCGTTTTCGCGCTGGGCTGACGCGTTTTGCCGAGACGCGTCCGGTGCATGGCGAATGCGGCGGCTACATGGTTCTCGGCGAGGGACTCGAAGATGCAGACGGCGTGCGCCACGCCATGACCGGGCTGCTCGGTCACGCGACGAGCTTCGCGCAACGCAAGCTGCATCTCGGCTACCGCGCCGCGCGGCTTCTCGCCGATTGCGCGCTGGGACGCGAAGGCGGCGCGGTGCGTGGTCACGAGTTCCACTATGCCAGTGTGATCGAGACGGGAAACGATGCGCCTTTGGCGGAGATCGCCGATGGCGAAGGGAGGCCGCTCGGCACCGCCGGCGGACGGCGCGGGCACGTCACCGGGACATTCTTTCACGCCATCGCCACGGCGTAACGACTAAGCCGGTTTGTCGGACACCTGCGCTTCTTCGAACGTCGCCATGCCGGTGTGGCAGGCGAGGCCTGCGCGCAGGATGAGTATCGCGACCGCGGCGCCGGAGCCTTCACCGAGCCGCATGCCGAGATCGAGCAGCGGTCTCAGGCCAAGCTCTTGCAACAGAAGACGGTGACCGGCTTCCGCCGACATGTGACCGGACAACGCATGGTCGAGCGCGTCGCTGCGCAGCGCCTTGAGTGGGGCCACGGCGGCCGTCGACACGAAACCGTCGATAAGCACGGGGATGGATTTGTGCCGCGCGGCAAGGCAGGCGCCGAGAATGGCAGCGAGCTCGCGCCCGCCAAGGGCCGCGGCGGCGCGCAGCGGATCGCCGAGCGCATCTTTGTGACGCGCCAGTCCGGCTTCGATGGCCGTGCGCTTGCGAGCCAAGCCCGCATCGTCAACACCCGTGCCGGTGCCGGCGAAGCGGGCGCCGCCGCCGAACAGCGCACCCGACAGGGCCGCCGCCGCGGTGGTGTTGCCGATGCCCATCTCGCCGAGCACGATGAGATCGGCGGTGCCTGAGACATCCTCGTAACCGGCCGCGACCGCCCCGAGGAATTGCGCTTCGGTCATGGCGGCATTCGCCGTGAAATCGGCGGTGGGGTGCTCGAGCTCCAGAGCAACGACGCGCAGCTCGGCGCCGGCTTCCCGCGCTAGCTGATTGATCGCCGCGCCGCCACCCGCGAAATTGGCGACCATCTGGGCGGTGACCTCGGACGGGTAGGCGGAGACGCCTTGCGCCGTCACCCCATGATTGCCGGCAAACACTATGATCTCGATGCGGTCGAGCGTGGGCGGGTTGCGGCCCTGCCAAGCGGCCAGCCATGTCACCACCTCTTCCAAGCGGCCCAGGCTTCCGGGCGGCTTGGTCAGACGCGCCTCACGCGCCGCTAAGTGCGCGGCCACGTCCTTATGGCTTGCGGGGAGATCGAGGCAGGCGGCGCGCAGATCCGCAAAAGAGGCAAAACGGCTCATTTCGGCGTAGACTTTCGGTTCTATGGAATTTGCGCGCCCTGCAACGGGTGCCAAGTCATGAAGGGCGGGGATTTGAGCGGCATTACCACGGACATCCGGACCGGCCTAGCCTTTTGCACGCGGCTGCCGGTCAAGACAGGTGAGTCCAATCTCGGGCAAGCCATCTGGTGCTTCCCCCTGATCGGCGCCTTCATCGGCGGCATCGGGGCGCTCGTCTATTGGTTCGCCGATTGGGTCTGGCTATACCCTGCCATATCCGCCACGCTCGCGGTCGCCGCCACCGTGCTCGTCACCGGCTGCCTGCATGAAGACGGACTCGCCGACACGGCGGACGGCTTCGGCGGCGGTACGACCAGGGCGCGTAAGCTCGACATCATGCGTGACAGCTGCATCGGCACCTATGGCGTGGCGGCATTGGCGCTGTCCTTCCTGCTGCGGATCGGCGCCATTGCCAGCCTGGTCGAGCCCGGTCTGGCGGCGGTGGCGCTGATCGCCGCCCATGCCGGAGCGCGGGCGGTCCTGCCGCTGTTCATGCTGGCCCTGCCCCGGGCGCGGCAAGACGGGCTCGCGGCCTCGGTCGGCGCGCCGCCCGGGGACCGTGTGGTCATCGCCGCCATGCTGGGTCTCTTGGTTGTCGCGCTCTGTCTCGGGGTCGGCGGCGCGCTCATCACCGCGCTTCTCCTCGCCGTGCTGTTCGGCGTCATGGCCTGGCTCGCCATGCGACAGATCGGCGGTCAGACCGGCGACGTTCTGGGCGCGGTGGAGCAAGCGAGCGAGATCGTCATCCTCCTCGTCGCCTCGGCGCTGCTCTAGGCTACGGCGCCACCGCCGCGGTGATGGAGGCGATCACCTCGGACGCCATCTTGAACTCCTTGTCGCGGCTTGTGATGCCGTGGCGCTTGGCGATCCATCCGAAGTCCGTATAGGCCACCCACACTTCGCCCTTGTCGTCCTGATAGACGAGCAGGCGCACCGGCCAATCGAGCCCGGCATCGGGATCGGCGGTGATAAACAGCGTGCCGAGCGGTGGGTTGCCGAAGATCAGCAAGGTCGAGGGCCGCAATTGCACGCCGGCATCGGCGGCAAGCTTCGCCTGGTCGATCTCATCGAAGAACTTGATGCCCTTGGCGGCGATGTCCTGCTTGAGGCGGTCAACGGTCTCGGTCATGCCGTAACTGCTCTTGGCCCGCACGATGCCGTCGTCGGCGGCTTCCGCCACACCGAAGGGCAAGGTCGCGAGGGCAAGCAGGAGCGATAGGGCAGCGGCGGAACAGATGCGGGTCAGCATGGTTTTCTCCTCAACGCGGGATGAAAGCTCGTCGGCGATGAGGATGGCGGAGAGCGCCGTTGAACTGAAATGCCGGCTTGCTACTGTCTCCATGCCGCGCCGCTATGGTGAGCGAAAGGCTAAGGAGGCGCTAACGGGGCGGAAACTCGGGCGTGCTAGCTTGCCCCTAACAACAGTCTCCAGAGGCTGGAAGACATACAGGGAGTTCCCATGCGTATCGCCATTGCCCTCTCGCTCGCCGCCGGCGCGATCCTTCTCGCCCCCGCCATGGCCAACGCCGCACCGCTCGCCTTGTCCGATCATGCAGCCGTCACCCAGAAGCTCGGCAACACCGGCGTCGAGCAGGTCGCCCGCCGGAGGGTCAAGACCCGCCGCCAGGTCCGCAGGAATTGTGACGACTGGATGGACCAGCCCTATTGGCGCCCCTACCAGTATCGTTACTGGCAGTACTACTACCCCTATGGCGGGCCACTGTTCTAGCCGGCGAACGGATTTCGGTTTCTGAACGACTCTCACGGCGATGTGACCGCCGACCGCGTTGCCGTGTTCACCGGCCACCGCTAGGCTTCGAGTGCCGGGGGCGGTTGGCGTTTTAGGAGCTCAAGATGCGTCACTCCCTCATCACACTCGCCGCTTCGGCGGTTTTGGCCGGGCTTGCGCTCGGGGCAACACCGGCGAGCGCGGCACCCCTGCCCAAACTCGACAGCGTCACCAGCCAGGCCGCATCACCGGTCGAAGCGGTCCGCTATTACCGTGGTTGGGGCTACCGTCCCTACCGCTATCGCCGGCCTTACCCGGGCTATTACGCGCCCCGGCCCTATTACGGTTACGGCTATGGGTACGGCTATCGGCCCTATTACCGCAATTACGGCTACTGGAACCGGCCCTATTACGGCCGCCGCTACTGGTAGACCGCACGCAGACCAATGAGCGCCGGCGGCGGGCTTGCCGCCGCCGGTGCTTCCCCCCGCCTCCGCCGTCTTAGGCAAGGGGCGAACAAGGGGGTGACGGTGCGCCTGCTCCTTGTGGCAGAGTGCGCCGCGTGACCCAGCCCTCCGACCCCAAATCCCTCCGTGCGCTCGAACTGGCCGAGGCGGCCTTGGCCCGGCCCGGCGCGCCGCCGGCCTTGCCGGACCGCCTGCTCGTGGTCGATGTGGAGCGGCAGACCGCCACCTTGATCGACGCCGGGCGCGCCGTCGCCGCATGGCCGGTGTCGACCGCGCGCAACGGCATCGGCGGCGCGGAGAACTCGTTCAAGACACCGCCCGGATGGCACCGCATCCACGCGCTGATCGGCGGCGAGGCCGAGCCCGGCACGGTGTTCTCATCGCGCGAGCCGACCGGCCAGACCTGGCGCGGCGAAGCTTCCGGCGACGATCTGATCCTGACGCGCATCCTCACGCTTGATGGTCTCGAGGACGGGATCAATCGCGGCCCCGGTCACGACTCGCTGGAGCGCTACATCTATCTGCACGGCACGAATCACGAGGACCTGCTCGGCAGGCCGATGTCGTGCGGCTGCGTCCGCCTGTCGAATGCCGATATCCGCGCGCTGTTCGGCGCCGTCCGCGAAGGAGACCTCGTGCTCATTGCTCTCTCCGAGACGCGCGCGATCCCCGATCCGAAATCCGGCCGCTTCCATTATGCGGGGCTCGGCGGCTCGGGCATGAGCGCCATCGCCCAGTTCCAAGCGATGACCGGCGGCACAGTGAGCGGCAGCGACCGCGCCTTCGATCACGGCGAGCGCGGCGGCTTACGCGCGCAATTCGAGGCGCTCGGCATCGCCGTGCTGCCCCAGGACGGCAGCGGCATCGGCGACGACTGCGCGGCGCTTGTAGTGTCGACCGCGGTCGAGGAGCAAGTACCGGACTATGCCGCGGCCAAGGCGAAGTCCGTGCCGATCATTCACCGGTCGGAGATGCTCGCTTATTTCGTGAACGAATACCGCTCCATCGCCGTGACCGGCACCAGCGGCAAGTCGACGGTCACCGGCATGATCTTCGAGATTCTGCGTGGCGCGGGACGCGACCCGTCGGTGATGACCGGCGGCGACCTGCCGCTCCTGCAAGCCGAAGGCCTGCCGGGCAACGCCTTTGCCGGCGGCTCCGACCTGCTCGTGGTGGAGGCGGACGAAAGCGACGGCTCGCTGGTGCGCTATGCGCCCGCCATCGGCGTGATCCTGAATCTCCAGCGCGACCACAAGGAGATGGACGAAGTGGCGGCGATGTTCGCCACCTTGCGGGCGCGCACACGGGAGGCGCTGGTCGTCGGCGATCAGGACAATCTCGATCAGTTTGCCGGCGGCGCGTTGCGCTTCGGTCTCACGGCGTGCGCCGACGTGCGCGGCGAGGACGTCGTGCTTGGCGCAGGATCCAGCCGCTTCCGCGTCGGCGACACGATCTTCGAGCTGCCGGTTCCCGGGGCGCACAACGTCATGAACGCGCTGGCCGCCATCGCCGCGGCGCACGCGGTCGGCGTGCCCTTTGCCGAGATGGCGGAGCCCCTGACGCGGTTTTCGGGCATCGGGCGTCGCTTCCAGACGATCGGTACCGCGCGCGGCGTCGAGGTTGTCGACGACTTCGCCCATAATGCGGAGAAGATCGCCGCGGCAATCCGCACCGCGAAATTGCGCGGCAAGCGCGTGCTCGCGGTCTATCAGCCGCACGGCTACGGGCCGACGCGCTTCTTGCGCCAGGATTTCATCACCACCTTCGGCCGCGAACTGGCGGCCGAGGATCGGTTGTGGATGCTCGAAATTTTCTACGCGGGCGGCACGGCGACCCGCGACTTCTCGGCGGCCGAGATCGTCGACGAGATCGCCGCGCGCGGCACGCAGGCGGAGTTCGCAGCCTCGCGGAACTGGCTGATCGGCCGCATCGCCGAAGTGGCGAGAGACGGCGACGTCGTGCTGGTGATGGGCGCGCGCGATCCATCGCTCACGGCGTTCGCGCGCTCGATTCTCGACAAGCTGGAAACCGGCGCGACAGTGGTCTGAGCGTCGCGTTCGACGGGGGCTTTCGTCAGTTGCCGAAGAGCCCCGAGATCAAGCTGTCCAGCCCGCCGCCGCTTGCGCGTCTGGCCGACCGGCCCTCATCGCGCGACCGCGAGGACTGCTCGGCGATGGCCGGCGTCGCCGGCACCGGGAACCGTGCCGGGTTGTCGAACAGCTTCGCCGCCATGCGGTTGTCGATGCCGTAAATGTCGCCGAACCGGTTCAGCCCGCCATTGTCGTCAATCGTCGCGGTGAAATAGGTCAGATGCACCGGCACCTTGCGGTTCAGCCCGATCACCGTGCTGGCGTCCTTGGCGACGAGGTTCTGTATTTGGCCGTAGGACCAGCCCTTGTCCTGGGCGAGGAGGAGCGCTGCGAAGCGGTCGGGATCATGCACGCGGATGCAGCCGTGGCTCAGTGTGCGCACCCTCTCCGCGAACAGCTCCGGCTGCACCGTGTCGTGCATGTAGATGGCGTGGCGGTTGGGGAAGTTGAACTTGAACTTGCCGAGCACGTTGGACGGGCCCGGATCCTGGGTAAACGTATATTCGTGGAGGTTCACGTTCTTCCAGTTGACCTCGTCGGCGTCGATCGGTTGCCCCTTGTAGCTCACGCTTAGGCCATAGCGCTGCAAGATGTCCGTCTTCGACGGACTGAAAAGGCCGCTCGGCGCCTGGAGCTTCGGCGCCAGATCCTCGTTCACGATCGTCGGCGGCACAGTCCAGTTCGGATGGAAGACGATGTTGCGCATCGGCGCGGAGAAGAACGGGGTGGCGTATTTGTCCTGCCCGACAATGGTCTTCTCCAGATAGATCGGCTTGCCGTCCTTCATGACGCGGACGTTGAACTCCGGGACATTGTTCCAGACGTGATAGCTGCCGAGACTGCGCGGCAGCCAGCGCCAGCGCTCCATGTTGATCACGAGCAGCTGAACCTCGCCGTCGTCGCGGGGGCGACGGCCGTTGGCGGCGGCGCGGGCGAGCGCCTTCACCAGAGCGGCGCGCAGTCGCTTGAACTGCTCGTGCTGGGGATGAAGCGAAGTCAGATAGGTGGCCGGCTCCGGAGCGGCGGCGATCTCGGTGAGCAGCGTCGTGGCGCTGCTGAGTTCGGGTTTCTGGTCGAAGAGCGAGCTGAAGCTCGACGGCGAACGGCCGCCGCCTTGGGCATAGCGCGCGTATTTGAGCACGGCCATCGCGAGCTTGAGCTCGGCGGCGGCTTGCTCGTCTTCCGTCGAGGGACGCGCATCGGCCTTGGGCGCATCGAAGTCGCGCGCATCGAGCCCCCAATCGTCGGCGTTGCCAATCTCGGCGATGAGCGCTTTCGCCTCGGGCGAGAAGCCGTCAGCGGTGATCCACAGCGGCGGGCCCTCACGGGCGCCGTAGAAGTCCTCCAGGCCCTTGAGGGTGGGCGCGTTGAAGCCTTTGCGGAAGGCCGGGTCGGCCAGCGTGGTGCGGATCGCCGCGACGATCGGATGGGCAGGCGGCGGCGGCGGAGCC
Source organism: uncultured Alphaproteobacteria bacterium (assembly GCA_963793075.1). GTDB lineage: Bacteria > Pseudomonadota > Alphaproteobacteria > Rhizobiales > Methyloligellaceae > Methyloceanibacter. Next base: position 127,563 of record CAWBYO010000003.1, read on the forward strand.
TCGACGACAGTCTCCTCCGGGGCCGCGACATCCTCGGCAGCGTCCTCGCCGGTTGCCGGTGTCTCAGCAGCTTCGCCATCGGCCGGGGTCTCTTCGGCGTCTGCGTTCGCCGGAGTCTCGTCCACGGTTGGGATCGCAGGCGTGGGCGCCGGTTCGGTCGGGGGCGTGACAGCCGCCATCTCCACCGGTTTGGCATCGTCTGCCGACGCCTCAGCCTCAGCGGGCGGAGGCAAGACGTCGATCACCACGGTCGCGTCGTGGGACGGCTCTACGGCCTTGACCGGCTCAGGCGCCGCCGCGACAGGTTCGTCGGCTTGTTCGACATCGACCACTGCCGTAGCGGGCTTGGCCTCGGGCTCCGGCGGCTCTTGTGCGGCCTGATCGGGCTTCGCCTCAAGCCGTGCGGTCTCCTTTGGGGCGGCCGCCTCCGGCTCGGCCTCGACCGGCTCGGCCTCAACGGGCTCGACCTCCAAGCGCGCGGTCTCCTTGGGCGCGGTCTCCTTGGCCGGCGAAGACTCGGTTGGCGACGCGGGGTCTGCCTTAGCCGAACTTTGCTCCCCGGCATCGTCCGCCGGCCCATCGTCCGCTGCGACCTCGGCGGTGTCCGCCACGTCGCTGGCCTCGGCGTCAGTCGAGTCGTCGGCCGGTTCCGCCTGTGCCTCTTCGGCCGCATCGGGCTCGGGCGCCGAGACATCCGGCGCCGATTCATCAGACGGCGCAGAGTCGGCCACGGCGGAGGTCGCTTCCTTGGCCTCGTCCGCAGTCGCCTCGTCCGATGACGCCTCGTCGGGCTCCGGTGATGCTGCGGTGCTGTCGGCCTGTTGATCGGCGCTTGCCTCCGGAGGCGTCGGCGCGGTGTCCTCGGCGTCCGCAAGCGCGGCGGTGGTCTCAGGCTCGCTTGCCGGCTCCGCCGCGGCGACCTCGATCGGTTGCTGCGGCGCCATGCCGGCGCCGGCGACGGCGACACTTGCCGCGGAGGAGGCACCGGCTATACCGGCGGCCTCCGCCCCGCTTGCCGAAAGGGTCGTGGAGTCCGCATCGACCCGGATGCTCGCGGTGATGTCGGCCGACACGCGGGTGGGATTGCGCTGCGGCAGGGTTGGCCGGAAGGGTCGCTTGGCGCGATTGACGGCTTGCGGTTTCGCATCCATCCCAGGCAGCGTCGGGCGTATCTGCTCAGCCAGCACTCCCCCGGAAGGCAGCGCCGCCAGCATCATCGCCACAACCACAGCACGCAGGCCTGCAACTGGGGGTCGTCCGCGCATCCCCTGGTCCCCTCGATCCCCAAGGGTAGTGCTTGGGGGTCCCAACAGCCACCCTGAAATCGCTAACGATTTCGCGAGCGAACTGACATCTATCGGAAAATCGGGGCGCTTCCAGGGCTCATTTGGTGCTTTGCAACAGATTCGCCGGCTGGCGCGTTCACGAATGCGCGGCAAGGCGGCTCAATCGAGATTTCATGGCCATGATTGCCCCGAAATTAGGCAAATGCGCGGATTCCCCGCAGTCTTACTCATGCCCAGAATTTGATTGATGCTGTCATTGATGCAATAACATCACACATCAGCTTGAATCTAAGACGTTGGCGGCGTGGCTCGGGTCTGCGTGACGGCCCACGAAAATCGGCCCCAATCTTGCTCGCAACTTAGCGTTTGCACGCGCGAGTGGCCTGAACAACTCACCAGAGGCTTTTAGTATGTGTGGTTTATGCGGCGAGATCACTTTCGACGGCTCGCCAGCGTCGGTCGAGGCCCTGAGCGCCATGACCTGCTCGATGGCGCCGCGCGGACCGGATGCCGAGGGCATCGTGGCCCGCGGCCGCGTGGCGCTCGGCCACCGGCGCCTCCAGATCATCGACCTGTCGGCGCGCGGCCAGCAGCCGATGGTCGATTCCGAGCTCGGCCTGACCCTGGTTTTCAACGGCTGCATCTACAATCACAACGAACTGCGGGCCGAGCTGGAGGGGAAGGGCTACCGCTTCTTCTCGACCAGCGACACCGAAGTGATCCTCAAGGCCTGGCATGCCTGGGGCCATGAAGCGCCTAAGCGGTTCAACGGCATGTTCGCCTTCGTGATCCACGAGCGCGACACCGGCCGGGTCGCCATGTGCCGCGACCGGCTCGGCATCAAGCCGCTCTATTACAGCCAGAAGGGCGCCCGCCTGCGATTCGCCTCCACCCTGCCGGCGCTGGTCGCCGCAGGCGACGTGGACACCGCGCTCGATCCGGTGGGCCTCGCGCACTACATGACCTTTCACGCGGTCGTGCCGCCGCCGCATACGATCTTGCGCGGCGTGCGCAAGTTGCCGCCGGCAACGCTGCGTATCATCGAGCCGGACGGACGCAGCAAGGACAGCGTTTACTGGGAGCTCACATTCGAGCGGTCGAGCGCGGACCTGACGCTGGACCCCGGCGAGTGGAAGGACCGGGTCGGGGCGTCTCTCCGCCAAGCCGTGGACCGGCGCATGATCGCCGACGTGCCGGTCGGCGTGCTGCTCTCCGGCGGCGTCGATTCCAGCCTCATCGTCGGCCTGCTGGCGGAGGCCGGCCAGAAGCATCTCAAGACCTTCTCCATCGGCTTCGAGGCGGCCCATGGCGAGGCGGGCGATGAGTTCAAATATTCCGACATCATCGCCAAGCATTTCGATACCGACCACACCAAGATCATGATCCCGACAACGAACATGCTGGGCGCGTTGCCGGAGACCATCGCCGCCATGTCGGAGCCCATGGTGTCCTACGACAATGTCGGCTTCTATCTGTTGTCGCGAGAGGTGGCGAAGCACGTCAAGGTCGTGCAGAGCGGCCAAGGCGCCGACGAGGTCTTCGCCGGCTACCACTGGTATCCCAAGCTCGAAAACTCCAACGACATCCTCACCGACTACAAGGCGCTGTTCTTCGACCGCGACCGCGAGAAGCTCGGCCGGCATCTTTCCGATGCTTGGATGGCGGAGGACGACGAGCCGGCCCGTTTCGTCGAGGCGCATATCACCCGCGCCGGCGCGGAAACGCCGCTCGACCGCGCCTTGCGCATCGACACCACGGTGATGCTGGTCGACGATCCCGTGAAGCGGGTCGACAACATGACCATGGCCTGGGGGCTCGAGGCCCGCGTGCCGTTCCTCGATCACGAGCTCGTCGAACTCGCCGCGCGCGTGCCGCCGGAATTGAAGCTCAAGGACGGCGGCAAGGGCGTGCTGAAGGACGTGGCGCGCGACGTCATCCCATCGGACGTCATCGACCGTCCCAAAGGCTATTTCCCGGTGCCGGCGCTGAAATATATCGACGGGCCGGTGCTCGAAATGACGCGCGACGCGCTGACATCGCAGTCGGCGCGCGACCGCGAATTGTTCAAGCCTGACTATCTCGGGGCCCTGTTCGACGATCCGAAATCGCACATCACGCCCTTGCGCGGATCCGAGCTGTGGCAATGCGCGTTACTGGAACTGTGGCTTCAGACACACAACATCTAGGCATGGCGATGAGCATCGAGAAGCATAGCAAGACGCAGTCGGACGAGGCTGCCAGCCCTGCGCCTCATGTCCTCGCGGCCAAATCGGAGTCTCTCATGCCCGGCATGGATGCGACGGTCGAAAAGAAGAACGTGGCGCTCGATTGCGGCTGGGGACGGCTTCTCTTCGGCCAGACCTTCGCCAAGGCCCGCGAATTGGCGAAATGCATTCGCGCCGAAGGGCCGGGCCGGCGCGATATCGCGTTCTATATCAGCGACCCCCATGTGGTGCTCGCCGCGGCGCCGCAGGAGCTGTTTCTCGATCCGTCGCACACCTACCGGCTGAACCTCGCCGCTTCCAAACCCGCCAAGGAGAGCCCGCGCGGCTTCTATATCCGCCGCCTCAGCTCGGTTCAGGATGCCGAGGAGGTGAACCGCATCTATGCCTCGCGCGGCATGGTCACGGTGGCGCCGGACTTCTTCTGGACGCGGCGCGACAGCCGGGCGATCACCTATTTCGTCGCCGAGGACGAAGCCACCGGCGGCATCGTCGGCACGATCACCGGCATCGACCACTTTGCGGCCTTCGGCGACCATGAGCACGGCTCCTCGCTGTGGTGCCTGGCGGTCGATCCGCAAGCGACGCAGCCCGGTATCGGCGTGGCGCTGGTGCAGCGGCTGGCGGAGCATTTTCAGGAGCGCGGCGCGGCGTTCCTCGATCTCTCGGTCATCCATGACAACGAGCAGGCCATCGGCCTCTACGAGAAACTCGGCTTCGTGCGGTTGCCGACCTTCACCATCAAGCGCAAGAACGTCATCAACGAGTCGCTGTTCACCGAGGAGCCGTATGACGGCGAGGCGCTCAATCCGTATGCGCGGATCATCATCGGCGAAGCGCGCCGGCGCGGCATCGGCGTCGACATTATCGATGCCGAGGGCGGCTTCTTCCGCCTGACCTATGGCGGACGCTCCATCGTCTGCCGCGAGAGCCTCACGGCGCTCACCACGGCGATCGCCATGAGCATTTGCGACGACAAGCGCGTGACGCGCCGCATCGTCAAGGCGGCAAACGTGAATGTGCCCCTGCAAGTCAGCGCCGACGACGAAGAGAAGGCGCGCGCATTCGTCGAGACGCACGAGTCCGTGGTGGTCAAGCCGGCACGCGGCGAGCAAGGCAAGGGCGTGGCCGTCGACCTCAAGGACTGGGACGAAACCCGGACCGCGATCGAGACGGCGCGCAAGCTGTGTAACGAGGTCGTCGTCGAGGAGTTCGTCAAAGGCTCCGACCTGCGCATCATCGTCATCGACTATCGCGTGGTCGCCGCCGCCATACGCAAGCCGGCCGCCGTCATCGGCAATGGGCGTTCGAGCGTGCGCGACCTGATCGAACATCAATCGCGCCGCCGGGCAGCCGCCACCGGCGGAGAATCCCGGATCCCCCTCGATGCCGAGACCGAACGCTGCGTGGCCGAGGCGGGCTTTTCGCTCAACGACGTGCCGCCGGCCGACAAATATATGGTCGTGCGCAAGACCGCCAATCTCCACACCGGGGGGACGATCCACGACGTCACCGGCATCCTGCATCGGACCCTGATCGACGCCGCCGTGCAGGCCGCCCGGGCGATCGAAATTCCCGTGACCGGGATCGACTTCATCGTCAGGGCGCCGACGGAGCCGGACTACTGGTTTATCGAGGCCAACGAACGGCCGGGCCTGGCCAATCATGAGCCGCAGCCGACCGCCGAGCGCTTCGTCGACCTGCTATTTCCCCAGTCAATGCCCGCCGCCGTGCGCGAAGCGCTTCAAATCTAGCGCGCATCATATTACCCCTCTCCTCGGCGCCCCCTCGCGGGGGGCGTTGTCGTGCCCATATCGCTCCTCCGGGAAGGTGCTCCCATGACGATGCTGCATATCGACCTCGACTACCTCGCCGGCCGGCTCGAGGAGTTGCTCGCCATCCCGAGCCCCACCAGCTACACCGACAATATCGTGCGGTATTGCGGGGCCGAGCTGGACAGGCTCGGCGTCCCCTTCGAGGTGACACGGCGCGGCGCCATCCGGGCGATACTGCGCGGCAAGGAACGCCGCCCGGCGCGGGCGATCGCCGCCCATCTCGATACGCTTGGCGCCCAGGTCAAGCAGATCAAGGAGAACGGCCGGCTGGCCGTGGTGCCGATCGGTCACTGGAGCGCACGCTTCGCCGAAGGCGCCCGCTGCACCATCTTTGCGGAAGCCGGCAGCTATCGCGGGACGATCCTGCCGCTCAAGGCCTCGGGCCACACTTATGGCGATGAAGTCGACGAGCAGCCCTGCGGCTGGGAGCATGTCGAAATTCGGGTCGATGCGCGGTCGTCCAATGTCGACGAGGCGCTGAAGCTCGGCATCAGCGTCGGCGATATCGTCGCCATCGATCCGCAGCCCGAGTTCCTCGAGAACGGTTTCATCTGTTCCCGCCATCTCGACGACAAGGCCGGCGTAGCGGTGATGCTGGCGGCGCTCCATGCGCTGGTGTCCTCCAAGCAGAACCTGCCGGTCGACGTCTATTTCCTGTTCACCATCGAAGAAGAAGTCGGTGTCGGCGCGTCCAACATCCTGACCGAGGATGTGGCGTCGCTGATCGCCGTCGATAACGGCACGACGGCGCCGGGCCAGAACAGCGCCGAGTTCGGCGTCACCATCTCCATGGCCGACCAGAACGGCCCCTTCGACTACCATCTGACGCGCAAGCTGGTGAAGCTGTGCGTCGAGAACGAGATCATTCACCAGCGCGACGTGTTCCGTCATTACCGCTCGGACGTGGCCTCGGCGGTGGAGGCCGGCCATGACGTCCGCACGGCGCTGATCTGTTTCGGCATCGACGCCAGCCATGGCTGGGAGCGCATCCACATTCATGCGCTGCGCTCGCTGGCGGAGCTGATCACCGCCTATCTATTGAGCGAGGTGGCCTTCACCCGTGACGTGCAGGAGATCGGCACGCTCAAGGACTTCACCCATCAGCCGACCAGAGAAGCGGACCAGGAGCTGACCTCCGACGTGCAAATCGACGAGGAATAGCGCTCGCTTATCTTATTGCCGCCGCATGCCGTCGTGCTTGGCTTGGACCTCGATGAACACGCGCCGGACTTCGGGATAGCTCTCCTTGATCTGCCTTTCGAGTTGGCTGACGGCCTTCTCGACGCTTTGCGACGAGATGCCGTCGGCAAAATCGACGCTGAGCGCGAGCAGGATCTCATCGGGCCCAAGATGCATCGTGCGGAGCTCGTTGATGTGAAGAATATCCGGTGCATCGGCGATGATCTTGCGGATGCCCCGCACTACGTCAGGGCCGGCCGCCTCGCCGATCAACAGCCCCTTGGTTTCCCGCGCGAGCAGGATGGCGGCCCCTGCCAGAATCGCGCCGATGACGATGGACGCCACGCCGTCGGCCCATTCGAGCTCGAGGGCGTGCGCCGCGAACACGCCCATGGCCGCGGCCACGAGGCCGAGCAGGGCGGCGCTGTCTTCGAATAGGATAGTGAAGATGGTCGGGTCCTTCGACTGGCGCAGGGCCGCGAACACGCGGAACGGACGCCGCTTGTCCTGGCTTTTGCGAAATGCGTCAAAAGCGATCCACCAGGTAATGCCCTCGAAGATGAAGGCGAAGCCGAGGACGATGTAGTTGACATACGGACTGGTGATCGGATGCGGATTGAGGAGCTTGTAGACGCCCTCGTAGAAGGAGATGCCGGCGCCAAGGGCAAAGATGAGAATGGCGACGACGAAGGCCCAGAAGAAAATCTCCGCGCCGTAACCGAAGGGATGGGCGGCGTCGGCCGGTTTCTTGGCGCGCCGCATGCCAAGCAGCAACAGGCCCTGATTTCCCGTGTCGACGACCGAATGCACGCCTTCCGACATCATCGCCGATGAGCCGGTGATATAGGCGGCCACGAACTTGCTGACGGCGATGACCGTGTTCGCGGCAAGCGCGGCGTAAACGACCTTGTGCGAACTGCCCTGCTTCACCCGCCCTGTCTCCTCGATTTTCGTTTTGCCATGCCGCTGACAATACAATGCTCAGCCCGCGCCGTGGTTGCTTCGCAAAACCAGCACACGGCTTCACCGCGCCCTCTCCGTCGCACCGCCGGCAACGCGTGCGGCCCACTGACATAGAGCAGACGCGCTTGCAATTTGCCGCAGGCCAGGCAGTCGAACCGTCACAGTTGACGGTTATGCTGCAGTGCACAAGATTCAGAGGTCCATTTGTTTTCCCTCGCCGGCAAGAAAGCGCTCGTCATCGGCATCGCCAATGAGGAGTCCATCGCCTTTGGCTGCGCCAAGGCGTTCCGTGACCAAGGCGCCGATCTCGCCATCACATATCAGAACGAGAAAGCCGAGCCATTTGTGCGGCCGATCGCCGACAAGCTCGGGACCGACATCATTCTGCCTTTGGACGTCCGCGAGGACGGCCAATACGGCCAGCTGTTCGACAGGATCCGGCAACTCTGGGGCCATGTCGACATCTGTCTCCACTCCATCGCCTTTTGCCCGAAGGACGATCTCCATGCGCGCGTGATCGATTGCTCGCGCAGCGGGTTCATCACGGCGATGGACATCTCGGTCTACTCCTTCATTCGCATGGTCCGTCGCGCCGAGCCGCTGATGCGCCCGGGCGGCACGTGCATGACGGTTTCCTATCTGGGCGCCGACAAGGTGGTCGAGCACTACAACATCATGGGACCGGTCAAGGCCGCGCTCGAATCCGCGACCCGCTATATGGCAGCCGAGCTCGGCCCCAAGGGCATCAGCGTCAGCACCCTGTCGCCCGGACCTCTTAAGACGAGGGCCGCGTCGGGCATCGCCCATTTCGACGAACTGATGGACCAGGCGACGGCACGCGCGCCGACACATCAGCTCACGACCATCGAGGAAATTGGCGCCTTTGCAGCATTCCTCGCCAGCAGCGAGGCAACAAATGTCACCGGTGGCGTCCACTATATCGACGGCGGATATCACATCGTTGGCTAGCGGCCCGTTGCCAGCGCATTGGTTCTCGCGATGCGCGCATTCAAGATCGCCTAAACCTATGAAAATGCGCCGATTTCTCTCCCGAACCGACTTTCCCCGTTCGTCTCGCCATGCGACACTCGCCACAAGAGTCGTGATGCGCACAGCCACGGGGCGGCCGGTCGTCACGCGATGCTGATGGGGAAATTCCGAATGTTCGTAGTGGCGTGGTTGGGCGGTTCGGCGGACTGCCGGCGCGTTGATGGCCGGCTTGGTGGCCGTTGTGTCGGCATCGCCCGCCGCTGCGGAGCCGGAGGCCGGCAGATCGGTCACGCTCGGCGCCGCTGTGGTGGTGAAGCCGAAATACGAAGGCTCCGACGAACATGACTACATCCCGATTCCGATCGTCATCCCCAGGATGTCGGATGCGCCTGACGAGAACCCGTCAGCGTTCAAACGATTCCGGCAGCGCGTGACGTTTCGCGGGCTCGACGACGTGCGCATCCGCGCGTTGACCCTCGGACGGTTCGAGGCGGGCGCCGTCACCGGCTACATCACCGAGCGCGACGAGGGCGACGGCAGATTGTTGCGCGGGCTCGGCGATATCGACGGCGGTCTCGTGGCCGGCGCCTATTCGGGCTTCACCCTCGGCGCGTTGCAGTTCGACGCCGCCATCCTGGAAAAAGTGACCGGCGACGACACGGGCTATGAATGGCGCTTCGGCGTCGAGACCGAGCAGCAGATCACCGAGCGTGCGACGATCGTGGCGCGGCTCGGCACGACGCTCGCCAGCGAAGACTACATGCAGACTTATTTCGGCGTGACCGCGAACCAGGCGGCGCGCTCCCGCGCTGGCCTTCCGGTCTACACGCCCGAGGCGGGCATCAAGGATGTCTATTTCGAGCTGGGCGGCACGGTCGATCTCACCGATCGCTGGCAGCTGAAGGCCGGCGGACGTTATGGCCGGCTGCTCGGAGACGCGGCGGACAGCCCGGTGGTGGCGTCGGAGAACCAGCTCTCCGGCGTGCTCGGCATGGCCTACCGGTTCAGCCTGCCGTGACTAGCCCGCAACCGGCTTTGGCATCCTCAGAAGTGGTGCCGCAGGAGGGATTCGAACCCCCGACCCCCGCATTACGAATGCGATGCTCTACCGACTGAGCTACTGCGGCTCCGGCGGGCTTATGCCCCTCGGCCCTTGCTGTGCGCGAGACCCTAGAGGTGCGCGGTAAACGAAGCCCTTGGCTCTAAGCTTTGGGCTGAGAGCCTTGGCCCCGTGCTTAATGCCAATATTGGGCCGGCGCAAGGTGGTCGCCAGACCGGCGGGTACGCATCCAGACGTCAGCGAATATGAGCCGCACGCAAGCGCTCAAGCGAGGTCGGGCTCTCGTCCGGCTCGGGCTGCGACACGCCGGGATCGTCCGGCGGGCGCGTGGGCACGAAGACCGGCGCGTTCGGTTTCGGCTCGACGCTTTGCTGTGGATGCGTGCCGGTGTCCTTTGTCTGTGCGGTGTCATTTGGCTCCGCGGTACCTTGTGCCTCAGCCGTTGCCTTTGGCGGAGCCTGATCCTTGGCCGGCGCGGCATCCTTGGGCGCTTGAGACTCCTCGCGCGCCTCGGTCACGACAGGCGTCACATCGACAACCACCGCAGGCTCGTCACGCTCCTGCTCCGGCGGAGGCGCCATGGCGCTCGCGTCGCGCGGCGGCTCCATATGCTCCTCGATCAGCAGCGTCTCGTCACCGCGGCCGATGGCGTCGACCGGCGCCTTCCACTCGAAGGCATCGACGGTGCCGGTGACCGGCGACACCGGCAGCCAGCGGTCCGAGACATAGCCGTCGGCGATCCAGGCCCGATCGCGGGGCGCGCGCACGGCACGGCCGAGCCATTCCCGCTCGCGTCCCTTGTCGCCGTCGCCGCCTTCGATCCGCGCCATCAGCGTGCAGATGCGCGCCGACGGGCGATCCTCAAGATGCGGCGCCAGCTCATCGCGGGCGACCTGCCACTCATGGGCCTCGACGGCGGCGTTGGCCACGGCAAGGGCCCCTTCGATGTTATCCGGTGTGAGGCTGGCGAGATATTCGACGCGCTTCAGCCGGTCGCGCGGGGACAGCCCGGGCTTGGCGAAGGCATAGGCCACCGCGAGGTCGGGATGAGGCGACAGCTTCCAGGTGCGGGTGATCTGGCGCGACGCGGCGCGGGCCTCGCCCTTGGAGGCGAAGATGCGGCCGGCGAGTTCGGCCGCCGGTACCAGCGACGGCGCCAGCCGCAAGGCCTCGTTGGCGAGCGTCAGCGCCTTGTCGGGATTGAAGGCTTCCGCCTCGCGCGCCTCCGCCGTCAGCAGCACGGCACGGCGGCGATTGGCGATATCGGTCTGCACATGGCCATTTTGACGGGCGATGGCCAGCGTGTTCAGCGCGCCGTCCCAGTCGCCGGCCCGGGCTTGAATGTCGAACAGGGCGTTGACACCCCAAGCAAGCTTGGGATCCCGCTGGACCGCCTGCTCGGCCAGCGTCCGGGCAGCATCGGCATCGTTGCTGCGCTGCGCCTCGAGGAAGAGGCCCCGCACGCCGAGAAGCTGCGTCTCCGGCTGGTCGAGCATTTTCTCAAACGCGCGCCGGGCCGCCGCCTTATCGCCCTTGAGCTGCGCGGCTTGCGCCTTGAGCAGCGCCGTCAACGGTTCGCGCGGCAGATTGCGTCCGGCGATTCCGGCATAGCGCTGGGCAAGTGCCCGGTCGCCGACGCCGATGGCTAGAAGGCCGCGCGACAGCGCCTCGTGGCCTTGCTGCCGCCGCTTCTCCTTGACGTAAGCCGCCATGGCCGCGGGCCGCGTCCACACATAGCGCAGCACCGCGAAGGCGACGATGAACAAGGCGACGAGTGCGACCACCGCGAGGGTGGCGATAAAGGCGCTGGTCTCGATCTGATAGCCGAGCCACGTGACGTTTACGGTGCCCGGCCGGTCCGCGAGCCAGCCAAGGCCCAAAGCCGCCGCCACGACGAGGAAGATGAAAAAGAGAATGCGAGTCATCGTCTACTGTTGCTCGTCTGTTTGGTCTGCGCCGCGCGCGCCGCCCCCACCGAGGGAAACGAGCAAGATATTTTCCAGCCTTTGCAGGGTGTCGTCGGCGCCGAGCCGGGCGCGTGCCTGGTCGAGCCAGCCGGCGAACGCCGCGCGTTGAGCGCCCTGCAGCTTGTCAACTTCGGCGACGCTTCCCGCGAGATTGCCTTTATCGAGCTCCGCCTCGGCGCGCGCCAGCACGGCGCTCGGCCCATCGCCCTCGGCCGTGGCATCGACACGCTTGACCTTCACCAGAGACTCGGCGCTCGCCACGAAGCGGTCGATGATCGAACCGTCGGCAGCGGGCTCGGGTCCCAGCGGTGCCGCGGCGCGCGCCTCCTTGAACGAGCGCGTCAGCTCGGGAAGTGTCGGAATCCCTTTGTCCTCATAGTCGAGCAAACGCCCTAGATCGCCGGCGCCAGGCGACAGCGCCGCCAAGGTGGCGAGCTCGGCGGCGTAGGGGCGCCCCTCGCTCACCGCAGCGCGCAGATTGGCGAAGGCAATCGCCTGCGTGGCTGCCTTGCTGTCCTCGGCGTCGTCGTCGACGGCATTGAGCAGTGCGGGAAGCGCTGCCTCGAGCTTCGACAGCCGCTCGTCGATGACGGCGATTTCCGGCACGAGCCGCGCCGCTTCGCCCGAGCTGAGCTCGGCGTTGGCCAGCGCCCGCAGCTTGGCCTCGAGCCCGCCAATCTCCTTCCGCAAGCTATCGAGCGCCGCGGTATCGGCGGATTTGGCCTCGGCCAGGGCTGCGTCGAGCTTGCCATCGAGGCGCTGCTCGGCCGCGCCGATCTGCTGGCTGATCGCCGCGGCGTCGCCAACCGAGCCGCCGTCCTTGGCCGCTTCCGCCATGGCTTTCAGGCTGGTTTCGAGCTGAGCCACCCGGCCGGTCAGGTTTGAGACTTCCGGCGGGACCTCGACGGCTTGTCCTTCGAGCGCGCCCAGCTTCGCTTCGATCTTGGACATTTGTTCGGCAAAGGCCGCCCCATTGTCCGGCTTAGGCGCTTGTTCGAGCTTGGTAATTCGGCCTTCGAGCGGGGAAAGGTCCGGCGCTTCGGCCTGCTTGTTCATGGGCAAGTAGCCCCAGGCAAAGGCAAGCGCGCCGGCGCCGACAAGGCCACCCAGCAGCCCCGCGGCGAGATTGCCGAGGATTCTGCCGCCGCCGGACCCACGGCTTAGCGGCGGGCCGGCCGTCACCACCGGATCCGTGTCGGGCGGCTCAGGCGAACCTACCGCGTCGTCGTTTGTCTCGTCGGAAGCTGACTCTTCGGCATCTGACTCTTCGGACTTTGCCGCTTTGGGCTCGGTCGCTTCGGCCTCGGTGGAGACGTCATCCTTGGCTGCTGAAGCGTCGGCTGCTGAAACCTTGGCTGCTGACTCCTTGGCATCGGAATCCGTGGCGGCGACGTTCGGCTCGACGGCCACTTCGGTGGCCGTGCCTTCGATGGTCGGAGCCGGGCGGGTCGCCGCCTGGCCGTGACCCTTGTCCTTGTTGCCGAAGGAGCCCGCCATCACGTCGTTACCTTTGTGTCCAGAGAGATTCGCGTCACTCACGAGGATGACGCGCCGGAGTCCAAGAGCGCAAGGACATCTTCCTCGCGCGGATGGGCGGGCACGCGCACGTCCAGACCCAGCCGTTTCACCGCCTCTGCTACCGCCTCGGACAGGCAATAGCAAACAAGGCCCGGCGCTTGCGTTACCACTCCGTGTCGCTCGGCCAATGCGGCAAAGGTCTTGGCCGTGCGCGGCGACAGTAGGATGACGCCGGTAATCTCGCCGGAGGCGAGACCTGCCACAATCTCGGCGGGAAGCGCGTCGGCCGGATGCGACCGGTAGAGCACCGGCCGGCGGAAGGTGAACCCCTCCTCTTCGAGCAACGGCTTCAGGTCGAAAGCCACCGCTTCGGCGGCGACATGCACCAGCGCGCCTTTCTCGGGATGAAGTTCCCGGCGAATCAGCGGGAGGAGGCCGGCCCCCGTGCCGGGACCGATGGTCACCTCCGTGAAGCCAAGCTGCCTTGCCGCCCGGGCCGTGGCCTCGCCTACGGCGAACAGGGGCAAGGTAAGCGCTTGCTCCAGCGCGTCATGGGCGGCAAGCGCCCGCAGCGCGTTGCGGCTGGTGACGATGAGCGCCTGCGCCCCATCGAGGTCGAGGGGGACGCCCGGCAGGAACTCGATCGCCAGCAACGGCGCCATGACCGGCTCGTGCCCGCGCGCGGCCAGCGCCTCCGCCTCACGGGTCGCATCGAACTCAGGCCTGGTCACCAGCACGCGCATTGTCATGGCAGACTTGCAAGAAAGTTGGGGCCGGCTCGGGCAAGCAACTCGTCGCCGGCGTCGCGACCGAGCGCATGCGCATTCTCCGCGGCGCCGGTCATCTCGATATCATGCCATTCTGCGCCCCCTGGCGAGAGGATCAAGCCGCGAAAGCGTAAAATCCCGTCCGCAATCTCGGCGAGGCCGGCAATCGGCGTGCGGCATGAGCCATCGAGACGCGCGAGGAAAGCGCGCTCGCAACTGACCGCGGTTGCCGTCGCCGGATCGTTCAATGGAGCCAGCAATGCGTGGGTCTCCTCATCGTCAGTGCGGGCGACGATGGCGATGGCGCCTTGGGCCACCGCGGGCAACATTTCATCGACGGACAGAACCGAGGTGACGTGCGACCCCAACCCCAGCCGGTCGAGACCGGCCATGGCCAGCAGGGTCGCATCGGCCACGCCCTCATCGAGCTTTCTCAGGCGCGTCTCCACATTGCCGCGAAAATCGACGACGCGAAGGTCCGGCCGCAGGCGCTTCACCTGGGCGCCGCGCCGCAAGGACGAAGTGCCAACCACGGCGCCCGGGGCAAGTTCCATCAGTGACGCGGCCTTGTGACTCAGAAAAGCATCGCGCATGTCGGCGCGGGGCAATACGGCGGCCACCGCCAGCCCATCCGGCAAGACGGTCGGCAGATCCTTCATGGAATGCACCGCCAGCGCCACGTCGCCACGCAGCTGCGCCTCGTCGATTTCCTTGGTGAACAGACCCTTACCGCCTACGTCGCTGAGCGGCCGGTCCTGAATGCGGTCGCCCGAGGTGGTGATGACGGCCAGATTCACATCGCCCTCGCCCAGGCTATGGGCGTCCATAAGGCACTCCCGCACATGCCGCGCCTGCCACAGGGCGAGCGGGCTGCCACGGGTACCGATCAGAGTAGCGCGGGCCGACAAGGCGGAACTCCTTGAGTTCTTTCGGTGAAACGGGTCACAGTCCCCCACTTTAATGGCCGGTTTCGGCTTCCTCTTCAATCAATCGTCGCGGACGCCTATTGGATACGCATGGCTGAGAGCGAAAGAAACGCCCCCCTGACCGTGCTCGGCATCGAGACGAGCTGCGACGAGACGGCCGCATCAATCGTGCGCCGGAGCGCCGACGGACGCGGCGAGATCCTGTCCAACGTGGTGCGCTCGCAGCTCGATTTGCATGCGGCCTATGGCGGCGTGGTGCCGGAAATCGCCGCCCGCGCCCATATCGACCTGCTGGACGCGGCGATTCGCCAGGCGCTCACGGACGCCGGGCTGGGCTTCGACGCCGTCGACGGGGTCGCCGCGGCGGCGGGACCGGGACTGATCGGCGGTCTCATCGTCGGCCTGACCACGGCCAAGGCCATGGCGCTCGGCTTGAGCAGGCCGTTTATCGCGGTCAATCATCTGGAGGCCCATGCGCTGAGCGCGGGCCTCACGGACGGTTTGCGCTTCCCGTATCTTCTGCTGCTGGTGTCCGGCGGCCATACTCAGCTCCTCATCGTCAAGGATCTGGGGTCGTTCGAACGGCTCGGCACCACGCTCGACGATGCGCTGGGGGAAGCCTTCGACAAGGCGGCGAAGCTGCTCGGGCTCGGCTATCCGGGCGGACCCGAGGTGGAGGCGCAGGCCGCGCGCGGACGCCCCACCATCAAGCTGCCCCGGCCGATGCTGGGCCGGGCGGAGCCGCATTTCTCCTTCGCCGGGCTCAAGACCGCGCTGCGCCACGAGGCACTGGCGCGGGCGCCGCTCAGCGATGAGACGGTCGCCGATCTCTGCGCCAGCTTCCAGGCGGCGGTGGCCGAGGTGGTCAGCGACCGCACGGCCAAGGCCATGGACATTTACGTGGCGCGCTTGGGGCCGGACGCACAGCTTGCGCTGGTGGTGGCGGGCGGGGTTGCCGCCAATCAAAGCCTCAAATCGGCACTCCAAGACACCGCCCGGGATCGCGGATTCGCCGTGGTCGTGCCGCCGCCGGAGCTTTGCACCGACAACGCCGCCATGATCGCCTGGGCCGGGGCGGAACGGCTGGCGCGCGGCCTCACCGACGGCATGGACGCGCCGGCCCGCGCCCGCTGGCCGCTCGATCCGGACGCCCCGCCGGCGCTGGGGGCCGGCGTCAAGGCTTGAAGCTTGCGGCTTCGAGTTGACCCAAAGCCAACGAAACTGCGCTAATAAGGAGCGGGGGGATGGATATGGCGCTTCAATCGGTGGGGATTATCGGCGCAGGCGCCTGGGGAACGGCGCTGGCCGTGATTGCGCGCCGGGCCGGGCGCGACGTGCTGGTCTGGGCGCGAGAGCCGGAGACGGTCGCGGCCATCAACGACACCCATCGCAACGATTTGTTCCTGCCGAACATTGCGCTCGACCCGGCCATCGAGGCGACGGCGCGCTTCAACGAGGTCGCCACCTGCGACATGCTGTTGATGGTGACGCCGGCCCAGCATTTGCGCGCTATTGGTACAGAACTTTCGCCCTATTTGCGGGACAGCCAGCCGCTCGTCATCTGCTCCAAGGGCATCGAGCAGACGACCGGCCGGCTGATGTCGCAAGTGGCCGGCGATCTCATGCAAGCGGCGGAGATCGCGGTGCTGTCGGGGCCGAGCTTCGCGGCCGACGTGGCAAACGGTCTGCCGGCGGCAGTGACGCTCGCCACGGCGGAAGAGGAACTGGGCCGCGCCCTGAGCCACGCGCTGAGCTACCCGCCGTTCCGCTGCTATTGGAGCGGCGATGTGATCGGGGCCGAGATCGGCGGCGCGGTGAAGAATGTGTACGCCATCGCGGCCGGCATCGTCGTCGGCAAGGCGCTCGGCGCCAGCGCCCATGCGGCGTTGGTCACAAGAGGCTTTGCGGAAATGGCGCGGTTCGGCGTGGCGCTGGGCGCGCGCCTCGACACCATGATCGGGCTTTCCGGGCTCGGCGATCTCGTGCTCACCTGCGGCAGCCCGCAATCGCGCAACATGTCGCTCGGCATCGCGCTCGGCCGCGGCGAGACCATGGACGCAGCGCTCAAGGGCCGGCTGACGGTCACCGAGGGCGTGCCGACGGCAAACGCCATGGTCGAGGCCGCCCGGGCGCGGGGCATCGACATGCCCATCGCACAAGCCGTGCATTCGGTGATCTCGGGCGGCGCCACGGTGGACCAGGCCATCGAGGCGCTGCTTGCCCGGCCGCTCAGGCCGGAGTTCTGACAGACATGGACAGCCGCGAGACGCCGCAATAGCGTCATCGCCCACGAGAGGGACGCCAATGCTCTTTGCGCTGATCTGTAGCGACAAACCGAACGGGCTCGCCATCCGCAAGGCGAACCGCCCGGATCACCTCGCGTATCTGGAAAGCCTCGGCGACACGCTGATGTTCGCCGGCCCCTTCACCGAAGAGGACGGCGAGACCATGAACGGCAGCCTGATCGTGGTCGAGGCGCCCTCGCTCGCCGCCGCGCGGGAGATCGCCGACGGCGATCCTTTCGCCAGAGCCGGCCTGTTCGCAGGGGTCGAGATCCGGCCGTGGCTGTGGACCATCGACAATACCGGCGACACGGACGAGGAAGAGTGAGCGGCGGCGCATGGCTTATTGGCTGATGAAATCCGAGCCGGAGACCTGGTCTTGGGATCAGCAAAAGGCGGAAGGCAAGTCCGGCGCCGAGTGGGACGGCGTGCGCAACTACCAGGCGCGCAACAATATGCGCGCCATGAAAAACGGCGATCTCGCCTTCTTCTATCATTCGGGCAGCGAGCGCGCCTGCGTGGGTATCGTCAAGGTTGTGGCGGAAGCGCATCCGGACTCAACCGACGGCTCCGGCCAATGGGAGTGCGTCGACGTGGCCGCGGTCGCCGACCTGCCGAAGCCGGTGACGCTGACCGAGGTCAAAGACACGCCGCAGCTGAAAGACATGGTTCTGGCCAACAATTCGCGCCTGTCGGTGCAGCCGGTGACGGCCGCCGAATGGCGCAAAGTCTGTAACCTGGGCGGCCTCGCCAAGCCCCCATCAGCCTAGTGCCCGAAACGGCGCTCCTGAGGTAAAGTCGGCGGACAAGGCAGCATAGCCGAGGGGCAACGGACATGACATTCTCAGGTGTGAATTATTTCGCGGTCATCGTCGCCACCCTTGCCGGTTTCGGCCTCGGCGCGATTTGGTACATGGTCCTGTCCAAACCGTGGCTGCGGGCGATCGGCAAGACGGAAGCCGAACTGAAGCGCGGGACGGGCACGGCCAAGGCCATGCCCTTCATCATTTCCATCGTTGCGCTGTTCGTCATGGCCTGGATTCTGGCGGGCCTGCTGGGCCATCTCGGCGACGTGACCGTGCGCGGCGGGCTGATCAGCGGAGCCTTCGTCTGGGTCGGCTTCGTCATCACCACGATGGGCGTGAACCACGCCTTCGCTGGCGCCAAGCCGATGCTGACCCTGATCGACGGCGGCCACTGGCTCGCCGTACTGTTAATCCAAGGCGCCGTGATCGGCGCTTTCGGCGTCTAGGCGGGAGGTACGATCCGGCCTTCATAAAAATGAGCGCGAAAATCGCGCTCGCGTAGGGAGGAGCGGGCTCATGTCCGAGCATAAGACGTACAAGGTCGAGTCGGTGAAGGTTCCCAAGGCGTGGAAGGAACACGCCTTCATCGACAAGGATAAGTATCAGAAGCTCTACGAGAAGAGCATCGAGAAGCCCGACAAGTTCTGGGGCAAGGAAGGCGAGCGCCTCGACTGGATCAAGCCGTACACGCGGGTCAAGAACACGAGCTTCGAGTACACGAACGTCTCGATCAAGTGGTACGAGGACGGTACGCTCAACGTCGCCGCCAACTGCGTCGACCGGCACCTGAAGAAGCGCGGCAAGCAGACCGCGATCATCTGGGAGCCCGACGACCCGAATACGCCCGCCAAGCACATCACCTATCGCGAGCTGCACGAGAATGTCTGCCGCCTGGCCAATGTGCTGAAGTCGAGAGGCGTCAAGAAAGGCGACCGGGTCACCATCTACCTGCCGATGATCCCGGAAGCTGCCTACGCCATGCTGGCCTGCGCGCGCATCGGCGCCATTCATTCGGTGGTGTTCGGCGGATTCTCGCCCGACGCGCTGTCCGGCCGCATCGCCGACTGCAAATCCGAATTCCTCATCACCGCCGATGAAGGCTTGCGCGGCGGCCGCAAGGTCCCGCTCAAGGCCAACGCCGACGACGCACTGCAGAAGAACCCGCACGTGAAGACGGTGCTGGTGGTGCGGCACACCGGCGGCGACGTGCCGTGGACGCAAGGCCGCGACGTGTGGCTCGACGAGGCGATGGCGCAAGTCTCCGCCGAGTGCCCGCCCGAGGAGATGAACGCGGAAGACCCGCTGTTCATCCTCTACACCTCGGGCTCGACGGGACAGCCGAAGGGCGTGCTCCACACCACGGGCGGCTATCTCGTCTACGCGGCGATGACGCATCAATACGTCTTCGATTATCACGACGGCGACATTTATTGGTGCACGGCCGACGTGGGCTGGGTCACTGGCCACAGCTATATCGTCTATGGACCGCTCGCCAACGGCGCGACCACGCTGATGTTCGAAGGCGTGCCGAACTATCCTGACGCCTCGCGCTTCTGGCAGGTCGTCGACAAGCACAAGGTCAACATCTTCTACACCGCACCGACGGCGATCCGGGCACTGATGGGCGCGGGCGACGAGCACGTGAAGACCACGAGCCGCAAATCGCTCAAGCTGCTCGGCACCGTGGGCGAGCCGATCAACCCGGAAGCCTGGGAGTGGTACTACCACGTGGTCGGCGAGACGCGCTGCCCCATCGTCGACACGTGGTGGCAGACGGAGACGGGCGGCATTCTCATCACGCCGCTGCCGGGCGCGACCAAGCTCAAGCCGGGCTCGGCGACACTACCGTTCTTCGGGGTGCAACCGGCCATCGTCGACGCGGACGGCAATACTCTCGAAGGCGAAGCGACCGGCAATCTCGTCATCCTCGACGCGTGGCCCGGCATGATGCGTACCGTCTACGGCGACCATCAGCGTTTCATCGAAACCTATTTCTCCGCCTACAAGGGGAGATACTTCACCGGCGACGGCTGCAGGCGCGACGCGGACGGCTATTACTGGATCACCGGCCGAGTCGACGACGTGATCAACGTGTCCGGGCACCGCATGGGCACGGCGGAAGTCGAATCGGCGCTGGTCGCCCATCCCAAAGTCTCCGAAGCGGCGGTGGTCGGCTATCCCCACGACCTCAAGGGCCAGGGCATCTATTGCTACGTGACCTTGATGGAGGGCGAAGAGAGCTCCGACGCGCTGAAGAAGGAACTGCGTGATTGGGTGCGCAAGGAGATCGGGCCGATCGCATCGCCGGACCAGGTACAATTCGCGCCGGGTCTGCCCAAGACACGATCAGGCAAGATCATGCGCCGCATCTTGCGTAAGATCGCCGAGGACGATTTCGGAAATCTCGGCGACACCTCGACGCTCGCCGATCCCGGTGTGGTCACGGATCTCGTCGAGAACCGCCAGAACCGGAGACCGCCGGGCTAGGCCGGACCCTACGGGACGACGCAAAGAGATACTCGGCTTGGAGAGATTCGGGAGAGGAAACGCGGGATGACTTGGCTGATGCGAATTCTGGTCGGTCTTGGAATTGTGCTGGCGCTCGTGATTGCCATCGTGCTCCTGATCGGCACTTGGGGCACCGGCGGGCCACAAACCCAGGCGCTGGCGCTGTCGGTCGGCAACCGCACGGTCACGGTGGCCGGCCACTATAAAAGCATGACTCAGGAATCGGTCGCCGACGGCATCAAGGTCATCGTCGACGGTCATGAAGTCGTCGTGTCCGAAGACCAGCTCACGGTGGACGGCAAGGTCCAAGTCGTGGAGCCGGACCAGGACGTGATGGTCTATGTGAGCGAGGACGGCAAAGTTCAGGTGAAGCTCGTCCACGAGAGCGAAGGGGCCTCCGAAGAGGCCCCTGAATAATTCGTCGCTTCCGCCTCAGCCGGCCATCACCTTGGTGAAGTCGGCGAGCAGCGTGTTCCAGGCGTCCTTGGTGTCGCGGTCGAAGCGCTTCTCGAGCGACCGTTCGAGCGTCCACACCAACGCGCGCGACATGGTGCGGTAATGACGCGCGCGGATGCCCAACTGGCGATGCCTGGCGCCGAGCAGCTTGAGCGTGGGCGCCAGCCCATCCTCATGGCCGAGCGAGATCATGCCGAGCTTGGCGCCGGCGGCGAATTTGCGGGCCTGCAATTCGACCGGCCCGGAGAACTTCTTGCGCAAGGACGGATCGAGGCGGAACAGCTTGAGAAAAAAGAGCTGCGCCACGAGATCGAGCGCCGGCTCGATGCGCAGAAAACTCAAGCGAATCAGACGCTTCTGCTCCGCGGTAAGCTGGGTGTCGGTAACGGGGGTGGCCCGTGTGCGGCGTGTCTGGCGCTTCGGGGCAGTGACAGTGGCTTGACTGGCGGCTGGCATGGCTCGGCGACTCCTCGAACGCTTGTCTCGCCGGCCAGCATGCGAGCTTCGGATTGACGAATCGTTAAGGTCAACGCGGTCTTAAGGCTGTGGCGGGAGATCAAGGCAGAGAAGGGGATCAGTGGCCCGATTGGTTCGATCTCTACCGCCAATTCAATCGGTAGGCACCCTCCTTGCGTCAAGCCCCGAGACCCCCAACATATTGACCTCGTCGGGTTTTTGCCGGCCGAGCACCTTTTGCGTGGAGGTTTTTCCTTGAGCTATTTCCGCACCGCCATTTTGCTCGCGGCGATGACCGCGCTGTTCATGGGCATCGGCTTTCTGATCGGTGGCCAGACCGGCATGATCGTCGCGCTCGTCGTGGCCGGCGGCATGAATCTCTGGGCTTATTGGAACTCCGACAAGGCCGTGCTGCGCATGTATGGCGCACGCGAGGTCGATCAGCGCACCGCGCCCGAGCTCTACGACATCGTGCGGCAGCTCGCTAAGAACGCCGGGCTCCCCATGCCCAAGGTCTACATCATGGAGAATCCGCAGCCCAACGCGTTCGCCACCGGCCGTAACCCGGAGAACGCGGCCGTGGCCGTCACCACCGGCCTGATGGGCATGGTGAGCAAGGACGAGCTCGCCGGCGTCATCGCCCACGAGCTTGCCCATGTCCGTCACCACGACACGCTGCTGATGACCATCACGGCCACCATCGCCGGCGCCATTTCCATGCTGGCCAATTTCGCCATGTTCACCGGCGGCGGGCGCAGCAACAACAATGGCGGCGTTGGCATGATCGGCGGCTTGGCGCTGATGATTCTTGGCCCGATGGCCGCCGGTCTGGTGCAGATGGCCATCAGCCGCACGCGCGAATTCGAGGCCGACCGGGGCGGCGCCGAGATCAGCGGGCAGCCCCTGGCGCTCGCCTCCGCGCTCCAGAAGATCGCCGGCGCCGCGCATCAGATCCCCAACATGGCGGCCGAACGCAACCCGGCCTCGGCGCATCTGTTCATCGTCAATCCGCTGTCCGGCTTGCGCATGGACAAATTGTTCTCGACCCATCCGGCGGTCGAGGATCGGGTGGCGCGGCTTGTCGAGATGTCGCGGACCATGGGCGCGCCGGCGATGACGGCCGAGCCCGCGGCTTCAGAGCGGGAGACTTCGGGACCGTGGTCCGAGGGCCGCCAGACCGGCACCTCCCGCGGCCCTTGGGGCTGAGCCCCTTGAGTGCTGAACCTTTTGGGACGCGAAGCTCTTCGAGCTAGGGGCAAAGCCCCCGCACCTGCTAGACCCATGACCATGACCGCATCAAAAGACGTGACCCTGTCGCCGACGCGCGACCACCAGGTGGGCTTGCCCGCCCGGCGCGCCGCCGTGACCCTGCTCGACGCCGTATTTCAGAAGAAGCAATCGCTCGACGAGGTGCTCGGCCGCTCCCGCGACAAGGGCGTCATGTTCGACCTGCCGGTGCGCGACCGGGCGCTCGCCCGCGCCATCGTCGGGGTGAGCTTGCGGCGGCGCGGCCAACTCGACCTGGTGCTGAACAGTTTCCTCGAGCGCGGCCTGCCGGCCAAGTCGGGCTCGCTCTATTCGATCCTGTTGTCGGGCGCGGCACAGCTCATCTTTCTCAAGACGCCGCCGCACGCGGCCATCGATCTCGCCGTGCGCCTGGCCCAATGGGACCCGCGCGCCAAGCGCTACGACAAGCTGGTGAACGCCGTGCTGCGCCGCGTGTCCGAAAAGGGCGACGCCATCGCCGAAAGCCTCGATGCGAGCCGGGTCAACACGCCGGACTGGCTGTGGGAGCGCTGGATCGCATCTTGGGGCGAGGAGCGGACTCACAAGATCGCCAATGCGCAGCTTATCGAGCCGCCGCTGGACGTGACGGTGAAATCCGATCCCGAAGGTTGGGCCGAACGGCTTTCGGGCCGCGTGCTGCCGACGGGAAGCGTGCGGCTCCTGCCCAAGGGCCGCATCGAGGAGCTTCCTGGCTTCAACGAGGGCGAATGGTGGGTGCAGGACGCCGCCGCCTCGCTGCCGGCACAGCTCTTGGGCAATGTCGCGGGCAAGCGCGTGGCCGATCTGTGCGCGGCGCCTGGCGGCAAGACGGCGCAGTTGGCGCTGGCCGGCGCCTCGGTGGTCGCCGTCGACGGCTCGAGCACAAGGCTTAAGCTGCTGACCGAGAATCTGAAGCGTCTCGGGCTGGAGGTGGAGACCGTGCGCGCCGACGCCGGCACCTGGCAGCCGCAAGAGCGCTTCGACGCCATCCTGCTCGACGCGCCCTGCTCGTCCACCGGCACGATCCGGCGCCATCCCGACATCCCTTACCTCAAGACGGCCAGGGACATCGATGAGCTGGCGGCGGTGCAGACCCGGCTGCTGGACAATGCGGTGAGCCTGCTCAAGCCCGGCGGCACGCTCGTCTATTCCACCTGCTCACTGGAGCCCATCGAAGGCGAGGCCCAGGTGGCGGCGCTGATGGCGCGGAACCCCGCCGTGACCCATCGATCCCATCCGGCGGGACGAGCCGCTGGGCGACACGGCCTGGACCGAAGCGTCCGGGGTTTTGCGGACTTTCCCCTTCGAACTGCAGCTCGATACACCGGAATGGAGCGGCATGGACGGGTTCTTCGCTGCCCGGCTTAAGCGCCAAGGTTAACGAAATTCCGCATGCCACTTGCTCCCAGAGGCTTGCTGCCCGAAAATGCACCAGGCGTACTACGCGGCGGGGAAGCCTTGCGCTTTTTGACCACAAGCGCGGCTTGAGTGGAGAATGACCCATATGGTGGGTGATCAGGCCTTCGAACGCGGATCCCGCGTTCAAGAGGTGCATCTTGGCGGCCCGAGCCCGCTGCGGCGCCTGATGCTCGCCAGTATGGCCTCGATCAGCTATCCCGGCAGCCAGGCCGAGCAGCTTCTGCTCGCCCCGCAAGAGCTGCGTACGGCAGATCCGAGCTTCGCCACCGAAGTTTATAACGGCCATTTCGGTCTGGCCGGGAAGCTGGCCGAGCTCGGCGCGGAATCGCCGTTCGAGATCACCCCGCCGTCGGCCAATTGGGCGCGCGAGCTTTACGGCTTCGGCTGGCTCCGGCATTTGCGCGCCGCCGACTCAGAGCTGTCGCGCGAGCAGGCCAAGGCGCTGGTGCATGACTTCATCAGGCTCCGCCGGTCGGTCCATGGGCTCGCCTGGCAGCCGGAGATCGTCGCCCGCCGGGTCATCTCCTGGCTCTCCAACTCGGTTCTGATCCTCGATTCGGGCGAACCGCAAGCCTACGAAGCCTTCTTGAAGGCGCTAACGGCGCAGCTGCGCTATCTGTCGGCAAGCTATCGCGACACGCCGGACGGGGTGCCGCGCCTCGTCACCCTGATGGCGCTGCTCTATGCCGGGCTATGCATCGCCGAGCAGCAGGCCGTGGTCGACCGCTACACGCGGCCCTTCTGCAAGGAGCTCGACCGGCAGATCCTGCCCGACGGCGGACATATCTCGCGCAACCCCGAGGCGCTGATCGAGCTGCTGCTCGACCTGCTTCCCTTGCGGCAATGTTTCGTGGCGCGCGACCGCGTACCGCCGAAAGAGCTCACCGACGCCATCGACCGCATCATGCCGATGCTGCGCTTCTTCCGGGGCGCGGACGGCACCATGGCGCGGTTCAACGGCGCCGGACCGACGCCGACCGACGCGCTGGCCACCGTGCTGGCTTATGACGACATCGAAGGCAAGCCGGTCCGCACCGCCTCGAACTCCGGCTATGTGCGCCTCGAATGCGGCACCACGCTCATCATCTGCGATCTCGGACCGCCGCCGATCACCTCGCTCACGACCAAGGCCCATGCCGGGTTCTTGTCTTTCGAGATGAGCTCCGCGGGCGCGCCCATGATCATCAATTGCGGCGCGCCGTCGCCCGATCACGACGAGTGGCGGCTGTATGCGCGCACCACGCCGGCCCATTCCACGCTGAGCCTCGAGGAGGACTCGCTGGCCGAATTCGCAGGCCACGCCAATGGCGCCCAGCCCCCGGCCGACGCGACGCTTACGGGGCCGATAAATCCGCAAGGCGCCTTCTCGGACCAGGGCGACAATTTGCGGATCAAAGGCTCCCATGACGGCTATATGGGCCGCTATGGCGTCAGCCATTCGCGGCAGATCCTGGTGCAGCCTTCGGGCAATCTCATCTCCAGCGAGGACAAGCTCTCCACGCGCGGCCTGAAAAGCCCCGACGGGCTGATCGCCGGCGCCTACGCCATCCGCTTCCATCTGCACCCGAGCGTCAAAGCGCAGATCACCGGCGACGGAAGCGCCGTCACCCTGATCCTGCGCAACGGCGAGACCTGGCGCATCAGCTCCAATGCCGAGGAGACCACCGTCGAGGAAAGCACGCTGCTTGCCGATCAGCGCGGGCCGCAACCGACCTCGCAAGTGGTGTTGAGCGGCATGATGGGCGAGGCGCGCGAGGTCCGCATCGTGTGGAATATCGAGCGGACCGGCGACGACGCCGCCCCCGCCCATCCTCTCGTCGATCCCAACGAGGCCGGAACGGGCGCGAGCTAAGTATGGAACCTAGAAAGATTGCCCGGGCGCTGCTCTCGGTCAGCGACAAGACGGGCCTGGTCGATTTTGCGCAAGCGCTGGCCAAGCTTGGCGTCGAGCTCGTGTCGACGGGCGGCACCGCCAAGCAGCTGAGGAATGCCGGCCTCGCGGTGATCGACGTCGCCGACATCACCGGCAGCCCTGAGATGATGGACGGGCGGGTCAAGACGCTGCACCCCAAAGTCCATGGCGGCCTGCTGGCCGTGCGCGGCAACGCCGAGCATGAGAAGGCGCTCGCCGAGCATGCCATCCCGCCGATCGACCTGCTCGTGGTCAATCTCTATCCCTTCGCGGCGACGGTCCGGGTCGGCGGCAGTTTCGACATCTGCGTCGAGAATATCGACATCGGCGGCCCGGCGATGATCCGCGCCGCGGCGAAGAACCATGCCGGCGTCACCGTGGTGGTCGATCCGGCCGACTACATGGACGTGCTCGACGAGATCGAGCGCCATGACGGCGCGACCACGCTGCCTTTACGCAAGACGCTCGCCGCCAAGGCGTTCGCGCATACCAGCGCTTACGACGCGGCGATTGCCACCTGGTTCGCCGAGCAGCTCGGCCAGGACATGCCTGAGACGCGCGTCATCGCCGGCACGCTCGAGCGCGCGCTGCGCTATGGCGAGAACCCGCACCAACAGGCGGCCTTCTACCAAACCTCGGAGCAGCGCTGCGGCGTCGCCTCGGCCGTCCAGGTGCAAGGCAAGGAGCTCTCCTACAACAATCTCAACGACACGGATGCGGCTTACGAGCTCGTCGCCGAGTTCGATCCGAAGCGATGCGCCGCGGTTGCCATCATCAAGCATGCCAATCCGTGCGGCGTGGCCATCGCGCCGACGCTTGCTGAAGCCTACGAGAAGGCGCTGGCCTGCGATTCGACCAGCGCCTTCGGCGGCATCGTCGCGCTCAACCGCGATCTCGACGAGGACGCGGCAAAGGAGATCGTCAAGATCTTCACCGAGGTCATCATCGCGCCGGAAGCTACGCGAGAGGCGAAGGAGATCGTCGCGGGCAAGAAGAATCTGCGCCTGCTGCTCGCCGGCGGCCTGCCCGACCCGCGCGCGGTGGGGCTCACCTTCCGCTCGCTTGCCGGCGGGTTCCTGGTGCAGTCCCGCGACAACGGCATGGTCGAGGCGGCCGATCTGCAAGTGGTGACCAAGCGGCACCCCACCGACCAGGAGTTCGCCGATCTCATCTTCGCCTTCACCGTGGCGAAGCACGTCAAGTCGAACACCATCGTCTACGCCAAGGATGGCGCTACGGTCGGCATCGGCGCCGGGCAGATGTCCCGTGTGGATTCAGCGCGCATCGCCGCACGCAAAGCGGAAGACGCAGCACAAGCGCTCGGGCTCAATGAGCCGTTGACGCGCGGCTCGGTGGCGGCGTCGGACGCCTTCTTCCCCTTCGCCGACGGCTTACAAGTGGTGGCGGAGGCGGGCGCCAGCGCCGTGATCCAGCCGGGCGGGTCGATGCGCGACGATGAGGTGATTGCCGCGGCCGACGCAGCCGGCCTCGCCATGGTGTTCACCGGCATGCGCCACTTCCGGCATTAGCTCTCTCGATTTGAGGTCCGCCGATGAACGGCCGCTTCGGATCATTGTTAGGCGCCGCGGTTCTGGCGATCTTGGCCGCGCTGCTGACGGGGCCGGCCGGCGCCGAGGATCAATGCAGCGGGCATCAGTTTCTGCAGGCGCCGCGGCCCGCGGGAAGCTGCCAAGACATTGAACCGGAGGTCTTCGTCTCGCCCGACCAGGCGGTGCGGGCCGTGGTGCTTCCCGTCGATATCAGCCTCGATGAGACGCCCGATATGGAAAGCCGCGTCGAGATACGCTCGGGCAGCGGGACAGTGGCGTCGGAGGACTACTCCTCGCCGCGCGGCATGAACGGCCACTACGTCTATGCGGGAAAATGGTCGCCCGATGCCGCGTTTTTCGTCTACAGCCTCTCCTCGTCGGGCGGACATCAGCCCTGGTCGTTCCCGATCATGGTCTACAGCCGCACGCGCAACACGTTCGCCAAGTTCAGCGACATGATCGAGGACCAGCCGACCCTCTTAGGCGCGTTCGATTTCACCGGCACGCACACTCTGACTGCCAGCACCTGGAAGAAGCAGGGCGCGATCGATGAGCCCGTGCCCGTCAGCGTCGATCTCGAAAAGGCTTTCACCATACTGAAGCCGGCGGCGCCGTAGGTATTCGCAGGGATGCGCTACTTCCGGCTTGGTTCACTGGTGTTCTTCTAAGGTGCGTTTTGAAAGGCCTTACAGATGTTGCTCGCGCTCTATGGTCATCCCTTCTCCTCGTACACGCAGAAAGTCCTCATCGCGCTGTACGAGAACGGCACGCCCTTCGAGTTCCGCTGCATCGGACCGGATACGCCGCAGCATGCGGCCGCGTGGCTCGAGCGCTGGCCGCTGCGCAAGTTCCCCCTACTGGTCGACGGTGAGCACAACATCGTCGAGACCAGCATCATCATTGAGTACCTGCAGCTCACGCATCCCGGGCCCGTGCGCCTGCTGCCCGCGGACCCGATGGCCGCGTTGGACGTGCGCTTCCTCGACCGCTTCTTCGACCTGCACGTGATGGAGCCAATGCAATTCGCGGTATACAGCGCGCTGAAGCTGATACCGGTAAAGAGCGAGGACGGATTGACCTTGGCCGCGGAAAGGCTCGAACGTGCCTATGCTTGGCTCGAAGGACAGCTTGCCGGCAGGACCTGGGCGGCTGGCGCAGAGTTCACGCTGGCGGACTGCGCGGCCGCGCCCTCGCTGTTCTACGCGGACTGGACGCACCGGATTTCGGAGGCTTTTCCCGTGCTACGCGCGTACCGCGAGCGGTTGCTTGCACGCCCATCCTTCGCGCGGGCGGTGGAGGACGCGCGACCGTTCCGGCCGAACTTTCCACTCGGGGCGCCGGACCGCGATTGAAGCCCCGCGCCGCGATCGCCTGGACGGCGGCGTCTCTCGCTTTTCACGAACTCGCGGCGGACAGGCGCAAAAAAGGCCTCCCGCTGGGGAGGCCTTTGCTTTGATCTGATCCGATTTGATCTCGGTGCCTAGAGCCCTTCCGGCTCGCCGTCCGGATAGACCGGCTGCGGCTGCAACTCGGAAGCCGGCTCGCCCTTGGACGGCTCGGACGGAGCGTCCTCGGAGACCTTGGGCGGAGCCGCGATGGTCTCTTCTTCCACCACCGCCTCGCCGTCCGGCGTCTCCACCGCCATGCTGTCGTCTTCGATCACGGCCGGACCGTCCGGGGTTTCGACCTCCATGGTGTCTTCTTCGATCACCGCTTCGCCGGCAGGCTCTTCCGTATCCATCGCGGAATCGTCCGGCGCGCCCTCGGGATAGACCGGCTGCGGCTGGGACTCGGACGGCGGCTCGCCCGCGGAGGGCTCAGACGGCGCGTCCTCGGCGATCGTGGGCGGGACCGAGATGACCTCCTCCATGGTCTCTTCTTCCATCATGGCGTCGGGTTCTTCGGCAGCCGGCTCTTCAGCGGCAGGCTCTTCAGCCGCGGGCTCGTCCATGGCGGCGGGCTCATCGGCCGGCTCTTCGTCCATAGCGGCCGGCTCTTCGGCGGCAGGCTCTTCAGCGGCAGGTTCTTCAGCGGCAGGCTCTTCGGCTGCGGGTTCCTCGGCAGCTGGCTCTTCCGCCGGCGCAGCCTCCTCCATGGCAGGCTCTTCGGCTGCCGGTTCCTCGGCAGCGGGCTCCTCGGCGGCTGGCTCTTCCTCGGGCGCAGCCTCCTCCATCGCGGGCGTCTCGTCGGCCGGCGTCTCGGCCGCAGGCTGCTCCGTCGGCTCTTTCGTCGCTTCGTCGTCTGCTGGTTGTTCACAGGCTGCCAACAGGCATGCCGCAAACAAGGCCGTAACGACTGCAAATTTTCTCATGGTCGCCCCCGATTCTCGAGTAGAGTTCGCCTCCCTCACCATCAACGTAACGCCAACGCCGCCGCATTGCTATGGCGGAGGCTGTCATAGTGATGTCGCCGAGGCGCGCGCTTATCCCCGCGCGCAAAACCTGCCGTACACTCCACCCACCTCGTCCGTTGAGGGGCGCGCTCTAGAGGCGTCTTGAGATGCGGGACGGGGGCGGCGCCCGCGGGTCTCGTTACGCAAGCGAGACACTCGGGCGGCATCGGAGCTCCCCCCGGGACCACTAGGAGCCCCCGCCAGGAGCTGGCAGGTAGATCCCGGACAGACAGTCCGGGATTGAAGCGGGGCCCGAGGCCGTATGGACGCCGCAAATAGCATGCGCTTGGAATGGGCGAGCTGCGCCCCGCGCTCAAGTGGCGCGAAGCGCGGTAGCGCACCAACAGGGCGCATGTGGCGCGCCGCGAGGCGCCTGCGTGTCCCCGCAAGGGACACGACACCAATACGGCCTGCGCTTCTCGGCGCGCCATTCCCCTCACCTCGCGGGCCAAGAGCCCGGCGAGAAGGTTCAGCGCGTCCGCACCCGCAGCAGCAACAGCAATCCGACCACCAGAAATACGAGGCTCGCGGAAATGCCGAGCCGCTGGCTGTCGGTGAGCGCCGTGACCAGGCCGATGGCGAGGGGGGCGGCGAAGGCCGTGATCTTGCCGGAGAAGGAATAGAAACCGAAGAACTCGGTGGTCTTGTCAGGCGGGCAGAGGCGGGCGAGCAGGGTGCGGCTCGAGGCTTGGATCGGGCCGGCCGCGAGGCCAATGAAAATGGCGAACACCAGATAAGCCTGCTCGCCAGCCGACGTGAACGGGCCGCTGCCCGGCAGCTTCGCCGCGACGGGAAAGACGAACAGCACCTCGTCGGCGTCGATGGACAACACGCCGATGGAGGCCACGATGAACAGGCAGAGCGCGGCGATGATGACCGGTTTGGAGCCCAAGCGGTCGTCGAGAAACCCGCCGGCTGCGGCGCCGATGGTGCCGGCGATGGTGAGCACGATGCCGAACAGGCCGAGTTCGGTGGCGCCCCAGCCGAACACGCTCGCGGCATAAATGCCGCCGAAGGCGAACACGGCGCCGAGACCATCGGCATAGAGCATGCGCGCCAAGAGGAAGAGCGCGATGGCGCCGTGATTGGCGACGAGATCTTTCACCGCGCGGACGAGGTGGCGCAAGCCCGCCTGCACCACGGTTGCGCCAACGGCCTTGTCGGGCCGGTCCGGCGTGAACAGGAACAGCGGCAGGACGAAGACGAGATACCAAGCGCCGAGAACGGGCCGACGAGGCGGTCGCCTTCGCGGGTGGCGGCATCGAGCGGGATCAGCGGCTTGAGGCCCAGCAGCGTCTTGCCGGTGTTCGGATCGGCGACCACGAGGCCGGCCAGCAATGCGAGACTCACCAGCCCGCCGACATAGCCGACGGCCCAGCCGACGCCGGACAGAGTGCCGAGCCTTTTGCCCGAGATGAGCCCCGGCATCATGGCGTTGGTGAACACCGTGGCGAGCTCGGCGCCGATGATGGCGATGGCGAAGGACAGGAGCACCAAGGGCATGAGCCAGGTCTCGTGGGGAATCGCGAACCACAGGCCGGACATGCCGACGACGAGCAGCACGGAGAAGCCGGCGATCCAGGGTTTGCGCGGCAGGCCGGCGTCGGCAATGGCGCCGAGAACCGGGCGCCAGCAGGGCCGCGATCAGCTGCGCGCCGCCCGTGGTGTAGGCCCAGATGCTCTGGCCGTGGGCCGGGTCCGCGGCGAAGCCGTTCACGAAATAGGGCGCGAACAGGAAGGTGACGACGAGGGTGTAGAAGGGCTGCGCCGCCCAGTCGAACAGCACCCAGCCAAACAGGCCGCGCGCCGTCGTGCGCTCTTTGACGTTAAGCGGGCTCGGCGACATCGAGCACGATCAGGTGGTTGGGCAGTTCGTTGGTGTCACCGCTCTCCGGCGGAAAATGCTCGGCGAGAATGCGCGCCGCAGGTCTCGATGGCCGCGACGAAGCCTTCGGTGCGCGTGCCCTTGCCGATATGGCCGGTCAGCGCAGCGATGAGGACGTCCCACACTTGCGGCGACACCTTGCGGTAGATGCCGTCGTCGGCGATCACCTCGGCATAGCGCTCGGCGTCGGACACGTAGATGAGCACGCCGGTGCGGCCCGCCGTGGTGTGCAGGTTCTGCACCAGGAATTGCTCGACGGCGCGCTGGTGTGCGCGCGCGCGTTTGAGCGATTTCGGCGTGATGGCGACGCGAAAGGCTTCCCACTGCACGAGGAGCGCGCCGGCACCAAATACGGCAAGCTGCGACAGATACACGTATTCAATGGGCCATTTGCTGAAATGAATGAAGGGCAGCGGCACGGCGAGCGCGACAAGCGCCACGCACATGAGGGCGAAGTAGCCGATAGGTCGAAGACGCGCGCGCCACGACGACGACGATCTCGCCGCTGGTGTGCTTCTCGGCGCGGGAGATGGCGCCGGCGATCAGGTCGTATTCCTGTTGGGTAAAGGGGCGCATGCGGGCTCGATCCTACCAGCTGCCCGAAGAGCCGCCGCCGCCAAAGCTGCCGCCACCACCTGAGAAGCCGCCGCCGCCGCTGCCGCCGCTCCAGCTCCCGCCGCCCGAGCTCCAGCCGGACCCGCCGCCGCGCCGCCCGGTGCTGCTCCCGGTCCCGGTGCTGTTATACAGGTTATAGGCGATCCACAGAATGATGATGCTCCAGAAGATGATGGTGAACCAGTCGATGGCCGGTTCATCGGCGTCGTGACGGGCCCTGGCGCGCTGTTCGAGTTCGGCCGCGTCGCCGGTCAGGGCGAGGCCGATATCGTGGACGCCGTCCTTGATGCCGCCCGGAAAGTCGCCGGCGCGGAAGCGCGGCAGGATGCCGTTCTCGATGATGATCTTGGTCAGGGCGTCGGTGAGGATCGGCTCGAGCCCGTAGCCGACCTCGATGCGGACCTTGCGCTCGTTGGGGGCGACGACGAGGAGCACGCCGTTATTGAGCTTGGCGGTGCCGATGCCCCAATGGCGGCCAAGCTGGTAGCCGAAATCCTCGATCGGTGTAGCCCTGCAAGGAGGGCAGTGTTACGACCACGAGCTGGTCGGAACTCTTGTCCTCGAGCGCTTTGAGCTCCGCCGTGAGCGCCTGTCTGTCTTCCGGACTCAAGAGTCCGGCGTCGTCCACCACGCGGCCGGTAAGCGCAGGGAAGGTCGGTTCGGCGGCAGCCGGCAGCAGCGCGAGGCCGAGCGTTACGACGAGCGCCAGCAGGGGTAGCCGCAAGATCATGGAGGCCATGAGGCCCTCAAACGTTGCCCGGCGCCGGCGCCGGCGGCGCTAGAACTTCACCTCGGGAACCTTGGTGGTCTCCTCCGCCACGGAGAAGTTCTGCATCGGCTCCGAGTCCGGGTAGAGCAGCGCCCGCCACCAGCGGCCGGGGATGGTCCGAAGCTCGGTGTTGTAGTCCTTGACCGCGGCGATGTAGTCGCGCCGGGCAATGGCGATGCGGTTCTCCGTGCCCTCGAGCTGGGACTGAAGCGCCAGGAAGTTCTGGTTCGACTTGATGTCGGGATAGCGCTCGACGACTACGAGCAGCCGGGCCAGCGCACCCGAAAGATTGTTCTGCGCGTCCTGGAATTTCTTGAAGGCCTCGGGGTCGGTGAGAATGTCCTTCGGGATCTGGACCTGCGTGGCCTTGGCGCGGGCCTCGACCACCTCGGTGAGCACGGTGCGCTCCTGATTGGCAAACCCCTTCACGGTCTCGACGAGATTGGGGACGAGGTCGGCGCGGCGCTGGTACTGGTTCAGTACCTCGCTCCACGCAGCCTTGGCCTTCTCGTCAAGGGTAGGGATCGTATTGATGCCGCAGCCGGCGAGCACGAGCCCCGCCAGCATCAGGCAGATCGCGCGGGCGATACCGCCCGGCCGAACAGGCGCAAATGCCAGCATGACTTCCTCCCTGTCAGCGTGAACCGAAAACTCGTGTATTGAGCGCGCGCCATGGTGGCAAGTGCTTTCCCACGCGGCCATTGACTAGCTGCTCCCGGAAGGCGGGCTCTGGGGAGCCCCATTTCCTCCCGATTTGATCGCCGAAACCAACTCCGCGAGCCCCGGCACATCGAATGTCGTGGTCGGGAAGGCAAAGCCGATTTGCTCCTCCTCGAAGCCGCGCAGGATGGCGAAATTGATCGCCTGTTGCACGTCCATGTAGACGGTGTAGTCGGCGCTGAGCACCCAGTAGACGATCTCGAACTCCAACGCCGAATCGCCAAAGCTGCGAAAATGCGCACGGTCGAACCGAGCTTGGGTTTGGCCCTCGACGATCTCCTTCACCATTGGCGGAATTCGCTCGAGCTTACTTCGCGGCGTGTCGTAGGTGACCCCAAGCACGAGGACGATGCGACGCTCGGCCATCCGCTTGAAGTTGTGGATGCGCGAGTTCATCAGATCGGTGTTGGAGCAGGCGATCTGCTCGCCGGACAGGCTCCTGATGCGCGTCGTCTTGATGCCGATCTTCTCGACAGTGCCGTTCTGGTCGCCGAACACGATGAAGTCGCCGACCTCGAAGGGACGGTCGAGCACGATGGCGAGCGACGAGAAGAGGTCGCCGAGCACGCTCTGGGCGGCGAGGGCGATGGCAATGCCGCCAATGCCGAGACCGGCAACCAGCGCGGTGACGTCGAAGCCGAGATTTTCGAACAGCAGCAGAAGCGCGAGCGACCAAACTGCCACCCGCACGAAGAATTGGATGAGCGACAGGGCATTGCGCATCGCCGACTTGGTCTGAAGCGGCGCCAGACGCCAGGTGAGGACGGCAGAGGCGATGCGGTCGGCCCACAGCGCGAGCTGGATGAACAGGGCAACGGTGAAGGCCGAAGCGATCAGATTTTGAACCCGGGACGGCAGGTCCAGGACCAGACTTCCGGCATAGACCGCGGCGATGAGCAGGAAGAGTGTGGAGGTTCGCTTGACCACCTCGTGCAGGACCGTGGGCCACTGCGGCTCGTCACCACCCGCAGGCGCCGGCAAGCGGCGAACGAGGATCAGTCTCACCAGCAAGGCGACCGCAAGGGCCGCGGCCGTCACCAGCGCCGCGATCGCCCAGACCGACAGACCATTGCCGTAGATCTCGCCCTCGAGCAGTTCGACCATGGTGTTCCCTGTCGTGTCCTTGGGGTGCCTAACCTAGTGGCTCAAGCGCGCTTGGCCACCCCTCGGGCGCAGGCCACGCAAGGCACGCGATGCATTATGCCTAACGATCACGCAAGGCGCCGCCGGGAGTGTTGCGATTATGGAACAAGCGCAAACTTTCTTCGTGGACGGTCGGCGAGCAACCGCGCGCATTGCCTCTCTCGCAAGGTCTTCGTCTTCGACTAAGTGCTGGCAGCTACGCGATTTTTTCCATTGCAGACGGTCATCCACCGGAATCCCACAGGTTTGGCAGGACGTTAGGCAAACAGAAGGCTTTGCTGGTCAAAATTAGGGGCCTCTTTTAGTGTGATTCGCGAGTTGTTCGGGGACTCACGGAGGCTCGCTATGGGACCGATCTTCAACGGGGAGCGAGTGCGTTGCTTATGCGTATGACAGGGAATCAGGTGGCTCACGTCGCCGAGAGGGCTCTCTCGACCTTTTCGATCTGTTTTGGCGTCGCGGCTCTCGCGACGGCCGTTGCCATTGTGCCGGCCGACGCGAAGAAGGCCGAGGCCGAGACTGCAATTTCGGACGCCGACGCCAGCCAGCCGATGACCCTCATCGTCTCCCTGAACAAGCAGAGAGTCGATGTCTATCGGGGCATGACGCTCATCACGAGCTCGCAGGTCTCCACCGGCAAGCCCGGCCACGCCACCAAGGCCGGCGTGTTCAGCATCCTCGAGAAGCAGCGGCACCACTACTCGAACTTGTATGGCGGTGCGCCCATGCCCTGGATGAACCGGATCACCTGGTCGGGCACCGCGCTTCATGCCGGCGTCGTACCCGGCTATCCGGCCTCCCACGGCTGCATTCGCTTGCCATATTCCTTCGCCCCCAAGCTGTTCAACATCACTACGGTGGGTGCGCACGTGATCGTGGCGCACGACAGGGTCACCCCGAAATTGGTCGAGCATGCTACTCTGTTTCAGCCGCTTCCGCCGCCTCCGCCGCCGAGCTTTGTGAAGCAAGAGGTGGAGCCCAAGGTGATGCAGCGGTCGAGCAACGAGACCGCGCCACACTTCAGCACACATCTTCCCGTGGTCTTGGCCAAGGCTGAAACCTCTTCCGGCGAGAGCGCCGGCGCGCCGGCATCCGCGCTCGAGGCCGCGACCCAGGAAACCGAGACAGCGCCGCACGCGGCGATTGAGACTCCGGCCCCGGTTCAGCTTTCTGTTTCCGCGCCGCTCCATGAGGACACGAGGGTCCACGCGATCGATCCCAGTGCTGTCCCCGGCCGCGCCGCGCAGGCGTCCGTCGCGCTGGCCCGCAGCCAAGATTGCCGAAGGCAAGGCCGGCCCGGCGCTTTCTGCCGCTGGCACGTCGAACGCTGTCGTCAAGCATGAGGACCGTCTCGAACCGGCCATTCCGCTTGCCGCGGCGGCCGAGGTCCAGGCTCCTGTGCCCGCCACCTCAAAGCCACTCGTTGCTGCGACCGAGCCCAAGGCCATGGACACCATCGAGCCCCAGGCCGGACCGATCCTTTCAGTGTCGGCCAGCGCCATGGCCCAGCCGGTGCCCGCGCCGGTTTCTGGTGTTATCGCCATGATGGAACGGGCCGACCATCCGCCCCTGCCGCCGGCCAAGCCCTCGGTCATCGCCGCGAAGCTCGTATCCGGCACCGCGGCCGCCGCCGTCGAGGCCGCCGAGCCGCGCTCGACCGAACCCTTGCGCATCCTCGTGACGCGGCGCACCACGCGCGACCGGATGAGAGACGTCCAATATATCCTGGCCTCCATGGGCCAGCTCGAGCTTCAGAACTTCGATGGCACGTTCGGACGGCAGACCGCCAGTGCCATCAAGGCCTTCCAGAAGGCCAATGACTTGCCCGAGACCGGCGCCTTCACCGACGATGTGGTCGCGAAGATCTACGAGGTTGCCGGCAAGGAAGAGCCGCCGGTCGGCCGTCTGTTCGTGCGGCAGAAGTTCGCCAGCGTGTTTGATGCCGCGGTCGGCTTCCGCAATCCGGACGAGCCGCTCGGCACGCAGGTCTTCACGGTGATGAATTTCGCCCCCGGCGATACCAAGGCGCAGTGGATGGCCATCGGCATGCGGGACGGCGACAACACCACGGCCGTGCTCGACCGCCTCGTGATTCCGGATGAGGTCCGCCAGAAAATTTCCGAGCGGCTCACGCCCGGGTCGTCGCTGATCATCGCCGACACGGCCATCAACTCGGCAACGCTGCCGAAGGGCGCGGACTTCCTGGTGTGGGACACGACCAAGCCGGCCACGGTCCAGCGGGCGAGCATTACCCCGAAGGTGCAAAAGAGGCGGCGCGCGGTCCCGCAGCGGCGCGTCGTGCCCAGCTACTCGCGCCGCGGCGCCGGCTGGCCCTTCTAAGCCAAATCGGTCTTCCGCTCTTCATCTGCCTCTTCAACCACAATCGCGACCCTCGCGGCGGCGAAGACACTTGAGTTGTAGTTGATCGGGCGGCCTTGCGGATCGGCGTTGACGCTTCCCCAAACAAGAACCGGCGCCGTGCGCGCTTGGGCCAGGTCAGCGGCTTCTTGCGGGCTGGGCTGACGCGCCGCAAGCCGTGGTAATCGTCACCCATAACGTGGCCCAGGCGCGCCGGGTCAGCGACTATGTGCTGTTTTTGTACGAGGGAGAGCTGATCGAGGCGGGACCAGCCGAGCAGGTGTTCACCGCGCCCCGCAGCACGCTGGCGCAAGCCTTCATTGCCGGGCAATTCGGCTGAGCCAGCGGCACGTTTTAAGAGAAATTGGAGCGGGCGATGGGATTCGAACCCACGACCCCAACCTTGGCAAGGTTGTGCTCTACCCCTGAGCTACACCCGCACTCCAAACCACCGGCAGCCCTTGAATTTCAAGTTTCGGGGTGGTCATTTGCCTTGTAGTGGATCGCCCCGGCGCTGTCTACAGACGCCGCAGCCTCCCTCGCCTGGACTGTCACCGGGCCCAAACGAGTGGCCCCATTAGCCGAAGCGAACGCCGAAAGCAATGCAATCCGAACGTGCCATGCTGTTCGCGCGGCTTGAAGACCTCGGCATTGCCTCGACGACGATCGAGCACGCGCCGATGTTCACGGTGGGGCAGAGCCAGGCCTTGCGGGGCACGATTCCCGGCGCCCACACCAAGAACCTGTTCCTGAAGGACAAAGACGGCCGCCTGGTCCTCGTGGTCGCCAAGGAAGACACATGCGTCGACCTGAAGGCGCTGGCGAAGCGGCTTGGCTTCGGCCGTTTCAGCTTCGGCAAGCCGGAGCTCCTCAAGGCGGTGCTGGGGATCGAGCCCGGCTCGGTGACGGCTTTCGCGCTCATCAACGAAACGTCGCGTCGAGCTCGACGCCGTGGTGGTCGACGAGGCTCTGATCGGCTTCGCCGAGGTCAATTGCCATCCTCTGATCAATAACGCCACGACGCGGATCGGAACCGAAGACCTCATCCGCTTTATCGAGGCTTGCGGCCATGCGCCGCGCGTCCTGACGCTCGGCTGACGCCGCCCTTTGCCGCGGCCGCCGCAGGTTGCCAAACGGCGCCGCGCGGCCCATTCTCCAGGCGAGCGGCGGCCCTCGCGGCCGGTCCCCATGATCCCTTAGGCGAGCAGGCTCCCGCGCGGAGAGTAAGCAGAACCGTGGATACTCCGATCCTCAACGAAGGTGGCGCGGCCTCGCCCGAGGCCGAGCTGATCAAGAACAGCACCACCGCCGACTTCATGCGCGACGTGGTCGACGCCTCCATGACCGTCCCGGTGCTGGTCGATTTCTGGGCGCCGTGGTGCGGCCCGTGCAAGCAACTCACGCCGATCCTCGAGAAGGCCGTGCGCGCGGCGAAGGGTGCGATCCGGCTGGTGAAGCTCAATATCGACGATCATCCGGAAGTTCCCGGCCAGATGGGCGTGCAATCCATCCCGGCGGTATTCGCCTTTCAGGACGGCAAGCCCGTCGACGGCTTCATGGGCGCCTTGCCGGAATCGCGCGTCACCGCCTTCATCGCCCGGCTCATCGGCGAGAATGCCGACAGCGGCGCCGACATCGAAGCGGCGGAGGCAGCCCTTGCCGCCGGCGACGTGAACACGGCGGCGCAGACCTTCGGCGAGATCCTGCAGAACGACGCGGAGAACGCGCAAGCCGCGGCCGGGACTCGCCAAGTGCTACATCAAGACCGGCGACCTCGCCCGCGCCGAGCAGACCTTGGCGCTGGTGCCTCCGGCGAAAGCCGATGACTGCGCCGGTGGCGAGCGCGAGGGCCGCGCTCGAGCTTGCCCGCAAGGCCGGCGAGACCGGCGACGTGGAGGAGTTGCGCGCCAAGCTGGCGGCGGATCCGAGCGACCCGCAAGCGCGTTTCGATCTGGCGCTGGCGCTCAACGCCGGTGGCGACCGTGAGGGCGCGCTGGATGAGCTTCTTGCGCTCGTCGCCAAGAATCGCAAATGGAACGACGACGCGGCACGGAAGCAGCTCGTGCAGTTGTTCGACGCCTGGGGGCCAGCCGATCCGGCGACGCTCGCCGGGCGGCAAAAGCTTTCCTCGCTGCTGTTTGCGTGAGCGCCAAGGAGCGCAGTCCTGGGTTGACCGACCGCTATCGCACCGCCACCGACCTGCCCGGCATGCTGCCGGTGTTCCCCTTGCGGGGCGCGATCCTGTTGCCGCGCGCCTCGCTGACCCTGAACGTGTTCGAGCCGCGCTATCTCGCGCTGGTCGATCATGCGCTCGCCAACGATCGGCTGATCACCGTGGTGCAGCCGGCCCCGGACACCGGCGACGACGGAGTTGCCGGAGGGCAAAGGCGTTCCGCTGCGGCGGATCGGCTGCGTGGGGCGGATCACGGCGTTCAACGAGGGTGACGAGGACCGTCTCGTCATCTCGCTGTCAGGCGTCGCCCGCTGCCAGCTCGGCGAGGAGATTTCATCGGATACGCCGTTCCGCATGTTCGATGTCGACTTTGCGCCCTACGCCGCCGACTTCATCGCCGGCCACGGCGAGGACGACGTCGACCGGCCGCGCCTCATCGAAACGCTGCGGAGCTATCTCGAGGCGAACCATCTCAATGCCGATTGGGACCGCATCAACAGCGCCAACAACGAGCGCCTGGTGAACACGCTGGCGATCCTCAGTCCTTATGGCCCGGAGGAGAAGCAGGCTCTGCTCGAGGCAGCGGATCTGCAGGCGCGGGCCGAGGCGCTGGTGGCGCTCGCCGAGATGGAGCTCGCCACGCGCGACGACGGTTCAGGAACATCGATCCAATGACACAGAACGACAAGCAGGACAGTGCAGCGGCGCGCGGCGAGCGGCGGGTCGATCCCAAGCTGCTCGAAATTCTGGTCTGCCCGCTGACCAAGACCTCGCTCGCCTATGACGCGGAGCGGCAAGAACTGATCAGCCGCGCTGCCGGCTTAGCGTTTCCGATCCGCGACGGCATTCCGATCATGCTGCCCGAGGAAGCCCGCAAGCTCGACGAGAGCTAGTCACCCGCCTGAGTGGCGCGTTGCGCTTCTCATCGAGCGCGCCGTGCATCCGCCATCCGCCGCACATCTTCCGGCGTCAGTCCTGCTTCGCGATAGGTGCGGATCGCGCAGGCATCGTTGCGCTTGGCAAGCCGCTTGCCCGCCTCGTCGCGAATGAGCGTGTGGTGATGCCAAACAGGCACCGGCAGTTCGAGCAGCGCCTGCAAGAGCCGGTGGATCGGCGTTGCCTCCAACAGGTCCTCGCCGCGGATGACATGGGTGACGCCCTGCGCCGCGTCGTCCACCACCACCGACAGGTGATAGGCCGCCGCGCCGATATCTTTCCGAGCCAGAACCACGTCACCGATCCGCTGCCGCATGGCCTCCAGGTCCAGCGCATGCGTTCCGGCGTGGGCCGCCCCGGTCTCGCGCCACGTCAGGGTCTGGCCGCCTAGCAGCGCCAGGGCGCGCTCGAGATCGAGCCGGATCGCATCGCCGGGTCCGGTCTCCGCCATGCTGCCGGCCGCGGCAAGTGCCGGGATAAACCACGCCGTCGGGAGGGAGATGCGTCGCTCCCTCCTGCGGCGCCGAAAGCGCCATGCGGATATCGTTGCGCGTGCAACGGCAGGGATAAGTCACCCCCAGACGGCCAAGCCGTTCCAGCGCACCCGAGTACACATCGAGCCGTTCCGATTGCCGCCAGACCGGCTCGGGCCATGTCAGGCCCAACCATGCCAGATCCTCGTAAATCGCCGCCTCATACTCGGGCCGCGCGCGCGTCCGGTCGGTATCCTCGATCCGCAAGAGGCATTCTCCGCCAGCCGCCTTCGCCGCGTCCCAAGCGGTCAGCGCGGAGAAGGCATGGCCAAGATGGAGAAGTCCCGTCGGCGACGGGGCGAAGCGGGTGACGAAGCTCACCGGCGTCGTGCGGCCGCGCGCCACGGGGCTACAGTCCTTCGCCCTTCAACAGACGCGGGACATCGCCGGTGGCGCCCGCCGCCTCGCGCACGAGAAAACGCTTCAGCCCCGGGGCGCGATCGACCAGGCCGAGGCCAAGATCGCGGATGGCGCGCATGGGCACGCTGTCATTGGAGAACAGCCGGTTCAGGCCGTCCATAACCGTGGCGGAGAAGGCGCTGTCGAAGCGCCGCCAGCGTTGATAGCGCTCCAGCGTGGTGCCGGCGCCGATATCGAGGCCGAGGCGCTGGGTGTCGATGATCGTCTCGGTCAGTGCGGCCACGTCGCGCATGCCGATATTGAGCCCTTGGCCAGCCAGCGGATGCACCGCGTGGGCGGCATCACCGACCAGCGCAAGACGATCGGCGACGAAGGACCGCGCCATCTGAAATTCGAGCGGGAAGGACTGCGGCGGTGCTTCGAGTGCGATGGCGCCGAGCCGGTGGCCGAAGCGGCGCCCCAGCTCGGCGGTAAACTCAAATTCGGGGGCGGCCATCAGCGCTTGGCCCTTCGCCGCCTCTTCGGTCCACACGATGGACGACCGGTTGCCGGTGAGCGGCAGGATGGCGAAGGGACCGGCAGGCAGAAAATGCTGCACCGCCTTGCCGCCATGCGGGCGTGCATGCGCCACGGTAGCGACGATGCCGACTTGCGGATAGGACCAGCCGATGGATTTGATGCGGGCGCGCTCGCGGAGCTTCGAGCGCTTGCCGTCCGCGGCGACCAGGAGACGGCCTTGCAGCGTCGTGCCGCCGGCAAGATGGGCGCTGACACCAAATCCGTCCGCCGCGTAATCGCCAACGCTCTCCGGCGCGAAGAGATCGATCGCCGGTTCCTTGGCGACCGCGTCCTGAACCGCAGCCTGCAGATCGCCCGCCTCGACCAGATAGGCGCCGGGATCGCCCGCCTTCATCTCCTCGTCGAAGCCGAGAAGGTGAGGGCGCAAGCTCGCATTCAGCGGGCTGTCGGTGATCTCGATGGCGCGGATCGCTTGAGCCTTCGGCGCCAGAACCGTCCACAGCCCCACGGCGTCGAGCAGGCTCTTGGTCGCCGCTGAAAGCGCGAGGCCACGGGCATCGCGCGGCGCGCCAGAGCTCTTGCTGCCTGGGCGCGGCATCGACGAGCGCGACGCGGAATCCCGGCGCTGCGAACTTGGCCAGCGCCAGGGCTAGCGTGCCGCCGACGAAGCCGCCGCCGGCGATAATGACATCATAGGCGCCGCTCTTCTCATAGACGACGCGTCTGGTCTTCCTGATGGTCATCCCTCCCGTATAGGGGACGGCAGTGCATGGCGCCACTCGCGCGCGTCACACGAGCTCACGCGCCACGGGGAACATTCCGCCAAGCGCGCGAACCTGCTAAATGGCGGCGGACCGGCAAACTCTCAACGAAGGGCAGGTCCATGAGCGCCGCTCTCAACGAACTCCTGTCGATCCTCGATCTCGAAACGCTCGAGCATGATCTCTTTCGGGGCTTGAGCCCGCAGGTCGGCTGGCAGCGCGTGTTCGGCGGCCAGGTGATCGGCCAAGCTCTGGTTGCGGCCAACCGCACCGTCGACCGGCCGCATGTGCCATTCGCTGCATGCCTATTTTTTGCGCGCCGGCGATCCGGCGGTGCCGATCATCTATGAGGTAGACC
Source organism: uncultured Alphaproteobacteria bacterium (assembly GCA_963793075.1). Classification (GTDB taxonomy): domain Bacteria; phylum Pseudomonadota; class Alphaproteobacteria; order Rhizobiales; family Methyloligellaceae; genus Methyloceanibacter. The sequence goes on from CAWBYO010000003.1 coordinate 170,453, forward strand.
GGATTCGGGACGGCGGAAGCTTCTCCACCCGCCGGGTGGTGGCCATCCAGCATGGGCACGCGATTTTTTCCATGGGCGCCTCGTTCCACAAGGACGAGGGGGGTCTCGAGCACCAAATGGCAATGCCGGAGGTGCCGCCGCCGGAAGACCTGCCCAGCGAGGCGGAACTGAAGGATCTGCTCATGGAGCGCCTGCCGGAGCCGGTGAAGGCCTATTGGCAGCAGGAGCGGCCGATCGAGATCCGGCCCGTCGATCTTTCCCGCTATTTGTCGCCGGAGAAGCAAGCCCCGAGCCAGCTGGTGTGGATCAGAGCCACAGGCGCGCTCGGCGACGACCCGGCCTTGCACCAATGCGTGCTGGCCTATGCGTCCGACTTCACACTGCTGGACACGGCGCTCGATGGCCCATGGCCGCTTCGTTTTCGATCCCAAGCTGATGCTGGCGAGCCTCGACCACGCCATCTGGTTCCATGAGCCCTTCCGGGCCGACGATTGGCTGCTTTACGCCCAAGACAGTCCGAGCTCCGGCTCCGGCCGGGCGTTTTGCCGCGGCACGCTGTTCACCCGCGACGGCCGTCTGGTCGCGTCGACGGCCCAAGAGGGCTTGGTGCGCGAACGGGCGCCTAAAATGGCGCCTAAATCATAGGCAATAGGCGCATTATGCCTGATTTTTGTGCCTATTGACTGCCCTCAAGGCAGACGCGGTCCTGGCTGAAATCGTAAAAGAATCCCTAATGCCAAGGGCTTGGAGCCTATGAGGCAGAGTTGGCACGTAGCTTGACTCTGCTTTCGGGTTCGCACGGCCAAACCGAGGCAACAACTTGCACGGCCGTAAATCATGGAGGGCTTAAACAGATGAAGCTGGTGATGGCAATCATCAAGCCATTCAAGCTCGACGAGGTCCGCCAGGCCCTCACCGAGCTTGGGCTACAAGGCATGACCGTTACCGAGGTCAAGGGTTACGGGAGGCAAAAGGGTCACACGGAGATCTATCGCGGCGCGGAATACGCCGTGAACTTCTTACCGAAGATCAAGATCGAGGTCGTGGTCCCTGCCAAAATGGTCGACAAAGCTGTGGACGCCATCGTCGCCGCGGCAAAGACCGGGCAGATCGGCGATGGCAAGATCTTCGTCGTTCCCGTCGAGCAGACGGTGCGCATCCGCACCGGCGAAACCAACGAATCAGCACTGTAAGAGGGGGAGAATTGAAGATGACGACCCTTGCCAAATATCTATTCGGCGTGGTCGCAGCACTTGTACTGCTTGCGCTTTACCACATCGATCCGGCGCTTGCGCAGGACGCCCCAGAGGCCATTGCGGAAGTCGCCGAGGAAACTGCAAAGCTCGACACGGGCGATACCGCATGGATGCTCACATCCACGGCTATCGTCCTAATGATGACCATTCCGGGCCTTGCCCTGTTCTACGGCGGCTTGGTGCGGAAGAAGAACATCCTCACTCTGGTCATGCAGTGCTTCGCGATTACCTGCCTGGTCACCATCGTGTGGCTATTCGCGGGCTACTCGCTGGCCTTCACTGACGGCGGCGGGCTCAACGCCTATGTGGGCGGCCTCTCCAAGGCGTTCCTCCATGGGGTGGGCAAAGACACGCTGTCGGGCACGATCCCCGAGAGTGTGTTCTTCACCTTCCAACTGACCTTCGCCATCATCACACCGGCCCTCATCGTCGGCGCGTTTGCCGATCGTATGAAGTTCTCGGCGCTCGTGGTGTTCATGGTGCTGTGGTCGCTGGTCGTCTATTCGCCGATCACTCACTGGGTGTGGGGCGGCGGCTTCCTGGCCGACGCCGGCGTGCTCGACTTTGCCGGTGGCACCGTGGTGCATATCAACGCCGGTATAGCCGGTCTGGTCTGTGCCATCTTCCTCGGCAAGCGCTTTGGTTACGGCACCGAGAACATGGCGCCGTACAACCTGGTCTATAGCGTGGTCGGTGCTTCGCTTCTGTGGGTCGGCTGGTTCGGCTTCAACGCCGGTTCGGCCGTTGCCGCAAACGAAAGCGCAGGTATGGCCATGGCCGTGACGCAGGTCGCGACTGCGGCTGCGGCGCTCGGTTGGATGTTCGTGGAGTGGATGGTCCATAAGAAGCCGAGCGTCCTGGGTATCATCTCAGGTGCTGTGGCGGGCCTTGTCGCCATCACGCCGGCCTCGGGTTTCGTTGACCCGATGGGGGCGTTGTGGATCGGCATTGCCGCAGGCGTGGTCTGCTACTTCATGTCGACCACGGTCAAGAAAGCCATCGGCTACGATGACTCGCTCGACGTGTTCGGCATCCATTGCGTGGGCGGCATCGTCGGTGCCCTCCTGACCGGCGTGTTCGCCGTCGAAGCCATCGGCGGAACGCCTGGTCTCTTGGAAGGCAATCCCGGACAGGTTCTGACCCAGGCTTGGGGCATCCTCGCCACCATCGTGTGGGCCGGGTTCGCGACGTTCGTCATCCTGATCATCACCAATATCCTCATCGGTGTCAGGGTGAGCGAGGCCGTTGAGGTCGAGGGTCTCGACATCAATCTGCATGGCGAGGTGGTCCAGTAGGCTCTTCGCGACGCAAACAAGAGGGACAATAAACTACGGAGAATTAGAGCTAGGTCTCCTCCTCCCTTGACTTCTAGCTCTCAACTTGGCCCCGGCGCATTGCCGGGGCCTTTTGCTTTTCCGAGCCTTGGATGGCATTGCCGCGCGGGGCCCCATCGCCTAACACCGCTTGATGCGAGACGAACAACTGACGCACCTCGACGCGCTCATCCGCTCTCCCTTCGCACGGCTCGCAAGCCTGCTCGACGGCGTGGAGCCGGGCGCCGCGCCGATCAATCTGTCGCTCGGCGAGCCGCATGCGTCCTTGCCGCCCTTCCTTGGCCCGATCCTCGAGGAGCATTTGCATGCGTTTGGTCGGTACCCGCCGATCAAGGGCATCCCGGCCTTGCGTCAGTCGATCGCGAAGTGGATGGGGCGCCGCTATCCGGCGCTGCAGGATGCCATCGACCCCGAGTGCCATGTGCTGCCACTCAGCGGCTCACGGGAAGGCTTGTTCTCGGCTGTCTTTCCGGCGTGCGCGCGCAAGCCGGCGATCACGGAGCCCGTGGTTCTCATCCCCAACCCGTTCTACCAGGTCTATGCGGCCGCAAGCGCCGCCGCCGGCGCCACGCCGGTCTTCCTGCCCTCTAGCGCCGAGACGGGCTTCCTGCCGGCCCTGGAGGACCTGGACGAGGCACTGCTCGCGCGCGCCGTCGCCTTCTATCTGTGCTCGCCGTCCAACCCGGAAGGCGCGGTGGCGGGGCCGGACTATCTGGCCAAAGTCATCGCCTTGGCGCGCCGACACGATTTTCTCCTCTTCGCCGACGAATGCTACTCGGAGATCTATGGCGATACGCCGCCGCCCGGCGCGCTTGCGGTCGCGCAAGAGCAGACGGGGAGCCTCGCCAACGTCGTGGCGTTCCAGTCGCTGTCCAAGCGGTCCGGCCTGCCGGGCCTGCGCTCAGGTTTCGTGGCCGGGGATCCTGAGTTCATGGCCGCCTATTTCCGCTTCCGCAATGTCGCCTGCCCGCAAATGCCGCTTCCCTTGCAGCATGTGTCGGCGGCCGCTTGGGCGGACGAGGCCCATGTGGAGGCGGCGCGCAGCCTCTATCGCGCCAATTTCGACTCGGCCGATGCAATTCTAAATGGCCGCTACGCCTATCGCCGGCCGGCTGGGAGCTTCTTTTTGTGGCTGAATATGGCCGGTTTTGGAGGTGGAGAGGCTGCGGCGACAACCCTTTGGAAAGGGTGTGGTGTCAAAGTCCTGCCTGGGGCCTATCTCGCGAATGCGCAAGCCTCCGGGGCAAACCCGGGGCATGACTTCATCAGAGTTGCGCTCGTGCATGAGGCGGATACAACGCGAGAAGCCTTAGGGCGCATCGTCGCGACATTGGGTTAGAGGGATGGCAGCAAGAGGCAGAACTAAAGGGCGGCGGCGCTTGCTGCCGAGCGCGGTCGAATTGGGCCTGCGCCGCCTGGTGTTTGGCACCTATGGCTTCGTCCTGATCGCCGGGGCCTGCGCCGTGTGGTTGAGCCTCGCCACCTGGTCGGTGCACGACCCGAGCCTCAACAATGCAACCCGCGCCGTGCCACGCAACCTCCTAGGCGGTTGGGGCGCGGTGATCGCCGACCTCGCCGTCCAGTCGCTCGGGCTGGCTTCCATCATCCTTTTCCTGCCGCTGGCGGCATGGGGCTGGCACCTCATGGCCCGCACGGTGCCTGGCCGCCGCAAATTCCGCCTGCTGGCCTGGCCCGCCTCGGTGATTCTGCTGGCTGCGGCACTCGCCGCCCTGCCCCAGCCCAAGAGCTGGCCGCTGCCCAACGGGCTCGGCGGCATTTTCGGCGACTTCTTCATGGCCGGCGCCCATATCATCGGGCCGTTCCTGCCCGAAGCCGCCGTGTCCTTCGTCGCCGGTCTGGCATTCTTCATCGTCGGCATCGCGCTGCTGCTGTTCGCGTGCGGCACGAGCACGTCCAGGTTGATCGCGCTGTGGGCGCCGCGCTCCAGCGCCGCGGGCGAATGGGCCAATGCGTGGCTCGGCGCCGGCATGCATTTTGTCATGCACACGAGTTCCGCGATGCGCCGCCTGTTCCGCCGCAAGCCGCGCGCGCAAGACTACGACGAGGACGATGACGACGAGGACGAGCGCGAGGAGTGGGTGGAGCCGCAGCCGGTGGTCGGCCCCGATGGACGCATCGAGCCGTCATTCGGTCCGGCCCCGATGGGCGCTAATTACGCCGAAGACGAGGATGCGGATTACGACGAGGACGACGACGTCACCGCGCCGGGCTACCGCATCACGCGCCTCGACCCGAAAGAGAAGAAGAAGAAGCGACACACATCCGTCTCGAGCCGCCACGAACTGGATACGCCCTACGATCCGCCGCCAGTCAAGCTGCTGCAGCAGCAGTCGCGCGCCGCGCGCGGCCGCACCGTGAGCGACGAGGTGCTCCAGGAGAACGCGCGGGAACTCGAAGGCGTGCTGCAAGATTTCGGTGTCAAAGGCGAAATCACCAATGTCCGCCCCGGTCCCGTAGTCACGCTCTACGAGCTCGAGCCCGCGCCCGGCACCAAGTCGTCGCGGGTCATCGGCCTGGCCGACGACATCGCCCGCTCCATGAGCGCAATCGCCGCGCGCGTCGCCGTGGTGCCTGGGCGCAATGCCATTGGCATCGAGTTGCCCAACGACCGGCGCGAGATGGTGATGCTGCGCGAGCAGTTCGAATCGCCGGATTTCCGGGATAGCGACGCGCGGCTGGCGCTGGCTCTGGGCAAGACCATCGGCGGCGAACCGATCATCGCCGACCTGGCCCGCATGCCCCATCTGCTCATCGCCGGCACCACCGGCTCGGGCAAATCTGTCGGCATCAACACCATGATCCTGTCGCTGCTCCAGCGCCTCTCGCCCGACCAGTGCAAGTTCATCATGATCGACCCGAAGATGCTCGAGCTGTCCGTCTATGACGGCATCCCCCATCTGCTGGCCCCGGTGGTCACCGATCCGAAGAAGGCCGTGGTCGCGCTCAAATGGACGGTGCGCGAGATGGAGGAGCGCTACAAGCGCATGTCCAAGCTCGGCGTGCGCGACATCAAAGGTTATAACGCCCGCGTCCTGCAGGCCGAGGCCAAGGGCGAGGTGCTGACCCGCACCGTGCAGACCGGCTTCGACCGCTCGACCGGCCGCGCCATCTACGAGCAAGAAGAGATGGACTACGAGGCCATGCCGTATATCGTCGTCATCGTCGACGAGATGGCCGATCTCATGATGGTCGCGGGCAAGGACATCGAGGCTGCGGTGCAGCGCCTGGCGCAGATGGCGCGCGCGGCCGGTATCCATCTCATCACCGCCACGCAGCGTCCGAGCGTCGACGTGATCACCGGCACGATCAAGGCGAACTTTCCGACGCGCATCAGCTTCCAAGTCACCTCGAAGATCGACAGCCGCACGATTCTCGGCGAGCAAGGCGCCGAGCAATTGCTGGGTCAGGGCGACATGCTCTACATGGCCGGCGGCGGCCGCATCATCCGGGTGCATGGACCCTTCGTCGCCGACGAAGAGGTCGAGAAGATCGTGCGGCATCTCAAGAAGCAGGGCGTCCCCGCCTATCTCGACGCGGTCACCGACGAGGCCGAGAACGAAGACGACGACGGCGAGGGCGGCCCGGAGTACGGAGACAGCGGCGACGAGCTCTACGATCAGGCCGTGGCGCTCGTGCTACGCGATCGCAAAGTCTCCACAAGCTACGTGCAACGCCGGCTCGGTATTGGTTATAATCGCGCTGCGACCTTGATCGAGCGCATGGAGAATGAGGGGCTCATCGGCCCCGCCAATCATGCCGGGAAGCGCGACATTCTGGTCGGTAGCGACGAGGCCGAGTTGCCCTATTAGGGTGCTAGACTTGCCATCGCCAAGAAGTTGACCAGATTTGGCGGAATCATCTATCCAATGTTCTCTTGGTCCGCAGCCGTGCCCGCCACGGAGGGGGGTTAATGTTTAGCCGCAGAACCACCGGGTTCCTCTTAGGTCTGCCCATCGCCTTCGGGCTCACGATGGGGTTCGCGTTCGCCGAAGACGGCGCGACCACCGTGCCGAAGACGGCCGTGACCCCCGGCTCCAAGGACCAGAGCGGTGGCCCGCCGGAGGACGCGATGCGTCCTTCCCTCGGACAGGAGACCGCACCAGCGGGCGGCGCGGGCAGCGGCGCACCGGTTGGCGAGATTACCCCGTCCGCCCTGGATGAAGGTGCCAGCTGGGAAGCGGCGGTCGAGGCGACAGACGCGCCCACGCCATTGATCGGCGAGGAGCAGGCGGAGGCGGTCCAGCGCATCAATGCCTATTTCAATGCGATCATCAATCTGCAAGGCCGCTTCGAGCAGACCGACCCCAACAATAAGCACTCCACCGGCCGCTTTTACGTGCAGCGCCCCGGCAAGATCCGCTTCGACTATGCGCCGCCGAGCGCGCTGCGCATCGTCGCCGACGGCTATTCGCTCGCCATCGAAGACTCCGACCTGAAGACGGTTGAGAAATATCCCATCAAGTCGACGCCGTTCCGGCTCCTGCTCGCCGACGATGTCGATCTCGGCCGTGATGCGCGGATCGTCGGCGTCGAGCGTGAGGAGGGCGGTTTGGCGATTTCGCTCGAGGATCGGGGCGGCGACGCCGCAGGCCGCATCAAGCTCTCTTTCGAGACGGATCCCGATCTCGAATTGAAGGAATGGATGATCACCGACGCCCAGGGGCTGAGTACGCGGGTGACCGTCAACAACATGGTGTCAGGCCGGAAAGTGGCGGCTGACTTCTTCCAGTCGAAGGATGTGATTTCACCTTTCCGTTAGGACGCACGATGCGGCTTTGTGCAGCCCGTAAAAGTGACAGCGGATCAAAGGGTTACGACCGCTCCGCCGTGATCTTTACCTCTCGTTAAATTTTCGAGACGACGGGCGTTGAAATCACCGGGCGATCTCCATATCTGTTGCTCCAGAAGCGGACCACATCGCATTCATCGGTAGTGCCCCCCGTCTAGCCGAAGATGTGGTCTTGCTCGTGCCGGCTTCCCTCCCGGCACGCGCGCGAGAATAAACGCGCTTCTGGCGCCCAACCACGCGCAGCGGTTGGGCGCCTTTTTCTTTTCTGCTTCTGTTGAATACCGGCATAACCCGCCGGACTTGCACGTGAGTGTTTGCGTGCCACGCGCTTTGCGCCATACCCACCCTCATGCGCTTTCGCCTCGCCACCTGGAACATCAACTCGGTCAGGATCAGGCTCGACCTGGTCGAGCGCTTCGTGCGCGCCTACCGGCCCGACGTGCTCTGCCTGCAGGAGATCAAATGCGAGGAGGAACAGTTCCCTCTGCTGACGCTGCAAGCGCTGGGCTTCCCCCATATCGCCGTGTGCGGGCAGAAGGGCTATCACGGGGTCGCCACGCTTTCGCGGCTCCCCTTCAAACTTGCCGAGCGGCGCGACATTTGCGGGCGCGGGCATGCGCGTCATCTGGCGGTCGCCTTCGACGGGGCCAGCCCCGACGCCAAGCCACTCGTTCTGCACAATCTCTATGTGCCGGCCGGCGGCGACATTCCCGACCCCGCGATCAACGACAAATTCCAGCATAAGCTCGATTTTCTGGACGCCATGACCGCCTGGTTCGGCGCCCAGCGCACCAAGGCCAAGAGCCGCATGATCCTGGTGGGCGATCTCAACGTGGCGCCGCTACCCACCGATGTCTGGTCCCATAAGCAGCTCCTGAAAGTGGTGAGCCACACGCCGCCCGAGACCGAACGGCTGGAGCAGGTGCGGGCCTCCCATGACTGGATCGACGTGATGCGGCGTCATGTCCCAGCCGAACAAACGCTGTTCACCTGGTGGAGCTATCGCAATCGCGACTGGCGGGCTTCGAACCGGGGGCGCCGCCTCGACCATATCTGGGCGACGCCGGCGCTCGACGGCGCTACGACCTCCATGCAAGTGATCGACGAGGCGCGCGACTGGGAGCGCACCTCCGACCATGTGCCGGTCATCGCCGACTTCGAGATCGACTAGGGAACGAGCTTGTAGCCGCCAGTCTCGGTGATCAGCAGCTCGGCCTGCGAGGGATCTTTCTCGATCTTCTGGCGCAGGCGGTAGATGTGGGTCTCCAGCGTATGCGTGGTGACGCCGGCATTGTAGCCCCACACTTCGTGCAGCAAGACATCGCGGGTCACGACCCGCTCGCCGGAGCGATAGAGATATTTGAGGATCGAGGTCTCTTTCTCGGTGAGCCTGATCTTGCTGCCGCCGACATCCAGGAGCAGCTTCGCGGCCGGCTTGAAGGTGTAAGGACCGATGGTGAAGACCGCGTCCTCGCTCTGCTCATGCTGCCTGAGCTGGGCGCGGAGGCGGGCGAGCAGGACGCCGAGACGAAACGGCTTGGTCACATAGTCGTTGGCACCTGACTCAAGTCCAAGAATGGTGTCGGAGTCGGAGCTCTGGGCCGTCAGCATGATGACGGGGCCCTTGAAGCCGCCGCGGCGCAGCAGCTTGCAGGCCTCGCGCCCATCGAGATCGGGCAGACCGACGTCGAGCAGCACGAGGTCCACGTGCCCGCTGCGGGCCAGCTTCAGCCCCTCTTGCGCCGTCGGCGCGAGCATCGTCTCGAACTCCTCGTGCAGCGACAGCTGCTCGCTCAAAGACTCGCGAAGCTCATCGTCATCGTCGATGATGAGAATCTTGCGCGCATTGCTCATTGGCGGGTCCTTGTGGCCAAGTCTTTCTGCCCAAATCCTTTTACCAGGTCCTAGGGCTTGCTCCTTGAGGGTTGTAAGGGGGGCTTGGCCCGGCGACAAGCATGTCGAAAGCATCGTCTCAAGGCAAAAAGGCTATTGGACATGAGGGTTAAGCGGTCCCGGCCCATCGTGGTCCGGCGCGCGCCAGGGCGTCCCTGCCAGGCGCGGGTCCAGCTTTCCCATGGGGTGCGGATGGCGGCCATCGGCCGAGGCAGCGTGCGCGCCCTCAAAGCGGAAGGCGACGGGGGCACGCCGCTCGGGCGATTTGCCGTCCGCCTCATTCTCTATCGGGCCGACCGGACCCTCCGCCCGCGCACCTCCCTGCCGGTTCGCGCCATTCGCAAGACCGACGGCTGGTGCGACGATCCCACCGACCGCAACTACAACCGGCGCATCACATTGCCGTCATCGCGCAGCGCCGAGGGGCTGATGCGCACCGACGATCTCTACGATCTTGTGCTGGTGCTCGGCTACAACGACCGGCCGCGCGTGCGCGGCAAAGGCAGCGCCATCTTCATGCATCTGGCGCGTGAGGGCTACACGCCGACGGAAGGCTGCGTCGCGTTGTCTCGACGCGACCTCACTGCGGTACTCGCCGAGATAAGGCGCGGCACGGACATCGTGGTCATGCGCTAGTCGAGCAGCACGCGTTCGCCGAAGATGGCCGTGCCGACGCGTACGTAAGTCGCGCCGAAAGCGATCGCCTTCACGAAATCGCCGCTCATGCCCATGCTCAGCTCATCAAGACCTAGTTCCTCGGCAAGCTTGGCGAGCAGCGCGAAATGCATTGCCGGCTCCTCATCGTGGGGGGGAATGCACATGAGCCCGTCGATATCGAGATTGAACGTATCGCGGCACAGCGCCACGAAGGCGGCCGTCTCGTCCGGCGCGACGCCGGCCTTTTGTTCTTCCTCGCCGGTATTGACCTGCACGAAGAGGCGCGGGCGTTTGTCTTGCCGCTCCATCTCCTCGGCCAGCGCGCGCGCGAGCTTCGGCCGATCGAGAGTCTCGATGACATCGAAAAGGGCAATCGCCTCGCGCACCTTATTGGACTGGAGCGGTCCGATGAGGTGAAGCTCGATGTCGGAGTGGAGTTCTTTCAGCGCCGGCCATTTGGTGTGCGCCTCCTGCACCCGGTTCTCGCCGAATACACGTTGACCGGTCTCGATGGCTTCCTCGATGACCGCCGCGGGCACCGTCTTGCTCACGGCGATGAGTTCGACGGCGCCCGGAGCGCGGCCGGACGCTTCCGCCGCCAGGGCAATTTCCTCCTGGACCAGGCGCAAGCGCGCCGGGATCTCAGTGGCAGAGTGGTGTTCCGCGTTCATCAAGGGTACCTAGCAGGCAAGTTTGATCAGATGGTGCTCTTCCGGCAACGCGCGATTTTTCGCATCGCTTGACCCTTCGGGGCATTTGGGTTCGATTGCCGCGCCGAAATCGATTGACGGGATGGATAGAACGAATGGCCGCGGACCGCTACGACGCGCCGAAACGCGAGAAGCATTGGCAAGCCGTCTGGGAGGCTAAGGGCATCTTTCAGGCGCGCGAGACCGATTCGCGGCCGAAATACTATGTTCTGGAGATGTTCCCGTACCCCTCCGGCCGCATCCATATGGGCCATGTGCGGAACTACACCATGGGTGACGTGGTCGCCCGGACCATGCGCGCCAAGGGCCATAACGTGCTCCACCCCATGGGCTGGGATGCTTTCGGCCTGCCGGCCGAGAACGCGGCCATCGAGCGCGGCGTCCATCCCGCCAAATGGACCTACGACAACATCGCCACCATGCGCGGCCAGCTGAAGTCCATGGGCCTGTCGCTCGACTGGTCGCGAGAACTCGCCACCTGCGATCTCGAATATTACCACCAGCAGCAGAAGCTCTTTCTCGACATGCTCGCGGCCGGGCTTGTGGACCGTAAAACGCGCAAGGTGAATTGGGACCCGGTCGACAACACCGTGCTCGCCAACGAGCAGGTGATCGACGGCCGCGGCTGGCGCTCGGGCGCATTGGTGGAACAGCGCGAGCAGCCCGAATGGGTGTTCAAGATCACCGACTACGCGCAAGACCTGCTCGATGCGCTTGGGGACCTCGACCGCTGGCCGGAGAAAGTCCGCCTGATGCAGGCGAATTGGATCGGACGGTCGGAGGGATTACTGATCCGCTTCGAAACGGTGAAGGGGACCGCGCCGGAAGGGCACGAGATCCTCGAGGTGTTCACCACGCGGCCCGATACGCTGTACGGCGCGGCCTTCATGGCCATCGCGCCGGACCACAGACTGGCGCGCGCCATCGCCGCGACGAACGCCGACGCGCAAGCCTTCATCGACGAATGCCACCATCATGGCACCAGCGCCGCGGAGCTCGAGACGCTGGAGAAGAAGGGCTTCGACACGGGCGTGCGCGTCGCCCATCCGATGATCGAAGGCGCCGAGCTTCCCGTCTACATCGCCAACTTCATTTTGATGGAGTACGGCACCGGCGCCATCTTCGGCTGTCCGGCGCACGATCAGCGCGACTTCGAATTTGCCCGGGCCTATGGGCGCCCCGTCTTGCCTGTGGTGCTGCCGCCGGGCGAGGACGCCGCGACGTTCACCATCGACGACGAGCCCTATACCGGCGACGGCGTGCTGATCAATTCGGACTTTCTCGATGGGCTCAGCGTCACCGATGCCAAGACCGCCATGGCGGAGCGGCTTGCCGCGCGGACCGTGGCGGGCAAGCCGCAAGGGATACGCAAGACCGAGTTCCGCTTGCGCGACTGGGGCATCTCGCGCCAGCGCTATTGGGGCTGCCCGATCCCCATGATCCATTGCGAGGCGTGCGGCATCGTGCCGGTGCCCGCGGCGGATCTGCCGGTGAAGCTGCCCGACGACGTGAGCTTCGACGTGCCGGGCAATCCGCTCGATCGCCATCCCACCTGGAAGCATGTCGCTTGCCCCAAATGCGGCGCGCCGGCCATCCGCGAGACCGACACCATGGACACGTTCGTGGATTCGTCCTGGTATTTCGCGCGCTTCTGCTCGCCGCGCGACAGCGTGCCGACCGACCGCGACGCTGTCGGTTATTGGTTGCCGGTCGACCAATATATCGGCGGCGTCGAGCACGCGATCCTGCATCTGCTCTATTCGCGCTTCTTCACGCGGGCCATGCGCAAGACGGGACATGTCGCGGTGGACGAGCCGTTCCGCGGGTTGTTCACCCAAGGCATGGTGACGCACGAGACCTATAAGGACGCGGCTGGAAAATGGGTCCTGCCCGACGAGGTGACGACGCGGGACGGCAAGGCGGTGCATGTCGGGACCGGTGCGCCGATCACGGTCGGCCCGGTCGAATCCATGTCGAAGTCGAAGAAGAACGTCGTCGACCCCGACAGCATCATCGGCACGTTCGGGGCGGACACGGCGCGCTGGTTCATGCTGTCGGACACGCCGCCGGAACGCGATATCGAATGGACGGCCGAGCGGCGTGGACGGGGCCTATCGCTTCTTGCAGCGGGTCTGGCGGCTGGTCCGCGAGGCGGCGGCGAAGGGCGGCGGGGCCGGACGCCGTGCCGCCTGCGGACATGAGCCCCGAGGCCAAGACCTTGCGCCGGGCGACCCATAAGACGATCGCAGGCGTCACCGCGGCCATCGACAAGCTCCGCTTCAACACCGCGGTGGCCCAGATCTACGAGCTAGCCAACGCGCTGTCGGCAGGGTTGCAGGCGGCTGGAGAACAACCCAAGGATGATCTGCGGTTTGCCTTGCGCGAGGCGGCCGAGGGCTTGGCCCGCGTGTCGGCGCCCATGGTGCCGCATCTGGCGGAGGAGTGCTGGGCGCTTCTGGGCCATACGACGCTGGTGGCCGAAAAACCTTGGCCGGAGGCCGATCTGGCCCTGCTGACCGAGGACAGCATGACCATCGCCGTCCAGGTCAACGGCAAGAGGCGGGACGAATTGACGATTGCACGAGACGCCTCGAAGGAAGATATTGAGGCAGCGGCGCTGAAGCTCGAAAATGTCGTACGCGCCATAGGGGGACGTAAGATCAAGAAGGTCGTGGTCGTACCGCAGAGGATCGTCAATGTGGTGGCGTAGCCCTGCCCTTGCGCTGGTGGCGATAGCCGCCGCGGCCGGTCTCGGCTTGTCCGGGTGCGGGTTCCAGCCGCTATACGGCTCCGGATCCACGACCGCAAGCGGCGCCCACCTGGCCGAGGTGATGTCGTCGGTGGACGTCACGCCGATCCCTGGGCGGGTCGGCCAAAAGGTCCGCAATGAATTGATCTTCACCAATACCGGCGGCGGCAACGCGGCCCAGTCCCGCTACAAGCTCGATATCGCCATCCGCGAGCGCGTGGTCGATCAGCTCGTGCAGATCACCGGCGACGCCAGAGGGCAGGTGTATCAGCTCGAGGCGAGCTACAAGCTGGTGAACCTCGCCAACGGCCAGGTGATGCACGAGGGGACGGCGATTTCGCGCGCCGCCTATAACCGCTACCAGGAAATCTTCGCCAATGTGCGGGCGCGCTATGACGCGGAGAACCGCGCGGCGCGTACCATCTCGGAGAGCATCCGGACGCAGGTGGCGGCCTTTCTCGCCACCTCGGCTTAAGCCTGCGAATCATCGCCTCCGCCTAGAGCCGAACCAACCCGCGCTGTGACCGCCATGGTCGCCTACAAAGCCTCAGGCGTCGCGCGCTTCCTGAAATCGCCGGACGCCAACTGCCGCGCGGTGCTCGTCTACGGGCCCGACGCCGGACTCGTCACCGAGCGTGGCGCGGCTCTAGCGCAACACGTTCGCGCGCCGCCAGGCGGGCGAGGCGGAAATCCTGCGTCTCGACGACGGCGATTTCGCCGAGGAGCCGGCGCGGCTCGATATCGAGCTGCGCACGCGGCCGATGTTCGCCAGCACTAAGGTCGTGCGGGTGACCGCCGGCAGCCGTCTCGACGTGCCGACCCTGAAGGCCACGCTGGCCGAGCCTTCCGACAACGCGCTCATCGTCGAGGCCGGCAATCTCAGGCCCGATTCCGGGCTTGCGCAAGCTGTTCGAGAAGCTGCCCGACGCCGCGGCGCTGCCTTGCTACAGCGACGAGCGCGACCTCGCCGGCGTCATCGACGCGGAGCTGAAGAGCGCCGGCTTGCGCATCGATCCGGAGACCAAGACCTATCTGATGGGACGGCTCGGCGCCGACCAGGCCATGTCGCGCACGGAGGTCGTCAAGCTGGCGCTCTACGCCCAAAGCGGCGGGAGCGGCACGCGTGAGCCATGAGGACGTGGCGGCGATCGTCGGCGACGCCGCCGAGATCGCGCTCGAGAATTTCGTCTATGCGGCGAGCGGCGGCGATCCGCGCGCGGCCTTGCGCGAGTTGCAGCGCTTGGCGGCGGCGGGCACCGACCGGTCCTCGGCGCTGTCGGCGCTCGGCCCGGCACTTCACCCAGCTACACCGGGTGGCGGCGACACAAGCGAGCGGCGGCAGCCTCGAGCAGGCGATGAAGTCGCTCAAGCCGCGGCCGCATTTCAAACGCGAGCCGGTGTTCATGGCCCATTGCCGGCGCTGGGGCGCGAACCGCCTGGCGCATGCGCTGCCGCTCATCCAGGAAACGGTGCGGCGGTCGCGCCGCTCGCCCGATCTCGACAGCCGCGTTCGCCGAGCGGCTGCTGCTGAAGCTCGCATCGGGGATTTGACGGAACGCACCGGCGTTCTTATGCATGACCGCCAACACCGAGGGGACCCATGGACCAGAACGCCGCAAACGCACGAACGCCGCAACAAGCTCTTCATGCTGCTGCGCGAGCGCGCGTTCAAGCGCGGGCCGGGTCGTGCTCGCCTCGGGCAAGAGAGAGCGACTACTATTTCGACATGAAGCCGGCGATGCTCGATCCCGACGGCGCCGAGCTCATGGCGGACCTAATTCTTCGAGGAACTTCAAGGTGTTACGGCAGATGCCGTGGGCGGCCTGGAGATGGGCGCGGTACCGCTCATCGCGCCGGTGGCCATGCGCAGCCCCGCTGTTTGGACGCTACCTGCCTGGCTTCTTCGTGCGCAAAGCGGTGAAGGATCACGGCACCAAGAAGCGCGTCGACGGCAACGACATCGCCGGCAAGACCGTGGTGATTCTCGAGGACGTGACCACCACCGGCGGCTCGGCCATGGATGCGGTCAAGGCGGTGGAGGAGGCCGGCGCCAAGGTCGCGCTGGTGATCTCGATCCTCGATCGCGGCGAGGGCGCGGCCGCGCTTTATGCGCAAGCCGGCGTGCCGTTCAAATCGCTGTTCAAGGCGGAAGAGTTTCTCGCCAGCTAGCGCCGCAGCGCCGGCGTCGCATCAGCGTCCGGGACGCCGCAGGAGCCGCGCCCGGATGTCGTCGAACTGATCGTAGTTCGTGTAGCGGATGCGCAGTTCGCCCTTCTCGCCGCGGCCCGCTTTGATCTCCACATTCAACCCGAGCGCATCGTGCAGCTCGCTTTCCGCGGCGCGCGTGTTGGCGTCTTTGCCGGACGCTTTCTTGCGCTTCGGCTTGGCGCTCTCTTCTTGGGTCAAGCGCCTCCACCTGGCGGACGGTTAACCCTTCCTTAACGATACGAGCCGCGAGCGCCGCCGCATCGGACCGGCCGATGAGCGCGCGCGCATGGCCGGCGCTCAGCTTGCCGTCGCGCACCAGGTCCTGCACGCCTTTCGGCAGCTTGAGGAGGCGAAGGGTATTGGCGAGGTGGCTGCGGCTCTTGCCGATGACCTTGGCCAAATCCTCTTGGGTGTAGCCGTGACCGTCCATCAGGGCGCTATAGCCCTCGCCCTCCTCGATCGCGTTGAGGTCCTCGCGCTGGACGTTCTCGATGATGGCGATCTCGATCGCTTCCTGATCGGAGAGCGTCGCGGATCACCACCGGGACCTCGTGCAGATTGGCGCGCTGGGCGGCGCGCCAGCGGCGTTCGCCGGCAACGATCTCGTAGCGGTCACCGCCGCCGAGCGGCCGCACCACGAGCGGCTGCACCAGCCCGCGCTCGCGGATCGAGGCGGCGAGCTCGTCGAGCTGCGCTTCGGAGAAATTCCGGCGCGGGTTGAAGCGGCTCGCCTTGAGCGAAGACAGCGGCACGCTGCGCTGGTCGTCGGCGCTCGCCGCCATCTCGGCGCCATCGCCGATCAGCGACGCCAGGCTCCGCCCCAACCGCTTCTTCTGTGCGCTTACCGCCATGGTCGATCTCCAAGCTTGGACCGTTCCGGTCCGGAAGTTTGCATCATGCCGCCCGTATCCGCCGCTCCCGCTCGATCACCTCGGAGGCGAGCTGGATATAGGCTTGGCTGCCGGTGCATTTGTAATCGTAGAGCAGCACCGGCTTGCCATGGGACGGCGACTCCGCCACGCGCACATTGCGCGGAATCACCGTGGTGTAGACCTTGTCGCCGAGCACCGCGCGGACGTCGTCCACCACCTGGTCGGACAGGCTGGTGCGCTGGTCGTACATGGTGAGCACGACGCCGTGGATCTGGAGCTTCGGGTTGAGGCGCACCCGGATCTCCTCGACCGTGCTCAAGAGCTGGGCCAGGCCTTCGAGCGCGAAGAACTCGCATTGCAGCGGCACGAGCACGGCGTCGGCGGCGGCGAGCGCGTTGATCGTCAGCAGATTGAGCGACGGCGGACAGTCGATGAGGATGTAGGTCGTCGTCGCGTCCCGGGTCCTCGGCGGCGATCAACTCGGCCAGGCAATCGCGCAGGCGATAGTGCCGGCCGTTGGCGGACGCGGCCTCGCGCTCGAACGACATGAGGTCGATGGTGGCCGGCACGATCGAGAGCCGCGGCACATGGGTGGCGACCCGCGCCTCCATGATCGAGGCCTGGCCGGCCAGGACGTCGAAGGTCGAGCGCTCGCGGTGCTCGATGCCGAGGCCGGTGGAGGCATTGCCTTGCGGATCGAGGTCGATGATCAGCACGCGCTCGCCGACAGCCGCCAGCGCCGTGCCGAGATTGATGGCGGTGGTGGTCTTGCCGACGCCGCCTTTCTGATTGGCAAGCGCCAGGACGCGGGTGCGGTGGCGGCTCATGGCGCGCCGTCTTTCAGAAGTTTTCCCTTGGCGCGAAGGCCGGTGACCTCGACGATGCGATGCATCCTTGGCGGTCAGGCTCGCGTGCAGGCGGGCGTCGAACGCCCAGCCCGGCCGTCGCCGCCTCGATCTCAGCCTCTGCCTCGCGACCTTTCAGGAACAGCCCCCTGGTTCCTTCCCCGAAGAACGGGGCAGCGAGTTCGAACAGACGCGGCAGCGGCGCAAGAGCGCGGGCGCTCACCACGTCCGGTCTTAGGCTTTGGGCTCTTTCGGCAAGGTCTTCAATACGCATGGCGTGGATGTCCACAGGGGCCTCGGTGGCGCGCACGACTTCGGCGAGGAACGCACATTTCTTATGGTTCGATTCGACGAGGTGCATGCGGAAATCCGGTGTTCCGGTTTTGAGGATGGCGACGACGAGCCCGGGGAAGCCTGCCCCCGATCCGAGATCGAGCCAGAGCCGGGCCTCGGGCGCCAGACTACGCAGTTGTGCCGAGTTCGGCATAGTGCCGTGACCAGACTTGTGGCAGGGTCGACGGCGCCACGAGGTTGATCGCCTTCTGCCAGTGGTTGAGAAGCTCCGCGTAGCGCGTCAGCCTGTGGATTGTTTCACGTGGAACTTTAAAGGCTTCGGCGAACGCCTCGGGACCATCGATGGTAGGGAGCTGGGTTGCGCTTGCCATATCTAGGCGGATTTAACCGCCGCATTTTTCTTGAGATGCGCGAGCAGCAGCATCAGCGCGGCGGGCGTCATGCCGTCGAGCCGCGCCGCTTGGCCGAGGCTCGCCGGCCGGTGGCGCTCGAGCTTCTGGCGGATCTCGTTGGATAGACCGGGCAGGGCGGCGAAGACAAAGCCAGCCGGAATGGCGATCGCCTCGTCTTTGCGGAAGGCGGCGACGTCCAATTCCTGGCGGGCGATGTAAACGGCGTAGCGCGCATCGACGGCGAGCTGGCCAGCGATTGCATCATCGAGGTTGCCGACCGCGGGCCAGATCTTCGCGAGGCGCGGCAGATCGATCTCGGGATAGCTCAGCAGTTCAAAGGCGCTGCGCTTGCGGCCGTCGCGCTTGATGGCGAGCCCGGCCTTCGCCGCCTGGTCGGGCGTGAGGGTCAGGCCGCGCAGCAGCGCTTCGCCCGCTTCGAGTTTTTGCGCCTTGACGGCGAAAGCGGCGCGGCGCGTTTCACCGACGCAGCCGACGGCGAGCCCCAGCGGCGTCAGACGCTGATCGGCGTTGTCGGCGCGGAGCATCAACCGGTACTCGGCGCGCGAGGTGAACATGCGATAGGGCTCGGTCACCCCGCGGGTGACGAGATCGTCGATCATCACGCCGAGATAGCCGTCGGCGCGGGTGACGCCGAACCGGTTCGCAGCGCCGGAGGCCACGAGCGCGGCGTTGACGCCGGCGACCAGCCCCTGCCCCGCCGCCTCCTCATAGCCCGTGGTGCCGTTGATCTGGCCGGCGAGAAACAGGCCTTCGACCGCCTTGGTCTCGAGGCTCGGCTGAAGCGCGCGCGGATCCACATAGTCGTATTCGATGGCGTAGCCGGGGCGCAGCACGGACGCATTCTCCAGGCCCGGAATGGTCTTGAGGAAGGCGTGCTGCACGTCCTCAGGCAGCGAGGTGGAGATGCCGTTGGGATAGACCGTGTCGTCGTCGAGGCCCTCGGGCTCGAGGAAGATCTGATGGCTGCCGCGTTCCTTGAAGCGGACCACCTTATCTTCGATGGACGGGCAATAGCGCGGGCCGACGCTCTCGATGGCGCCGGAATACATTGGCGCGCGGGCGAGGTTCGCCTCGATGACCGCGTGGGTCGCTTCGGTGGTGTGCGTGATGTGGCAGGGCACCTGCGGCGTGGTGATCGCCTCGGTCAGAAACGAGAACGGCACCGGCGGGCTGTCGCCTGGCTGCTCCTGGAGGCGGTCCCATTCGAATCGTCTTGCCGTCGAGACGCGGCGGGGTGCCGGTCTTGAGGCGGCCCATGGCCAGGCCGAGGCCGTAGAGGCGCTCCGACAGACCATGCGCCGGGGCCTCGCCCATGCGGCCGGCCGGGATCTTGGTTTCGCCGATATGGATCAGACCGTTCAGGAAGGTGCCCGTGGTGAGCACCACGGCGCCTGCCGTGAAGCGGCGGCCGTCGGTGGTGAGGACGCCGGTGACGCGGTTGCCCTCGACAGTGAGATCGTCCACCGCGGCCTCGATCACCTCGAGATTCGCCGTGGCGCTGATCGCCGTCTGCATGGCCCGGCGATAGAGCTTGCGGTCGGCCTGGGCGCGCGGGCCTTGCACGGCCGGACCCTTGGACTTGTTGAGGACGCGGAATTGGATGCCGGCCGCGTCGGCCACCCGGCCCATGAGGCCGTCCAGGGCATCGATCTCACGCACGAGATGGCCCTTGCCAAGACCGCCAATGGCCGGGTTGCAGGACATCTCGCCGATCGTGCCGGCGCTATGGGTGACGAGCGCTGTTCGGGCGCCCATGCGTGCGGACGCCGCCGCGGCTTCGCAGCCGGCGTGGCCGCCGCCGATGACGATGACGTCGAACCCATGGATGCCGTCTTGGATCATGGCCCGTAGGTAGTGGGTCTCGCGCGTCCCGTCAAAGCACTGAGGCGCAACTTGTTTCACGTGAATCAAATTGCGGTTCGGCCGCCGGTCGGGGGCCGATCATTTGCCGATGCAGAACTCGGCGAAGATGGCGCCCAGGACCTCCTCGACATCGATAAAGCCGGTGAGGCGGCCGAGGTGGCGGGCGGCGATGCGCAGCTCCTCGGCTTTGAGCTCCGGGGGCAGATCATGGTTAACGAAACGTTGCAAAGCGTCCCGCGCTGACACGAGCTCGACCCGATGCCGGGTGCGGGTGATGGGCGCCTGGCCGCTGCCGCCGACTTCGCGGGTGGCGACGTCTTCGAGCCTGGCGATGAGGCTATCGAGACCCTCGCCGGTCTTGGCCGAGACGCGCAGGATCTCTTGCGCGGAATCCTGCCCGGCCTGCGTGAAAACGCGCTCGAATTGCGCGGCAACGTGCGGGGCTTGCGCGGTATCATGCGCGAGATCCGCTTTGTTGAGCGCATCGATGCGCGGAATAGCGCGCAGCCGCGCCGGCGGCGCGAAGACCGGATCCGTGGCGTCGATCACCCACAGAACGAGGTCGGCATCTTCGGCGCGGGCCAGCGCCCGGCGGATGCCCTCACCCTCCACCGCGCCAATCCCCTCCCTTATCCCCGCGGTATCCGCGAGGATCACCGGCAGGCCGCCGAGATCGAGATGGACCTCGATCACGTCTCTGGTGGTGCCGGCCTCTGCCGAGACGATGGCGACGTCGCGCTTGGCGAGCGCATTCATCAGGCTCGACTTGCCGGCATTGGGCGGGCCGGCGATGACGACGCGCAAGCCGTCGCGCAAGAGCTCGCCGCTGCGGTCGGCGAGATGCTTGCGATGGCGTCGAGCAGCGGCACGACGATGGCTTCGGTCTTGCCGGCGACATCGGCGGCGACATCCGCCTCGTCGGCGAAATCGAGACCCGCCTCCATCAGCGCCTGCGCCTTCACCAGCTCGGCGCGCCAGCCCTCATAGAGCCGGCGCAGCGAGCCCTCGCTTTGGGCAAGCGCCTGGCGGCGCTGCGCCTCGGTCTCCGCGGCGATGAGATCGGCCAGACCTTCTACGGCCGTAAGGTCGAGCTTGCCGTTCTCGAAGGCGCGGCGGGCAAACTCGCCCGGCTCGGCGAGCCGCGTGCCCTCGACCGCGAGCAACCGCCTCGACGACCGCCTGGACCACGGCGCGGCTGCCATGGACCTGCAGCTCCGCCATGTCCTCGCCGGTGAAGCTTCTCGGCGCCGGGAACCACAGCACCAGGCCGCGGTCGATGACGGGATCGCCGATCTCGCGCAACGCCGCATGGCGTGGCGCGGGCACGCCCCCGCACAGCGCCTCGAGCACGGCGCGCGTGGCCGGTCCGGAGATGCGGATGACGGCCACGGCGGACACGCCCGCGCCCGCTCGCCGGCGCGACGATGGTGCCTGCGGCCGATGTGGTCTCTGTCTCAGTCAACACAACACCGAGCTATCGCATTGGCGCGAAGGAGTCGTTAGCACCCCGAAGACGCCGACCATGCGTTATCCTAGGACTAGAGAAGAGGAAGCGACATGCAAGACAACGCCGGCAACCTGCTCGGGCGGCGAGACCAGCCCCTATCTGCTTCAGCACAAGGACAACCCGGTCCACTGGCGGCCCTGGGGCGCGGCCGCGCTGAAAGAAGCGCGGCACGCCAACAAGCCGATCCTGCTCTCGGTCGGCTACGCCGCCTGTCATTGGTGCCACGTCATGGCCCATGAGAGCTTCGAGGACGAGGCGACCGCGGCGGTGATGAACGAGCTCTTCGTCAACATCAAGGTCGACCGCGAGGAGCGCCCGGACGTGGACGCAATCTACATGGCCGCCCTGCATCAGCTCGGCGAACACGGCGGCTGGCCGCTCACCATGTTCCTCACGCCCGGACGGCGAGCCGTTCTGGGGCGGCACCTATTTCCCGCCGCAAGACCGTTACGGCCGGCCGGCCTTCGTCAGTGTACTGAATACCGTGGCGCGGGTGTTTCGCGACGAGCCCGAGCAAGGTCCGCAACAACGCCGACGCGCTCAAGCAGGCGCTGAAGCCAAAGCCGCCAAAAGGCGGCGGCGCGGCGCTCAACGACGCGACCCTGTCCGATCTGGCCCGGCGGTTCCTCGGCGCCGTCGACCCCGACCAAGGCGGCATGCGCGGCGCCCCGAAATTTCCGCAGACGCAGTTCTTCGAATTTCTGTGGCGCGCGGGCTTGCGCTACGGCCTGCACCAATCCGCAAGACGCGGTGAACCTCACGCTCACCCATATCGCGCAAGGCGGCATCTACGATCATCTCGGCGGCGGCTTCTCGCGCTACAGCGTCGACGAGCGCTGGCTCGTGCCCCATTTCGAGAAGATGCTCTACGACAACGCGCTGCTCGTGGACCTGATGACGGAGTCATGGCGCGAGGGGAAGTCGCCGCTCTTCGCCCAGCGCATCGCCGAGACCATCGACTGGCTGAAGCGCGAGATGGTGACGCGACAGGCGGCGCGTTCGCCGCGTCGCTCGACGCCGACAGCGAAGGCGTCGAAGGCAAATTCTATGTGTGGAGTCTCGCCGAGATTACGGACGTTCTCGGCGAGGACGGACGCAAAGCTCTTCGCCGAGATTTACGACGTGACGGCGGACGGCAACTTCGAAGGCCAGAATATTTTGAATCGCCTCAACGCCATCGAGATGCGTGACGACGAGACCGAAACGCGTCTGGCTGCGATGCGCACAAAACTTCTCGCGCGGCGCGCCGGCCGCATCCGTCCCGGCTTCGACGACAAGATCCTCGCCGACTGGAACGGACTGATGATCGCGGCGCTCGCCAATGCCGCCTGCGCCTTCGACCGGACCGACTGGCTCGCTCTCGCCGAGACCGCTTTCACTTTCGTCCGTACACAGATGACAAAGGACGGCCGCCTGTTCCATGCCTATCGCGACGGCAAGGCCAAGGCGCCGGCGACCGCGTCCGACTACGCCAACATGATCAAGGCGGCACTGGCGCTCGCCAACGCCACGGCCAACCGCGACTATGTCGAGCAAGCGCAGCGCTGGACCGACGTGCTCGACAGCCATTACTGGGCGCGCGATCTCGGCGGCTATTATCTCTCCGCCGACGACACCAAGGATCTCATCGTGCGCCCGTTCAGCACTCTCGATGACGCTACGCCGAACGCCAACGCGGTCATGGTGACGAACCTCGTCTCGTTGTCGCTGTGGACCGGCGAAAATCGTTACGCCAAACGCGCCGAAGAGATGCTGCGCAGCTTTGGGGGATCGATCGCCGAGAATGTCGTGGCGCATTCAGGTTTGCTCATGGGTGCGCTCGATGGCTTGGCGCCGCAACTCATCGTGCTGATCGTGCCGGCGGAAGGCGATGCGCGCGAGCTGCGGCGCGCTTTGCGCGACGTGTCGTTGCCGAACGCGGTGGTGCAGGAGATCAGACAAGGCGAGGCGCTGCCGTCGTCGTCGGTCGTCTACGGCAAGACGGCGATCAAGGGAAAGCCCACCGCCTATGTTTGCCTCGGGCCGCAATGCTCGCCGCCGGTGACCGATCGCGGCAAAGCTCGTCGAGACCATCAAGACCGCGCGTGAGGTTGTGGTGGCTTGACGTCGCGATGCCGGCGAGAGGACCCTCCTTGTCTTGCCCGGCTGGACCACTTCTTGCTGGATTCCGGCTTTCGCCGGAATGACGCAAGTGGCGTATGTCTCCCACAGACCAACAAACTCCGTCATACCGGCGCACGCCGGTATCCAGTGCCCTCAGCCCATACAGAAATCTAGCGCAGGATGTCCTCGTAGAGGTCACGCCATTCCGGATTGATACTTTCGATCAAGTCGAGCTTCCACGCTCGCTTCCATTCCTTGATCTGCTTCTCACGCTTGATCGCGGCAGGCATCGTGTCGTGCAGTTCGACATAGACGAGCAAGTGCACGCCATATTTCCTCGTGAAGCCACGAACGAGGCCCTGCCTGTGCTGCCAAACCCGTTTCGCCGGGTAGCGCGTGACGCCGGTGTATAGGGTCCCGTTTCGTCGGCTCGCCAGAATGTACACGCAAGGCTGAGCGTCCATCTATATTCAATACTGGATTCCGGCATTCGCCGGAACGATGCAAGTGGCTCTTGCCTCCACTAACCAACTCACTCCGTCATACCGGCGCACGCGGTATCCAGCCTCCTAGTTCCGGCCTAACTCGCGATGGCAAGCGCAGTCTCGATGGCGCGATTGGGCGCCCGGATCGCCGGCGGCTCGGCGCGCTCGAGCCACGGGCTCCACGGGTCGGGCGCGATGAGGCCGGCGCTCTTCCACACCGGTATGATGCGACCCTCCGCCGTGATCTCGCCGACAATCGCCGGCTTGTGCAGATGGTGGTTCTTCCGGTCCATGCACACCTCGTAGCCGCTCGGCGCGTTGAGGCGCAGGCCGGCGAGACGCCGACGGACCTCGTCGACGTCGACGCTGTCGCCGAGCTTCACGGCTTCCTTCCACATGTTGAAGCCGATCCACGTGGCCTCCATCGGATCGTCGGTCATCACGTTCGGCCGGCCGCAGAACTTCCGCCACGATTTGACGAAGGCGCGGTTGGAGGCGTTATCGATCTCGTGCAGATAGCTCCAGCAGGCGAGATGGCCGGCGACGCGCGGCCCGGCGATGGCCGGCAGCTCGCTCTCGCCGATGGACAACGTCATGACGGGAATGGTGTCGGCGGTGAGACCCTGTGCCGCCAGCTCGCGGTAGAGATACACGTTGGCATCGCCGCTCACGGTGGTGATGACGCCCGCATCGCCCGCCGCACCGAAGCGCTTGATGGCGGCGACCGTCCCGGCCCAGTCCTTGTGGCCGAACGGCATGTAGACCTCGCGCACGGAGTTGCCGCCGATGCCGTCCGCGGCAAGATAGGCCTTGAGGATGGCGTTGGTGGTGCGCGAGTAGACCGAGTCGGTGCCGAGCAGGAAGAACTGCTTCCGTCCACGGCGGAACAGATAGTCGACCGCAGGGATCACCTGCTGCGCCGGCGTTCCGCCCGTGTAGAAGATGTTCGCCGATTCCTCCTCGCCCTCATATTGGCTCGGATAGAACAGCAATCCGTTCAGGCTCTCGACGACCGGCAGCACTTCTTTGCGCGAGGCGGACGTCCAGCAGCCGAAGATCGCCGAGACCTTGTGCTCGGCGAGGAGCGCACGGGCCGCACCGCCATAAGCGCGCGGGTCGGAGCGCGGGTCCATAATCACCGCCTCGAGCGGACGGCCCAACAGTCCGCCATCCTCGTTGGCCTTCTCGATGAGCATGACCAGCATATCCTGCAGCGGGCGCTCGCTCGCGGTCATGGTGCCGGACAGGGAATGGAGAATGCCGACCTTAATGGCGCCGTGATCGAGATCGCTGAAATAGGTGTCGACGCGGGTCACGAGGCCGCCCGCTTTGCCGACGAGCGCTTCGGCCGTGCCGAGCATGGAGGAGCCGGCCTGGTCCACATGGCCGACGGCGGTGCGGAGATCGGGAAGGGTGCCCGCGACTTGCTCGGCGACCTGGGTGGCGCGGCTGGCGATGGCGTCGAGCTCTTGGGTCTGGTGCTGGAACACACCGCGCAACTTGGCGTCGGCCTCGTTGATCTGACCGACGCTCGCATGCACGTCCTGCAGCGCATCGGCGGTGCGCTCCACCGCTTGCTGAATGTCGTCGACTTGGCGGGTGATGTCGTCGGTGGCCACGGCGGTTTGGGCGGCGAGCGCCTTGACCTCGGCGGCGACCACGGCAAAGCCCTGACCGGCGGCGCCGGCGCGCGCAGCCTCGATGCTGGCGTTGAGCGCGAGCAGCGACGTCTGCCGCGCCACTTTCTGGATGAGCCCCACCACCTCACCGATGCGCGTCGCCGCCGTGGACAGGCCACGCATGGTGTCGTCGGCCGAGGCGAGATCGGCGACGGCGCGGCGGCTCGCCTCACGCGAGGCGCCGATGTCGCCGGCGGATTGATCGATGCGGCGCAAGATATCGCGTGCCGACAGCGCGATCGCGGCGACATCGTCGGAGGCGGCGCGGGCCGCGTCGGACGCGCTCGCCACCGTGCCATGCATATGGCGGTTGCGTTCTTCGAGATCGGCGGCGGTCTGACCGATCCAGGCGCTGCCGTCGGCGAAGGCCTTGGTGACGTCATCGACCGCGCCGCGGAATCGGCGGGTGATGAAATTGCGGCCGGCCAGGTGCAGGCGGGACTCGGCCTCGCGGCGGCGCTGATCGACGATCGCCGCGTCCGCCTCGATCACCGCGGCGCGCAACGTCTCGGCCGCAGCGGCGAGCTCGGCCAGCGGACCCGGCGGTTGCTTGGGAACGATGGCGTAGCGGTCGCCGCCGGCGATCTTGGCGACGATGGCGCCAAGGCGGCGCAAGCGCCGCTCGATGTAGCCGGACGCGGCGAGACCGGCGCCGGCGCCGGCCAGAAGGCCGAGCAGCGGTCCGCCAACCCAGGTGACGGCCATTGTTGCGGTGCAGGCAGCCAGCACAGGCGTGGCCAAGAAGCGGCTCGGCAGCGATTTGCGAATCGGTTTCATACGACGTCCCCCGGTGTCGGAGGACGAAGCTATGCGCCAAACCTTGCGATTATCTTTCTGATTCTATTGGGTTTTTTGCCCAATCAAAGAGCAGTTGCGCCCAATTATTGGGCGTTACAGCCGCTCATCAGTATTGCCACAACTCTAGGTATTCATCGAGTCGAAGAACTCGGCGTTGTTCTTGGTCTGCTTCAGCTTGTCGATGAGGAACTCGATGGCATCCATGGTCCCCATGGGATTGAGGATGCGGCGAAGCACGTACATCTTCTTAAGCTGATCGGACGGAACCAGAAGCTCCTCCTTCCGGGTGCCGGAGCGGGCGATGTCGATGGCCGGGAACACGCGCTTGTCGGCGACCTTCCGGTCGAGCACGATCTCCGAGTTGCCGGTGCCCTTGAACTCCTCAAAGATCACCTCGTCCATGCGGCTGCCGGTGTCGATCAGCGCCGTGGCGATGATGGTGAGCGAGCCGCCCTCCTCGATATTGCGGGCGGCGCCGAAGAAGCGCTTGGGCCGCTGCAACGCGTTGGCGTCCACGCCGCCGGTCAGCACCTTGCCGGACGACGGCACCACGGTGTTGTAGGCGCGGCCGAGTCGCGTGACCGAATCGAGCAGAATGACCACGTCGCGGCCATGCTCGACGAGGCGCTTGGCTTTCTCGATGACCATCTCGGCGACCTGCACGTGGCGCGCCGCGGGCTCGTCGAAGGTCGAGGACACAACCTCGCCCTTCACCGAGCGCTGCATGTCGGTCACCTCCTCGGGCCGCTCGTCGATCAGGAGCACGATCAGGTAGCACTCCGGATGATTGGCGGTGATGGCGTGAGCGATGTTCTGGAGGATCACCGTCTTACCGGTGCGGGGCTGCGCCACGATGAGACCGCGCTGGCCCTTGCCGATCGGCGCCACGATGTCGATGACACGGCCGGTATTGTCTTTGCGGGTCGGGTCCTCGGTCTCCATCTCGAGCCACTCATCGGGATAGAGCGGCGTGAGATTGTCGAAATGGATCTTGTGGCGCTGCTTCTCGGGCTCCTCGAAATTGATCGTATTGACCTTGAGAAGCGCGAAATAGCGCTCGCCGTCTTTCGGGCTTCTGATCTCGCCTTCGACGGTATCGCCGGTGCGAAGTCCGAAGCGGCGGATCTGCGACGGCGAAACGTAGATGTCGTCGGGGCCGGCGAGATAGTTCGAGTTGGGGGAGCGCAAGAAGCCGAAGCCGTCTTGCAGCACCTCCACCACGCCCGTACCGGTGATGTCCACGTCGCGGGCGGCTAATTGTTTCAGGATCGCGAACATGAGCTCCTGCTTACGCATGGCGCTCGCGTTCTCAACTTCGACCTCCTCGGCGAAGCTCAACAGCTCCGTCGGCGATTTGGTCTTCAAATCCTGCAGCTTCATTTCCTGCATGCGCTGCTACTCCAAAGAGAACAGAAAGGGTGAATGTGGATTGGTGGTGTCTTGATGGGGATTGGCGGTGTTTTGAATCTCGCGCTCGAATGCGCGGGGTCGTCGGAAGGGGAAGGGTAGACCTCGGTGGGACGGCGACGAACGCCTGATCCAGTCCGGTGACCCGCTCTTTTTTGGGAAAAAGGCCGGGTCGCGACAATGTCCCGGATTGGATGCGACTCATCTATAGCAGACCCTCGGGGTCTGCGGAACAGATTTACCGCGAATGTCAGAACGGGCGCACGACCACCAAAATCACGATGCCGATCATTAGCACCGTGGGGATCTCGTTGGCGATGCGATAGAAGCGCGGCGAGCGCGTATTGCGGTCCAAGGCAAAATCGCGGGTCCAGCTGGCGAGCGCTCCGGAATAGGCCGAAAGCACCACCACGAGAAACAGCTTGGCGTGGAACCAGCCAGCCGTGGTCCAGTCGATTAGCGGCGAAAACGCCAGAATTAAGCCAAAAATCCAGCTCGCCACCATGGCTGGCGTGGTGATGAAGCGAAGCAGCCGCCGCTCCATCACCTTGAAGGTCTCCGACTGCTCGGAACCCACTGTGCTCATGGCGTGATAGACGAACAGGCGCGGCAGATAGAGCAGCCCCGCCATCCAGGCGATCACGGCGATGATGTGGAAGGCCTTGATATAGGCAAGAAACATGGAATTCCTAGGGGTGCCACGAAGAAGGGTGCGACGATTAGCCGATTAACCGATGTCGCCTTTCACCAGCGCGACCAGCCGTTCGACATGCTCGATGGGGGTCTGAGGCAGGATGCCATGGCCCAGATTGAAGATGAAGGGGCCTTGGCCCAGTGTTTCCACGATCCATTTGACACGGGTGTCGAGCGCCGGGCCGCCCGTGGCCAAGAGGACCGGATCGAGATTGCCCTGCACGGGCAGGCGGGTTTGAAGCGCCGCGCGGATCCAGCCCACGGGCAGACTCGTGTCGCAGCCGACCGCATCGATGCCCGTCTTGGTCGCGTAGCGCTCAGCAAGCGGGCCTGAGCCCCTCGGGAAACCGATGATGGGGATCTCGGGCGCTTCCGCCTTCACCCGCTCCACGATCGCTCTGGTGGGCGTGATGCACCAGCGCTCGAACTCATCCTCCGGCAGGCTGCCAGCCCAGCTGTCGAAGATCTGCAGCACGCGGCAGCCGGCCCTCACTTGCCCGAGCAGATACAGCGCGGACGTCTCCACCAGAACGTCAATCAGGCGGCGGAAGGTTTCCGGCTCGCTATAGGCGAGCGTGCGGGCCGCCGCCTGGTCCTTGCTGCCGGCGCCTTCGACCATGTAGGTGGCAACCGTCCAGGGCGCCCCGCAAAAGCCGATCAGCGGCACCCCTTCCGGCAGCTCGGCCACCACCCGCTCGACGGTTTCGTAGATGGGCGCCAATCTCTCGACGGCAGCCGCCATGTCCAGCTTGGCGATCGCCGCGCCATCGCGCGCCGGCTCGAGCTTGGGGCCTTCGCCTTCCACGAATGCAACTTTCTGACCGAGCGCGTAGGGGATGACGAGAATGTCGGAAAAGACGATGGCCGCATCGAGCGGAAAACGCCGCAAGGGCTGGAGCGTCACCTCCGCCGCCAGGGCAGGCGTCAGGCAAAGATCGAGAAAGGACGCTACCCCGCTCCGCACTTCACGGTACTCGGGCAAATAGCGCCCCGCCTGACGCATCAGCCACATGGGCGGCGTCGGGCTCACTTGACCGCTCAGAGCAGCCAGCAGCGGGCTCAATGGGGAAGTTGTCCGCAAACGGCACCTCTCTAAAATACTAATAAAGAGAATCTCTAATAGTTCTGTTGTTACTTTAGTTAGGGCGTGAATAGCGGACATTCACCGTCATCACCAGTCTGTCGACAGGGTAGCCCGCCCCATGTTTGACAGTTTGACGATGATTGGGCGGAGCTGTGATTGGTTCGCTGGAGAAAGCCCTGCGATGCGTTGCTGGCAATGGTGTTGCGGGCACGCATGCGCTCTGGACGACGGTTGGATGGCTTGTGGGCATCTGCCCCTCGGAGCTGGGGATCAAAAAGGGTATTGTGGGGGGGTGTTGGACTTGCGTCATTTTTTCGACACAAGCGAATCTGTGAAGAACTAGGACTTCACATCTTCGGGTCAGCGGGGACAAGATCGCCGCCCGCGATATTGCACCGTTAACCCGTGACGGTTATCCAAAGGCCATACATGGCTATCCAGCAGCGCACGTTCCATCTGCACATGATCTCCGATGCGACGGGCGAGACCCTAAACATGCTCGCCAAGGCGGTTCGCGTGCAATACGCGCAAGTTCGCGCCATCGAGCATCTGCATCCTTTGGTCCGCAGCCGCCGCGAGCTCGACCGCGTGTTGAAGGACGTGGAGGCGACGCCCGGCATCGTGCTTTACACGCTGTTCAACCGCGAGCTCGCCGAGGCGCTGGAGCAGTCGTGCAAGCAGCTCAACGTTCCTTGCGTGGCGCCGCTCAAGCATGTGCTGCAGGTATTCGAGTCTTATCTCGGCATGGCGGCGACGCCGATGGTCGGCGGCCAGCACGTGCTCGATGCCGATTATTTCCGCCGCATCGAGGCGCTGAACTTCTCCATGATGCATGACGACGGGCATCTGCCGGAGGATCTCAACGACGCCGACATTATTCTCCTGGGCATCAGCCGCACGTCGAAGACCCCGACCGGCATCTATCTCGCCAATCGCGGCTTCAAGACCGCCAATGTGCCGCTGGTTCCGGGCATGGCGCTGCCGCAGCAGCTGGAACAGCCGACCAAGGCCTTCATCGTCGCGCTGGTGGCGAGCCCTGAGCGCATCTCGCAGGTGCGCCAGAACCGCGTGATCGAGCAGGCGCACGGACATCTCGAGGAATATGTAGATCGGGACGCCATCGCCGCGGAGATCGCCCAGACAAGGCAACTTTGCGCCCGGCACGGCTGGCCGATCATCGACGTGACAAGGCGCTCCATCGAGGAGACCGCCGCGGGCATCATCCGGCTCTATCACGACCGGGAAGCGCCGGCGCTGGAAGCATGATGGAGCTGGCATGACTGGGTTCCTGCAACAGGGGCGGCCGCCGCTGATTCTCGGCCTCGACCAGCCACACGCGGGCACGGCTGCTCGAGTTCGGCCGGGCTCGCCTTTATTGTCGAGGCGCCGGGACTTGAGGAAAGCGCCATGCGCCAGGCGGTCAGCGGCGAGAAGGCGCTCGACCCCCATGACGTGGCCGAGGTGCTGGCCCGGGCTAAGGCCGAGGCGGTCAGTGATCTCGCGCAAGGCGCTTATGTCATCGGCGGCGATCAGGTCCTGGACTTCCAGGGCGAGATCGTCACCAAGCCCGCCGATATGGCGGCGGCGCGCTCCCAGCTGCTCGATCTCAACGGCAAGACCCATACGCTGCATACCTCGGTCGCCGTCGCCACGGGCGGCGAGACCCTGTGGGCGCACACCGAGATCGCCACGCTGACGATGCGCAAGATGACGCCGGCATTTATCGGTCACTATCTGGCGGCGGCCGGCGAGGCGGTGTTGAGCGCCGTGGGCGCCTATCAGATCGAATCCGTCGGCATCCAGCTCTTCGACAAGATCGAGGGCGACTTCTTCTCCATCCTGGGCCTACCTCTCCTGCCGCTCCTCGATACGCTTCGGCGCGAGGGCGTGATCGAGGACTGAGCCATGCAGCGCGCCTGCGTCATCGGCTGGCCGGTAGAGCATTCGCGCTCACCCATCATCCACCGCTATTGGCTGGCGGAGCACGGGATCGACGGCGCCTATGAGAAAGAGGCGGTGGCGCCGGAAGAGTTTGCCGGTTTCCTCGAATCGCTTTCGCGGCGCGGCTATGTCGGGGCCAATGTGACCCTGCCGCACAAGGAAGCCGCGCTGGCCGCGGCGCGCTCGGCCGACGGGGCGGCAATTGCCATCGGCGCCGCCAATACGCTGTGGCTCGACCCCGACGGCGCGCTCCACGCCAGCAATACCGACGCTTACGGCTTCATGACCAATCTCGATGCCCAGGCGCCGCAATGGAACGAGGGGCTCGGGTCCGTCCTGGTGCTTGGCGCCGGCGGTGCGGCGCGGGCGATCCTGTACGGTCTGATCGCGGCGGGCGTGCCGCAGATCCTCCTCGCCAACCGCACGCGCGCCCGGGCGGAGCGCCTGGCCAAGCTGTTCGGCCCGCGGGTCGAGGCGATCGACTGGGAGGCGCGGGACGAGGCGCTTGCCGGCTGCTCGCTCCTGATCAACACGACGAGCCTCGGCATGACGGGCCAGTTGCCGCTCACGATCAACCTCACGGCACTGCCCAAGGACGCGGTCGTCGCCGACCTTGTCTACAACCCGCTGGAGACGGCGCTGCTGGCGGACGCACGCGCCCGCGGCCTCGGCACCGTGGACGGTCTCGGCATGCTGCTGCACCAGGCGGTGCCCGGCTTCGAGCGCTGGTTCGGGGTACGGCCCGCGGTGACGCCGGAGCTGCGCGCGCATGTGGCGGCCACGCTGGAGGCTCCGTGATGCTCGTGATCGGGCTGACCGGCGGCATGGGCATGGGCAAGACGGCGGCGGCGGCGCATTTCACCGCCCGTGGCATCAAGGTGTTCGACGCCGACGCTTACGTGCATCACCTCTATGAGGGTGAGGCGGTGGCCGCGATCGAGGCGGCCTTTCCGGGTACGACGCATGACGGCCGGGTGGACCGCACGCTGCTCGGCAAAGAGGTTTCGGGGAACCCCGAACGGCTGCGCGCGCTGGAGGCCATTGTCCACCCCTTGGTGGTCGCGGCCGAGATCGATTTCCTCCGCGACCAGGAGAAAGCGGGCGCGGCCCTCGCGGTGCTGGAAATCCCGCTCCTGTTCGAGACGGGTGCCGAGTCCCGCACCGACGTCACCATCGCGCTCAGCGCGTCCGATCGGGTGCAGCGGGAGCGCGTGCTGGCGCGGCCCGGCATGACGGAAGAGAAATTCGAGGCGTTGCGGGCGCGACAGCTGTCGGACGCCGAACGGCGCGCGCGGGCCGACTACGTTGTGGACAGCGGCACGAACCTGGAAAACATGCATCGGCAACTCGATAGGCTGATCGAATCGCTGCAAGATCGTGACGGCCGGGTCATGGAGCGATTGCGTCACTGACAACCAGGCGGGGAGCGCACGGGCGCATGCGCGAGATCATTCTCGATACGGAAACGACGGGCATCGATCCTTATGAGGGTCATCGCATCGTCGAGATCGGCTGTGTCGAGCTGGTCAACCGTATTCCCACGGGGCGTACCTGGCACTGCCATCTGAACCCCGAACGCGACATGCCGCAAAAGGCGTTCGAGATCCACGGCCTGTCCGAGGATTTCCTGCGCGATAAGCCCCGCTTCGCCGAGCGCGCCGACGAATTGCTCGAATTTGTCGAAGGGGCGATGCTGGTCATGCACAACGCCCGTTTCGACTTCGGTTTCTTGAATGCGGAGCTTGACCGGTTGCCGCGCGCGCTGCTGCGCTGGGAGCACATCGTCGACACGCTGGCGCTGGCCAAGCGGCGCCATCCGGGCGCGCCGGCAAGTCTCGATGCGCTGTGCCGGCGCTACGGCATCGATCTCACCGAGCGCGAGAGTGCCGGCCATGGCGCCCTGCTCGACTGCCGGCTGCTGGCCTCGGTCTATGTGGAGCTGATCGGCGGCAATCAGGCGCGGCTCGAATTCGCCGCCAACGGCGCGCAGGCCGCCATCCTGCAAGCCAATGCCTTATCCATCCGGCCGCGGCCGGTGCCGCTTCCCTCGCGGCTCAGCGCGGCCGAGACGGAGGCCCATCGCGCCTTCGTGGCGACGATGGGCGCGGGCGCCCTGTGGCGGCGCTATTTCTAATTCGCCAGCCTAGTTGGCTTGGGGCTGCTCGCCGTTTTCGCCGCGGCCCATGTTCTGGGTATAGAGCCTGGCGAAGTCGATCGGATCGAGCATCAGCGGCGGGAAGCCGCCGTCGCGGACCACGTCGGCCAGCACGCGCCGCACGAAGGGGAAGAGGATCGTCGGGCAGTCGACGAACAGCACCGGCTGCATCAGGTGCTGGGGAATATTGCGCAAGCGGAACAGCGAGCCGTACATCAACTCGACATTGTAGATCACGCCGGCGTCGGACTTGGCGTGCGCCTCGATGTGGAGCGCGACCTCGTAGATATCGTCGCCGCGCGGGGTGGTGCTGACGTTGACGCCGACCTTGAGCTGCGGGTTCTCGCCGGGGCCTTGCAGGGTCTGCGGCGCGCCGGGGCTCTCGAAGGACAGATCCTTGATATATTGGGCGAGGACGGCGAGATGGGCCTCGGTGCCGGTCCCCGTACGGGGTGACGAGCCAGCCGCCTGAGGTGGCGGCGCGCCGGCCGGCGCTTCGTCGGGGCGCGCGGGCGCCGGCTTGTCGCCGTTCGTCTTGGTCGTCTGATCGTCCTTCGACTTCTTGGCCATAGGAAGTCCCCCCTCAACGGCTCATCATGCGCTGGCTAGCATGGGATGTTGGAGGCCGCAATTCGCCTGCGTCGATGTGGTTTGAGCCTAAATTAAGTGCAAAGCCGTTTAGGGTTGGCTTCAATCCTGGGAATGCCTTAAGTTGGGCTCGAAATGCTGCGATGCGAATGAAAAATTTGCAGCTGCGGCGTAAGGCTCCCGCTGGCAAATCTCTAGGCGCGCAACAATATCCCTCCTAGAGCGTTCCGCAATCATTGTGGGCTTAATCCAGACGCGGGTGGCGGCAAGGTATGAGCGAAGCTTTCGACATCTATACACTTCTGTTTCTGGTCCTCGCGGTCGTGATCTTTATCCGGCTGCGCAGCGTGCTGGGCCGGCGCACGGGCAGTGAGCGGCCGCCATACGACCCCTATACGCGGACCGACCCTAAGGCCGGGACGCCCGAGGGTTCCGTGGTGGCGCTGCCGCGTGGCCGCACCGGCGGGGCGCCGGTGACGGAGGCCTCAGGCCCGTCGCCCGAGGATATTGACGAGCGGCTTGAGCGCTATGCGGCCAAGGACAGCCCGTTGCGCGAATCGCTGACCCAGGTCATGCGCGCCGATCCCGGCTTCGATCCCGGACAGTTCCTGGACGGCGCCAAGGGCGCCTACGAGATGGTCGTGGCCGCGTTCGCCGAGGGCGACGAGAAGACGCTCAAGCAATTGCTTGGGGCGGACGTGCTCGACGGCTTCGAGCGCGCCATCGCCGAGCGCGAGGAGCGCGGCGAGGTGCTGCAATCGACCCTGGTCGGCATCGACAAGGCCGACATCATCGAGGCCGACGTCAAGGGCAAGCAGGTCCTGATCACGGTCAAGTTCGTCAGCGAGCTGATCTCGGTGACCCACGATGCCGAGGGCGAAGTGGTCGAGGGCGACGCCAAGAAGGTCCGCGAGGTCACCGATATCTGGACCTTCGCGCGGGAGACGGCCTCCAGGAATCCCAACTGGAAGCTCGTCGCCACCGAAGCGGCCAACTAGCCCCCTTCAACGCCTTATTACCGTCGCACGGCGGCGGTTGATTCCGTTGTGCGTGTCGCCGCCGGTCACGCCGGGGAACGACCACGTCTGGCTTGGGGGCAAGCTCGCTTGGGGGAAGGCCGAACAATGCGCTGGCAGGCTGTCGGGATACCGGGCATAGCTGCTGCCGCGATTGCGCTTATCGCGCTTGTTGCGCTCCTTCTTTGGAGACACCCGGTGGACGATCACGCGGCCATCAAGCTGATACCCGTCAGCTTCACGGAGATCGAGGGCTGGGCCCAAGACGATCACGCGGCGGCCTTCGCCGCGTTACGCAGATCCTGCCGCAAGCGACCGACGAGCAATCAGGCTTGCCACGACGTTCTGGAGCTCGGGGACAAGGTGGATCGCAAGACCGCGCGGCGCTTTTTCGAGACTCACTTCGTTCCGCACCGCGTCGATGAGGAGCGGCCCGGCCTCGTCACCGGCTATTACGAACCCGAGGTGAAGGGTTCGCGCGTGCGGGACGACACATTTCAAGTTCCCGTCTATCGGCGCCCGGACGACCTCGTGCAGGTGACGCCCGATGAGTTGCGCGCATTCTACAATGCGAGCTTCAGCGTGGGGCGCCAGAACGGCGATGAGCTCGTGCCCTATTACACGCGCGCGGAGATCGACAACGGCGCGCTTTCGGGCAAGGGGCTCGAGCTGCTCTATCTCGACGATCCGATCGAACTTTTCTTCATGCAGATCCAAGGGTCGGGGCGCGTGCGGTTCCCGGACGGGTCCTGGACGCGGATCGGCTACGCGGGCAAGAACGGCCACTCTTACACGTCGATCGGCAAGCTGCTCGCCGAGCGCGGTGAGAAACCTCCGGGCGGCCTCACGATGGAGGGGCTCAAAGGGTGGCTGCGCGCCGACCCCGCCCGGGGCAAGGCGCTCATGCACGCGAACAAGTCCTATATCTTCTTCCACGAATTGCCGGCGGCTGAGGCGGGCGCGGGTCCGGTCGGGGCGCAAGGCGTGGCGCTTACACCGGGCCGCAGCCTCGCCGTCGATGCCATCTATCACAAGCTCGGCACGCCGGTGTTCGTC
Source organism: uncultured Alphaproteobacteria bacterium (assembly GCA_963793075.1). Lineage (GTDB taxonomy): Bacteria > Pseudomonadota > Alphaproteobacteria > Rhizobiales > Methyloligellaceae > Methyloceanibacter. Next base: position 206,869 of record CAWBYO010000003.1, read on the forward strand.
GCCGCAGCCGGCGCGCCGACGCCAGACGGCAAGCCGTTCCGGCGGTTGATGATCGCGCAGGACGTGGGCTCCGCGATCAGAGGACAGGAGCGCGGCGACATCTTTTGGGGCTCTGGCGCGGAAGCCGGCGCGATCGCCGGCGTCACCAAAACTGAAGCGCGGTTCTACGTCCTTCTGGCGAAGCCTTAAGCCCTTTCGCGCTATGGTGCTGACCCATGGGCAAGCGCGACTCTGACACGGACATGGAGCAGGACGCCGAGCTGTGGGCGCGCATCGCCAGGACGGCGGCGCCGCTCAAGAAGAAGAACCGCGTCACCCATGTGGCCGTCCCACCCATGCCGCCGCAGCCCAAAGCCAAAGCAGCGGCGGCGAAAGCCGAGCCTAAGCCATCCCCCAAGCCAACGCTTAAGCCTGCGGCGCGGCCCGCTCTCAGCCCCACCGCGAGCGGGCTCGACCGGCAGACGGCACGCAAGCTCGACAAGGGGCATCTCGCGGTCGAGGCGCGGCTCGATCTTCACGGCATGCGCCAGCGCGACGCGCACGCGGCGTTGCGCAAATTCCTGAAATGGGCGCAAAGCAAGGACTACCGCCATGTGCTGGTGATCACCGGCAAGGGGTCGCTGCGCGACGAGAGCCGAAGCTTCTATGAAGACGAGGCGCGCGGGATCTTACGCCAGGCGGTGCCGCGCTGGCTCGCGCTCCCCGACCTCGCGCCGCTGATCGTCAGCTTCTCGGAGGCGCCGCAACGGCTCGGCGGCGGCGGCGCGCTCTATGTGCGCTTGCGGAAGGTTCAAGGCTCGACCCGGTGATCGGCGTCTAATCCCACTTGATTTCGGCCGGCCGTGCTGCACCTTGCCGAAGCCAACTTAGCTCCGGGGTGCATCTATGATCCGTCTTGCGCTTGTTGCCGCTCTTTTCGCAATCATGCCGACCACCGGCGCTTTCGCCGATGACCTAGCCGGCGTCAAGCCCGGTCAGAATGTAAGCCTCGGCGGCGCCAGATTGCTGCCGGCCGACAGTCCGTGGAACGCGGACATTTCCGGGGTCTCCGTCGATCCGAGCTCCGATGCGATCATCGCCAGAATCGGCAAGGACACGCCGCTGCATGCCGATTTCGGCGGCGAGTGGGAAGGCGTGCCGATCGGCATCCCCTATGTCGTCGTCGACAAGACCCAGAAGAAGGTGCCGGTCGCGTTCGACACGGCCGAGGAGAGTGACGCCGGACCTTACCCGATTCCGCCGGATGCACCGATCGAGGGCGGCCCGAACGGCGACGGCGACCGGCACGTTCTTGTGCTCGACCGCGATTCCCTGACGCTGTTCGAGCTGTATGCCGCCTACCCCGATGGCGAGGGCGGCTGGAAGGCGGGAAGCGGCGCGAAGTGGGACCTCGAGCAAAACCAGGTTCGGCCCGATGGCTGGACGTCGGCGGATGCCGCCGGTCTCCCAATTCTCCCCGGTCTCGTGCGCTACGACGAGGTGGTCGAGAAACGGGCGATCGAGCATGCGCTGCGCTTCACCTTGAGCAAGACGCGCCAAGCCTATGTGCCGCCGGCGAGCCATTGGGCGAGCGAGGAGACCGACGAGGATCTGCCGCCGATGGGCATGCGTGTTCGTCTCAAGGCCGATTACGACATCTCCGGCTTTTCGCCGGAGGCCCAGGTAATTTTGCAGGCCTTGAAGACCTACGGAATGATTCTGGCGGACAACGGCAGCGACAACTTCATCAGCGGCGGGCATGACCCCCGCTGGAACGCGGACGCGCTGGGCGAGCTCCGCCGCGTCACCACGAAGGATCTTGAGGTCGTGGAGATGACCGGCCTCGTCTCCGGCGACTAGCACCGAGCCGCGCAGAACTCGCGAGCAAGGCCTAAAGAATGAACTTCGACAGGTCGGCGTTCTTGGCGAGGTCGCCGATATGCTCCTCCACATAGGCGGCGTCGATGACGATGGTCTCGCCCTGCCGGTCGCCGGCATTGAAGGAGATGTCGTCGAGAATGCGCTCCATCACCGTCATCAGGCGGCGCGCGCCGATATTCTCAACGCTCGTGTTCACCTCGACCGCGACATCGGCGATGGCCTCGATGGAGTCCTCGGTGAATTGCAGATCGACGCCTTCGGTCTTCATCAGCGCCACATATTGATTGATGAGGCAGGCCTTGGGCTCGGTGAGGATGCGGCGGAAATCCTCGCGGGTCAGCGCGCGCAGCTCGACGCGGATCGGCAGGCGGCCTTGCAGCTCGGGCAGCAGGTCCGACGGCTTGGCGATGTGGAACGCGCCGGACGCAATAAACAAAATGTGGTCGGTCTTCACCGGCCCGTGCTTGGTGCCGACCGTGGTGCCCTCGATCAGCGGCAGCAGATCGCGCTGCACGCCTTCGCGGGACACATCGGCGCCGACGCGCTCGGAGCGCGCGCAGATCTTGTCGACCTCGTCGAGAAACACGATGCCGTTATTCTCGACATTCTTGATCGCCTCTTGAACGATCATGTCGTCGTCGATGAGCTTGTCCGATTCCTCGGCCAAGAGAATCTCGAAGCTCTCGGCCACGGTGACGGTGCGCGGCTTGGTGCGCTGGCCGCCGAAAGCCTTGCCGAGCATGTCGGAGAGATTGACCATGCCGACCTGGCTGCCGGGCATGCCGGGAATCTCGAAGGACGGCATGGAGGGCTGATCGGCGACCTGGATCTCGATCTCCTTGTCGTTCAGCTCGTTGTCGCGCAGGCGCTTGCGGAAGGCCTCGCGGGTCGACAGCGCCGCGCCGGAGCCGACCAGCGCGTCGATGACGCGCTCCTCGGCGTTGAGCTGGGCCTTGGCCTCGACCTCCTTGCGCTTGGAGTCGCGCACCAGGCCGATGCCGGCTTCGACCAGGTCGCGGATGATCTGGTCGACGTCGCGGCCGACATAGCCGACCTCGGTGAACTTGGTGGCCTCGACCTTGATGAAGGGTGCGCCGGCGAGCTTGGCGAGGCGGCGCGAGATCTCCGTCTTGCCGACGCCGGTCGGGCCGATCATCAGGATGTTCTTGGGCAGCACCTCCTCGCGCATGTCGCCTTCGAGCTGCTGCCGGCGCCAGCGATTGCGCAGCGCGATGGCCACGGCGCGCTTGGCGTCGCGCTGGCCGATGATGTGGCGGTCGAGCTCGGAAACGATCTCGCGGGGGGAGAATGAGGTCATGACTTTACCTAATGTGTGGCACGGCCAGCTCCCTCTCCCCTGCGGAGAGACGGCTGGGGTGAGGGGGGCGCCCACGAAAACCTGACCGGCTCCCCCTCACCCGGCGCCGTGCGCCGACCTCTCCCCAGCGGGGAGAGGTGGAGAATGCGGCGATCGCGGACAGAAAACCGTTGCTCATTTCGTGGCGTCGAGGGTTTCGACGGTCACCTCGTCATTGGTGTAAACGCAAATCTTGGCGGCAATGGACATGGCCTTGCGCGCGATCGCCTCGGCATCGAGATCGGTGTCGAGCAGGGCGCGGGCGGCCGCGAGCGCATAGGACCCGCCGGAACCGATGCCCATCACCGCGTCGTCCGGCTCGAGCACGTCGCCGGTGCCGGTGAGCACCAGGCTCTCGTCGGGGTCGGCGACGATCATCATGGCTTCGAGCCGGCGCAAATAGCGGTCGGTGCGCCAGTCCTTGGCGAGCTCGACGCAAGCGCGCTTGAGCTGGTCGGGGAAGCGCTCGAGCTTGGTCTCGAGCCGCTCGAACAGAGTAAAGGCATCCGCCGTCGATCCGGCGAAGCCCGCGATGACGTTGCCCGAGCCGACGCGGCGGACTTTGCGGGCCGTGCCCTTGATGATGGTCTGGCCGAGGGAGACTTGGCCGTCGCCGGCAACGACGACCTTGCCGCCCTTGCGGACCGTCAAAATCGTGGTGCCATGCCAGCTGTCTGGCGAGGATGGGGAAGGACTCATACTGCAACGCGATATCGGCGTGGCGGGGCCATTCGTCAAGCTTTTGGCGGAAAACGAGGCTAATAGGCCGCACGGGGCGACGGGCTTGTTGGCGCCAGAAGACTTGTTGGCGTCAAACTTGGACTCTAAGGCACCTTTGTCAGGAGCTGCTCCAACGGCGGGACCTCGACTCCCACCACGCGCCAGCGAAAGCCGACCAGCTCCATATTGGCCGTGACCGTCGGGGAATCGGGCTTTTCCGGGTCTTTCAGGTCGAACCTGAACTTGGTGGGGCTGGTAAAGAAGGCATAGGTGATGAAATCGGCGAAAGATTTCGTCTTTCTCGCGATGCTCCACCACAGTCGGATTATTCAGGATAGCCTCGGGCGTGACCATACCGTCCACGGTGCTGTCCACCATGTCGGGGGCGAACAGCTTGGTCAGAACCTCCCCGAAAGTCCCGAGAATTGGCCTCCTCTCCTTGATTTCCTGGGCTTTGCCGAGCACCTGAGCTTGCACTTCCGCCTTCAGATCCGCCCGCACTTGCGGAAAATCCACCAGCTGCTCCAAGGACTGCCGGTCGTCGGTGAGCAGGGCCCGGTCGAGCCAATAGAGCGTCAGATAGGGGTAGCCGATATAGGCCGCGAGCAGGATCGCCAGGACCAGGATCACTTTGCGCATAGGGCCTCCCTTTTGAGCGGGTCCAAATCGCACTCGGCGTAGCACTTACTCATGACGCGGCGTATAAGGCGGCAAACGTGACGGTTAAGCGAATTGCTAAGGCCCTTGGACTAGACTGGCAACATGCAGAAGCGAAGCAAATCAACGCAATCCCGTAGGGCGACGGTGAATCGCCGCACCAAGGAGACGAAGATCAGCGCCACCGTCGATCTCGACGGGACCGGCGCTTACGACGTCGCCACGGGCGTGGGCTTTCTCGACCACATGATCGAGCAGCTGGCGCGGCATTCCTTGATCGATATTTCGCTGAAAGCCGACGGCGACCTGCATATCGACCAGCACCACACGACGGAGGATGCAGGCATCGTGCTCGGCCAGGCTTTGGCGCAAGCGCTTGGCGACAAGGCCGGCATCACCCGCTATGGCGCCTGCTACCTGCCCATGGACGAGACCCTGACCAGGGTCGCGCTCGACGTCTCGGGGCGGCCGTTTCTCGTGTGGGATGTGGAGTTTACCCGCTCCAAGGTCGGCGAGATGGACACCGAGCTGTTCCGCGAATGGTTCCAGGCCTTCGCCCAGCATGCCGGGATCACGCTGCATGTCGAGAACCTCTATGGCGAGAATAGTCACCACATCGCCGAGACCTGCTATAAGGCGCTCGCCCGGGCGCTTCGCCAGGCGATCGCCATCGATCCGCGGCAGAGCGGACGGGTGCCCTCCACCAAGGGCCAGCTCTAGACCAGCCTGACGACTTGCCAGGCCAGCAGCAGCGTGACGCAAAGTGACCGTCTATTCCGTCTACGAGCCCGAAAGCGACGATGAGGACATCGCCGCGCGCGCCGACAGGATCGCCTTCGTCAAGGACGGCTTCTCGTGGCTGGCGCTGATCTTTCCGGCGCTGTGGCTGCTCTATCACCGCATGTGGATCGAGTTCGTGGTCTTCGTGGCGGTCATGATCGGATTGCAGTGGGCGTTCGGCGCCGACGGGCAGGGGACGGATATCGCCGGCTGGATCAGCCTCGCCATCACCGTACTGTTTGCCTTCGAGGCCAACGATCTGCGCGGCGCCATGCTGGGGCGGCGCGGCTACCGCTTCGCCGGCGTGGCCACGGGCCGCGACCGGATGCAAGCAGAGCGGTCGTTCTTCACCGCCTGGCTGCGGCAACAGGAGCGGCCCTCCCGCGCGGTACCGCCGCCGCATAAAATTGCGCCGGGCGCTGCCGCACGATCGTCTCGCGGTGGCGCGGGCGATGACGTCATCGGGTTGTTCCCGCAGGGCTGAAGTCAGATGCACGTCGCCATCATCGATTACGGGTCCGGCAATCTCCACTCCGCCGCCAAGTCCTTCGAGCGCGCCGCGCGCGAGGCGGGCTCACCGCTTGTCGTCAAGGTCACGGCGGACCCCGCGGAGGTGCTCGGCGCCGAGCGCATCGTGCTGCCGGGCGTCGGCGCGTTCGCCGACTGCAAAGCGGGGCTCGCCAGCATCCCCGGCATGATCGAAGCGCTGGAAGAGTCGGTGCATGAGAAGGGCAAACCCTTTCTCGGCATCTGCGTCGGCTTGCAGCTCATGGCGACGCGCGGGCTGGAGCATGGCGTTACGCCGGGATTGGACTGGATCGCGGGCGAGGTGCGCGCAATCGAGCCGAGCGATCCCGCCCTCAAGATCCCGCATATGGGCTGGAACACCCTGAATTTGCGCCGTCCGCACGCGCTGTTTGACGGCATCCCCACGGGGGATGAGGGCCTGCACGCTTATTTCGTGCACTCCTATCATTTCGTGCCGGAGGATGCGGGCGACCTGGTCGCCACCACCGACTATGGCGGGCCGGTGACCGCGTTCGTGGCGCGCGACAACATGGCCGGCAGCCAGTTCCATCCCGAGAAGAGTCAGAAACTGGGACTCGCGCTGATCGGCAATTTTCTCACATGGCAGCCATAAGAAAGATTGGGACCGTATGATCCTGTTTCCCGCCATCGACCTCAAAGACGGACAATGCGTGCGCCTGCGCCAGGGCGAGATGGACCAGGCGACGGTGTTCAACGCCGATCCGGCGGCGCAAGCCAAGCAGTTCGAGGACCAAGGTTTCGAGTGGCTGCACGTGGTCGATCTCAACGGCGCGTTCGAGGGCAAGCCGGTGAATGGCGCCGCGGTCGAGGCGATCTTCGCCGCCGTGCATCTTCCCATTCAGCTCGGCGGCGGTATCCGCGACATCGACACCATTGCAGGTTGGCTCGACAAGGGCATCGACCGGGTGATCCTCGGCACGGCGGCAGTGCGCGATCCCGATCTCGTGCGCGAGGCGGCACGCGACTTTCCCGGCTGCATCGCCGTGGGCATCGATGCGCGTGACGGCAAGGTGGCCATCGAAGGCTGGGCGGAGACATCCGAGATGACCGCGCTCGATCTGGCGCGGCGGTTCGAGGATGCCGGCGTCGCGGCGATCATCCATACCGACATCGCGCGCGACGGTGTGCTCGAAGGACTCAATCTCGATGCAACGGCGGAACTTGCCGACGCGGTGGCCATTCCCGTCATCGCCTCCGGCGGGCTTGCCGGGCTCGACGACATTCGCAAGCTGCTCGAACCGCGCTACGAAAAGCTCGACGGCGCCATTGCCGGCCGCGCGCTCTATGACGGCCGGCTCGATGTGAAGGAGGCGCTGGCGCTGATCCTCGCGCGCTACGGCCATCACGGCGCGACAGGCCAGTATTGAGCATGCTCAAAGTCCGCGTCATCCCTTGCCTCGACGTGAAGGAGGGCCGCGTCGTCAAAGGCGTGAACTTCGTCGATCTGCGCGACGCCGGCGACCCGGTCGAGGCGGCGACCGCGTATGACGAGGCGGGCGCGGACGAGCTTTGCTTTCTCGACATCACCGCCAGCCATGAACAGCGCGGCACCATTCTCGACGTGGTGGCGCGCACGGCGGAACGCTGCTTCATGCCGCTGACCGTGGGCGGCGGCGTGCGCAAGGTCGAGGACGTGCGCACGCTGCTGGAAGCCGGCGCCGACAAAGTCTCGATCAACACCGCGGCGGTGACGGACCGCGATCTCGTGCGCCGGGCGGCGGAGAAATTCGGCGCGCAGTGCATCGTCGTCGCCATCGACGCCAAGCGCGTCGGCGCGAACGGCGCCGCGCCCCGCTTTGAGATCTTCACCCATGGCGGCCGCGAGCCCACCGGCATCGAGGCGATTGCCTATGCGGAGGAAGTTGTTTCGCTCGGCGCCGGCGAATTGCTGCTGACCTCCATGGACCGCGACGGCACGCGAGCCGGCTTCGACCTCGAGCTGACCCGGGCCATCGCCGATGCCGTCACGGTGCCGGTGATCGCCTCGGGCGGGGTGGGCACGCTCGAGCATCTGGTGGAAGGGGTACGCGAGGGCCATGCCTCGGCCGTGCTGGCGGCGTCGATCTTCCACTACGGCGAGCACACGATCGGCGAGGCCAAGCGCTTCATGGCGGCGGCCGGCCTGCCCATGCGGCTCGACCCCTAAAGCTCGACCCCTGAGCGCAACCCTGGATTTTCGAGCCAATTTGCCCCGGATTCCGGTGCTAGCTTCTTCCCAGTTTCCCCGTCACGGTGTATGAGCCAGGGCATGAGCAACCACACATTGGATATTTTGGCCGCCACCATCAAGGCACGGCGGACCGCGAACCCGGCGGAATCGCATACCAGGCGCCTGCTGGACGAGGCGCCGCTCAAGCCGGCGAAGAAGCTTGGCGAGGAAGCGGTCGAGGTGGCGCTGGCCGCCATGGGCCAGGACAAGCCCGAGCTGATCGCCGAGACGGCCGACCTGCTTTACCATCTGCTGGTGGTGCTCGAGTTCGCGCGACGTGACCCTCGACGAGGTCTATGGCGAGCTGCAGCGCCGCATGGCGGCGACCGCGCAGAAGCAGCAAAAGGCCGCTTCGGCCTAGCCAGGCCGGCGCCGGGGCCCGACGATGAACCCGCGACCGACCGTTGCCTACTCGCCTTACGCCACCTATTCGCGCGCGGAATGGGCGCGGCTGCGCGCCGACACGCCGATGACGCTGAGCGAGGCGGACCTCGAGAATCTCTCAGGTCTGACCGAGCGCGTGTCGACGGAAGAAGTCGTCGACATCTATCTCCCGTTGAGCCGCCTGCTCAATCTCTATGTGGTGGCGTCGCAAGGCCTGCACCATGAGAGCGAGAATTTTCTGCGCAAAGGCGACGGCAAAGTGCCGTTCATCATCGGTCTTGCGGGAAGCGTGGCGGCGGGAAAGAGCACGACGGCGCGCGTGCTGCAGGCGCTGCTGGCCCGCTGGCCGAGCCATCCCCGCGTGGAGCTCGTGCCGACCGACGGCTTCTTGTTCCCCAATGCCATGCTCGAAGCGCGCGGACTGATGGCCCGCAAGGGATTTCCCGAGAGCTACGATCTGGAGGCGCTTCTCAATTTTCTCGGCGATGTGAAGGCGGGTAGGGCACGCGTGGAAGCGCCGGTCTATTCGCATCTGGTCTACGACGTGCTGTCCGACCAGACGCTCGTGGTCGATCAGCCGGATGTCGTCATCGTCGAGGGCTTGAACGTGCTACAGCCGGCGAAGCTGCCGAAGGACGGCGAGGCGATCCCCTTCGTCTCTGACTTCTTCGACTTCTCGATCTATATCGACGCGGCCGAGGGGCTGGTGGAGGATTGGTATGTGGAGCGCTTCTTGCGCTTGCGGCAGACCGCGTTCCGCGATCCGGCGTCCTATTTCCACCGTTACGCCAGTCTCTCCGAAGACGAGGCGCGCGAAACCGGTACCGCCATCTGGCGGTCGATCAATCTGGTCAATCTGACGGAAAACATCCTGCCGACGCGCCAGCGCGCCGATCTCATCCTGCGCAAAGGCGAGGGCCACGCGGTGGAAAGCGTGGCCCTGCGAAAGCTTTAGCCTGATTTATTGCGCCGGATAGAGGCCCTGCGATCCGAGACCGATATTGAGCCGCAGCATGGTGCGGGAGGCGAAGACATCGTCGTCGCCGAACCGCGTCGGGCGATTCGTGTCGGCGTATTTCATCTGCGGCACCGAGGAGATGTATTCGTAATCGGTCCACAGCGACAGGCTGGTGCGCGGACCGATCTGCTTGCGCGTCTCGAGCGACACGGTGCCGATAAAGGCGAGATCGTCGTTCGACTTGCTGATCCGTGAATTTATGCCGGGGCCGGTGACGCCGGAGCCAGTCGCGAAATTGCCGTTATAGTCGGTCTCGGCGTTGTAGAGGCCGGCCGTCGCGTTGACGAAGGTGCGCAGACCGAGGCGGTCATAGAAGCCGCCGACATTCTTGACGCCAGGGATGAAGCCGAAGCTGTACTCGCCACCGAAGCCGACATAGCCGCCGACATAGGTGGTATCGAGGGTCTCTTTGTAGGTGTAGATCGGATCGCCCTTGAAATGACCGCGCAGCGTGTTGTCCTGATCGATGCCGCGGACACCAAAGCCGGCGATGAAGTAGTCGTTGCGATAGACGGTGGGCTTCACCTCGGTCGGCGCGCCGGTGGCCAATTTGAGTTCGGCCTCGCCGCCCCAATAGTTAGCGTCGCGGCTCGTGTGCGTCGCGAGGGTCGGCGGACCGAAGACGAAGTCGGTGCCGGTCGGATCGAATACGAAGCATGTCTGATTCTTGCAGGCGCTGCGATTGTCGGTCGAGACCTCGGACCAAAAGCCCTTGACCGCGCCGGAGACACGCATGCCACCCCAATAGCCAAACGCGGTCTCAATACCGCCGCCGGTCGAGCCGCCGAAGTCGAGCCAGCTGCTCTCGCTGTTCGTTTGCCGGCGCATGTCGGTCGGAGACGAGCCCTTGCCGATGAATTTGATGTCGGGAAGGCTCAAGAACTGGACGCCGCCGCCGACCCAGATGCGCGTGCCGCCATAGGTTGCCGAGGTGAAATCATCCTGTGCGGCAGCGGGCTGCGTTAGCGCAACGGCTCCGAGCAAAGTGGCTGCCACCACGAATAACGCTCTAGGCATGAAAGGCCCCCTCACAAATCGCATCTCAAAAACTTGTGGATACGATACCAGGGGAATGGCTTACCGCGGACCTATCTGTAGCCGCCACAATACGATTTTGGCCTTGCGTGGCAGAATAGACACAAGGCGAATCAGTGCTCTAGCGGCGCCTTCGAGGTTTTAGCCTAGCGCTCTAATTGAGGAGATCGCGAGCTTCCGCGAGGCTACGCAGCGAGGTTTCGGGCCGGGCGCCGATATGGGAGATGACCTCCGCCGCCGCCAAGCTGCCGAGCCGGCCGCAGGCCTCCAGCCCCAAGCCCTGGGTGAGGCCATAGAGGAAACCGGCGGCATAGAGATCGCCGGCGCCGGTTGCATCCACGACCTTGGCCACCGGATCGGCCGGAACCTCGACGGTCTCACCGTGGCCGACGATCACGGAGCCGGCCTCGGAGCGGGTCAGCACCGCCAATTCGCAGTCCTGAAGGGCCGCATCGGCCGCCTCGTCGAAGGAATTCACCTCGTAAAGCGTGGTGATCTCCTTCTCGTTGGCGAAGACGATATCGGCGTCCTCTTTGACCAGTTTGCGGAAATCCGCCCGGTGGCGGTCGACGCAGAAGGGGTCCGACAAAGTCAGCGCCACCTTGGCGCCGGCCGCCTTGGCAAGCTTTGCCGCCTCGCGGAAGGCGGCTTTGGCCGGGTCCTTGTCGAACAGATAGCCTTCGAGATAGACGATTTTCGCCGCGGCGATCATGTCAGCGTCCATGTCGCCCGGAGCGAAATCGACGCTGGCGCCAAGAAACGTGTTCATGGTGCGTTCGCCGTCGGGCGTCACCAGCACGAGGCAGCGGGCGGTCGGCGCCGCATTCGTGGCCGGCTCGGTCGTGTAGGCGATGCCGAGCGAGTGGATGTCATGGCGGAAAATGCCGCCAAATTGGTCGGCGGCGACGCGGCCGATGAAGCCGCATTTGGCGCCGAAGGAGGCCAGGCCCGAGATGGAGTTGGCGACCGACCCGCCCGAGCGCTCGGTGGCCGGGCCCATGGCCTCGTAGAGCCTCGCCGCTTCGTCCGCATCGATCAGGCGCATAAAGCCCTTGTCGAGGTCGTGCTTCGTCAGAAAGCCCTCGTCGCAGCGGGCGATGATGTCGACGATGGCGTTGCCGATGCCGACGACGTCGTAAGATTTTTCAGCCATTCGGTCTCGGGTCCCCTGTTTTCGGGCGATCTGCGGATGGCGGGGGGCTGTGTCGAGGCGGCGCTGGCGTCGCGCGCCGGCGTCCCTATATTCGCCCTGCCGAAAGTCCAGGGGACAAATTCATGCTCGCCGCCGCAGGTCAAGCCTTCGAAGAGCTGTTCTCGCCGCCATTCCGCGCGGTGATGATCAAATGCGTCGGCTTCACGCTGGCGCTGCTCGCCGGCCTCATCGTCGCGGTGGAGTGGTCGTTCACCCATTTCGTCGCCTGGCCCGGTTGGATCGAGAATACAATCCAATGGCTCGGCGGGCTGGCGCTGGTCGCCGCGTCGATCTTCCTCATTCCGCCGGTGACCTCGCTCATCGCCGGCCTCTATCTCGACGACATCGCCGGCCAGGTGGAGCGATCCGCCTTCCCGTCCGATCCGCCGGGCCGGGAACTGCCCACCGCGCAATCCATTTGGCTCGCCGTCAGGTTCTTCTTCATCGTGCTGGCGGTGAACCTGGTCGCGCTGTTCCTGCTGCTCATTCCGGGCGTGAACCTAATCGCGTTCTATGTGGGCAACGGCTATCTGCTCGGGCGTGAGTATTTCGAGCTCGCCGCCATGCGCCATGTCTCGGCGGCGGAGGCCAAGCGCTTGCGCAAGTCGAACCGGCTCACCGTGCTGCTCTGCGGGTTCGTCATCGCCGTCCTCGCCTCGGTGCCGATCCTCAACCTAGTGACGCCGCTGTTCGCCACCGGCTTCATGGTGCGGATGTATAAGCGGATCGCCGCGCGCGGCAGCAGGGGGTTCTCGTCGCGGGTCGTGGGCTGAGGCTCTACGCCGGCGCTTCCGTCTTCGGCTCAAACAGGCAGATGTCGGCGATGATGCAGCGCCAGCATTCGGGCTTGCGCGCCTTGCACACATAGCGGCCGTGCAGGATCAGCCAGTGATGGCAGTTGTGCTTGTAGCGCTCGGGCACCACGCGGTTCAGGGTCTCCTCGACAATGAGCGGCGTCTTGCCGGGCGCCAGCCCCGTGCGGTTCGACACGCGGAAGATATGGGTATCGACGGCGATGGCCGGCTGGCCGAATGCCACGTTGAGCACGACGTTCGCGGTCTTGCGGCCGACGCCGGGCAGAGTCTCCAGCGCCTCGCGGTCGGCAGGCACTTTGCCGCCATGCTCCTCGATGAGCTTTTTCGATAGCGCGACCAGGTTCTTGGCTTTGTTGCGGTAAAGCCCGATGGTCTTGATCTTGGCGGTGACGCCGGCCTCGCCGAGGTCGATCATTTTCTGCGGCGTGTCGGCCACGGCGAACAATGCGGGCGTGGCGAGGTTGACCGAGCTGTCGGTGGCTTGCGCCGACAGCACGACGGCAACGAGCAAGGTGAAGCTGTCCTTGTAGCGGAGCTCCGTCTTGGGATGGGGGTCGGCCACCTGGAAGCGGGCGAAGATCTCGTCCACTTGGGCCTGTGTGAGGCGCGATCCGGGTGCGGTTTTCTCGCGCGCCGGCTTGCGCCGCGGGGCTTTGGCCGGCTTCTTGGCTTTCGCTCGAACTGCCACAGGCTCTTGTCTACCGCCCAAGTTGTATTAGCTTCTTTGCTATGACAGAGCCGCGCCCCGCCCCACAAGGCCCTTCGGGCCAGGACCCTCAGAGGCAAGACCCGCAATTCAGCGCCGTGCTGACGCCGCACCGCTCGCTAGGGCCGAAAGGCTTCATGGTGTTCATGGGCGCGATCAGCACGGTCTCGTTCGGCACCGGCCTCCTGTTCTACATGATGGGCGCCTGGCCGGTGATGGGCTTCATGGGGCTCGACGTGGCTCTCGTCTATGTCTGCTTCAAGCTCAACTTCCGGGCGCTGCGCGTCTACGAGACGGTGGAGCTCGACGGCGAGGCGCTGACGGTCACCCGCATCGCGCCGTCGGGCAAGTCGCAGTCCTGGCGCTTCAATCCCTATTGGGTGCGGCTCAGTCTCGAGGAGCGGGTGGGCCGCATGTCGGAGCTGTCGATTACCAGCCACGGGAAACGTCTGGTGTTCGGCAGCTTCCTCACCGACCCGGAACGCGAGGACTTTGCCGCAGCGCTCAAGGCCGCGCTTGGCGCCGCCTAGGCGGCGAGGTCGCGCTTCTCCGCCACGCTGCCGTCGGCGTTGACGCGATAGATCACCGGCACGGCGGTGGCGAGCGAGTAGTCCTTCACCTCCTCCGGCGTGAGCTTGTCCAGCTCCATGATCAGCGAGCGCAGCGAGTTGCCGTGGGCGACGACGATGACGTTCTTGCCCTCTTGCAGCTCAGGGACGATCCACCGGTCGTAAAATGGGCAGACGCGCGCGGCGGTGTCCTTCAGGGATTCGCCGCCGGGCGGGGCGATGTCGTATGAGCGTTGCCAGATATGGACCTGCTCGGCGCCGAAGCGCTTGCGCGCCTCTTCCTTGTTGATGCCGACGAGCTGGCCGTAATCGCGCTCATTGAGGGCGGCGGCCTTGATGGTCGGCAGCTTGTCCTGGCCGAGCTCCTCCAGAATGATGTCGAGGGTGTTGTGGGCGCGCTTGAGGGTTGAGGCGAAGGCGCTGTCGAAATGCAGGCCCTCTCCCTTCAAGAGGGCGCCGGCGCGGTGCGCCTCGGCCATGCCCTCCTCGCTGAGGCCCACGTCCTTCCAGCCGGTGAACATGTTCAGCCGGTTCCACTCGCTCTGGCCGTGGCGGACCAGCACGAGCACATTTTCGGCTTTCGGAGGTGTGTCGCTTGCCTTGTGGAGCATGTCCCTGGGAAGCTGCCCTGTCATCGCGTGTTCTGCCGCCCGGCGGGCCGGATCGGCCCCCTAGGTTTGCCGCCACTATGGGAGGGGAAGGTTAAACTCAGGCTCACCATCGCCTCTCTCTAGGGCCAGTTTCCGACCGCATGGACAACGGTTTTTGGCATTTGGCCGTGATCTTGCCAATGGGAATGCACCAGATATCAACGAGCGGGTTACAAGCCAAGCACGTCAGCCATGGAATAAAGTCCAGGGGACTTTCCCCGCGCCCACATGGCAGCCGTCACGGCCCCCCGGGAGAAGATGCCGCGGTCGGAGGCGATATGGGCCAGCTCGATGCGCTCGCCGGGGCCGGCGAAGATGACCCGATGCTCGCCGACCACGTCGCCGCCACGTAGCGCGGCAAAGCCGATATCGCCGGTGCGGCGCGGGCCGGTGTCGCCGTCGCGGGTCCTGACGCTGTGCTCGGCGAGTGACACCTCGCGCCCCTTGGCGGCGGCGGCGCCCAGCATCAGCGAGGTGCCGGACGGCGCATCGCGCTTGTGACGGTGATGCATCTCGAGGATTTCGATGTCGAATTCGGGGCCGAGCGTCGCGGCCACCCGCGCGGTCAGCGCGGCGAGCAGGTTGACGCCCATGCTCATGTTGCCGGCCTTGACGATGACCGCGTGGCGGGCGGCCGCCTCAAGTTTGGCGAGGTCGTCGTCCGAGAAGCCCGTGGTGCCGATGACATGGACGATGCGGGCTTGTGCCGCGAGACCGGCGAAGGCGACCGTGGCGGACGGCGACGTGAAGTCGAGCACGCCGTCCACATGGGCGAAGAGATGCAAAGGATCGTCGGTAATGGTCACGCCCAGCGGATCGAGACCGGCCACGGTGCCGATGTCCTGGCCGATTGCCGGCGAGCCCGCGGCCTCCAGGCCGCCGGCGACCGTGCAGCCCGGCGTCTCGACAAGAGCCCGTGTCAGCGCCTGGCCCATGCGCCCGGCGGCACCCAGCACGGCGATCCTCATGTCACTCATCGTGAACCAGCCACCCTTGATGCGATGGAGCCTTGGCCGTGATAAAAACGGGACTCCAAAGATCCCCACGACCTTCTAGGCCGCCGAGGGACCGCTCACAAGTCCCCTAACGGTCCAAATCTCGCTCTGATGTGAGTCAAAATGCCTATGGCGAAATCGTTGCAGATCCTTCCCGCCACGGTCCCGGTCACGGCCTTGATCGCCGTCCTGACCACCGTCCTGGCCAGCGCCGCGGCCCTGCCGCTCCTGCCGTCCGGAGCCGCCGCCGAGGAGATCGGCAGCGTCTACACGCCGCTGAAGCTCGAAGCCTGCAAGAATGTGACGCCGCCCGAGGCGGCGGACTATGGCGGTGTGTTTCGCTGCAAGGGTTATGGCGGCATGGATGTGCGCGTGGCCGAAGGCGATTTGCGCATGTTCGTGTCCTACGGGCCGGACGCGGACAGCCAGACAGCGGCCAATCAAACCTTGCCGGCGTTCAACACGACCGGCGAGACGCTGGAATGGCGGCTGGCGGACGGGGTGCCGTTCGCCACCATCCTCCGCTTCCATTGGGATTCCGACGGCGCCAAGGGCTCGACGCTGGTCGTCACCAAGCTCGGCGACGGCGATGCGTGCCATGTCGCCCATGTGATGGCGACCGGCAATCCGAACGCCAATGTGCTGGCAAGGGAGATCGCCGACGGACAGGCGCACAGTTTCGATTGCAAGCGGGACCGGATCCGCAGCTACGGCGCCGACGGCAAGCAGATCGACTAAGCGACGAGGGGACGGGCCAGCGGTGCGCGGGCTTTGGTTTCGGCGTCGTCGGCGATGTCCATCTCGGGCCTGCCGTAATAATAGCCCTGCACTTGATCGCAGCCCCATTCCTTGAGCATGGCGGCTTGGCCCGCGGTCTCGACGCCCTCGGCGGTGATGGTCACATGCAGCGACTGGCCGAGGCCGACAATGGACGACACGATGGCGGAGGTCTGCTCGCTGGTGCCCAGCGTGTCGATAAACGAGCGGTCGATCTTGATCTTCTTGACCGGGAAGCGGGTGAGGTAGCTCAGGCTCGAATAGCCGGTGCCGAAATCGTCCATGGCGATGCAGACGCCGAGTTGATCCAGTTTGGTCAGCGTGTCGATCACCGCATCGGTGTTCTGCAGGATGATGGCCTCGGTGATCTCCAGCTCCAACCGTTCCGGATCAAGCCCCGTCTCGGCCAGGACGCGCCGTACCAGTCCGTAGACGTCTTGGGTCTTGAACTGCGCCGGTGACAGATTGACGGCCAACTTGGTGTCGATCGGCCAGGTCGTGGCATAGGTGCACGCGGTCTTGAGGATCCATTCGCCGAGCGGCGCAATCAAACCCGTTTCTTCGGCGATGGGCATGAAGGTCGCCGGCGGGACCTCGCCTTCCGAAGGATGCCACCAGCGCACCAGCGCTTCGTAGCCCGTCAGCTTGCCGCTCTCGAGGCCGAACTGGGGCTGATAGTCCAGGTAAAGTTGGTTCTTGCGCAAGGCGTTACGGAGATCGTTCTCCATGCGGCGGCGCTTCTGGAGGGCGGCGTCCATGGCCGGCTCGAAGAAGCGGAACGTGTTGCGGCCGTCCTCCTTGGCGCGGTAGAGCGCCAGATCGGCGTTCTTCATCAGCACCTCGATGGGCTCGCCATCGACGGGGCCCATGGCGATGCCGATGCTGGCCGAGGTCGTCACCTCGTGACCGTTCACCTGGTAGCCGGACCCGAGCGCGCCACAGACACGGCGAGCGAGACGCATGGCGTCCTCAGGCGTTTCGAGTTCCTCGGCGACGATGGCGAACTCGTCGCCGCCCAACCGGCCGACGAGGTCGACGTCGCGGGTATTCTCCTTGAGGCGGGCGGAGACCTCTTCAAGCAACGCGTCGCCCGTGGCGTGGCCGAGCGTGTCGTTGACGTCCTTGAAGCGGTCCAAGTCGAGGCATAGGACCGCCATGAGGTTGCCGTGACGCTTGGCGCGCGTCACGGCGCGCTCCAGCTGCTGGTGGAACTGCACCCGGTTGGGCAGGCCGGTCAGCGAATCGTGCATGGCGAGGAACCTGATCTTATCCTCGGCAAGCCAGCGCTCGCGGATGCGCCGGGAGGCGATGGCCGCGGGCACGGAGAAGCCCATGACGATCAGAAGAACGGTGGTGAGCGTCACCACGGTGAGGGCCATGTTGGTGAGGGAGGCGGCGGCGGTCTGATCGACGGTGAACGCATAGATGCGGGCGACTTTGCCGCCTTCCATGACCGGGACCAGCGCCAAGCGGATGTCGTCCTTGCCGGGAAGGTCCGCCAGTTCCATTTTGCCGCTGAGCATGGCTTGGCCGATCGCCGCCTCGGTGTCGCTTTGGCCGAGAAGTTCGGTAAGCGCGTCGGGCGAGAGATCGCCGCCGACCGCGATCGCTTGGCGCGTGGGCGTGAGCACGGCGAAGCCGTCGAGCTTGCTGACGAACTCGCCCTGTGTCTCTTCGATATCGCCCAGGAACCAGCCGCGGGTGAGGCGGTCGAAACCGTCGACCAGGCTGAAACCGTCTTCGCGGAAGCTGGGGCCGGCCGGCAGACGCACATCGGCGTTTTGCTGGGCCGAGATATTGCTCAGAGCGACCGCGTTCAGCACTTGCAGTTTGTCGTCGAGAATTTTTTCAGGGGCTCCCGGCTCGCGCAGGCGTCCGTCGATTTCCGCAGTCCAGGTCAGCGCGGCTTCGCGGGCATCCCGACCGAGGACATAATTGATGGTCGATCGGCCCGATAGAACGCCAGCGACAACCGTGAGGAGACCAAGAACCACCAGGCCGATCATGATCAGCCGATCCCGCGCGCCGACATTTGTCATTTCTGCGAAGTCCCATAGTCGCAAGAGCAAGCGGCGATGTTATGGAATGGTTGTTAAGGCTCGCCCAACGGTTGCGGTAAACGAGGCGTTAACGCCCCGAGCCCCAGGCGAAGGCGATCTTGCGCAAGGAGGTCTCGCCAAAGCTCTCAGACCCTTCCGCGGTGGGCTTGCCGCCGAGGCCCAGATAGAAGCCGCAAGCGGCTTCGTTGTCGGCAAGTGCCCAAACCAACAAACCTTTTAGACGCATCTCCGCCAGGCGGATGCGCGCGCCGTCAAACAGCTTCGCGCCAAGGCCGAGGCCCTGATAGGTGGGATGGAGGTAGAGCTCGAAGATCTCGCCTTGGAAGGGCGCGCTGCCCAGCCGGCAGCGGCCAAATGTCACATAACCTGCCGCAGCACCATCGAAGTCGAGCACGAGCAGCGGCGCGCGCTTGCGTAATGTGTTCTCCCACCAGCGCGGGCCCCGGCGGGCGATCATGCGTTCGAGTGAAAGATGCGGGATGATGCCCTGATAAGCGCCGCGCCAAGCCTCTTCATAGGCAGAGGCGAGAGCCGCTGCGTCCTTCGCCCGGGCGGGCCTGATGTGAGCGACATCGACGGACATGTCTTGAGCCTAGCGCAGGATTGTGGCGCCGAGCAAAGGTGTCGTTCACGTTATCCCAGATGACATCGATTGCAGCACCTAGAGAAGGGGCGAGCCGATGGCTGGCCCGCCCCTCGTCATACCGCGCTTCGGCGATGCGCCTGTACCGTCAGTAGCGTGAAATGAGGATGACGGTGTAGTCCTTGTCCAGCTTGATATCCATCGTGCCCATCTTGCACTTGGCATCTTCGATCTCGTAGATGCCGGAGTCTTCTTTTTCAATTCCCTCATAGCCGCTGCAACCGAGCGTGCTGAGGGTCTCCTCGATCTTCGTCATCTCGGCGGCGGGAACATTGTCGTCGTCGTCATCATCCTCGGCATAGGCGCACGTCGCGGCCAGCGCCAGGGCAACAGCCAGTCCAACAGTTTTGATCATGTCGTCAAATTCCTCGTTGGCATGAGCGCGTGAGGCGAACTCGCGCGCCGCTTGGTTTGCGGGCGAACGGTTCTGCACCATGTCAGAGGTCGCAGGCCGACAGGCGCCAGGAATCAGTGCGACCTGACCCAGCTTTCGGCGGGCAGTTTAGGTAATCCAATCGACCAAGTTTACTGGGGCCGCCCGGGAAGGTTAGGCAACCTCTTCGGTCACGCGCTGGCGCTCGGCCTTCTTGCGGTCATTGGGATCGAGATGGCGCTTGCGCAGGCGGATCGATTTCGGCGTCACCTCAACCAATTCGTCGTCCTGGATATAGGCGAGCGCGCGCTCGAGAACCATGCGGATGGGCGGCGTGAGGCGCACCGCCTCATCCTTGGAGGTGGTGCGGATATTGGTCAGCTTCTTGCCTTTGAGCACATTCACCTCGAGGTCATTCTCGCGGGTGTGCTCACCGACGATCATGCCGCGATAGACGCGGACACCGGGCTCGATCATCATCGGCCCGCGGTCCTCCAGGTTGAACAGCGCGTATGCCACCGCGTCGCCCTGGTCGGTCGAGATCAGCACGCCGTTGCGCCGGCCCTGGATCGCGCCCTTGTGCGGCGCGTAGGCATGGAACAGCCGGTTCATGATGCCGGTGCCGCGGGTGTCGGTGAGGAGTTCGCCCTGATAGCCGATCAGCCCTCTTGTGGGGGCGTGGAACACTAGGCGCTGGCGGCCGCCACCCGACGGCTTCATCTCCACCAGGTCCGCTTTGCGCTCGGACAGCTTCTGCACCACGACGCCGGAATGCTCCTCGTCGAGGTCGATGACGACCTCCTCGATGGGCTCGAGCAACGTGCCGTCCTCGCCGCGCGTCAGGAGAACCCGCGGCCGCGACACTGAAAGCTCGAAGCCCTCGCGCCGCATGGTCTCGATGAGAATGCCGAGCTGCAGTTCGCCGCGGCCGGCGACCTCCATCGAATCCTTCTCGTCGGACTCGGTCACCTTGAGGGCGACATTGCCCTCCGCCTCGCGTAGCAGCCGGTCGCGGATCATCCGGCTCGTGACCTTGGTGCCCTCGGTACCGGCGAGCGGCGAGTCGTTGACCCGGAAGGTCATGGACAGAGTGGGCGGATCGATGGGATGGGCCGCCAGCGGCGTCATGACCTCGGGCGCGCAGATGGTGTGGGCGACCGTGGCGTTGGGCAGACCGGCGATCGAGACGATGTCGCCGGCGCTCGCCTCGTCGAGAGCGACGCGCTCAAGCCCGCGGAAGGCGAGAACCTTGGAGACGCGGCCTTGCTCGATGAGGTTGCCGTCATGGTCCAGCACCTTGACCGCCTGGTTCGGCGCGACGGAGCCCGAGGTGATGCGCCCGGTGACGATGCGGCCGAGATAAGGATTGGCCTCGAGAATGGTGCCGAGCAGACGGAACGGGCCGGCCTCGACGCTGGGCTCGGGCACATGCTCGACGACCAGATCGAAGAGCGGCCGCATGCCGGCGTCCTTGGGGCCTTCGGGGCTGGTGGCCATCCAGCCTTCCTTGGCAGAGCCGTAGAGAATCGGAAAGTCGAGCTGCTCCTCGTTCGCGTCGAGCGCGGCGAACAGGTCGAACACTTCGTCCAAGACTTCCGTGGGCCGCGCGTCGGACCGGTCGACCTTGTTGATGACGACGATGGGCTTGAGCCCCATCTTGAGGGCCTTCGATACCACGAATTTGGTCTGCGGCAGAGGCCCTTCGGCGGCATCCACCAGAACCAGCGCGCCATCCACCATATTCAGGATGCGCTCGACCTCGCCGCCGAAATCGGCATGGCCCGGGGTGTCGACGATATTGATGCGGGTGTCGTCCCAGACGATCGAGGTGGCCTTGGCGAGGATGGTGATGCCGCGCTCGCGCTCCAGATCGTTGGAGTCCATGGCGCGCTCGTCGACCCGCTGATTGTCGCGGAACGAGCCGGACTGCTGGAGCAGGCGGTCGACCAGGGTGGTCTTGCCATGATCGACATGGGCAATGATGGCGATGTTGCGAAGCGTCATTTCGGAGATTTTCTTTCAGCCGCGCTGCGGCGTGTTCATTGTGCGGCGCACTATAGCGATTTCGGTTGCAACCACAATGCGGCGGGAAGGTCAATGCGCCGCTGGGTTAAGGGTGTTTCTGGCTAGTGGGGGGCCTTGCTCCACGGCCCCGGCTGGCTCTCAGGGCGGGCGGCATGAAGCATCATCATCTCCCCCAGATTCTCGACGGTGAGAAGGCCGACGAGCCTTCCTTGCGGGTCGGTGACGCCCACCGCAGGGCAGCCTTTCTGCATCAGCGCGCGGAGTGCCGTATCAAGCTTGGCGCGGGCCGGCACCGCGGGGATATCGGATTGCATCACCTCGAGCACAGGCGTGTCGGGGCCACGCTGTTTGAGCGCCTTGACCATGGCGTCGCGGGTCAGCACGCCGCGCAAGCGTCCGGCGCCGTCGACGATGGGAAACTCGGTCTGCGTTGTGCGGATCAGCGCCTCGGCGGCGTCGTTGACCGTGGCCGAGGTGGGCAAGGACTCAAACGCGGTGATCATGGCGTCGGAGACGAGCGTGCCTTGCGCCACGGCGCGAAGCTGCGCCTGCGTCGCCTCACCGGAGGCGGCCAGGAAAATGAAGGCGGCGATGATGATCAGCATCGGGTTGTAAAGGATGCCGAGAAGGCCGAAGAGAATGGCGAAACCCTGGCCGATGCTGGCGGCGAGCTCGGTGGCCCGCGCATTGCCCATGCGCATGGCAAGGATGGCGCGGAGCAGGCGGCCGCCGTCCATGGGGAAGGCCGGGATCAGGTTGAACACCACGAGGATGATGTTGGCGGCGGCAAGCTTCACCGCGAGCGATACGGCCGGGTTCTCGATTTGCGTCAGGTTCGCCAGATCGAAGCGGGCCCCAAGCCAGAGAAGCAGCACCGCAGCAATGGCGATGTTCACGGCAGGGCCGGCCACCGCCACGATCAGCTCCTCGGTCGGCTTCTCGGGCATGTGATCCATGCTGGCGATGCCGCCAAACGGCCACAGCGTCACGTCGCGGGTCGCCACACCATAGCGCCGCGCGGCGAACACATGGCCGAGCTCGTGCAGCAGCACGCAGAGGAAGAGGAGCACGATGAAGATCGTGCCCTGCCAAGCGGCCTCGGCGCCGCCCTGGCGGTAGTAGATCGTGCCAAGCCAGACGAGAAACAGCAGAAATGTAATGTGGATGCGGATCGCCGTGCCGGCGACCGACCCCACATTTAGGGACCAGCGCACAATTTGAACCGTTGGTTGAGGGTGAAGTCCTTTCCCTCATATAGGCATTGCGCGGTGCCAGGAGAAGCGGGGAGGCTTCGCGGATTGGGCCCACCCCTCTCCGCCTGGAGCAGCGACCTCCCGCGCAGGGCGGCGGTGCCTGCAACTCAGCGTTGAGTTTGCAAGCAATTGATTCACCTCGAACTTTAGATTTCGCGGCGTTTCGACCGTTGTTCCGCCAGGGTATGAACTTCTGTCACAAACGGGGGTTGGCTCTCAATGGCCCATTACGCGATAAGCAATCACGAGCAGGCGAATGTCGATCGGATCTGGGAGATCATCGAGAGGGCGCGGGTTTGCATGATGGCGACCCATTTCTCCGATGGCATGCGGGTCAGGCCGATGGAGGCTCTGCCGGAGCGCGACGAGAACGTCATCTATTTCCTCACCGACAAGCGTGGGCTGAAGGACGAAGAGGTTGAAATCCGGCCGGAGGTCTATCTCACCTTCGTCTATCCCAACCAGAACGTCTATCTGGCGATCACCGGCGAGGCCTTTGTCAGCCGCGACCCCGCTTGCGCGCGGCATCTCTGGGACCGCCAACGGGATGCTTGGCTGAGCGGGCCGGACGATCCCAACCTCCTGGCGATCCGCGTCGAGCTGTGGCGCGCCGAGATGTGGGACGGTCCGGCGAACTGCGCGGTGGCCGACTTCCAGTTCGCCAAGGCGAGGTTGTTCGGCATCAAGGCCAATCTCGGCGAGAACGACAAGGTCACCGTCGAGCTGTTCTAGCCAGACAGCGTCCATCCCAATTCCTCGTTGCGTCCCCAACGTAAGCGTTGCCGCCGGCGCGCGGATTGGCGAAACTCGCCCCGTGTCGCCGTTGGGGATGGGGGATAGATTGAGCGAATCCATGCAGCCGCCGTTCGGGCCCGCGCCGCCGCCGCTTGCCGGCCCGGAGCTTCCCTCTTTCCGCTATCCGCTCGGCGCGCAACCGACCAAGCAATTCGATGGCGGCACGGCCAAGGAGGCGACGGTCGTTCAATTCCCGGTGTCGGAGAAGCTGGCCGGAGTCTACATGACGCTCGAGCCCGGGGCCGTGCGCGAGCTCCACTGGCATGCCAATGCCGCCGAATGGGCCTACATGATCGAAGGCAGCGCCCGCGTCACCACGATCGATCCGGAGAACCAGGCGGAGGTCTTGGACTTCTGGCCGGGCGATTTGTGGTACTTCCCGCGCGGCCACGGCCATTCGATCCAGGGACTCGAAGACGGCTGTACCTTTCTGCTGGTGTTCGACAACGGCTATTTCTCGGAGTTCGGCACCTTCTCCATCACCGATTGGCTCGGCCATGTGCCGCACGACGTGCTGGCCAAGAATTTCGGTTTGCCGGAATCGGACTTCGCCAAGTTCCCCGATCACGAGGTCTATATTGCCAAGGGGCCGGTGCCGCCGCCGCTGCCCGAGGACCCCGCGCCCGGTTCGTTGAACGCGCCGGCGCTCACTCATCGCTATCGGCTGTTGGCGCAAGCGCCCGAGCCGTTTCCCGGCGGCACCATGCGTGTCGCCTCGGAAATGGAGTTTCCCATCTCGACCACGATGACCGGCGCGCTGCTGACTATTGCGCCCGGGGGCATGCGCGAGCTGCACTGGCATCCCAACGCGGCGGAGTGGCAATATTATTTGAAGGGCAGCGCGCGCATGACCGTGTTCGGCTCAGGCGGCCGGGCGCGGACGGATGAGTTCGCCATGGGCGATGTCGGCTACGTGCCGCAAGGCTACGGCCACTACATCGAGAACACGGGCAAGGACGATCTCGAAGTGCTCGTCGTGCTCAACAACGGCACCTATCAGTCGATCTCCATCACCGCCTGGATGGCCGGCACGCCCGACCTGCTGCTGGCCACCAATTTCGGGGTGAAGGAGGAGGTGTTCGAGAAAATGCCCGGCGACGCGGTGATCATGCCCGATTGATGCCCTGCTTCGGCCACGGCTTGCCCCTAGGGAAAGCGCGGCTTGCGGTAGGCCCAATGCAGCGAAGCTGATAAGTTTCAACCCCATCCCGGCCTCTGCCCGGTAATATTCCGCGTGATTCCCCGGCTGGCGCGCTCCCCCGCGGCGCCGGATCAATCTGTCGTCGGTCGCCATGATCAGCGGCGCTCCATTGCCGGCTCACAACCGGCTCTCTATGCGAAGGAAGCTCCATGTGCGGCGTGGCCGGTGTGATCGACCTCAAAGGACGGCGAAAGCCCGAGCAGGCCATGCTGGCACGCATGGCGGCCGCGCTCACGCATCGGGGGCCTGACGATGACGGATTCCTCGTGGCGCCCGGAATCGGCTTGGCCAATCGGCGTCTGAGCATCGTCGGTCTGAGCGATGGCGCACAGCCGATCTTCAACGAGGACCAGAGCGTGGCCGTTGTTTGCAACGGCGAGCTGTTCGAATTTCCCGAGCGGCGGCAGGAGCTCGAAGCCAAGGGGCATGTGTTCCGCACCCATAGCGACGTCGAGATCATCGTCCATCTCTATGAGGAGTACGGCGAGGGATTCCTCGAGCACCTCACGGGGCAGTTCGCTTTCGCATTGGTCGATTTCAAACGGCGCATCGTGCTCTTGGCCCGCGACCGCGTCGGCATCTGCCCGCTATTCTGGTCGCGCCAGGGCGACTTTCTGTATTTCGGCTCCGAGATCAAAGCGCTGATCGCCTCCGGCGCGGTGACGCCCAAGGCGGACCCACGCGGCCTCGACCATCTCTTCACCTTCTTTGCTTTGGGCGGGCGCCGCACCGCGTTCGACGGCGTGCAGGCGATCGCGCCCGGGCACTCGGTGAAGATCGCCTGGGGCGGCGGCGACAGAGCGGCCACGCCGGTCGAGAGCAAATATTGGGATTTCGATTTTCCCGATTGGGGCGAGGAGGACGATCCGGCTGATGAAGAGGCCGCCATCGACGCCTTCGAGGAGGCTTTCGCCCGCGCCGTCGAGGTGAGACTGCGTGCCGACGTGCCGGTGGTCGGTTATCTGAGCGGCGGCGTGGATTCGGCCTATGTGCTGGCGACCGCCGCGCGTGTCTCGGGCAAGCCGCTGCCGAGCTTCACCTTGCGCGTGCCTGATCCTCGTCTCGACGAGACGAGCCAGGCGCTCGAAGCCGCCCGCGCCATTGGCGGCCTTTCGACGGTCGTGGATGCCGGGGCCGGGATCATCACCGACAATTATGCGGCGCTCACCACGGCGGCGGAATGTCCGGTGCTCGACACCTCTTGCGCCGCGCTGCTGGTGTTGTCACGCGAGGTGCGGGCGCAAGGCTACAAGGTGGTGCTCACCGGTGAAGGCGCCGACGAGGCGTTTGCCGGCTATGTTTGGTACAAGATCCGCGAGATCGCCCGCCGGCTCGATATCGGCGATGCCTTCCGACCCAGCACGGTGATCAGCCGGGCCGCGCGCAAATGGGCGGCGCGCGACCAAAGCTTCGCCGAACTTGCTCGCATCGACGCCATGATCGGCGGTCCGCACGCGCAGTCCATCCTCTACAATCTCGTGGCGCGGTCGCGGGGCCGCTATTACAGCGCCGGGATGAAGGAGGAGCTCGGGTCCCATGTGGCTTACGAGGATCTCGACCTCGACACCGCGCGCATGGCGCGTTGGCACCCCCTGAACCGCTCGCTCTATCTCGGCTACAAGCTGCATCTCCCGGGTCTGCTGCTGAGCCAGAAGGGTGACCGCGTCGCCATGGCGAACAGCGTGGAGACGCGCTACCCGTTTCTCGACGAGAATGTGATCGCGCTCGCCGCGCGCATGCATCCGCGGTGGAAGCTCCGCCCTCTCCTCAAGGACAAATATTTGCTGCGGCAAGCGGCGATGCGCCGGCTTCCCCGCGACGTTGCCTGGCGGCCCAAGAACATGTTCCGGGCGCCCACGGCCGAGACGTTCCTGGTCGATCCGCCCGCTTTCGTGCGCGATTTGCTGAGCCCGGAGAGTTTGGCGCGGACCGGCTATTTCGACGTGGACGCGGTCGAGCGGGACTGCGCGCTGCTGGCGCGGGGCGAAGGCGACAAACTCGGCGCGATCGAAAGTCTTGGTCTCGGCGGCGTGGTCGCCACCCAGCTGTGGCACCACCTCTATCTCGGCGGCGATTTGTGCGAGCTGCCGGTCCCCGATCATGCGCCCAAGGCTAAGGTCGCCGGCGGCGCTCCGGCCACGGGCCCGCGCCGGCAGGACGATATCGCCGCGGCGGCGGGCTAGTTCAGCGGCGGGTCAGCCAGACCTGCCTGCGCTGTCGTCTACGACCGGCGCTTATCAAACAGCTCTATCGCCTCGTCGGCGAGTTGGCTTGTGAGGTCCTTGGCGCCCAAGCCGGCGACAGGCGCGGGCCCTTGACCGGACCATAGCGGCGAGAAATCGCCGGAGCCTTGCGCCTCGGCCTTGGCGCGTAGTGGCGCGATGGCCGGTCTGCCGAACGGAAATACCGGCGCCGCGGCATTCATCGGGCCTTGCTCGCGCATGAAGCGGTTGACGACGCCGCGCGCTGGGCGGCCCGTCAGAATGTTGGTGATGGCGGTGTCGCGGGCGGGATCGGCAAGGGCCGCCCGGTGCAAAGGCGGCGTGTAGGCCTCCGAGCACAGCAGATAGGCCGTTCCCATCTGGACGGCCGATGCGCCGAGCGCAAAGGCCGCGGCGACGGCGGGCGCATCGCCAATGCCGCCTGCGGCAATCACCGGCACGTCGACGGCGGCGGCGATGGCGCGCACCAGGGCGAAGGTGCCGATTTGCGAGAACACGTCGGTCTCGAGAAACATGCCGCGATGGCCGCCGGCCTCGGCGCCTTGGGCGATGATCGCATCGACGCCGCGTCCGGCAAGGTGCTTGGCTTCGCGCAGCGACGTCGCCGTGCTCGATCACCTTGCAGCCGGCCGCCTTCACGCGGGCCAGCAACGGCTCCGCGGGCAGGCCGAAATGAAAGCTGACGATGTCGGGACGAAGCTCCTCGACCACGGCGCAATCCGCCTCGCCGAACGGCGCATGACCGGTGGGCAGCGGCAGCGTCGGGGGTGCTGTGCCGAGCTCGTCAAAGTATGGCTTTAGATGCTCGAGCCAGGCGCGATCGCGTTCCGGATCCGGGGGCTCTGGCTGGTGGCAGAAGAAATTGACGTGAAGCGGCTTGGCGGTCGCCGATCGGAACGCGGCCGCGCCCTCACGCATCTGCTCTGGCGTGATGGTCGCGCAAGGGAAAGAGCCAAGGCCGCCGGCCTCGGCCACGGCGATCGCCATTTCGATGCCGGTGGAATTCGCCATCGGCGCTTGGATAATCGGCAGGTCGATGCCGAACAGATCGATGAGACGGGTGTCGGGCCAAGCCATGGCGGTCAGCCCCGGCGCTTGCCGAGCAGGCGCAGGCGGAGCGCGTTGAGCTTGATGAAGCCTTCCGCGTCCTTCTGGTCATAGGCGCCGGCGTCGTCCTCGAAGGTGACGATCTTGCTCGAATAGAGCGACTTCGGGCTGCTGCGGCCGATGACGATGACATTGCCCTTGTAGAGCTTGAGCCTGACCTCGCCCTCCACATGCTCCTGGCTCTTGTCGATCAGCGCCTGCAGCATCTCGCGTTCCGGCGCGAACCAGAAGCCGTAATAGACGAGCTCGGCGTAGCGCGGCATCAGCGAGTCTTTCAGATGCATCGCCTCGCGGTCGAGCGTGAGGGATTCGATGGCCCGGTGCGCGGCATAGAGAATGGTGCCGCCGGGCGTCTCATAGACGCCGCGCGACTTCATGCCGACATAGCGGTTCTCCACCAGATCGACGCGGCCGATGCCGTTGTCGCGGCCGAGCTCGTTGAGCTTGGTGAGCAGCGCGGCAGGGGACAGTTTCTTGCCGTCGATGCTGACGGGATCGCCACGCTCGAAGCCGATGGTGACGACGGTCGGCTTGTCGGGCGCGTCCTCGGGCGAAATGGTGCGCTGATAGACATAAGGCGGCGGCTCGGCGTTCGGGTCCTCGAGCACCTTTCCTTCCGAGGAGGAGTGCAGCAGGTTGGCGTCGACCGAGAAAGGCGCCTCGCCGCGCTTGTCCTTGGCCACGGGGATCTGATGCTTCTCGGCGAATTCGATGAGGTCGCTACGCGAAACGAAGTCCCATTCGCGCCAGGGGGCGACCACCTTGATGTCGGGGTTGAGCGCGTAATAGGTGAGCTCGAAACGCACCTGGTCGTTGCCCTTGCCGGTGGCCCCATGACAGACGGCGTCGGCGCCGGTCTCGCGCGCGATCTCGATCTGCCGCTTGGCGATCAGCGGCCGGGCGATTGAGGTGCCGAGCAGATACACGCCCTCATAGAGCGCGTTGGCGCGGAACATCGGAAAGACGTAGTCGCGCACGAATTCCTCGCGCAGATCCTCGACGAAGATCTCCTTGATGCCGAGCATCTCGGCCTTCTTGCGCGCCGGCTCGAGTTCCTCCCCCTGGCCGAGATCGGCGGTGAAGGTCACGACCTCGCAAGAATAGGTCTCTTGCAGCCATTTGAGGATGATCGAAGTGTCGAGCCCGCCGGAATAGGCAAGCACTACCTTCTTGATGTCGGTCTTCATGGGAAGAGGCCTCGCGGGCGAGCAAGTCATCAGGGTTAAATCCGCCGCGACTATAGGCAGGCAATGCGCTTGTGCAAGTGCTGCTCAAGGCCCATAGGGAAGATCGGCGTGGCAGCGCCCGCCCAAAATCCGCCGCTTAAGCCCTCTAGGGGTCGGCGCCAAAATGGAGGAAGCACGATGAAACACCGTACTCGGACAGCTTTGTTCGCGTCCCGGCTCGCTGTGGCGGGCCTTCTCAGCCTTGGGCTGACGCTGCCGCAGTTGGCACTGGCGGGCATGTCGCCGGCTGGACTTGCCACCGGTTCACAGGCGGCCGCGCCGCTGGTGACCCCGGTCAAGAAGTGGAAGAACAAGAACTGGAACGGCAAGAACTGGAACGGCAAGAACTGGAAGAGCAACAAGCACATCTATGTGGGCCCCGGTCGCGGCGGCGTTTATGTGCGCGGCTGGAACCGTCGGCCTTATTACGGCAACGTCATCGCCGGCGTGGCGCTCGGCGCCATCATCGCAGCGGCGGCAGCGCCCCGTCCGCCGGCCAACAATCTGTGCTGGTACTGGACCAGCCCGGCCAGAACCCACGGCTATTGGGACTATTGCTACTAGCAGAGCCGCACACAGGCGGCGGGTCCCGAAACGGCCCCCGCAGTCTTGCGCACGAAGCCACGAAGCCCGGGCTCAGACAGAGTCCGGGCTTCCTTTTAGTTTCCGCTAAAGACCGGCGAGGCGCTCGCGGATATATGTGGCCGCCGCGTGAAAGCCGTAGCCGATTGTCATCAGCACAAATCCGATGCCGCCTAGCATCGCCGCAACCCCCCCTTGCAGAACCACAGCCGTGCGCACGATGGCGCGCTCGACCTTCGCGTCGTTGCGCCGCAAGGGATCGATGAGGCGCAGATAGAGCGCCATGACCACGGCGATGGTGATGACGCCTGAGAGTACAATGTCGGTGAAGAAGTGGCGCCCGAAGACCATGCGCAAGCCGCCGACAGTGGCGCCGTATACCACCGCCGCGCCGAGCGCCACGGGCCTGATCTGCGGCGGCGCCAAGCTCGCCGGCGCGACGAGCCAGAAGGCCTGACTGGCCTCGCCCGAGACGAATGAACAGTTGCGCGGACATTCACCGCTGGGACGCCACCAGGGTTGGAAGTGTGCGGCGCCGCCGAATTGCTCGACCTGGTTGGGCCGCGGCCGGCCCCAATTCTCCTTGAGCAAGAAATTGGAGATTAGCCCCGGGCCGATGACGAAGGAGCCGACGAGATAGATGACGATCGAGGGGGCGATCAGCATGCGCCGGCCGGGAAAGACGAGTTTGAGGCCCAGCACCACGATGGGCGGGATCGCAAAAAGCCAGGGAAGCCAGTTCAGGGCCTCGCGGATGGCATTCAGGTATGAGCTGAACGCGGTGGTGAACTTGCCGGCCGGGGCGTTGAAGAACCACCCGGCAATGTCGAGGTCCCAAACGGGAAAGACCGCGAACAGAAGCCCGGTGACGAGCCCCACGGCGATCGACCCAAACAACCAGCTGCGCGCCACGCGTTCCCCCTTGCCGGAATGATGACAGGCCGCTGACCGTGGCGTGACACTCTTGATCCGCATCAGTGCGGATCAGGAGGATAAAGCTATTTTGAAATGAAGGCCAGATCAGGGGAACCCGCGCGACGCGGGCGGCGTTCTCTCAGTTCGCTGGTGTCAGAGAGGTGGGACGATGGCCAATTACATTCATCGCGAGCTGTCAGGCTCTGCCGGGTCCGTTCTCTGCTTTGAGCCGGGCTTTGCTTTGAGGAAACGCTTCCAGTCGCTCGCCGACCGCGCATGGCGGCGGACGGTGACGCATTTCAAGCCGGAGCCGTGGCTCGTGGCGCTCGACCGCGAGCGGACGGGCCTGCCACTCAAGCCCGGGCGCCGGCCAGCAGCCAATAGATAAAGCCGCCGGCGAAACCGGCCGCGGCGAAGATGGTCATATATTCGCCGGCCGGGATCTCGGGCAGTCCCGTACTCGCCGGGCCTGCCAGCACCGGGATGGCGGCAAGCGCCGCGCCGCCCGCGAGCACGTAATAGATCCACGACCGAACCCGCATCACCTCGCCGACCACGACCCCAATCAATGCGGGGAGCGCGGTCAGCGCCGGGGTGACAGTGCCGGCGAAGAGCACGATGCCGAAGATGGTGGCGCCGCCATGGCTGAGGATGGGGTCGTGGGGCGGGGCGGCGGCGCGCAGCTCGTCCCCCACCCACATGGCGCCGAGCGAATATAAGACGGCGAGCGCCACGGCGGAAGCGAGCGCGAACGCTATCACCACCCACACCACGCGGACCACATATCGCAAGATCACGCCTCGCCCCCTTTTGTCGTGATGGCCCGCCGCGCGTCAGAGCCTATATAGGTAAAGTCCCAACATCGGACGGCGCGCCCATGACTTCTATCGACTTCTGGTATGAATTCGCCAGCACCTATTCCTATCCCACGGCCATGCGTATCGAGCGGCTGGCGACGGACCAGGGCGTTGGTTTACGCTGGCGTCCGTTCCTGCTCGGCCCAATCTTCCAGGGGCTCGGCTGGAACGACTCGCCGTTCAATATCTACCCGGCCAAGGGCCGGTATATGTGGCGCGATCTGACGCGGGTGTGCGAAGCCGACGGGCTGGCGCTCAAACTGCCGCCGGTGCGCTTTCCCCAGAACGGACTGAAGGCGGCGCGGCTGGCGCTGGCCGGCGAGGCGGAGGGGTGGACGCCGGCTTTCACCCGGGCCGTGTTCGCCGCGAACTATGCCGAGCAGAAAGACATTTCTGACGAGGCGACGCTTCATGCGATCCTCGTTGCGCTCGGCGTCGATGCCGACAGCGCGCTTGCCGCATCCAATACACCGGAGATCAAAGCCGCTTTGCGGGCGCAGAACGACGAGGCCGTGGCGCTCGGCCTGTTCGGCGCGCCATCCTTCACCGTTGGCAAGGAACTCTTCTGGGGCAACGATCGGCTGGAAGCGGCGCTTCAGTGGGCGAAGCGCGGCTAGGCCGCGCGGGGGTGCGCCCGCAGCCAGGCGACGACCTCGCTTGCGCTCCCGTGCGGCGGGAACACCGGATAAAAGACATGCTCGATGGCGCCGTCATTGACGACGAGCGTGAGGCGCTTGATGAGACGCACGCCATCCACCTCGAAAGTGGGCAGGCGGAGCACGGTCGCGAGCGTTAGGTCCACATCGCTCAGAACCTCGAACGGGAGATGCAGCCGCTCCACCATCTCGCGCTGATAGGCGCTGTCTTGCGTGCTCAAACCGAACAAGCGGGCCTCGAGGCCGGCAAGCTCTTGGGCATGATCGCGGAAGGCGCAAGCCTGCGGCGTGCAGCCGCGAGCACCCGGGATGGCGTCCCAACCGGCCGGCAAGCTCTCGCCCGGCAGGCCCGTGCGCGGATAGCAATAAATGATCGTGCGGCCTTTCCCCAAGGCGCCGACATCGACTTGGCGGCCGGACGTCGCGGCAAGATGCACAGGCGGCATGGCGAGCCCAACGAGATGATCGCAGGCGCCATCGTCAATGGGACGGGGCAGATCGGGCGGAAGATCTTCGAGGCGGCTCACGCCGGTGCGGCGAGGCGCGCGCTCGCGCGCTGCTTGATGCTGGCGCTCTTGAGCTGGCCGCAGGCCGCCATGATGTCCCGGCCGCGCGGGCTCCGCACGGGGCTCGCATAGCCGGCGCGGTTCACGACCTCGGCGAATTTCTCGATCTGCTCCCAGTCTGAGCACTCGTAAGGCGCGCCCGGCCAGGGATTGAACGGGATCAGATTGATCTTGGCGGGGATCTTGGCCAGCAGCCGCACGAGGGCCTTGGCGTCGTCGACGGAATCGTTGACGCCCTTGAGCATCACATATTCGAAGGTGATGCGCTTGGCGTTGGACAGGCCGGGATAGTCGCGGCAGGCCTGCAGCAGTTCCTTGATTGGCCATTTCTTGTTGATGGGCACGAGCTCGTCGCGCAATTCGTCACGCACGGCATGGAGCGAGATGGCGAGCATGGTGCCGGCCTCCTCGCCCCAGCGCGGGATCTCGGGCACCACGCCCGAGGTCGACAGCGTGATGCGGCGCTTGGAGACGGACAGGCCTTCGCCGTCGGCGGCGATGGCGCAGGCGTCGCGCACATTATCGAAATTATAGAGCGGCTCGCCCATGCCCATGAGCACCACATTGGTGATCTTGCGTTCGGAGTCGGGAAGGCCGCGCGTGTCGGCGGCGACCGCGCCCGGCCAGTCGCCGATGCGATCGCGGGCGAGCATGATCTGGCCGACGATCTCGCCGGCGGTCAGGTTGCGCACGAGCTTCTGGGTGCCGGTATGGCAGAAGGTGCAGGTCAGCGTGCAGCCCACCTGGCTAGAAATGCACAGCGTGCCCCGGTCTTCCTCGGGGATGTAGACCGTCTCGACCTCCTTGCCGTCGCCGAGGGCAAGCAGCCATTTGCGCGTGCCGTCGATGGAGACCTGCTCGGTGACGATCTGGAGGCGGTCGAGCGTGAAATGTGCGGCGAGCTCGCCGCGCAGCTCCTTGGCGATGTCGGTCATGGTCGCGAAATCGGTGGCGCCCCGTACATAAATCCAGCTCCACAGCTGGCTTACCCGCATGCGGCGCTGACGCTCGGGTACGCCGAGCGTGGCCAGGCGTTCGGCAAGCTCGGCCCGGCTGAGGCCGATGAGCGAGTCTTTGGCGGCCGGGGCCGCCGTCGGCGGTTCGCGATCTATGAGCGTCGAAGCGGTCATGACACCTAACGAGGGGGACCGGCGCGGGATGCTGCGGCCCTCGTCCTCATATCATGCGGCGCGGCGAAAAAGCCAAGGCCGGACCGTAGGGTCGGAAGCTAAGGCCAGAAAGGGGTTAGCTGCCGCATTCCTTTTCGATGCGCTCGAGCGCATCGGAAATGCCGCTCAGCGAGTAATTATCGCTGGTGCTGGTGCCGCGGGCGGACCGGCCCTGGACCGTCAAAGAACTGCCGGCCTTCATGGCGGCGACCAGCTTGGCCTCGTCTTCCGTCTTCTCGACGAAGGCGCCCTCGTCCTTGGTGAACAGCTCGAACTTGTCGTTGCCCACCGTCACCGTGACCTTGGCGCCGGCGGCGAAGGGATAGCCCATCTTCACGCTGATCTCGCCGGTGACCTTATCGGCGGGATAATGCGAGATGTAGATGTAGATAGGGCCGCGCCGGACATTCTTGGGCGTCGATTCCTTCGGCTGGGCAACGGCGAAGCACACTTTAGGGCTGCCGGTCGCCGTATAGGCGGACCAGTCCTTGTACTTCTCGAGAAGTTTGACTTCCTGCGCGAAGGCCGGCGTCGCGCTAAGCAACGCCACGATCACGCAAGCAGCTCGAACGGCTCGGCGCATCTCCCCGTCCCCGATTCGTGAGCAAGCGTTAGGCATGAATGTCCCCAATCTTCACTATATCAGGCCGTTAGGTCAACCCTGTGGCCTGCCCTGAGGCCTTCGCCGCTTCGGCGCCCCCTGAACATGGGGCGCCGGCGCGGCCGCGGCCGCCCCCTCGGTGACCGGGCGGGGCGCGAAGCGGCCCAGCGTCCGCAAACGGTCATACATCATTATGGCCCCGGCCGTGGCCACGTTCAGAGAGAAGGCTGTGGGTATGCGGACCAGATGCTGGCAGCGGGCGACGAGCTCCGGCGACAACTCGCCGCGCTCGGGCCCCAGCACATAGGCCGCCCGCACAGGGTGTGGAAAACTCGGCAGATCGGCCGCGCCGTCGAGAATCTCGATGCCGACCAGGCTGCAGCCCTTGGGCAGCCGCATCTCGTCCAGGGTTCGCCAGTGATAGACGGGCAGATGGATCTCGGCGCGCGAGGTGTCGGAGCGCATCTCGAGCGCGCGCTCGTCGGCGCCCAGCGTGAACATGAAGCTCGCCCCAAAGGCATGGGCCGAGCGCAGCAGATTGCCGACATTGACGGATTTGGAGATGCCTTCGGCGCCAATTCCGAAATAGCCGCGAACGTGTGGAGGTAGAGGTTTCACAACCTTTGTCTGCCATAGACTGGGTAAGAGCAAAAGCGGCGCCGAACCTGCGACGAAGCGAGGCAATATAGCAACGTTGCCATCGTCGGGGCGGTCTGAAGGGTTGCGCTCGCCCAAAGACGACGGCAAAACCACTGCTCACTGACGACTGAAACCAAGAAGAGCTGCCTCGCCGACGCCTGGAGCAGCTTCACAGGAGCGGCTTTATGCGTGTTGCGCAATTCAGCGAGTTTGGCGGACCCCACGCCCTGCAGTTGGAAGAGGTGGTCGAACCGTCTCCCGGACCGGGCGAGATCCTCATCAAGGTCACGGCCGTCGGTCTCAATTTCTTCGATACGCTGATGCTGCGCGACAAGTATCAGGTGTCGCCGCCGCTGCCATTCTCGCCCGGCGCCGAAATTGCCGGGCCCATCGAGGCGATCGGCGAGGGCGTTACCGAATTCCCGGTCGGGCAGCGCGTGGTGGCGTTCATCGGCGGCAATGGCTGCCGCGAGCGCGTGGTGACCAAGGTCAAGAACGCGATCCCGATTCCCGATGGCGTCAGCGACGACGTGGCGGCCGGCATCGTCATTACCTACGGTACGGCGCTGCATGCGCTGAAGGACCGGGCGGACCTCAAGCCGGAAGAAAGCGTGGCGGTGCTGGGGGCGGCCGGCGGCGCCGGCGTGGCCGCGGTCGAGCTCGCCAAGCTCCTGGGCGCGCGGGTCATCGCGGTCGCCTCGTCGGAAGAAAAGCTCGCCTTCGCCAAGGCGCATGGCGCCGACGAAGGCGTGAACTACACGGGCATCGATCTCAAGCATGCGCTGAAAAAACTGACGCTGCCGAAGGGCGTCGACGTGCTCTACGACTGCGTCGGTGGCGTATCCGCCGAACCGGCTCTGCGAGCCATGGCATGGGAAGGACGCTATCTCGTGCTGGGCTTCGCGTCCGGCGAGATTCCCCGCATCCCGCTCAATCTCGTGCTGCTCAAAGGCTGCTCGATCATCGGCGTGTTCTGGACATCGTTCGTGGAGCGTGAGCCCGAACAGCATCGCGCCAACACCGCGCAGATTCTTGAGTGGTGCAAGGAGGGGAAAATCACCCCCCACATCCACGGCACCTATCCGCTGGCCGAGACCGCGAAAGCCTTGATGCAGATCGAAGGCCGCAAGGTCACCGGCAAGGTGATCATCAACCCGCAGCTCTAGTTCGACTTGGGCCGTGCCAGACTTAAGTCGCGCTGGACTTAAGTCACGTTTGACTTGGGCAGTTCCTTGTCGAGTGCGCGGGCCGCGGCCGCCCTATGGGTCTGCGTGATATGCGACGCGACCAAGCCCGTCACGGCGGTGAGCAGCGCCATGTCGTCGGCAAAGCCGAGCCCGCCCAGCATGTCGGGAATGAGGTCGGTCGGCAGGATGAAATAGGCCAGCGCCGCGAGCAGCATGGCGCGCACGCGCAACGGCGTCGCCGGGTCGAGCGCGCAGTAATAGGCGGCGACGAGATCGTCGACGAAGGGCAACCGCCCGGCAAAGCGCTTGATTTTGGCCCAGAAGTCGCGGCGCACCCTGCGCTCGCGCTCGGCGAAGGCACTCAGCGAGAGCTGCCGCCCGAGGGCTGCGTCCCGCAATTTGCTGGCATCGTTAAAGGCGATCATCTGTCTCTACCTTGCAACGGTCTCTTCCGACCCCTCAAACCCTTGATAAACATAGGGAGCGGTATGGCCCGGTGCAATATGCTGCGTCCGGCTTGCCTGAGGCCGCCGGCCTATGCGAAGGAGCCGCCATGGCTAAGCATCGTCTGCTCTTTGTGTGTCTCGGCAATATCTGCCGCTCGCCCATGGCCGAGGGCGTGTTCCGCCAGGTCGCCGAGACGAATGGCGTGCTCGATCTGTTCGAGATCGACTCGGCGGGGATGGGCGACTGGCACAAGGGCGAGGCGCCAGACGCCCGCGCACAGAAAGCGGCGCGCGATCGCGGCGTCGATATCTCCGGTCAGGCGGCGCGCAAGGTGGAGCTCGAAGACTTCGACAATTTCGACCTCGTGCTGGCCATGGACGCATCGAATGTCGCCGATCTCTACGAGATCGCGCCGCTCGAGGCGCGGCACAAGATCCGCCGCTTTCTCGAATACGCGCCGCATACCGGCGCCGAAGATGTGCCCGATCCCTATTATGGCGGCGTGGCGGGATTCGACCACGCGCTCGACCTGATCCAGGCGGCGGCGGAGGGTTTGCTCGCCGATCTCACCGCCGACAACGCGGACAAGATCGCCAAAGCGTGAGGCGCGCTTACTTGCCGAAGTTGTAGGCGTCTCCGGCGTTGGTGTCGCCGAAGACGTAATGGTCTCCTGACTCGTAGTTGTCCTCTTGATCGCTGGCGTCGTCCAGGTCGTAGGCCGCCTCGATGACGTAGGGCCCCCCGCCGACGGAATCCCGCGACGAATAGAGCACGAAGCGGTTCACAGTGAAGGTCTCGCCCGCCACCCCGCCTTGATGCTCGAGATAGGTCGCGACGGCGCCGGGGCGCGTGCCTCTCAGGCGCGCCAGCGTGACATGGGGCTTGTAGTTGCGGCCCTCGGGCGGCAGGCCCACCTCGCGCGCGGCGCGCTCATTGGCCCGGTGCAAGGCGTCGAGATCTTCCGACGGCACGATGCTGGCGAACAACGCGCGCGGCTTGTTGCCGCCGAAGCTGCCGAGACCGTTCAGCCGCAATTCGAACGGCGCCATGTCGATCTTGCCCAACGCGAAGGTGAAGTCGCGCGCGGTGGCGCTGTCGACGTCGCCGACGAAGCGCAAGGTCAGATGATAATTTTCCGGATCGATCCAGCGCGCCCCGCTCAACCCGGCGCGTAGCACAGTGAGTCGCTCGGCGACGCTGCGCGGTATCTCGATAGCTGAGAAAAGCCGTGGCATGTCAAGCGACTCACTTTTCGCATGTCAACAATCAGGGGCAGGGGTTGGGGTAGTCAAGGTGGATTTGATCGATGTCCTCAAGCACGTCATCCGAAAGCGTGAGGTTCACGGCCTCGATGTCGCTTTTGAGCTGGTCCATTGAGGTCGCGCCGATGATGCAGCTGGTGACGAAGGGACGCGAAACCGCGTACCTGATCGCCATCTGCGCCGGGTCGAGGCCGTGCTTCCTGGCCAGCGCCACGTAGGCCGAGATGGCGCGCGGGCCGTTGCCTTTCTCGTAGCGGCCGAGCCGGTCGAACAGCGTCTTGCGCGAGCCGGGCGGCAGCGCGCCGTTCTCGTATTTGCCGGTGAGGTAGCCTTGCCCGAGCGGCGAATAGGCGAGAAGGCTCACCTGCTCCTGATAGTGAATCTCCGACAGGCCGATCTCGAAGGACCGGTTCACCAGGTTGAAGGCGTTCTGAATCGAGACGGGGCGGGGCAGGCCGTGCTGCTCGGCGAGCTTCAAGAAGGTCATCACGCCCCACGGCGTCTCGTTGGACAATCCGATGAAGCGAACCTTGCCGGCGGCAACGATCTTACCTAGCGTCGAGAGAATATCGTGGATCGGATGGGCGTCGCCGGGCAGCCGCACATATTCGAGTCCTTCGAAGATGCGCATCGGCCGATCGGGCCAATGGAGCTGATAGAGGTCGATGTAATCGGTCTTAAGACGAGCGAGACTCTTGTCGACCGCTTCCATGATCTGCGCCGGGCTTTGCCGCGACAGCGTCCCGTCCGCCTCGCGCAGCCAGTCGATCGTCTTGCTGCGGCCGGCGACCTTGGTGGCGATGACAATCTTGTCCCGGTCGCCGCGGGCCGCAAGCCAGGTGCCGACGACTTCCTCGGTGCGGCCTTGGGTCTCCGGCTTGGGCGGGATCGGGTAGATCTCGGCGGCATCGAAGATGTTGATGCCGTTGGCCACGGCGTAGTCCATCTGCGCGTGGCCCTCGGCCTCCGTGTTCTGCTCGCCGAAGGTCATGGTGCCGAGCGTGAGCGCGCTCACGTTCACGCCGGTGCGGCCAAGCTCGCGATATTCCATCAGTCCTCCAATTTTCCGTGCATCCAGAGGCGCTTAACGCTTCGGCAAGGTTAACAGTTCGCTACCCGCACACGCGCTTATCCGTGTTGTTAAGGAGTGGGGGCGTAAGAGGGAAACCGCAACCCCGCCAAGCGTCGCTCTGCGGCGATGGCCGCGCGATGCGGGGGCTCAAGAGCGGGACGGATGCAAGGTGCATGGGCGTGATGACCGATCCAAGGGAGGGCGCGGCCGAGACCTCTTCGATTGAGAGCCGGTCCGGGACCGCGCCGGATCTCCAAGAGCCGGATCTCCAAGAGCCGGATTTTCACGAGACGTGGACCCAGCGGCTCAGGCGCTGGCTGCTCGGAATGGCCTACGCGCTGCGGGCGCAACGCATAAAGCTGCTGCCGCAGCTGTGGCGTCTCACTCTTGCCCACGCTCTTGCGCCGAAGTCCGAGCGCGACATGCTGCCGGAACTACCGCAGTTCTACAGCGAGCGCGGACTGGTCGGGATCAGCGACGACCTTTCGGTGCCCGCACTCGTTGCCAACTATTCGCGCGGCTACTTCCCGGTCTGCCATATGGGGCCGATGAAATGGTGGTGTCCGGAAGAGCGTGCCGTCGTCGATCCGGCCCATAGTCATGTCAGCCGCAACATCCAGCGTTTGCTTCGCAAGCACAAATTCACCGTCACCATGGATCAGGATTTCGCCGGCGTGATGAAGGCCTGCGCGCGACCGCGGCCGGGTAAAGTGCCGCTCACCTGGATCACGCCGCGCATCATGCGCGCCTACTGGGAGGCCTACAAAGCGGGCTATGCCCATTCCGTCGAGGTCTGGGACGAGAGCGGGCGCCTGGTCGGCGGGGTGTTCGGATTCGCTATCGGCAAAGTCTATTTCGGCGAATTCGAAGTTCTCCGCCGCGCGGGATGCCTCGAAGGTGGCCACGGCAGTGCTTCACCGGCACCTCGTGGCGTGGGGTTACCGTCTGTGCGACGCCAAATGGATGACGCCGGATCTTGCCAGCCTCGGCTTTAAGGCGATGCCGCGCGAGGAATTCCGATCGCTGCTCCAGTGGTATCTCGACGAGCCGGGGCATGTCGGCCGCTGGGACGTCGACCCGACCCTCAACCTTGCCGACTTGCGCGAGAAGACGGCGGCAACCGCGCGTGGTTCCGCGTCGCTGAAAGTCGCTTGAGGCTGTTCAAGATGACACCTTCCGCAAGCCGTGCAAGCGCCCAAGGAAGCGCCTGGTTGGCCTTGGTCTTGGCGCAGGCCAGACGCCTCGTCACCACCTCATCGCTGTTGTCGCTGGCGCGCGTGGCCGGCGCGCTGGCCGGATTCGTCACCCAAATCGTGCTGGCGCGGACGCTGCAGGCCTCGGCACTCGGGGTGTTCTACTCGGTCACCAGCCTGGCCGCCGTGGTCGGGCTCGTCGCCGCGCATGGCTATCCGGCGATCGCGCCGCGCTTCCTGTCGCGCTATCGCGAGCAAGGCAAGGACGGGCTGATCGCCGCCTTCGTGGCGCGGGCGCGTAAAGATGCGACCACCTATGCGGCGATCGCC
Organism: uncultured Alphaproteobacteria bacterium; assembly: GCA_963793075.1. Lineage (GTDB taxonomy): Bacteria > Pseudomonadota > Alphaproteobacteria > Rhizobiales > Methyloligellaceae > Methyloceanibacter. Next base: position 247,523 of record CAWBYO010000003.1, read on the forward strand.
ACGGTTGGCGTGCTTGCCGTTGCCATGTTTTGGCCGACGCTGTCGCTCGAGGCGCGGCTGGCCACGGCCGCGGCGGCGCTGTCGATCCCGGCGAACGCATCGCTGCGCCTCAACGGTTCGCTGGCGGCCGCCATCAGGCGCTTCGCGCTGGCTTATCTGCCCGACACCTGCATCCGGCCGTTCGTGCTGCTGGGCGGCATTGTCACTCTCATCGCCTCGGGCATCACGCTCACGGCAAGCAATGTCACGCTGCTGCTGACCGTCGTGTTCACCGGCTTGGCACTGACCCAATATCTCCTGCTGCGCAAGGACGTGCCGGTGACGGATGCGCCTGCCCGCGCGGCGCCGCCGCGTCTCGTCAAGATCTGGCGCCGCGAGGCGACGCCGCTGATCCTCGTGGCGCTGTTCACCTTCTTCTTCGCCGACGTGGACATCCTCATGGTCACGCCGCTGCTTCCCAGCGCCGACACGGCAATCGTCGGATTGTGCCTCAAGCTCGCATTGCTGGTCGGTTTCGCGGTGCAGGTGGCGCATCAGGTGGTGGTGCCCGATCTGGCGGACGCCCATGCGCGCAAAGACCATAGCGTCATCCGCGACGTGGCGCTCAAGGCGCTCGCCTTTCCGCTTGCCGTGACCGTCGCCGCAATCCTCGTCGTGGCGCTGTGGGGCGAGACGATCTTGTCGCTGTTCGGGCCTGAGTTCACCGGCGCCAAGCTGCCACTGCTCATTCTGCTGTTCTGCCAGCTCGCCCGTGCCGTGTTCGGGCCGAATGTGCCGCTGCTCACGGTGATCGGAGCGCAACGGCAAAATGCGGCGCTTGCTCTCGCCGCGCTCGCGGTGCTGGCCCTCAGCAATCTGGTGCTGGCGCCCCTCTATGGCGTGCTCGGGGCGGCGCTTGCGGTGGCCCTCGCCACGGTGTTCTGGCTCGCGGCATGTTCGGTCGTGCTGGCGCGCTTAAGCGGGCTCAGGACCGACGCGATCTATCTGATTGGTAGGCTGATCGTGGCGCGCCAGGCGCGCACCTAAGCCGCGGCGTCGAGGCTCATCTCGATGGCGCCTATGCGCTCGGCATCTTGGTCCGCATCCTCGTCGCTGACGAACACGTAAGTGAAGATCAGCCACATGGCGAAGGCCACGGCGATGAGAACCGCGACGGCTTTGCCGAATATGCCGAAAGACAGGGGCATGCGATTCCCTCAAATGCGATTGCCGAAGCAGGGACCGTAGCCAAAGGCGTGCCCCCAATCAACGGAATTGGGGTGACGCGGCCATCCCCTATTGCGGGGCTTCGGCGGTGTCGGCGGGCTCCGGCTGCTCGGGCGCGGCATCGGTCTGCATCGTTTGCTTGATCCAATCGGAGAAGGCGGCGACCCGCGAATAAACGCCCGGAAGTGCGCCGCCGCAGCCGCGGCCCCAGCTGACCACGCCGACCTGAACGAAACCATTGCCGTCCTTTGCCGGCACGACCAGCGGGCCGCCGCTATCGCCCTGGCAGGAATCCTTCCGCGTGCCCCGGCGCATGGCGCAGATCTCGGTGTCGGCGATCTCGCCGCCGCCGCCCGCGTCGAACGCTGCGGCACACGTGGCGTTGTCCATCCAGTCGACCTCGACCTCGTGCAGCTTGCGCGGGTAGTTGACTTTGTCCTTCAGCGTGTTGCCGCCGCCGAAGGTCGTCAGCAGCTTGCCGACGGCCTCATCGTAAGGGTCCCACATGGCGCCCCAGCCGGTGACCACCACCTTGGCGCCGGGCACGAGAAGCGCCGTCTCCGTTTCCGGATCGGACAGCGCCACCGTCTTTGGCTCGGCGACCGGCTCGGCGAGCTTGAGCAGGGCGATGTCGGACTTGGACCCTTCGGCGCACTGAGTGTCGCCGGCGCAGGCGGCGTATTTCGGGTGAACGACGATCGCGGCGACGGCGACCTTGGTCGTCTCGATGCGGTCGTTGCTGCCGTAGCCGATCACCAAATCGCCCGCTTCGATGGCGCGCTTCTCATCGCCGCGTCCGGCATACATGCAGTGCGCCGCGGTCAAGACCCATTGGGCGGCGATGAGCGAGCCGCCGCAGCTGCCCTTCTCGTCCTCGAAGGAATCGTAGAGGCGCACCTGATAGGGATATTTCCCCTCCGGCGCCGGCGTGCCGTCCACGATCATCTCGGTGTCGTCCCCGGCGAAGGCCGGGTGAAGCAGTGCAGTCACACCGAGCGCCACGAGACCAGCGAGAAGGATTGCCGCGCGCGTCGTCATGGTGCGCTATTCCGCCGACATGGTTGCGGGCGCCTCGGGCGGCTCGGCGGGACCGGAATGGGCTGCCATCGTGGCTTCGATCCAATCGGAGAAGCTCGCCACCCGGGCGAACACGTTGGGATTGCCGGCGCGGCCGCAGCGGTCGCCCCAACTCACCACGCCGATCTGCACATAGCGCTTCGGCTCCTCGGCGAGGACGACGAGCGGACCGCCGCTGTCGCCGTAGCAGGAATTCGACGCCGAGCGCGGCTTCATGGCGCAAATCTCGCTGTCGGCGATGTTGAGCTGCTGCGGCGCATAGACCGACCGGCATTCCTCGCGGTCCATGACGTGAATATCCGCCTCGTAGAGCTTCTTCGGAAAATTCAGCTTCTCGGAAATGTCGGTCTGCGGATCGATCTTGGATAGGAGCTCGACCACCTCCTTGTCTTCCGGGTCCCAAATGGCGCCCCAGCCGGTGACGGTCACCTTGACGCCGCGCGTCACCAGCTTCTGCTCGGTGGCGTCGGTGGCGATCTCGATCTTCTTGGCGTCGGGGATCGGCTCTTTCAGCTTGATGAGGGCAACGTCGCTGGCGCCGGCGAGGGCCTTTTCGAGGTAACGGGGATGGACCACGATCTCCTCGGCCTCGATCTTGGTGGTCGCGGTGCGGTCGGTGCTGCCGTAGCCGACGAAGACCGTCTCCGCCGGTTGAAGATTCTCCTTGGCGTCGCTGTCGGCAACGACGCAGTGACCAGCGGTCAGGATCCATTGCGGCGCGATGATCGAGCCGCCGCAGAAACCCTTGTCGTCCTCAAGCGAGGCGTAGAGGCGAACTTGGTAGGGGAATTTGCCCTCGGGCGCGACCTTGCCGTTGACGATCATCTCGGTGTCCTCCTCGGCCAGCGCGAGACCGCCGGCGAACATCGCGCCGAGCAACACCAAGGTCAGGATAACGATGCGCTTCATGTGCAGGACTCCGTGCTGGACGGAACGGGCGAAAGTCTAGTTCGCGTCCATGGTTCCGTCGATCCAATCCGAGAAAGACGACACGCGGGTGTAGACCCCGGGGAAGAGCGGGTTGCCGCATTGCGGACCCCAGCTGACGATGCCGACTTGGACATAGCCGCCCGCGCCGGAGGGGACCACGAGGGGACCGCCGCTGTCGCCGAAGCAGGAATCCTTGCCGCCGCGGGGCCCCGTGGCGCAAATCTCCGTGTCGCCGATGGTGAAGGCGGAGACTTGCAACGAGTCGTAGATCGACTTGCACTCGGCGGGGTCGATCACCTCGATGTCGACCTCATGCAGCTTACGCGGGGCTTGCAGCTCCTCGTCGTTCAGAAGGCGCCGTTCGGACAGGCTGCGCCGTCCCGCCATCACGTCCATGGCGTTGTTGAAGGCTTGGAAATCCCAGATTGCGCCCCAGCCGGTCACTGTCGCCTTGGCGCCCGGACTCAGCAGGCTGCGCGACGTGCCGGCGTTGGCCAAGGCCACGGCCGGCGCGTCGTCGATTGGCGTGGCGAGCTTGATCAATGCGAGGTCGGCCTTCTGACCTTGGAGATAAGCCGGATGCACGATGACCTTCTCGCTGGCGATCTTCGTCGTCTGGGTGCGGTCGACATTGCCGAAGCCGACAACGACCTTGTCGGTGTCGACGAGGCAGTGCGCCGCCGTCAGCACCCATTGCTTGGCGATGATCGAGCCGCCGCAAAAGCCGATATCGTCATCCATGGATTCATAGAGCCGCACCTGCCAGGGATATTTCCCTTGAGCCGCCGGCTGTCCGCCGACGATCATCTCGGTGTCGGTCTCGGCCAATGCCGGTGCGGTGAGGCCAAACAGAAGCGCGGACGCCAACAGATAGTTGGAAACAAGCGCTAGGACGCGCATCATCTAACTTCTCCGCTCGTTTTTGTTCTTATGCGAGAATCGATCTCTTGACGGTCCGGTTTGTTTTGCCGCCATTTTAACTATGCTCAATTCCGCTGTACATTAAACTTTGTCGAGGTGGCGCGTTTCCGCCGCATCTTGCGCCGCAGTCGCGAGTTGTTCATCGAGGCCACAGGGATAACCACGGGGATGACCACGGAACCCCAGGACGCAGAGGCGCTGCTCGACACCCTCGAGGAAGACGTCGAGTCCCGGCGCGCCGATCCCGATGTGCTGATGCCGAAGCTCGCGACGGTGCTCCTGAGCCTGCAAGGCGACTCGGTGCATCGGCCGCGCGTACACCGGCTCATGGGCGTGGTGCTTAATCGGTTGAAGCTCGACCGCGACGCCTTGCGCCTGTTGCGCGAGGCCAAGGCGCAGGCCGAAGCGTCGACACCGCCCAATTTTCGCGAGCTTGCCAAGATCGGGCGGGAGACGGCCGTCGTCTATGCCTGGCGCGGCGATGATCGAGCTGCTTCCACCGAGCTGCTGCCGGCGCTGGCATTTGCCTCGCTCAGCGGCGATGAGCGCGAGGTCGCCAAGATCATCGCCGAGTTCGGACGCATCGAGCTCGAGGCGCAACGCTACGGCAACGTGGCCATGCTGTTCCGTCATCTCGTGGCGCAAGGCGGCGACAGTCAATTGCCGGACCGCGAGGCGCAGCGCATCCGCATCAATCTGTGCCAGGCGCTCAACCGGCTCGGGTCGCATGCCGAGGTGCTGCAACATGCGGCCGGGCTTCGTGCCGAACTTCCGGGACGCGAACGGCGTCTGCAGTTTCTGACGTGCCTGGAAGAGGCGAAGGCCTATGCGGGCTTGGGCCGCTTCGATGAGGCGGAGCGCGCGCTGCTGGACGCCGAGGCGTTGCTGCCCGAGAAGGACAGCGCCTTCGAGCATGCCGAATTCATTCAGGCGGTGACCGAGCTGCAGGAGGTCAAAGGCGGACCGCCCGCGGTCAAGAGCCTCGAGCATCTCGTCAACGAATATGCCGAACAGAATTTGGTCGTGCGGGAGGCGGTGGCGCGCCGGGCGCTGGCCAACGCCCTGTTCGAGCTCGGCGAGTCCGGCCGGGCGCGGGATGTCCTGGCGCAGGGCTTGCGCAATGCGCTGGCGAATAATCTCGTCGAGGTGGCGGACGAGATTCGCGCCGACATGCTGAAAAGCGCCGGCGCCGAGCATCTGGAGGAACTGGCGGGCGCCATCGATCTCATCGGCGGCGGCAGCGCCATCGAGCGCCGCTACATCCGCCTCGCGCGGCTCGGCAAAGGCGGCATGGGCGAGGTGAACCTCGCTATCGACCTCGCCGACGGCCAGCAAGTGGCGCTCAAGAAGGTCGATCTCAGAAGCCAGCCGATCAACCAGCGCCATGCCGCGCTGGAGACAATCAAGACCGAGTATGCCGCCGCGGGCAGCCTGGACGATCCGTGCTTTGCCCGCGTGCTGGATTTGCGCATGGCGCCGGGTGGCGCGCTCTACATCGTGCAGAACTTCGTGGAGGGCCCCACCTTGCGTGAGGTCTACGCATCGGGCGCCGCCCCGGCACGTCTGCTGGCGCTCTTGGCGGGCACCGCGGATGCGCTGACCGTGCTGCACGCCCGAGGCATCGTCCATCGCGACCTCAAGCCCGAGAATGTCATTGTCGCGCGCGAGCCCCAAGGCGGCGAGAGGCCGGTGCTGATCGATCTCGGCATCGCGCTGGTGGCCGGACGCGCCGACGCGCTCAAACATTTCGGCACGGCACCCTATGTGGCGCCGGAGCAGGCGGCGGGCGCTGCGGTCGACGGCCGCGCCGATATCTATGCGCTCGGCCAAATGATCGCCGAGATTTGGGGCGGGGCGCTGCCGGACCACCATGGGATCGGCAAGCTGTGGAAGAAGAATTCGCCGGACGCGATGCCGCGCACAATCGCTGATTTGGTGCGCGGCATGGTGGAGCCCGATCCGGCGCGGCGGGTGAGCGACATCCAGGCCATCGCCAAGGTGCTCAGGGCGCAGGTTCAGTGACATTCGGCGCGGACCATTCATAGGCGTAGAGCGCGTATTTGGCGGGCTGGGCAATGAGGCTCCACACGATCACATCGACGGTGGTGGGCTCGGCCACCGTGACCCAGGCGGTCGGCGCCAATTCAAGCTCGCTCGTCTGGCGTTCGTCCTTGGCGTCGCGCAGGAATTGCGACGTCGCCTTGTTCTTGACGTTGATACCGATGGGCACGCCGTTCTCCGCATCGGCGATGAAGCCGTAGACCTTGCCGGGCTCGGCTCTGAACGCGTAGCTCTTCGACACGAGCTTGTAGGAATCCGCGTCGCCGGCATCGAGCTTGCCGGCGCCGATCTCTTCGTTGGTGGCTTGGCTCACCGCGTAGCGCTTCTTGGCCAGCGCCTCGAAGTCGCTGACGGCGACATCGAAATAGTCGTCGAATTCCTCGCCGCGCGCCTGCCAATAGGCCTCGTCCGCGGAGAGTTCTGCCTCCGCATCGCCTGCGGCGAGATGCTGCAAGAGATCGACGCGCTGGGCGAAGTTGATGAGTGCCGCGCTTGGCAGGCGCACCTTGGCATTCATCGCCTCGCTCTTGTCCTTGAACACGGTGGTGTTGCCGCCATTGACGATGCCGATGACCTTGCCGCTGGGGTCGATGAGAGGGCTTCCCGACGCGCCGCCGGTGACCGGCACCGAGTGCTGGATGAGCAGGCGATGCGCGGGGTCGGCGCGCACCATGAACACGTCGGTGAGCGCGCTGATATGGCCGAAATGCAGGGTTCCCGGCGCCTTGGTGGCGGTCTCGCCGCCGGCGAGCCCTTCCACGGGGAAGCCCACGGAGGCGACCGGCGTGCCGGGGGAGAGACCCTCGAGTTCCGCCTGCGAGGCGAAACCCAGCGTGGCGGGGAGCGCAATGTCGGGATCGATCTCGATGATCCCCACGTCATACTCGTTGATGAGATCGAGCGGCGTGAACTCGCCCCAGCGGGTCGTGCCTTGAGTCGCCTTGTAGCTTTTGAAGGCGAGGTAGCCCGGATGGGAGACCACGGCTTCGATCTTGATCTTGTCGCCGTTGGGTGCGACCAAAAAGAACTCGGCCTCGCGGCCCTTGATCGCCTCGGTGACATGGGCGTTGGTGGCGAGCTTGCCGGGCGCGAAGGCGAAAGCCGTGCCCTCCGCCGTCTCTACGCCGCCATCCAACTTGGCGACGAGGTAGACCGCGTCCTCGAGGGTCTTCAGGGTTGCAGGCGAGAATTCCTTGGCGGCGCGTTCGGCGGCCTCGGCGCGCGCCATGTCGATCTGGTCGGCGAGCGTGGAATGCAGATAGGTGAAATAGCCGAACAGACCGACGAGGAGGACCGCCAGCAGGCCGCCGCCGGCAGCGGCCCTGCGGCCGAGCCGCTGAGTCGATGTCGACATCAGGCTCTGATCGGCGGTGAGAGGGAGGCCCGCCACGGACGGCGCGCCGATCTCCACCTTGAACGCGGGACCGTCCTTGCGGCCGAGACGGAAGGTGCTGCCCGACTTGACCGGCGTCCCGTTGTCGGCGGGCTTGCCGTCGATCTCCACATAGCGGCTGCCGAATAGCTCGACCGTATAATCGCCGGCCTTGGTGCGGCGCAGCTCGAAGTGACGGCGGCCGACCACGTCGTATTCCGGCGGGTACACCACTTGCGCGGTTTCGCGGTCGCGGCCGAAGACGACGCGCATCGAACGCATCGTCGTAAGTCTTCGTCTCGCCTTTGAGAGGGCCATCGAGATGGGTGATGGTGATGGTCATGGGCTTTGCGTCTTGGGTGTCTTGACAGATTCGACGGTGAAGATCGGCAGCGATGGGCGGCCGCGGATGGTTTGGCGCGCGCCGTCGTCGGTCGAGGCGATCGCCTCCGCCCGCCCGACGGGAACCAGCAGCACGCCGCTTCCGTGATCGAACTTGGCTTGCGCCGCATAGGCTTCGGTGGCGAGCACGCAGTCGAGCGGAAGTCCTGGAAGATCGTCGGCGGACTGAAGCCGGGCGATGAGCTTCTTGTCGGGCTTGAGATTGGCCCCGAGCACGAGGCCGAAATCGCAGATCACCCGCAAAGGATGCTTGGCCTTGCGCGCCGCTTCGGCCGCGCCGTTCGCAAGCTCCAGGGCTTGATCGGTCGTGTCGGCCATGAGGCAGCAACCGCGGCGGCCGTCGCGATGGGTGCGCGCGACGCGCTCCACGCCCTTGGCCGCCTTCTTGAACAGCTTGTCGAGCGCCGCTTCGCCATCCTTGGCACCGGGGGCGCCGTCCCACAGAAACACGATCGGACGAAACGCGGTCTCGCCCCGGCCGCGCTTCGGACGAGGGGGCCGCTTGTGCGGGTAGGGAATGAGATCGAACGGCCGGCCGGCTGCGCGCCAATCGGCGAACACGCGGTTGGCGCCGGCGACGTTATCGGGTTCGGTCGAGTCCGACACGACGATGAGCCCGCACGCCGTCTGCAGCATGGCTGCCCGTTGCAGCGCGCAGCCTGCGGCATAGCGGAAGCCGTAAAAAAAATAGCCGTCGATATCGCGCTCGGCGGGGTCTTGCGCGTCCATGATGGTCAGCGAACAAGGCCCCCGCGTCCCATCGAGGATGGCGCGGAAGCGCTTCTCCCATTTGCCCGCTTGACCTGGCGGGTCGCCGACCCGCACCGACATGTCGATGAAGCGCTCGGTGTTGAACGGCAGCACCGCCTCGAACTCGGCTCCCATCTCGAGTGCCGTCTCGGCGAGGACAATATCGGCGCCGCAAGCGAGCGCGCCATAGACGAAGCCGACATTATGCGCGGCGAACAAGTCTTCGGCGCGCGCGCGGATGGCGGCCTCGGTGGTGTCTTGCGTGGCGGCATCGAGCTCCGCCCCGCGGAACAGATGGCCCGAGACGACCGCGACATTGCGGGGCTGCAGGGCATCGATGAGCACGTCGAAATTGGTGTCGAAGGCGGTGCCGATCCGGCGAAACTGCAGAATCGTGGAGGCCTTGGCGCCGTCGTCGGCGCCGCGCGCCGCGCGCGCCTTGAGCAGGACGTTCTTGGCGCGCCCGCCTTTGCCCAGGATCACCAACGCTTCAGCCAGAGTGGCGAGCGGCCAATAGTCTTCCGAGTCGGAGGACAATGTGGCGACGAGCTTCCGCGCGATGGCCTTGGCGGTGGTGGCATCGCCCGCGCACAGCGCCATGGTGGCGGCATTGATGCCGGGGTAATAGCCGCGCCTGGCCGCGAACAGGCGGTGATAGGCCTCGAACGACGCCAGCGCCTGCTCTTGCCGATCTCCGGCATTCGCCGCCTCGAAGGCGCGCTCCTTCAGGACGCGCGCATGAAGTGCGGCGAGATCCTCCACGAGCTGCGCCTCCCATGGCGCATCGTCGTAGCGCACGGGCTCCGGCTCGTCTTCGCCATAGCCCTCATCGACGAAGGGATCGGCGACGATGCGGTCCATGGGCAGGAAGGGATTGCGCCTGGCCTTGCGCACCGCGTCCTCCAGCGCGCTCAGGTCCCCGTTCATGGGCAGGCCGGAACGGGTGAGAAGATCAAGCGCCCCCTTGGCATCGCCGCTGCGGGCGGCGGCCAGGGCGGTGCGGTGCTGCAACTCCGGGCTCGACGGGTAATAGCGCATGATGTCGAGGCCGATATTGCGGGCGCGGATCAGGTCGCCATGGGCAATCGCCGCGTCAATGTCGGCAATGGTGCGCTCGAGCGCCGCGCGGCTGCGGGCCGTGCGCAGGCTCGCAAGCCGGCTGACGCGCTGATAATCGATGATCTCGATCTGCTGGCTGCGCGCGCCGGTGCGCAACAAACCAGAGCGCTCCCACTCGTTGAGGCGACGGCTGATGGTCTCGCGGCTGACACCGAGATCGGTGGCGATGTCGCTCTGCGCGATCTTGCGGGGAAAGCGCACGCGGTTGCCTTCGGCGATGCCGCTATCGGCCGACAGTTCGACCAGCCAATCGGCGAGCAGCAGATCGGGAAAAATATGAGCCTTGTCGTGCTGCTGCTTCAGCGCCGACAGCAGCCGTTGCGAGCCGATGCGGATGAGGCGGGCGCGCAGCACCGCGTCGGCGGCGATGAGATCGGTGAGAAGGGACAGCGGCAGCGGCACGATGGCCGCCGGAGTCAGCGCGATTGCCGAAGTCGAGCGCTTGACCGGCTTCGGCAGCAAGCCCTGCTCCAGGAGCTCGAGCTCGCCGAAGATCTCGCCATGGACGATGCGCTCGAAGCGGAGCATGCGCTTGCCTGACGGCGGCTTCAGCTCGACCTGCACCAGCGGGTCGACGTCGAGACCGTCGCCGCTTGCCCGCGCCCCGAGCAGGAAATAGACGGCATCCGCCGCGTCACCTGGCCGGAACACGCATTCGCCGGGGCCGAGCTTGCGCAAAGTGAGACGCGCGCGGCGCAGAAGCGCGCGGCTCTCCTCGCTCGTCCCACGCATCAGCGCGGATCGCGCGACCAGGTCTTCGAGGGTCTCGTTCATACCCGTTGGAGCCACGCCTATCGGGATCTGGGCCGGCAAACCGACAGGGTAGTCCATTTCGGCAATCCCCACCAACCGCACAGGCAAAACGATGTTCATGGTCATGGGCCGAACTCTGCCACGGGCCCGCGGGACGCTTGTGTGAGGGACGTCACAACGCACGTGCGCGGTGCCCGTTATCTCCCTCCTTGCCAGCGGGGCTCTCCTCCCCAAGGCCAACGAAAACTGACGTGATCCGTTCGCGTAGCACGATCGGCGCGAGGCTTGTCCCACCGAGCCAAGCGCCGAGGAGCTGAAAGGGGAACAAAGGGTCCGGGTCCGCTCCTGCCCTGGCCTGTCAGCATCCCTCCCTTTCAGCCTAGCGGGCGCAAGGTTCCCCCACCTTGCGTCCGCGCCTTTCCCGTCAAATGGTTTTTCTTCCTGTCGCGCGGATGGCATAATTGGGGAGCGGAGCAAGCCATGTTCAATCGCGTACACAGTCGCCGGGCTATCCTCGGGGGCGCCATTGCCGGCACTGCCGCCATGATCGCGGCCGGCGCATGGCCGGCTTGGGCCGACCCGAGATTCGGCCACTATGTCGGCAAGTTCATCGCCGAGTTCGGGGGCGACGGCCGCAAGGTGAAGCTCATCGAGCCTTATGGCTATGTCGATCCAGCCGGCGAGCAATGGAAGGTTCCGGCCGGCTATCTCACCGACGGGGCCTCGGTGCCCTCTGCTCTATGGGCGCTGTATCCACCCTTCACCGGCGCTTACCGCTCGGCCGCGGTGATCCACGACTATTACTGCGACAACCAGCAACGCAGTTGGCAGGACACCCACAAGGTCTTCTACAACGCCATGCGCGCGGCGGACGTGGATGAGAACACGGCCAAGATCATGTATGGCGCCGTCTATCTATTCGGGCCGCGATGGGGGCCGGGGACCGCGCCCGGGCAACGCAATGCGACGCCAAGAGTGAGCCCCGAGCGCCAGAAGGAGATGGTCGAACAGCTCAAGGCGTACGTTGAGACGGAGAATCCCGATCTCGACAGCCTTGAGGCCCAGGCCAAGCGCATGGCCCACAGCCCGATCACGCCCTTGCGCAACGGTGCTGCGCCTTAGGCTTTGGCCGGTAAGGCTTGGGCCCGTAGGCTTCGGTGCTTGGCCGTCTTGACAAGCCAAGGCCGACAGTGCCGTCTCTCGGCCATGATCGTGCGTAGGGCAGGGCCCCGATAACCGGCTGTTCGGCAGGCTGAATTTCATCGGCGCCGGCGGCGTCTCTCTCCCGTGTCGAGTTCACGCCGATGCCAAGCCACGGATGTTCAAGGGTTCGCTCGGACGTGAATTCCCAGATGATGATGCGCGCCTTGTAGGAGGCCGGCAGTGACTTACTCAGATGAAGACCCGCATCATAAGCGAGAAAATTCAGCGGAAGCACGAGTGCAAAACCGAGGCACCAAGCCACTGCTAGGCCTCGAATTGTGACGCGGCGCCATTTCCAAGCGAGCATGAAAACAAAAGCCGAGCCGAGGAGAGCGATTTGGGAGGAGCTCTGCTCGGAGAGAAGTACCGTCGCGGCGGTCAGTACCAAGAAGAGGGCTATCACAAATACACGACGCTGAAGATTGGCGAGTGACCGTATCATAAGGAGACCAGGCCAGAGATACAGCATCACAAGAGTGACGTTCTGATTGAACGTGCTCATATTCAATCGCGTCACCGCACCATCCGAGATAACGACGTGCTTAGCCTTGTCGGGTCGGATCGCGGGGATGTTGTTCATGGCGAAGCGCGTGATGGCGCCATCGGTCATGAACTCGACGAGCAGAAAAAGTGTGCCCAAGAAGGCGCCGGCAATGAAGGCCATCGCGGCGCGACGGGCCTGATTCTCATCCAACATGTCGCTGGCGGTTGCTGCCGCGAAAACCAAGAGGATGGCGGCGAGCAGGATGGATGCTTTTTCGAAGCCAGCGGCGGGGTTCCAAGCCCACGATGCGTTGATGAGGACGTAGACGGCAAGTATCGCCCCGAAGACAAGCGCTGCGCTTGAGGTCAGAAGCACCTTCCAGCTTAGCCCTCGGCGGAGTGCGGCCAGGATCAGGGCTAGGGCCACCAGAGGCATGAAGAGCGGCGTGAGCTTTGGAGCCACTAATGTGACGAGGGGCGCGAGGAAGAACACGGCTGAAAAGAGTCCAGCGTTGCGCCTCTGTGGGACTTCGATGCTGGCAGTGACCATCGTGCGCAAATTCCCCACTCGAAGCGCGACTTAGTCCCCAGTTGGCACAGCAATCCCTGTCGCCTCAAGCCCTTTTGCAACCAGGTGAGGGAGCTTGATGCGCCGATCTCGTGGATAAGCTACAGAGACGAGCATTAAGGGCGGCCAGGGCTTAGAGAGTTATGTGCGGAATTGCGGGGTTTCTCGATCCCAAGCGGCGGTCCGGCGACAACGCGCTGCGGGCGCTCGCCGCCGGCATGGCCGGCGCGCTGCACCATCGCGGGCCGGATGCCAGCGGCGTGTGGGTGGACGCGGAAGCCGGCGTCGCGCTGGGCCACGCGCGGCTGTCGATCATCGATCTCAGCGCCGCCGGCGCGCAGCCCATGCTGTCCGCCTCTGGCCGCTTCGTGCTCTCCTATAACGGCGAGGTCTATAACGCCGGCGAGCTGCGCGCCGAGCTGGAGCAGAAGGGCCATGCATTCCGCGGGCCACTCCGACACCGAGGTGCATGGTGGAAGGCTTCGCCGCGTGGGGCGTGCGCGCGCACGGTGGAGCGCCTGATCGGCATGTTCGCCTTCGCGGTGTTCGACAAGGCCACGCGCACGCTGACCCTTGGGCGCGACCGGCTCGGCATCAAGCCGCTCTATTGGGGCCACGCCAACGGTCGGATCGTGTTCGCCTCGGAGCTGAAGGCGCTCGCGACGCTTCCCGACTTTGCGCCGGCCATCGACCGCCAAGCCCTCGGGGCGTATCTCTGCACCGGCTACGTGCCGGCGCCGTCGAGCATCTATCAGGACATCGCCAAGCTCGAGCCCGGCATGCTGCTGCACATTGCAGAGGACGGCGGGACGAGCGGCGAATCCTATTGGTCGCTGCTCGACGAAGCGGAGCGCGGTCAGGCGGCGCCACTCGAATTTGAGCGACACCGAAGCGCGCGACGCGGCTCGAAGCGCTGCTGACCGACGCCGTCACGCGCCGCATGGTGGCGGACGTGCCGCTCGGCGTGTTTCTCTCCGGCGGCATCGACTCGGCGACGGTGACGGCGCTGATGCAGGCGAACAGTCCGACCCCGGTCAAGAGCTTCACCATCGGCTTTCACGAGAAGGGCTATAACGAGGCCACGCAGGCGAAGGCGGTGGCCGCCCATCTCGGCACCGACCACACCGAACTTTATGTGACGCCCCGAGCAGGCGCTGGCCGTGGTGCCGAAGCTGCCGAGCATCTACGACGAGCCGTTCGCCGACTCCTCGCAGATCCCGACCTTCCTCGTGTCGGAGATGACGCGGCAGCACGTCACGGTGGCGCTGTCGGGCGACGGCGGCGATGAGCTGTTCGCCGGCTATAACCGCTACGGCCAGGGCTTGCGCGTGGCGCGCGCCTTAAGGGTGCTGCCGCGGCCGGTGGCGTCGTGCTCTCGCGCGCCTAATCGGCGCCGTGCCGCCGTCGACGTGGGACCGATTGTTCGACGTGGTGCCAGAGGGCATGCGGCCGCGGCTTGCCGGGCGAGAAGCTGCAAAAGCTCGCCGAGCGTCTTGGGCGACGACGCGTCAGGCTATTACCGGAGCCTGATCGCCCAGTGGGCGGACGCGTGGTCGCTGGTCAAGGGTGCCACCCCGTTCGACCAGCCGGCGTTCGGCGATGCGACCCGGGCGCGCTTCAAGGACGAGCTGTCCTGGATGCAATATGCCGACAGCGTCACCTATCTTCCCGACGACATCCTCACCAAGGTCGACCGCGCGTCGATGGCGGTGTCCCTCGAGGCGCGAGTGCCGCTGCTCGATCATCGCGTGGCCGCGTTTGCCTGGCATTTGCCGGCCCGCCTCAAGATGCGCGGCGGCCAGGGCAAGTGGCTGCTGCGCCAGGTGCTCTATAAATACGTGCCGAAGGCGCTGGTGGAGCGGCCGAAAATGGGCTTCGGCGTGCCGATCGATGCGTGGCTGCGCGGACCGCTGAAGGACTGGGCCGCCGACCTGCTCGATCCCGCCGCGATGACCCGTGCCGGTTTGCTCGACCCGGCGCCGATCCAGGAAAAATGGGCGGAGCATCAGTCGGGCAAGCGCAACTGGCAGCACTTCCTGTGGAACGTGCTGATGTTCGAGGCGTGGCGGCGCACGCTAGCTCGCGACTGTCCTGTCGTCGGCGAGCAGAGCCTCGTAAAGCGCACAATACTGATCGACGGACTTCTCGAGCGAGAATTCGGCCGCCGCGCGGTTCCGCGCACGCTCACCCATGGCGCGGCGGCGCGCGGGGTCTTCAGCGAGCGTCAAGATCGCGGCGCCAAGCGCGCTTGGGTCATGCGGCGGGACGACGAGGCCCGTCTCGCCATCGAGGACGGCTTCGGCATTGCCGCCGACATCGGTGACCACCATGGGCAGACCCGCCGCCATGAACTCCAACACCGCGTTGGAGAAGCCCTCGTTGCGGGTCGGCGCGAGGATGCCGAGGTCGGATGCCGCCAGGAGGAGGGGCACGTCGCTTCGCTCGCCGAGCAGGCGGATATTCTCGCCGAGCCCCGCTTGCGCGATGGCGTGTTCGATGCCGGCGCGGCTGCCGCCGTCGCGGCCGGCGCACAGCATCACCCAAGGCTGAGGCATTCGGTCGGCAATCTCGGCGAGCGCCGCAACGAGATCCAGATGACCCTTATAGGGGAGGAGATTGGCCACCGTCGTGGCGACGAAGGTCTGCGCATCGAGGCCGAGCGCCTCGCGGGCTTCGGCTCGGTTCATGGGGGCGTCAGGCGGCCGCACGCCGTTATAGATGAGATGAACTTTGGCTTCGGGGCAGCCTTCCCGCAGCAACTCGTCCGTCACGGCCTGGGCGTTGCCGAGCAGGGCATCCATGCGGGTGTGCAACAGGCGCTCGGTCGCAGCGGCGCCCGGCCACTTGGCCTGGTAGTCCGCCATGCTGCGGCGGCTCATGAGCTTGATGGGCACACGAGAGGCGATGGCCACGGGGGCGCCCGCAAGATACGGCCCCGGCAGATAGAAGTGCACGATGGACGGTCGGAAGCGCTTGATGAGGGCGAAGAGCTTCGCCGCACCGCCGATGCATGCGAAGCGGGCGCCAGCAAGGAACGCTTGCGCTGGCCGAGTTCGGGTGCCGCGTAGACCGGAATGCCCATGTCCTCAAGCAGGGGCGCACGGCTGCCTTTGGCGGTGAAGCAGAAGGCGGCAACCTCGAAGCCTCTGCCCTTCAGTGCCGGCAGCAGATCGAGAAGATGGTTTTCGGTGCCGCCGACACCGAAGGACTCGGTGACGAAGAGGATGCGGGGCGGCAGTCTCATCGTTCGCGCCGTCCCCTCATCAATTCACGGGTGCCTGGGATTTCTTCCTAGCGATGCAGAACACATTGTGGATGGCGAGGTCGCGCCGGGTGAGCTCGGGAAACTGGGCAACGATCTCATCGGTCAGGCGGCCGCCGCCGATTCCGCTTGTCGGATGGGAGCTCATCCCACGTTTCGATGTCGTAGTCGCGCTCCACGAGCTCCCGCAAGTCGTCAAGCTTGATCTTGTTCAGGCCACGGTGAAAGTAATGACCTTCCGGCGCGTCGAACCTGATGTGCGCCCAATCCACGAACTGCTTCTGCGTGGTGTCGCTCAGGCTTGATCTCGTTGACGGTGCGCGGTTGCTGATGGTGGCCATTCCAGCAGTAGAAATTGTGATGATTGAAAATCACAACGCCGCCAGGGCGTAGCCTCTCGGCCGTGTCGTGTAGTACCTCGTCGATCTGGATCAGATGCTCGGTCACGTTATGCAGACGGCGACGTCGAAGGTCCGATCGCTGTCGAAGTCCTCAAACGTGCCGGGGAACAACTCGATGCGGCTGAACTGCTCGCAGATTTGCCGCGGCGTCCAGCCGAACGGCTTCTCGGGTACGTCTTGCGGATATTCTTGGTGCGGTCTGGTCCAATTTAATCATCGGATCCATGCCGGTGTAGGACTTCACGCCGACGACGGTGTAGCCAATGCTATGAATACCCGTGCCGCAACCGACATCGAGGACGTCTTTGTCTCTGACAAATTGCTGAATACGACGCGGCCAGCGAGGTAGCCAAAATCGACCGCCCGACCGATCAATTCCTCATGGAACTCCTTGCTCGGCAACGCGGATAGTCTCCGGTTGAAAATTGCGATAAGCCTGCGTAGGCGGCTCGAGACGACTTTGATGAAAGGTCGCCTTCAGGAGCGCACGGACCACTCGTGGAATTGGGACCTATGCCCTTGCCTTCCTGCGGCAAGACTGGCCAAGTCCCCGACCAGGCTAAACTGCTAGGACGCGCGCAGTCCGCGAGGCATGCGGCATTAATCGCAGATTGAGGCTGCTTAGCCGTTGTCCGCCCTTGCCATTTGGAGGACGACGGCGTGCGCGCCTGCTCCTGCGCCGCTCAATTCGGCACATGCTGGACCAATCACCGATTGCGGCCAAATTCGCCGCATCCCTACAAGCTAAAACTCGACATTGCAACGCGATGCGATTTGACCCACGGATTGCGTATAACCATCTAGGGCACTGAAAATTTTAGGAATTCGATGAACGTGAACCAGCGTCAGAAGCGGATCGCTTTGGTGGTCGCCCATCTCGGGCCAGGCGGCGCCCAACGGGTCGTTACCACTGCCGCTAATGCCCTCGTAGCGCGCGGGATAGACGTCCACGTTGTTACAATTTCAATGAGCCTCCTGACGCCTATGAACTTGATCCGAGGGTTCGCCGACACAGAACCTCTACGTCTGTAGTTCCAGCGCACGTCAACGGAAAGACGAAAACGGAAAGCGGTAGCGCTGCGTCACCCGTATCGCCGGCCAAGCCGGAGCTCTCTCGTTCGTCTGCGCGGCCTTGCTGCCTTCGGCTTCGAGCCTGGCAAAACGACCCATCGGCTGCGAAAGACGATCAGAGGCATCGAGCCAGATGCCGTCCTTTCCTTCCTCACGCAAACCAACATATTGACGCTCCTCGCGACACGCGGCCTGTCGGTGCGAACAGTAGTCTCGGAGCGCAATGACCCGCGGCGGCAAAGTCACCGTCAGCGTGTCATCTTCATGCGCAAGATGATTTATCGCTGGTCCGACATCGTGACGGCAAACAGTCTCGGTGCTGTGGATGCCCTCGGCGATTTCGTGCCTAAGAAGAAGCTGGCGTTCCTGCCAAACCCGTTGAGCCTCGATGAACGAGCTGAGCCGGCACGTTCGCCGCGCCGACATTCATTACCGTCACACGACTCGTGGAGCAAAAGGGTCTGGATGTGCTCTCAAGGCCGCTGCACGCGCTTTCGAGAGCCTGCCCGAGTGGCGGCTGGCAATCGTGGGCGATGGACCGCTGCGTGCTGAACTGCAAGCGCTGGCGCAATCGAACTTGGCATTGCTCACGCATCGACTGGTTCGGGCATGTCTGACAATCCCGTCCGTTATCTCAGGGCGGCCAGGTTCTTCGTGCTCACGTCTCGGTTCGAAGGCTCACCAAACGCCTTCTCGAGGCGATGGCCTGCGGTCTGTCCCGCCGTCGTGTCGGATGCGTCGCCCGGGCCCTTGGAACTGATCGGTATGACGATGACGCGGGTCTCATCGTTCCGGTCGAGGATGTTGAGGCCACGGCGTCGGCATAGTTACGGCTCGCCACAGGATCCAGCGCTACGGGTGCGGCTCGGCCAGGCCGCAATGGCGCGAACGGAGATCCATCAACTCGATCGAGCCATGCGAGGTCTGGCTCGAGCTGCTCGATTGCGCTTGAGGCGATGCGCATCGCCTTCGTCATTCCAACGTTTGGCGCTGGCGGGGCCGAACGCGTTGCGAGCCTTCTGTGCAATGCGTGGTGCTGGCGGCCACAGCGTCACGGCCATCACCTTCGAGGCGCCGGCGAAGAGCAGGTTACACGTTCTCGATCGAGGCGGTGACGCTCCGGCAGATCGATGCGGTCAACACGAACGCAAATCCAGTATCGCGGGTCGCCACGAATGTGCGGCGGCGTGACGCGCTTGCGCGAAGCCTCAAGGCACTCGCTCCCGAGGTGATCGTAGCCTTCACGACGGAGGCAAACGTAGTGACGCTGTGGGCGGCGCGGGACTCGGTATCCCCGTCGTGGTGTCGGAGCGAAACCAACCGGACCGGCCCGGGACTCGGGCGCTTGCGCCGTGGGCTGCGGCGGCTAACCTATCCCAGGGCTTCGGCCATCGTGGTGCAGACCGAGGCCATCGCCGAGTGGGCGAGACGCCGGTTCAACGTTCCGGTGCACGTGTTGCCGAATCCGGTTCGGCTGGAGGCTTGGGAGAAGCTTACGCACGTCCCTCGCCGGAGAAGAGATTGGTCGCTGTCGGCAGGCTTACACGGCAAAAAGGCTTCGACCGATTGATCGCGAACTTCGCCAGGCTCGCACCGAAGCATCCGAACTGGTCGCTCCTGATATATGGAGAGGGCAAGGAGCGAGGTGCGCTCGAGGCCGAGGTCGAGCGGCTTGGGCTTAACAACCGCATCTCCTGCCCGGTGTGCGTAAGGACATGTATCGCGTACTCGGCAGGGCGGACTTGTTCGTTTTGTCGTCGCGCTATGAGGGCTATCCCAACGTCTACTCGAGGCATTGGCCGCGGGATGTCCTGTGATCGCCACGGATTGTCCAGGGGCCGTCGCGGACATTCTCGATCAAGGGCGCTACGGCTTGCTCATTCCGGCCGACGACGATGATGCACTTGCGCTCGGTCTGGACCGCCTGATGTCGGACGAGACGTTACGCGCGCGCTATGCCGGAATGGCGCCTGAGGCGGTCAAAGATATCGAGGTCGGCGCGATCGCGCGTCGCTGGCTCGACCTATTCTCCGCGCTCGGCGAGCGCACCGGCACCCTGAGTCTCTTAAGCTCTTTTTGTCGTTAGATCCTTGACTCGGGTTCCGAGCCTGCCGATGAGCTGTTCGTTCCTGGCCACTTGAGAATTATCCGGACGATGGCCAACAGAAGCCAGAGATTGGCGATTATCACGATCGGCGTAATCGGGGTATTGTATCGTGTCAAAGCGTGGGTGAACGTTGAGATGAAAAGGTACAAGCCAGCTGCCGAACCGAAGGCGGCAAACAACTTTTGGTTCCCAGAAACGAGGGATACAAAAAGACCCCAAAGAAACCCAGAAAAGCGGCGACGTTGAAGACCGCACCGCCGCTGTCAAGGAACCACATACCCTTGTAAGCAAAGACGCCGACGCCCGCGACATATCGGAGCGGATGTCGGCGATATAATCAAAGACCATGTGCCTGAGCCACTCATCCCGATCGCCTTCGAAATCCGTCCGCCTCCATTCTCTCTTTGAATATTTCATACCGGCGTCGTTTTGTGGTTACGAGCTCGTGGAGCCGGCCACCCGGTTTCAGGTCGGCTTTGGTATATCCGGTCAACGGTTCGATAACGCGCCTCTTAAGTATCCCAGAAGGAGAATAGACATAGAGAGCACCGAGCAAGGGCTGCTCGGTGAGGAGTACGCGCACGGCAAGAACCTCGCTCCCACCAGTTTTCATTTGGGCGTGGCCAAATTGGATGTAATTTCGAATCAACCAGGGGATAACCGATGCCGCCAACGCCAAACCGACGAATGCGTAGAGAGCGGTGAAGCGGCGCCACGAATGGAGCGTCGCCCGCATCTGCTTCACCAGGCCCATGATCAGCAGTATTGCGAAAGAAGGCAATGCCGATATACAGGTATGCGGCCTTGGTAAGCGCGAGCATGCCTAATGCGATTCCGAGAAACAACGCGTGGAGCACGCTCGGTTGACGAACAAATCTGCGGCGCACCATGATGCGACCTACTATTAGCGCCGATGCGGGCAACTCCGTGTAAAGCCTGTCCACTACGTTGCGATGTGAGAAAAACAAGCACTCACTGACGGCGATGCAAAGCAGCGACGCTGCGGCCGGTAAGAGCTACGCCTGGGAACAGCTCCCAGCAGAGCATGAACACGAAGAAAGCGGCCAGGAATCGCCGGGAAGGCCATTGATCTTTTTCACAGAAGGGTTGGAGTCGGCCGGTCTCGAGATCATCTGCCGTATAAGGTTCGGCAAAATCTGGATGTACTAGGAGAAGTGTCGCGATAGCGATAATCGGCAATGGCTCGCGCCGCATCGAAGGCTTCGTACCATCGGTCGAAATCACCCCGCCATGTGTTCAGGGAGTAGGCCGCATCAACGTTCTGCATGGCGTCCTTAATGATAGGCAAGTCGGTAGTGTAGGATGTGGTGAGACTGGCCAGGAGCATTGCGGTGCAAAACGAAAGCACCAAGTAGCCGATCTTCTTTTGCGTCGCATTCATGAACTATACCAAGGCTAGACGATTGTAGAGTAGTGTCTACCTTGCGATTGGTGTTAGCAGGGAGTCTGATGTACTTGTCATTCGCCGGGATCTGGCCAGTTCCAAAATGCGCCGTCAAGATTGCGTTGGAGCATCCCGCACCTCTCGGATATAAGTGGAGCGCCTGAGAACCCTGAGAACCAGCGAGAAATGCGTAAAATTTATCCCCGGCAGCGGCTTTACGACGTTGGGCATTCGCAGTTTTTCAGCAATACATC